>CAVRPM010000006.1:0-447038 GCA_963723145.1 uncultured Chloroflexia bacterium
AAAGGATTGTCAGATAAAGGATACCCTTTAATAAAGCTGACCAGTCTTCTGCTAATTACTTTACCGATTTGGATCTTAAGCTCAGCGGGACTTGCATTTGACACGCCGCTCATATTGGAAATAATCATTGCAGCATTAATGATAAACATTTATCTCTTTTCCAAGAACAAACAACACATAATTGAGGAACTAAAACAAAATTACCGCTTTTTTATTAAAGTTGAATTAATAGGACTTATCTTTTTCATATTCTTCCTAATAATTAGATTGGGAAATCCAGATTTATGGCATCCTTACAAGGGCGGGGAAAAGCCAATGGATTTTTCATACTTAACTGCAGTCATTAAGAGTGCTAATTTTCCGCCTTATGATCCCTGGTATTCAGGAGGGTACATAAATTATTATTATTATGGATTTGTTATTGCGGCCATCCCAATAAAACTATTAGGAATTGTGCCTTCCATTGCATACAATCTGCTTCTTCCAACTTTCTTCTCTTTTACAGCAATGGGTGCTTTTTCTTTTGGATGGAACCTTCAAGAAAATCAGACTTTAAACAAAGAGAACCATCCGTTTCAGAAACAAAATTATTGCAGAGAATAATTAATAACCCTTATTCAGCAGCATTAATATCAGCACTTTTTGTATTGCTTATTGGGAATTTGGGCACCATCAGAATGTTAATTCAAGGGACTTTTAAATTAGGATTGGAGGCTCTCACAATAAAATCAGGTAATTTAATCCAGGTTATCCTGATTTATATGGACGGGATAAAACAATTATTGAACGGGATACGATTTTAATTATTACCCGGGTGATTGGTATTGGATACCCAGTCGCGCAATTCCCGGTGAACCAATCACCGAGTTTCCATTCTTTACTTTTCTTTATGGTGACCCCCACGCGCACCTTTTTGCTTATCCAATCACTTTACTTGCGTTATCCTGGTCTTTATCAATTATTTTAGTAAAGTTAAAATTTTCAAATAAATTCGATGCAGTAATAAAATTTGCATCAGGCGCTTTGATAATCGGTTCATTGAGGGCAACAAATACATGGGATTATCCTACATATTTAGGTATAGCTGTCTGCACGATAGGTTATTGCGGATTTAGGATTATTAATTCCGGCCAAAAAGGTTTTCGGAAGCATTTCAATTCACCTAAAAAGAACTTACTCCACAATATCCATTATTTTCGTTTTTATTATATTGACAATTATCTTATATTACCCGTTCGTTAAATGGTATGGACAAGGGTATTCAGCTGCTGAATTATGGATTGGCGACAAAACTCCTATCGGTTTCTATTTAATACATTGGGGACTATTTCTTTTTATAATTTACTCATGGTTATGTTTTGAAATTTATATTTGGATGGAATACACTCCATTAAATGCCTTACGCCCTTATTATCAACAAAGAAAATATTATGAATTGTTATTAGGTCTTCTTCTACTTGCCCTTGTAATTGGAATCATATGGGGAGTTCAAATATTATTGGTTGTATTTCCTGCTTTAATTGCACTTCCCTTAGTAATATTCAGGAAAAATTATTCGGATTCAAAACGATTTGTAATAATTCCCTTTAATTGTTGGGTTAATGCTCACCGTTATTGTGGAGTTATTTGTTATAAAAGGTGACATCGGCCGAATGAATACAGTTTTCAAATTTTACTTACAAGCATGGACCTTGCTTGCCTTGGGATCAGCATATTTACTTCATCACTTGTTAAAATACTTGAGTTCAAAAACTCCTCATAACCAATTAATAAATATCTGGATTACTGTACTTGTTCTATTGATGTCTTCAGTTTTGCTTTTCACTCTCACCGCAAGTATCGATAAAGTAACCGACCGAATGGGCGAAGATACACCAATAACTCTTGATGGTATGTCCTATATGCAATATTCCACTTATATGGAAAATGACGTATTAACGGACTTATCTCAGGACTTTCAAGCAATTCAATGGTTGCAAGCGAATATTGAAGGTACCCACAATTGTTGAAGCTAATACACCTGAATATCGGTGGGGAAATAGATACACTATTTATACGGGTTTACCTGGTGTCGTGGGGTGGAACTGGCATCAAAGACAACAACGCGCAATTAATCCACCTGAGTGGGTGACTGATAGGGTAGAGGATATAAACAACTTTTACTCAATGCCAGATCTCGATTTTGCTAAAGAATTTTTAAATAAATATCACATTGACTATATTGTTGTTGGGCAGTTAGAAAAAGCGATTTACCCGGCTTTAGGATTGGAAAAATTCGCAAGTGAAAATAATAGCCTCTGGAAATCAGTTTACCGTTCAGAGGATACAGTGATTTATGAAGTAATTAATAAATGATAAGATGATCGACCTGATTAAAATGGTTTGTAATCATTGAAGTACTTGGGTGGATGATTTTTCCTTTATCATTCAATCTTTTCAAGAAATTACCTGACAGGGGTTTTTCTGTTTCAAAGATTATCGGTTTACTCATGTGGGGCTATATTTATTGGCTTGGGAATTCGTTACAAATTCTTAATAATGATTTACCAGGTGTCATTTTTGCCTATGCAATTCTTGGTGTGATTTCGATTTTTTTATTAAGAGACTACCTTAAAACTAATTTTTGATTGGTGCAAATTAAATTTTCAGGATTGTGGTTTTCTACGAAATCTTATTTTTGATCGCCTTGACTGGATGGACATTTGTCAGAAGTGCTAATCCCGAGATTATCGGAACTGAAAAACCAATGGAATTGGCGTTTATTTCAAGCATTTTTCGATCACCCGCGTTTCCTCCAAATGATCCCTGGTTGTCAAATTATGCTATTTCCTATTATTACTTTGGATACGTAATTGTATCCATGATGATGAGATTAGCTGGAACGATTTCTGGTGTGGCATTTTAACCTGGCAATATCAGTTTGGTTCGCGTTAGTTGCTGTTTCATCCTCCGGAATAATGTTTAATTTATTATTCTTTAGAAATGAACAAGCCGCGGGCAAGAAAATTAAATTCAGTCTATTACTTTTCAGCTTATTGGCCCCATTGATGATTTTATTAGTCAGTAATGGGGAGGGATTCCTGGAAATAATTCATTCAAGGGGTATTTTTTGGACGTCAAATTCCAATCAACAAATGCTTTCTTCTGTTTGGAAATGGGTTGATGTCAAAGAATTGACCGAACCTCCTGAATTGCCTTTGAATTGGCAACCTGGAAGGGCTGGAGGTACATGGTGGTGGAGAGCATCACGAGTATTACAGGATTACACGGTTAATGGGCAATCAAGAGAAATTATCGACGAATTCCCTCTCTTCTCTTTTTTGCTGGCTGATCTGCATCCGCATCTTCTTTCAATGCCTTTCGTCCTGCTTGTGATTTACTTTGGGCTTTCTAGGTTTTTTCAACAAAACATAATCGGAATTCAAGACTTTAAGGTAATTAGTTATATTAAAGATAATCAATTATTTGTATCAGGATTATTTCTGGGAGGGTTGCTTTTTGTAAATACCTGGGATTTCCCAATATATTTAGGTTTTTATATACTTCTAAGATATTTTCAAATTGACCAGAGACCTGGAATAAATAAATGGGTTATAAAAGATTTATTCGCTTTCTCCTCATTCCTTATACTCATCAGCCTAATCCTGTATGCCCCTTTTCTAATGGGGCTTTCATCGCAAGCAGGTGGATTTCTGCCCAGTTTAGTTTTCAAAACACGCGGAATTCAATTCTTAATTATGTTTTTCCCACAGATAATATTGATCTTATGGATGTTTGCGGTGATTGCAGAAGATGCATTTTCTTTCAAGAAATTTTCCGTATCAGTGATTTTCGGTATTTTAATCTCACTTCTTTTATTTTTGTCTTCCCTGCTTTATTTACTTCTGCCTAATTTGACAACATCATTATTAAGACACATTGCGGAATTGACAGGATTTGATATACAGGTGAAGTTAACTAGTCTTCAGAATGCCGCAGGTAGTCTATTGGGTATTTTTGGCGCCGGTTCTATTCGAGAATTAATCAAGAAACAATAAAAAGATTCTTTACTGATCCTTATTTAGTGATTTTTCTAGTCCTTTTGATTGCACTTTCCTATGCGGGTATTTCTCAACTCAAAAATACCAATGAGAAGGCATCAGGAGAACGAAAAAATATTAAATCCATACAGTTCATTCAGATATTAATAATTCTGGCATCCTTGCTTTGTTTATTTCCCGAATTTTTTTATTTACGAGACCAATTTGGTTGGCGTATGAATACAATTTTTAAATTCTATTTTCAGGCATGGATATTATTTTCTATCGCTGGAGCATTTTCGATTGCTGAAATAAGTTTTAGGGTAAGGAAAGGTTATACAAAAGTTTTTTCATATCTTTTTATTACTCTGATAATGGCAATCGGTTTGTCATATCCATTTTTCGCAATTCCCGCAAAGACTAATTCATTCAAATCGATTGAATGGACTTTAGATGGCAATAGATACTTTGAAGACTCAAACCCTTTGGAAAATGAGGCTATCGCGTTTTTAAATAACGCCCCTTTTGGCTATATAACCGAAGCAGTAGGCGGGAGTTACAGCAGCTATGGTCGGGTTTCAAAATTTACTGGTCTTCCAGCAATACTAGGTTGGCCGGGCCATGAATTACAATGGAGAGGCGGTGCAGCCGAAATCGGAAACCGGGAATCAGATATAAAAGAACTCTATCAGACTAGCAATTGGGATTATGTAAAACCTATTCTGGATAAATATAATATCCGTTACGTTTTTCTTGGTCAACTGGAAAAAAACACCTACATAGTGTCAGAAGAAAAATTTCAAGATAATCTGATTCAAGTGTTTCATAATCCTGAAGTCACAATTTATGAATATTCTCCAAATATTAGATGATTAATCAACCCAATAATTTATTTCAACGAAAGATAAATGTATTTCATTTTATTATCTTTGGGATATTCTTTGTTGGTTTTTTTATGCGAATTTATGGCGCTAAAGTATTAAACATTACGAATTCAGAAGCTGAAATTCTCTTGTCGGTGACTGGATTAAAACCTTATGAAACCGGTACTTTTTTTTATGAACTGATAATCAAATTATTGCGGTTCATTGGTATTAATGACAATGTGGGGCTGAGAATATTTAATGTACTAATTGGTTCATTAATTATCCTTCTTCCCGCATATTTTTCAGAGGAAATTGGAAAAAGTACAGCGATTTTGACTTCATTGTTTTTTGCATTTGACCCCTTTGGTATAGCTAATTCCATCGTCTTTTCCGGAAATTCCCTAACCATTTTATTAGTTGGTCTAATTATTGAATCAATAGTCCACAAACGAAATTGTTTTGTCCTAATGGTGACGATCCTCATAATTTCCCAGGGAAGAGGATTGGGATATTTTGTTACCACATTTTTTCTGTTTTTGATATTTCTAATGATTTTTGACAAAAAAACTATAAAGTCCTTAAAAGAATTGGGCAAGGAATTATTTTCTTTCAACCAAGGTACCAAAATTTGGGGGGTATTACTGATTTTGGTATTGATTCTTTCATTAATTTCAAAAATACCCATATCAAGCATTGCGACTGAAATTGTAAATTTTATTTCCTCATGGAGCAAGAGTTATGAAATTGGGAACTATCCAATAGTTTATCCATTCTCACTCTTTTCCTATATACCAATCGTACTATTTATGCCGTTGATATATTTCCTAAAAATGCCGAATCCGCAATTAAGGCTTATCAAACTTTCTTATTTATGGATGATTTTGGCTTTTCTTATAATTACGTTTTACCCTCGTCATTTAATAATAGACCTGGTCTGGGTAAGCTTACCTTTATGGTTGATAATGGCAATATTAATAAATTCAATTTTTACTTTATTATCTCAGCCTGGAGAAGTAAATTTGCCATTTCTAACCTTTCTTCTGGCAACAGGGTTATGTTTAGTTATAAATATTATTTCTCTTGTCAACCGATTTACCTGGGGAATGGAGACATCCAAATCATTATTAATCTATACTCATTGTCAGCATATTTTTTGTTGTCTTGTTCTTATTTAGTGCAAATACCGCGTCAATAAAAAAAGCTTTATATTGTTTGTTTATCGTTACATTGTTTTTTTTCAGCTTATTGCAGGTTTCATTTTCTGCCCGATCCTTTGGTGTAAATCAGAAGCCTGAAAATGAAATTATCTGGAACGGTTACTATCAAGGACAGAAAATTGTAGAGGAGATTGTTCAAATAGCCAGAACAAGGACTTTCGGAACAAAAGATTCACTAAATGTTTTTTTTGAGAACGAAATTTTGCCTTCAGTAATTTGGCAGCAAAATATGGATGATATTATTTTTCATAAAAGTGATCTACAATTTATCGATCCAGAAGCGGTAATTTCTTCAAATCAAGCAATCACTATAAATGGCAATTCATATGCTGGTCATGGATTTATTTCAAATACATATCCGATTTGGACCTGGGATCCTGTTCGAAGTTTTTTTAACAAGTGATTACTGGAATTGGTTCTTTTTTAGAAATAGTCTTCAGTATAAAGATTATAATTACTTATGGATAAATAAATCAGCCTTGAATGAAAAGTTGGTAAATGGAGGACTATAGTTTGAATCCTTGCAACACAATTGCAATAGATGGCCCTGCTGCAACCGGGAAATCCAGCGTAGGATTAAAAGCTGGCAAATCGATTGGGCTTTTTTTTTCTAGATACTGGTGTAATGTACCGTGCAGTCACCTGGGCAGCGTTGACCAAAGGACTAGATATCAATGATGAATCAAAAATATCTCAGTTAGCTGCTAATTTAGAAATAATAATAAAACAACCTTCTATTAGTGACGGCCGAGTAAATGATATTGTTGTTGACGGAGTTGATATCACACGAAAAATATTAAAACAAGAAGTAAATGATAATGTGTCGCAATTATCAAAATATAAGGGAGTTAGAAAATCACTTACGTGTACAGCAACAAAAAATGGCCAATAATTCCAAGATTGTTATGGTGGGTCGAGATATCGGCACAGTGGTATTACCGAATGCAGATATGAAAATATTTCTTAAAGCATCACTTGCTGAACGCGCCAAAAGAAGGTATCAGGAAGAAATAAGTAGAGGCGGTACCCCGAATTACAATGAAATATTCGATAATATCGAAAAAAGGGACCTAACTGATTCAACTCGAGCTATTGCTCCGTTGATTCCTGCGAAAGATGCGATCATTAATAGATACAGATAATAAATCTATTGATCAGGTCGTGGATGAAATCATCTCTAAAATAGGCTAATAGTTTAATTTATTGATTCTAACAATAAAGAAATGAATAAAGACATTCTTGTATCTGAAAAAATAAAGGATTTAAAACTTAGAGAATATTTCAATCGATTACATGAAACTATTGAACGGCAAAACAAAGAAATTCATCGAGACAAAATTATTATTCAAATTCTGAGGATTAACTATCGCCAGGATATTAAGCAATTTCTGAAAGAATTGCTATTTCTTTTTGGTGAAGAACAATATAACAGCATCAGGATCATAATAAAGAATCAAAATTTGCTTTTTAGGAATAATACAGTAAAGGTTGGAATTGGAGAAAATTACGAGGCTTATGCATACCTGGATGAGCAGGTTGGAAATCTATTAGGCAAACCAGGGATAATGTACATTGATGATACAACAAAAATCCATTCAATTAAATTTTCCCCTGGTAAACAATTTCCCAAAACAATTTTAGGTGTATCACTCGGAAAAGATACCAATAATTTAGGTTTGATCTGGTTTGCCTGTGAGAATCAAAGAGATTTTTCAAAAGTAGAATCAGATTTACTTATCGCGCAAGTAGAAGCCTGCACTTTGGCGATACAAAATTGCATGGATTGGGAAGAGAATCTTTTTTACCATTCTGTTAGAGATGAAATCGCAAACTTATTATCAATTCCGGTATTTATTCTTTCCAGAGATAAGATAATATTTTCGAATCATTTTGCACAACAAACTCTCAATAAGAGGTTTGATAAAAATAACGGAGCAGAAGAATTTTTAAAAATATCTGGGATCTGCAAAACAACTGCAACAACTTAATTTCTATAGATGATCTTAATTATGAAGTTAAGATTAGCGAGATTATTCAGAATTTCCAGGAACCAGTCAGAGTTGCCATTCTCATTGATGAAACCATAACCAATCAACAAAGAAAGTACATTTCGCTTATTATTGAAACTTTAAGCCAAGGGTTGAGATCCCCCTTGAATCTTGTTTTAGGTTCAATAAAAATGCTTCCATTGGTAGGAGAGGTAAATAGTTCACAGCAGAATTACCTCGACAAAATCCAACAAGAAACTGAATACTCTCTTGATATTGTGGAAGAACTACTTGATATTAATAGAATAATAATAACGAACGGGTTAAAAATTAAGACTATTAGCATTAATAATCTAATAAAAAACTCAATCGCACTGATCGGCCATTTTGCAAAACAAAAACGCATTGAAATTATTAACAAATACTCCAAATTTGATGAATTGATAAATGTTGATGAAGTATTGTTTACGCAAGCTATTGCAAATATATTAGAGTTTTCTATTGGTCAAACAGCGCTGGGCGGCGAGGTTGAAATAAGTGCTGAAAATCAGTTAGAAAGATTCGTGTTAAGAATTAAAGACAATAGCAGAGGTCTTTCACAGGTTGAGGTGGATCGGCTAAATTCTTTTGAAAGACTTCATGAAGTTCCTAAAAATCTAATATTAGTTCGCAGTATTATCAATTTCCACAGAGGGACATTAGAAATTCAGAGCGACCTTGGAAGAGGGACCACATACATAATGGAAATCCCAAAATAACAGAAAAATTATCTTATCAAGGAATATTTAATTTAGAGAAATAGATTATATGTTATAATAATAGATTGTTTGAAAACCTAAAGATAGGTAATTTGATAGAGATTCTTTCAAATTGCTTTCTTCAATCAGCCAAGGAGGCAAGTTAGTGGAAACAAAAAGTTTAGTAGCTCTCCGAATCAGCCTGGCATCACCCGATACAATTCGTTCATGGTCTTATGGTGAAGTGACAAAACCCGAAACGATAAACTACCGCAGGTTGCGTCCAGAAAAAGATGGCTTATTTTGTGAGGCCATTTTTGGACCAACACGCGATTACCAGTGTTATTGTGGGAAATATAAAAACCCGCGCTATAAGGGCATTGTATGCGATAAATGCGGTGTTGAAGTAACACGTTCAGCGGTTCGGCGTGAGCGAATGGGGCATATTGAATTAGCATCACCTGTTGCCCACATCTGGTATACCCGTAGAGTACCTTCTTATCTTGGAATGCTGCTAAATATTTCCCGAAGAAATTTGGATCGTGTACTTTATTTTGCTCAATACATTGTTTCCTATGTCGATGAGGATGCCAAACAGAAAGCTTTAAATCGACTTGAAGAAGATATTCCAGAAAAAGACAAAAATGAATTAACACAGCTGGAATCCAGAATTAAAGAAATTGAAACTGAACGAGATCAAGAAATTGAAGGGCTTGAATTAAGAAATTGGATATTGATGGCAAGGTTGATGAGTTGATCGGCTCCAAAATGGATCCAATTATTAAAGAAGGCCAAGCTTTAGAGATAAAAATCCAGGAAAAAGAAGGAACTACTGTTAAAAAGGATCTTGTTTTTGAAAGCGCCGGAATTACCTTGGTTGCTGCAGGGGAAAAAATTGAAGCTAAATTACTATCTAAAGTTCAGGAAGCAGTAAAAACCAAGTTGGAAGAAATTGAGAGAAATGTAAAAGAAGATTTAGAAAAAGAAAAAGAACAAATTGATATGTCCATCAATAAAGTTCAAATCGAAGCCCAGGGAAATTTAACTGATTTGATGGATGAGTTATCAGAAATTAAAGAAAAGATAAAAAGGGATTTAAATTCCCAGCGCGATGAGCTTGAAGAACTGGAACCTTTTAAATTTATCAGCGAAAATAAATATCGCGAATTAAAATCACGTTATGGTCAGGTCTTCCGTGCTGATATGGGTGCTGAGGCTTTTGTTGATATCCTAAGCCGTCTTGACATTGATAAACTGGCTACCGACTTATGGCAAGAAGTACGCACAACGAAAAGTAAGCAAAAGCGGAAAAAAAGCACTACGCGGCTTAAAAGTTGTTGAGGCATTCCGAAAATCGAAGAACCACCCCGAATGGATGATTCTTTCAGTTCTTCCGGTTATTCCACCCGATTTACGGCCAATGGTCCAATTGGATGGCGGCAGATTCGCGACTTCTGACCTTAACGATCTATACAGAAGGGTTATTAACCGAAATAACCGATTAAAACGTCTCCTTGAATTGGGTGCACCAGATGTGATTGTACGAAATGAAAAACGTATGCTTCAAGAAGCGGTGGATTCCCTTGATTGATAACTCCCAAAGAGGTAAAGCTTTATCTCGCAGGGGAAGAAGAGAGCTTGAAATCACTCAGCGATATGCTTAAAGGTAAAAAAGGTCGTTTTCGTAGAAATTTACTGGGCAAGCGAGTTGATTATTCTGGCCGTTCAGTTATTGTTGTTGGCCCAAAACTAAAGTTATACCAATGTGGTTTACCTAAGACAATGGCGCTTGAACTGTATCGACCTTTTGTGATAGCTGGCTTGGTAAATAAAAATTATGCTGCCAATGTAAAAGGCGCCAGAAAATTGATGGAAAGAAATAGGCAAGAGGTATGGGAAGTATTGGAAGAAGTGATCAAGGACCGGCCAGTTCTGCTTAACCGCGCCCCAACACTTCATCGTCTTGGTATTCAAGCCTTCGAACCGGTCTTAATAGAGGGAAGCGCAATTCAATTACACCCATTAGTCACTACCGCTTTTAATGCGGACTTTGATGGTGACCAGATGGCTGTTCATGTTCCCTTATCCGAAAAAGCAGTGTGGGAAGCGCGCAACTTAATGTTAGCCTCTAAAAATCTGCTGAAACCAGCAGATGGTGAACCAATCATTTCACCCTCCAAAGATATGGTCTTAGGTGTTTATTATCTTACAATGGATCCATCAACTCCTGCCACTGGTAAAGAAACTGCTTTTGCCAGCATGGATGAAGTAAATATGGCTTATCAGTTGGATAAGGTAACTATTAAGACTCAAATCAGAATTAAAACATTAACCTGGTTTGATGAAAATAATATTCGGTTGCCTAAACCCGAAGAAAGAGTAATTAACACTACAGTAGGAAGAGTCTTATTCAATTGGATTCTCCCGAAGGATGTTCAGTTTTACAACCAGATGTTAGATAAAGGCAGCATCAAAAATCTGATTTATGATATTTATAATCTGTGCGGTGAAAAAGAGACAACTGAGGTAGCAGATCGAATTAAGGATATCGGTTTTCAATATGCGATGATTTCTGGAACAACTCTGGCTGTCTCGGATATTTCTATTCCTGAAGAAAAAGAAGAAATTGTATCTAAATCTCAACAAGAAGTTGAAGAAGTAACCCGCTCATATCGCCGCGGTCGTTTGACTGAACAGGAAATGAATGAACGCGTAATCGAAATCTGGCAGAAGACCACCAAGGATGTCGCTGAAGCTGTGAAAAAACACATGGATCCGCTTGGTAACCTCTCGACAATGGCTAACTCAGGTGCAACAAAAGGCGGTTTCGGACCTATTTCACAGCTGGCTGGTATGCGCGGTTTGATGGCTGACCCGGCCGGACGAATCATTCGCCTTCCAATTCAATCTAACTTCCGAGAAGGCTTGACTGCACTGGAGTATTTTATTTCTACTCATGGCGCGCGGAAAGGTCTTGCAGACACAGCTTTAAGAACAGCAGATGCTGGTTATTTGACAAGGCGTCTGGTTGATGTTGCCCAAGATATGATCACGAATGATCTGGATTGCGGAACAACCGACGGTATCTGGATTAGGAAGAGTGATGATATTGCTGGTCAGTCATTAGACACCAGATTATTTGGAAGAATTGCTGTCTGAGAATATTGTTAATCCACAAACAGGTGAGATTATTGTCGAAAGAAATGAAGAAATCTCATCTGAGGTAATAAATAATATTATTCAAGCTAATATAACAGAAGTAAAAGTTCGATCACCTCTAACCTGCGTTTTGGAACATGGCTTATGTCAGAAATGTTATGGAATGGACTTGGGACGAGGGAATTTGGTTGAGCAAGGAATTGCAGTTGGTACCATTGCCGCCCAATCTATCGGTGAACCTGGGACTCAATTAACTTTGCGTACCTTTCATACCGGTGGTGTTGCTGCCGGATCTGATATTACAACCGGTCTGCCACGCGTTGAAGAATTATTCGAAGCCCGACGTATGCCAAAAGGTGAGGCCATCATGGCTACTATTGATGGTACTGCCACAATAATTACTTCCGAAATCTCCAGTGATTTAAGAAAGGTTCGCATAGAGCAAAGTGAATTAATCCGCGATGACTATGCCATCCCAGCCGGATACGAAATAAAAGTGAAAGATGAAGATGAAGTTACTGAGGGAACAATATTAGCATCAAATGGTGAATCTGAGATTAGTGCAGTCCATTCAGGCCGTATTGAATTAAAAGAAAGATACCGTTATTGTGTCTTACGATCATTTGGAAATGGAAGAACACGATATTCCAAGCACATTGCGATTAACCATAAAAAATGGCCAGCCGATTAAAGCTGGCGACGCTCTGACTGAAGGATCTAAGAATCCTCATACAATCCTGCGCATTAACGGACGAGAAATTTGCCAGTTATATCTGCTTTCGGAAATTCAAAATGTATACCGAGCACAAGGTCAGAACATTAATGATAAACATTTTGAAGTAATCATCCGAAAAATGATGAACAAAGTTCTAATTGTACGACCTGGCGATTCGGGTTTCTTGCCAAATGACATGGTTGATAGAATTGATATATTAAGGCGAAATGAAAAATTACGCGCCGAGGGTAAACAACCAGCCCGGTTTATTGAGGTTCTGCTTGGAATAACAAAAGCCTCGCTGAGTACAGATTCATGGCTTTCAGCTTCATCATTCCAACATACCATAAAAGTTCTCGCTGGGGCTGCAATTGCTGCTGATCAAGATCCTTTGTATGGACTGAAAGAAAATGTGATTATTGGAAAACTTATCCCCTCTGGAACAGGTTTTTCTGATAAGCGTATTGATACAATCGCGTTAATGACTGAGAAAAATGAAAGAGCTGGGTCCGACCATAATTCGGAAGAAACCCCAAATCTTTTAGAAGGAACTTTGGAAACAGAGTGAGAACAAACCCGTGCAACTGTGAAATGATCGCATAAAACAGGACCCAAAAAGAACCTCCCGTAAAATATTATGGGAGGTTTTTTTTGATGGATAGCATAAAAGACAGTGGAAAAAACATGCAAATAACTAAACTTGGAGTTATCCGATTTTGGAATAGGAATGTAGAGGTTTATTTATTCCTAGTAAATGAAGAAAAGTGGTAGATTATTTTATTGCCAATTAATCCCAAGGTATCATTTCCATTAATAATCTCACCACTTGCTGATTTGGCAATCCAAGTGAATTGTCGTGATGGGTCTTTTCCGGAAGACTCCAATATTTGAATAGTTTTATCTTTTAAATCAGTATTTAGAAGGTCTGAATACCACCGGGTTAAGGAAGAATGCCCCTGAATGGTTTGATAAGAGTCTAAATGCACAGCGTCCGGCTGATATAAATCAATAATTGAGGAAAGGTTTTTTGAATTTATTGCTATAACCAGATTCTCTGTAATATCTTTATCAGGTTGTGTCGTTCCTGGCCATTCAAATTTCGCAATTGTTTCCCATAGATCCGGTAGCGACCTTCGGCAATAATCCCAACTCCAAAAATTAACACCTGATAAACCCAATTCGATAGCCTTATTCATGAATTCTAATAATTCCGCAGGTTTTGGATACCAATTGTTTGCGCCATACGCACAACCTGTTGGAACAAGAGGTTTAAAGGGGAAACAAGCGTCTTAAATTCTTTCAGACATTTCTCAAGCTGCTCGCCTGGATTTCGCATCTGCTCCCAATATACCTGAGGCATGTTCAAGTCACATTCTGAGAGAAAGTCAGTCCATGGTAAATCATTGTGATATTTTGGATATCTGAAAGAACTTAATGCCATCGGGAATGTTGGCAGTGAATTTCGGAGTTCGCTCATAAAAATTCTGCAGGGGGTGTATTTTCCTTTATATTCTGCTTCAGCATCAATAACATAACCATCTAAAGGGATCCTACGGATTTGCTGAATGGCAGCCTTTGCTTCAGCTTTTGGCAGATCTCCGAAGACATAATGCCATCCCCAAGTTTTTATATTATATTTCGCCAGAGCATTTGATAAAGGAGCGACCAAATCCTTTTTTAATACAACATCATAGTTGTAGTCATAAATTCCGTTGGCAATTTTGACAAGAACATGTGACAAACCAATTTGATGCGCAGTTAAGGCGATTTTCTCAGGGTCGCCTCCTTCACAATTGGGGATTTTCCAAATATAGAAGCCTTTCCCCTCATTCATTATTTAATCCCCAATTTTATTTAATGAACCATCTAACGCAAGTTCGCTCGCAATAGACCGCATAGCCAGTAGAACATTATTAATATGTTCCCAAAGATCTATATCTAGTTCAAATGCTCCTTTAGCGATTTCTTCACGATTTGCACCTGCGGCAAAGGCTTTATCTTTGAATTTCTTCTTTATTGAAGAAACTTCCATATCGAGAATTGATTTAGAGGGACGTACAAGAGCACAGGCAGTAATCAGTCCAGTAATTTCATCACAGGCAAAAAGGGTTTTTCTAAGGAGCGTATCTCTAGGAATACCAGAATTATCCCCATGGCTGAGAATAGCTTGTATTATCTCTTCAGGCACTTTTCTCTCTCTTAAAATAATCGCCCCATTATTAGGATGCCTGTCTAGATCAGGGTGGATTTCATAATCGAAATCATGTAAAAGGCCACATATTCCCCATAATTCCTGGTCTTCGTTGAATTTTGCTGCATAGTATCGGACAGCTGACTCAACCGCTAACATATGATTGATCAGTGATTCTTTAGAAACAAATTCATGAACGATTGATAACGCTTCAGATCTTTTCATAATTAATAATTATATATTTTTTCCTTTGATTTGATTGCGATATTTTATTACTTTTAATAAATTGAAAGGTAATGCGATAATTTCACGCAGATACCAAGATGAAATTTTAAATCCTGAAAATTTGTATAAATTGGCTGAAATACCATATGCCATAAACCCAAGTTGTTCAGCCAACCAAATTGCCCGCGGCAAATGAAAATTTTGGGTAACTATAGTAATTTGCTTGATATTAACATAGTTCACTAAATTTAAAACTGAATTAAAAGTGGATATTCCCTCAAAATCCATTAATAATTTTGAATCCTCTACTCCAAGTGATTTTGCCAATGCTTTCATAGATTCGGGCTCGTTATAATTAATGGATTTGGTTGAACCACTGAGAATTAAAAAATCCGTTTTATTGTTTTCAATTAATTTGATTGCAGTTTCGACGCGGTCTGAAAGAATTTCTGTCGGCAGTCCATTTTTTTCCAGTCCGGCTCCCAAAACTAAGGTGAATTGGTTGAAAGGGATTTTTTCTATGGAGTAAATTTTTGATTTGGTAAATCCAACCAGAAAAATATAAAAAAGAATAATCGTTCCAATAACAAAAAGTGGGAATTGAATGATGAACATCAGAAATCAAATTCTCATAGTCCATTCGTTATTTGTATACTTTTCACGATAAATTTGAACCGACCTGGATAATTCAATGTTTGAAAGATTGGTTTTTAAAAATGAAATATCGAGGGATTGTTTAAATCCTTCACGTATTGAATCTGCGAGGACAAACCAGGATATGTTTTGACTAAGTGAATCTTCAATTGTTGTTGCACGATTTATCAACTGTCCCTTTGTATTTAACTTTGAGAGATAATCCGGGAATTTAAGAACATCGATTATTCTAGTAATATCGCCATAAAGCGGTATTGTCCCATGCTGCAATACTCCATTTTTCTTCCTGGCTTGCGCGCTACCAATTAATTTTTTTCCCTTGAATGTTATTTCGTAATCTGAGGGATATTGAAAACAAACCGGATCGTGAATATGATGCGGCATCTCCAGTTTTTTTCTGTTTAGAATCGGCATTGATTCCAATTATTTCAAGGGCCTTTAACAAAGCGCTTGAAATTTTCTGATATGACTCTAAAACGCTGCCGCTAATTGTTGGATCATCAGCATGTGCGCAGATTGAATAGGTTATCTCATCAGCATGCAAAATTGCTTTTCCCCCTGTTGGCCGCCGAACCAATGTCCATCCGCGAACCTTAAGTTCATCAATATCCACATCAGATACAGATTGAGCATGTCCCAATGAAAGTGAATATGGGGACCAATCATATAATCTTAATGTCGGCAACTGAATTTTTGATGAAACGCTTTCAAGTATGGCTTCATCAACAGCCATATTCCAAGCTCCAGGGTAGGGTGGATGAATAATCAATCGCCAATAGTTCATTGAATAGGGTTATTGTTGGTATTTGTCCTGGATTATTTTACTTGAAAACTAACGTGGTAGAATTTTTGACCAAATGAAAAATATTTCTGATTTTTATATTTCAAAATTTCCTCGAAAAGATATTGAAATAGAACTACCAGATGGCCGATTGATAAGAGGTCCGCGTGGTTCACAAATTGCTGATATTCTTGGGCTAATTGAGGAATGGGAAGGGTCAAAAATTGTTGGGGCAGTTGTTGAAGGTAATTTGCGAGAATTATCCTATAAACTCGAAAGAGACGCTTTTATAAAACCCCTCAATCTATCAACATCTGATGGTTCAAAGATCTACAGGCGTTCATTAACTTTTCTGCTTGAAACTGCCTTTGAGCAATTGTACAAGGATTATTTTATTGCGATAGATCATTCAGTTCCGAGTGGGGGATATTTTTGTAAAGTATTGGGCAGAGGCCCACTAACAAATGAAGAAATTAACCGATTACAACGAAAAATGAGCGAATTAGTAAAGTCTGATTTGCCTATTCAAAAGGAAAAAGTTAACCTTAAAACGGCTATAAGATATTTTAAGGATAAGGGATATAAAGATAAGGTTCGATTACTGAAATACAGAAAAAAACCTTATTTGATTCTGTATCAATTAGGTACTCACCGAGATTACCATCACGGATATATGGTGCCATCAACTGGATATTTAGACGTATTCCGTCTTTTACGAAGAGGAGATGGATTTATTCTCCAGTATCCCCGGCGCGGCACTCCCAAGGTATTGTTGGAAATGCCATCTTATAAAAAGTTATTAAAATATTTGAGCAATATGGCTCATGGCTCCAGAGCCTTGATATTGAGAGTGCAGGAGCACTAAATGATTCAATCTCTTCTGGTTCAATACGAGAAGTAATTCTTGTTTCCGAAGCACTTCACGAACAAAAAATCGCTCAAATAGCTTCAAAAATTGCAGAAAAAGCTCCAAAAACGAGAATTGTATTAATATCCGGCCCTTCCTCTTCAGGTAAGACAACTTTTTCAAAAAGGTTGGCAATCCAATTATTGACTCATGGAATTTCACCTTTTGCCCTGGAGATGGACAATTATTTTGTCAATAGGGATAAAACACCAAAAGACGAGAACGGGTTGTTTAATTTTGAAGCATTTGAAGCGATAAATGCAGGATTGCTTGAAAGCAATTTGAAATCGCTTCTTGCTGGCAATATAGTGCGCCTTCCAAAATATGATTTTAAGACAGGCAGAAGCGGAGCAGGAGAAGAAATTCAATTAAATGAGAACCAGGTGATCATAATTGAAGGAATTCATGGTCTAAATCCAGCTTTGCTTGCAGATTTAAAACGGGATAACACATTCAGGATCTATGTGTCTTGTTTGACCCAGTTAAATTTGGATTATTACAATCGAATTTCCACAACTGATACTCGTATGGTAAGGCGTATTGTCAGGGATGCTAACACAAGAGGATTCAGCGCTCAGAGAACAATAGAATTATGGGACTCTGTTCGCAGAGGAGAAAGAGAATATATATTCCCTTATCAAGAGAATGCTGATGAAATATTTAATTCTGCGCTTGTCTATGAACTGGCTGCGCTGAAGCCGCTTGCCGAGCCGCTATTAAGGCAAATCGAATTTGGCTCCGAGGGTTACCTTGAAGCCAAGCGAGTACTTGCTTTTTTGGAATGGTTTTTACCGATAAATAATGATCTAATCCCTGATAATTCAATAATCAGAGAATTTATCGGCAATTCAATTCTTACAAATTTTCATATCTGGAAGAAAGGCAGTAATTCTTAAGAATTATCCGCTACTTTGTGTAAGGTGATGCTTAATTACCTTTGATAATCTGCCAATTCCTTCGTTAAATTTTTTCCGGCGTCGCATTTGAAAAATTCAATCTCATGGTATTATGACCCCCGCCTTCAGCAAAAAATGAGGTTCCAGGAACAAAAGCGACTTTCTCCTTTACCGCATCTTCAAAGAAATCCTGGCAATCAAGGCACTCTGGGGTTGTTAACCACAAGAATAAGCCGCCTTTTGGTTTTGTCCAATGGATTCCGTCAGGCATATGTTCTTCAAGGGTATCTATCATTACATTCAGGCGTTCCTTGTAAGTTTTTCTGATTAATTTAACATGCTCATCCAAGAAATCCGCTCTTTGCAACCTCATAAGTAACAATTTGGTTAAAGGTTGAAGTATGTAAATCAGCTCCCTGTTTTGCCAGACTCAATTTATTAATAATTTCTGGAGGAGCAACTACCCAGGCGATGCGTATTCCTGGAGCAAGCGTTTTTGAGAAAGTACTTAAATAGATAACATTGCCCGAATAACTTGTTCCCTGCAAGCGAGTCTGGCTGTCAAGTACTACAATCGCAGGTAAATGATCTCCTTCATATCTAAGTTGACCATAGGGATCATCTTCGATAATAGGCACACCATATCGATCAGCAAGTTCAATTAATTTCAGACGCCGTTCATAAGAAAGCGTAACGCCAGTCGGGTTCTGAAAATTTGGGAGGACGTAAATAAATTTCGGACCAGCACGTAATCTGGCTTCGAGTTCATCAGTAATCATTCCGTCTTCATCAAATGGCACTGGTATAAATTCCGCGCCATAGGTTCTCCATGACTGCAAAGCCCCGACGTAAGTGGGCGATTCCACGAGGATGCGATCACCCGGGTTTATAAAAATTCTTCCAAGCAAGTCGAGCGCCTGTTGAGAACCTGAGGTCGGTAAGATATTATCAACATTGACTGTGATCCCATACCTGGCAGAACGCCTGGCAATCAATTCTTTAAGGGGCATATATCCATCAGTTGATCCATATTGCAGGCAGGCTGTCCCATTTTCGGCAAGCGCTCTAACGCAGGCTTCCTGGAATTCTTTTATTGGAAAGACCTCAGGAGCCGGCATCCCGCCAGCGAAAGAGATGACATCTGGCATTTCGGCAAATTTTAATAATTCTCTGATCGCTGAACTCTTCATTTGTTGCGTTCTTTGTGCGTATCTGTGGTCCCATAAAGTTTGCATTCTTTCTCCCAGATTAATTTATAGGTGTGCAAAACGACTTACAACAAACGCTTTTGATGGCAAAGAAATCCGATTTCCTAAGGTTAATTTCGAAATGATAACCTCATCAGCCTCAGAAGAATTTTGATAAATAAGAATGGAATTGCCTTCTTCAGCAAATTGCTTATCAATTAACGCCTGGCCTGTTAGGAATTCTTGAGAATCTATCGCGCAGCTTGTAACAACACCAATCACTTTTCCTTTATCGTTCAAAACAGGATCCCCTGAATGAGCCATTTTCACGCGCTGCTGCTCAAACCTGAACCTAATAACCTCACTTTTTCGATTTTTTTCCCGCGCAATAAAAGACGTTCTACCAATAAACCATGGTTTATATGTTTTTACGTAAGAATCAAACCCAGCTTCTCCAACACCTAAATTTAATTCCCCTCCCATCTCGTGTCCATAAAGAGGCAAACCAGCTTCAGTTCTCAGAGAATCCCGTGATCCAAGTCCACAGGGTTTGATTCCAGCTTCAGCACCGACTTCGATTAATTTTTCCCAAAAACTTAAAGCGGCATCTGGGTGGATAAAAACCTCAAAAGCCATCTTTTCACCAGTATATCCAGTACGTGAAATAATTAAATCACATCCTTGCCATTCAGCATGGCACAACTGAGTGCGCTTTAATTCATTGATCTTTACCGTATCTATTGAATTAAAGCCTGCACATAGCAATATCTGTTTTGAGAGTGGTCCTTGTAAAGCAAGGTCTACCCGCATATCCCTTTTTTCTTTTGGGTCTCTTAGGTTGCGCAAAATAGCCGTTTTACCATAAATGCATGCCCAAGGGCGAGCATTATCAACACAAACATTTCCTTCTTTTACCGAGTTTAACCAAGCCCAATCTTTATCATCGTTGGCGGCATTTACAACAACCAGATACTCTTCCGGATTATGCCGGTAAACGAGCAGATCGTCAATAACATTGGCATCAGCATCTAAAAAATGCGTGTAGCAAGATTCACCAATTTCAAGAGCGCCAATATCATTTCCGCAAACAGAATCTAAAAATGCAAGTGCATCTTTGCCTTCCACCTGATATACACCCATATGGGTTACATCAAACAAACCAGCCGTCTTGCGTGTAGCGATGTGCTCATCAACAACAGAAGAATACCAAACTGGCATTTCCCAACCAGCAAAAGGAACAATTTTTCCATTATGTTTAATATGCCAATCATACAATGGTGTCCGGTTCAATTTGGTTTCAGGAGCTTTTGACCAATTAAAAGCAGGCAAATCAGATTTTTGAATTGTATGGAAATTATTTACACCCAGGAAATAAGGTTTTTTTGATTCTTTCTCATAGTTAAGGGGCTTTGTTATTATGAATTCGCCAGATTCTTTTACAAGAAAGGGGCCTGGGATTCTTTTTTCCAGATCTTCATCAAAACAAGTGAAACCATCTGAAAGATCTCTTAGCCAGGCAGCCGCTTTTCCCGCAACGCTCGCTTTGAAACCCAATTGAAAAATGTGGTCATCAATTATTGAGAAAATGCAATCCTCAAATCGATCCTTAATAAAAAGACTCGTCTGAACGCTTGATTTATCTATAATTTCATCGAAAGATATCGGCAAGATATAGTTAATAACTTGCCGAATTCTATTTCCAGCTAGTGTAAATGTAATTATTTTATTTTCATCTTCGGTTTGATAATCATCTAAAAATGTGAAGAATGGATAATTAGGTTTGAAATATTCACTATTATTGTCTAGTATCAAGGAAATTGAACGAGTCCTTAATTTTGCTTCCTCCAATACATCAAAGGGAATTTTTGCGCGCGTCTTTGTTTTGCCACTGCTTGCCACAGTATAAGGTTTTGCAGATAAGAACAAATCCGCTATGATATCCGCAATCTGAATCATATCAGACTCAACCATTCCGCGTTGTGAAAGCCATGGAGTACCCAGCCTTATCCCGCTTGCACGCGCAGTAAGTTTGTCGCCAGGAAGGGTATTGGCATTTACAACGATACCGGCAATATCAAGTATTCTTGCCGCCATATCACCCGATAAGAAAGGTGCCATCCTCACCTTTGATTGTCTTACAATCTAAATTGATTAGATGAGTATCGGTGCCGCCATAAGCAATTCGAATTCCTCTTGATTGAAATTGATCTGCCAATGCTCTGCAATTATTAATTATTTGAATTTGAAGGGTTTTGAATCCTTCGTTTTAGCCAATTTAAATGTTGTCGCCATTGCAGCAAAGACATGAACATGAGGACCACCTTGTTCGCCAGGGAACACGGCGCGGTCGATCTTTTTTGAAAGTCTTTCGTCGAAAGTTAATATACAAGCACCGCGCGGACCGCAAAGAGATTTATGAGTAGTGAATGTAATCACATCTGCAAATCCTACCGGAGAAGCAATCACACCTGCGCTGATCATTCCAGCAATATGAGAAATATCAGCAAATAAAAATGCACCAACAGATGAAGCAATTTCCTTAAATCATTTTCCAATCCGGAACCCATGGGTAAGAAGAATACCCGGAAATGATGATCTTTGGTTTGTTTTCCTGCGCAATTCGGGCAACTTCCTCATAATTGATTTTTTCTGAAGTGGAATCGACGCTGTAATGGAAAACTTTATAAAGCTTACCAGAACGATTGACTGAAGAACCATGTGTCAGGTGACCTCCGTGAAAGAGGTTCATTCCTAAAATGACATCTCCGGGTTCGATTAACGCCTGATAAACCGCATTATTCGCAGGAGCCCCTGACAAAGGCTGTACATTTACAAAAATTTGATCGGCAGTTAATATAATCGTTAGCAAATAATTCAGCGCATCTTCTGCGAGCCAATTCTTCTAATATATCTGCAAATTCAACACCTTTGTAATACCTGGGATCAGAATTGCGGCGAAAACCAATAAGCTGTTTATCTAAATCAAGAATTTCCTTCTGTGAATATTTTCTTGATTTCTCATCTGGATAACCCTCTGCGTAGATATTTTGTAAGACAGAACCCAAGCTCTCTCGGACAGCAAGAGGGGCAATAGTTTCACTTGGGATCATTATGAGTTTGTGATTCTGTCTTTCAGCCTCCAAATCGATAACTCGGCTTATTTCCGGATCAACAATATCTAAGGATTCCTTGGAAATGTAGCTATTCATAAACAATCTCCAAAAATTATTCAACTAAAAACCACTTGCTGTAGATCCAACAAGTGGTTTCTTAACTCACCATCAACAATGAGAAGCAGTACTGCTCCTATAATGGTTAACCTTATTGAAGAAATCATCAATTTTATTTTAGCTTTTGGTTAGATTAAGGTCAAGTACATATGCAACAAGTTTGAATGATGAAAATTTATTATGAAATTATATGTTTGCCGTTAACCAATTGAAAGAAAAGTCAAAAATCTGTCGTTTCTCAGGTTCATTATGCAATTCATGATACAGTTCAGACCAAATTTTATAGGTTACTTTGGGTGCCCGCTTGCAGAACTGGTCAACAGCAACTTTATTAACAATTTTTTCATTTTCACCTATCATAACCAACATATTGGTTTTATTTTCTTCTGCATGATCCAGAATCCATTGACCGCGGTTAATCACCATCATTCCTGATTTTGCTGAAATGCGGGAATGAACGAGCGGATCGTGAATATATTTTTCAACGATATCAGTGTCTCGGGAAAGATACTTTGGATTGATGCCATTTGCCATTGAAAAAGAAGGCATCAACCTTTCCATTATCCTTGCTAAAAGCAGCTTTAAAGGCGGAACTGGGTCTTTTGGACCAATTAATGGTGATGTGATAATTACCCCATTTACTGATGGAGTATGAACCAGTGTATACCACAAAGATATTTCGCCGCCAAAACTATGACCGTATAAAAATAGAGGGGTCAGCGGGTATTTTTCCTTTACTTGTTTGATTAATAAGTCTATTATTTCCAAAAGAGTAATTGGATTAATAATATGACCTCTTTTCCCACCAGATTTTCCATGCCCTGGAAGATCAAATGAGAAAATACCAATATTAGAATTGGTAAAAAAATCTGCAAAATGAGTGCCATATCTTGAGCTATGCTCGCCAAAACCATGAACGACAATCATTATTGCAGCGGGATTTCCTGCAGGTAACCAGGATTGAATAAAAATCGATTCGTTGCCGGAGTTCTCATAAAAATAATTATCTTGTTTCATAGTAGCCTCAACAAAAGATTTATTGAACCAAACCATTGTATGTATTTTTTGACTATAATCAAGTGCAAATTGTTTATAAAGAAAGTGACAATTCTTAATAAATTAGAATGAATAATCCTGAAGAGAAAAATGATTTAATTATTGAAAGAGCCATACAAGGGGATACTGAAGCATTTAGTATTCTTTATCAGGAGAATTTAAAGAAAATCTATAACTATGTATATTACCGAACCGGTAATACACATGACGCTGAAGATATCACTGCAAGAGTATTTCAAAGGGCGTTTAACCATATTTCAAAGTACAAAAAAACTGCAGTACCATTTTCCGCATGGCTTTACCGAATCGCACATAATTTGGTGGCAAATTGGCATAGGGACAATAATCGTAAAAAAGAAGTTCCACTTGAAGAACAAACAGAACTAAGAAATAAACAGGAAATTCCTGAAAGGGAAATCGAAAATAGACAGGATATAGAGTATTTATTAAGGGCAATACATCGTTTAACCCAAGACAGGCAAATGGTGATTATTCTAAAATATGTGGAAGATTTATCTAATAAAGAAATCGGTGATATTATGCGGAAAAGTGAAGGTGCAATCAAAAGCCTTTATCATCGGACTTTATTAGAATTAAGAGATCATATTGAAGAATCAGGGGAAGTCAGGATGCAATGAAAACAATGGATACAAATAATAATGAGATAAATTTGATTGAGAAGAAACTTGACTCTATTTTACGACCGATTAATCCTGAAGAAAGATATGTTTCAAATCTTAAACAACGGCTTTTAAGTAAATCAAACATCACAATTGATAGACCCAACTATCAAGTCATTTTCTTATCAATAAGTTCTTTCTTCATATTTGGGGTCTTTCTTGTTTGGGTTTAAAGAAACTATTAAAATAGAGAAACCGCTTAATAAATCATCATACAATACGCGAACAAACCAATGAAATGCAAAATCCTTTTTATGGGTAGTTCAAATTATTCATTATTAAATCTTAATAAACTGACTAACCATTTTCCTGTAACTCTTGTTGCAACTCAACCCGACAAGCCTGTAGGTAGGGGAAATAAAATTGAACCTTCTCATATTAAAATTGAGGCTGGGAAATTGAATATTCCGGTAATTCAGCCAAAAAAAATTAATGAGGATAGTTTTTGGGATGCATTAAAAACTTACGCAATTGATTTAATTATTGTCGCGGCATATGGAAAAATATTTCCTAAACAACTAATAGACTATCCTAAATTTGGCTGCCTCAATCTTCACGCGTCGCTGCTCCCGCGGTGGCGAGGAGCATCACCAATTCAGGCTGCAATATTAAATGGCGACCAGAATACCGGTGTCACTATTATGAAAATGGATGAAGGAATTGACACAGGACCAATTCTCTCTAAAAAAACCGTCAAAATTGATGTCAAAGATACCTGCACTACACTTTCTATAAAATTGGCCAAGATTGGATCTGAATTATTAATTGAATGTCTACCCGAATATCTGGAGGGGAAAAAACTACCTCAACCGCAAAGCGATAGCGGGGCTTCTTATGCCGGGATAATCAAAAAAGAAGATGGATTGCTGGATTTTAGCCAACCCGCAGAATTATTAGAGAATAAAATACGTGCATATAACCCCTGGCCAATTTGTTTTATGGAATGGGAATCTAAGTTAATGAGAATATATTCGGCTGAAGTTTCAAGTCAAAAAAAGTTAAATCAATACCAACGAGGGGAAAATAATAATTACCCGTGTATTGGTACATCTACAAAAGATCTTATTCTTCTTGAAGTTCAACCCTCAGGAAAGAAGAAAATTGACGGAAAATCTTTCCTTAATGGTGCACGCAACTGGTCAAATTAATAATTAAATTATGTGAACGACACATTCTTTATAAAAATCCCTTTCAATAATAATGAGGTTGAACGTGAAAGATAAAATCCATTTTTCAAATCGGCTTTTAGCAGCAATTATTTCCATTATCTTTTCAATTACTCTTTTGGTTTCAGTTTTTACATTTCCCATCGAATTAGTGTTATTAAATGACCAAAGTTATAGTAAGGTTTTAGGAAGTGAAGAAAATAGATCAAGATACTCAGAAATTATTTCTGAGGCTTTAGTATCAGAACTATTTGCCGATACCCCGCTTGCCCAACAACCAAAAATTTTATCAAATAGCGAGAATTTAAAGCTGGCTTTGAAAAATAATATTTCCACTGACTTGTCAATGTCGGTTATTAAAGATTTGATGGACCAGACACTTGATTATTTAAATTTCCGCATTCCAAGTTCTTTTATAAAACTTGATATTGGTTTGTTGAAATCCAATTTGATATTAAATAGTGAAGCCATAGCTCTGGATTATGTCTCAAGTCTTCCAAAATGTTCAAGAGAAATAAATTATGAATTTTCTTCTGGTGAAGATAATTTGGATGTGTATCAACTTCAACCCTGTAAACCATCTGACAACTTACTGCAACCTTTTGTAAACTCCATCTCGTATTACTTAGAAGAAACCATAATCAGTTTTCCTGCAACAGCATCTATCACAGGACTTATACACTTCGAGAGTATTAAAACTGATAACTTTTATTTCAATTACAGTCTTGGGCGTTGGGGTTTAAGGCTGCTACCATTAATTTCAATTGGTTTATTAATTTCAATCGCACTTTTATTAAGATCAGAAAAAGATGTAATGCTCAAATGGATTGGAAAATTACTCATATATACTTCCGTTTTTGGTTTAATTGGGCTTGTTATCTTATTGATCGGATTCGATCAATTTGTTGTTTTGGTAATAAATCCTTATATAAATAATTTGATTAAAGGATTTGGTGTCTTATTACTTGGGGTAATTCAGAATGTTGGATATTTAACGCTGGTTTGGGTTTTTGTTTCACTGATCTCAATTCTTGGCTTTGGATTCTTCTTACTCATAATCAAAAAGTTATTTAAACCTAAAAACAATTTTGATAATGACTTACTGCTAAGCCAAAATGATTTATCAAGCGAAGGTGATGTGACAGTAATTGAAGAAACGCAGATGGAAAAGGCAATAAAACCAGAGATACTGGAAGAAATAGAGGAACAGGAAAAGAAAAATTCAAAAAATAAAAATATAAAATCTTAAATTTCCACAGTTCTTATTTAATTCTATTCTGCATTTCAAATAATTTATTTAATGCATCAATTGGGTTACGATTATTAAGATCCATTTGCCTCAATTCATCTAAAACCGGATCAGAGGCAGGGAATAATGGTATTTGAGCAACAGGTTGGACTTTCTTTACATCAATTACTCCTGCTTCGTTCTGAAGCTTTTCGAGTAAGAAATTTGCTCTTTGAATTACTGCCGGTGGAATACCTGCTAATTGGGCAACATGAATCCCATAAGATTTATCTGCTCCACCCTCAATAATTTTGTGTAAAAAAATCACTTGCTTTCCTGCTTCGCTAACAGCACTATTATAATTTTTTATTCTGGGAAGAATTTCAGGAAGCTTAATTAATTCATGGTAATGAGTAGCAAATAAGGTTTTTGATCTCAGATTAGGATGGTTGTGGATATACTCTAGAACCGACCAGGCAATAGATAACCCGTCGTAGGTGCTAGTTCCTCTTCCAATTTCGTCCAAAATTAATAAGCTGTTTTCCGTGGCATTATGTAAAATATTTGCCATTTCAGTCATTTCAACCATAAACGTTGACTGGCCGGCATGGATCTCATCTTGTGCACCAATTCTCGTAAAAATTCGGTCAACAATACCTATTTCAGCACTTTCTGCAGGCACATAACAACCAATTTGAGCTAACAGAGTGATAAGAGCAACTTGACGTAAATATGTACTTTTACCGCTCATGTTAGGGCCGGTTATGATATGGATAATTTCATCGTCACTAAAAAAAGTATCATTTGGAACAAAGGAAATTTGAAATTGAGTCTTTTCAACAACCGGATGCCGACCACCTTTGATTACCAACCGGTGGTTTTTAAAGATTTCAGGCCGAGAATAATTATTTTCCAGAGCAATTTGCGCATATGAGAGAATAACGTCCAAAACAGCTACAAACCTGGATGTTTGCAAGATATTTTCTGCTGAACTCGAAAGAATATGGCAAATTTCATGAAAAATTCTGCTTTCTGCCTCACGGATTCTATCCTCCGCGTTTAAAACGAGCGTTTCATATTCTTTTAATTCAGGTGTGATGTATCTTTCAGCATTAACCAAAGTTTGTTTCCGTATATATTCAGAGGGAATTTGGTCAAGGAAACTTTTTGTGATTTCAATATAATATCCATATATTTTGTTATAACCAACTTTGAGAGTTTTTATCCCGGTTCTTATTCTTTCAGTGCTTTCCAGATTCGCAATCCATTCTCTGGAATTCTTAGTAGCTGTCAATATATTATCAAGTTCTTGAGAATATCCAGGACGAATTACTCCAGAATGCTGCATAGTCGCTGGTGGTTCATCAACAATTGATTCTTGTAGAAGTTTATATTCATCAATGCAGGGTCGTAGGGGGGCTGTAAGTCGGTTGATTAATTCGCACTCTTGGTTTAAGATCTCTGTAATTCTTGGAGTTTGCCCCAATGAAAACCTAAGTGCAACTAAATCTCTGGGAATCGCGTGGCCTGATATGATACGATTAATTATTCTTTCCATATCAGAAATAGTTTTTAAAATTGAAATAATTTCAATCCTTAATAATCCATTATTATAAAAATAATCAACAGCTTTTAGGCGATTATCAATATTTAATAAATCGAGCAATGGCTGATTTAACCAACTTCTGATTAATCTTTTTCCCATTGGGGTATTAGTTCTATCCAAAATCTGCAGCAGCGAGCCCTTCTCATTTCCACTTCGTATAGTTTCAGTTAACTCCAGATTTCTTCGTGTGGAATCATCTATGACCATAAAATCATTTAAAGAGTAGACTTTAATTTCATTGAATAAGTTTATTGAAGCGGGTTCATTATCTTTTACATAATTAAGAATAGAACCTGCCGCACATATGGCAAAGGGCTTGTTCTCTAGACCAAATCCATTTAAACTTTTCACTTCAAAGTGGTTAAGCATAAATTGCTCACACCTGCCAAATTCGTATTTCCAATCAGGTAATTTTGTGAGGAAGTATTTATTTTCAATGGGAATCGTTGATGACTCGGGCATTATGATTTCTGAGGGATGCAAACGGGAGATTTCTGCAAGCACTTTGCTGTAAGAATTATCCAGAGGAATTTCTGTTACACTTAATTCGCCGGTAGACATATCGAGAAAAGCAAACCCTGCCTTATTAGTATCGGAAATAATTGACACCAGGTAATTATTGCTTTCAGTTTTGATCAAGCCTGGTTCAATTAGTGTTCCAGGCGTCACAACCCGGACCACTTTTCTGGGAAAAATTCCCTTCTCTGGTTGATCACCAATTTGCTCGCATATCGCGATATGAAACCCTTTATTTATTAATTTGTTTATATAGTTGTCGGCTGCATGATAAGGAATTCCAGCCATCGGGATTCGCTGACCTTTGGCAACATTTCTTGAGGTAAGAACGATGTCCAATTCTCTTGATGTGATCTCGGCATCCTGGTCAAAGGTTTCGTAGAAATCACCTAACCTAAAGAAAACTATCGTGCCAGGGTATTCTTTTTTAATATCAAGGTATTGTTTTCTTATTGGTGTAATTTTTTCGAAAATCATTAGAATTAAAGCTCTGTTTCGAATTCTTCACTTAAATTCTGTGTACTGACAAAATAAATGTCTCCAAATAATTGAGTTTGATCCGCGATTAAAGATTGATTTTTTATTAATTCCAGAATAGCTAGAAATGTAACAACCAAATCTAACCTGGAATGGTTTTGATTGAGAAGTTCAGAAAAATTGTTGGTTGGCTTAGTATTAAATAAGTTGACGATTTCTGCAATTCTTTTCTTTAAAGTCAGCGCAGTAATAGTGACAACATCACTCAGCGGTGTGATATTTTCATTTTGAAAGAATAAATCCATGAGAATATCAACTAGATCATAAATTTGAGTTCCTGAAAGATCAAGTATTTCTTTTACCTTCGGAGGTTGTGCAACTCTTATATAACTGCGTACTCCTTTTTCCTGCCGTTCTTTCAGCCAAAATGCCTTTTCTTTAAATTTTTTATATAAAATTAGTTGTCTGGCAAGCTGTTCGCCAGGATCTTCTTCAGCTTCAATTAAATCACCTTCCAGAGAAGGTAGTAAAATTGAAGACTTGATAAGAACCAGTTTTGCTGCGATAACCAGAAAAGCTGATACTTCGATAGGATCGCCTTGACCAATTGTATTTAAATGGGAGAGGTATTCATCAGTAACTTTTGCTAAGGATAACTTAGTAATATCAAGTTCTGCCCTTTCGATAAGCTGAAGTAAGAGGTCTAGCGGACCTTCATAAACTTCAGTTGAGATCTTATAATTAGATGATGAATGCCAAAGTGAAGGTAGGGACATGGACGCAATTATAGCAGAAGCTTTAAACGAACCTTAATTAATTATAGAATTGTACCTAATTCATGGATAGCGAACAAATCATTATTGAAACTCCGCAACAATTAATGAAACGACTGAATATTCAGTTTAATGATGTTTTGCTGTTAACGTGTGCCTTAACTCACCGATCTTACCTAAATGAAAACCCTGAATCATTAGAAGACAATGAAAGACTCGAATTCCTCGGAGATGCCGTACTGGATTTCCTCGTTGGAGAATGGCTGTACAACCGTTTTCCCGAAATGGAGGAGGGTGAATTAACCCAGATGCGTTCAGCTCTTGTTCAAACAAATCAGTTAGCAGCTTTTAATAAACAACTATTAATGGAAAATGCTATCAGACTTGGAAAGGGCGAAAAAAAAAGCGGTGGGCATTCTAGAAATACTCTTCTTTGTGATGTTTTTGAAGCCTTTATCGGTGCTTTATTCCTTGATAAAGGTATGGTTGAGGTTAAAACTTTTATTTACCCCCTATTGGAAGTGGCGACTGTCGAAATAATAGAAAACCATAAAAATGAAGATCCAAAATCAAAGCTTCAGGAGTGGGCACAATCAAACGGATATGTTCCGCCAAAGTACTCAACCGCTAGTGTAAATGGACCAGATCACGCAAAAGTATTTGAGGTGGAAGTAAAAATTAACAATTTGGTATTAGGTAGCGGGATAGCAAAAAGTAAGCAATCTGCTGAAAAAATCGCCGCGCAAAATGCTCTCAAACAGATTAACCACGAAGAATAAATGAAAAATCGATTAAAGGAAATTGAATTACAGGGGTATAAAACCTTCGCGAATAAAACTCAATTTGCATTCCCTGGTCGAGTTACTGCCGTTGTTGGTCCAAACGGATCAGGTAAATCAAATATCGCAGATTCTATTCGATGGGTTTTAGGTGAACAGGCTTATAGCGTTCTTCGTGGAAAAAAAACCATTGATATGATTTTCTCCGGTTCTGAGCAGCGCGCTAAAGCATCGATGGCGTCTGTTTCAATTACCTTTGATAATCAAACAGGTTGGCTACCCATAGATTTCTCGGAAGTAAATATTACCCGCAGAGCGTATCGAGATGGCGAAAATGAGTATTTGCTAAATAATCAGCGGGTCAGATTAAAAGAAATTAATGAATTACTATCTAATTCGGGGTTAGCTGATCGAACCTATACCATCATTGGACAAGGGATGGTGGATTCGGCTCTCAGTTTACGTCCTGAAGAGAGAAGAAAGTTCTTTGAAGAAGCTGCAGGAATTGGTTTATATAGGGATCGCAGGGAAGAAGCAGTGCAAAAACTTGATAAGACCCTGCGAAACATGGAAAGAGTCCAGGATCTTGCCAATGAATTAAAACCTCGTATTGGATTATTGCTTAAGGGTAAGGAGAAAGCGAGCCAGTACAAACAAATACAAAAAGATCTTAATATACTTTTGAAAGACTGGTATGGCTATCATTGGCATGAAATACAAAAAGAGCTTAATTCAGCAGTTGATTTTTATACTCAACAAAAAGAGGAATTTGAAAATGCCCAATTTCAGAAAGAAAATCTAGAGGATCAATTAAATCAAATACAGGGTAATTTAAATGAAAATCGACTTGTTTTAGCTGACTTACACAAAGATATCTCGATTTATCACTCTGAGACTGAAGATATCACACGAAGAACGGCAGTTCTTGATGAAAGAGAAAAAACCCTTATTCAACGAATAACAGAAATTTCCAGCGAGATTGATAATTATACTGAACAATCACAATATATTCAGGCTGAATTAACCGGACTAGAGACTACCGCGCTTGAGTATAAAACTGAATTTCTGGAAGTATCCAAGTTATTAAATATTGCCTCTGAAAATCTATCTCAAAAAATTAGTGTTCAACAAAAAAATGAATTACTGCTATCGGAAATTCGAAAAAAGCTATTATCAAGTGAATCAAAGATATTAAGTTTAGAAACGAGCCAAAGAAATTATTTACGTGAGATTGAAACTAAGAGAACTGAAATAAAAAATATTGAAGATTACCTTAAAGAAATTTTGATAACCCTTGAGAAAATAGACTCCGAAAAATTAAACCTGGAAAGCAATATTAATTCATTCAAAGCAATAATATCCACAAAAGAAAGTGATATTCAGAATATACAAACTGAAGCAACTGTCTTTCAAACAAAGGTAAATTATTTTCTTGATGAAAAACAAAAAACCTTAACATATAATTTAAAAATTAAATCCAGAATTGGATGCAATAAAAGATGCCGAAGAACATCTGGCGGGATTTAATTCTGGCAGCGCCGAAATTCTCAACGCATCACGAACAAAAGCAATTCCCGGCAATCTGGCTCTAATTATTGACCATTTAAATATACCGGAAGAGTATGAAGCAGCCCTTGCAGCGGGTTTAGGTGAAATACTTGAAGGAATTTTCCTTGATAGCAGAATGAGTGCTGAAAATATCCTTGATTATCTTGAAAAACAAAAAATTTCAAGAACCGTTCTGGTTCCATTTGATTTAGAAAATAAAAAGGATAATGAAAATCCTTATAGCAACAAAGGACTGATATTTGCCGAATCAATCATCGAGGGTGATTCACAGTATTCAAAAACAATTAAACAGCTTATGGCGAAAACAATTCTGGTTGATGATCGTAAAACTGCACTTAAACTATTTGAAAATTTACAACCTGGATGGAAAGTCATTACTTTGACTGGCGAAGTGTTTGACAGCCGTGGCACTATTTCAGCGGGAACTGAGTATCGCATAAAACCTCTTAAAGAGGAAACGTGAAAAAACTACTCTTTCATCCGAATTAATAAACTCTGAAAATTATTTAGCCGAAATAGAAAAAGAGATTTCGGAAAATAAATCAAAAATCAATTCATTAAATATTAGTCTAAATCAGGTTACAGTTGATATTAATACCGCTAAAGAGAAGATTTCTTCGTTGAACTTTGAAATCCATAAGCTTGATCTTGAAAGAGATCAAAAAAACAGAATTCAAGCTGATGAGATTAAAAGAAAGAATACACTTGAGTCGCAAATTGGAAATCTTAAAAATGATTTCACAACAATTAAAGAAAAAATAATATTGGAAGAGCAAAATATCAAAACGTTAAGCATTGAGGAGCAAAATATTACTGCTGCAGTCGACCTTAACGAAATTGACTCAATTAGGAAAGAAGTACTCGATTTATCGTCAAGAAGAATGGTCGCTGAAAAACTGGATTCGCAGCATGTTCAAACGCTTTCTAAAACCAGAGAAAATTCAAGCAGTATTGAACGAACCAAGGAAAATCTTATTCAAAAAAAGATGGAATTGGAAAAGAGCATTGCAGAGACTGTAGAAACCATGAATTTATTGAAGGAGCAAAAAGTAAAACTTGATATAAAAATAAAGGAAATAACCACGAGAATTATCCCTTTAGAAGAAAAAGTTGAAGCAATTATCGGAGCGCAAGGAAAAATTCTCGAAGATGTTGACAAGAGCAGAAGGAATTTTGCGATCGCAGAAAGACACACTCTTCAATCTCAGCTAAAAGTTGAAAAAATTCGGGATCAAATCAATAATATTCAGGGGAAAATCGAAGAAGATTTTGGAATAATAAATGCAGGGGATGAAACCGAATATGATTATGATCAACCCCTGCCAATTGAGGGCATCGTAGCAAGTCTACCAAAAATTGCTGAATTGCAGGATGGATTTGAAGATCAAATATCTCAGAAAAAGGCATATTTGCGCCGAATCGGTCCAATAAATCCGGATGCTGAAAAAGAGTTTGACGATGCTAATGAACGGTATGTTTTTCTTACTGACCAATTAGCTGACCTTAACAAAGCTGAAAAAGACCTTCGCCAAGTTGTTAGTGAACTTGATTTGCTGATGAAGAAAGAATTTATGCAAACTTTTAAAAAAGTAGAGGAGGAATTCAGCAATATTTTTGGTCAGCTATTTAATGGCGGTGCTGCCACGATTTATATTGAGGATGAGGATAATGTACTTGATGGGGGGATCGAAATTGAAGCCACATTACCTGGGCGGAGAAAGCAGGAACTTGGATTGCTTTCAGGAGGTGAAAGAAGTTTAACTGCTGTAGCTTTGATTTTTTCATTATTAAAAATTTCACCCACACCTTTTTGTATACTCGATGAAGTTGATGCTATGCTGGATGAGTCTAATGTGGTCCGTTTTGGTGAATTACTACAGGATTTAAGTGAAACAACCCAGTTTATAGTGATCACTCATAACCGCAACACAGTTCAACTGGCTGATGTGTTGTATGGTGTTACCATGGGGAAGGATTCTGTGAGCCAGGTAATCAGCTTGAAAATGGAAGAGCTTACTGACGAAATGGTTCAGTAAGAATATAAAAGGCCGCTAGATAAAAACGGCCTTTTTTTTAATATACTCTATTTCACTCAGGAATTGTAGGTTCAGCAGGTATGATGTCTTTATAGACATCATTTATTTTTATATCTGCAGATTCTTTAATTTTGTTAAACCATTCTGTATAGGTTGATTCCTGGAGTGTTATGTAATCAGAATCTAAAATCGGAAAAACTTGATGGTCAACAACCTGGATAATATGCCATCCAAATTGAGTTTCTACAGGGGCGCTAAGCTTACCTGAATCAGTCGCGAAAGCAGCGTCTTCAAATTCCTTAACCATCCTGCCTCGAGCAAACCAGCCAAGGTCCCCACCATTATCTTTATTGCTTGTATCTAGAGAGATATCAGCTGCAACGGCTGACCAATCTTCTCCTTTGTTTAGGCGATCAAGCACAATAGAAGCTTCGGGCTGCGTCTTAACAAGGATATGTCTCGCCCAGACTTGTTCTTGGTCTCTGGGGACATCTTTCGTTATTTCATCAAATACTTTTATATCAAGAAGATAATGAACCAAATAGGCTTTGAGGTTTTTTTCTGAGACATTAATTGATTCCAAACCACTTATGTACTCTTGATAATTTTCCTTAAAAAGTTCTTCCGTGTAAGGAGTTGCAGTCGGTAGCTGTTCCTCATCATCTGGCAGTCGCGTTGCAGCAGGATTCTGAATATCAGGGAGATCTGTGGGATTCGCCGAAAGAGGATCTGCGAAATCGGAAGGTGTGGGGGTATATCTTAAGATATTCTCCTGATCTTTAGTGATTGATGGGGTAGCATAAGGGGCTAAAGTTGGCTCTGGTGTTGGCGTTCCATTCGGAAAATATTTGAATAGGCTTTGAAGACCTTCTTCAAGTTCAGAATCGCTGACCTCGATACCCATAACCTTTGCTTGCTGGGCTATGATCTCATCATCGATGGTTTTATCCAAAACAAGCTTCCCAAAGGATTCTTTATCATCAAGCAGTGCTTGAATTTGACCTAACTGGTTCTGGTAATATTCCTGAGATGAAGGGTCCTGAGCAGAAAATTGAGATTGAAGATTCAATATTTCATATTGTTGAATATATGAATTTCTCTCAAGTCGAACCCTGTCTTGATAGTACTCGCTGTCAATAGCAATACCATTGACCTTTGCCACTGGGATGTTACTTTTTAAAGACTTTTTCGTATAGGAAAGCATAACCTATTAGCCCAACTATTAGGGCGGCAATAATGGCAAAACCGATTATGACCAACCGGTTCTGTTTCTGTTCTTTGACAGAATGTATCGGATGGGTATGGATTGGTTTTTCCTCACTCTTTTTTTGCGGCATAGTTGTAGCTCCGTTTTATCGAACTTTTTCTTCCCAGGTGCCGCCGGTAAATGGAAGCAAAGCAATATGGCGGGCGCGCTTAATTTCACGTGCTACCGTACGCTGATGTTTGGCACATGTGCCAGTCTGGCGCCGCGGCCTTATCTTGCCTTCTTCTGTTGTGTATCTTCTGAGTAATGCGGTATTTTTATAATCGATTTCAAGATTTTTTTCAGCGCAAAACTGACAAAACCTTGGTTTGGGAGTATAGCGGCGCGCGAAACCACCGCGCTCCTGGCTATTACCATCATCCCGAATATAATCTTCAGCCATAATATCTCCTAATCTTGTTTGGCTAGCTTAATAAATTTATTTTGCAACAATTAAGTGACGCATGACTGGTTCGAGAATAGTCAAATTTCTTTCCAGTTCTGCAATAGAAGCTGTTGGCAAAGACGCTTTGAATAAATAGTAAATGCCCTCATTCTGTTTCTGAATTTCATATGACAGATGACGTTTTCCCCAATTATCCACATTTTCAATGCTTCCACCAGCTTTCGCAATCCAGTCCTTAATCTTATCAAGAGCCTGATTAATGGCTTCTTCATCAAGATCCGGATGGATAATGACAACTAACTCGTAATTATGCATGAAGGATTCCTCCTTTCTTCGGGTTTACACTTGAAGGCTGCCGTTGGCTGTCTCAAATGCAGAAAGGTAACGCTCAATAATGAGAGTTAACTTAACGGACGGTAGTTTACCACAGTTTCCGATTTTAATTACATTTAGTATTTGAAAAAATATATAGTCAAAATCAACTTTTCTAATATAATCTCAACAATAAATAAAGTTCTACTATGACGGTTTAGATAAAAGGAAAATAAAATTGAACCTATTTTTTGGTCTGGAATTATTAAAATAGTTTCTTTTATTAATCATAGGAGTAATGATGTCATCTTCGCTTAAACCATTTTTTGAACCACGCGGCGTAGCAATTATTGGCGCTTCCACAAGTCCTGAAAAACTGAGCTATGGTATTTTGAAAAACCTCATGAGCTACGGCTATAAAGGAAGAATTTACCCAGTCAATCCAAAAGTTGAAGAAATCCTTGGGTTGCCCTGTTATAAGGACGTCTGCCAGATACCGGACCCTGTTGATTTAGCGGTGATTGTTTTGGCATCTAAAGTTATCCCCTCTGTACTTGAGGAATGCGGAAAAAGGAAAATAAGAGCAGCCATAATCATATCCGGTGGTTTTAAGGAAGTTGGGGAAGAAGGGCTCATCCTTGAAAAAAAGATTTTAGATATTGCCGGCAGGTATAAGATCCGGCTAATTGGCCCGAATTGTGTGGGCACCATGAATCTGGTTACTGGGTTGAATACCACTTTCATTAAAGGGGTTCCGGAAGCTGGCGGAATTGGATTTATTTCACAATCGGGCGCAGTTTGCGGAGGAATTGTTGACCATGTTACCAATTTAGGCATAGGATTCTCACATTTTCTAAGTTTGGGGAATGAAGCGGATGTGAACGAGACAGATATGATTGAATATTTAGGCTTTGATGCTGACACTCGTGTGATTGCTGCGTACATTGAAGGGATACAGAATGGTCAAAGGTTTATCGACATCACCAGAAAAATAAATTCTCAAAAACCGGTTGTCATTTTTAAAAGCCGGCCGCAGCGAGGAAGGGGCAAAAGCTGTCTCCTCTCATACAGGATCATTGGCTGGATCTCATGCTGCATACCAGGCTGCATTTAGACAAAGCGGGGTGCTCGAGGTATCTTCTACCACTGATTTATTGAATACTGCCATGGCGCTGGATTGGCTGGAATTGCCACATGGTAATAGGGTGGCTATCATAACAAACTCCGGCGGGCCAGCTGCTCTGGCATCAGATAGCCTTTCATTAAAATGGTATTAAGCTTGCTGCAATTAGTTCTGAAGTGCAGAAAAAGTTGTCAGAAAAATTAAATCCGTCAGCCCAAACGGGAAACCCTGTGGACATGCTAGGGGGGGCCAATGAAGATGAATTCTCATATGCACTCGACCTGACATTATTGGATCCGGGAGTCGATATGGTACTTCCAATATTGGTTCCGCAGGCTCTTGTGAAACCGGAAAAAGTAGCCCAGGCGATAGTTGATTCTTCAAAAAAATCGCATAAACCCATAATTGTTTGCCTGATGGGCAAGGAAAGCATTCAAGATGCGAAAAAAATTCTGCAACAAAACCATATACCGATGGTGGATTTCCCGGAATTAACCGGTGTTATGTTTGGGGCATTGTACAAACGATCGCTTATTGAGAAAAACGTAAATATGAACTTGGCAATCACCCATAATATCGGTAAAAAATTTGTCGAATCGATATTTGAGAAAAACCTTGGCAAAAATAACTGGGGAGAATATAAAACCAGACCTATACTTTCAGCCTATGGTATTCCAATTATTGAAGGCGGCTTGGTCAATTCCATTCAAGAAGGACAGATACTCGCTAATTCAATAGGCTATCCAGTTGTGATGAAAGTTGCTTCAGATCAGCTGCTGCATAAATCGGAGGCCGGGGTTATTAGGGTTGGCGTAGCAAACAATAAGTCTTTTGAAAAAATTTACAATAATTTAGTTGAAAAAGCAATGCAGTTTGGTAAAAATACTGTGATTGATGGAATACTTATTGAAAAAATGGCAGCAGAAGGAGAAGAAGTTATTATTGGGATGAAACGCGATCCCGGTTTCGGACCCGTAATAATGTTCGGGATGGGGGGTATTTTTGTGGAGCTCTTCAAGGATGTTTCATTCAGGATAGCTCCAATTAGTGCTGATGATGCTTTGGAGATGATTAAAGAGACAAAAGCTTTTCAGCTGCTAAACGGATGGCGAGGAGGTCAAAGGTCTGATATTAAAGCGATTGCCGAAATAATAATGCTATTAAGCCAATTAGCTTCAGATTTTCCTCAAATACATGAAGTTGAAATCAATCCGCTAAGAGTTCTTTCTGAAGGTGCCGGTGTTATAGGACTTGATTGCCGGATGATTCTGAAATAAAACTATAATCTATGTTTCTTTGATAATTATCCATCATATAATTCCAAAATATTTGCTGGCAGATTCTTGAAATTAATTATTCTTGGAGATTCTATACGCAGCCAGCGCTCTTTCGCGAGCTTCCGAGTGATTTACAATTGGTTTTGGATAAGTTTTACCAATAATAACGCTGATTTTTGACTGCAGATCGGTAGGCATCTCCCATGGAGAATGGATGTACTCTTTTGGAACATCGGATAATTCAGGAATCCATCTACGTATATAATCACCTGCCGCATCAAATTTCTTTCCTTGCAGAACCGGATTAAAAATCCGGAAATAAGGGGATGAATCAGTGCCGGTGCCTGCACACCACTGCCAGCCGCCATTGTTACAGGCAGGGTCGCCATCAATGAGCTGCTTCATGAACCATGCTTCACCTTCCTGCCAATTAATCAGCAAGTCTTTGGTTAAGAATGAGGCTGTGATCATGCGGGCGCGGTTATGCATCCAGCCCATTTCAAGCAACTGACGCATCCCGGCATCCACAACAGGATAGCCAGTCAGTCCATTTCTCCAGGCTTCAAGGTCATGATCTGATTTACGCCATGGAATAAGCCTGAGGTTCTCCCGGAAAGCCCTGGATAAAACAAAAGGAAAATTCTCCATTATGCTGTAAAAAAAATCACGCCATATAAGTTCATCAAACCATATTTCTGCACTTTTTCTTTCTTCGATGTTCTGTGATTGATGGATAAATTCTTTTGCTCTAAATGCCATTGTGCGGGCAGAAATTAGCCCAAAACGCAAATATGGTGATAATCCGGAAGTACCACTGGTATTCAAATGATCACGGTATTTTGAGTAAGAAGTAAGGTGAGAAGAAGAAAAATTTTCTAAACGAATCTTAGCTTCGGTTTCTGAAGCGGGAAAATACTTTTGGGTATTTTCAGAATGAATTTTCATAGATTCCAAAATTATTGAAGAGGAATTTGAAAATGAGTAATTTAGCGGTTTCCCAGATTCAGGCAATGACTTCCAGGCATTCTTATAATGAGTGAAAACCGTGTAAGGTGAACCATCTGGTTTTCGTACAGCAAAAGGTGGATGAATGGTCAAGCCTGAAACAAATTCGCAGGGAAGGATTTCTGCGGCTTCCAAGTCGCGCTTTTTAGCATAAGGGCTGTAATCAGCTTCCGCAAATATTTTTTCAGCATTAGCTTCGATGAATACTTTTTGCAGTTCAATCAGCGGATCCCCTTCGCGAAGAATTAGGCTGAATCCATGTTTATGAAGGTCGCAATTGAACGATTCAAGCGCATTGTTTAGAAAAGATTTCCTGGCAGCTGGGTTTCTTTTTAAAAGATAAGGGTCAAATATATAAAGAGGAATGATAATTGAGCTGATTTTCAGAGCCTGCGCCAAAGCCTGGTTGTCATGAAGTCTGATATCTCTGCGAATCCACCAAATAACAATCTTCATGAAACCTCTTTCTGCTCAATAACCTTTGTCAGGATCAACACGATTTTTCATTGGAAAGCCGTGCACTGCCTGATTTAGAAGCTCAGCCAGGTGGGCCATCCTTAATACTTCAATATCTTTTTGATTCAGGCTCCCTGCACGGTGTGGGCTCATTACAATGTTATCCAAATCATAAAAGGGAAAATCTGCCGGTGGGGTATTAGGTTGATCCTCATCATTCTTGGGGTAGTTATACCAAACATCTATACCAGCTGCCATAATTGTTTTTTCTTTTAGCGCATTAAATAGAGATCCCTGGTCGATTATGTCACCGCGTCCAATATTTACCAAAACAGCATGATTAGGCAGTAAATCTAACTCTTTTTTACCAATCAATCCTTTTGTACTCGCTGTTAGAGGAAGACAGATAATAAGGAAATCAGCTTTTGGGAGAAGTTCGTGAAAATGATCTGAAGGAAAAACATGAACGGCTTCCTCTTTCAGTGGAGAATCTATGCTATTGCGCGTAGCTAATATTTTCATGTGAAATCCATTAAGCAATTCTGATAATGCTTTACCGATATGCCCATATCCTAAAATCAGTACGGTTTTACCAGTGACTAGAATCGAAGAAGTGTTGGTATATCTAGGGCGCCAATCATTGGTACGCAAGGCGTGATCAACAGGCAAAATTGAGTTTGCAGCAGTTAAAAGCAATGCCAGAGCATATTCCGCAACCGGAAGAGCATTATGGTGCAAATTGTGAATAGAAATGGATTGAAATTCACGCATGATAACCAAAGTTTCCTGAGCTACACCAGCCCAAGGAATAATTAGTGCTTTCAGATTTGGTAGCGAAATAAGCAGATCTCGAGTGGGATTTCCTGCTACAAGAATAGATGTTTTTTCTGGGATATTCTCATTGGTTCCGAAAGAAATAAGAATATTATCTTCCAGTTTACTTTTAAGCAGGTCAATGGATTCAGTCTGTGCAGTTTTTTGGATATGAACGTGAAGAGTTGGCGACATAATTTTTACCTTTTATTAAAGAGATATTTAATTGGTTTGCGATGAAATAGAAAAAACCTATACAGCAGATTAAAACTAGAAGTATTAGAAATGAAAGATGGATATTTCGCCTTGGCTGCATTTAAGAGATATTTTATAATAAAAGCCTTATTCCATCAGAATTCTATAATTATTTCAAAATTATTACCGATTAAAAGTGCGTCTATTATACTTTTTATAGAGTAAGATATTTTATGTGAAAACATCAAATAAAACGATTTCAATAAAGGATTACCATATGCGAAAAGTTATTATAGATTGTGATACTGGTATCGATGATGCCCTTGCACTTATTCTGGCGCTACGGTCTTCAGAATTGGATGTTGCTGGAATTACTTGCGTGAATGGAAATGTTACTTTAGATAAAGTGGTAATTAATACCCTTAAGGTTGTAGCTCATTCCCAGAAAACGATACCTGTTTATAGTGGTGCGTCTGATCCTTTATTACCTGAAAGGTCGGAAAATGCTCCTCATATCCATGGCACCGATGGCCTGGGAGATCTCTCATTTCCTTCGCCTGAATGCCAAGCCGAAAAAGAAAACGCAATTGGGTTTATTATCCGTACCCTGATGGATTGCACTTCATTGATGGATTGGATTTCATTAGGACCGCTGACCAACCTTGCCCTGGCACTAAGGGAAGAACCAAGAATAATCCAGAAAGTACGTCTGCTTACCATGATGGCCGGTGCTGTGGATTTCGGAAATACCCGGCCTATGTCAGAATTCAATGTTTTCGCCGATCCTGAAGCTGCAAAAATTGTTTTTGACAGCAATCTTCCAAAAATGATGGTACCGCTGGATCCGCTTTGGCATGGTGGACAGATCAATCAAACCGAAATACAGCAAATTGAAGCTGCTGCCGATAAGCCCTGGTGTCAAATGTCTGCCAGATTGCTAAAAAGGTCCATTGAAATGGCAGAAGGTTCCAGAAGGAAATATGCGATGGGAGAGGGAGCAATCGCACCTCCTGACTTGCTGACCGTTGCTATTGCAATCGACCCGACAATCGGGAAATTCGAAAATTACCAGGTTTTTGTCGAGACAACAGGAGAGTATACAAGAGGTATGACAGTCATAGATCGCCGTTGGAATAGAAATTATTCTGAAAATGTGAACAGAAACCAGATGGCGGTATGCCTTTCGGCTGATCAGAAAAAATATTCCGAGTTAGTTTTAAAGACTTTGCTTCAGTAAAATGAACCAACATTAATTGTTTTTAAAAAACTAACTCAAAAATGGTTCGATTGATTAAGAAAAATTTTTCTGCCTGAACAAGTCATTTTCTATATCTTTGTGATAAGTTTTTTTTTGCTTCAAATATATATGCTCATCCGAAAAAGACCTGTCGCATTTTGAACAGAAAAAGGAACCAGGGATTTCTTTTTGTTTTTTTCACAGACACTCATATGCATTTTAAGAAGATTGGCTCCAAAATACTCATCTCAGTAAGGACATTTTGAGATCATTTTTTGCCTGCCTTTCTAAATTATTCATACGCCAATATTTATAATTATAATTTCTAAGGGTTTCGATAAATTAATTTAACAAATTTAATTAAAATTGACTTAATAAATGACCTTTCGATTTTGATTTCTCCTAAAGGCTAATTACTAAAAAATATTCCAAATAAAGAAGTGTTGTGCATGGAAGTGGGATAGAGGATAATTGATACTTCCCTCTAAAATCATTGAAGTACTCAAAAATATATAATTCAACCATATGTTATTTGTAAAGGGATAAAAGTATAATTATTTTGTTGTTACCATGAAAGAAAAACACTTTAAAAAGGTTTTGTGAACTTTTGGAAAATGTGAAAAATTGAACGAGATTATTTAACAAACTCATCTATTCCGGGCCGGATTTAACAGATTTGCTTTTTTCATTAAGCCTCGCGACAATTCTGGGAATGCTGATTTCCCTATTATACAGAAGTACACATCGGGGATTAAATTATGAACATACCTTCATGGCTTCACTTGTGCTATTAGCCCCTATAGTCACCATTGTGATGCTTTATGTCCACGGTGACTTAGGCCTTTCTTTAGGTTTGATCGGCGCACTTTCAATCATCCGCTTCCGGACAGCCATTAAGGATAGCCGTGATATGGTATTTTTATTCTGGGTAATCGCGGTAGGTCTTGGCGCCGGTACTTATAACTGGATTGTGGCATTAGTTTCATCACTTTTTTTAATGGTGATTGTAGCGGCTTTATATCTTGTCCGTTATGGGCATTCGCCAAATAAAGATTTTGTCCTTTCCTTTTCCGGACAAGTTCCTTATGCCGAAGAACAAGCGCGCGAAGTAATTCAGCGCTATTCCGATGATGCAAGGATGCGGTCTTATGAAGTTGAAGGAGAGAATTGGGAGATCATTTTCGAACTCCGTCTTTCTGAATTAACCAGCCACGCAGCAGAGGAGCTTATTCAGGCTTTAAAAGATCTGCCGGGTGTGCGGAATGTTTCCTTGCTTGCTCCGCAGCTTTCACTTCCTATTTTAATAGTTCTCAGGAGACGCTAATTGCTGCCTCAGACTAATATAAATAATGACAATTGGCGCTTTGAATATAAATATCGCCTGAATTACCAGCAGTATATTTGTGTCCGAAGTGCGATCTTACCGTTTATGAAAAAAGACCGTTTTTCATTAGCAGGCGAAAATAGCCGCTACCCTGTACGCAGTCTTTACTTTGACACTGATGACCTATCCAATTTTGAGGAAAAAATAAATGGCGACTGCGATCGTATTAAATTACGGATCCGCAGCTATTCGAAAACTCCACCAAAAAACGCTAATCTGCGTGTGGAACTCAAAGCCCGAAAAGGTATGACGATGGAGAAACACAGCACTTGGATATCTTTGGAGGAATATATCAATTTTATGTCGACGGGACATTTACCATCTCGGGCGGATGCGATCCTTGAAGAATTTGAAAGGTACATTTACCTTAAAGCACAAAAACCAAAAATAATTGTGGAATACCTGCGTGAAGGATATCTATCGCGGGGGTGCGAGGAATTAAGGATCACATTTGACCACAAAGTCAGAAGCGCCAGGGCAGCAACGCTTTTTCCGGAAACATTCTTTTTCCGCAATCATTATCCGGGTTATATCGTGCTGGAAATTAAGTGCGACAAGCGGCAGCCAGACTGGCTGAAAGCTTTGGTGAAGGACCAATCTCTTGTCGTGGTTACAAATAGCAAATATACCCAGGGTATTGAAGTGGCTTTAGCCGAAATTGCAAGGTCAACATGGAGCAGTTAATGCGCCACAATAGATCTTTGAGACGCTTCCCAGGGCTTGAAATGTACTTGTTTTAATCATGAGAACAGCGAAAAGTAGGTCGATTGTTTTTTGGGGCGGCCGCAATTGGCGCATTGTGTTGGGCTTATAGTCTGGCAGCGCGGTTTACCAATTTTTTATCTGCCCCAAAAGAAGAAAAAATTATTATTATTATTTCCCTGCTTACTGCCGCCAGCCTTTTTTCTGCCTGGTTGTTTATTGCTGTTCTAAACCCATTGTCCAGAACCCTATCCAAAAAGACAATGGCAATATCTCTAGGTCTAAGTGCTGTGGCTGTTGCAGTATTATTCTCAATGCAATATCAGCTGCCGCCATTTCCTGAACACCACAGCCTGACAATCAAAGCTTTGGATGAAAGCAACCCACTTTCGGTGAATTCAAAGGTTGAAGTTCTTTTCCTAAATTCAGTTTCTTTACCCTCAGAAAAACAAAGAAGAATCCCTGCATCGCAACTAAACCTGGAAGGCAGCTGGCAGGGAACTAATAATGGATATGGGATTGCTGCGAGCAATGACCAGGTTGCTTCTGCTACTTTCCAGCATTTCATGCAGGCGGGCATGTTGATTCAATTGAAAACCGGACCTCAAGGAGGAATCGTAAATATCACATGGGATGGAGATCAACAAAAAATTGACCTGTACTCACCCCAAACAGGAACTCATAAGGTTTTTCTTGAACCAAAACTCGACTGGCAAAGCGCAGATTTAATCCGCAAAATCCTCATCACCGGAGCATTGGCTTCTGATTTTCTTGGATTAATAATTTTTATAACCGCAACTATTCTTATAGTTAATCAGCTTTTTTCGGGGAAAAAATTAGTCGTACGTAAGCCTGGGCTGATTATCCTTTGCCTGACACTGGTCTCCGGGCTGCTGTTTTTCGCCAATCAACTGAACCGGGAAGTTTTTTTTGAAAATCCCCATCTCGAAGCAGTTGTCAGAGATGTGCTAAAAAAACCATCCGGCATAATTACTCAGCATCAACTGCTGCCAATAGTCACACTGGATGCTTCCGGACGAGGTATTACCAGCCTTGAAGGTATTGAGAACATGCCAAATCTGATGCAGCTCAAGCTGCGCGATAATGAAATCAGTGACATCGCCCCTTTGGCGCAATTAAAATACCTGCGAGAACTTAACCTGCGGAATAATGCAGTTACCGATCTTACTCCCTTGGCCAAATTATCTGAATTAACTTATCTGAATATCCATTCCAATCCGGGGATTGAATCCATAAGACCGCTGAAAAATCTAAAGGGCCTGCGCACTTTAATTATGGGAAACGTTCCTATCAAAAATGAAATATCTATACTGGAAAATTTTCCTCAGCTGACTAATCTTAATTTACGCGGGAGCGGGGTTGTAGACCTGGAACCTATTTCACATCTGACAGCACTTGAACATCTAAATTTATATTTAAACCCGAAAATTGAATCAATTGCGCCATTAGTAAAACTGATCAACCTGCAAGAATTGATTCTCGCGGGGGTACCAGTCAAAAATGAAATCGATATTATCGCCGGTTTACCTAAGCTCCAATATCTCAATCTTCGTGATTCGAAGCTGAATGATATCTCAGCACTGGCTAAATTATCAAAACTTAAGTACCTCAACCTCCATTCCAACCCTGAAATTAATTCCATTGAACCCATAAAAAATCTAACCAATATGCGCACGCTTATATTAAGGGGCGTTCCGATTGGCGATCAGGTTGATATTCTGAGCGATTTGACTAACCTTCAGAAATTAAATCTCCGTGACACCGGTATTACAAAAATAAACCCTGTAGGAAACCTTATGGCTCGAGGCGCTCTGCAGGACAATCTGAAAACAGGGGTGCTGGCAGATGTAGACATCCGTGATAATTTGATTTCACGAGCAAAAGAGGATAATTTTGCTTCAGTGCGACCTTTTTGGCAAAATATCACGCTTAGAAAGCCAGCTGCACTGCCTTTTTTCGCTTCTTTGCGTGATGTGAACTTTTCGCAACCTGCAGGTTTTTATGAAAGCAGCATTCTCCTGAAATTATCCTCTGATGAGCCCGATGTGAACATCCATTACACATTAGACGGCTCAGAACCGACCGAAAAATCACCTGTTTTTTCTGAACCGATATTGATCGCCAGCCGAGCCGGAGAACCCAACCTGTTTTCTGCGATAGAATCGGTTGCTGCGGACTGGAAAAAACCTGAACATGAAGTAACCAAAGCTATCGTCGTGAGGGCAAAAGCGATCAATGAACAGACCGGCGAAGCCAGCGCAACCGGGACGCAAACTTTTTTTATAGGAGATAATCTTGTAAATCGTTACACACTACCTGTTGTTTCACTAGCCACAGACCCGCAAAATTTCTTTGATGAAACAACGGGTGCTTATGTTCTGGGAAAATCTTACAAAGAACAATCTGACGCTGATCTCACCGAAGATGAAAGGCAGACATTCGCGAATTACAACCAGCACGGCAGGGCTTGGGAGCAGCCGATCAGCTTTGAATTTTTCGAATCTGGAGGAAAGGCAGTATTCGCGCAGAATGGCGGCGTGCGCATTCACGGTGGCGGTTCAAGACGCTATCCACAGAAGACACTGCGCTTCAATTCCGGAAATGAATATGATCTCAAAGAATTCTTTTCTTATCCATTATTCACTGGAAAATCAAACGAGAGCGGGAACAAATCAACACGCGATTATAAGACTTTCCTTCTAAGAAATTCCGGACAGGATTGGATGAAATCCATGTTTCGCGATGCTTTTGTGCAAAGCCTGGTTAGTAATCCGCGTTTGGCTACCCAGGCAGCCCAACCGGTGATTGCTTTCCTGAATGGTGAATATTGGGGAATTTACACTCTTCAAGAGCGTTATGACGAATATTACATTGCTAATCACTACGGAATCGAACCTGATCAATCGGTTATTCTCAGGCAGAGCGGGATACTATTCAGGGGCGAGGATGGGGATGAAAAGCATTATGCAGATATGCTGAACTACATTCGTAAAAACGGTCTTTCTGACCCAGAGCATTATCGGTACATTCAAACCCAGATGGATGTAGACAATTATATTGATTACCTGATCGCTGAAATTTACTCAGGCAATGACGACTGGCCAGACAACAACATATATTTATGGCGTATGAAAACCGATGGATATAAACCAAACGCCCCTTACGGCCAAGACGGCCGCTGGCGTTGGATGCTCTTTGATCTGGATTTTGGCTTCGGGCTGAAGGGTGGTGCGGAGGATTATAAACTTGATACAATTGAGGTCGCCAAACAACCAGGGTGGGGCGGTTTCCTGTTCAGGTCTTTGCTGGAAAACGAAGAGTTCAGGTCGAAATTCGTCAGACACTTCGAAGAGCAGATCAATACAACCTACGCACCTGAGAGGGTAACCGCGATACTGGACCAGTGGGAGGCAACTCTGCGGCCGGAAATTCAGGAAAATCTTCTGCGCTGGGGAACAGAAAGCGATACGCTGGAAAACTGGGAAAAAGAAGTTGAAGTCATACGTATGTTTGCTCTCAAACGCCCGGAGGCAATGCGGAAGCTTATTACGAAACATTTTAGCCTGGATGCCAAGGAATAACAGGCTAATATACCTAAAAGTTGTCAGAAATTTTTGAAATGGGATGTCGGTGCTGCGATTTGTTAATATCTTAATCCATCGGTGATTTTATTTAGATAATTTTTGTCACCAGGCAGTTAAGTCTAATTCGGAGTCTTGGGGCTAAGCCCTTGTGTTTTATCAACCTGATCATTCAAAATCATATGGCCGAGCTGAGAACCATATGATAAAAGGCGAGTGATCTGCCCTGTATCATCCATCTCAATTGGCTCTCTCAGGTTTACCTGAAAACGACGAAAATCGAGCGCCTCAAAATATTTATCCACCAAATGAACCTGCTGATCGTATGCCGACTGTAAGAATATACCAAAGATGCGGCTCAGCCAATCCCATGCCCGCAAGTGCGGAGCAGTTTCGTGATGGTAAATATACGGATCCCTTCCCGTTCCAATGCTGATAAGTGTGGTTTCAGCTGGATCCCAGTTAAGGCACTCTTTTGCTTCATACGCCGCCACGTAGCATGGATTTCCATACGACCCAACGCCACCATCAATGTATCGGTTTTCAACAACTGGAAAGTAAGTCGGAACTGTGCAGGAGGCTTGAACAGCTCTAGCTACCGACCAATCCATGTATTCCCCTTTCCACGGCTTAATGAAAATAGTCCGATTTTTTTCCAGATCATAAGTGGTGATCACCAAGTCAATACGCGGGTTAGTATTCCAAAAATCGCCCATTTTCAGATTTCCGAAATGGGTTTCCAGTGTTTTGTTGAGTGGTTCGATCGGGTACCGGTAGCGGCTGAGGGGAAAAGCGATTTTACGCAGCGAATTTGGGAAAACCGTATTACCTATTTCGATATACAGCTGGTTCATATGCTTGGCGGTTTTACCCGCAGCAATACCAGCAGAAATAATCGAGCCAGTGGAAGTTCCAACAGCAAGGTGAAAGATATCGTGGGCAGGTTTATTTAAGGCATTTTCCAGAATTGCCAACGCCTGTGTAACAATGATGCCCCTGATACCGCCTCCGTCAATTGCAATTGCAACATTTTTTCGAAAAGGCTTCATACCTTGATCCTGTAAATAATGGTGAAAAATTTTTGATCTTTATAGTTGCAAGAAATTAACCAAAAAAGGAAATCCCGTGTTTTGTGAAGTAATCAGAGATGGGATAAGTCCAAGATATTTTTATATATATTTATATGAAGTCAATCCGTAATATCAATAAGTAAACCCGTTGTTTTCAATGAAAATATTTTCAATTAATTTTGTGCTGATAATAAAAAAATCAACGAGTACAAGCATCTAGTATACATAATACATAATCTAGGCCTTATTAGCTCCTCAATAAGGCCTTCAGAAAATCTGAATCTATTACCTGTTGTTTTTGTCGCAGTTTTTGCGCAATATCACAAAAAATGGAAAATTCTATCAAATCTAAACTAAATAAACACCGTCATCAACAATCTTTTGTCCATCGATCCACATAGTGGCATCCAGGAAACAGGTGTCAACATGCCAGTTGTTGGCACATCTTACATTTCCTCCAAAGGTGTCGTTAGACCCGAAACCGATATGCCCGCCTCCGTAAATATGCTCATTCTCGAGGGTATCACAGCCAGCCTTTGCTTTCGGGTTCATTCCCAAGCCTACTTCGCAAATTAAATAAGCATCCGGGTCGTTCTGACTCTTAATAATTTTATTAAATTCTTCGGCTTCCTTGCCACCTTCGATCGATGTTACATATCCATCCTTTATTAAAAATGTTATCGGCTGGGTGAGCGGCGCAGAAACCCTTGACATACTGACATCCGAAACCAGCGTCCCGTTCGCGCTTCCCGGATCAACCCCGATTGCAAGCTGGCCCGAAGGTATAAATTGCATTATGCCGGGCTTGTCGCAATATCCATCATTAATAGACATTCTCAGCTGACCAACACTTAGGGTGAGGTCGGTCCCTTTTTTTGTTGTTATCTTTACCATTTTCCCATTTTTAAAAAATGAACCTATCCTATTAGTTAGTCGGGCAATATCCTCAACTTCTTTTATATTCTTGGGCATAACACGGTAGATATAATCATTCGTAAATCCAACTCCGCTGCCAGCCGGCAGCATCATGGTTCTGACACCCGCAGTGCGCGCTTCATGCGCTGCAGTCGTATGGAGTATTGATTTTGTTGTCAGCGCAAAGATCGCATTGGTATTTTTCATAGCTTCAGCCACTGCTTTTGGAAGCTCATCACCATTTGAGACTTTGGCAGTGTACGAAATGACCACTGGTTCCGCACCGGCAGCTTTTATCGCACCTATTACTGCATAAAGAAGCGCATCTACACCGCAGTAATCTGTTGCCCTTGTGTCGGTAACCACTAGCGCTTCGTCGCCTGGTCTTAATTTCACGCATTCTTCAACAATGATCCGCGCGCTCTCCATCAAATCAATAAATTTCAAGTCCATAGGTAATACCCCTTTCAAGAATAATAATATCGGAGTATACATCTAAAATGCGAGGCGAAAATGCTTATGCTAAATGCAAGCAATAATTTTATATAAACCATGGTTATTTGAAATGACAATCCGAAAGAACTCCAGCTGATAACATAAATCCTTTTCATGAATCTTAAATACCATGTGCCGGGAAATAATGGGGAATAAGGGTTAGTCAGTCGAGTTAAGGGGACCGCGAAGCATCTATGCAAATATTTAGAAGCGCACAGGTAAGTGTTCGCCCTTCAGACACTGGAGGTATGATTAAATAGTATCAAAAACGAAAAAGGTCCATTTCTCGAAGAGATCGACTTGTTCTTATTGAGAGATCGCGAGGATAAAACTTAAAAAGTCAGGGCGGTTCCCCCTTCGTGATGGCAGCATCCCAATTCGCAACTATTGCTGAAAGTCGGTTCATAACTGGTTTTTCGCTTTGAGCTCATGTGCTCAACTTCGAAGAGAGATTTGGATTATGTAAGCATTTTTGAAAAGCTGTTTAAATAATTCTTGTGTTCCATCCTTTTTGTTTAGCGTAACAAAACAAAGCCAAAATAATATATGAATGATTAAATCGTTTAATATTTATAGAAGAAGAAATATCAAAATACACATATTTCTTAGTCGAAACGGTCGATCACTGCAATACCGATGCCTTTGAACTGGTCCATAGTCATTAATTCCCGCATGCCATCTTCAAGCGTGACCCTGCGGCCGATCAATTTGGATGGGTCCAGCTTGCCTGTGCGGATCATTTCGAGGATAACCCCATAGCGGTGCGCCTGGATGCCGTGGCTGCCTAGGATTTCCAGTTCATTTGCCACAACTTTATCCATCGGGATCTGCGGACGGCTCTGTTTGGCTAGCATTAACCCCACCTGAATATGCTTTCCGCGCTTGCGCAAGTTGGAAATCGAATTGAAACATGTCTCCTGGCTGCCAAGTGCATCCATTGAGACATGCACTCCTCCACCTGTTGCATCCTTGACTGCTGCAACGACATCCTCTGCCTTTTTCGAATTAATCGTGACCACTGCACCAATCGAACGGGCAAAATCCAGCTTTATATCTTCGATATCCACTGCTACCACCTTCGCGCCTGCCGCATTGGCGATCATGATGGCCGAAAGTCCAACTCCCCCGCAGCCGTGCACCGCGACCCATTGCCCAGCAGATACTCTTCCCTGATCCACGATTCCGCGGAATGAAGTTACAAAGCGGCATCCCAGGCTAGCTGCTGTAACAAAGTTGATCTCGTCCGGCAGCCGCACCAGATTATTATCTGCGTAATGAATAGCAACATACTGCGCGAATGAGCCCCAGTGCGTGAAACCGGGCTGGAATTGATGGTCACAAACTTGTTGGTTGCCAGATATGCACTGCGGACAGGTACCGCAGCCGCACACGAACGGGAGAGTAACACGATCGCCCACCTGCCAGCGCTGCACGTTCTTTCCAACTGCGGCGATCACCCCAGCCAGCTCGTGCCCGGGTACATGCGGCAGTTGGATGTCAGGATCGTGCCCCATCCAACCATGCCAATCGCTCCTGCAGATGCCGTTGGCTTTGATCTCGATCACCACCCCATGCTCATTCGGAGACGGGTCCTGTACATTTCGGATTGAAAGATCATTACCAAATTTTTCATAAACCGCAGCTTTCATGGATATCATGCTCCTTGTATAATGAGTATAAATTTCGAGTGTGATTATAACTTGGCTGATTCATTAGAAATTAATCTAAAAGAAAAGATTTTCCTTATAATAATTTTTTCATTCTTTCTCTGATACGAATTCTGACCTTAAGTTCACAAAAAGTTGTCCCTGTTGGGGTTTCGTTATGAGGCGATAATCTTTTATGGAAACTGCTATGCAACCCATATATTCAACGAAGTTTCTTTAGTAATATTTTCAGTAAAATAATCCCCCTAAAAGGGGTTACTTTATAAAATAACCTCAATATAGTTTGGGCGAGAGGGCTGGCAAGCGTTCTCAAGCATAATCTATTTAAAAAAGTGTAGGAATGAAATATTTGTCGGATGTAGGACTACAGGAGCGACGGCTCCTTCGTGATGACGGCTGGAATTCTCCTCACTTCAGGTCTCACCATGCCCTGCACTTGAGGGGTACTACGAAGGACAGGAAACCAATCCTTGAGAGAATATCCGAATGCAAAGTCTTGTTTGGAATGAATGAAGGGGTAAGAAAAAAAGTCAGTCGGGGCGAGAGGATTCTAATCTCAGGCCTCTTGCATCCAAAATATTTAATTCAATCCGTCCATCCTGGCGTATCGCATGTGCTTACATCACCTGATTGCAGACCGTCTTCCAAAGCTGCCAGTCGCTGTTCAGATGAACCGTGGGTCCATGCTTCGGGGACGACGTACCCTTGAGTCTGTTTCTGGATTCGGTCATCCCCCACTGAAGCTGCAGCATCCAGACTTTGGGAAATTTCTTCTCTTGTCAACGGTTCCATGTACCCGGTTTCAGTAGCATGAAAAGTCCAAATGCCAGCCAGACAATCTGCTTGAAGTTCAGTAAAGACCGACATGCTTTCGGGTCCTGTGCTCCTCACGCCACTTGAGGTTTCCAAAACCCCCAGTAGATTCTGGACATGATGCCCGTATTCATGAGCCAGAATATATGCCTCCGCAAAAGGCCCGCCCTTAACACCAAAACGTGATTGAATTACATCAAAGAAGTCTAGGTCAAGGTAGATCATCTGATCTTGCGGACAATAAAATGGACCTGTTGCTCCCGATGCATAGCCACACGCAGCTTGGGTAGATTCAGTGAAAAGTACGGTCTTGGCCGGGATATACTCCAATTCATTGAGTGCGAATTCATCCGCCCAGAATGCCTGAATACTGTTGACAAATCCGACTATTCGGCAATCCTCCCTGGTATTCGCATCAGCACCAGTCTGGCATTCTGCTTGTAAATCGGTTGCATCAGTGTAAGATCCGGATGTAGAAGTGTTAGCTTCCTCTAAACCGGTAAGTAAGTCAGTGGGATCTACTCCAAAAAATAAAGAAACCAGTAAGACAATAAGCCCCAGTCCACCCCCACCGATGGCTATGGTTCTCCCCGTACTTTGACCTCGACGATCCTGAACTTGAGAAGGATCTAACCGTTTATTCTCATTAAAAGGCATTGGTTTGTTATCCTCTATTAAAATGTCCTGTCAATCTTAGTAAAAGTGATCTGTTTATATTATAGCTTGAAAGATCTTAGCTCAAATATGGGAGTCCATTTTCAGTAAAATACAAATAACTATTCGAAATGAGCAATTTTCATAATACAAAATCAGACAAAATATAAAGCCTCAATTTAGAGCAAGAATTGTCAATTCGGGTTTAATGGTTCACATATCACCCAAAAGAAAGTCGTGAAATATTCTGGTGTACTTTCAAATCACAATGGAAAGACAAGGAAAGTAATTGAAGGATAATATCAGTCGGGGTGAAAAGCAGGGTAAAGTTTCCAGTCGGGGCGAGAGGATTCGAACCTCCGACCTCTTGCACCCCATTCATTCGAAGATCTGTTCATGATGTGTTTTTATGTCTAACAGTGTCTATTTTGTCCTAAAAATACGCCTGAATATTGTTTATTCTTATCCATAGATTCGAAAAAGTCCATTGTTTTTTCACACGAATTGCACAGGAAAATAGAAAAGGCGACTCGATATTGGGTAATTAAAATTCGTTGAAATTTGGCCGAGACCAAATAATCTCGTCAAATTGTAAGGTGCATTGGAGCATTTTCACTTATACTAGCATCAATTTTTGCTTTACCTCCCAAAACTCAATTTGTTGGACTCTCATAAGAACTAGTAAATATTGTTGGAGCAGATAAGAAGTACAATTCAATTAGAATAAGAGTGTTTTCAAAGGAGGAAAACGCAGATGATTATTTCATTGCGTGAAAACCTATATAGAATACTTGATACGTATAGAGAAATTACAGAAACCCGGCCATATGGAAGAACTCCAGATATTTGGGAGCCATTCAATTCACTAAAAAAGAATATTGAGGGATATTTATTTTCAAGTTTTCCTACCATGCATGTCGACTGGAGTGCCGGTCAGGGTAATTGGCGAAAAGAGCCATGGATAGCAATTCTGGATGAAAGAGATAACTAAAACCGTTCAAAATGGTTATTTCTGTGCATATAGTTTCAATTTTGATTTGAAGTATGTAAGTCTATCTTTAGTTCAGGGTGTGAATGAAATAAAAAAGCAATATGGGCGGAAGAAACTCAGAGATATGCTTGGTCAAAAAGCTAAAAAAATGAGACCTTTCTATTCCGTATTATCTGATTATGGTTTTTTTCTTGATAATAATCAATTAAGTTCGAATACAGAGACATCTCTCGATGCTATTAGTGGTGTTGTGCTCACAAAAATATATCAAAAAGATAGTTTACTCCCAGATAAGGAACTTACTCAAGACGTAATTCATCTATTATTTGAATACAATAATTATATTGAAATCTCTATTCCGAAATTGAACTGATCCAGATTTTTTTCACGATCAATCCATATATCTCGATCACTTTTGTAGGTTAGGAAATCCAAAAATTCTAGAAGCTATAAATTAGATGAAGTAGATTGCAATCATCACACAATTATCTATAATATTTACTTTTATTTCGCTCTCATAATTGAAAAAAACGATTGGGAGCCTATAGCTTTAAATGCCTAGGCGGGGCAAACTCGAAGGGCTTGGACATGACTGTAAATGGGCTGGTGTAAGAAAGAACGACTGGTTAACAACTATTTGATTGGTCGGGGCGAGAGAATTCGAACCTTCGACCTCGACGATCCTGAACTTGAGAAGGATCTAAACGTTTATTCTCATTAAAAGGCATCGCTTTCTCTTTCTTTTCAAAATACTACTACTATTTTCAATAAGTATTATTTATTTATATTATATCTTGATGATATCTTATCTTTAAAATAGACTTTCAATTTCAGCAAGATGGAAGTGGTGATTCTATCTGCGTTATTTTAAAAATTGATATTTGGTTAAATAATTGAGGTATGCCATGAATTCTTGCAGTCATTTCACTGTTATGATTTTTTCCACTATTGCTCGAATGGAGTAACGCCCGATGCGTTTAACGCCAAACAATTCCGTTACATCGGCAAAATCATCGTATTTTATTAAAATATATGATATGTGGGGATTTTTGTTATTTCCCTTTTTTTCCATAATAAATGTTTCGCCAAATAACCCAATTTAAATTATTCTGGTGATACACCTATTAGTTCCTTTGCCATGATACTCTCCAGCCACAAACTTCATTTGGCAATTCATACAAAACGCATATGTTGAGCCATCTTTCTAAATGTTTAGCGGAGATAAATTATTAACCGGGCAGTTTTAATGAACTACGAGGTGTATCTATTTGAGTTTTCTTTTTATGAGTCTTATAATTTTTCTTAATGCATGCTGATCAATGAGATTAAATGTTTTTTTCGATCTGGGTTCTCGGTCCAGCAATTTTTGTTTATGTAATCTTTACAGCAATAAACGATAAACGCGTCTTAGCTTCCATCCCTCGGTTGGCACCATCAGAAGTGATGACAGTCGACCCTGCATCTACTGAATATTTCTCTTCATTTACTGTCATCTCTCCATTTCCTTCCAGAAAAATGTAGATCCCCTGTGATTCGGGATGCATAGGTATTTTTTGCCCTGCCTCCAATCCGGCAACAACAACTTTGAATTTTTCATTTTCCTCCAACACCTGTGGTTGAGCCCCTTCTGCTGGATATACTACTTTTTCTCGCCAATTTGGAAAAAATATTTTGTTTGTCATGATATAACCTTCCTTCTTTTTTATTACGAATTTAATAATCGATATTCCAACTTAATAAGCAGCCATTAAAGCGCTTATCAATAGAACACTTACTCCCAGCGCAGCATTGACGACGATTAGCCTCATACCTTGTTTCATCACTTTTTGTTCCGCGTTGCCTAAATTTTTTCCGACATTACTATTGATCGATATAATGCGATACCAACCATAAAAAAGGTGAGTAGATGTTTGATTGATGTAAGTGAGGAATATAGTGAATCAAAACGCATTAAACCATTGAAGGTTGGCTCTGCTCGCGCCTGAATCACACCAGTGACAAACAGACCGACAATACTGATATACACCCATATCTTGTGCCTCTTGTTTATAGCAATCAGAAGGTCGCGCGTTTGAGATCCTTTTCCGAAAACATCTTTCGCCGAAGGTAAAAAAGTTATTACGATCATAACTAAACCACCCACCCAAATAACTGTGAATAGGTTATGCAGAAAACCTGCCAGTCCCTGTACTATAAATTGTGGTGACATTTTTTCTCCTTTTTTTATTAAACTTATAATTCAAGTGATCCGTGCTGTTAATAATCTTCTTTTTATATATAAATATATTTTTCCTTCCCAGGTTTTTTGATTAATGATTTTCCAGTCAATACATTTTACGCTCGATTCATGCCACTATATCTCCATCAATCATTCCATTACAATATTGGAATGATTTTGAGAAATTTTTCAAATGTCGTTTGGGGAAAGTCTCTTCCTAACTTATTGTTAATATTAATTCGACAAAAGTCAATTTTTACTAAGATTTCATCCCGGGAGAAATTTCAGGGATTAATTGAGTGAAGCGTTTTTTTATTATTGAGTTGATTTTTAACCTCAGAAGCACGAATCACTTCTATTATTAATAAATTACCGATAGAGACCAAGTTGTTTCTATTCAATTTATTTTTCCCGCCATTTAGAAAAAATACCTTGAAAAAATACCACATAAATAAAGGAAATTAGTAAATAACCCCCATATAGCCGGTGCGGGTGACTGGGCACACCCTTCGTATTGTCGGTTAAAGCGCCGCTTAACTGCGGGCGTCTCCACTCTGTGCTCTTGCATAGAGCTGCGAACTATCTTCGATACCATTCATTCACATCAAAGGGTTTATCATAAAAAATGAAATTTATTTATCATTAATAGGTAATGAATTTTATCGTGGTGAGAGGACTGCCTAGCGTGCTCAAAGAATCATCCAAATAAAAAGATAAGGCTAAAATGAGAGAGATGTGAGAGAAAGTGATTGTCGGGGCGAGAGGATTCGAACCTCCGACCTCTCGCACACCATTCATTCGCAGATCTGTCCATAATGTATTTCGGTGTCAACAGTGTCACATTTTGTCCAAAAACACGCCTAAAAAATGTGTGCTCTTTATCATTGATTCTATTAAGTCCACCGCTTTTGCACACGAATTGCACACGAAAATGGGAAAGGCGACTCGAAAATAATAAATATGAAATTGATTGAAATGTAGCGCAGGCATTACAATATCATTAGACCTCACAGTGCATTGGCATATCTTCCCCAGCTAATCCATAAAGCGGTTGACTAGTAAATGTAGCATGTCAGAAAGGAGTCGTGCATTGTTGATTCCCACCACAAATAACAATATATCTCGAAAGCGTTTTTACCCTATCATTAGATTATTAATTAAAGCGATCTTCTATCGGTCGCGAATGAGTTCTACAAAATTTATAAATCAAAGTGAATAAAACTCGCCTCAATCTGCATAGTCCAATAAGAACACACTAGCAAATTTGGGAATCAGATGTAAGTGCCGATTTATCGATATTTATTAATTTTGGGTAAAAAAAGCATAGATCTTGTTTCTAATGCAATAATGTATATTATGATAATAAAAGATTTGACACCCTCAATTTAAAGTAGTTATTACTTTTATGCTGTATAAAAACCAAAAATTCCTAGGGTTTTATACAAACCGCTTAAATACTAATTGGGTGCCCAGTCTTTCCAGATGTAATGAGAACGCATTTCTAGTTCGACAAGGAGGTTGAAATGACGATAAAAAAATATAAGGGTACTCCTTACCATCTATGGAATCCATATACAGAAATGGATCAGTTCCTCTCTTTCTTGGGGATGGGTCCCACCATAATCACTCGGGGGGAAGGACACTACGTCTTCAATGACCGAGACCAGCAATTCATTAATAGCAACTCATGTACCTGGAATTTTTCTATCGGTTTTGGGCGGGAAGAAATAATCGAAGCCGCCATCCAACAAATGCATGAATTGCCGTTCAGCTCTTGTTGGGGACTGGTCCATCCAAAGGCAATCGAACTAGCTGCCAAACTCGTGCAGATCACATCCGGGAATTTTACCCATGTCTATTTGGGTTCGAATGGTACTGAGGTGGTGGAAACGGCGCTCAAACTTGCCCGTCAATATCATTGCCAAAGCCAGAATGCGAAGGACCGAGGCCGTTATAAGATCATCTCCTTACAGGGTTCATATCATGGGTTTGCCTATGGAACTGCCACATTATCGGGTTCAGAGAAATATGAGGCAAAATTTGGCCCTATGGTTCCAGGTTTTGTGCAGATCAAGCCACCGTATTGCTATCGCTGTCCTTACCAGAAAGATGGATACCCGGGTTGTGGGCTGGCATGTGCACATGCTTTAGAGGAAGCCATCTTGAATGAGGGGCCTGAAAGTATTGCGGCTTTTATCATGGAGCCTATTATGGGCGAATTCGGCGTAGTAGCACCACCAGAGGAATATTACCGCCAAGTCGGAGATATTTGCAAAAAATATAGATTGCTTTTCATCGCTGACGAAATTACCACAGGATTTGGAAGAACAGGAAAACTATTCGTCAGCCAGGATTGGAATCCACAACCAGATATCCTTTGCCTAGGAAAAGCCATCAGTGGTGGTTATTTGCCTTTGGCTGCCACATTGACCACAGAAGACATATATCAGCGTTTTCGAGGAAAAGATAATTTCTTCATGCACGGCTCGACGAACAGCGGACATCCAGTGTGTGCTGCTGTTGGTCTAGTGGCCATTGATATAATCTTGCGAGAGAAACTGCCTGATAACGCAGCCAAGATGGGAATGTACTTGAAATCGCGTTTGTCAGAATTGATGGAAACTCATTCAATTATTGGGGAAGTGAGGGGCAGTGGTTTGATGATTGCCATTGATCTTACGAAGAATCGTAAAACGAAAGAATGTTTCACCCGTGATAATATCTACAATTTCCTGTTAGATGCGGTTAGTCGTGGCATGTTGCTGAGTTACAGTGATTGGGGGCTGAGTCTGTTTCCCCCATTAAACATTGACGAAGGGATCGCTGACCAGATCGTGGATATCTTGGATAAGACTCTACGCACCGGAGCAATCGCTGAGTTGGATCGAAAAGCTCGACTCTTAAAGGAGTTCGCTATTTCCAAGCGTTAGTATGACAAATTGTGGTCTCGAGTTTGTTCATCGCGAGTGTTGGCGCCAGAGGAAACACCCAAAATAGCATGCATGCGAACATGATCCGTTATTCTTCTATAGCCTGATTTGTTATGCAAAAGTTACTTAGCTCCATCTCGTCTAATAAATTTACCTATTGGTAATTTTGATGCCTAGTGTATTTTCTGAACAATCCTAAAGTAATATTTGTTTTATGTAGTAACAAAAAGATTTTCTAATTTGATTAATCTTCTTTATAAATAATGACCTGACTCCAAATTATATAACTCTACTAGCACGGATTGCACACGAAATTTATCGATACAATTTTTCAAGGAAAATACCCCCATATATAGTGGTATTTATAAAAATAACCCCTATATAGTCGGGGCGAGAGGATTCGAACCTCCGACCTCTTGCACCCCATGCAAGCGCGCTAAACCGGACTGCGCCACGCCCCGACAACGGAAGCATTATACCATCAAGTAATGATACTCACGCCGGCACCTGCCCGAACGCGTAAAAGATTGGCACGAACAAGACCCTCGTTCCATTTCCAGATGCTGCGAGATCAACCCCATAATACCTAACCAGTTCCTTTTGCGGCATTTTTCCTTGAAGGTCCCTCTTTAGCACCGACCATTCCAGGTTAAATTCGGTCGTATTAAATTGCTTATTCCACTCTGCAGAGATAATTCCAGAATGGATATTCTCTAATTTGATATCTGAAAATAAGCTTTTCAGTTTTCGCCCCATCACAACATCCGCTCCCTGGTCATATAACCTAAGGGTTTGTTCCTTTCCCAAACTTTCCAATTCAGAAGGGTAATCGATTCTGCCGCCGTAATCCGGCTCAGCCAGCGCGATCACCCAACCGCCAGGCCTGGTGATACGCTTCATTTCAGCTAGTGCCTTTAACGGGTCTGAAACCCAGAGCAGGAGAAAATGGCACAGGCTGATATCAAAACTGTTCGGGGTAAAAGGGATTGTTAGGGCGTCTGCGTTGATAACGGAATTTGGAGCAGCCAATTGCAAAGCTGAATAGTCAATATCTAATCCGAGAAAGTTGGAAAACGCGTCATTTTTCAGCGATTCGAGAACCGCTCCGCTACCGCAGCCAATTTCAAGTATGGACTGCGTAGGTTGCAGCGTCTATTATGCCCAAAGATATACCTGCGGGTCGCAATTGTCCAGCCAACCTGCCGGGTATAACGCCGATGCCAGAATTCAGGATCGCCAGGCAAAGCGGTTCAGCGACGTTTCCAGATCTTTGACCAGGGGTCACGCAGAATGTTGCCCATGACCCGGTTGATGCCCTGCGCGGGCAGAACGTCACCATCTGGTTCAACATAAAGCCAGGTTTTTCCGGCTCCTTCGGGCATGTGATTACCTGCCTCGCGCTGTTCCAAAGCAAAAGGGTGGCAGGCCGAATACGGCACGGGCAAGTCCCACACCAGGCGCATTCCCAACTCTGAGCTCTTACGGCTGGCTTCATCAAGCTGTTTGGCCAGGGATTCGTCTTCAGCGCTGAGCGAAAGACTGGTGACCATTTCTTTGGATAATTTCTCGAGAATTGTGTTGAATTCTGACTGGTTGGATTTGGTCAATGTGGCATGAACCGTGACTGCGATATCCGCGGGCAACAGCAGTTTCAGTGCTTTCCAGAAGTTCTTGTCTGCATCATTTGCCAGCAGCATTATATGATCTAGTCCGCTGGCAAGCAGTGTATCCAGGTATTTCCTGTCGGCAAGTTTCAATCCATCTGTCAACAGGCCGCTAACTATGCCAATTTGTTCAGTTTTGCGGATTAATTCTGGCAGATCTTCACGAAGCGTGGGCTCGCCGCCGGTAAAAATGACATGCGGAACCCCAGCATCCCAGATCGTTTCAAGAACCGTTTCCCATTCCTGTAATGTCAGTTCACGCGTGACACGTTCTCGGGGCGCAACAGTGGAAACAGTGCCGGGGGAAACCATGTAAGTCAGAGCCAGATCCATCCGCAGCGGCGCGGTCATTTTCCTGGTATGCGGCGTTACCCGCTCCATTTCTAGATAGGTTTCCGGGTCCAAATCTTCAGATTCGATTAATAAAGTGACTTTATAAATAAACTCATCCAGATCTTTTTCTGCCTGGGCTTTTTCAACATCATAGCGGTCAGCAACCAGTTGGATAATTTCAGTTTTATTCTTTCCCTGAGACAGCTGATAGGCATATTCGACAGCGCTGTGGTTGAGGTGCAAAACGGTGCTGGCATTGAGCACCATGATCCCCGTTCCATCGGATTCAACCCTTAAATGCCATTTATACGGCAGCGGCGCATCTGAGGGCGCCTGATATTGATAAATACCCGCCGGCACCGGTCGGACACCCATAAAGAGATTATTAAAAACCTGTTCAATTTTATTAAACATCTTTCCTCCTGATTCCATTAAAAAGGCAGTGCATTTATCGGCTGAGGCTTAACCTCAGGATTGTTATTGATATATAAAGGGCAGCCCCCGCCGCAGGTATCCAGCAAGTCGCAGTATTTACAGCCTTCAGGAGCCGCTTTTCTTTCGCGCAGCGAAACCGCCAGATCGTGCTGCCATATGCTATCCCAAGTATCGGTTAGCAAATTTCCGAGCGGCTGGTAATATGATTGGCAGGGCAGGACGCTTCCATCAGGTTCAATGCACATGTTATACAGTGCTGCGGTACAACCTTTGACTCCCAAACCGCTTTCAATCGGATTGAAATGGCAGTACAGCGTGGGTGTGTACCAGATCAACCTCTGGCCGGTCTGCGCAACGTGGTTCTTCGCGATATCCAGCAACCTGCTAAGTTCGGCTTCCGAAATCTCCTGTTTGACCGATTCGCCGCGCCCTGAATAGATCAAACCATTTAAACCCACCGTTGGGACGCCTGATTTGGAAAGAAATTTCAATGTTTCTTCAAGGGATTGGCTGTTGGATTTCAACAAAGTTGTATTGGTCATGACGAATAATTTTGTTCTGAGAGCATTTTCAATGCCCGCTACAGTTTGTTCCCAGGCTCCACAGCTGGCAACGATGGCATCATGGATAGACGGTTCGTGCGACTCAAGTGTTATCTGGACGTGATCAAGGCCAGCGTCTACCAGCAGCTGCAGGTAATTAATATCACTCAGGTGCCGGCCGTTTGTATTAATCCCGGTAATCAAGCCCAGATGTTCGGCATAGGTAATTAAATCAGGAAGGCTTTCTTTCAGGGTAGGTTCACCACCGGTAAATACCACATGCGGAATACCCAGATCCCAGATCTTATCCAAAACCATTTTCCAATCAGTAGTGCTTAACTCATGTTGCGCGCGAGCCGATTCGTTATAACAGTGTATGCAGCGATTATTGCAGCGGTATGTGAGAGCGAGATCCATACGATAAGGCGCGGAAGGCTGGCGTGAAAAAGGCGTAATAGTTTCAACGTCTAGATCGCAGATAGGGCAGGGGTCATCCAACGGGGAAATCATGCGTTCGAATGAACCCATGAAAATTTGAAAATCAGCGGCAGCCTGATCCCGTTTGACGTCAAATGAACTTCGAAGCTGTTTGAGAATTACATCATCCGCTTTGCCATCCAGCACCATGTGCGCCATTAGGGTTGCAGTAGGGTTGAAGTGATACATGCGGCTGGCATTGATAATCAGGATACCACTGCCGTCCTTGTCTACTCTGAGGTGGATGCGTTTTTTGCTATCATCAGATTTACGCAGATAATGGTATATACCCGAATCCAGCGGCTGGTATATTCCGCCGGTTTTTTGTTTGGTCAGCGAAAAAAGAGATGGCATTTTACCGAATCTTAGCGACCGCCGCCCGCGCAGGCGCAGGCACACCCGGCGCATGCGCAGGCGCATGCACATCCGCTGGAAAAGCCACCACCGCTCCTGCCGCTGCCATGAAAAGTACTTGATGTCGGCTGCGGGATCGGGTTGGTTTTGTTGGTTACACCACTGGTAAAGGTCGTCAGATTACCAACCGCACCTGTAGAAAAAGCGGTGACGGTGTTGACAACTGAAGCAGCAGCGTCAGAGCCCGGCAGACTCGGCAATGTGATTGTTTGAGATTTTCCGCCTGATGGCATACGAGGTAATGAGCCACTGCCAACCGTGCTGGTTGTTGTTCCACGGATAGTTGGGTCGGCGCGGTACCACCAGCCCGGCATAAAGACAGGCCCCGTGCCAAAGGTTCGGCGAGTGCGCTGGTCATAATCTTTATCAAGCATGGTCCAGTCCGCAGCTTCAGACCATTTATCGGCTTTGACCTCAGGTGTCTGGGCTTCTTCAACTTGCGCGAAGGCTTTATTTATAATTCCTTCATAATAGACAAGTGTCTCTTTACGAGAGAAGCCTTTCATCTTTTCACCGACAGTCTTTACCAACGCAACCATCATATCTTGCAGGATAGTCCGGCGTTCGGCAGGTTTGTCTGTTTTGAAGGCTGTCAGGAATGCGGTTTCATATTCGCGCAAATCTTCGGGTAATTTCGCTTCCACGGTGATTGCCAAAGGTTCACGGGTGATCACTGTGGCACAGCCTTTTCTCAGTACGCTGAAAAGGATCATTGTCAGGATCTTATCCATGGGCTGTTCCATAAGGATGGCAGCTTCGACGGCGGTCAATCCGCGTTTAATCCCGTGCCCTTCGATGGCAATCTTGGGCGGCAGGTATTTGAGTTTGCGTTTTTTCGCGCTTTTAATGGAAAGGTATATTACCAGAACGAAGAGGCCAATAAAGCCACCGCAGCAAATAACTGGAATTACCGCACCCGCCAAGGCAGAAGGATTGTAGGTTACAGTTTGTTCTGTGCGGATTGCATTGGATGGGATCAGGCGCGCTGGAAAAGCCGCACCGAAGGTATAAACACCATCTGGTTGGGCAGTGGTTGTGGACCATTGATAAACGATCCGGTTTTCCTGGTCTAGCCCTGACGCGGGGGTTTCACTGCCCGGCCAGCCTTTAGGTGAGTACCAGACTACCTCTCCATCTTTAGCGCCAGGCGGAAGATGGATGGTAACGGTCAGTTTTGTATCGCCGCTGGTTAAACCGGAATCAAAAAAATTGGGCTGAAATTGAATGGACGAATAATCCTCACCTTTATCGGAGGAGGCGAAGTAGAAAATATCCTTCACCTTTTCCGCGTACATGTAGATGGTACCTGTTTCACCCGGCTGAATGGCATTACCGCCTAGGCCCAGGGCAACACCGTCAACATAGGGAGAGCTGCTGATATCGGTAATGGGAACGCCATTTATTGAGGCTGTAATATCACTAACACTGTATGAGCTGTCGCCTGGCATACCAATATCGACATAATCAATTGCATGGGCGCCGGGTGCGTTGCGGAAGAGATATTTGTATTCAATCGCTGCTGTGCCGTCCGCTTCAAGGTAAATATCAACCTCCACTTCGGGTACTTCGAAAGAATAATCCTGCGCGAAAACCGGCAGAGCAACGGAAAAAGTCAAAAGCAGAGCCAAAAAAACAGAAAATATGGATCTTTTAATCATTCTGCCTCGATGTTCACCATTTAGGTTCTTCGGTTAATTGATAGACGGTACCGCAGAACGGGCAGGTGACTACTGGAGCCCCTGCAACAAGCTTGACGTCTTTTTCAGCAAGCACTCCGCCGCACGACTTGCATTTAATGGTGCTCATACCGACTTCTCCGGGCAGATCAATATTCACAGTGACATTTTGCGCTGCATCTCCGGCTGGACCTGTTCGAGTCGCAAAGAAAATTAAAAGGAAACCTGCCACTGCCAGACCAATTCCAATCCAGATTAAATTTGCACCGCCTGTTTGTCCCCCTGAACCTAAAAAGAAGAGAAATGAAAAAATCAGGGAAAAAGCAGCCAGTATAAAAAGGATAATTTTGCCAGATTTCATTTTGACTCCGTCAGAATAATGAATATTTGCATCCGATTATGCCTCCAATTATATACGTAAAAATATTTGAGTGGTTTTGTCGCAGCTTTATTTGAATATTATGTCGCATACATTGCTATAATTTTATTTATGGAAAATATCGAAAATATATTAGATTATGAAAAAATAAAAAACGAGATTAATTATCATAATTACCGCTACCACGTTCTGGATAACCCGGTGATTAGTGATTTTGAATTTGACCAAATGCTTGAAAAACTCAGACAAATTGAAACCCGACACCCAGATTGGATCACACAGGATTCACCAACACAGCGCAGCGGTGCTGCTCCCGCAGATCAATTTCATAAAGTCAATCACCCAGCGCCAATTCTCAGTCTGGCAAATGCTTTTTGTGAAGATGATTTACATGCCTGGTTTGAAAGGATTGCCAAAGTTGATGAACGCGTCAAAAATGCAGATTTTGTAGTAGAACCCAAAATTGATGGACTCACTGTGATTCTGCATTACACCAAAGGCGTTTTTACATCCGGAGTTACCAGAGGTAATGGTGAAACGGGGGAGGATATCACCGCAAATATTCGAACCATACGTGCGGTACCGCTAAAAATTCCCGTTAATAATCCTAATCTTGAAGTGCCTGATCGGCTGGTTGTGCGGGCTGAGGCCTTTATTGCCAAAAACGATTTTGAGAAATTAAATATTGAAATTCAGAAAGGTGGCGGGAAAGCTTACCAAAATCCACGCAATACAGCAGCAGGCTCATTGCGGCAATTAGATCCGAGCCTGGTTGCTGCCCGGCCTTTAAGAATTTTAGCTTATGCAATAGTTGCAGGAAATCCAAAAACAACCCAATGGGAATTACTTGAATTCCTGAAAGCGATGGGATTCCCAGTTTCGGATCTAATTACCTATTGTAAAAATTTTGAAGAGGTTTTATCTCAAATTGGGAATTGGAATGAACTGCGGCCAAAAATATCTTACGAGGTTGACGGCATTGTAATAAAAATCAACGATCTGGTACTTTCAGAGAGTCTGGGATTTGTCGGCAAAGACCCGCGTGGAGCGATTGCGCTTAAATTTCCCGCGCAGGAAGTATCCACTGTCCTGAAGGATATCGGTGTGAACGTTGGCAGGACGGGAGTATTAACTCCCTATGCCATTCTTGAACCAGTAGAAATCGGCGGTGTGACCGTAAAACAGGCAACTCTGCACAATTTTGATTACATTTCCGCAAAAGACATTCGCATAGGTGATCGCGTAATGATCAAAAGGGCGGGTGAAGTTATTCCTTACGTGATCGGCCCAATTACAGATATGCGCAGCGGACGGGAATTGCCATTTTCCCCTCCGGAAATTTGCCCGGTCTGCCATCAAAAAGTAGAAAATTTCCACGGGGAAGTAGCCTGGTATTGCGTCAATAGTTCATGCCCTGCCCAGCTCATCCGCAACCTTGAACATTTTGTATCCAGAGAGGCAATGGATATAGAAGGTCTCGGAATTAAAATTGTCGAACAGCTAGTAAACAGAAATTTGATAGAAAATATGGCCGATATCTTCAAGTTGAAAAAGGAAAAATTGCTCACGCTGGAAGGTTTCGCGGATAAAAAAGCCGACAATTTACTGGAGAGCATTGATAAATCCAGGAATCGTTCGTTTGACAGGGTGATAAATGCCCTTGGAATACACGGTATAGGCGAAGCTTCTTCCCAGCAGCTTGCGCGAAGATTCCGGGATCTGGATGCATTGAAATCCGCAAATGCTGAAAATTTGATGGAAATTGAAGGCTTTGGACCGAATCTGGCTGAATCCATAGTTGATTGGTTCAGGATTGAAAAGAATATAAAGCTGATCGAAGAACTGCATTCTGCAGGAATTTGGCCTGTCCAATCAAAGCAGACATCAAGCAACCCCAAAACCCTTCTCGATAAAAAATTTGTAGTGACAGGCACACTAACGGGATTTACGCGAGATGGAATTAAGGAATACATCACTGATTTTGGCGGGAAAGTTGCAGATTCGGTCAGTTCCAAAACAGATTATCTCGTTTTGGGTGAAAATCCAGGATCAAAACGCGATCAGGCACAGGCGCTGGGCATTAATATTATTTCTGAAGATGAACTGCGGAAATTGGCAGAAGGTACTAATTAAGTGGAAACACTAAGCCTAAAACAAGATCGGGAAAAATCAGTACTCAGACGGCACCCCTGGATCTTCTCAGGCGCCATTCGTTCAGTCACAGGACGTCCTGAAGCAGGGGAGGTAGTAAAGGTTGTTTCATCAAATGGAGAATATTTGGGTAAAAGCTTTTTTAACCTGAACTCCTCTATAAGTGGACGCATGCTTACCTTCATTGATGAAGAAATAAATCGTGACTTTTTTATATCTAAATTGCGCATAGCTTTAACTTTAAGGCAAAACTTATTGCTGCTCAATTCAAATAATAATTCATGCAGGCTGATTCATGCGGAATCTGACGGTTTGCCAGGATTAATTGTCGATCAATATGGGGATTTCCTGATTGCGCAATTTCTTACAGCGGGAATTGAAAAGTGGAAGCCAGAAATTACTTCCGGTTTGATGGAATTGACTGGAATTGAAAATATTTACGAAAGATCAGATGCTGATATAAGGCAATTAGAAGGATTAAGTGAAAGAACAAGTTTGCTCAATGGCAAAGAACCCTCTGAAAGAACGGAGCTGCTTGAAGATGGGTATAAATTTCTCGTGGATTTAAAACATGGGCAAAAGACAGGTTTTTACCTGGATCAAAGAGAAAACCGAAAAGAATTAGCAAATTTACCGGAGGAAAATCTGTCTTAAATTGCTTTTGTTATACGGGAGGGTTTACGGTATATGCCATGGGAGGCGGGGCAAAATCAGTTTTATCAATTGACTCATCCGAAGAAGCCATAAAACTTGGAAAAGAAAATGTCAAAATCAATAACTTTGATTCCAACCGGGCAGAGTGGATTACGGGAGATGTTTTCAAAGAATTGAGGTTATTGAGAGATAAAGGCAGCAAATTTGATGTGATTGTTCTGGATCCGCCTAAATTTGCATCTACATCAGCGCAAGTCAATTCAGCAGCCCGCGGATACAAAGATATCAATTTACTGGCATTTAAATTATTGACTTCTGGGGGAACACTTTTTACTTTTTCATGCTCCGGCGGGGTTTCCCGTGAGCTTTTTCAGAAGATTGTCGCTGACGCAGCACTGGACGCGGGGGTTCAGGCGAGTATTATTGGGCATCTTTCTCAGGGAGCGGATCACCCGATAGCGCTGAACTTCCCGGAAGGGGAGTACCTTAAAGGGCTGATCTGCAAGGCCCAATAAAAAAACGCGCATATAGCGCGTAAAATGTGGTGGAGATGGCGGGAATCGAACCCGCGTCCGAAAGAATAGAGCGCCGAACATCTACGAGCGTATCAGATTTTTATTCTTACTGCCGGATGGTGAACCTGCATCCATTACCTGCAGCCAGCCGCTAGGACCCTAGAGCCCTCTTTCGCACAAATCACGGCGTTTCATGCGGCACTCCAGCATTGTGTCGCCTGTCCTGCTACCGGCTGGAGAACGGAGCAGGCAGACGTGGCCTACAAGAGACCATTGCACCCTTTTTCTAGCTGTTAAGCAGCTAAAGGCAGGGTTGCGTAGTTAGTGCGATTGGCACTTGTTTTTTGTACTGATTTCACGAGGTCGGTACCTCTCGGCTCGCCGTTCGGGTTCAGCCTCTCCCGTCGAAGCCTGTCATCCCCGAATCAATTTCTATTATACAACATCAATTCACAATAATTATAAAACTTTTGAATGCTGACTGGCATGATAACTGCAACATCATAGGTAAATATTTATTTATTGGTGAATGATGATTTCCGGAATTGATCTTTCAGAAAAAAACGGCAGCATTAATTGGTCGCTAATAGGCAGCGGGGATATTTATTTTGCCTACCTCAAAGCGACCGAAGCGCTCGATATCGTTGATTCTCAATTCTTAGCCAATATGAAATCAGCAAAAGAATCCGGGATTATTACCGGAGCGTATCACTGGCTGCACCCCGGCTTGCATGTAGGGCAGCAGCTGGAATCATTTGTTAAAACCGTTAAAGATTTCTCTGGTTTACTGCCGCCTGTAGTTTGCCTTCAAACCTATCAAACTTCTTTGATTGAGATGGAAAAGAACATCAAAGCATTTTTAGTCCTCCTTGAAAGAAAAGTGGGAGTTAAACCTGTCATCTATACCTCTGATATATTTTGGACAACATATTTACCGCAATCAGACTGGGGCTGCGATTACCCGCTGTGGATTGATAAACCGGGAATGATGTGGCCGACACAACTTTGGCCCTGGGCTGGCTGGTCTTTTTGGCAAAATTCTTATCAAACCCGATTACCCGGCGTGCCGGTAAACCTGGGAAGCAACTGGTTCAATGGCTCTGTGGACGAATTAAAAGAAATGATAATTCAATGAAAACTGGCGCGAGGAAAAAATGATCCCGGGTATTGATGTTTCACACTGGCAGAACGATATTGACTGGGCGGAAGTTAAACGCAGCGGGGTTAAGTTTGCTTTTATCAAGGCAACAGAATTTCCTGATAAAAAAACAACCCTCTTTATTGATAACAAATTAAAGATTAATACCGAAGGCGCTTTAGCCAGTGGAATTCACTGGGGTGCCTATCACTTTTTTCGAACCCATATAGATCCGGTAATCCAGGCCCAAGTATTCTGTGAAACGGTAGGGGAATTTTCGAGCCTTCCTCCGGTTTTGGATCTTGAGGCTGCAGGTTCAAAAGGAGAGCGCTTAAATTACAAGGTGAGACAGTTTCTTGAAGAAGTTGAAAAACTCAGCAATCGGAAACCTCTCATTTATACAAGCAGCGGATTCTGGCGCAGCTTTATGGCCTGTGAAAAACGGGACCATACTGATTGGGCAAGGTTTTATCCGCTCTGGATAGCACATTACACCTCACTTTGGCCAAATACGCCATATCCGTGGATCGGTTGGGCTTTCTGGCAGCATTCTGACAAGGGAACACTGCCGGGAATCAAGACCCATGTAGACCTTAACTGGTTTGCAGGATCGGAAGAAGAATTAATTAAGCAATTTGTCAGTGGAGATAGAACAGCAATTTATTCAAACAAACCTGAAGAAGAATTTCCGAATATGGCTGGTTCTGATGCAAAAAACGCAGTTGATATAAATTTCAAAGGAGATTATCAGGAGGAAATTCAAAACGTCGATTTGCGCAACAATCCGGCTGGCAATCCAAATAACGCTGAAGGGAAATATTCAAATCGGGAAGAAAACTGGATAAGGTCTTATTTTTTCAATAGTTAACCAGGCGGAATATTCCCCCTTGTTTTACATTTAACCCGATATACTGCTGAACTGCAGGTAATAAAGAGCGAATGCCCATCTTCTCCCCAGGCTAGGTTGGAGGTCTTATCCTCCAGATATATTTTCCCAAGAAGATCGGCTATGGGAGTGAAAACCCAGATGCCGCCTGGCCCGGTACAAAAGACATTGCCGCTGATATCTACTTTTAATCCATCTGGCCGGCCGGTTACACTGTCATCCCATAATTCAGCCCAAATCTGCCCTCCAGAAAAGCGCCAATCCTCATCAACATGAAACACTCTGAGATGCTGCCTGACTGTATCGGCAATATAGAGCAATTTATTATCAGGAGAAAATGCGAGCCCGTTAGGCCTCTCAAAACTATCAGTAATCAATTCGAGTTCACTGCCGCCGGGTTTTATGCGATAGACTCCCTGCATGGAAAGCTCCTGATCTGCGGGACCTCCCATACCGGCGCGCAGGCCATAAATAGGATCAGTAAATAGAATTGATCCATCCTTAGTTGCGACTACATCATTAGGAGAATTCAGCTTTTTCCCTCTGTAATCTGAAGCGAGGGTAACGACATCCCCGTTGGCAAGTTCCCGTGTAATTGAGCGGCTTTGGTGTTCACAGGCAATTAGTTGACCTTTTAAATCGTAAGTCAGCCCATTTGCGAAATGACTGATCTGTTTAAATACTTCAACACCATTTTTTTTCGACCATTTATAAATTTTATTTTCGGGGATATCAGAAAAAAGAAGGTAATCGCCCCTGGAATTCCATAAAGGACCTTCAGTGAAGCCAAATCCTTCAGCAATTATCTCGATTGTTGCCTCCGGTTCAAAGAGATCGTCAAACCGCGCATCCAGTTTTTCAATTCTCATTTTATTAATCCTTTTTTCCGTCTGAATATTCACTTACCAAATTTTGTTTTAGTGACCATAATTTTTCTGTTAGTGATACATGATAATGATGCGGGTTCATAATTCTTTTAACACCCGGATAGAGGTATTGCATATCTTCTTGCCGCTTCGCGCGTATCATCTCAAGCGTGGGTAAATCATACACAACCTTCCCGTCTTTCATAATATTTACAAGCAAAGGTTCAATTCGAGATAGTTCCTTGCATGATAGAACCCTTTGTTTGGTTTGGTCAGTGGGGTGATGCAGGTGAATTTCCTCCATGGCGCAAAGATCTTCCTGGTCTGTGCTCATCACATCCGCGATTGCTTTTTCCCGGTCATCATATAGACGCCAAATATGCTTATGACCTGGATTCAGTGTCTTCTCGGGATTTTCTGATATCTTGATTGCAGGCGCCCATCCCCCGTTTTCTTTGATTGCCACCAGTTTAAAAACACCATCCAGCGCAGGGTCAACGCTTGAAGTGATCATCCTGGTTCCAACCCCGTAAGCGAGGCGCTTAATCAGGCTATCAGGGTTAACCCCATAACGGCTGGCCTCTTCTTTTATTTGAGTAAGAATCTGCCAGATAACCAATTCGTCCATTTGATTCGACAAAACAATGCGGGCATCTTCAAACCCCGCGTCGTTAAGCAGACGGGCTGCCTGAATGCCGAGATAAGCCAAATCACCCGAATCGAGCCTGATTCCAACCGGTTTATGTCCTTTAGCTTTCAATTCCTCAAAAACTTTAATCGCATTTGGAATGCCGCTTTCCAATGTGTCATATGTATCAACTAATAGTGTGCAATCGTCTGGGTAGGATTCAGCATATGCCCTGAAAGCATCAAGTTCTGTTCCACCCATCGCCACTATTGCCTGAACAAGGCTGTGTGCATGAGTGCCGCTTGGCTTATAACCCAATATCGCTGAAGCACCAGTATTCGATGTGCCCACAGCGCCTCCAATTATTGCAGCGCGAGCGCCAGCTGTGGCGGCCCGATCCTGAGCGCGCCGCAAACCAAATTCGAGAATGACTTGTCCCAGGCTGCTTTCCTGAATTCGGGCAGCTTTAGTGGCAATAAGCGTCTGGTAATTAAGATGATTGAGAAGCGAAGATTCAATAAGCTGGGCAAACAAAATCGGCCCCTGAACTACTGCCAAAGGAACATAGGGGTGAACGACTCTTCCCTCCGGAATAGACTGGATGCTTAAATCAGTTGCCGCATTCTTGCCCATCAGCCAACCCAGAAATTCATTTGAAAATAGTGAATTTCCCCTTTCGTTCTTTAATGTTCGCAGATAATCTATTTCCGGGGAGAGGAAATTGGCTTCACTGATCCAATCTAGCAGCCATTCCAGGCCCGCATTGATACAATAGCCTGCCTGATGCAACCCATAATCAGGGTAACTCCTAAAAAAATAATCAAATTGGGATGTTTTTTCATGAATGCCAAGCTGAAAATAGACCTGCGCCATGGTGAGTTGATAAAAATCGGTGTAAAGTGCCCCTTCAGCTAATAAACTCTGGTTGAATTTCATTTCATGACTCCGTATTAATTATTGATGACATTATAGTCTTTGTAAAGCCCATTGGATTTCTAAGGATAAAATATTTCTCTCGAAACAATTTAGGGTATATTTGGTTAAATTAATACTATGTCAAATCCAATTGTTATAGGATTCTACGGTTATTCCAACAGCGGAAAAACAACGCTGATCGACCAATTAATCCGCGAGCTGAACCGGCGCGGCAAGAGAGTTGCGGCAATCAAACAATCCGGTCATCCGGTCAGCATGGATTCGGATGGCAAAGATACTTACCATTTCACACTGGCTGGCGCTGATCCTGTTGTTCTTTCATCTACGATTGAGACAACCATTAAAATAAGTAAGTCGATTGAAACCAGCGAAATAGTCAGTTTGATCATAGCAATTAATCAACCCGAGATCATTATTATTGAAAGCGCCCATGATTCTGAAATTATTAAAATCAGGATTGGCGATATAGAATTAAGAGAGAATACAATCTGGACTTATGATGGTAATTTTGAGATATTGGTTGAAAAAATATTAAACGGAGGTAATTAATGTATCAGGTCACAATTAAGGTTAACGGTAAGGACGTATTTCTGACAGATTTCCCAACACAAATTATCACCAATATTCTAATTGGGATTTTAAAATCCTTGAAAGATGTGGAAGAAATTAAAGAAGCAGCTTTTGAATTGAAAGAAAAATAATGATTATGGGCGGAACAGGGCTCGAACCTGCGACCTCATCTGTGTAAGAGATGCGCTCTGACCAACTGAGCTACCCGCCCAAAGAACGCTGACAATTATATCGTAAACAAGGAAATTAAAAACAATGCAGATTATCCGTTTTACTCATAAAAAATCAGAACCTCAATATGGATGGATCAATAATAATTACATAGGGTTATTAAGCAGCCCCCCTTTTGGAGCTTACAGGCGGCTGGAAGCTTCAATCCCGTTAGAGGAAGTGAGATTACTGCCTCCAGTTCTGCCCAGCAAAATTATGGCCATTGGCAGAAATTACGCAGAACATGCTAAAGAACATGGTGTCGAAATCCCTGCCGTCCCAGTGGTATTCCTCAAACCGCCGTCAGCGGTCATTGGACCAGGGTCAACCATCATTCTTCCGCCTCAATCAACGCAAGTCGAGCATGAGTCTGAGTTGGGTATTGTTATTTCCAGAAGCGGGCGCTGGATCAAGCAGGAAGATGTCAACAAGCATATCCTGGGATACACAATCGTTAACGATGTGACTGCCAGGGACCTGCAGAACCGCGACAACCAATGGACACGCGCCAAAGGGTTTGATACCTTTTGCCCTGTTGGCCCATGGATTGAGACTGACCTGGATCCTTCAGATATCCTCATCACCTGCAGAGTTAATGGCGAAATCAGGCAGTTATCTTCCACACGCGAAATGGTTTTTAGCATAAGGCAGCTTATTGTTTACATTTCTTCTATCATGACTCTCGAACCTGGTGATCTGATCCTTACAGGCACTCCCGCAGGGGTCGGAATCCTCTCCAATGGAGATGTGGTCGAAATTGAAATCGAAGGTATCGGAATTTTGAGGAACCATGTCAAATCAGAACATCAATAAGCAGAGCTATTAGACTTACAGCTTAAAAACCACGAATGGTATAATTTTCAAGGTAAATTAACCCCAGTTTCTCAGATTAAGGAGCTCTTGGTATGTCAGGTCATAATAAGTGGTCCACGATTAAACGAAAAAAAGGCGTAGCTGACGCAAAACGAGGGCAGGTATTTACCCGGCTGGCTCGTGAAATAGCGATTGCTGCGCGTGAGGGGGGTAGTGATATGGAGTCAAATTTTAAACTCCGACTGGCTGTTGACCGAGCCAGATCTGAGAATATGCCAAAAGATAATATTGAAAGAGCTATTAAACGAGGGACTGGAGAAGACAAAGATGGTCTGGAAATTGAACGAATAACTTATGAAGGTTATGCCTCTAATGGCATTGCTGTATTGGTCGATTGTTTGACAGAAAATAAGAACCGAACTCTATCAGAAATCCGTCATGTTCTTACCAGAAGCGGGGGAAATACAGCAGAAGTCGGTTCAGTTTCTTGGCAATTTAAGCATATCAGTTATTTTTCAATACCCGCAGAAAATATCAATTTTGATAAAGTGTTTGAATTGGCGGTTGAAAGCGGGGCTGATGACATCACTAATGACGGGGAATATATTGAGATTTTTGCACCTGTAGATAGCTATAAGGAAATAAGTGACCGGTTGAGAGAGGCAGGCTTCACTCCGGATGAATCAGACTTGAGGTTCCTGCCCAAACAGGAGATAGGCCTGGATAAGGATAAAACATTGAAAGTTATGCAGGTTATTGAGTCACTGGAAGATCTGGATGACATTCAAAGTGTTTATTCAAATCTTGAGATCTCGGAAGAAGCTTTGGCTGCCCTGGAATCGGAATAAATTATGGCTGTGATCGGAATTGATCCCGGCACAGCTATTACCGGATATGGGATTGTTGAAGAACTTGCTGACGGAACTTTAAAGTCTATAACATATGGGGTTGTCAGGACTGAATCTAATGAAACACCAGAATTAAGGCTGCGTTCATTATTCGAACAATTGAACAATCTTCTTCTTCTCCACAGTCTCGAATGCGCGGCTGTGGAGAAATTATTTTTTCAGCGCAATGTCAAAACAGCCCTCTCAGTCGGGCAGGCAAGAGGAGTGATCATTTTATCCCTGGCATTGGCTGATAAGCCGATTTTTGAATATAACCCGATGGACATAAAACAAGCAGTCGCCGGATATGGGCACGCGGACAAAAAGCAGGTGCAGCAAATGGTAAAAATTTTACTCGGGCTGGAAAATATTCCCCAGCCAGATGACGCAGCTGATGCTCTTGCTGTTGCGATTTGCCACATTCATAGTTATAAATTACTTAATAGCAATTTTCCCAATGAAAACAATCACCAGCCTGTCTAATCCAACAATCAAACTCATCAGAAGCCTCAAGCATAAAAAAGAGCGAGAATTAAGCGGTCTTTATTATGTTGAAGGAATACGCCATGTAGGTGAAGCTGTCAGAACCAAGCAGAAAATCGCGTATGTTATTATCTGCCCTGAACTACTGGATTCATTATTCGGGAAACAATTACTTGAACAAATCAAGGAAGAAAAAATCGAAACGATTTCTGTGCCAGTTTTTATATTTGACGCAATTTCAATCAAAGAAGGTCCCCAAGGTCTTGCAGCTGTTCTGGAGGAAAGGTGGGGAGATTTTAATGAAATAGAAAAAATACAAGGTTTATGGGTTGCGCTTGATTCAGTACAGGATCCGGGAAATCTCGGAACAATACTGCGATCCCTGGACGCGGCTGGCGGTAAAGGTATTGTATTATTAGACGAATCCGCTGACGCGTATCATCCTACTTCTGTTCGGGCAAGCATGGGTGGTATTTTTACTCAGATAATTATTAAATCCTCCCTTAAGGAATTTTCCAAATGGAAAACAGAGAAAGGCTATCCCCTGGTGGGCACTTGGTGCGAGGGCGGGGTAAATTACCGCCATTATAATTATTTTAAGGATATGATTTTGCTCTTGGGCAGCGAACAAAAAGGACTTACGCCAAACCATTTGGAAATTTGCGACGAACTTGTTACGATCCCAATGAAGGGTACTGTTGATTCACTGAATCTCTCAAACGCAGCATCCATTGTATTATTTGAAATTCTGTCGCAGCATCAAGAAAATTCAAAATGATATCTTCATTAAACGGTTTAATAAAAGAAAAAGGCGAGGGCAGCCTGGTTATTGAGATCAGCGGTGTTGGGTTCAAAGTGCATGTACCTCAGGGTCTTAGTTCTGGAGCAAACATCGGAGATCACATCACGCTCTTTACAAACCTGGTTGTGAGGGAAGATAACCTGACCTTATTTGGGTTCGAGGAACAAGAAGAGCGAGAATTATTTCAAGAATTGATCAAAGTAAACGGCGTCGGTCCAAGAACAGCATTGGCAATTCTTTCAACATTATCAGTAGACAAGATTTACCAAGCAGTAATCGAAGAAAAACCAATGCTTTTTAATCAAGTTCCAGGCATTGGCAGCAAGACTTCACAAAAGCTTGTGCTTATGCTTCACGACAAACTTAAAGAATCAGGCCGGGAAGATATTCTCGCCGGTATCCGAGATATCAATATGGAATTACTGGATGCTTTGACCGGACTCGGATATAGTGTTGTTGAAGCCCAGTCAGCTATTCAATCTCTTCCAAAAGATGCTCCGGATGATTTGGAAGAAAAACTGCGCATGTCGCTTCAATATTTCTCAAGCTAGGTTAACCTGGCACTATGTTAAAATTCTATAGTTTTGGCAATAACATTGGAATGGACAAATGGCAAATCTCTCACGCGAATTGGGTATTGATCTTGGATCTTCTTTTACTGTTATTACTGAGGGTCATGAAGTTTTACTTGACGAACCCACAACAGTCGCGATTTTAGTTGATGAATGGAAAATGATCGAATGGGGGCAAGCTGCCAAAGATATGTTCGGAAGGGTGCCCGATGATATCGAGGTGATCAATCCTATTCAGCATGGTGTAATTGCTGAGTATGAAATAACTGAAAATTTACTGCGCTATCTTGTACAGAAAATATGCGGATCAATGGTCTTGTTCCGCCCGAAATTAATGATTTCTGTTCCCTGCAACATTACCAGTGTAGAAAGCCGTGCTGTACATGAAGCCGGAATTGGCGCTGGCAGCCGCGAAGTATATCTTATTCAGCAGCCTTTAGCAGCAGCTATAGGAATAGATTTGCCTATTGCTCCACCATCGGGGAATATGGTTATCAACCTGGGAGGAGGAACTAACCAGGCAGCTGTTATGGCCATGAATAGCATAATTTCTTCAGGTCTTGACCGAAGCGGCGGACAGATAATGGATGAAGATATCATCAGTTATATTCGAAAGAACTACGGGGTTATCCTTGGTAAATCCACTGCAGAAATTGCAAAAATGCGTATAGGTGCAGCAATTAAAGAAGAAAACCAAATGACAATGGATGTTCAAGGCCAAGATCAAGTGACCGGTTTGCCCAGGACCATTACTATCAAGACTGATGACATAACAGAGGCGTTGCAGGACAGCCTTCAGGGGATTGTAAAACTAGTAAAACGAGTCCTTGAAAAAACCCCACCCGAACTAGTATCAGATATTATGGATCGTGGTGTGGCATTATGCGGTGGCGGAACACAATTGCGAGGTATAGATCGATATCTAACTAAACAGCTAGGAATCCCCGCCTATCTGGTGGATAATCCTGAAACCTGCACTTCGCTTGGCGCTTCAAAGGCGCTTGGCATGCTGGATGAATTTAAACGCGCAATCATTCGATGATAAAAACCGGAACCTGCTGGTTCCGGTTTTTTATAAACTAACTCCTGCGTCTGCCGCCAAAAAGCAGCAATCCATAATATAAAAGAGTTGAAAGTGCTTGAACAGCGCCAGCAACATACGTTAATGCCGCAGCATCTAAAACGCTATTAACTCCCTCCATCTCGCCTGCATAAATAATTCCAGTTTTTGATAGCAATTCTTTTGCTCTTCTTGATGCATCCATTTCGACTGGTATTGTTATTATCGAAAAAACAGCTGTTGCTGCAAACATAATGAACCCCATCAAAGCGAGGCTATCATTCTGGAATAAAAAACCCATCATAAACACAATCGGTCCTAGCCAACTGCCTAAGTTGGACTGTCGGGACAATTATAGAACGAAGTGCTAATGGTTTATATTTCACACTGTGCTGAATTGCATGGCCAGCTTCATGAGCTGCAACGCCAGCTGCGGCAATACTGGGGATGCTATAGACCCCCTGACTTAATCCGAAGGATTCTGCTTCTCGGATCGTAATGATCACTTAAAGTCCCCTGAGTTTGCTCAATTTTGACAGATTCAAGTTGATTGGCATCCAGAATCTTGCGGGCCACTTCAGACCCTGTCATACCATTGCTGGTGCGAATTTTTGAGTACTTATTAAATGCCCCTTTTACTTTTGCTTGCGCATAAAGACCCAGCAGCAGTGCAGGCAGACTTATTAACAAATAAATACCATATCCTCCAAAATACATTTTTTCTCCTTATGGTTTAATAACTCTATATTATTATAAGAGCGTAGTGGCGCAGAAGTGTAAAAACCTTATTAATCAGGAGAAAAAAGAGTGATTCTTCTCGAGGGATAATCGGAAAAAATTTGATGGGAGTTATTATTGTTCTCAATTTTGGCAAAAGTCATTTTATATTAAGGTATACCCAAAGCAGCAAGACTTTAGTATTATATTCAAAATGGATTTGGTGAAATAAGGTGTCCCTGGGGAGACTTGAACTCCCGCTTCCGGCTTCGGAGGCCGACGCTCTATCCACTGAGCTACAGGGACATGATTTTTAGATTTTACCATGTGTAAAAATCATAATATTTTGGTTATCCGTGTAAAATGAAGGGCGTTTAGTTGAGAGGATATTATGAAATTATTCTTTATAAGGCATGGTCAATCAGAAAACAATGCATTATGGGCTGAAACTCATTCAAATTTAGGAAGGGTTTCTGATCCGAAATTGACCTCGATTGGTAAAAAACAGATTGAAAACGCAGCCCAATTTTTAGAGAAGATCTTTAAGTCAAAAAAATTCCTGAATATAAAGATCCTTCATACATTAAATGAAGATGAAGATATATAAATCTATTGCAGTTTAATGGAAAGAGCAATTCAATCCGGTATGATTATTGCTAAGAAGCTTTCTTTGCCAATTTATGCGCATCTTGATATCCATGAAAATGGGGGGCTTTATTTAGAGGATCATGCAACTCAGGAGAAAACTGGTACTTCCGGGAGATCCGTTAATAGACCTTATAGAAAACATATCCCACCCTCACTTTGCCTGAAGGTATTAATCCTTCGGGATGGTGGAGCAGGCCGTTTGAAGAGAGAGAAACACGCCGTATAAGGGCAAAAAAGGTATTGAATGATTTAAAGATCCAATTTGGAAATACGAATACCACTGTTATTTTCATCAGTCACGGGGGATTTTACAACTATTTCCTCAGGGCGATCTTTGAGCTAAGAGATGATACTGATATTTGGTTTGATCTCTTAATGCAGCAATTACACTTGTTGAATTTTCGGATAATTCAGTCAATCTTGTTTATTGCAACCGGTTTGATTTCTTGCCAAGAGAATTAACACTTAAATTTAATTTAGTAGCAATTTCCAGTTCTCGAAGCGGATCTCCTGCGCTAATTATTGTCTTAAATCCAAACTAATAAATTGGTTTGAGGAAAGGTATGCCTTTAAATGTTTTCGAAATAAAACAAGAGCTCTTTCTCTTCCATAAAAATTATCAACTTTTTTCCAATGGTTTGAAATCATGTCCAGAATATCATTTTGAGATAATGAATTCTTGCTTATTCTAGAAAATATCCAGGGATTACCAATTGCGGCTCGGCCAATCATAATGCCATCACATCCTGTTTGGTCGTACATATTATTAATATCGTAAATTGACTTAACATCTCCATTGCCAATCACAGGGATTGAAACTGCCGATTTTACATCTCTTATTGGCTGCCAGATTGCGGATTCTCTCCATCGTTGATCTCGTGTGCGGCCATGAACGGTTATCAATTTGGCTCCATTCGCTTCAAGTATTTTAGCAATTTCTATGAAGTTCATGGAATTACGATCCCAACCCAAGCGAATTTTGGCTGTGACCGGTATTCTGAAGCGGTCAACCAAACACGAAATTATCTCACCAATTTTTTCAGGATATTTCAATAAGCCCGAATCCGGCTCCTCGGGAAGCCACATGTTTTTCAGAGCACCCTAAATTCAAATCAAAAAAATCGGGTGCAAATGACTCAAGAATTTCCGCGGCTTTTACAATCTCATCCCTTGAATTACCATAAATCTGATAGCCAACTGGTCTTTCAATATCATTAAAGGCAATTCGTTTTAAGATATATGGTTTATTTTGAATGACATCGGTTGTATTAATAAACTCAGTAAACGAAATAGATGAACCGAGCAGCCTGCAGATTGTCCGAAAAGGCTGATCTGAAAACCCATCCATGGGAGCGAGGATCAGATCTCCTTAATAGGGATATTTCCAATATTAAAAAGGTTTTTTCTAAAATAGGATGGATAGATGCTCCATTTATTTTGAGTGTTTATGAACTGCTTCGGAAATTACGCGCAAATGTTCAGGGGAAGTCCGCAGCACCCTCCGATAATACGCGCCCCTGATGAAATCCACGATTCTACTTGGCTTGCCATGGTATCTGGTGTCACATCATAAAAGGGCTGCCCAGCATCCGTTAATTTTGGTAATCCTGCATTTGGCTTAAACCAAATTGGAAGGTCAGTAACGGTTGCTAGCTCCTTAAGCGCACTTAAATTATCTTCAAGGCTTTTCCGCAATTTATCCCGATTGCAGTAATGCCTGATTTAGCTATTGTCTGCGCAAATTTAGAAGGGCTGACTCCCATCATGGTCTTTGTGCCGCGGTCAAAGCTTAGCGAACATATAACCGGAAGAGTACTTTTTGAAAAGAGCTGCATCAACCCCGATTGAGGCTTCATTGAGATCGAATTGTGTTTCAATTAGAAGAATATCTACTCCAGAATCGGATAATAATTGTGATTGCTCTTGATAATATTTGGAAGCGTCTTTTTCGTCAAGCAATCCCAAGGGTTTGAGCATATGCCCAAGAGGACCTATCGATCCGGCGATCATTACATCCGAGTTTTTTACTGCCTCTTTCGCAATAGCTACTGCCCGCGAATTGACTTCCCTGAACCTATCCGCCATACCCGATTGTTCAAGGCGGATTCTGGATCCTCCAAACGTAGCAGTCAAAATAATATCGGAGCCAGCATTAATAAAATCCTTATGCAATTGAAGGATTTTCTCAGGATTTTCCAAAACCCATTCTTCTGCAGTTTTTCCCGCAGTTAATCCTCTTTGTATCAGATTTGTTCCTGTTGCCCCATCACTGACAAGCACTTTTTTTTGTTTTAGGAGCGAATTGAAATCTTTTTTTTCCATAATTTGTTTAATCATGCCGTAAAGGTTTATTTTTATATTTCATAAGAGAACGCGTAATATGGAATCTTTCCATGTCAGGCAATTAAACCGTATTTTATATATTTCACGAATTATTCATTTTGACAATCCTGCCTGCACTTTGACTTCAGTCAGCGGCAAATCATGGAACCAAACTCCGGTGGCATTATGAATAGCGCTGACAATAGCTGGGGCAGCGCCATCAATAGAAATTTCAGATACAGATTTCGCGCCATAGGGACCGGAAGGTTCGTCAGTTTGAATAAAGATTACATCAAGTGGAGGCATTTTATCGGCCGTCACCATTTTGTACGTTGAAAAACGGTCATTTGTGATTTTTCCCTTATCGTTGTAATAAGTATCTTCCCCCATCGTAAATCCAAGAGCCTGCGCCATTCCGCCTTCAACCTGTCCGGCAGCAGTAATTGGATTGATCACCCTTCCACAATCAACAACCATCAAGAGTCTTTCAATTTCCACTTCACCAGTGTCTGTATGCACATTTACTTCCGCAAATTGAGCTGCAGTAGGAGGCGGGCTTGTGAAACTGAGATGAGATTCAGTAGCCATAATTTGATGCTGGTCGAACTGATGCAAGCTGCTAAGCGCAACTTCACGCATAGACACAGAGCTTTCATCAGGAGCGATAATATTCCTATTCATAATCTTTAAAGAGTCAGGATCATCCACTTTCAACATTTTCGCCGCGTGTGATAGAACCTGGTTTCTAATATTTTTGGCAGCCTTAGAACTGCTCCACCGCTTATATATGTTGTTGAGCTCGCATAAGCACCTTTGTCAAAAGGAGTGAAATCAGTATCCGAAGAGTAAACGATGAAATCTTCAACTGGTACATCCAATTGCTCAGCAGCTATTTGCGCCAGGATTGTATCTGAACCTGTACCGATGTCTGTTGCGCCAATCAAGAGATTAAATGACCCATCATCATTCATCTTGATAGTAGCTGCAGCCATATCAAGTCCGGCAATGCCGCTGCCATGAATTGCAACAGACATCCCAATTCCTTTTTAATTTGACCCGACTGAATCTTATAAAGCTCACGTTTTGCATAGAAATCGGTTGCCTTTGCGCCAACCTTAACACATTCTTCAAGCGCAGAAGTAAGCATTGCCTGGTCATATCCTTCTCTGCCCTCGCCAAGTTTTCTGGCTAAGTGCATGGTTTCGCCAAGCTTCAGCCAATTCTTTCGCTTGAATTCAATGACATCAATATTAAAGTTTCTCGGCTAATTCTTCCATAAGAACTTCAATACCGAATTGCGCTTGCATGGCGCCATAGCCGCGGTAAGCACCTGCAGGCGGAGTGTTTGTGTAAACCACATCGCAAATGAAACGTGAATTGGGTGCATTGTATAAGGTCAACCCCTTGAATCCGCCAACCATATTGACCGTTAAACCGTGCGTCCCATAAGCGCCAGTATCACCAATAAGTTTAAATTCTGCTGCAATTAAATTTCTGACTCTTTACTCCTAATTTATATCGCAAGATCTGGCGATGTCGCGAGCGACCGCTCGAAAATTCCTGACTGCGCGATAATTCAAGCCGAACAGGCCGGCCTGTTCTGAGTGTGAGCAAAGAGCATAAATCTTCAAGCAAGACTTCCTGCTTTCCGCCAAATCCGCCGCCTATTCGAGGTTTGATTACACGAATCCTTTTTTCAGGAATTCCAATCAGGGGGGCAATAATCCGTCTAACATGGAAAGGGACCTGGGTGCTGGTCCTCACAACAAGCCGATTGTCTTCATCCAGATAAGTAATACAGTTATGCAATTCCATCTGAGCGTGTTGCTGTTTTGGAGTTCTAAATTCTCCTTCGATGATGCTGTCCGATTCCTTAAATGCCTGGTCTGGATCTCCAACTTCAGCTTCGATGTGGTAGACAAGGTTGTGCTCCGAGTCAAAAATTCCTTCAGTGTCCTTTTCATTATGAATGACAGGTGCGTTATCTTTCATTGCTTCTTCTGCATCAAGCACAAAGGGTAATACTTCATAAGATACCTCAATGAGCTGAAGCGCTTTTTCGGCAATTTCTTTGGATTCAGCTGCCACAACCGCAACTCGATCCCCAACATGACGTACTTTGTTGTCAAAAACAACCTGATCATGCGGAAGAGGTTGGGGGTAACTCTGACCGCCCGTTGCATATTTTATTCTGGGAACATTTTTGAAGGTCAAGACTTCAACTACACCTGGCAACGCTTTTGCTTTAGATGTATCTATATCCTTAATATTTGCATGTGCGTGCGGACTGGTAAGTAAAGCTGCAAAAAGCAAACCGTCTGGCTGAACATCATCCGTGAAAACAGGTTTTCCTGTAACAAGCTTGATGCCATCAACCTTTGCAGGTGTTTTCCCAACTGAAACCATATTTGGCATTTTCTCTGGTGTTAAGACTAGCGGCATTAAAGGAGTGGTATTTTTATTTTTTCGATAATACGGCTGTGGCAATACAATTTTCTCGATATCGGATTGATAAATCAATTCTGGGACCTTATAGTCTCCAACTTGTTCACCACGAATGACAGCTGCTGCTCTCATTACGGCATCAACACTTCGTACATATCCTGTACATCGGCAATAGACAGAGGATAAAGCCCCACGGATTTCTTCTTCATTAGGATTAGGGTTCTTATCGAGAAAAGCTTTTGCAGTTAGTATCTGTGCTGGCGTACAAAAGCCGCATTGAATTGCTCCTGTTTCCAGAAATGCTTTTTGTAGTGGATGAAGGTTTTCTGCATTCCCCAAAACTTCCAGGGTCTCAATTTTTTTTCCTTCGATCGATTCAATTTTTGTCAGGCATGATTTCGTTGGTATACCATCTATCAGAACAGTACACATACCGCAATCACCCTCCCGACACCCAGATTTAACACTTTTCAAACCTGAATTGCGAAGGAAATCTAATAGTATAACCTTTGGATTAATTGATATATTGCGCGATTCGCCATTCAAATAGAAATTAATTTCTTTTACTTCCTGGTTTTCTATGCCCATTGGTTTCTTCTGCTCCTGTTTATAAATAGGTCCTGAAAAAGGAAAATATGTTAAAAAGATTTTACTATATTCATTTAAATAAAAAATCCGGTTTGAGCCGGATTTTAGGCGGGAGCGACGGGATTCGAACCCGCGGTCTCGGCCTTGACAGGGCCGCATGTTCAACCACTACACCACGCCCCCGTGGGAACTTATAGTTTAACATGATCTGAGTTTGGCGTCAATAATAGGTCAGATAGCCTTAGTTCAAACCCGAGATCCAGTTTTCATGAAGGCGGTTCCAATTAATAATTTCTTCCTTTTCAAACCATAATTCAATTTCTTTCTCAGCAGTTTCAACGGAATCTGATGCGTGGATCAGATTCCTGCTTGTTAATAGAGCTAAATCGTGGCGGATTGTTCCTGGATCAGCTTCTAATGGGTTAGTTACGCCAACAGTCTGCCGGACAGCCTTAATTGCTTCAGTCCCCTCCCAAATCATAGCAACCAAAGGCGCTGAAGTGATGTATTTTACAAGACCGTTAAAAAAAGGTTTTCCAAGGTGAGCGCTGTAATGGATTTCAGCAAATTCTTGCGACACCTGGCGAAATTTCATTGCAACGAGCACTAAACCGCGTCTCTCCAACCTAGAAATTATTTCTCCTATCAATCCTCGTTGAACCCCATCGGGTTTGATCAGGACTAAAGTGCGTTGACTGTTGATCATCAATTCCTGCCTTAAAGAGTGATTAACTTCTGGGTGTTCTCAAAAATTCCCAATGCTTTTTCTTTCTTATCTAGAAGCAAATATGCTTCCCCTAAAAGGATGCGAAAATCAGTCTCTTCAGGGTATAACTCAACTGCATTTTCAAGCTGGAGCGATACTTCTGAGAGATTTTGTTTGTGAGTAATTAACTGCCGGAAAATTGTAAAAGCAAATTTTACATTGCCACCTTCCAGAGCTTTTTCTGCATCTAAAATTAGATCATTAGAGTTTTCATAGGAAATTATTATTTGCTGTGTATCATCCAGATTTGTTCCAAAAACTGTTTTCGAATCTCGGCTGAATCCTTCCTGTTCATTTAACCACAAAGCCTTTGAATCTTCAATTTCCGAATCACTGCGTATTGCGGGGGGAATATCTGTGTCAAAGACACCATTTTCACTTGATGCCGGCTCGGAGGATTCAGATTCTGGGTTAACGCTATTTATCTGGTCAGATAAAGGAACTGAATCAATGGAATCAGACTTTTTTTCATTTTGCTGAATTTTTCCATTATCATCAAAGTACCATTCAGAATCGGACTTCGTCTCGTTGGGTAAGGTTTTTGAAGAACGGATGCGTTCCAAAAAAATTTTCTTGCGTGAATCCGCCATTTTATCAGCCTCCGAATAATTCTTAAATTCATCGCCAATTTGAATGGGTTCACCATCAGCCAAATCTTCAGTAACTAAACGAGATTCTGCCGCTCTTGTAATAATTGAATCCCAATCGAGGTCTTCAACTGGAGTATTTATTTCCTCTGACAATTGTTCTTGGTTATCCCAAGTGGAAGTGATTGCAGGAATAAGATCGTATTTAAAATCATCCTGTTCAGTTAGGTCTTCAAGCATCACTGCAATATCTGGAACATCAAACACTGATTTTGTGGAGGGCAGTATATAAGCATAATATGGATCCAATTCAACCAAACGATTATGAAAGAAACGGTAATTTTCGGTTTTTTTGTTTCTAGATAGAACCTTATCCAGAATCTCATTTGCGGCCCAACAAAATGGTAGTTTACTGATAATCTCTATACTTGTTTCAATAGCCTGAATGAGATCGTCAGATTCAAAGAAAGCCTTTCCCATTGCAATCCGATAATCAATTCGTTGTGGAGATTCGGATAGTCCAATTCTTGCTTCAGCAATTGTCTGTTGATAAAGTTTGCCCTTAAGATACATTTTTATCAAAGCGCCGCGCGTTAAATGAATTTTATTTGGCTCAAAACCGTCTTTGGCAAAAATTAATCTCTTTAATTCCTTCTTTATACCTTCATTAGTTGGTTGGATCTCAAAGGCTAGTTTCATATGTTCAATCGCTGATTCCAGAAAATGGTTATTTTCAGCGACCATGCTTTTGCCAATATGAGAGACAAAGTCATCTGGTTCTATTTGAAGGATAATATCAAAAACTTTATCAGCCGATAGAAAGTCTTGTTTTTGTAGAAGGGCCCTTGAGAGAATTTGATATGTAAGAAGGTTTTTAGGAAATTGTTGAAGAATCAGAAGACTTTGGGAAATCGCTTTGTCAATTTTATTTTCTTCAATCCAAACTTCAATCTTTTGATGGTATGAGCGAAGTGCTATATTTGACATTGCGATATCCCCATCATTAATCTCCTAAATAATCACGCAATTTTCTTCGAATTGTAGGGTGCCTGAGACGGCTTAATGCCTGTGCTTCAATTTGACGTACACGTTCACGTGTAACACCCATTTTTCGGCCTACCTCTTCTAAGGTGTAAGCCTGTCCGTCCAGCAAGCCGTAACGGAGCTGGAGAATTCTGACCTCTCTTGGAGGTAGAGAATCCATAACAGTCTCAAGGTGCTCTTTTAATAAGTTATAGGTTGCAGTGACATCTGGTGCAGGAATATCGTTATCCTCAATAAAATCGCCAAGAACCGAATCATCTTCATTATCTGTAGGGGTTTCAAGCGATAAAGGACGCCTTGATACCTTTATCATATTCTCAACTTTTTTTGGAGGAACTTCAAGCGCTTCAGCCAATTCTTCAATTGAAGGGTCTCTTCCAAGTTTTTGGGTAAGTTGATGCTGTGTTCTGAGTAATTTGTTGATTTGATCACCCATATGAACCGGCACTCGGATGGTGCGTCCTTGATCAGCTATAGCCCGGGTTACCGCCTGGCGAATCCACCAAGTGGCGTATGTACTGAATTTGTGTCCTCGACGATAATCAAATTTTTTGGTTGCACGAATAAGCCCGATATTTCCTTCCTGAATTAAATCCAGAAATGGAACTCCGCGACCCATATATTTTTTAGCCACGCTTATAACAAGCCTTGAGTTTGCTGTGATTAGATGTTCCCTGGCAGCCCATCCGTCTTCAATAAGGATGAGTAATTCATTCGAGCGTTTTTTACCCACTCGACCACGCGCCAACTCTTCACGCGCCATTCTGCCGCGTTCAATACGCTGAGCCAGTTCTACTTCTTCTTCAGCTGTCAGAAGGGGCACACGGCTGACCTCTTTTAGGTATAAACCAATTGTGTCATCGGTATCAATGTGCTTCAAATCATCAACTGGTGCTTCATGGCTTTCTTCAACAATTTCTTTGACTTCATCTTTTGAAAGTTCATCATCAGAAGGCTCTGAAGAAAGGTCATCATCATCCATATACGGAATTCCAGCGGACATTAATGCTGCAAAAGCTTCTTCCAATTGGCTGACATCTTGTTCAGCATCCGGAAAAAAGTGGAGAATATCATCTATGGTAACGTAGGATTTCTTTTGTCCAAGTTCTAACAACCGCGAAATGGCGGAAAATTCCATATTTTCTTCGTCATCCATCACTTCAATTTTCTTGTCATTCATAAATTATTGGGTAGCCCTTTTTTGGTTTAGCAGCGTAAACTAATGCCTAATTATTTACAATCAGGATACACTTTTTATTGGCAAAAATCAATAATAAAAAATATATGAAATTACTAAAGAAAAATTGTAACTGTTTGCCTTACTGCCAGAGTAAGACTATACAAAAATATAAGGCATTTGTCAATAAGCGTGAAAATGTTAATAAAATATTAATAATCATTTATTAATTAAAAATCGAAAGAATTTTTTGAAAAGAATATGGTAAAGGGGCAAAAAGAACCAGTGATTTTTTCGATATTGGATGTGAGAACGTCAATGAGAATGCGTGTAAAAAATATCTCTCAAAATTTTCACCATGGGTAATGCCATTATTTTTGGTTAACCCGCAGCATCGCCAATATAATCGATCCCCCAAGATCGGAAAGCCTATATAAGAGAGATGCGCCCGGATTTGGTGAGTGAGCCCGGTTTCCGGGAAAATATCTAAATAGGAATATTTATCGGAGGTTTTTAGAATTTCAACGTTTGTGACAGCGGATTTTCCATTGACAACATCGATGACAGATCTGTGGTTTCTGTCGCCATTAATTTTTAGTGGAAAACGGATATTATAGGATTTCCATATCGGGAAACCATTAATTATCTCCTCGATAATTTTTAATTACCTCGCGATTTGAAAAAGATGCGTTTAAATTTCGATGGGAATTCTCATCCTTCGCAAACACAATCACGCCGCTTGTGTCTTTATCTAATCGATGCACTGCCCAAATGGCTCCGAAAGAAACCCGAAGGATAGAACGAAGATTTTCCTTCTTTCCATCATAACCATCCTCAATTGAAAGAAGCCCTGCAGGTTTATTGAGCACGATCAAATGGTCATCTTCAAAAAGAGTAATATTTTTTAATTTAAAATCAGTCATATATGATTAGATTTTATAATATATTAGAAACGAGCCTTTATAAGGAGGAAATATGTTAATAGTGCAAGTGAATATCGCCGTTCAAAAAGAATTTATCGAAGAATTCATTAGTGCGACAATTGAGAATGTCAGAAACAGTAATCATGAGAAGGGAATCGCGCGCTTTGAATTTTATCAAAACCAGGATGATCAGGCAAAATTTATTTTAATTGAAGCATACCGGGACATTAATGCTCCTGCTGCCCACAAAGAAACAGACCATTATAAAAAATGGAAAAGTGCAGTCGAGAAAATGATGGCAGAACCTCGGTTCAGTGTCAAATATTCGAATATTTTTCCAAATGACCAGGAATATTAAAATTAAGGACAAAAATGAAAATAGATTTCAGTACCTCAAAACGTATCATATTTGGTATTGGCGAATTTAGGAAAATTCAAGAACATATTAAGGATTGGGGAACACGCGCATTTGTTGTCCGGGGGAATAATCCGTCATACGGAATAGAATTTTTCGAGTTAATTGAGAACATAAACCTTGAAATCACTTACTTTATTGTAATTAAAGAGCCGGATGTTGACATGCTCGTGTCAGCTGTTCAACTTGCCCGCGAAAATGAGTGTGATTTTGTTATCGGATTTGGAGGAGGATCGGTTATTGATACAGGAAAAGCAGTCGCCGCCTTATTAAATAACCAAGGTGATCTTATGGATTATCTCGAAGTTGTTGGAAAAGGATTACCTCAAAAAAATCCCTCAAAACCTTACCTTGCAATTCCATCAACCGCAGGAACGGGCAGCGAAGTAACCCGAAACGCTGTTATTGACGTGCCTGAAAAGAAGGTTAAGGTTAGCATGAGAAATGCCTTCATGCTGCCGGCCATATCATTGATTGATCCTGAATTAACACTTGATCTTCCACCACAAATTACTGCAACCACCGGCATGGATGCATTTGTACAGGTAATAGAACCTTATGTATGCAACACACCGAATCCAATGGTCGATATGTTTTGCCGTGATGCTATTCCACGGGCATCATCTAACTTATTAAAAGTGTTCCGAGATGGTTCAGATATTGATGCTCGGGAAAACATGTCTTGGGTTAGCTTGATGGGTGGGTTGTCTCTTGCAAATGCTAAACTCGGTGCTGTGCATGGGTTCGCAGGACCGATCGGAGGAATGTTTCATATCCCGCATGGAGCCATTTGTGCTGCCTTATTGCCAGCAGTAATGAAAGTCAATATAGAAAACCTTCAAAATAAAGATTCTGAAGGTATTACATTAAAAAGGTACCGTGAAATTTCATCCTGGGTTACTGGGGACATGAATGCAGAACCATCTGCGGGAACTCAGTATTTCGAGGAACTTTGTAAAAATTTGGAAATTCCAAGGTTAAGTGAAATGGGTATTTCAAAAAAAGACTTTCCAAAAATTGTCGATAAGTCAAAAAATTCCTCCAGTATGAAAGGGAATCCAATCCAATTACCAGACAACCAATTGACGAGAATTCTCGAAATGTCTTATTAATCATAAGGGTATTATCAGGATTATTTATTTCTCATATAAGAAACAGGCTGTAAGAAATCCTGGGCTTTCTTAAAGAGAATTTCAGGGACAGATTTGTTATTAGAATTTCCCTATTGCCAGTTTTTTTGTTATGAGTTTTCTTTTATCAAGTACCACTTCGAGCTTCGTCTTATTAGACCTCATATAAAATCAAGAAAGTTTTTGGACATTTATCCTTAACCTATTTGATAAATCAATACAATCTTTTACAAGTTCTTTGGGATTCAAAAACGTAAACTTCACCTTCCGGTAGGTCCAAAATCGGTTAGCCTTACAAAGCATTACCAATATGGTTTATGAATGTTCAAATTTCCCAATTTTATGAAGAAATTCCTAAAATAATAATAAAATTATGTGTGCGGTTTTTTGATGCCATATTTGCGGACACAATTTTTATTTCAGGAATTGAACTCTCGTTTAAGGTCATTTTTGCAGACATACGAACTAAACAATCCAAACCAGCGCCAATTAATTTTTAATCTAAGAAATAAATTTGCTTTTTGGGTGCAATGACAGCCCTGTGATACATTCCAATGATCTTCGAAACAGGACTTATTGTCTACTGATTGTCTCAAATATTATTTAAAAGAGATCTGGGGTGGTTTCTGATAATTCCAACTTAAGGGATTAGTATATTACAACCGCTTTACTACTTTTAACAGGAATTGATGAAAGTAAAATGTAATGGTTTTTACAATAAAGTAACTTTTCTATTTAGAACGAAATGAGGGCAAGCCATCAACCGGCTCGGCGGCAAAAACTGCATTTCGGATTGCATCAGCAAAAACTAATGGCGCGAAGGCGCAAAGGATATTTAAGTCCAATTTCTTTTTGCCAGTTGAAAGAGAAAAAACAGTATCGCCATCCAACATCGTGAATGCTGGCTGTACTGCCAGTGTGATGCCATCAGAAGCCGATTCTGCAAATTTGTTTGCTTCTTCCTTTGTAAGCTTTACATCAGTTGCGATTACGCCAATAACCGTATTGTGTTTTCCTGCAATAGATAAAATTCCTCTGCCCATGACAGAATTCATAACCTCTAACGTGTCTGCGAAGTATTTTTCGGTCTTATTGAATGGGAGAATATTATTCATCACCCTAGCGCCAGCTAATATTTTGCGGGATTGGCTATCAACAACATCTCCAAACGCATTAACGACTGCAATTGCGCCGATTATTCCACCCCCGCTAATCTGGCGGCTGCTCGTTCCCACCCCTGATTTCATAGCTTTTGACATACCAAAGATTTTGCCAACGGTAGCACCAGTTCCTGCACCCACATTTCCCTCATCTGGTTTAGAGTGGTGCGCGTTTTCACAAGCCTGAAAACCCATCCCGGCATCAGGGCGTATTTTCGGATCGCCAATACTTAAATCAAAAATAATTGCTGCAGGTACAATCGGTACAATTGCTGAATCCGTTTTAAAACCAAATTTTTTATTTTCAAGCCATTTCAAAACACCGCCTGCTGCATCTAATCCATATGCAGATCCACCAGATAAAAGAATTGCATGAACTTTTTCCACCATATGCATTGGCCGAAGCAAATCAGTTTCTCTAGTACCGGGTGCTCCTCCACGCTGGCAAACGCCTGCGATGGCGCCAGAGGGGGATAAAATTACAGTACACCCAGTCAAGGCATCAAAATTTTGAGCGTGTCCAACAGAAATATTGCTGACATCTGTAATTGAATTTTGCATTCTTATCACATTTGCCTTTCGCAGAAAAAATTTTATTAATTAGATATCATTATAAAGTATTGAGTTTTTATGATGCGCAATGACAAAACTTTAATTAGGAGCACTGATGGAGAGAATCAATAAAATATCGAACTCGACTGCTTTTGTAATTTTTGGTGTCACCGGCGACTTGACCAGGCGAAAATTGCTTCCCGCATTGTATCAATTGGCAAGGGAAAACCGTTTATCAGAAAAAATTGAAATCATTGGTTTTGCACGAAGACCTTGGAATTCTGAATATATGAATAAGGTTCTAATTGAGGGCATCCAAGAATATGCACGAATTAAACCTGCAGATAATAAAGTTATCTCGAAAATTTTCTTGAATGCAAGATATATAATGTCGGAATTTGAAGACAAAAGGGGATATGACTTATTAAATCAGTATTTAAATGAAAAACAGTATGAAAAGATAATTTTTTACCTGGCAACACCCCCAGATGAATATACAAATATCATTTCCAATATATCTGTCTGTCAAGATTACAAAGAAAATAAAGATAAATTGCGCATAGTTATTGAAAAACCTTATGGTAGAGATTTGGTATCGGCGCAAAAATTAGAGTCTGATCTGAACAAATGCTTTACAGAAGAACAAATTTATCGCATTGATCATTATTTGGGTAAAGAAACTGTACAAAATATTCTGGTTTTTAGGTTCGCAAATGGTATTTTTGAACCTTTATGGAATAAGAATTATATTGATCATGTTCAGATCACAGTTGCAGAATCGTCAAATATAGGAACAAGGGCAGGCTATTTTGACCGCTCAGGTGTGATCAGGGATATGTTTGCCAACCATTTGCTTCAATTAGTCACTCTCACAGGAATGGAAGCCCCGTATGCATTTAATGCAGACTCAGTGCGCGATGAAAAAATGAAAGTGTTGAAATCATTTCGACCTTTGAAAGGTCAAAGCGCATTAGACAACACTGTTAGAGGGCAGTACGAGAGAACAAAAGTAGGAAAAAAAGTCCTACCAGGGTATTTAGACGAGGATCGTGTTGCTAAAAATTCCATTACAGAAACCTTTTTAAGCGCAAAGTTGCACATTGACAACTGGCGATGGGCAAATGTTCCTTTTTATATCCGCAGCGGAAAATGTCTTCCTGTTCGGGCGACAGAAATTGCAATTCAATTTAAGCAGATTCCACTTTCCCTTTTTAATTGGAAAAATATGGCTGGAGAGGCGCCAAACGTATTAATTTTAAGGCTTCAGCCTGATGAAGGGATTACTTTATCATTTGGAGCAAAACTTCCCGGGCCTATTAATCAAATCGCACCAGTAAATATGGAATTTTGTTATCAGGATGCATTTGGCTCTGAACCGCCAGAAGCTTATGAAAGACTGCTGCTCGATTGTATTCTGGGTGACCAAACTTTATTTACCCGCCATGATGAAGTGATTGAACAATGGAGATTTGTGACTGAAATAATTAATGCCTGGGATGAAAATCCTGCAAAAATTCTTCCAAAATACCAGATTGGATCATGGGGACCTGTAGAATCCAATGAATTTATTGAAAAAGATAACCGAAAATGGAGAAATTTATCCGGATAACTTAGATTGGTCGATTACAATTAGGGCAAAACTTGTCTTTGTTATCCAAAATAAACCCACAATATGGGCAAGTTCTTTCATTATGATAACGAAGTGGCGCTCCACAGGCGATACAACTCGGTTCATCTGCTGGATTTGTTATTTGACAATAATCACATCTAATTCGTTTTTGCCGAACTGAAAGATTATACCCGCTGCCAAGCGCTTTTGCATTGGATTCAAGCACTATCCAAACTTCTTCATTTAGCTGGGTATATTCATAATCCTGAGCAATATCATCAAGCCTGTGAAACAGACTCCAAGGGTTTATAAGTGCACTTAAAGCTGTAGATCCCAAGCTTGCGAAAATACCAGCCCAGGCTTGTTGCCCGACCTGAACCAGAATCCCATCTTCTACCGGTTGCAGTATTATTCCGAGAGCTGTATCACCTCCCGAGGTACTTCCTTCCCTGGTTTTTATTTGGACTGAGACACTTTTCCCATTTTCAAGTTTTTGAACAATTAGATTGCCACGGTTAAAATGCGCAATAAGGTTATCCGCTAACTCAGCAGGTGTAATTTTTCCGTGAAAGATTCTCTGTTCCATATCGAATGGATTATAATCCGATGCCTGAGAACTGAATAATTATGAAAAAATTTCTTTATATTTTTTTTTGTTTTTTTCTGTTAATCCTATTTTTTGCCAATATAAAGTTAGCAAAAGCCCAGGGGTTGAATCAACAGCCCACGATTGCTATCCCAACAGTCACTGGAACACCCAAAGGGGTAATCGCAACTGTTTTGCTTAACCAGGATGAGTCGATAAATGTCCGCTCTGGGCCGGGGGTGTTTTTTGATAAAGTTGGAGTATTGCTTCCAGGACAAGAAGCTGCGGTAAGAGGCCGCTCTGCTGGCGGCGACTGGGTTATGATCGATTATCCAGGAGGGCCGAACAATATTGGTTGGATTTATGCTCCAGTTGTCCAAATATCCCCTGGTGAGTTGCCAATCATTGAACCACCTTCCACACCAACGCCTTTAGTAACGCAGACGATAAATCCCACCTTAGCAGCCCAATTTATTTCAACACCCAATCCGACGCGATTACCAACTTATACACCTTCTAATCCTCTTGTTATTCCAACCTATGAGGATATCTCCAGGACATCTGTTTTAGGTGGAGTACCTATGGGTTTAGCAATATTGATTATTGGCGGTATAGGCGGCTTAATCGCTTTATTCTCTGTCATACGGAATAGATAGGTCCATTTTGCTAATCAATAATCCCGGTGGATTAGTTACTTTAAACCAGCGATTAAGCTTTTTTGATACAGTAAAAGCAGATTCAATTTCCGTTACCGAATCCAGAACTGATTTTTCTCCAAGATATATCGCCTCATTAATATCTACTTTATCAAAGATAGTGTATCTATGAACTTCAGGTCGGATAATCACATCCGGCTTTTCAAGTTTCAATTTTAAATCAGCAACTGTATTAACCATAATATCCATAGAATCGATGAAAACATGCATTGCCTGACCGAGACGCAATTGCTTTAATTGTTCTACCACAAATTGAGGAATGGGCATATATGGGGGAATATCCAGCCGTGGGACATTAGACCAATTTTCCATTTTGGGAGTTAATGCAACCGCAAAAACTGGAAGGTCTGGGTGCAACCATCGAGCTGTCTGGACAGGAACAGGATCTAGAACGCCTCCATCTACAAGATTTAGATCATATATCCGTTTGGCGGGAAATATTCCGGGGACTGCTGTTGTTGCTTTTATTGCATCCACCAAGCTTCCGGAATTAATAATTATTTCCTTCCCTGAATTTGTATCAACAGCAGTCGTTGCGAATTTCAATTTCATATTTTCTATTAATGTATCCCCAAATAGTTTTTCTATAAGTCTGTACAGACCGCCAAGACCGAGCAGGGAAGGAGAATCTTGGTGGGATAGACTGAATAAATCTGAATATTTTAATTTTCTCGAGAATGAGATGATTTCTTCAATAGAAAAACCATAAGAATATAGAGCGCCGACAATGCCCCCTGCGCTAGTTCCCGCGATTCCTTCTATTTGAAAGCCCAATTTTTCCAATTGGCGTATAACGCCAATATGGGCAAAACCTTTTGTTCCTCCACCGCCCAAGGCTAATGTTATGTTTTTCAAAGAATTCCTCACATATTTAATGAATTCTATCAAATGATTTGTGTTTGCTAATATTTATAAGTGTTTGAATGTTAAAATTGACTTATGTCAAAAAAGATCATTGCCAGTAACAGAAAAGCAAAATTTGAATACTTTCTTTTGGAACATTTTGAAGCTGGATTAGTTCTAAAAGGCAGCGAAATTAAATCTGTCCGCGCCAGGCAAGTGAGCATTTCTGAGGCGTACATTCAGATTGAAGGTAACCAGGCTTGGATATTGGAATCTCACATAGCGCCTTATGACCCCGCCAGCCGGGAAAACCATGACCCAAAACGAAAAAGGAAATTACTTTTGAATAAGAAAGAGATAAATCAAATTTGGTCGGACATTAAACTAAAGGGTTTGACGGTTGTGCCAACAGAGATTTATTTAAAGATGGAAGAGCAAAAATAGATATTGCAGTAGCCAAAGGCAAAAAACTCTATGATAAACGTCGTGAAATAGCTCAAAGAGATTACCAACGGGATTTAGAACGAGAAAGCAATCGACGATAAAAAGGTTAAATAAATGATAAATATTGATGGCGAATCATTGAATTTACATGACCTGGCAAAAGTGGCTTATGAAAAAGAAAAAGTCAGTATATCTGAAATTGGGAAAGAAAAAATATTTAAGATCAAACGCAAGGTTATTAAAATTGCTGGAAAACAGGAATCCAATTTATGGAATAAATACCGGATTTGGTATTTTTGCCAATAAGGTTATATCAGAGATTGATAATGAAAAACTCAATAGAAATCTCATCATAAGCCATGCGGTAGGAACCGGTGATCGCTTACCCCTTGAAATAGTCAGAGCGGCAATGCTAATCCGGGCAAATGCATTAACAAAAGGATACTCAGGTGTTCGATTTGAGATCGTACAAACTTTGCTAGATATGCTAAATAGAGAAGTCACGCCCATTATCTATTCAAAAGGATCTTTGGGCTCCTCAGGTGATTTATGTATGTTGGCACAGTTAGCCCTTGTTCTTTCAAAATGGGGAGACGAAAAAGAAGAGGGTTCGGGGATAGCGGAGTTCTCAAATAAATTATTTCCCGGAAGTGAGGCAATGCGCCAGGCTGGGATTGAACGATTGCTTTTATCCCAAAAAGAAGGTTTGGCGCTTATCAATGGCGCCACATTTAGCGCTGCAATTCTTGCACTATCGCTTGAAAAAGCAGAGTTCTTATGCAATCTTGCTGATCTATCCATTTCATTAAGTCTTGAAGCCCTGGTTGGAAGATCAGAACCCTATCATCCTGAACTTCACCATGCCCGCGGCTTATTTGGGCAAATTGAATCTGCAAGGCAAATTACCAGAAATATTCAAGGAAGCACTTTAATTAATTCTCATCCTCATGTTCAAGATGCATATTCCTTGCGGTGCGCACCCCAAGTGCATGGGGCAGTAAGGGATACTTTGGAATTTGCGAAAAGGATAATAGAATGTGAAATAAATGCTGCGACCGATAATCCATTAATTGTGGAAGAGGATAAAGCATTATCGGGCGGAAATTTTCACGGTGAGCCTATTGGAATGTGTGCTGATTTCACAAGTATTGCTATGTCAGAATTGGCAGCAATTTCAGAACGGCGTATTTTCAGGCTCATGGATAAAAACCTGAATTTCGGTCTTAAAGAAATGCTGGTTGATGAGAATTCATTGGATGGATTGAATTCCGGGCTAATGATGCTTCAATATACAGCAGCCGCTTTAGTCCTTGAAAACCAGACTCTTTGCTCACCTGATTCAGTCAGATCCCTGCCAACTTCTGCTAACCAGGAAGACCATAACGCCAATGCATATTTAGCTGCATTTCATACCTGGCAGGTAATTGAGAATGTAACCAAAGTACTCGCTATTGAAATATTTTCTTCATACCGGGCGATTGTGCAAAGAAGAACACGTCATTCTGAATATAAATTGGGAAGGAATACTAACAAGGTATTTATATTGATGGGTAAATATTTCCCATACAACGCCGATGACTCATTATGGGGACTAGATATGGAGAAATTGTATTCATACCTTCTCAACTTGTCTGAATTTAAAAAAGAAATTCAAACAATTTTTGATTGACAGATTGACAGTATGAAAGTTACAGAGTATTCTAAAAAACATGTTCGATAAAAAAGACCTGATTAGTCGTAGAAGATTTTTACAGAATAGCCTTACAAGTGTGGGGGGATTGATAATTCTACCCAATCTAAGCATGAAAACATTATCACTAGACCAGTGGCCTCAAGGAGAGTTTTTGGGGCGGAATAATGTGTATCAACCCTCAGCACTCCCGATCAGGACAAAACCTGCCATAGATAGTACGATAGTTAGAACTCTACAAGAAGACGAGGTGGTCGTTTGGCAGCGAGAAGTGATCGGTGAATCGCCAATTGGCAGAACAAACAAGAATTGGGTTGAAACACCTGAGGGGTATATTTATGCCCCCAGTCTTCAGAAAGTAAAGAATATCCCGAACACACCAATTACCAGCCTGCCAGAATCAAATGGAGAAATTGGTATGTGGGTTGAGGTTACAGTTCCTTATGTGAATATGGATCTCGCCAACCCGCCAGCCAGAGCTCCCTGGCTAAATGAAGTTCCTCCTTCCCGATGGCGCTTATATTACAGCCAGGTAATTTGGGTTGATGAAATTATGACCAATGCTGAAGGTCAGGTTCTATACAGGTTGAATGAACGATATGGTTCCTATGGCGATATTTTTTGGGCTGATGCCTCAGCATTCAGAGTAGTAACGCCGGAAGAAATTAGCCCAATTAATCCTGAAGCCGCAGATAAGAAAGTCGTTGTGAATAATAATCAGCAATCTCTGACATGTTACGAGGGTAATAATGAAGTATTTTTTTGCAGGGTTTCAACTGGCCGAAAACTGGATGAATTTGGGATACCAGTCGATACCTGGGCAACAACTCCTGGAACTTTTTGGGTTTGGCGAAAGTTAATATCTTTGCATATGAGTGGAGGCGGTACAGGTGCAGGTTATGACACTATGGCCATACCTTGGACGTCTTTGTTTGTGGGTGAAGGAATAGCAATTCATGCCACCTTTTGGCATAACGATTTTGGCACTCCAAAATCTCATGGTTGCGTAAATGTGCTTCCCGAAGATGCAAAATGGATTTTCCGATGGACAACTCCGCAGGTTTTTTATAATCCCGGAGATATTACCAATACAACATACGAAGGTACAAAAATTGATGTAATCGAACCCTTGTATTAAATTCAATGAATCTTGACAATAATGCCAATAGTAATAAGGGGAAATTCGAAATCTGGTTTAGTAAATACTACCTATATTTAATTTTAGGTTTATTATTCTTTTATTCTTTTCTTCCCATATTAGCGCCAGTGTTGATGAAAAATGGCATAATTTTTCCCGCAAGAGTAATTTATAGGATTTATAGTTTCTTTTGCCATCAATTACCTTTCAGATCCTGGTTTCTTTTTGGGAATCAGCAATATTACCCCTTAGCCCGCGCGGGCATTCTAAGAACTCGTTCCTTTGAATCAATTTTCCATCCTGGATTACTTGATTTTGAAGAACTCAAATTAATTGTTGGAAATTCTTATGTAGGATACAAAATTGCTATGTGCCAACGTGACATGGCAATGTACCTTTCTCTTTTTGTCTTTGGCTTATACTTCGCAGCGAAAAATAAAAAAATTAAAAAGAATCCCTTTTCGGATATGGCTGATAGTTGGAGTAATACCCTTGGTTATTGATGGATTAACACAACTCCTTGGTGGTCTTTCATTTCCGTTTCCAGAAATTTTTGTACGCGAAAGCACACCATTTCTTCGGACAATAACAGGAAGCCTTTTTGGATTCTTTACAGGATGGTATGTTTTCCCATCTTTGGAATCCATGGTGAACAAAACGCCGCAAATAATTGAAAATATTAAATGACAGTACATTATTCAAATAATATTGCTTACCTAACATCCGATTTGCTCGAATCATTTAAATTAAATCACGGATTTTTTATGCGACATGGCGGCTGCAGTCCTAAACCCTGGCGAAGCCTGAATATGGCCACCTCTGTTGGAGATTCACGAGAAAATGTTATCGAAAACAGAAGCCGGATTGCATTTTCAATGAAGATAAATCGATCCAGTTATTATGATCTTTGGCAAGTTCACAGCAACAAGGTAGTTATCGCTGATCAACCTCGCCCAATAAATGAAGCTCACCTTAAGGCTGATGCTATAGTAACAAATAGAAAAGGTGTGTCATTACTAATGCTCTTTGCTGATTGTGTCCCGGTGCTTTTATTTGATCCTAATACAAAATGTCATCGCTATAGCCCATGCAGGTTGGAAGGGTACTTTGAATGGGGTGGCTTCAGAAACTGTAAAAGTTATGACAGAAAAATTTCATTGTATCCCTGAAAATATTATTGGTGTTGTTGGTCCATCTATATGCAGGCATCATTATCAAATAAGATACGATGTTGCTTCGAATGTAAAAACAATTTTTAATGATAAAGAAAATGTTCTTGTTTACCATGATAAAGAAATCTCAATGGATTTGCCCTACGCAAATAAATTAATCCTGGAAAAATGCGGATTAAAGACAATTGAGATGACCAATATCTGCACTGAATGCAATAATGATGACTGGTTCTCTCATCGCGGTGAAAATGGAAAAACAGGCCGATTTGCTGCAGTAGTTTCTTTATAAGAAGATGGAAAAAGAAAGCACTTCATTCAAATATTCACGTAATCCCAGGTTCAAAAATAAATCGGATAGTGGGTTATATGGATGATGGAACGATTAAAAATAAGAATAAAAGCAAAACCGATTGATGGGAAGGCAAATAAGGAATTAATCAAATATCTATCTGACATTCTCGATATCAAAGAAATGGATATTGAAATTTTCTCAGGCGTAACATCAAGAAATAAAATTATCAGGATTTGGGGAATTGATCAGATCAAAATGGGAATAAAATCTTCAAAGATAAACCCTAAGAACCATAAAGAATTCTTCCACAGCTTGGGCAATTAAAAAGTTTGACTTGTGATCTGGCTTGTTGGCATTGATTTGCTGTTAGTGATGTTCCACAGGTTGAACATGAGTCATCCAGAAGGCGTGCAACGGCAATGCCATTTTTTGATTTCCTTAATGAATTATAGATGTCAAGAATGGATGGCTCAATCGGTCGATGTTATTGAATCTTTTTTTTCCTTCAAATTATCAATTAAATGAATCAAGCTTATTACGCTCACCATTTAATAACGCTTTAGAATTTTCAAATTCTGAAAGTACTGTTTTAAGGTTCTCTTTTGAATTATCCAGTTCTTTTTCAGTAATTTCTAAATCAGCGTACAGATTCATCAATTCATCTTCCGACTTGGAGATATAATTGGCTAGCGAGGTGATTTCTTTTTGAAGATCCTGCAAGTTCTTTCGAATTTACGATTGTCCCACCATATAAGCTGGATTCGCTTTGATTCATCTTTATTTTTTTTGACTGAATATCATTATCAGTCGAATTAAAAGGGTTTTTTGTTTCAAATAACTTGCTTCACAAGCCTCCACCAAATCCTTTGCCTTTTTTACCTTAGTATCGTCAACGAGACAGATTTCAATATCTTTAATTCTTTGATTTGCCTTATCAATTGAAGTATCAATATCCTGGAGTTGGTTTAATTGAAAGCCCGTATTCATTTTATAAATAATATATACCAATCCCAATATTACCAAGGCAGCAAAACCTACCCCAACGAGTGCCTGCAAGACTGTTTTAGGCTCCATCCCGGGTAAAACAACCTTTCCATCCCCGTATGACTCAAACAAGCGTCCCCAGGGTGTTTTAAGGGCATTTATAACACGCTGTCGCCCAATGAAAGGGTACCAGTAAACATTATGATAGAAATTGCTGGCAAAATAACTCCAAGGGACAAGAGGGCTTTGAAGTAAGATCTTTTCAAAGGGTTTAAGTGGTCCATGGTAGATCATTTTCTGACCTTTAGAAGCGAAGGTATCTTCCTGGATAAAATTCCAGTTTTTTTCGTGGTTGATATCATAGCCTTCTATCTCAATTTCGTCTGGATTTCCAATCCCTAAACCTCTTTCATGCGCAAGCCTAATAAAATCAATCTTCATAGGGTCGAACCCTTGCAATTTTGCCGAAATTGCATCAATAGCAACTTGATCAGCCGATGCCAGAAGAATATCCTTTTCATACCACCGCATAGCACGTGGACCTGGTCCATCACCGGCAAAAGTACCATCCATTACTGCAAAAATTCCGGGGTGGATATCCTGTTGTATGGCAAGAAGGTCAACCAGGGTTTCATGAATATCACCATGCGTCCAGTGCCTGTTTCGATGTAACAATCCACCAAAAGCATTTTTCATTGCGCCTGTGATGGTAGTAAAAACATGAGTTTTAACCGTTGGAAGTTGGATGATGTTTATACCAACCAGGGCTTTTGGGATAAATACACCCTCCGGATAGATTTTGTCTAAAACCAGGAATTTCTCCTTAGGTTGGTAATCAAACCACTCAAATTTTTGTTCATAAAGGTAAAGGCAAGGGATTCTATATTTATCTGTTACAAATTTGTGTTTGTTATTCTGTTCAGCCAGACTGGTATCGACAACGACAGTATCATTATGAATTCCAATCAAATTATCGAAGCCCTTATTAATCAATGATTTGATAACTCCTTCAAGCTGCCAAGGGGCTGATGAACATGCTGGATACCAGGTTTGCCAGGAAATGTTAATTTTTAGACCAGTCATTAAGTCTTTTGATAGGGCATGATCAATTTGCGCCAAAGACAATAATTTATCGTAATCTTCAATGACAGATTCCGGGGATGTCTTTAAGACGGATACTTTTCCCTTACCAAAATAATCAGCCATCAAATAATCCATTCATACGTATGATTTTAACGGATAATCGTTCCATATTAATGATGAATATTATTGCAAAACCAATTTCTTCACTCTATAATTAGGTTGGTAAGAAAAATATTATTGGAGAGAATATGCCGGCACAGATGGAAAATAAAAAAATATTAATTGTTGATGATGAAGAACGCATGTTGAGATTCATTCGTCTAAATCTTGAACATGATGGTTTCTTGGTGATTGAAGCTCTGAAGGGTCATGAAGCCCTTGATAAAATGCGCACCGATTTACCAGATTTAATACTTTTGGATGTAATGCTTCCTGATATGGATGGATTTGACGTACTCAGAATGATACGGGAGATAAGCAACACACCTGTAATTATGCTGACAGCAAAAGGCGAAGAAGATGACCGTGTGAGAGGATTAGAGTTAGGAGCAGATGATTATGTTACCAAACCCTTTAGTCCCCGAGAACTGGTAAGTAGAGTCAAAGCCGTCTTAAGAAGGGTAGATATTGAGGGCACCACGGAACAGGATGTTCTGCTTGTGGACGATCGATTAAAAATTGATTTCAGCCGCCGGGAAATTTTTATAAACGACCAATTGGTTAAGCTTCGCCCAACTGAATACAGGTTGTTATATCATCTAGTGCAGAATGCGGGTTGGGTTCTAACTTATGATCAAATTCTCTCCAGAGTATGGGGATACGAGTATAGAGACGAACCTCATTATGTCAGGCTTTATATAAATTATCTACGCCAGAAACTTGAAGATGATCCTGCCAACCCAAAATACATTCTCACAGAAAGAGGTGTTGGTTATAGATTTATTGATTTCAAACGATAAATTTTTATAGAAAATTAATAAAATGCTTGTGATTTTCTTATACAGGCATTTTATATTTAAGTTAAAGATAATTATTATTGGAGGAAAAAATGAGAGATTTAATTCGATGGGATCCGGTTAGAGAAATTGCATCAATGCGTGATTCAATGGATCGAGTATTTGAAGATTTTTTCAGCCACAGCCCTGCAAGTTTCGAAGGATATGGATCAATTGATATCAACATGATTCAAACTGATGATACGGTTATGATCAAAGCAAACATCCCCGGAATCAAACCTGAAGATATAAATATTTCTATCACAGGAGAAACGCTAACAATACGCGGGGAAACAAAAGAGGAAGAGGAGTTGAAAGATGCGAATTACCATATTAGAGAAATGAAATTTGGCAGCTTTGCACGGTCTATTCTGCTGCCCAGTCGTGTTGTTACCGAAAAAGGAAACGCGGAATTTAAAGATGGAATCCTTAAATTGACTCTGCCGAAAGCTGAAGAAGTAAAACCAAAGGTAATTACTATAAAAGCGAAATAAAAATATTTAAGATTTTTCTTACAATGCCTAATTTATTAATACATTATTATAAAATGAATTAGGCATTTATTTTTTATAGGAGAAAATGATGAATGAACCGATCCATGTTACAGATGCAGCTTTCGAAAAAACTGTTCTTAAATCACCATTGCCAGTTATTGTAGATTTTTGGGCACCCTGGTGCGGTCCGTGCAAGATGGTCGCACCAATTTTGGATAAATTAGCCAAAGATTACGAGGGTAAAGTTATCGTTGCAAAGATAAATACTGATGAAAACCAGGAATGGGCTGGACGATATGGGGTACAGGGAATTCCAACCATGTTATTTGTGGCTGAAGGAAAAGTGCTCCACCGCCAAGTTGGAGCAGTTCCTGAGGGGCTGCTTCGTGAAGCAATAGACCAGTTTCTTGAAGTAACCGCGCCAAAACAACAGGCTTAATATAATAGAAGGCATCAAATATAATTTTGATACCTTCTAATAATTATTTTATTTGCTATTGTCTTTTAATATTTGCGCCTAAGGCTTTCAATTTTTCGTCAATCCGTTCATAACCTCGTTCAATTTGTGCTACATTTCGAATTGTTGAGAATCCTTTTGCAGAGAGCGCAGCAAGAAGCAAAGCCATTCCAGCACGAATATCTGGACTTTCCATTTTTTCCCCAAACAACTGGCTAGGTCCTTGTACGATGCATCGATGCGGATCGCAAAGGACTATTTGTGCACCCATACCAACCAATTTATCTGTGAAAAACATTCTGCTGGGATACATCCAGTCATGGAATAAAACAGTTCCAGAGGATTGTGTTGCGAGAACAATTGCAATGCTCATGAGATCAGTAGGAAATGCAGGCCAGGGCATTACGCTTATTTCAGGAATCGCTTGACCAAGGTCAGGTTCAATTTCCATTTTTTGATCTCTTTAATACAAGAATATCTTTACCTTCATTTTGCCAATCTACCCCCAATCTGCGAAATACCATTCGGACCATTTCCAAATGCTCTATGCCGGCATTCCTAATTCTTATAGAACCTTTAGAAACGGCTGCAGCGCCAATAAAACTGACAACTTCCAAGTAATCAGCGCCAATTTCATATTCTCCGCCGTGTAATTTAGGGACTCCATGAATTACAAGCATATTTGATCCAATATTCTCAATTCTTGCGCCAAGAATAATGAGAAAATTACATAAATCCTGAACATGGGGTTCAGAAGCGGCATTTTTTATTACAGTAGTGCCATTAGCCAATACAGCAGCCATTATTGTATTTTCAGTTGCAGTTACACTGGCCTCATCCAGAAGAATATTTGCCCCATGTAAGGATTTAACATTAAAAGTAAAATTTCGGTTGTACTCTACTGTGGCACCTAATGCATTTAACGCTAAAATATGAGTATCCACTCGGCGTCGACCAATAACATCACCCCCAGGAGGGGGAAGTTTGAGAGTGCCCATCCTGGCGATCATTGGACCGGCTAAAAGTATAGATGCACGGATTTTGCTGCTCAACCCTGAATCCAAATCAGCAGGCTTGATTTCTTTCGCTTGAATTTCCCACTTGTGAGTATCAATAATAGTAATACTTACTCCGAGGCTCTGCAAGAGTGCTCGCATAGTTTGAACATCCTGAATGTCAGGTAAATTGCTTATAGTTATCCTTTCGTCGGTTAATAAACACGCCGCAAGAATCGGAAGAGCGGCATTCTTGTTGCCTGAAGGCTCAACTTCTCCTTCAAGGGGTATGCCACCTTCAATAATAAATTTTTCCAAGAATCACTCCTATCAATAATTTCAAATAATCATTTTGAATTTCACTAATATGTCTCAGTTACTTTAGATAATCCTTCAGGTTTATCGATATTCATACCCTTTTCAATTGCCAGTTGGCGGGCAAATAATTGTCCAGGTATTATATAAGCAATCGGTGAAAGCCACTCTGGAATTCTTTTGGGAATAATGAATCCAAGGTTACTTTTTGAGGTGATTTCATTCATATCAGAAATCGAAATAATCTCGGCACCCATCCCAAGGAGCTTATCCATAAATTCTCGTATATGCGGATACATTTCACCAGAAGGTGCAATTAATATAACTGGGAAACCTGATCTCACAGTCGCAATAGGCCCGTGGCTGAAGTCAGCTGATGAATAGGGTACAGAAACTACCCGGGATAACTCCTTTACTTTCAGTGCGATTTCAAACGCCGTTGAATAGTTAAATCCCCTACCAATTACAACGCAATGCTCCATATAACGATATCGCTGAGTAGTTTTCATAATATTTATTGCTGAAGCGAGAATCCCTGATAATTTTTCAGGTAATGCGTGAAGTTCTTTTTCGCGCTTTAAGTTTCCATTAAATGCAAGAGATAGCATGGCAAATACTAATAGGGAAGCGGTGTAGGTTTTGGTTGCTGCCACAGCCGTCTCAGAACCGGTATGTAATGGAATAACATATTCTGAAGTATTGGCGAGCGGTGACCTAACATCATTTGTTATACAAAGAGTTGAACAGCCCTGCGATCTCGCACTATCAAGAACCGATACGATATCGGGTGATTGTCCTGATTGAGAGACACCAATAATGAGAGCATCTTTAAGATTTGGCGGTTTTTTATAAACTGTGAACAAGGAAGGAGTAGCCAATGCGACCTGATAATGATTGAATGCACCAAGAACATATTGCGCATAGCGAGCCGCATTATCAGAAGAACCCCTTGCTGCGATGACAATGAATTTCAAATCTGTTCTTAATTTCTAAAGCTATTCTTGCGACTTGCCCTGCTTCGGATTCTAAAATATTTTGGAGAATCTTTGGTTGGTCAGAGATTTCAGAAAAGAGAATATCCTGCATTTTTCACCTGATAATCGATTCTCTTACTTTAGATGCGTGTTAATAGTAACATCAAAAAAAGAATATGTTAAGATTGTATACTAATTTTATTATCATGGAATTGACAAAATTATTTTCGGGAGTGGAATTATGATATCTATTGAGAAAGTCGATACTTCATCTAAAAAGCAAGTTGAAGAATTTGTGAATTTTCCCTTCAAAATTTATGCGGGAGTAAAAGAATGGGTACCCCCGATTCTCTCTGATGTAAGACTGATGTTGAACGAAAATAAGCATCCCTTTTATGAACATTCGGATGCTGAATTTTTTACCGCCAGAAGTAATGGAGAAATGCTGGGCAGGATTGCATTGATTGAGAATAAGCCCTCCAATAAATTCCACCAAGCTAAGCAGGCAGCTTTCTATTTATTTGAATCTGTGGATGACAATGAAGTAGCTAAAAAAATATTCGATTTTTCATTCGATTGGGTAAAAAAGCGTGGACTTAATTACTTTCTTGGACCAAAAGGACTGTCATCCTTTGACGGTTATGGTTTTTTGGTTGAAGGTTTTGACAAGCGCCAAATGATGACCATGATGAATTACAACTTACCCAATTATCCAAGATTTGCAGAGGAAACAGGTTTTAAAAAGGTAGTCGATTGGGTTTCATCCTATGCGCATATTCCTGATTTCGAAATACCTGAAAAAATTTCAGAGATTGCCAAAAAGGTTGAATCGAAAGGAAAATTGCAGGTAAAGCATTTTAAAAATAAAGCTGAATTAAAGAGTTGGGCAAACAAAATTGGTCATGCTTATAACAAAGCATTTGTCAATAATTGGGAATATTATCCACTTTCAGATAATGAAATAAAATTCGCATTGAACAACATATTGGTTGTTGGAGTTCCCGATTTGATAAAGATCATAACTTATAACGATGAAGTCGTTGGTTTTCTGCTTGGTTTCCCCGATATTTCTGCGGCATTACAAAAATATAAAGGCAGCTTATCACCTATTGCTATATACAATTACATGAGAGAATTAAAAGAACACAAAATGGATTTCATTTAATGGCGTGGGTATATTGCCGGAATTTCAGGGAAGGGGAGGAAATTATCTAATGATGTCCGAGATGGTAAAAACAGCAAAATCCTCAAATTTTGAGCATGGTGAATTAACCCAAATAGCCGAATCAGCGATTCAGATGAGGTTTGATTTAGAGAACCTGGGTGTGAAACCTTATAAGAATCATCGTATCTACGGAAGAGAAATCTAAATTGAAAAAGCGGGAGCCCAGCTTCCGCTTTTTTATTATAATAGTGGGGCTAATCAACTCACTGGAGATGTCATGAAAAAACATGGGTTATTTTTGTTCTTTGTTTTGCTAATTTTGCTTTTGATAATCACCGGATGTTCTGATGTAAATAAATTAAATCCTTCCGATGCCACAATTTCTTATTTGGAAGGTTTAGCCGAAAAAGACAAAGTGAAGGTAATAAGTTTCTCTTGTAAAACTTGGGAAGAGCAAGCCTCTTTGGAAGTAGATGCTCTATTATCTGTTGACGCCGCCCTAAACAACGTCCAATGTAAAGATGTCGGAAGTGATGGGAGTCTAAGGCTTGTTAGCTGTACAGGGCTGTTGGATCTAACATATGGTGATGAAATTCGTTCAATTGATTTAAGCCCCCGGGTATATTCCATGGCTTTGGAGGACGGACAGTGGAGAGTTTGTTCCTATAAATAATGTGGAGAAAAATATTTTCTAAGGAAAATCTTCTTTCATTGATTATAAGCCTGGTAATCATTGGATTAATTATCCTTACCTCAGATAATGCACCGCTTTGGATTTACCAGGGCTTCTAAAAGATGTTCTTATACCAAATCACGATAGTTTCCTGCATATTGGTTTTTTTTAGAATATTTTTCTGGCCAAAATCTAAGAATTGGTTGCTATTTGTTATAAGTTTGATTGCCGTTTACTGGTTTCAGACTCTTTCATCAATTCGATATCTAAGCTTTTGGCTTCCGACATTTATGCTGTTAATTTCGGTTCTTACCTGGAGGATTTTTATCCAGCAGAGTAAGGCAATTTCTATTGAAGATAAAGTCGCATTATCTCTCATTTTCCTTTTTCCTTTTACATTTAGTATTTTGAAATTTACCGGTTTGACAGAAATATCATTTATTTCGGATATTCCTCAAATACACATTTTGCTGATAATTCCAGGATTAATAATAATATTTTTGTCTATCTTTTCAGTTAAAAACAAAAATAAATCATTATTAGCTGGATTAATTACCATTTTCCTGATTTTTATTCTAATAATCCTTAAGAATCAGACACTTTCTAAGAATTTGAGTATATTTTTCAGGCAATTAAGCGGTCAATCCACTGCTTTAGCTTCACCTGTTGACATTGTTTGGCTGGGGTTTTCCTATTTTGCCTTCAGATTAATACATATCCTTGTTGACAGGGAACGAATATTTAAATTGGGATTATCACTCAGGGATTTTATAACCTATCTCATTTTTTTTCCTGCCTTTACCGCCGGACCCATTGACCGAATTGAGCATTTCAACATCGAACTCAACAAGCCTGAAGAAAAAACACTTAATGATGACTTTCTTGTTGGCGGATTACGAATTATCCGCGGACTCTTTCAAAAATTTATTCTCGCTGATAGTCTTGCCTTAATTTCATTGAATTCGCAATCAGCTGCCCTGGTTAATAAGCCTATATGGATGTGGATTAGTCTGTATGCTTTTTCATTAAGAATTTTCTTTGATTTTTCCGGTTATACAGATATTGCGATCGGGATTGCTAAATTAGCAGGTATCTCTTTGCCGGAAAACTTTAGAAGTCCATACCTATCCAAGAATATTACATTGTTTTGGAATAATTGGCATATTACGCTTACGCAATGGTTTAGAACATATTATTTTAATCCTGTAACAAGATATATCCGATCAAATCACAAAGATTTGTCTCCGATTCTGATAATATTTTTTACTCAGATTTCAACAATGGTTTTAATTGGTTTATGGCATGGAATAAGTTGGAATTTTGTGATTTGGGGTTTATGGAATGGTATTGGACTTTTTTTCCATAACCGGTGGGCTGAAAGTGTAAAACCAAAAATTTCAATCATTAAGGATAAACCATTTTTGGCTCCATATAACATCTTCAGTACAATACTTACTTTCAATTTTGTCTCGCTTGGCTGGGTATGGTTTGCATTGCCTAGTGTAGGTGAGTCGATTCTGGTATTCACTAAGTTATTTTAAGAAAAATGAATAATAACAAAAATAAGATTTCAATAATAAGAGTGATAATCAAAACAACTGCACTATTAATCATTTTTAATTTCTTGTTCATCCTTTTAAAAGACATTCCCTATGGCAATATTTCGTTATATAACTCGATATTTCCTGGCAGGGAAAGACTTCCATTTGGAGAGACACCTTCAAGTTCATATAATTTAACAATTTCTAACTTGGATGCAATGATCCAATCTCATAAATTCGCAGCTGATGTGAAAAAGGATGATGATTATCAAATAATAATCCTTGGCGATTCATCCATTTGGGGCTTCATGCAGAAACCTGAGGATACACTGACAGGTTTACTTGATAAGAAAATAAATTATCAATGTAATGGGAAGAATATTGAAGTCTATAATTTAGGATACCCAAGCCTTTCAGTCCTCAAAGATCTGATTATTTTAGATGATATAAGTCCTTACAATCCCGATCTTGTTATTTGGTCAATCACGCTTGAATCGTTGGTGGTGAATGATCAGCTGAATACCCCGTTAATAAAGAACAACCCCTTGATATTAAACAGGGTTATTGATAAATATCAACTACTTTTTCCAAAGGCAAATATTAATTTACTGGATTTTACAATTTTCAGACAAAAAAGAAATATTGCTGATATTATTCGACTTCAGCTTTATGGTGTTCTATGGTCCGGCTCAGGGATTGACCAGGATTATCCAGATAAATTTACTCCTGCCCAGAGAGATTTTGAAAAGGATGACACTTATAAAAACATTGAAAAAAAAGTGATTAAAGATACTGATCTAGGCACGGATGTAATAATAAAAGGCATTTCAGGATTTCCGAAAACAGACTTTATTTTAATAAATGAGCCAATATTGATCAGTTCGGGAAAGAATAGTGAAATACGTTATAACTTTTATTATCCACGTTGGGCATATGATACCTATCGTAAGGTCATAAAATCTACATTTACCCAATCGCAAATTCCATATTATGATTTTTGGGATCTAGTACCTGAATCAGAATTTACCAATAGCGCAATTCATTTAACGGCAAAAGGTGAAGAAATATTTGCAGATAAGATCGATACTCTAATTAGAAATCATTGTGAGCAATTAGGGAAAAAATGAGGAATATAAATTATTTAAAAAAGATTTTTCAAATATGTTTAATATTATCGGTTTGTGTCACTCTTTTACCATCTTGTTCTTCAAATAAATCATCAGAAATTCAAAAGTCAGACACAATCAAGCCTTCGCAAAACAATTTATCTCCAACTCAAAATGCAGTAGTTACGCCTGTTTTTACTGCAACTAATGAGGTAATTTTTACTCCTACACCTGATACTCGTATACCGCCTGATAAGTGGAAAAGCTGGCCTATTATTCCATTGGCTACTAACCGTGCGATAGAAATCTATAAGATGGGCCAAGTCAAAGGAGTCAATCCAAACGCATTTTCAAAGATAGGGGACTGCCAGAATGTAAAAGAATCATTTATGGGAATATATGACACTGACAGGTATTTTTTATTAGATTCACAGAGTGGTTGGCAGGAAACAATCGACCAATTTAAAGGTTTTTTCAACCGCGATAGTTTTGCATTTGGCCAGGGATTAAACGTTGCCGCTGCGTTGTCGCCATTGCATGCAGACCCAGTTAATTGCCAACCTAATGAAAACCCCGTTCAATGTGAATTGCGCCAAATTAATCCCGCATATGCAATTATCAGGTTTGAGCGTTGGTATCCTGATATTACCCCACCAGAAACATATGAAAAATATCTAAGGCATATTCTCGATACTGTGATTGAACATGGTACTGTACCGATATTAATGACAAAAGCAGATAATGTAGAAGGCAATCATCAAATCAACGCAATAATTAGTAAATTAGCGTATGAATATGATGTTCCCCTATACAATTGGTGGCTTGCAGCACAGGCATTGCCAAATCACGGACTTGATCCTGATAGAGACGATCAATTTCACATAGATCCGAAATATGCATGGATAGAACAAAGTGCTTATGGATTAGGTGCTTTAGATTCAATATGGAGAGGAACTAAAGGGCAATAAACATTATGGAAAAAACTGAAATTATTAGATTAATAAGTTCAAAAATCGCTTCGGAAATCTTAAAACAACCTGATGTAGTAATTTCACCTGATGAACCATTGATTTCAAGTGGGCTGATCGATTCCTTCAGTCTTGTAGATTTAGCTCTTCAGATCGAAGATTTGTTTGGCGTACGTATTGAAGATTATGAACTAAATATGGATACTTTTGATAATCTCAACCAACTTGCGGAAATTGTCATAAATCGGATTTAATCCATATGGCTATTTTTTCAGAAAATCTTCTTGACCATTTTAAGAAAACACCCGAAAAAACCATTCTCCATTTTTTAAAAACTGGGAATGAAGATCTCCACTTAAGTTATAAAGACCTGATTGAAGGGGCAAGCCGATACTCTGATGCTCTGTCAATATCAGGAATTGAACCTGGCGAAGTTGTAATAATAATTCTTCAGCATGGGCTTGATTTAATATTTTCATATTTTGGGACAATCCTTAACGGTTCAATTCCATCCATTATGCCTTTTCTGACCGAGAAATTGCATCCTGATAAATATCGAAATGACTTAAAATCCTTGATTGAGATAACGAAACCGGCAGGGATAATAGCGTTTGAGGAATTTAAACCGGAATTAAAAAACCTGGAGATAGGTTCGTCAGTAAAAATCATCCTTTTTTCGGAAAACATTTTAAAAGAAACGATTCAGGCAAAAGGCTTACCTTATCAGGGTTTAAACCGCAAGCAGGGTGATATCGTTCTATTGCAGCACTCATCAGGAACAACTGGATTGCAGAAAGGGGTTGCTTTAACTCACCAGGCGGTATTTAATCAAATCGAAAGCTACAGCCAGGCCATTAAACTTTCACGAGATGACATTATTGTCAGCTGGCTGCCCCTGTATCACGATATGGGATTGATCGCATCCTTCATAATGCCTGTTTTATCAGGAATACCACTGGTAATTATGTCTCCTTTTGATTGGGTTCGCGCACCTCACCGACTCTTAACTGCAATATCTGATTATCACGGTACTTTGTGCTGGCTTCCCAATTTCGCTTATAACTTTTGCGCGAAAAAGATTAGAAATGATGATCTTATAGGGGTTAATTTATCCTCTTTAAGGGCCATTATTAACTGTTCGGAACCGATGCGATTTGACAGCCATAAAATTTTCGTTGAACGATTTTCGCAATTTGGGTTAAGAGAGTCAACTATAGCCACATGTTATGCGATGGCGGAGAATGTTTTTGCGGTCACTCAAGATGGGATTGATAAACCTGTAACCTATGATGATATAGACCTCGAAACTTTCCAGGAAAAAAAACTTGCCAAAAAACCTATATTTGGCAGGCGCTCAATTAAAAATGGTATCAGCGGGAAAAACCATATCTGACAGTCATATTCGCATCATAGATGATAAAGGTTGCGATTTACCTGATCGCCATCTTGGAGAAATAATTATTCAAAGCAATTGTTTGCTTTCAGAATACTATTTACGAAAAGATGAAACTAAAAAATCATTTATTGACGGTTGGTTCAGGACTGGTGATTTAGGTTATCTGGCAGAAAATGAACTATATATCAGCGGTAGGAAAAAAGATCTGATAATAGTCGGTGGAAAGAATATATATCCACAGGATATAGAATCCATTGTCGCAGATGTTGAAGGGATTCATCCTGGTAGAGCAGTTGCCTTCGGTGTTTTTAATGATGAAAAAGGAACTGAAGATGTAATAGTGATTGCAGAAATTGATAAAAAAGATATCCCAATAAAAGCCCAAATTGGTGATGAAATCCGCCGTAGAGTTACTCAGAGGTCTGCGGTAGCATTGAGACACATTCTTTTAGTTGATGATAAATGGTTAATTAAAACCAGCAGTGGAAAAATTGCCAGGCATGCGAATAAGGAAAAGTACTTGCTGGAAATAACGGATAAATAATATATGTTTCAAGACTTAACCAAATATTTTGCCTTTTTATCCTCTGACGAAAAAGGAAAAAGAATAAAGAATAGGATATTCTTTTTTTTAATTATTTCACTCGCATTATTCTTAATCAACAAAATCATTTTTTACAAATTTGTTGACGCGGAGAATTTTCAGATTTATTCAGCGCTTTCAAATTTATTATTCTTCAAAGGTATCAGCCCCTATTCAAAGGAAATCTCTTCAATTTTAGTAAATTATTTTTCAGCTCGAGATATCACCCTTAGTTCGTATGATTTTATTTTTCAACTGCCTATTTATCAATTGGTAATTTACCTTCCTTTTTCATTGATAACTGATCCAAGTTGGTCTTTATCAATCTGGCTTACCATAAATCAGTGCCTTTTTTTACTTTGTGGTGTAAGTTGCATTCAAATGTTCAAGTGGAAGCCAAGAAATTGGTTTTTATTTTCATTCTTGGGGATCATTCTTATTTCATTTTTTGGAATTTCAAATTATATTGACACAAATTCGTCTTTCTTCCAATTATTTTTCTTTATTGCGGGTCTTAAACTCTTCTCCTCAGAAAAATATATTCTTGCTGGTTTATTTCTTGGGTTAGCAACAATTGATCCATTTAATTTTTTTATCCCGATCTTATTTGTTTTAGCATTTCTTGTTAACCGTAAACAAACAGAACCTATTTTTTGGTTCATTATTTCGATAACGTTGCTCACTATAAGCGGTTTAATTTTTGATTCCAGTTGGATTCTCAAATTTCTCAGAAATATCTTTCTTGAAGGATCTTTTTATCCATTTATTGATTACAACCATGCATTATTGAATTGGATTTCTAAATTGCTCTCTGGTGATTTGGTAAAAATGATTCCAATTCTGCTGGGCATTTGGATTATCTTAGAGTATTCCCGTTTGCCAAAACAAAGCTCAAACCATCTTGTATGGATTTTGTGTTTAATTATTTGCATCAACCCCTTTATTATTATGCGTGAAACAAATTATGCCTCAGTTTTATATCTTCTCCCGATCATCTTTATTGCATATTTATGGGAAAACCATTCTTCCGGCTTGATAAACAAAGTGATCTTCGGAATATTATCTTTATCAGTTGTGGTACTTCCGTTCTTAACAATGCTCTTTCCAGTCTCTTTTAATTTTCTAGCGAATTTTCACTCGATTAATCTAATTAACAGCTTTCTGATAATTATTATCCTCTACTGGATAAGGTGGTGGGTTATAAAACCTTATGACTACCTTATGCCGTGATAAATGTGGGTGTGACATATACCTTATGCTATACTTTGAAGGATTTTTTTATATATTTAAATTTGGAGGTTATTCATGGCTAAGACTATTGGAATATTAACCGGGGGTGGGGATGTTCCAGGGTTGAACCCTGCAATGAAAGCAGCGGTTTTAACTGCAATCGAAGCAGGTTATAGGGTTCGCGGTATCCGGCGCGGGTGGCAGGGGCTTCTGCATTATGATTTTGACGAACCCTCAACTCACGATTACTATATCCGCGAACTCGGATTTGTTGATGTGCGAACGATTGACCGCACAGGGGGTACTTTTCTTCACACTTCACGTACGAATCCTCAAAAAGTGAGAGTAAAAGACGCACCAGATTTCTTGATAAATTCTAAATATGGAAAAAAGCTTGATGAGAACACAATCGATTACACAGATTATGTACTCAAAGTGCTATCTGAATTAGAGATAGATGCCTTAATAGCCATTGGTGGAGATGATACTTTGTCATTTGCTGCACGGCTTCACAAAGAGGGCTTTCCTGTTGTTGGAATCCCAAAGACTATGGATAATGATGTCTTTGGAACGGATTATTGTATCGGGTTCTCAACAGCCGTGACTCGAAGTGTCAATCTAATAACTGATATGCGTACTTCCATAGGATCACATGAGCGCATTGGAATTGTTGAATTATTCGGCAGAAATTCCGGAGAAACTAGCCTGATAACCGCATTACTCGCACATGTAGACCGAGCAATTATCTCAGAAGTTCCCTTTGAAATTGAAAAATTAGCCGATTTCCTGATGGATGACAGGCGCCGGAATCCTTCTAACTATTCCATTATGACAGTATCCGAAGGTGCAACTTATAAAGATGGTGGAATTATTGAAACGGGAGAGGAAGACGCTTTTGGACACAAGAAACTTGGTGGGGTTGGCCAGATGATTTCTGATGATATCAAGAGAATCACCAAAACTAATACCATGTTACAACAATTAACCTATGTTATCCGCTCAGGCCCGCCTGATTCAATAGATAGAATGGTCGGCATGGCATATGGCACGACAGCAATGAATCTTATAATTAAAAATGATACTGGTAAATTGGCAGCTTTACAAGGTGGAAAATACACCACTGTGCCTCTTGATATGGTAATTGCTGGGAAAAAACACGCAGATATCTCATCATATTATGATAAGGAAAATTATGTGCCAAAAGTAAGAGAATTTATCGGCCATCCTATGTTCCTGACATAAAAATTAGGTTTTTCCAACCCATTTAAAGGCAAAAAGGTGATTTTTTTGCCTTTATTTTTTTCTGTGAATTTATAATAATTATTAAAACTTTTGAACAATATGCACAAACAGATAATCAATGCTAGCCCGAACAGATACCAATTAATTCCAAGAACCCTTGTTTTTATAAAGAACAATGAAAAATACCTTTTAATTCATAAGAAAAATCAATCATCCGTTGGCTTTGACAAAATTAATGGTGTAGGCGGCCATTTAGAAAAAGGGGAAGAACCATTCGAGTCAGCACGCCGTGAAATTGCAGAAGAAACCGGTTTAGATATTGAAAATCTAGAATTAACAGCTTTATTATTTATCGACACTAATTCCAATCCAGGTATAGTGGTGTTTCTTTTAAAAGCGCAGTATTCAGGAGGGGAAATTATCCCTTCGGATGAAGGGGAATTAAAATGGATGTCATTTTCCGAAATAGAGAAAAATACAAATGTTGTTTTTGATGTCCCTGAATTAATCAAAATATGTGAAATTCACACGACGGGTGACAAACCATTAATCTTAAAATATTCATATAATGATTCTGGTGAATTGCGTATAGTTAAGTTTTAGATGAAAAAGAATAGAATATTAGTCTTGTACTACCATAATCCCTCAAGTCAAACTCTTCCAGGTATTTCAAGGCAAGTTTTGCGTACTCCTTGGGATCAATTTGCGCTATAACCCATGCATTATCATTCAAAATCCTTGTGTTCTCATCAATTAGATAAATCATTTTTGACCATAAATTAAGATACTGTGGGGGGGCGATAAAAATATAATCGAAACTTATCCCAGAATTGGACCGTATAAAGTTAAACGCATCGCTTTTTCTGATATTTGCCTTATCAGAATAGCCACTTTTTTCTAAATTTTCATGCAAGACGGTGCAAGCAGCTTGATTTTTATCTATAAATTGAACAAATAAAGCTCCACGGCTAAGTGCTTCTATTCCAACGCTCCCAGTACCGCCAAACAAATCAAGAAACCAGGAGTCTTTAATATCAGAGGATATGATATTAAATAAGGCTTCTTTAACACGGTCAGTTATTGGTCGTGTTGTATCTCCAGGTACCGATTTTAATCTAAGCCCTTTCGCTTGCCCTGCAATAATCCTTGGACTAGACATGATTTGTTGTTATTGAGCGGGCATAATCAACAGCAGTGAATACATTTCCAATAGGAGCGGTTTGTGGCAAAACGCAACCAGTGCCAATAATAAGTCCAGTCCCATTGGTTTGTTTAACGGCATTTTCAATTTCTTTTTTAATAATCTGGGAATCTCCCAAAACCATTGTATCAATTCTGCTTAAGCCTCCGCAAACCGCACCATTAAATTTTCCTAATCCAGATTCTAAGGAGGGGGATGTTTCACGATCATGCCAGTTGATAATTTGTGCAGGATAATCCAAAATTTCATCAAACATGATGTTTTTGCCATGGATATGAACCATATTTAGCCAGAAAGAATTCATTAACTCAAATAGTTTTGAATCATAATATTTTCCGAAGGAAATAAATTCTTCGCCGGTTAAGAGATCAAAAGAAGCAAACTGTACAGCAAAAAATAAGCCATCGATACCGATTTTGAGGCATTCCTCAATAAAGCCTGCGGTCGTATCAGCAATAATTTCCAAACCCGCCTTGAATTGATCCGGATATTGCCTTATATGATATAGGAGATCCGTTTTTCCTGCAAGATTTTTTGCCTGGGCCAACGGACTAAAAATGGATTGGATAAGTGGAGTATCTGGATTTAACTTCGATTTGACTAATCTGAGACATTCCAGTTGCTCACCCAGATGTCCTTTTGTAGGATCAAGAACACTTAATTTTCCCCAATCCTCAGGATTCTTGATTACAGAGTCCAAATAGTCTCGTGTTCCTTCCGGATGACCGCGCCAAACATCTCGGGCACCCCAATCTTGCAAGCAGTATGAAGAAGAAGGGGAAATTTTTACCAAGTCAAAATCAAATAATTCCTGATAGGCTATCGAAGATCTGGCAAGTCTTTCAGCATTCTGGTCATCAACAGGAAAATGCCGCCAAAAAGATACGGGTAAATTATCAACTTTTTCTTTATGGATAGTTCTTTCAATTCTTTCACGGTGATTCATTGTTATTCCTCAAAAATGTATTTACCCAATTTATTTTATGCCTTTATAGGTCCAAATTCTATTTATAAAATAGTTCCATAATAAAACAATCACTATAACGGACGCCAAAGCAATATTATGTCCAATTATTTCAGGCTTAATGAAGAAATGGTTATTAATTATGCCATTCGAAAAAACAATCACAGGCTTTTCAATAAATGCAAATAAAGATGTCCGAATCAATAAACCAAGGGTGCTTACTATTGAGAACTTAATCAATTGCTCAGAAAGATTCATTGCTTTCGATTCCGGGTAGGTCCAATTCCGGTTCCAAATGAAATTATTGATAACAGCCACTATGAAAGAACAAATACTGCTGATTATTACTGGTATGCCAACTACAATTGATAAGATATTGAAAATTAAAAAATCAACAATTGTGCCGCTTATTCCAACAACCGCGAACTTTAAAAAGCGTTTCCGGCTATTAATTTGACATTTTCCCATACTAAAGTTTCATCCCCTCCAGAAAGAAGGGGATTGTTTTTTCAAGACCCTGATGCAAGTTCAATTTTGGCGCCCATTTCAGAATCGAGAGAGCACGAGATATATCAGGCTGGCGGCGCATTGGATCATCTCCAGCGACTTTACCTTCTAAAAATACAATTCCCTTCTCATTCCCAATCACTTCATTTACTACTTTAGCAAGGTTGGCAATAGTGATCTCGTCAGGATTGCCAATATTTACCGGGTAATGTTCTTCGGATTCAAGCAATTTGATTATTCCATCAATAAGGTCATCTACATAACAAAAACTGCGTGTCTGTGAACCATCCCCATAAATTGTCAGTACTTCTTTTTTCAAGGCTTGCTGGATAAAATTTGGGATAACACGTCCATCATCTAGGCGCATTCTAGGTCCGTAGGTATTAAATATTCTGACGATGCCGGTATTGATGTGGTGATATCGGTGGTAAGCCATGGTTAATGCCTCGGCGAATCGTTTTGATTCATCATAAACAGATCTCATGCCTATTGGGTCGACATGCCCCCAATAGCTTTCGCGTTGGGGGTGTTCAAGAGGATCACCATAAATTTCGCTTGTTGAGGCCAGAATATACCTTGCATTATTAACTCGGGCGACTCCTAATGTATTATGAGTTCCCAAAGCGCCTGCTTTCATGGTCTGTATAGGGAGATTAGGATAGCCGAAGGGTGAGGCAGGATTGGGGCTGGCAGGCGACGCAAAGTGCATAACCACGTCTATTTTACCTGGAACAAATATAAAATTCGCGACATCATGCCGGATAAATGAGAATTTTTCGTTTCCGGCCAGGTGATCAAGGTTTTCTTTGCTTCCGGTGATGAAATTATCCATACCAATAACTTCATTCCCCAGAGCAATCAATTTATCACAGAGATGAGATCCTAAAAACCCCGCTGCGCCCGTTATTAATATTCGCATATTGATAAAACTCTTCCTAATCTTATTCGATTATAATGACCCAAGTTTTTACGGAAAGAAATTATAGCATGAAGGATATCAACGACCTCAAACAAGAAAAAACATTACCGGCGATTCTTGAAGCATTGCTTTTTATAGCTGTTTCACCAGTATCAGTTCCTCAATTGGCCTCTTCACTAGGGGAGAGCGAAAAAAAAGTAATAGACGCTTTAAATGACCTTGATAATTACTATTCCGAATCTAGGGGACTAAAGCTTCAATGGCACGGTAAAAGAGTCCAGCTCATATCCTCCCCAGATTTTTCTAAAATTATTGAAGAATTTCTTGGAGTTGAAGTAACCACAACATTAAGCCAGGCTTCATTGGAGGCGCTTGCGATCATTGCTTACAAGCAGCCTATCACAAGGCCTGAAATTGATGAAATTCGTGGGGTTAACAGCGATGGAGTTGTTCGAAACCTTTTGAGTAAAGGATTGATCGAAGAGACTGGGCGAGTAGAGGGTGCTGGAAGGCCTATTATTTATGGAACAACTTCTGACTTTTTGAATTATTTTGGTTTGTCTTCAATTGATGAATTACCGACATTTGATGTACTTCCAGTGAACGAAAATAATACCAAAGCAATTCTGAAAGACTAAATAGTGGAAATAGAACGAATTCAGAAAATTCTTTCCAGAAGCGGGTATGGATCAAGAAGGGAATGTGAAAAGATTATTGCTGAAGGCCGTGTGACAGTCAATAATCAACAAGTGAAGTTGGGGGATAAGGCTGATTCAAACACGGATACTATTCGCGTAGATAATAAGATTATTGCACATCCCATTAGCAAAACTCTTTACCTTGCCTTTTATAAACCGCGAAAAGTCCTTTCAGAAATAAAAAAACTTGACGATAGAAAGGTTATCACTGATTTTATTCCCCTAAGCGATTATTTTTTTATTGTAGGTCGATTGGATTTTGATAGTGAGGGATTACTTTTATTAACCAATGATGGAGAAATTGCCAATCGCCTGACTCATCCCCGTTATGAGCATGAAAAAGAATATCATGTTCAGGTTTCAAGGGTTCCCGATCAAGAACAATTAAATATTTGGAGAAAGGGCGTTGTTATCGAAGGAGGTTATCGAACAATGCCTGCGAGAGTGGATTTTATGCCACAAGATAAAACAGGAAAGTGGCTTCGAGTGGTCCTGAAGGAGGGAAAAAAACGTCAAATCAGAGAAATTGGAATCAGTATTGGTCTGCCCGTTAGAAGAATAATACGAATAAGAATTGGTCCTGTAGAAGTTGGGCGCCTTAAACCGGGTGAATGGCGCGCTTTAACACCACAGGAAATGAGGAACTTAGGAAAACTCCAAAAAAATAAAAAATTTAATCGGGATCAGGATATTGCTGCCTAATTAGGTTGATTTTTTCATCTTTCAATAGGCTCATTTTTGACTGGCTTCGAATCAATTCCTTCAGTTTCGTAATGTGAATAGTAAATTCAGGAGCATTCTTCGCAGTGACGTCTGCCTTTTCTGAAAAGAAAATATTCACGATTTTTGGTTCAACATCAAAAATGATATTGTTTTTCTTCTTATGATCCTCAAAATCCCTAAGTGCCATTTTTGATTCTCTCTCAATATTCGTAAGCCCTTCCTGTCCAAAAAGTTTGGTAATAAAGCCAGGGCCCCCTTTCTGTTCATATCGATTCTTCTCTGAATTGTATGTAATAACTCCAAATTGATGATAGGGTTTAATGATCCATACCCCGGCAGGGCCTACTAAAAGGTGCGAAACGCCAGTATTGTAGTTATAAAGCGTGTATTGATCATTCAATCCTTTTAATGATTGGCAAATGACCTCATCCGGGCGAGGTGAACGTCCCCATTTTCTCGCCAAAGATATGCTTACTTGAACAAGGATATACGCTGGAATAAGAATTATATAAGCCAAGGTATATTGTGTCATGTCCGCACCAGTAAATGACCAAATTAATCCCATGATCAGGAGCAAAAGTGAGGCATAAAGGACAATTTGGCTAATTTTTTTATTTCTTTGTATTAGCGGATAATTATTGGAAATTTTCATCAGTCCTCAATTTATGCTTAGGTTATATTTTCAGAGATTTTAAGTTTCATTTTATCCATCAGACCATTATTTATCGCTCTATCTGCCAGAAGCAAAGCACTGACAATAGCCCTTTCATCTGAGCGGCCATGGCCTACAAAAACGAGACCGTCTACGCCTAATAAGGGCGCTGCGCCTATTTCACTTGGATCAATTAATTTTTTCACCTTTGAGAAAGCGGGTTTTGCCAGTAGAGCGCCTATTTTTGTAAAGAGAGTCTTATTCAACTCATCTTTCAGCACATCTGTAATCAATTTAGCTACAGCTTCGCTGCTTTTTACCAAAACATTTCCGGTGAAACCATCAGTAATCACAACATCAACATCACCGCCAAACAATTCTTTGGGTTCTACATTACCGATGAAATTAATTTTACTATCCGTAAGCAATTTAAAAGTATCTTTGATTAATTGGTTTCCTTTGCCGGCTTCCTCCCCATTAGAAAGCAATCCTACTCGCGGATTTGGCTTTTCCAATACATTTTGTGCATATATGCTGCCGAGAATCGCAAATTGCTGCATAAATTCAGGCCTGCAATCAGCATTTGCGCCAATATCAACAACAATACATCGATCATTTTTTGTTGGGAAAATCGCGGTTAAAGCAGGGCGCTGAACTCCTTTGATCCTTCCGAGAACTCTAAGGGCATTGAACATGGCGCCACCTGTATTTCCAGCAGTAACAAAAGCATCTCCTTTTCCCTCTTTTATAAGCCGAACACCAACAGACATGGAATTATTAGGTTTTTTTTGGGCAGAATCAACTGGTTTATCCCACATTTCCACAACTTCAGGGGCATGTTCAATTGCTATACTGGGATGATTTGGTGCAAGAGAATTCAGTTTCGGAGCAATAATTTTTTCATCCCCAACTAGAATAATATCGTTAGCGATTATTTTACTGGCAGCGATTGCACCGGAAATTTCGGGGTCGGGATATCTATCGCTGCCCATTGCATCTAAAATTATTGTCATTGAAACCTTTCTATTAGAAGAATTATTCAAAACTTGACACTAATATATTGACGATTATAATTGCTAAACTTCCGCGCTGGTGCTGGAATTGGCAGACAGGCATGGTTGAGGGCCATGTGCCGCAAGGCGTGGGGGTTCAAGTCCCCCCCAGCGCATAATAAAAAACCATGACGATGGTTTTTTATTTTAATTATCCGCCCAACCAAACAAATTTCTTGCATTATTACTGGTTTTTAAAATTACTTCATTTAAATCTAATTGTTTTATTTCACTAATTTTCTCTGCAATGAATCTCACATTACAAGGTTCATTTCTTATTCCCCGGTTGGGGTGTGGAGTGAGGTAAGGCGCATCGGTCTCGATTATCAGATGCGAGATGTCAATCTTTTGAATTTCTTTCTGAAGATCCTGGGATTTCGAGAATGTAACAGGCCCGCTTATGCCAAGATAGAAATTATGTGTCAGAGCCCATTCTGAAATAATTCTCGACCCATCAAACGAATGAAATACACCAGGATGTGTTACCAGTCTCGATCGCACTTGCTTTAACTCTGAATACCAGGAATCAAGGATTTCGATTATTTTATTTTCAGCACTCCGATTGTGAATGCAAATCGGTTTTTCTGATTTATTGGCAAAACTTAGCATTTTCTGAAAAACACTAACCTGATCCTCAACCGAAGCTTTTTCTCTATAAAAATCAAGACCAATTTCTCCAATTGCCACTACTTTTGGATGACTAATTAGCAATTCCAGGATCTCTAAATCGGATTGAACAAAATGACCAGAATGGTTTGGGTGAATTCCAATAGCCGCAAAAAAAGTATTGGGGTATTTTTCACATAAAGTAATAGATTTTTGGCTGGACTGAAGATCAATACCTGGAATTAAGAATCTATATACACCTCTTGTCAATGCTCGATTTATGACTTCATCCAAGTCATTATCAAAGTCCCTCAGGTTCAGGTGACAGTGAGTATCGGAAAGAAATGGCAATTACTCTATTCCTGCAATTAATAAGCCATTTTTAAGGATTTCTTGAATTCTGCCTTTATGAGTTGTCTCGCAATACACTCTTATAAGAGGCTCGGTTCCAGAAAAGCGAATTAATAACCATCCACCATCTTCTAATGAGAATTTATAGCCATCTTCTCTGTTGAATCCAGTTACTTTAAGTCCTGCGATCTCTTTTGGGTTTGCTGAAATAATGCGATTTTCTTTTTCGAGTCGATCTCCAGCAAATCGGTTATCCACACGGTCATAGTAATGAGGACCAACTTTACTAAACAGAAGATCAAGAAGCTCTGAAGGTTTTTTATCAAGTTTAACCATCATATCAAGAAGATACAATCCTGCCAGAATACCATCTCTTTCTGGAACATTTCCACGGAAGGCGAAACCACCCGATTCCTCACCCCCGATCATGGCATCGGTCTCAATCATTTTCGGAGCAACATATTTAAAACCTACCCCTGTTTCATATACTGGCACAGAATACATTTTGCCCAATTTTTCAAGCATACTGGTGGTGGAAAGCGTTTTTACAATTGCTCCTCTTTCATTCCGCACTTCTAGCATGTAATATGCTAAAAGAGCAAACACCTGCAATTGGTTAATAAAGTTTCCTTTTTCATCACCCAGTCCAAAGCGATCTGCATCACCATCATTGATAAGAAGTACATCAAATTTTCTCTTTAATACTTCCTGAAGCCCAACATCAATATTTGGAGAAATTGGTTCAGGTCGCTTCATTTCGGGAAAAATTGGATTTCTTTGATTATGAATTTCCTCAATGATTGTTTTACCACCCGATAGTAAGCGGGGAAACCAACCCGAACCGTTTCCCCACATAGCATCAACTAAAATTTTCAATCCAGCATCCTTTAAGGGCTGCAGGTCTATCAAATCCTCTAAGTGTTTGATATATTTGGGGGCTGCATCAAAATAGGTCAAATTGCCCTGTTTTTGGGCTGTTTCTGCGGGTAACAACTTCACATCCGATATGTTTGTCGGTATCAGATGTTCTATAAGTTTAATCCTTCAGGTGGAATTGCTCCGCCATTTTGATCACGGACTTTATAACCATTATCAGTCGGTGGATTATGGGAAGCAGTAATATTTACAGCGCCGATGGCATCTTCACTGATTACTGCATAAGAAATCACTGGGGTAGGCGTTGGGCGATCAGTCAGTAAAACATTAAATCCATTTCCTGCCAATACCTCCGCTGCGGTTCTGGCAAAATGTTCTGATAGGAAGCGCATGTCATAACCAACAACAACCCGGTTATTTTTCTGGTTAGATAATTTTAGGAAAGATGCATAACCCTGCGTACACCGCTTTACACTATCAAATGTATAATCCTGCGCAATGCCTGCACGCCAGCCATCAGTTCCAAATTTTATTTCAATTGTCATTAATACTCCTTATTAGATAATTTATATTATATCAACCGGATTGAAAGATGAAAATCTAACAAGTATTAACATTAATTTGAATAAAGGCATTATCAATTCATGGATATTCTTCGAAGGTGATGTTAAAATCAAGTAATAATTTCTATTCAAACTTTATGGCAAATTTGACTTTTCCAATTTTCATTTTTGGCAGCCTTGTTGGTTTATTGATTGGAGCGATATTTCATCTTATTGCCGGTGGAAAACCAATCCGCCTTATTTTTTGTTTGATTTTTGGTTGGGTTGGTTTTTGGGTAGGAAATTACTTGAGTCAAAGGTTTGGAATGCAAATATTTCAATATGGGCAAATTAGTTACGGCATTTCAATTATCTTTAGCATTATTTTATCCGCCGGTGGATACTGGCTTTCAGGGGAGAATCTATCCGATCCTGGATGATAAGAACCAATGATTTACATTGACAGCAATAGTTATGCAAATGAAGGTGATTTGGTCCAATTATCTGCTTCACAAATTAAATTCTTCATTTTTCCTTTAAAGTCAGGTCAAGTTATTCAAACACACCGAGGGGTAATTGCACATGATGACCTAATCGGAAAACCCTGGGGATCTCTAGTGACAAGTCACCAGGGAAATCCTTTTTTTCTACTTAAACCAGGTATTCTAGAATTTATTTCTACAACTAAAAGAAACACTCAGATCATGTATCCAAAAGATATAGGATTTATACTTTTAAGGTTAAATATTGTTCCAGGAAGTATTGTCGTTGAGGCTGGGACAGGTTCAGGAGGTTTAACTCAGGTTTTAGCTGCTTATGTAGGCGATAAAGGACATGTTTACAGCTTTGAAATACGGGATGAAATGCAAAACCTTGCAAAAAAAAACCTCGCAAGAATAGGTTTATCAGATCGAGTAAGTTTTATTTCAAGGAATATTCAGGATGGGTTTGAAATAAATAATGCGGATTCTGTTTTTCTTGATCTTCCAAACCCCTATGATTTTTTACATCAAACAGAACAGGCTTTAAAACCTGGCGGATATTTCGGGACGTTATTACCAACTACTAACCAGGTTGAAAAATTATTGATCAGCCTATCCAGGAGTAATTTTATTTTTGTTGATGTCTGTGAAATCTTAATAAGGTTTTACCAAGCGGAACCAGAAAAATTACGACCCGTCGATAGGATGGTGGCTCATACAGGTTATCTTGTTTTTGCCAGAACCATTCTTCCCAATGAAATTGCTCCATCATCAACAACTTTTGCCAATTAAATACCAATTATCGCGAATGCAAGAGAATTGTACCCATAGCTTGGAAGAAATAATTATTAAAGTTTCCGTAAATACCTGGATTCCTTCCGATATTGGTAAAAATGCTTATAGCGATAAACATGCATATGATTCAGCAGTTTTGATTCCTATGGTCATGCATCTGGAAGAACTTTCATTACTTTTTACCCTTCGATCCAGTCACCTAGAACGTCACAGCGGCCAGGTTTCTTTTCCAGGAGGAATAATCGAGGAAGGTGACAACTCCCCAGTTGAGACCGCTTTGCGTGAAACCAGAGAAGAAATTGGGATAAGCGCTGAAAATATCAAAGTAATTGGTCAGTTACCGCCATTTAATACTTCAACCGGATATATTGTTTATCCTGTTGTTGGTTTTATTAATTCACTTCAACAAACAAACAGAAACATCCTGGAAGTTGATCGGATATTTTGTATTCCATTAAATTGGTTATGCGATCCAGGTCATTCAAGGATTAAGAATTTTATCTCAAATGATGGAAATACAAGAGAAGCATGGTTCTTTGATCTCTATGATGGGGAATTATTATGGGGAATTACAGCAAAAATTACCCATGATATGTTGGAATTAATTAAAAAATGAGCGGAAAGGTCCGCTCATTTAAAATATTATACTTTTGAGATTTATTCTTCCTCAGGTTCTTCTAGCTTACCTTTTTCAATTACTTCTGGTTCAGCCGAAGCGCCTTCTTCTCCAACAATTGCCTCTGCAACAGGTTCAACTTCTTCCTTAACTGCATTTGCAACCGCAACCAATTCTTCAGTATCAGTCAGGATTTCAACATTTGCTAATTGTGGAAGGTCTTTAACATAAATTGCATCTCCAATTTCTGCCAGCATAGAAATATCTACCTCGATTGTATCAACCAAATCCTGGGGTAAACATTCAACTTCGATTTCATCAATGCCTGAAACGATAAGGGCATCAAAATTCTCTAATACAGGTGCTTTTCCTACCAGGGTTAATGAAACATGTGTTCGGAGTTTTTCCATTAACGATACCGCCTGGAAATCCACATGAAGTAATTCGTTCTTAATATAATCACGTTGGACTTCCCGCACTAATGTAGCATGTTCCTTGCCATCAACAAGGATTGTCAAAATTGTTGAGCCGGATATCTTGTTGAAGAGTAGGGTAGTTTCGCGCTTTCTTAGAGAGATTGGAAGGGTTTCAATATCACGACCATAGATTATCGCCGGAATAAAACCTTCTCTCCGTAAAAACTTAACCTTTTTACCCGTCTGGGTTCTAACTTGTGCTTCTAATACTATTTTATCCATATTATCCTTTCGCGCCTCTTACCAGGTTCTCTGGTTACCTTCGCTATCAATTTTAAAACGAACTTGGATTTTATCTACTGAAATCGTTTCCGTCAAGTCACAATCCCTTAATCCAATCAAATGATCGTTCAACTGCCCGCTTCCAATTTAAATACAATTTTTCCCTCTCATATTTATCAATTTTAGGAATCCACCGACAATCTTCCTTCCAATTTTTTCGTAAATCCTCTGTGTTTTTCCAGAATCCAACTTCCAGACCAGCGGCATAAGCGGCACCCAAGGCAGTTGTTTCGATCACAGTGGGCCGTATTACTGGCACATCCAAGATATCAGCTTGAAATTGCATCAATAACTCATTTATCACCATTCCGCCATCCACCTTTAAATTTTAAGTGGAACGCCAGAATCTTTAACCATTGCATCCAGAACTTCGCAAGTTTGAAAAGCCGTTGCTTCAAGGGCTGCTCTGGCAAAATGACCTTTGTTGGCAAATCTGGTTAGACCTATGATTAATCCACGTGCATCAGGTTTCCAATAGGGTGCGTACAATCCAGAAAAGGCAGGTACAAAATACACTCCGCCATTATCCTGAACTGTCTCTGCCAGAATCTCAATCTCATTTGAACTTTTTATAATACCCAAATTATCCCGAAACCATTGAACCAAAGCGCCGGTTATAGCTACCGAGCCTTCGAGACAATAGACAGGAGTATCATTGTTTATTTGATAACCAACCGTTGACAGCAGCCCATGTTTGCTCTGGATTATCTTATCGCCAGTATTTAAAAGCATAAAACAACCGGTGCCGTAAGTATTTTTTGCACTCCCGGCATCAAAGCATGCCTGCCCAAATAAAGCTGCCTGTTGATCTCCCAGGTCGCCAGTTATGGGAATTGCTTTCTCATTGATAACAGCATCACCAAAATGATAAGTTGAAGGTTTGATTTCAGGCAAAATACATTTTGGTAATGTCTAAAAGATTTAACAACTCATCATCCCACTTAAGAGTCTCCAAATTCATCAGCAGCGTTCTAGAAGCATTAGTTACATCTGTATAATGAACTCCGCCGTTTACACCGCCAGTTAAATTCCAAATCAACCAGCAGTCAATATTTCCAAATAATACATTTTCAGCAGCAAGGTCTTTCTTAATTTCGTAATAATTTTCTAAAATCCATTTAATTTTCGTTCCTGAAAAATATGCAGCCAAGGGGAGACCTGTTTTAGAGCGAAAACAATTCTCCAATCCCTGAGAGGTCAGGTTGGAACATAAATCTTCAGTCCGGGTATCCTGCCAAACGATTGCATTTCCGTAAGGTTTACCGGTTGTTTTATTCCATAACACGGTTGTCTCACGTTGATTTGTAATTCCAAGCGCTTTAATTTGATATTGCTCATCCTTAATTTGGGAAATTGCGTTTATTAAAACTTCCTGGGTATTCGATAATAATTCCATTGGGTCATGCTCAACCCAGCCTGGCTTTGGAAATATTTGGAGGTGTTCCTTTTGTGCTGAAGAAATAATTTTTCCATCATGATTAAAGATAAGACATCGCGTACTTGTTGTTCCCTGATCAATAGCAGCAATACAATCCAAAGAATCCCTCCAAAAATAAGGATTAGACCTTCTTAATATCTTCTTTGAGAAGAAAAACTCTATCAGAAAATGAATTCAAAGATTCAATATTCGTATTTAGTAAAATTTGCTCTGATCGTACAAATCGGCTGTAAGGTTGGATAGTTAATTTAATTCGTTCAATAATCCCATCAACTTGCTTATTGAATTCTGACATCAAAGTATTTGATAATTGGACTCGTAAATCGGAGATTTTCTTTGAAAACAATGTTTTTGCCTGTTTTTTCTTTGCAGGTATGATAAAGAATCCTAACGCTGCTGTTAAACCCGCCAATAATACCCCTGTCAAATCAGCTGCAGCGGATGTAGCCAGGAGAGTGACAAGCGTCCCCAGCCCTAAAGCCCCGACCTCAATTGCCGCTGAAGTTGCCACAGCCAGTTGAGCGTCTTCTGCGATTTTCCTGGCTTCATCTTCCTTGTCAAATCCTTCAATGATCCTTTGAGATTCTCGCTTAACTGAATTAATAATCTTGTATCGTTCAAACCGTATTTGCCGTGTTTCTGGGTCATCAAAAATCCTATCTTGATATTTCAGAATTCTTAGATCAATTTTATTGGTAATAGCTTGCCATTGTTTTAAATCTTCTTCAACCAACCAATCAATTATTCCATTGACTTTAATGTCAATTTCATTAGATAAACCCTTTACAACCTGCTCATTGTATTCAGATTGGACCTTATCCTTATTGATCAGATCCATAATTCTTGCTAATCTAAAAGTATTTTCAAAAAAACTTATCCCACGTTTTTCGAATTCAAGTAGAGAATTATCTATTTCAGCATAATGAAATTTGTAAGATTGCAATATATCTTCTTTGAAAAGAGAAATTTGGTTGTCCAAATCATTTAAGAGTTGAACATCATTATTGATCAGGCTGATTTTCTCATTTGTGGTTTTGTATTGTTCACCGATCAGTTTGTTCAATACTCCCAGAGGATTATCTAATTTCAAAGCAAGTTGAGAAGCTGGATTTAATGATTGGTAGATAAAGTCTTCAACTGCTTTAAAGTCAGGTTCCAATTTACTGTCTTCATTCTTTCTTTTTAAGGCATTTTTTGAACTGACAGGAAAGATAGGAGGGGATATGCCAAGCAAATTCTTTGTATTCGTGGCCACATAATTTGAGATTTCACTTAACTCTTGTTCTGATTCAACAATATCAATTTTATTGATCAAAACAACAACTTTTTTACCCCATTCTTTAATTAATTCAAGAAATTGCCTTTCGCTTTCAGTAAATGGTCGGTCCACAGAAGTGAGAAATAAAACCAGGTCTGACCTTGGTATAAAATCTGTGGTTAATACTTCATGCTCTCTGAGAATGGCATTGGTTCCAGGTGTATCAACCAGGCTGAAGTTATCCAGAATTTGATTTGGGATTTCAATTAAAACTTGGCCGGGGCTAATATGTGTAGTTTTTAGCTCTGGTCCATAACGAAGAATATTTATTTCAGCAGTGGTAGGGGTAACGCCCGTTTCAAGTATATTCGTTCCGAGGAAAGCGTTGATAAATGCTGATTTTCCGGAATTATATTCACCTACAATCACAATTAAAAAGAGATCATCTAATTGGATTAATAAGTCTTTTATAAGTAAAATATTTTGAGGGTTAAATTTGTTGATATCGCCAAATGCTAGATAATCAACAAGCAATGCCTTTATCTTATTAACTAAACCAGTTTGAACATTAGTTAGTAATTTCATTTTTTTGTGATTATATCATCCGGATTTTTGACTTCACATTCACTAACATGCGCATAGATGTCATCAATAATATTCAATATTTAAGTTATTTATCCTCAAACACATCCCAATAGCCTTTATCCAATTCGTCATCAGAAAGGTGAGCATAACGCTGAGTGACTGCGATATTTTGATGCCGAGCAAGGTTTTGAGCTAATTTTAGATTTCCTGTCGCTGTGAGTACTCGTGTTACAAAGTAATGCCTGAAAGAGTGGGGGGTTATCGTTCCATCAGCTTCCTCTCCTAAAATTTCTCTTACATGCTCATCAACGATGTTTCTACCTGTTGTAGTTGTTATAGGTTTAATTTTTGAACCAGCACCTTTGTCGTGTCTTGCAAATAGAGGGAGTGTACCAAGCGGTTTCCTGGAAATTCCATCCAATTCACTGCGCACTTTTAAGTACTCTTTAAAGCTTTTTGAGACCTCCTTGAAAACCTAACAACAGCCTGACGATTCCCTTTGCCAATTATTAATGCTTTCCCTTCATTCCAGTCAATATCTCCTCGCTTTAAATTACACGCTTCATGCACGCGCAGCCCGGTGTCACCAAGTGTAATTAAGAAAGCTTTGTCTCTCATTTCGCGTAGCTGTTCGTTATTGTCCTCATTTGGTCCAATTACTTTACTTTCCATAACCTCTAAAATGCGTCCAATGCTTTGTGCAGGGAATTGCGGCAACCTTTTACCGGGTTTCCTGGTTCTTTGGCGAATCAAAAGTTTCACTTTTGATAGATTTACCTCAGAAAGTTCTTCTGCCACTAAATATTCCAGAAAACCCTTAGCGGCTGTGATATAGAGCTGTTCAGTTGTGGCTGCATAAGGTTTTAGATCTTGCGCGAACCAGCTAATTATTTCTTCGTTTATTCTTTCAACGGAGTCTTTTTCAATATCGATATTATTGTCCTTCAAAGTAATAGATAAATTGTCTATAGCGGTTTCATAAGCAAGTAAGGTATTTTCGCTGCGCGCCAATTTAACTGTATCCAGATAGTCTTGCATGGCTTGTAAAATAGTTTTCATAGGTAAATCCTATATATGCATAATGGTTGCTATAATAGTACTTATCGAAAGCAATAATAATTTTATCACATTTAGCCCTACCTGCTTCATTTCTTGGTGAGGGAAAATGATTTTGGTTCATAAATATATTTATATTTCGATATAATATTTAATAATTTATGTAAATATATTGATCACTAATAAATCAAGCTCCCCCACCCGATTAGAGGTTCGAACATGATTATTCTTCCTTATGGAAACAGATCAATAGAAATTGACCTTGAAAATGAATACTATGAGATTATTAAACCGAAAATCATCAGACCCGCGACTGACCAGAATTTAATTGTAGAAAATGCTTTATCAAATGGTTTGATATATCCGCCAACATTTGATTCTCCGAAGAATAGAAAAATCGCTATTGGCATTAATGATCAATCCAGACCAATACCCAACCATATTTTGCTTCCAAATTTATTAAAACATCTTGTCAGACTAGGCTTCGATACAAAGAATATTAGATTCTTTATTGCAACCGGCACCCATGCACCATTGAAATCTGATGAATTTCCATTAATACTTGGTTCCGAAATTCTATCCAATTACCAAATTGCAAGTCATGATTGTGACGATCAACAGAATTTATTACATTTGGGTATGACTTCGGCCGGCACGCCTGTATTAATTAATCGTCAATTTATGAGCTCAGATATCAAAATACTCATTGGAAATATTGAGTCTCACCACTTCATGGGTTTCTCGGGCGGCGTAAAAACCGCGGCCATCGGCCTTGCAGGAAGGGAAACAATTACTGCAAACCACTCTATGCTATCACACCCAAATGCAGTAATGGGCTTGTATTCCACCAATCCGATGCGAATGGATGTAGAAGAAATCGGTAAAATGATAGGAATCGACTTTGCTTTAAATGTGGTAATTAATGATGAAAAAGAGATCATCTCCGCTTATTGTGGCGATCCTGTCGAAGTAATGTTAAAGGGTATTGAATTTATCAGAAATAACGTTCAAATTGACTTAAATAAATCCGCCGCCGCGTTTGATTTGGTGATTGCTTCACCCGGGGGTTACCCGAAGGATATCAATTTTTATCAAGCCCAAAAAGCAATAACTCATGCGAGACTTTTTGCCAAACCTGGCGGAGCAATTATTCTCGCGGCAGAATGTAGAGATGGGATGGGGAGCAATAAATTTGAGCAATTTCTTGGATCGAAAAATTCCTTACCCGAAATCATACAAACCTTTGAAGGTATGCAATTTGAAATTGGACCTCATAAAGCATATCAATTGGCCAAACAGGCCATTAATCATAAGATTATCCTGGTTTCCGATATTAATGATGAACTGGTTCTCAGAATGCATCTTATACCTGCCAAATCAATCGAACAGGCATATGAGTTATCAAAATATTGCTTACCTGAAAATCCCAGGATCGCAGTTTTACCGTACGCAACCCATACTATGCCAAAAATCGCAGAAGTACTCTAGGAAAGAATGGATAATTCAATTCCGGAATTTATTCATCCCGAACTGGACGGCAAATCATTTATATTAACGGGAAATCATATAGGAATCCTACTAATTCATGGATTTACAGCAACAACTGTTGAGGTTCGAAGGTTGGCTGATTATTTGCATAATAAAGGGTTCACGGTTAGCGCACCGCTTCTACCTGGACATGGAACTTCTCCTGAAGATTTAAATTATAAAAATTTTTCTGACTGGATCAATTGTGTTGATGAGGCTTATTTATCTCTGAAAAATATTTGCACCTCCATCCTTATTGGCGGCGAATCTATGGGAGCTGTATTGTCGTTATTCCTTGCAGAAAAATATCCAGATATTAAAGCTTTGCTCTTATACTCCCCTGCCATTAAAATTAGTAATCTCAAGTATTCAAAAGCCTTGAAGTATGTCAAACCAATTATCAAAAAAAAATATTCGAAAGAAATTATGCCCTGGCAAGGATACACTGTATACCCGGTTTTTGCAGCAAATGAATTATTGCTTCTTCAAGAAATGGTATTAGAAAATATTTCTCAGGTTTCGCAGCCTATTATCATCTTTCATGGAGCACATGATAAAACCATTGATCAGGATAGCAGTGATGTAATTTTTACTTCAGTAAATTCTTCACTAAAAATTAAGCAGAATATGAAAAGCTCCGGGCATGTGATGCTTCTTGATAATGAATTTGAGGAAATCGCAGATCATACTTGGAATTTTATTCAAAGTTTAAAAATCCTTTGATATTAGCAAGGGTTATAATTTAAAAATACAAAATATGGAGAAATGATGGATACTTATCCCGAAAAATTAGGGAAAACGACAATTGCCCCTGGTGTACTGACCAATATTGCAAAATTGACTTCGCTCTCAGTTCCTGGCGTAAGCAGAATGTCAACCGGTCCCCATAGCGTTGATTCTATAATTAAAAAGAATTATTCAGATGGGGTAAAGATAGATGTAGAAAACAATACAGTTTATATCGATTTGTATATTATTCTAAAATCCAATACCGAAATTACAAAAACGAGCCGCTTGGTTCAAAAAAAGGTCAGTCGTGCGATTACAGAAATGGTTGGGATGGAAATTGGGCATGTTAATATCCACATTGAGGATATCGATTACCAAAACGAATAAAGTACCTTTAAAATGAAATCACGCACAAAGGCAAGGGCTATTGCCCTTCAAGCGTTATATGAATATGATCTCACCGGCCATTCATTGGGTGTTATTCTTGTCAATCGCTTTCAGGAAGATGAACAAGAACCTAAATCCATAAAATTCACCGAAGAGATTGTATTTGGTGTATATCCAATTATCTTAAAATTGGACGAAATAATTGCTCATTATGCCCCAGAATGGCCATTAGACCAAGTGGCATCCATTGACCGAAATATCTATTCGAATTGCATTATGGGAATTTGCTGTAAAGAAGTGTACCCCTATTAAAGTTGCAATAAATGAAGCTGTTGAATTAGGCAAAATTTATGGATCGGATAGTACACCCAGATTTGTTAACGGTGTTTTAGGCAGCCTTGTTTCTAAATTTGATGAGTATAAGGGTCTCGTCGAAAAAATGAACTCTTAAAGGGGTTATTAATGAAAAAATTAAATAAATCATTTTCTTTTTTTATAATCTTAACTTTTGCTGGAGGTTTAATATCTTGCGGGAATCCTTCTTCTATAAGCGGTGAAGCGCAAAAGTTAACTTTTGCGGAGACAGTATTTGAAGTTCGAATTCCTTCTGCCATAGACGCCAGCGAAAATATGTTATTGGAATTTCTGGATGAAGTGACTGGTATTGCTTTGAATCCGGAACGATTTAAGTTAGATACAAACGATGGGGTGACTTACAGCGTTCATATACCCCTTGCGATCGGTTCTGTTATCCGATACCGCTATGTAAAAGACGGACAAAACAGCGTTATTGAAAGAGATGCTTCTGGAAACCAGATTCAATATCGCTTATATCAAGTTGCAGAACCTTCAATTGTTCAGGACATGGTTGTAAATTGGGATCAAAATACTTTCACCGGCTCTTCAGGTGAGCTCAGTGGCTATGTTTATGATATTGAAACGGAAGCTCCACTTTCAGAGATTATGATAGTGGCAAATGGAATGAGAACCTTCACCTCTTTTGATGGTTTCTATAAATTTGAAAAAGTTCCTTTGGGTGAATTTTTTCTCACCGCCATGCATCCCGACGGGAAATATGAGGTATTTCAACAAAAGGCTGTAATCGCAGAGAATTCTGTCACACCTGCTTCGTTTGGTATGACATCGGCAAAGATGGTTGAAATTCATTTCGTTGTATCTGTTCCTCAAGATACACCCGCGAATGCTGCTGTAAGGTTATTAGGAAACATTTACTCATTGGGAAATTCTTTTGCAGAGTTAAACGGCGGTGCAAGTGTTATTGCTTCAAAATCTCCAATACTGAATAAAAGGAGTGATGGCAAGTTGGAAATTTCACTGCAATTACCTGCAGGGACTGACCTTCGGTATAAGTATTCACTTGGGAATGGTTTTATTAATGCTGAGCATGACGCAGAAAATGAATTCATTACTCGTCAACTCATTATCCCTAATCAGGATACCACAATCAACGATTCAATCTTTACCTGGTATTCCACAGGGACATATCCAGTAAATTTCGTTGTAACAGCACCCGATAACACACCAGCGCAAGATTATGTTTCAATGCAGTTAAACCCCTATGTTTGGTTGGACCTATACTCTATGTGGGAAACCGGGTCAAACCAATGGACCTATTCTCTTTATAGCCCCTTTGAATACCTTGATAATTCGCAATATCGTTTTTGTCGAAACGACCAATGTGGAATTGCAGATGATGAAGTCACAAAAGGCATAGAGGCTGTTGGTTATCAATTAACCCTCGAGGACAACCACCCAATAACGATTAATTATCAGATTGATCAATGGTTTGGTTTAGAGCCCATACAATATTCAATGCAGCCAGTAAGTTTTCCTGCTACAAATTCTTTTTCTAATAAGGGATTTCAATTTAATGCTGATTATGACCAAAACTGGCTGCCTGCAATGGATGCAGGCTTTATCAATATGGGGGTTTCGGGCGCAAATTGGTTATTTTTCTCACCAACCTGGACTTTTTCAAAAGAAAATAAATTTTCGGCAGGATTAATAACCGGCGCTGATGCATTTGCTGCTGATATTATTAAAATTAGAGAGAAAGCTAATAATGCCGGCTTGGCTTTGGCAATATATCCTCAGATCAATACAGACGAACCGGTTGAAGATTATTGGTCCTCTTCAGGTTTATCCTATAACTGGTGGCAGAATTGGTTTAATCAATACGAACGATTTATCATTAATTATGTTGATTTTTCCGAATCGCAAGGGATCACCACAATAATTATCGGGGGCAGCAGCGTTTCACCCGCCTTTCCAAACGGCAAACTCCCAAATGGCAGTTACTCCAATACGCCTTACGATTTTAAGGATCGCTGGGTAAGTTTAATTGAAAAAATTCGCTCACGATTCAGCGGTCAAATCGGTTTTGCCCTCCCTTATTCTTCAAATACAGAAACTGTTCCGGAATTTATTTCATTAACTGATTTCATTTATCTCGAGTTCGATTCCGCATTAACCTCATCGAATTCTCCCACCGTTGATGAATTGACAAATCAGGTTTAACCAAATACTCGATCAAGAAATATATAAGCTATACGCAACTTATCAAAAACCGATAATTCTCGGTGTTAATTACTATTCCTTAGATGGTTCTGCATCAAATTGTGTCAATAGCAATTCTACCTGCTCTAATTTGACTACTGGGGAAATTGATATTATAGAGCAAGCAGATGTTTATCAGGCCATCCTAAAATCTTCTGTGTCAAAGCCATGGATCTATGGTTTAGTTTCCACTGGATTGAATCCAGCAGCATCTGTCCAGGATGGATCCTCCTCTGTAAATGGAAAGCCTTCGATGCAAGTGATTTCCTATTTTTATAATAACCTTAAATAAATTCATGGATTTTTTAATGAGCAGAAAACTGCCAGAATTTACTGGCTTTAATAAGATTAAGTAAAATTTCTGTTTTCTATAGAAGTGATATTTTATTATTTTGTATAAAAGTTGAAAAACTTTTATATTAATTAATTGGTTTCAATCCAAATAGAATTAAGGAAGAGCAAAGAAAATTCTCGAGATTTTCAACTAATTCGGAGATATTTTAATGAGTGAAAGGCGGGGTATTCAACAGGTCATTGAAATTTTTAATCGATGGAAAATATTCAAATGATGTAGTTTCTTCTTGGATTCAGCCTGAGAAAGAGGCGATTTTCAAAGATATTCCACAAGATATTCATCCAATTCTTCATAACATTTTGTTTGAAAAATTTCCCCATGGATTATTCGCCCATCAGGTTGAAAGCTGGAATCTGATAAAAGCAGGAAAAAATGTTACCATCTCCACAGGTACTTCCAGCGGTAAATCATTATGCTATTTTCTTCCCGTTTTCGATGAAATTATGCGAAATGAAAATGCAACCTCTTTGTTGCTTTTTCCAACAAAAGCGCTTACCAGCGACCAATTATTAACAATCACTGATTATTTTAAAAGAATTAATTCAAAGTTGGATAAAAAAAACAACTTGTTTGCTGCGATCTACGATGGAGACACAGCACAAAATAAAGAATAGCTATACGCAATTCCTGCAATATCATTTTATCAAATCCTGATATGCTCCATATAGGAATACTGCCTCATCATACAAGATGGGAAGGATTTCTAAGAAATTTAAAATTCGTTGTGATTGACGAAGTTCATTTATACCGTGGAGTTTTCGGATCCCATTTTGCTAATGTTATCCGACGGTTAAAAAGAATCTTACACTTTTACGGTTCTAAGCCCCAATTTATTCTGACTTCCGCAACAATCTCAAATCCAAAGGGTTTTACCAGAACGCTTGTTGAAGAAGAGTTTGAAATAATAAATCTTGATTCCTCTCCAAAAGAAAAACGGCATTACTTTTTTTTCAATCCCCCAATAATAAATGAGGATTATGGTTTACGAAAAGGATTGATTGACCAAAGCGTTGAGTTTGCGGTTTTACTTGCTAAAAATAATGTTCAAACAATCTTCTTTTCACGAACTCGAAAAACTGTTGAACTGACTTTAAAGAGAATTTTTGATGGGCGAAATTCTAGTAACGAAGTTGCGCACGGCTATAGGAGCGGGTATCTCCCCAATGAACGACGGAGTATTGAAACAGGGCTGCGTCAGGGCTTGATAAAAACAGTTATTTCAACGAATGCGCTTGAAATGGGGATCGATATGGGCAAAGTGGATGCCATTGTTATGATGGGATATCCCGGCTCCATTTCCTCGTTTTACCAGCAAGCCGGACGTGCCGGGAGAAGAAATGAAACCTCCATTACTCTTTTGATCGCTTCTTCATCACCAATTGATCAATATATTATCCGACATGATAAATATGTTCGAGACGGAAATCCTGAAAATGCCTTGCTTAATCCTGACAACCCTTTAATATTTACTAAATCATTTAAAAAGCGCGGCATTTGAATTACCTTTTAAAGAATTTGAAAATTTCGGTGGATTGAAGTGGAGTAGATTATTTCCTTATTTGGAGATTCTATGCTCACTTACAAACCTTGTCCATAAAAAAGATTCCTTCTATTGGATAGGTGAACAATATCCAGCAAGTGAATTTTCTTTGCGAAATATCAACAGTAATCCGATTAAGTTGAAAATGATTATAGGTAATAAAACAGTAATTATTGGCGATGTTGACCTCCAAAGTGCGTTTAGAATAGTTCATCCGGGAGCAGTGTATTTACATGACGGGAATGCTTATGAAGTGAAAGCTTTAAAGCTTGAGGAGTCAACAGCTGAATTAGTTCCACTAATTGATGATTACATAACAGAGCCCAGAGTCAATAATTCTATTAATGTTGATTCAATCATTGCTTCAAAACAAAACAACACTTACAAATCATTTTTTGGGGAATTACGTGTTATTGAAAAAGTTTCGGGCTTCAAACGAATAGACTGGAAAACTCAGCAAATATTAGGTATAGAAGAGTTACATCTACCTGAAAAAGAGCTACTAACACAAGGAGTTTGGTTGGGCTTACCTCGTACATCAATTGATTCGTTGAAGAAATCCACGTTTGGCAGAGCGATCCTAACCAATACGGTAAAGAATGGCAGATACTAAGGTCCAAAGTAATCACCCGGGACAATAATAAATGCAAACTTTGTGGTTTATTTTTCGATTCGGCAAATCTTCATGTACATCACATAGTTCCATTTCGGACATTCTCCGATCCCGAAACTGCTAACCAGCTATCAAATCTCACTACACTTTGCCCGGTTTGCCATAGAAGAGTTGAGCAAAATGTCAGAATCCGCAGTGGATTGGCAGGAACCGCCTATCTTCTGGCTAACATTTCTCCTCTCCATTTGATGTGCGATTATCGTGATATCGGGTATTTTAGTGATCCAGATTCGGATTTATTTGAAAAACAACCTGTGATTGCAGTTTACGACCAATTTCCTGGTGGAATAGGTTTGTCTGCCAAATTATTTGAAAAGCTTGAGGAAATATTACTGCAATGTTTACAGGCTCTAAATGATTGTCCTTGCAGCCAAGGCTGCCCTTCTTGTGTAGGCCCTTCAGGCGAAAATGGCAAAGGTGGAAAAGAATCCGCAAATCAAATTCTGGTTTTACTAACAAATAAGCATATAAAATCGTGAATGACCTTCTAAAGAAATTGCAGTCAATGGGGTTAAAGAGTATCGAGAGGTTCAGAAATTCATTCTGAATCAGATAGAAATGTGATAATTGAAAAAGTCATCCAAGGTGAATGGATTGAATCTCATGGTGAAAGAATTTATATTTCTAAAAATTTTTATCCATTTGGTTCTTCTCATGGGAATGTCCTTTTCGAAAAAGAATCAAGATTTAATACACTTTCACAATTTTGGGGAATTGCGAATCTTAAGAATTATTCAATGCAGGATTTCTTATATATCGATACCGAGACATCAGGTTTAAGTTTAGGAACAGGTTCAATTGTTTTTCTTTTTGGGGGATGTTATTTCACTGATAAGGGATTGGAAATCGTACAATATCTTTTGGATGATCCTTCAAATGAAGGTTTGTTTTTGGCCAATGTTGATGAATTAATTCAAAATCATAAATGTTTGATTTCATACAACGGCAAATCCTTTGATCTTCCCATGCTAAGATCAAGAATGATTCTTAACCGCATGTCTTACTCCAATTTGAATAAGGACCATTTAGACCTACTCCATTTTGCTAGAAGACTTTGGAAACTTCGCCTTGAATCCAGAAGGTTATCTGATATTGAAAAAGAGATAATTGCGTTTCAGAGAACTGAGGATGAGGTACCAGGCTGGTTAGTTCCCCAACTTTATCAAGACTCTTAACAACCGGAAATGCCAGTCCACTCAAAGGTGTCTTTTACCATAATGAAAAAGATATTATCTCATTGGCTGCTTTATTTTCCCATATCAATAAAATGCTCTCTGACAAAAAAACACAGGCTATATCAAACAACCTGGATATCATATCAATCGGAAGCATTTATCAAAGGTCAGGCAACATCTCATTATCTGAGAACTTTTATAAATTAGGGATGGAAAAAGGAATTCCCCAAGAACTGGATTGTAAAATTCTTAGAAATTATGCTTGTGTATTGAAAAAGCAGAACAATTGGAAAGAAGCATTAAAGTTCTTGGAAATGGCTGCAAATAGAAATGATCCGGAATCATGTATTGAAATAGCAAAATATTATGAGCATCATGATCTGAATTATCATAAGGCATTGTATTGGGTTGAATTAGCGCGTAATATGGTCATGAATGGTTCTGTCGATATAATATTGATTGAAAAATTGGACCATCGAATAAAAAGAATTAAGAGTAAAATAAAAACATGAAAGATGACAATCTGTATCTGGTTTGGAAAGCATCTGGTTATCTCGATGCACAATTAGTAAAGGGTTATCTCGAATCCTTTGGGCTGCAGGTATATACATTTGAAGAGAGTATCGGCTCCGCGTACGGCTTAACTTCTACTCCCCTTGGAGAGGTTGAAATTTATGTTCCGATTGATAAAGCAAAAGAAGCAGATAAATACATGGAAGATTATTTAAACGAAGATTTTGATAATTAAGCAGGGTTGGTATTTAATTTTTCGTAATCTTCAATAGTATCAATATCAATCAACAATCTTTCATCTTTCCAAGCTACAGTATCAAGAATCATATTATTAAATATTGCTTTACCGCCCACATCCCCTTCCAACTTTTAACAAATCTGGGAAAAGTGTACGCTTGAATAACACCGGATGCGATAGTTGGCCAGAAACACTCACGGCAATAATCTCTGCGTTAGATGTCCTGGATTTTTCAAGTACTCTTTCAACTAAACTGGAATCCAGAAATGGTTGATCGACAACAAAAAACATAACTGCTTCAATTTCAGAATTTATATTTTTTATTCCGCATTTAATTGAGCTGCTAATTCCCTCTTTCCAATCCCTATTTTCTATTACTTCTATATCATCATAAATGATTTGATTTTTGATTTCTTTAAAATGGCTTCCTAAAATAACCTTAATATCAGACAATCCCCCTTTTATAATTTTTCCAAGAATATAATTTATTAGAATCTCATCATTAAAATGGATTAGCTGTTTTGGTTGTCCTAACCGTTGTGATCCTCCAGCAGCGAGAAGAATCGCTTCAATTTGTTTATCGTTTCTTTTTGAGGACACTTAATCCTTCAAGGATTCTCTCTTCAGTTAACGGAAATGAGTCAAACCAAATTCCGGTTGCATTATGCACTGCTGCGCTGACAGCCGGAGCAAAAGGCATATAGGGCATCTCACCCACTCCCCTTGCACCCGCTGGTCCAAGTAGGATCAGCAAATTCAAGGATATTCACAACGGTCTCTTCTGGAATGTCCATAATGGTTGGGATAAGATATGTTGCAAAGCTGTCTGTCTTCACATAACCTTTTTCCTGAATGAAATTTTCAAGGGTTGCATAACCGTTTGCCTGAACAACAGCGCCTTCTATCTGGCCAAGTACCTGAGACGGGTTTATTGCTTTTCCAACATCGTCAGTACAATAAACTTTCTTTACAGTTACCTTGCCAGTTTTTTGATTGACTTCAACCTCTATTGCTTCTGCCACATACCCATATGCGAAATTAGGCATACACACACCTGTTTCAGGATCGAATGGTGAAGTTTTATGGGGGATATATAAATAAAAATACCTTCTGCAGGTCGCTCTTCAGCCTGCCATTTCTTTTTTGCTTCTTTCACGGCGCCTAAAATTGCATTCCCTGCCATAAACGTCATTCGCGACGCAGAAGTACTCCCTGAATTACCTGTTGAAGCAGTGTCAGATGCGATTAATTCAATTTTCTCAATAGGAATTTCAAGCGCATCAGCCGCTATTTGAATAAATGCTGTATGTGCGCCCTGGCCAACATCAGCACCAGCATGTCGAAGTTCCGCTTTTTCTATCTCTTTTCCCCCTGTAAGTTTTATTGCTGCCCAGCAACTTTCAGGTGCGCCAAAAGAAAAACCGACGTTCTTAAATCCAGATGAAAAACCAATACCGTTAAGAATCTCGCTTTTATTTATTTGCTTATTAAGCCTGGCATTTGACCATTTTCCACCCTCTTTTTTCCAACCTGCCGAAACTGCGCAGGTTTCAACAACCTTATCAATACTAATTCCATTTGGCAATGGAGTACCAGTCGAAAACATCTGCCCATCCTGAATTGTGTTTAGCAGTCGAAGTTGAACCGGGTCAATCTGTAGAGCATCAGCCAGTTTATTCATCTGCATTTCGGCGGCAAAACACCCTTGCGGTCCACCAAACCCTCTAAAGGCTCCGCCTGGCAAGTTGTTGGTATAAACAGCTTTTGAGTCAACTTTCACATTTGGAACAAAATACGGGCCTGTTACCAGCAGTGTTGCATTCCCCATAACTTTTGTGGAAGTGTAAATATATGCACCACCATCTGCTGTAATATCTGCCTCAATTGCAGTTATTTTGCCATCACGCTTCGCACCCCATTTTGTTTAATCTTATAAAGATGGCGTTTATGATGACCAATTATTGAATCCCGTCGGCTCCATACTGTTTAACCGGACGATTAATTCCCATTTCTTTCAATTTATAGGCTGCCAATGCTAGAACGATTTGAACAGACATATCTTCACGCCCACCAAAAGCACCGCCAATAGCAGGATAAATCACCCTGACCTTCTCTTCAGGTAATAGCAGGGCATGTGCGATCTGCTGACGGTCTTCATGTGCCCATTGACCTGAAACGATCACAGTGACGCGATCTTCTTGATCATAATAACCCAAACCTGCTTCAGGCTGCAAAAAAGCATGTTCTTGAACAGGGGTAATGTAAGTCCCCTCAATCACAATATCTGCTTGTTTGAAACCTTCTTTAATATCACCATGCCTAATATGGTAATTACAGAAAACATTGGATTCTTTTTCGGGGTGAAGCCTGAATGCATTTTCTTCTGCCGCCTCATCCACATCCGTGATTACAGGCAGAGTTTCAAAATCGATTTCAATCAGTGATGCTGCTTTCTCACAAATATCTTCGTTCTCACCTATAACCAAGGCTATTTGGTCTCCCACAAACCTGACACGGTCTGCATAGGGTTTATCTGAACCAGGACCGCACAAAACAGGTTGATCAGGATAAATCAGACCATACTCATTATTGGGGACATCTTTCGCAGTCAAAATAGCAATTATTCCTTCCAGTTGTTCAGCCTTATTAAAATCAAGTTTTTTTATAATGGCGTGTGGAATCTCAGCAAACACAACTTTCATATATGCCTGATTAGGGAGGTTTATATCCCCTGGGTAAAGCGCCTTTCCAGTAACTTTTGAAAGGCTATCAATTCGGTTTATTGATTTGCCTATCATTTCAGCTCCTTATCAATGGCTTTTTGCTCGACTGCAGCCTTCTCAACCGCCCGGATAATACTGTAATATCCGGTACAGCGGCAAATATTACCTGCTAAACCTTCACGAATTTCCATTTGAGTTGGGTTTGGCTTTTCTTCAAGCAGCTTTACTGCCGACATGATAAAACCTGGTGTGCAATATCCACATTGGACGGCCCCTTCATCAATAAACGCTTGTTGAACAGGGTGCAGTTCTTCACCTTTTGAAATCCCTTCAATGGTTGTAATTTCGGCCTCATGTGCCCTTGGTGCTGGAATAAGGCAGCTCAGTACTGGAAGTCCATTCAGGAACAAAGTACATGCTCCGCATTCACCTTCGCCGCAACCCAATTTAGTGCCTGTTAAACCTGTTTCCTCTCTCACTAGATCGAGGAGAGAATGACTCTGCTCCGAAAAAAGCGAATATTGTTTTTTATTTATCGTTGTATTAATTTGATCTGTCCGGTTATGCATAAACGATTTTCCGGTAGGGTTTATATAATATTTTTCCTTACCCCATAACAGGACTGGATTTTCCGGGAATTCTTTCCATAATCCCGAATTAATTTCATTCAATGCCCTTTCAACTAATACTGGGATAATATGATCACGATATTCTTCGGAAGCTCTTATATCGCTGATAGGTTTGGCAGCATCTAAGCATAACATTCCAGCTTCTTCAATTGAATTTTCATTTATTTCTTTTCCCAAAAGAAATTCTTCAGCACTTTTTGCCCGAAGGACAATAGGCGAAACGGCACCCAGTGAGATTTTTGCTTCATTAATTGAATTTCCATTAAAACCTAAAATGATGGTTACATTTGCTACCGAAATCCCATGTGTATTTCTGAGCAGATACTTGACAAAAGATCCTCTATGGTTAAGCTGCATTTTTCTGAAACGCAGATCAGTAACCATCTCATTACTCTTTAAAACAGTCTTTCTCACCCCCAGGTAAAAATCAGATAATAAAATCCATTTTTTTTCATTTTTTGACTGAATGAGAAGTTCAGCTTCAAGCGTCAAAAGCGGAGATATCGTGTCATTCGCCGGTGAAGCCGTAACTACATTGCCAAATATAGTTCCAACATTTCTAATTTGGGGGGCGCCGATTGATTGTGCAGCCTTCACAAGGGGAAGAGCATTATTAATCAGAATTTTAGATACCAAAGCCTGGTTATGGGTAACAAGCGGGCTGATATGAACATAATCGTTTTCCTCCCATATCCTGTCCAGATCTTTTATTCGATTTATATCTATTAGCGTTTGAACATCTGGGTGCAGCCCCTTCTTTAATTCCAGCATCAGGTCTGTGCCGCCAGCAATTATCCTGGCTTTGTTTTTTTCCGTATCTAATATTTCCAGTGCGTCACTTATGCTGCTGACTGTGTAATATGTTTCCCACATACAATACTCCATTTATCCTTGTGATGATTTTCTATTAAATCAAACTTATTGTTGAACCATTGTCCCAATTGACGATGTCAATTAAATAAGTTGGGGGGTGCTTTACCAGCTATTTTTAAGGTGTTTGAGCAAATGTATCAATTAAGAGGTGTACATCCCCACCGACAGGATACAAAATTGGACATGTGCATCCATTATTAATATATTCCTGCACTTTGGTTTTAGCTTCATCAGGAGTACCAGAAGCTGTAATTTTTAATATCAATTCCTCTGGAACAAGATGTTTCGCTTTTTGAATTTGTTCGTGTGTTGCCGGCCATCCCAGGATTGATTGTATTTTTTCAACAATTTCTTTTGAAACACCTGAAGCTTTTGCGATATGCGGCTGCTGTGCCAGATATTGGGTAAGAAGTTCACGGGTAGTATCAATCGCTTTATCATGGTCATTATCAACAGAACAGACGATTAATTGCGGACGGTCAATATCTTCCAATTTCTTCCCTGCTTTCCTCGCTCCTGTTGATAGTAGTTCAAGAGCTTTTTCATTGTATTCAGGGGGAACGCAATAATTTAATACAACCCCTTCGGCAATTTCACCGGTCATTTCCATCATCATATCGCCTGTTGCCCCGATATAAATCGGTACATGCCGGGGTTCTTTGCGACCATGAACAACATCCAGTTCAATTCCGTCCACATGTATAAATTCACCATGAAAAGTTACCCTTTCCATGGCCAGAAGCCGCTTAAGAATTTGAACGGTTTCCTTCATGGCTACAAGTGGTTTTTGCCGGTCAATACCAACATTTTTCGCCAGCGGATCCCACCAAGCGCCAATACCGCAGATAATTCTGTCCCTCGCCAGATCATCAAGTGTTAAGAAAGTTGAGGCAAGCAATCCGATATTTCTAGTCCAGTTATTAATTACTCCGGATCCAACTTTAAGCTGATTTGTTACAGCAGCATATGCAGCCATAGGTACAATAGCATCCCGCACAAGCCGGCTTTCTGCCTGCCATACAGCTTCAAAGCCTTTCTTTTCTGCGTATTGCACATATTCCAGTCCATCCCTTAAGTCATGCGCATCCTGAAGGTATAAAGCCATTCTTTTAGTCATTACCCATCCTCCATTTTTAAAATGTTGTGTTCAATAAACCATTCGTGGTATTACTTTCTTTATAGAAAACCAAATCTTCAGGTAAATCTAAATCAAATCCGAGCCGTTCATTATTATATATTTGAACTCCGATTTTTTTTCGTTCAGCTTGTTCAATATGCTTTTTAAAAGACCACTGCCCAAAATCATAATCCAATATACCAGGAGGACTAATGAAAATAGCATTCGTGCCATACAATTTTCTGTCTGGTGAAATAATTATCTCAGGAGCAGCCCTTGATTTTGAAATTAGTTCAGTCAGGTCAGAAGGCATCATAAATGGCAAGTCGGCTGGAATGATTAATATTTCTGAAGCGTTAAAGCTTTTGCGGCCTGTGTCGCTTTTCTTAAGGCATTATTGATATTTGTGTTTCGATTTTCCTGAATAGTCCTAACACCACATTCTCGCGAAAACCTTAGAGCAGCAGGGTCATGGCTGATTACAACAATTTGGTCAATTTCTCGGACTTGTTTCAGACAATCTATTGAACGGATGAGAAGGCTATGATTAAGATCTTCACGTTCCTTTTCAGATAATACGCTGGAAAGTCGCGATTTTCCGCGGCGCAAAGGTTTTATTGGTATGATCGCCCAGAGCGACATTTTAATCAGTTATTTCTGGTTTTTTATTAGAAATCCAATAATTTCATCAGCCAACTTGATTCGACTTTGGAGATCAGGAAGAAATATATTGGTTACCTCAAAGATTATACTAGATTGCTTATTCAAAGGAATCTCATTCCTATCGATTTCATCAATAAATAAGCAATTTAGAATTTCATGATAGTGTTCCGCAATTGCACCAACCGAAGGTTCAATATTTAATTCATTAAAAATTTTGGCAAGGGGGCCTTTTATTGCCTTTCCCCCAATCAACGGCGATACAGCAAGAACATATTTTTCCTTCAGAATGTTTTTAATCTCCTTAAGTGAGAGTATTGGATCAATGCTAACAAAAGGATTAGAAGGGCAAATAATTATTGCGTCACATGAACTTATCTCGCTAATCACTTCATCCGATGGGTTAGCTGAATCTAATCCTTTAAAAAATATTCCTTAACGCGTGGTTTAAAATGGTGTTTTACAAAATACTCCTGAAATGGCAATACACCTTTTTCTAATGTATCCACAAAGGTTCTGACAGGATCATCAGACATAGGCAATACTTTGTGCGCAATTCCCCATAACTTACATAGGTCTTTTGTGATTTGGGTTAAGGATTCGCCGCTTTTAATTTTTGAAGTTCGAACAAGGTTGGTTGCAAGATCGATATCTCCAATTTTGAACCAGGCAGGCCCTTCTAATTGTACGATTTTTTCAAAGACATAATGGGTATCATCCTTAAGCCCCCACCCGGTAAATTGATTTGCCATATTGGCTAACGTATAACAGACTGTATCCAGATCAGGGGATATGTATAAACCTAAATGCTCAAAATCATCTCCTGTATTTACAATAATCGAAAGTTCATTCGGACCAAGTACTCCTGTGAGACCTTGCGCGAGTTTTGCTCCTCCAACGCCACCAGCCAATGCGACGATTTTCATCTTTATCTAAACAGGTCCATGTTTTTTGGTCTCAAAACCTCCGCAATAGAAGAATCGCTTAATTGATATGGAAATCCACGCACATGAATGGCTGGAATTTTCTCATCAGCCTGACCCATCATTAGCGATGCTGCTGCTGCCAATTCATCACCTGCTGCCACTTCAGTAATTTTTAAATGATATCCAAAAAGGTCTGATCTCCCTCTTAAATCTATAAGTGCGGGCACACGCGAGGTGCCTATGATCACACCTACAGTTCCTCTCCTCCAGGGTCGACCGTGTGAATCAATGATAATTACCCCGATTTCCTTTCCTGTTTTTTGACCAATATACTTTCTAATTATTTCAGCCGAATTATCAGGTGAGTGCGGAAGCAATAAATACCAATCCTCTTTATCCCCATATTTTCCCTGTACGTTTGAATGGTCAATACCAGCATTAGCGCAAATAAAACCTAATCTATGCTCTACGATGATGGTCTGTTTAGTTGCGCGGATAATTTCCTTACTTTCAGAAAGAATGAGTTCTATTAAACGGGGATCCTTTTCGGTTATCTTCCCAATTTCCATAGCTTTTTCAGAAGAATCAACATCGTTCAGGTTTACCATCCTACCTTCTGCTTTTGAAATAATCTTGGATGTCACCGCGAGAATATCCCCATTTTCGAACCAGATTGCCTGATTCATCGCGGATTTATAAAGAATCTCCGCGATATTGTTTCCTTCCTGAACAAGCGGGATGTCAAATAATTGATTAAGATCTAAGTTCACTCATATAGATTATGATATAGATGTTCCGGTTATCTGAATCCCTGCTGAATGTACTCCGTATTTTTTATTTATCCTGATCAAAATTGAAGTAAGCCCTTCCTGAACAATAGAATTTTCAAGAGGACCGGCATCCCAACCGGTCAAACCGATATCTCTGACCAATCTCAATCCTAATTCCCTGCTTTCTGCATCAACACCGCAAACCAATACGTCGCACTCAATTTCTTCAGTGGATAAGAGAAGTTCAAATGAAATGTTCTGGAATGCAGAAATAACTTTTACTCCCTCTCCAACAATTTTTTGGGCTTGCATGGCTGCGCTTCCAAAAGGGGGTATTTGAACTGTTGATACCTTTGGAGGAACCAGAGGAACAGTTACATCAATAAGGTATTTTCCCTGAAGATTAGTTTTTAATTCCTCGAGGATTGATTGGTGAAATTCATACGGGACAGTTAAAACTGCGATATTACATGAATCCGCCGCTTCATGATTGGTTTTGCCTGTTAACAATGATGAAGATTCACTATTATTAATTAATTGCCTTATTTCATTTACGGCGCTTTGCGCTTTTTCTTCATTCCGGGAACCGATAATCACCTGATAGCCTGCTTTAGACCAGCGATATGCAAGGCCTTTTCCTTCTTTACCGGTTCCACCAATAATTGCAATAACTTCTTTAGATTCTATATTGATATTCACAAAAACCTCTTTCGCATAATAAATTAAAAAGACTCATGGTAGATTTTCCATACGTATGAGGAGATTTCCATTGCTTCTTTTGTAATGATATCCTCATCAAGAGTGGTCAAAATTCGATTTTTCATCAAGAATTTACCATTTACGATTGTCGATGTAACCATGCTTTCCCTGAAACCAAAAACAATATGCCAGGGAAGGTTATCTGAATTTAAATCAGTAAAAGGCTTGTAATCTACCATCAATAAGTCAGCAGCTGCGCCTGGTTTTATAATGCCTGTGTCAAGGTCGTTGAACTGTGCCTTTATGAGTTCTCGATTATTAATTATTGCCATCTGATAAATCAGGTCAGCTGTCATTCGACGGGGATCGTTATTAATTAGCTTATGCGCAAGGTATGCTGCATTCCATTCCTGCCACATGGAATTGGAGAATCCGTCATTACCCAGACAAACCCTAACCCCGGCATTTATCATTGACTCAATGGGAGGTAAACCTACGGCGTTGTTCATATTTGAACGTGGTTGGTGACTTAACCATGTACCGGAGTCTGCCAATAAACCAATTTCCTTTGCATCAATATGGACACCATGGGCTACGATTGTTTTATTTCCAAGAACCTCGAAATCATTAAGGCGCTGTATAACGCGTTTCCCACTCTTTCGCAGGCTGTCAAATTCATCAACACTATGTTCAGCAGCATGAATGTGGAAGCCTATATGAGGGGGGCAAAGGCCACGTGCTTTTTTTAGTGTTGCATCGCTTAAAGTCAGGCTGGCATGCAAGCCAAACAGCGCACTGAGTTGTTCGGTAGGATAGCTTCGCACTTCATCAATAAAACGCAAATTTTCTTCCAAACCTTGCTGGGTCTTTTCAATACCATCTCTGTCGGTGACTTCATAACACAAGGAGGCACGAATTCCGGATTCTTTTATCGCTCTGGCTATCACACTCAATGAACCATTAATTGAATTCGGAGAAGCGTGATGGTCGATTAATGTAGTTGTTCCGTGTTTGATCGCATCAATAATACATACAAGTGCTGAATAATAATTGGCTTTCTCATTTAATGACTTATCAAGCCTCCACCATAATTTTTCAAGTATGGCAGGAAATGCATCGGGAGCGTCACCTGGAATATACATTCCTCTGGAAAATGCACCATAAAAATGGGTATGCGCGCAAATAGATGCCGGCATCAGGTATTGATTATGGGCATCTATAACCTCATGATTGTCAGCCATAATAGAATCTACAGATTTATTTTCAATAATTGACTTAATTTTTCCGTCATCTCCAATAACCACCGAAGCGTTTGGGATAATTCTCTTTTGATCATCACAGGTGATCACATTTGCATTTCTGATAATCATCTCAACTCCTTAATAGTATTGACGTTAAAGTTTAACATATCGATTAAATCAATTATCAAATATTTTCGTTATTCCGCATTACCTTCAAAAAATTCCTATTTCTTTGTTTGAATTACAATATAAACTTATTTACACGGGAGATACCATGAATTCTAAGATAAATTCCTCAATAACGTTTGCTCATGAGAATTATTCAAAATTTATTAATGATCTGATATCCTTTTTGAGGATTAAAACCGTTTCTGCAGACTCTACGAGTTCAAATGAAATGGAAGCAGGCGCGCAATGGTTAGTGAATTATCTGAAATCCATCGGCGCAGATGAAGCCAGAATTCTAAAAACACAAAAACACCCGATTGTATACGGCAATCTTTCCAAAGGTGGAATAGACAAACTAACAATACTGGTCTATGGTCACTATGATGTCCAACCCGCAGATCCGATGGACCTATGGAAGAGCGATCCATTTGAGCCAGTTATTAAGGACAATCTTCTATTCGCAAGGGGATCATCTGACATGAAAGGCCAGATGATGATTGTATTAAGTGCAATAAAATCAATAGTCAGCACCAGCTCATTACCTGTTAATTTGAAGTTTATATTTGAAGGCGAGGAGGAAATCGGCTCTCCCAGCATTTTGACTTTTCTTACTGAATACAAGGAATTATTTAAAAGTGATTTTGTTCTTAGATCTGGACGCAGGAATGATTTCCAAGGACAAACCAACTATTGTCTACGGGTTACGAGGATTGGCATATTTTGAATTATTTGTAACTGGTCCTGCCCAAGACCTGCATTCAGGGCTATTCGGTGGAGTAGTTTACAATCCTATCCAGGCAATATGTGAAATGATCGCAGGTATGAAAGATTCTGATGGGGTGATTCAATTACCAGGATTCTATGATGATGTTATACCATTGAGTTCTGATGAAAAAGTAGCTCTGAATAATTTGGGTATGGGCGAGAAATTTTATCAAGATCAAACCGGTGTCAGCCTACTTTATGGAGAAAAGAATTTTTCTTCAACCGAAAGGATTGGCGCCAGGCCAACCCTGGATGTAAATGGAATAATAAGTGGATATGTTGGCGAAGGACCAAAAACAGTAATTCCTTCAAAAGCAATGGCAAAGCTCTCCATGCGCCTGGTTCCTGACCAGACACCTGAAAAAGTCAGGCTGCAACTGATCAATTATTTGGAGCGAGAAGCTCCTGAACAGGTGAAATGGGAAGTAAAAATGCTGGCCAGCGATCCTGCCAGCCTGACAGATATGAACTTCTTTGCTACTCGGTGCTTCGCAAGATCCATCAAGGAAATTTGGGGGATTTCCCCTTTTTATGAGCGAGGGGGTGGAAGTATCCCGATTGTTTCACACATGCAGAAAATTCTTGGCATCGAAAGCATTTTGAGCGGTTTCAGTTTGCCTGAGGATAATATCCACAGTCCTAATGAAAGACTTGATCTGGATGTCTTTAAAAAAGGAATTGATACCGCCATTCATTTTCTTTGCACAATTGGAGATGAATATGAAAGATAATTCTATGTCTACTAAAAGCCGCATTATGAGCTATGGTGGTCAGGCATTAATTGAAGGCGTATTAATGCGCGGAAAATCTTTCGTTGTGGCTACCATGAGAAAACCTGATAATACCCTTCACCTGCAATTTGAGAAGCTTGAAGGTATATACACTTCTGGCCTGACAAAGATACCTTTTTTAAGGGGCCTTGTTGTTCTTTGGGATTCACTTTTCCTTGGAATGAAATTCATCACAATTTCTGCAAATTTACAGGCAGAAGATGATGCCAAAATTGAAGGTCCTGCCCTTTATTTTTCGCTTTTTTTATCTATTGGATTAGCCATTGGATTATTCTTTATTCTGCCAACCTTTATTGTTGAATTCATTTCAAGAGTTTTGAAATTATCACCTTTATCATTAAATATTTTAGAAGGAATGATCAGGCTTGGATTTCTTATCGGGTATATCTGGGCAATCGGCCAAACCAAGGATATTGCCCGAGTTTTTGCTTATCATGGAGCTGAACATAAAACAATAAACGCTTATGAGCATGGTGTTGAAATTACAGCTGAAAATGTCAAATCTTATCCCCTTGCACATCCCAGGTGTGGTACTTCATTTCTGTTGACGTTGGTAATTCTATCGATAATCACATTCACAATAATTGGTCCGCTGCCCTTGGGATTCAGAATCCTCTCTAGAATCGCTTTTATACCATTTATTGCGATGTTTGCTTATGAATTAATTCGATGGATGAGTGACCATTTGGATAATCCCATCGTAAGACTTTTGACTTATCCGAATTTATTATTACAAAAACTAACCACCCGCGAGCCTTCTTCGGATATGCTTGAAGTTGCCATCTCATCCTTTAATAAACTGCTCCAATTGGAGAATGCAGATTGATTAGGTTCTGATCCAGGAGTAAAAATGGGTATAAAGAGAAACCTTGAAAATTCTTTGCACACAGCAATGAAAGAAAAAGACGACGTCAGGAAAAATGCAATAAGAATGGCATTGTCATCCATTAAATTGGCCGAAATAGAATCCGGAAAAGAATTGGATGACCCATCAATTTTTAGTATCCTTCAAAAGGAAATTAAAACAAGAGAGGAGACTATTACAGAAGCCGAGAAGGCCAACAGGCCTGAAATGATCCCACAACTCCAAGACGAGATTGCTATTCTAAAAGAATATCTTCCAAAGGAATTATCTGATGAAGAACTTAAATTCTATTGTGAAGATTGCAATATCGGATTTAAATGCAACATCAATTAAAGATATGGGTATGGTGATGAAATCTGTTATTCAGGAAGCAAAAGGTAAAGCATCGAACGATAGAATCAGCAAGGTAGTTAAAGACACACTGTCTAACAATTAAGAACCTCAATGCTGGTGAAGAAATTGAAACAAATCTTAAAAAGAAATAAACTTACTACAGTTCTATTTGTGGTAATCTCTGCAATCATAATATTTCTTGCACTGATATTGCCAATTTCTTTAAGGCCAGCGCCATCTTTATTGAAGATCGGTGATGTGGCTTTCCAGGACATTCGCGCCCCAAGATCGTTTGGTTATGTTAGTGAAACACTTACTGAATCAGCTCGAAAAGAAGCTGAAATGACTGTATCCCCAGTCTATCTACCTGCTGATCCTGTTATTTCCAGAACTCAAATTGATAAACTTAGGAGCATCCTGAGTTTTATCAATTCTGTTCGCGAAGACTCATTTGCCAGTGAGGGACAAAAATTGCAGGATTTATCTTTTCTTTCCGAGACAACCCTGACAACTAATACTATTCAAGCACTTATAGCTTTAACGCCTGAAAGGTGGGAAGCTCTTAGATCTGAAAGTCTTTTTCTCTTGGAAGATATTATGAAGTCTTCCATTCGAGAAGATCAATTGGCTACCATCAAGCGTAATTTATTTCCCCAAATTGGTTTTGAATTCAATGAAGCTGAAACAGGAATTATTAATGAACTTGTATCGCCCTTAATAATCGCGAACAGCGTTTTTAGCCATGAATATACAGCGCAAGCAATTGAAGATGCCCGCGCATTAATTGAACCAATTTCAAAGCAATACATCAGCGGAGAAATCATAATTAGCAGCGGTGAAGTTGTAGATTCAATGAATTGGGAAGCCCTGCAGGAATTGGGATATACCGAACCAATGAACCGACTTACCGATTATTTATCGGCAGCATTTATGGTATTTGCGGTGCTGGGTTTTATTCTTTTGTATCTAAGGCGATTAAAACGTTCAGATGGAAAAATTATTGAAGGAATGCCGGTAATAATACTCACTTTTTTAATATTCCTGTTTTCGGCGCGTTTTATTATTCCTAACCATGCAATTTTGCCTTATCTTTTCCCGATTGCCGCTTTTGGAGTTACAATCGCCAGTCTTTACAATTACGAAACAGGTCTTATTTTTTCAATATCCTTGTGCATTTTGGTTGGATTCAATCAAGGTGTCAGGATGGAGTGGTCGGTTTATTATTTTTTACCAACTGCAGTGGCAATTTTTATCCTTGGCAGGGGGCGGAGAATTACCCATTTCTTCATGGCGGGTTTAGGTATAGCTATTACAGGTAGCTTTCTTATAATTGCTTACGGATTACAAAATTCTTTTTTAGATCTCGCGGGTACAAGTACTTTGATTGGGGCGGCGTTTTTGAATGGCTTTGGCTCAGTCAGCCTGGCTTTAATACTTCAATATATTTTGGCTCAATTACTAGGCAAAACCACAGCTTTACAGCTTATGGACCTTTCAAGGCCTGACCATCCATTATTGCAGGAATTAATGTTGAATGCTCCAGGTACTTATCAACACAGCCTCCAGGTGGCCAATCTGGCTGAACAGGCAGCCAAAGAGATAAACGCCGATGCGCTCTTAACTCGGGTAGGAGCTCTCTACCATGATATCGGTAAATCTCAGAACCCCAATTTCTTTATTGAAAACCAGATACCATCACAAATTGATACCCATGAGAATTTAGACCCATTGATGACCTCGGCAATCATAATTCAGCATGTTGAGGATGGACTTAAATTCGGCCGAAAGTTTCACCTTCCCCCCCAGATATTAGCATTTATAAACGAGCATCACGGCACATCCATCACTCGATACCAGTATGATAAGGCGCTTGAAAACTCATCTGAATCAGTAAAGGTTAATAAAGAACTCTATCGATATCGAGGACAAAAACCGAATTCGAAAGAGACTGCTCTTTTAATGCTTGCTGACGGGTGTGAGGCATGGATTAAAGCAGAATCACCTACAAACCCGGATGATATCGAGAAAATTGTGATGGAAAATATTAAGTTTGCAACCAATCAGGGGCAGCTTGATCATTCCAATCTTACGTTAAATGATCTGCGAATTGTTGCGAAATCATTTACAAGGACCATGCAAAACACTTTCCACCACCGTATGGTTTATCCTAAATTGGAAATTCCCGATAAACAAGAAATTAGAGAAGCCAAAAAATAAAATGGTCACAGTCCAAATTAATACACGCATTTCGCCATTAATAGATGAGGCTTTTATCTATCACGTCGCGTCAACTACCCTTGATATTTTAGGCTATGAATTTAATGATGTCTCAGTTGTGCTAGACAATGATGAAAAGATAAGATCTTTAAATAAAACCTATCGCAACCTTGATGAACCAACTGACGTTCTCTCCTTCGCATCTGATGAGATTGATCTTGACACTGGCTCACGTTATCTAGGAGATGTTGTAATCTCATTTCCCAGGGCAAAAGCTCAGGCTGTTGAACAGGGACACAGTATTAAAAAGGAAATGGCAACTCTGATTGTTCATGGGATTTTACACCTGGCAGGCTACGATCATTCAAACAGTAAGGAAGAAAAAAAACTTCTTACATTGCAGAATGAGATATTGGATGAATTGCTGGCAGATTGGATGGTTATAAAGTCCGATCGAATTTTAGATTCTTTTAGAAATGCATTTGAAGGATTTCTTTCGGCGTTGAATACAGAAAGAAATTTATGGATTCATATCGCGCTGGGTTTTTCCGCAATTTTACTGGGGTTACTCCTCCATATCACTTTAACAGAAATAGCAGTGCTGGTTTTGGTGATCTCCGCGGTTTTAATGGCAGAATTTTTAATACTGCGCTGGAATACCTCGTCAACTTTGCCTCTCCTGAAAAAAATGAATTTGCCCGAAAAGCTAAGGATATCAGTGCTGCGGCAGTGCTAATTGTCGCTACCGCAGCTTTAATCATTGGAGCGATTATTTTTCTGCCAAAATTGATTGAAATATTATTTTTGGGGATTATTTAAAGAGATTCTTTAAGATTATGTTCTACAGCGTAGGCAGCTGCTTCTGCGCGATTGCTTACACTTAATTTCGACAAGATGCTGCTGACATAATTCCTTACAGTACCCTCGCCAAGATATAAGGATTGCGCAATTTCTCGGTTTGTTTTCCCTTCAGAAACTAGTTTCAGCACCATTTTTTCTTGTTGGCTTAATTCCGTAAAAGAAGCAGCTTCTTCATCTTTTACCGCACGCCGTACTTCCTGAAAAACCCGTTGAGTTACTGCCGGATCTAATGATGCCTCTCCCCGCGCAACTGCTTCAAGCGACATTACTAATCCATTTGAGTCGATTTGTTTTAGAACGTACCCTGAGGCGCCTGCCTTTATGGCTGAAAAAAGCATTTCATCTTCTGCATACGAGGTTAACATGATCACTTTAACCTCAGGAAACCTTTGCTTTATTTCCTCACACGCATCAATACCCGATTTACCAGGAAGGCGAATATCCATTAAAACAATATCTGGTTGATAAGTTTCAACCTGCGCAATAGATTCTTTTGCATTCTTGGCTTCTGAAACTACCTCATATTGCGGGTATTGATCTAAAAGGCTCTTTAAACCCAACCGCACAATTTCATGATCATCAACAATAATTATTCTTTGTTTCAATGTCACTCCAAAAACCTTTCTTTTCAGGCCATTATACTTACTATGCTATTCAAGCACCAATGTCACTGGACAATGATCTGAGCCCATTATTTCATTATGAGTTTCAACATCTTTAACGCGGTTTACCAATCCTTTTGTGATGAGAAAATAGTCAATCCGCCAACCTACATCATTTTTACGTGCATTAAATCTGTAGGTCCACCATGTATATTTAATGAGATCCGGGTAAAGAATTCGAAAGATATCAATAAACTCATTCTCCAAATATTTATCAACCCACTCGCGTTCTTCAGGCAAAAATCCTGTATTTTTCTGGTTCGCTTTTGGATTTTTCAGATCTATTTCTTTATGTGCAGTGTTAAAATCTCCCGTCAGAATAATTTCTTTCCCTGATTTTATTAATTCACTGCAATAGTTTAATAAATTTTCATAAAAATCCAGTTTATACGATACTCTTTCCAGTTCCTGCCCGCCATTAGGGAAGTAAATATTAAAAAGCTCAAAGTCCGGGTAACTTGATTGAATGATGCGGCCTTCATTATCAAACCGCGGAACGCCCATTCCAAATGCATTTCTTACAGGAAATACTTTATATAATGTTCCAGTACCACTGTATCCGGGTCTTTCTGCCGGATTCCATACACACTGATAACCCATATTCTCAAATATTAAGGATTCAAATTGATTTTCTTTTGCTTTTATTTCCTGTAAACACACAATATCAGATGGATTTTCAAGCAGCCATTCGAAAGCATTTTTACCGAGTGCGGCTCGTATTCCGTTAATATTCCAGGTTGTAATCTTCATAATATACTCGCTATGGTAAACTTATTCGGTTTTTATTGTGTGAGTTGTTTATCGCTAAATGATTTTATGTCAAAAAAAATATTTTCGACTATTATAGCTTTGTTAATTCTCCTATCCAATCCCTTGGCTATTTGGGCGCAGACAGATGGCAATTTACCAATTTATATAGTGCAACCGGGTGAGAATCTGACCGAAATTGCAGAAAAATTTCATATTTCCTTGGATGAACTCATCACAGCCAATAATATTATCGATGTTAATATTATTTCTGCTGGAACCGAACTGATCATCCCTGGGCTGGAAGGTGTCAGCGGAATACTGACTGCCGAACCCACTAGTTTTGGAGAGACCTTTAATTCCATCCTTAATAAATTTGGGTTATCAGTACAAACTTTCACTCTTTTAAACCCAATAACCAGCCCATCAGAGATCTATGCAGGTTCTACCCTGGTTCTTCCCCAACCCGTCGACCCAACAATAATCAAATCTGAGACAATCCTTGGCAGTCTGGATTCAATTTTTTCAATAGCCATTAAAACCAGCAATAATCCGTGGGTGCTTGCTGAATTGAATAATTCGCAGCATTCGACACATATTTCTGGTGATGTTATTTATTTTCCCTCAGAATCCGGAAACGAAGCCGAATCGTTATCTTCTGATCTGATAACCAAAATCGAGGTAAGTCCTCTCCCTCTTGTCCAGGGGCATACCTCAGTTGTGCGTATCTACACGAAAGAACCGGTGATTATTTCAGGAAGTATGGGTGAAAAAGCTTTGAATTTTTTTCTGGATCAATCATCAGGTTTTTATTATGCACTTACAGGCATTTCTGCAATTGCTAATCCGGGGTTGGTCCCCCTGTTAATTTCAGGCTCCTCCGCTGGTGGTGAGTCCTTTTCAATCGAACAAAATATTTTGCTTGTTTCGGGAGGATATCGCAATGAGGAACTGTCTGTTGAACAGACAACAATTGAGCAGAATATCATTGATAATGAAAATACCCAAATACAGCAGATTATAAGCCCTGTAACTCCTGATAAGTTATGGACAGAAGAATTCCGCTTTCCTGTTGACGGTACTTTATCAGAAGACACGATTGGTTTTAGCTCCTATTTTGGCAGCCGCCGCTCATATAACAATGGTTCTTTAACAGGTTTTCATGGCGGCCTGGATTTTCGGGTCGTTTTACCCACGTTTAATATTTACGCTCCTGCCCCAGGAAGAGTCGTCTTTACCGGTTCAACGGCAATTCGTGGTAATACGACCTTTATCGATCATGGGCAGGGAGTATATAGTGGCTATGCGCATCAAAGTGAGATTAATGTTGCTGTTGGTGATGCGGTCCAAACAGGGCAGATTATCGGCAGCATCGGTTCCACCGGCCGTGTAACAGGGCCTCATTTGCATTGGGATATTTGGGTAAATGGAATCCAAGTTGACCCATTTGATTGGGTAAATAATGTTTATCCATAGCACTAAAGTATAATTAGGTTGTTTAGAAGGGATTTTTTAGAATCGATATATGATCTCTCCACTATTGATAAAAGAAACATACTGGCAAGAATTTTCTGTTGGTAAGAAGGATATTGAAAATATTTATAATTTACTGCTCGAGAAAGCTATTCCTTTACCTACATATGAAATCCTTGACTATCTGATTGGTTACAAAATCAAGTTGGAGTTAGATTCAATCGAGAAACAGAAGTCTAACCAGGGGAATATCTATCTTCCAAAAGATGATTATAATGTTGGCGATATTATTTCGTTTCCAGCATTAAAAATGGAAAAAGGGGAAATAATAAGCATCCGCAATGGTTTTAATCCGGATTATCCTGATTTGAAGGTCATAGAGATAGAATTTGAGGCGGGTACCTCAGGATACTTTGCAAGCCATTTGGAGGACCACCTATTAAATCAAACTCTCAATATTCCCGAGGACGATCCAAATCTTAACATATTTTTTATCAAGGAGAATTATGGCGACTTGCTCACAAATCGTCTTGATGAGGCACTAGTTTTAAATGATGATTTGGTAAAAATCGCTGGAAGCTGGTTTCCCCGCTCATTAGTCGTAGATGTTCATATAGGCCATCTGAATTTGGCCGAAGCTGTGTTAGAAGAAGCCAATGGCGGCCCAATAAGCACAGCTGATTTAATGAAACAGGTAGAGCTGACTGCAAATGCCGACCAAAAATTGCTGGAATTTTCATTTGACCTTGCCCTTCAGGAAGACGGGAGATTCGATGAGGTTGGGCCGGCCGGACAAACCCTGTGGTTCCTTAAAGAGCTTGAGCCCCAGGATGTAAAAGAGATCCCGCTTTTCCTTAAATATTCTCTGAAGGATTATCCAATTGAAAATTTGAATGGCTTTATGGAGATGTTTGAAGGAAATGTTTATGATGAACTTGAACCTCTGGAACTATCTGATCAATTTTCCGAAAGGGCAGTTATCAGCTTGTCATTTCCACACTGGCGATCCGGGGCTTTGCCTCTCTCAAAATCGTTGAAGATGATGTTCCCCAGCGCTTATGAGGCGCCAAGGGTCATGTTCACTTTTTTTGATCCACAGACGAATGAGCGATTTTCAGGTTGGGTTGTGCGTGAAAACAAATATATTTGCGGCCTGGACAAATGGTATCAAAAGAATGATTTAATGCCTGGAAGCCTGATCAGTGTCGAGAAAAGTAAAGTTCCGGGTGAAATTCTCATTAAATTCGAAAAAAGCCGGCAAAATAAAGAATGGTTAAAGACGGTCTTGGTTGGTTCTGACCAGGGTTTTGTTTTCGCGATGCTTAAACACCCAATTTCAGCTAGCTTTAATGAGCGCATGGCTATCGCAATACCTGACTTGGATGCCCTTGATGAAATTTGGAAAAACCGAATTTATGAAAAAGAGACCATTGATAAAACAATCATCCGGGTTATGCGTGAACTAGGTAAACTCAATTCGCAGCATCAAGTGCATGCCCAGGAGCTTTATGCGGCTGTAAATATCGTTCGGCGATGCCCTCCCAGCCTTGTGCTCTACCAGTTGCTTAAAAGCGACCAAGTAACTCACTTGGGTGACTTATATTTCAGGATAAACGATAAAGAGTAGTAAATATGCCTGAACTCAGACGCACATCAAGCCTTATTAAACCCACTTCGGAGACTCTCTTTCATCTAGATTTTGATTGGTGGCAGGAAAATGATTCTAACTGGCGCATTTTCCTGTTCGAATTTTTATGCCCAGAACATCAGGATTTTTTCAGAGATAAAGCCGATACAACGAAAATTGATGTAATTGATCCTAAGACTGCCGAAATCAATCAGGTTGACGGTTTATTATATGAACTGATGAATCACTGCGCAAAACAGGATGGATTTATTAGCCCTAATATCCCAATAATCGCCAAAGTTTTGCGCACTTTTCTTGCTAACGGCAACAAACCACTTTCCGCTGGTTCGCTGGCTGAAATTGTCAACCGCCCTGTTGCAACAGTTTTGGCTACCCTGTCTGGTCCGCAGGTGTTTAAGGGTATCAGACAATATCAAAAATGATTCGTATCTATAACGAATTATTGATTTATATTTCATTCATTCGCTGAATTTAAAGACTTGCTTCTTTCCAAAGATATATTGAGGATTTTCTCAATGAGTTCAATGAAAGAAAACCCCGCCTGAATAGCCATCAATGCGTATGAACTCATTTCCGGTTCCAGGTTTGGAATTGCGTTTACTTCTAAAATACACGGATTATCATCTGCGTCCATCCGGATATCAATACGCGCATAGTCCCTGCATTCGATTGCTTCATAAGCTTTTTTTGCAAGGTTTTCGATTTTAATTTTTAGGATATGGTTAATGTTCGCAGGGCAAACGCTTTCCTCCTTCCAAACCATGTCCATTTTTCTGGAATAGCTTCGAAAGGGAAGTTTAAGATCAGAAAATTCAAACTCAATGATTGGCAGAACGCCAGGAGGATTGTTGCCAAGAATACCAACGGTAAATTCTCTTCCGGGCAGAAATTCCTCAACAATTATAGGCGCTTTGATTGCATCCATACATGCTTTGGCTTTGTCAACAAATTTATCTCGCTCTGTAATTAAGCTTTGGGTTGAGATCCCCTGGCTGCACCCGCCCTGCTCTGGTTTAACAAATACTGGAAAACTAATCAGCGGTGGTGTATTAATCTCTGCTTTTGTAGAAAAACTTACAGCTTGTGGAGCTCGTATTCCCGATTGCTTCAATATTTCAATAGTTTTGTATTTGTCATAGGCGGTTGAGCACGCTTTCGCGGAAGGACCTGAAAAAGGGATTCCCAACTTTTCAAAAATACCTGGGGCAAACGCATACGCAGATCCATCCAGGTTTCTTATCGAAGTATTGAAGACAAAATCTGGCTTTGATTGTCGAAGATGATATTCTAGGGTTATGTCAGTTTCACAAACCTCTACTTGATGGCCTAATTGTATTAATGCGGATGCGATTGAATCTGTGACCAGATTATGATAGGAATTAATGCCTATTGTTTCATTTATTTGTTGAAATTTTTGAACGGAATCACGGATTATTATAATTTTCATTTTATATATTCATTATAGTTTTAGGCCCATAAATAAATACCATATTAACCCGGTTCTACATTCAATCAAACAATAGAGTTACCAAATTAATTGATTATGTCTAATGTATAATACTGCCGCGTTTGATATTTTTGTAAATCTAAAAGTAATCACCTTCAGATTGTGAAGGAAAATAGATTTACAATATAAACAGCATGCCCTCGTAGCGCAATTGGACAGAGCACTGGACTTCTAATCCAACGGTTGTGGGTTCGAGCCCCACCGAGGGCGCTAAGATTAATATCAGTCATTCATTACCTTTCAAAGCATTTTATTATGCAGCGATGTAAAGTAAAACAGATTATTCCGATGTTTTTACTGAAGCAAAAACCATACTGGAGAGTTAAATAAATAAAACCGGAGTGGAAAAATGGGCGAGGATAAAAAGTCAGCTTCTTTTACTGCCAGAATCCTGAAACTTGAAATCACGCCGCAATCCCATGCCTGGCATCCGCCAACCGATCTTTTTGAAACAGAAAAAGAATTTATCGTCAGGATAGAGATTGCCGGGGTAACTGAAAAGGATTTTACTGTGTATTACGACAAAAACATGCTGGTTGTTTTGGGTAAGCGGTCAACACTCGACTCAAAATGCGCCTATCACCGCATGGAAATACCTTACGGCGAATTTTCCGCCCGCATTCAACTACCTGATGAGGCAGATATCAGGCATGCGTCAGCAGAATATGAGAACGGATTCGTGACGATTCTTATTCCGAAAACTAAACCTGTAAATATTAAAGTATCATCCGAAGAGGTATCTTGATGCCAGCCAGCCGTTGGAATGTTGATTTTCACGAAATTATCGAGTGGGTCATCAAAGGTGAACAGGAATTTTCCCAGATGTTATTAAATTTTGACCTAGAAGAAGCAAATCAAACTAATAACCAGGTGCCTGATGAAAACAGCATCCAGACTGCCGACAAATCTGAATTTCCAAATATTATTCCAATTCTGCCTCTAAGAGGACTTGTTGTTTACCCGCAAACTGCTGTGCCATTGACTATTGGTCAACCCCGTTCTATTCGCCTGGTAGATGAAGCTGTTTCGAGCGAACGCTGGGTCGGCCTAGTCACATCGCGAGATGAAAGAAAAGAAAATCCCGAGTCAGCAGATCTTTTCGAATACGGAACCGCAGCAATAATTCATCGTCTGTTCCGCGCCCCTGACGGGACTATTCGACTGCTCGTACAAGGAATTTCCAGGTTTAACAGAAAAAAGTTCATTCAAGAGTCTCCTTACCTGAAAGCAGAAATTGAGCCATCGCGTGAAGTGGTTGAAAAAGGTATAAAAATTGACGCCCTGACAAGAAATGTCCGTGATCAATTCACTCACATTGCTGAATTAATCCCATCGATTCCCCGCGAACTTGTTGCTACGGTCAATTCGATGAATGATCCACTTCAAATAGCGTATAACATCGCCAATTTGCAGCGCATTGACCTGCCAATTTCTGAAAGAATTCTGGAAGAAGATTCTACGGCAAGTAAGCTTCGCCTTCTGGTTGGTATTCTTACGAAAGAGACTGAAGTATTAGATCTTGGGCGAAAAATTCAGGATGAAGCACGTGAAGAGATCGAAAAGGTCCAAAAAGAATACTATCTTCGCGAGCAAATGAAGGCCATTCAGAAAGAATTGGGTGAAGAAGACAGCCGCGCCGCGGAAGTGAAAGAGTTTCGTGAAAAAATTGAAGCCTGCAAAATGCCCGAAGAGGCTGAGAAACAGGCACTTCGGGAATTGGAGCGGCTTGACAGTCTGCCAGCCGCTGCCGCTGAATATGGTGTTATCCGCACTTATCTTGAATGGCTTGTTGCTCTCCCGTGGTCGGTTACAACGAACGAAGTTTTAGATATAAATTCGGCCAAAAAAGTTTTGGATGCTGATCATTATGGATTAAAAGACGTAAAGAATCGCATTCTTGAATATCTGGTTGTCAGAAAATTGCGCATTGAACGAAAAACCGACCTTGCCAAAGAACGCAGGATTGATGAAATCCGCAAAGAACGCGAAGGGGTAATTCTGTGCTTTATTGGTCCTCCAGGTGTTGGCAAGACTTCACTCGGACAGTCGATCGCAAAAGCATTGAACCGAAAATTTATCAGGGCATCTTTGGGCGGAATCCGAGATGAAGCGGAAATACGCGGCCATAGACGGACCTATATCGGTGCAATGCCCGGGCGCATCCTTCAGTCGCTGCGGCGTGTTGAGTCAAAAAATCCGGTCTTTATGCTGGATGAAATTGACAAGCTAACCTTTGACTATCATGGTGATCCTGCCTCAGCACTTCTTGAAGTGCTCGATCCTGAACAAAATTCTGAATTTCGAGATAACTATCTCGAAGTTGCATTTGATCTTTCGCAGGTGATGTTTATTACAACCGCCAATACTCTGGAATCCATTCCTGCCCCATTATTAGACAGGATGGAAATTATCAGAATCGCTGGTTATACCGAACAAGAGAAACTGCAAATAGCCAACGGCTACCTCACCCCTCGGCAGCTGCGAGAAAATGGTCTTCTTTCTCACGAATTAAAGTTTAAAGATGAGGCACTGCTGGACATTATCAGATCATACACGAGAGAATCAGGCGTACGAAGTTTGGAACGAGAAATTGGCTCAGTTTGCCGTAAAGTGGTGACTTTACGTGAAACAGAAAAAAAGAAAATACGTGTGATCACCAAAAAACATGTGCACGAATTACTCGGAAAACCTAAATATAAACCGGCGGAAGAAATCCTAAAAAGGACTTCTATTCCAGGTGTTGCGACTGGTTTAGCGTGGACTCCCACAGGTGGTGAAATACTATTTATTGAAGCAACAAGTATGGAAGGCAAAGGGAATTTGATCATAACAGGATCGTTAGGAGATGTTATGAAAGAATCTGCCCAGGCAGCATTTTCTTACCTCCGTTCGCATGTAAAAGATTTTGGCATCAGCGCTGAAGCGCTTGAGAATAAGGACATTCATATTCATGTTCCAGCAGGTGCCCAACCAAAAGATGGTCCTTCTGCAGGTATCACCATAACAACAGCGCTTGCCTCATTATTCACTAATAGACCGGTTGATTTTCATACATGTATGACTGGTGAAATAACACTTCGAGGGCAAATTTTACCTGTCGGGGGAATTAAAGAAAAACTTCTTGCAGCTCACAGGGCAGGTCTGAAGAAGGTATTCTTGCCAAAAGAAAATGAAATTGATCTTGATGAACTTCCTGAGGAGATCAGAAAGGATCTGGAAATAATCCCGGTTAATACCATGAGTGAGGTCATAAGACAGGCGCTTATGATTTAGACGGATGACAAGACTTTCTAATATCATCCCCATAAGACACAATTATCGTTGAATCGGGTGGCTTAATCAAAAGCTCATACCTATTCTTATAATTCTCCACAAAAGTCTTATTATCTATTTTAGTAGCCACTACATGAAATCCCCTTCTGTGGAGAATTTTCATAATATTTTTATTTTGCAGATTATTGATTGGTGAAATTAATATTAACGCGCTGCCTTTGGAAATATTTTTTGCCTGTTTTTCAATTAATTGTTCAAAAGGTATAACTCCCTCATCTTTCACAATAGCTAATTTTTCCAGAACTTTGTTTAATTGGCGATGTCCCTTTTCAGGTGGCAAAATAAAAATCCTATCGCTGGCACATGCAAAGCCGACTGTCAGATTTTTTCTTAAAAAATAATTTGTTATAGAAGCAGCAATACTAACAGCGTATTCAAAGCTATCGCAGGGCAAAATAAATTCTTTTGTTTTTTGACCAGAAACCATATTTCTGTCAACAGCTGGATCGATTTCACCTGCATTTCTGACGTACTTCCCTTTTTGCGCATCCAAGAATATCCAAACACTTGATTGCGTATCTTCATCAAACTCTTTAACCATCAATTTGTCACGCTTAACCGAGGATGGCCAATGAACCCGGCTAATGGATCGCCGGGTAGGTATTCCCGTACCCCGGCTGCCTGAGGCGTAGGATCAGCCGTTGGAAGATGCATTGACTCACCACCCAAAAGATTTGCTGGCAGGAGGGGAAACTGGGAAAGTGAGATAATTTTCGGATTAACTAGAAGGCTGTTTTTAAAATGAAATATCTTTGAAGTGGTAAATAAACCGAAAGGATCACCAGAAACCAATTCAATTGGACCAAGCAAGAAGTAACCACGTTTGTTTAGTTTTACAGTTGAAGTGAAGGTGCCAATATTATTAATTCCAAGGTTGGTAATTACTCTGGAACTTACTTTTGAAAGCAATTTCGAGCGATCATTTAATTCAATCCAAAACTTAGGAGTGTTGGAATTATTCCTAATCTCAAGCCTTTCCTCAAAAGTTTCGCCTATTTCAAGAATTTTCTTTCTTGAAAAACGATTAACATGAATTCCGATTAAAGAAATTCTGTTTATTACCAAGGAAAATGTTATAACAAGGATTAAACTAACCCATAAACTCAACAATAAAGAATCAAAGAAAATTAACCACGCAATAAAGAGAATAATTTCTGTTAACGCAAAAATATAAAAGCGATTATTAACCCGCATCCAATCCCCTATCCTCCAGGAACAGGGATTCTGGAAATTATTCCTCGATTAATTCTTCAGGGGCAAAATCTGACAACCTGGTAGAAGACACTGGGATTATTCTATGCGCAAGAATAAATGGGGCAATATATTTGATATCATCGGGGGTAACAAAATCACGCCCTTCAAAAGCTGCTTTGCATTGCCCAATCCGGTAAAGCGCCAGACTGGCGCGAGGGGAAGCTCCGAGATATATTTCTTCACTTTCCCGGGTTTCTTTAACAATAGCGACAATGTATTTTTCGATCTTTTCTGAAACGTAGACGGATTTAATCTCTTCCTGAACTTTTATTAATTCATTAATTACCTCAACCGATCCAATATTATCGATTGGTACGCTGGTTCTTTGTGACCTTAAAATATCGACCTCAGTTTCTTCATCAGGATATCCAATTTTAAGCCGCATGAGAAATCTATCTAACTGGGCTTCAGGAAGTGAAAAAGTACCTTCAAAATCAATCGGATTTTGCGTTGCGATTACCATGAAGAATTGCGGCAAAAAATAGGTAATCCCGTCCACCGTCACCTGTTTTTCTTCCATTGCTTCCAATAGTGCTGATTGAGTTTTTGGGGTTGCCCTGTTGATTTCATCTGCTAAAACGATGTTCGCCATAATTGGCCCTGACCGAAATTCAAATTTTTTTGTTGATTGGTTGAAGATGGACAATCCAGTAACATCGCTTGGAAGCAAATCGGGGGTGAATTGAATACGCCGGAATTCAGCTTGCAGTGATTTCGCAAGACATTTTGCAAGCATTGTCTTTCCAGTTCCTGGAACATCTTCAACAAGCAAATGGCCTTTGCATAATGCTGACATTATGGCAAGATCAATTACTTCAGGTTTTCCCAGGATTACTTTGCTGATGTTTTCATGCAGTTTGTTGTGAAATTCTTTTATCAATTCTAAATTCATGAATTCCTTAAATAATTAATCCTCAGTTGGCATTCAAGTAATCCTGAACAGACCATCCAACTTTATTTTTATCTTCTGAGCTTTCAATTTTCCACCAGATTAAGCCATCCAAAATCTTCGGACCTTCAATAATTTTATATCGCTCCCCTTCCTGGGCTAGATAAATGCTAGGCTGGTCTATCCCGGCATCTGAATGCATTCGCAATCCTTCATTTCCTGTACCGCTAATCTTAACCATCATTCCAACCGCGACAACACCAAGCATTGAAGGTGTATCTATTAAACCAAGTTGGTCTGATCGATCCGATGGTAGTTCTTGTGAATTTGAAGTTACAGAAAAAGGAGTGATTCTGATTTGGATTTTTTCTTTACCTTCGATAATGATATTAGGAAATATCAGGTATTGAACAATCCACATCAATAAACACAGGCATATGCCTATGGTGACCGCTGCGAAAGCGACTTGTACTGTAATAAGAGATTGTTTTTTTTCTGGCATCGAATATGAAAAATTATAATCCAGAGGAAAAATACCAGATGATATAATCCTATTTTATGGATGACCTAACATCCTCATTCCCCATTATAAATAACCGTTACCAGATTTTTAGTACCATCGCAACTGGTGGGATGGCTGTGATCTATAACGCACAGGATTTGATGCTCGAAAGAAAAGTCGCTATTAAAGTTCTTAGGAAAGAACTTTCCGGTGATCAATCCTTTCAAAATAAATTTCGCTCCGAAGCAAAAGCATCAGCCAGCCTGATTCATCCAAATATAATCACGACCTTTGATTTTGGTTTTGATGGTGACCGTCTTTATATTGTCATGGAACTTATTGAAGGGTCGGATTTAAAGGCAATTATTATCCAGAATGAGTCAAGATCTCTCTCTCAAAACCTTGATTATTTGCTTCAGGCAAGTAACGGTCTTGGATTCGCACATCAATCCGGTTTTGTCCATTGCGACGTAAAACCCCAAAATATTATGATTTCCAAGACCGGAGTTTTAAAAATAACTGATTTTGGCATTGCGAGAGCTTTGGAGACGATTTCGAGAGAAGAAAAATATGATGTAGTATGGGGTTCTCCTTTCTATTTCTCACCTGAACAAGCCAGTGGGAAGCCGCCATCTCCTGCCACCGATGTATATTCCCTCGGAGTCATTGCTTATGAATTGGTAACAGGTCAGCTCCCCTTCAACTCATCTGATTCAGCAGAGCTCGCCAGAATGCATCGTATTGCTGAACCCAAACCTCCAATGGATATCAATGCTGAAATACCGGAATCTCTAAATTATTGCATATTAAAGGCTTTATCCAAGAATCCGGAAGAACGATACAAAAATGGAAATAAATTTCATCAGGAATTAAAAAATATTCAAAAATTTATTCACGATTCAAATTCAACTCCTCTCCCCACCCTCAAAAATGGAATGAACCCAGAATATCCAAAAAAAATAATTTCAATTTATGAAAAGGAGCCATCAGAACCGAAAAATATAAAAATTTCCACAATAATCATGGCCATCTTCGCAGTCCTTTTAGCTGGTGGTCTGGTACCTTTCTGGTTATACGTAATTCTCTATATAAATTCTATAAACAGGTGATAAATGAAACAACAAATTATTTCCGCGTCAATTCTTAATTGCGATTTTTCAAAAATGGGTGAAGAAGTGAGTGCGGCCGAAAAGGCAGGTGTTGATTGGTTTCATCTGGATATCATGGATGGCCATTTTGTTCCGAATATTTCTTTCGGTCCAGATATTGTTGCGATCGTTCGAAAGCTTACAAAATTACCCCTGGATGCGCATTTAATGATTTCAAATCCGGATGACTTTATAGAATGGTTTGCAGAGGCTGGGGCTGATAAAATTAGTGTTCATGTCGAAAATAATGCCAATATTCATAAGACATTGCTCAACATTCATAAACTTAAATACAAAACCCGGGATAGTAGTTAATCCTGGCACGCCAGTAGAAATGATTTTTCCTCTGCTGCATATGGTTGAATTTGTACTTATGCTGACAGTCAACCCTGGTTTCGGAGGGCAGAAATTTCTAAGCGAAGTACTTCCAAAAATTAAAACGCTTTCAAATAAAATACAGGATTTAAGGCTGGAGGTAGGAATTGAAGTGGATGGCGGAATTGATGAAAGAACAATTCCAATAACGCGTGAAGCCGGAGCGAATATTTTTGTTGCAGGTTCATCTATTTACAGAAACCCATTAGGTATTGAAGCAGCAGTAAAAAAGTTGAAATCAGTTTAAATAAAAAAGCCGCCTATGTGACGGCTTTTCAATATTCATTTAATTAATTTACTTTGGATAAGGTTTTTATGCATTTGGCGCACAAAACCTTGCGAACCTTTAAACCGTTTTCAAAAACAGAAACCTGTTGGAGATTCGGTTTAAACTTTCGGTTGGTTGCACGCATGGAAAAACTACGATTGTGACCAAAGGTTGTGGTTTTTCCACAGCTCTCACATTTTGCCATTTCTAGTTCCTTTCCTGAAAAGTTGCCTTTATAATAACAGGAAAGTAGTGTACCATAATCCGTAACGTTGGACAAGTGAAGTTGTTAAATATTAGAGAATTAAGCCACGAGGCAAAAAATGGAAAATTTAGGCACGATTAACCTTTCATATCATGCGATTGCGACAATTGCATTTCAATCTGCCCTCGAATCTTATGGGGTTGTCGGATTGGCTAATGAAAATTTCGCAAGAGGGTTCTCCAGATTCTTCACGAAAGAACCCAGATCCGGAGTTATTGTTCACGAGGAAGAAAGCGCTATTTCTATTGACCTTTACGTTATTATCGAATATGGAACGCGCATTTCATCTGTTGCCGAAAGCGTATCTCATAGCGTTAAATTTTAATATTGAAAATATGACGGGAATTTCTGTTAAAGAAGTAAATGTTCACGTACGTGGTTTGCGCGTAAGCGATACAGATTAATTATTTTTTTATAAAAATTATTTATTATTAAGGAATTTTATTTATGCCAAAAACCGAAGTTTCCCCTGCGGAAACAGCCAGAACTGTTATTGAACCGGTCTATTCAATAGATGGCAGAGATCTGAAAAAGTTGTTTTTTGCTTCTTTAGCGTGGCTCAAGAATCACCAGCCTCATATTAATTCGCTGAATGTCTTCCCAGTTCCAGACGGGGATACAGGTACAAATATGTTTCTTACTATGCAGTCTGCTTACAATGAAATTGCTCAGAGTAAGGAAAAAAACTTGGGTAAGGTAATTCACCTTGTCGCACAAGGTGCACTCATGGGAGCCAGGGGAAATTCGGGAGTAATTCTTTCACAGCTACTTCGCGGCTTTGCAAGAGCTCTTGATGACTCAGAAACAATGAATGCGGATCTCTTGGTGAAAGCGTTTGCCGAAAGCCGTAATACTGCATATAAAGGTGTTGTCCGACCGGTTGAGGGCACAATCCTGACAGTATCCAAAGATGTTGCCAAGGCTGCTGAAGACTCATTGGTTAATAGCAATGATTTAATCCAAATAATGGAGGAAGTACTTACCGCCGCAGACGCCTCAGTCAAAAATACGCCCAATCTTTTGCCAATTCTTAAACAAGCTGGGGTTGTTGATTCGGGTGGTAAGGGATTATTTATTATCCTTGAAGGTATGCTTAGATATGCTACTGGTAAATCTGTTGATATGGAAGCATCTGAAATCAATGCCTTAACAGGAAATCTCGATTCAATAAAATTCAATGAATTGCACGAACAGATTGAGGAGGGACAAGATTTTGAAATTGTTATTGATTTTAAACCCCAAGGAGAATTAGATCTCCAAAAATTCTATGAAGATTTATCGGTAGTAGGTACTTCAATTCAAGTTGGTGAAGGTGATGATCTCTACCGCATGCACATTCATGTTCCCACGGAAAATAAGTACGATCCAATTGAATTGGTTAATAAATACGGCAGTGTTCAGAAAGTTTACATCGAGAATCTTTTAGAGCAAATGGATCAGTCTTCCAGGGATGAAGACTTTTCAAATCCTGTTGAAGAAGGTCAAATTGCAGTTGTTGCCATTTCACCAGGAAAGGGTATCTCAAAAATCTTCAAGAGCCTTGGAGTATCCAGAATTGTAAGCGGTGGTCAGACAATGAATCCCAGCACTAACGATATTCTGGGCGCATTCAAAGATTTGCCAACAAACCATGTCATTATTCTTCCAAATAATAAAAATATTATTCTTGCCGCTGAAGAAGCCAAGAAGATATCCGATAAGCAGGTAACTGTCATTCCTTCCAAAAATATTCCTCAAGGATTAGTGGCTTGTTTAAGGTTAAACCCCAGCGGGGAATTTGACGAGATAGTGGGAGAAATGTTTGATGCGCTTTCAGAGGTTCAGGCTGGAGAAATTACGAAAGCAACCCGCTCAATAGAGATAAATGGAATAAAAGTGAAAGAAGGTGAAGTAATCGCTTTGTTAAATGGCGAACTAATTGATTCTACGGATTCTGTGTTAAAACATGCGCGAACCTGCTTAAGAAAGCCAACACAAAAGACCATGAACATATCACAATCTTTTACGGATTGGAAACGACCAAGGATATGGTTGATCAATTGGTTCAATACATTAGTCAGGAATACCCGGATCATGAGGTTGAAGTGCATGAAGGCGGCCAACCCCACTATCAATTCATTCTATCAATTGAGTAGTGAATCCAGTTTTTTTTACGATAGAGTAAAATTGCCGCATGGTTGGCGAAATTGACACATTGAGAAATGTCTTTGAACTTGAAAAAAAGAAAAATTACCAAAATACAGCTGTTGCGGGTGGACTAAAGAACTTTATTAGTTTTCTTGACAAGATAAATGACTTTTCAATAATTTCTTCTGACAAAATTAACCAAATGTCAGAAGTTTTTTTTACCTATGATGATTTAAGCCCGGAAGATCGCAGGGAAGCCATAAATGATTTATTGGAATTTCTCCCACCTAAAGCATTTGAAAGCCAAAGTCTCATTATAAAAAACACCAATTTAGATTTAAATGATACTAGAATTAGTCATCCTCCACAAATCACCCAGGATAAAGCGCTTTACGCAGATATTCAATCCATCACAGGGATCGGGCAAAAGAATTCCAAGCTTTTCAATAAACTTGGGATAAACACTGTTTATAATCTCCTCCGTTATTATCCTCGCCGGTATCAGGACTTTAGCCAAATTAAACCCATCAGTAAACTTAATTTTGGGGATGAACTAACTGTCATTGGTACAATTTCACAGGATTTTTTTACTCGCACTACCAAAAGCGGAAAACTCAGAATTTCAGAAACTTCAATAACAGATGGCACAGGAACAATTCGTATTAATTGGTTTAACAAACCATTTCTTTCTAAACAGCTTTATAAGGGGATTTCAATAGTTGTATCAGGAAAAATTGATGCATATCTTGGAAGATTGGTAATCAATAATCCTGAATGGGAATTTTTGGATAAAGAGCAGCTGCACACCAAGCGAATTGTGCCAATATACTCTCTAACTGCAGGTATTACGCAAAGACAGATTAGAAAAATAATTAATCACAACCTAGCTTTTTGGAGTAAACGGGTTTTAGAATATTTACCCCCTGAACTTATAAATGACGAAGGTCTATGCGCAATCGACCAAGCTGTCACTCAGATCCATTTTCCAGAAAATGAAGATATGCTTTCCCATTCTAAAAAAAGATTCGCTTTTGAAGAAATTTTCTTTCTTCAATTGGGTGTCATTGTCCAGAAACGCGATTGGGTAAAGTCGACTTCAAAAAAATATTCCCTATCAGATGATAGAAAAAGAAAAATAACACTTTCACTTCCTTACCAGCTCACTAACTCGCAAAATAGGGCAATCACTGATATTGAATCCGACTTGATTTTGGGAAATCCAATGAATCGCCTTTTACAAGGGGATGTTGGTTCAGGAAAAACTGTCGTTGCAAGATATGCAATTGAGGCTGTTCTTCAAAATGGCGCACAGGCAGCAGTATTATCTCCAACATCAATTCTTGCAGAACAGCACTTCAGAACTTTGTCGTCTATGCTTTTAGCATCTGAATCCGCCACAACAGATGAAGTCGCACTTTTAGTCGGCTCTACATCCAAAAAAGAAAGACGAGATATTTTGGAGGGGCTTTCATCAGGGCGAATAAAAGTGATTATTGGAACCCATGCTTTGCTTGAAGACCCTGTAATTTTTAACAACCTTCAACTTGCCGTAATTGATGAACAACATCGTTTTGGTGTTGAACAGAGAAATCTTCTGAAGAAAAAAGGAGAATCTCCTCACCTTCTGGTAATGACTGCCACACCCATTCCGCGTTCCTTGGCGCTGACAATTTATGGCGACCTCAATATAAGCGTAATTGATGAAATGCCGGCTGGCCGCCAACCTGTTGAAACTCATCTGCTTCAGCCTGCTGAAAGAAAAAAGGCTTATCGCCTCATTCGATCCCAAATTAGCAGCGGTTTTCAGGCATTTATAGTATACCCAATGATCGAAGGTGAGAGTGAAGAAGATTTCACAGCAGCGGTAAATGAGCATGAAAGAATTTCTAATGAGATTTTTCCTGATCTTAGAGTGGGCCTGATGCACGGCAAGCTCAAACCAACCGAAAAAGATAAGGTGATGTATTCGTTTAGAAACCGCGAACTTGATGTTTTGGTAACCACAACCGTCATTGAGGTAGGCGTGGATATTCCTAACGCTACAATCGTTCTGGTTGAGGGTGCAAATCATTTCGGCCTGGCCCAACTTCATCAAATTCGGGGAAGGGTCGGCAGAAATTCGGATAAGTCATACTGCCTATTAATACCTGATGAGGAAAGCGGTGTTGAAAATGAAAGATTACTGGCATTGGTTAAATCGAATAACGGTTTTGAACTGGCAGACTTTGATTTAAAACAGAGAGGGCCAGGAGAATTTTTGGGCACGAGGCAGTCAGGTTTTATTGCCTTGAGATTTGCTAATATCACTGACTTGCCAATGATAGAAAGCTGCAGAAGGCAGGCACAAAAGATACTTAATGATGACCCAGATCTTGTGAAGCCTGAGTACCAACTGCTGTACCAGGAATTACAGCTTTATTGGCCTCAAATAAAAATCAATTAAAATAAAGAAAAGGAAAAAAACATGGTTCGAGCGATTTTCCCAGGAACATTTGACCCAATCCATTATGGACATATGGATATCGCCAATAGAGCTACAGAATTATTTGACGAGCTAATTGTCGCAGTCTATGATCGCCCTCTGAAAAAATTACTTTTTCCTCCAGATGTAAGAATTTCTCTGACCAAAGAAGCATTTGCAGAAAATACAAAGATCAGAGTTATGGGCTATAACACTCTCACAGTTGAATTCTGCAAAGAGAACGACGCCAAGGTAATTGTCCGCGGGCTGCGAGTATTCTCAGACTTTGAACACGAATTTCGGATGGCATTAGCTAATCGCAGGCTGGCGAAGGAAATTGAAGTAGTGGCTTTGATTACCAGCGAGGAACATACTTTTCTTTCATCAACAACTGTCAGGGAAATCGCCGCATTACAAGGGAACGTCTCAACCATGGTACCGCCGCATGTCGAAAAAGCATTAAAAGCGCAGATGGAGAAAATTGGCGACCTAAACCGAATGGACCAATATACCTCACTCAGAGATTAATTAATTGTAAAATTGTATTGAGGGAAATATTATGGATATTTTACATTTGGTCGACAGATTAGAAGAATTGTTTAATGAAAGCAAATCTCTTCCATTAACCCATAAAGTCATGGTGGACGAGCAAAGAATGCTTGAATTAATTGATCAAATGCGGCTCGCAATTCCTGAAGAAATAAAGAGCTCTCAGCAGATTATTAACCAAAAAGAAAGAATTATTGCTCAGTCAAATGAAGAAGCCCGCAGGACCATTGAATTGGCTAGAGAACAAAGCGCCAAGCTAGTTGAAAAGGATGCTATTGTTCAAAAAGCAGAGGTTATGGCTGAAAATATTATTCAGAGAGCCCGTCAGGAAACTAAACAAATCAATAAAGAAGCTGATGAGTATGCGATTACTTCCCTTGAGCACCTTGAGACTGAGCTTGGCAAAATTTTGGTACAGGTAAGAAACGGATTAATCGCTTTAAAGAATGATAAGCAGCTTTAAAGAACAAACAAACAATCAGCCTGTTTCCGCAAAATCCTGCTAATCGTACAGAGCAACCCGAATAATCTCATCCATTTTTTCAGCGAAAGTAATTATTAATTCATTTTTTACTTTTTTCGGGATATCAACAAGGTCTTTCTTATTCTTTCTGGGTATGATAAGCTGTTTCAGCCCTGCCCGGTGTGCGGCATAAATTTTCTCCCTTAAACCGCCAACAGGCAGAACTTTACCTCGTAAGGTAATCTCACCAGTCATACCAATATCAAGATGCACCTTTCTTTTAGTTAATGCTGAAAGCATGGCAACGCATATTGTTACTCCCGCGCTTGGGCCGTCTTTTTCGATTGCACCTTCAGGTATATGCAGGTGGATGTCGATCTTTTCATAGTTTTCAGTATCAATTCCAAAATCATCAGAAATGGATTTAATATATGATAAGGCGGCTTGGGCCGATTCCTGCATCACATCACCAATCTTGCCTGTAATTTGAAGATTACCTTTCCCCTCCATGACCAAAACTTCAACAGGCATAATCTCGCCGCCATTTTCCGTCCAAGCTACAGCGGTACTTGCGCCTACATCATCGCGACTTTCAACCATAAAAGGAAGAAATTGTGAAGGTCCCAAATATTTTTCAATATCTTTTTCAAATATTACTTTGGGTACAATATTTCCTTTTGATTTTGATTTAGCGATCTTTCGGCATATTTTTCCAATTTCCCGGTCAAGATTCCTTACACCCGCCTCATACGTATATTCTCTGATAATTTTTTTTATCGCTTTGCTGTCAAAATTTATTTCAATACCACCCAAACCATTTTCATCGATTTGTTTTTGTATTAGAAATGCCTTCGCAATTTCCAATTTTTCTTCTTCGATATAACCCGGAAATTCAATGATTTCCATCCGATCCACAAGTGCTGGTGGAATATTATCAATCGAGTTGGCTGTTGTAATAAACATTACACGGGAGAGATCGTAAGGTACTTCAAGAAAATGATCGGAAAATGCTTTATTTTGTTCCTGGTCAAGCACTTCCATCAACGCCGAAGACGGATCCCCCCTAAAATCATTTCCCAATTTATCAATTTCATCAAGCATAAAAAGCGGGTTGACCACCTCAGATTTTTTCATCGTCTGTATAATCCGGCCAGGCATCGCACCAATATATGTTCGACGATGACCACGAATTTCCGCCTCATCCCTGATACCACCCAATGATATGCGAACAAATTTCCTTCCAAGTGCTTCAGCAATAGATTTGCCTAAAGAAGTCTTACCTGTTCCTGGAGGTCCCAGAAAGCAAAGAACCGGTTGTCTCGCACCTGCTCCTTTGAGATTCTTAACCGCCAGATATTCCAGATATTCTTTCTTTTGGCTCTTTTTAATCCATAATGATTTTTTTTCAGAATTTTTTCCGCATGGCTTACAGAAAGGTTATCCTTTGTAGCATTTTGCCATGGCAGTGAAAGAAGCCAATCAATATAGTTTCTGATAATCCCAGTCTCAGGTGCAAGCGCGGAATTTATTGATAATTTATTGATTTCATTCTTTACCGCGATTTGTACATAATCTGGTGCCAAAATTTGATCTAGTCTTTTTTTGTATTCATTAATTTCTTGTTCCCATAAATCCCCTTCGCCCAGTTCAATTTGAATTGCCCTCACTTGTTCGCGAAGATAAACCTCACGTTGGCCTCTGTCAACTTCCTGTTGAACTCTGGTTTGAATCTCATCTTCCAAAATCAGAACATCCAATTCTTGCGCGACCAGTTGATTGACATAAATGAGTCTTTCAACTGAGTCTACATATGAAATAATTTTCTTGCGCTGTTCCTTATCAGGTGAAATTGCAGTAGCAACCATATCAGCCAATTTGCCAGGTTCAGTAATGTTTAAAGCAAACAGGTGTGCTTCCTCTGGAATAGACTGATCCAGCTGAACCACCTTCTCAAAAAGGGTTTTTGTTGATTTGACCAAGGCTCTAACTTCATTAGCTCGCGCCAAAGGAAGTTTCTTAATAATCGATGCTTCTACGATTACATATTGTTCTGAATTTATTATTTCCCGAATGTTTAAACGCCTTCTCCCCTGTAGAAGAGCAGAATAATTCCCATCTGGAAGATTGATCAATTTCCCAACAGCAAGCTCAACACCAATATCCAAGAATTGGCTTCCCTTTAATGAATTCGGAATCAATCCGATAACGGTTTCATTTTTCTTCTGTGCTGAAAGGATTGCTTCCTTATTTTTGCCTGGTGAGATAAAGATCGGAGAAACCATATGCGGTAGTATTATCGTGCTTTCAAAAATTATTGCATTTAGGCGAATCAATCCTGCTTCATCAACTCTGGCATTTTTAATTGCATCCAGTTCCTCAGTCCGTTGAAATAATGCGGCACTGAATTCATCTGGTCCAAGTTGATGGTTATTCATTGAATTCATAGTTTATCCTTTGAAATTCACTTTTACCGCTCCTGCAATAAATATACTCCCAGTCGCTAAAACTGCGGTTGAGTCATCCGAATTAACTAAAGCCTCACCAATAGCATTTTTAATATTTGTTTCCAATATTGAGGGGATTTCTAACTTGTCCGAAATATCTTTAATTTTTTTTAATTCCATCGCTCTCGGATGTTCCGACTTCGTGATAATCAGAGTTTTTATAAGTGGTTGAATGACCTTCAACATTGATTCTATGTCCTTATCTTCTGAAGCACCGAAAATCATGAGGATTTGTTTCTTGGGAAGATATTTCCTTATTGTCTCTTTAAGTTTTCTGAACGAATCAAGGTTATGCGCTCCATCGATAATAATAAGTGGTTTTTTATTAATGATTTCGAATCTGCCCGGCCAGCTTACATTTTTATAACCAGATTTTATTGCGACAGAACTTATGTTAAATCCTTGACTTTTCAATTCTTCTATACAGGCAAATGCCGTCACCGCATTATCAACTTGATGATCTCCCAAAAGAGGCAGGAAAATATCAATTAGTTTATTCCCATTCTTACGGAGAGTAAAATTTTGCCCTTCGAGCGAAAACGTTTGAGATTCAATCTCAAACTGGTCTGGGGCGTATATCATCCTGGCTTTTCTTTCGTTAGCAATTTTATCGATGACCTCCAAAGCATTAGCTTTTTGTTTCGAGACTATAACCGGGATGCCATTTTTAATTATTCCAGCTTTTTCAAACGCGATTTTTTTAAGTGTATTACCCAGCACCATAGTGTGGTCATGAGATATTGGCGTGATAATGGAAACTTGTGGCTTAACAACATTGGTTGCATCAAATCTCCCGCCCATACCCACTTCAATTACTCCAAGCTCTATTTGCCGGTCAGAAAAATATTTAAAAGCTAAACCTGTAATTATTTCAAATGTTGTAAGAGCTGGTACTTTTTCAATTTGCGGTTTTAATTTGTTGACATATTCTACAATTTCTTTTTGTGAAATCTGATTTTTGCCAATTCGTATTCGCTCAGTAAAATCAATCAAATGTGGCGATGAATAGAATCCGGTTTTATTATTATTATTGGTGAAAATGCTGGCAAGCATGGCACAAGTAGATCCTTTTCCTTTTGTGCCAGCAACATGAATTACCTTAAAATTCTTATGGGGATTACCAATTAATTCAAGAAAATCTTCCATTCTTTTGAGATTGAATTTTTCAGGAGAGTAGCGCAAATTGCGCGTAATGCTGTAATCAACAAAAGAATAGATATAATCTAATGCTTGCGAATAAGTCTTAATCAATGGTTTGTGACTCCAATTAAATAATAAAGAATTTTACTCTACGGGTAACCAAGTAATTAAAAAAGATGATTTACGCAGTGTTGATTTTAGATTTAAAATTAGGAAAATGCGGATCTTTGAAGGATAAGCGCAGTATTCTTAAACCCCTCCTTCATCGACTGCACCGAGAATACAACATATCGGCTGCTGAAGTAGGCAGGAATGATATCTGGAATGAGACTATACTTGCCTGCGGTTTAGTCTCAAATAATAAAAATGCTGCTGAATCCTACCTTGCAGAAATACCCGCTTTTTTAAGCAAGTATTTTAACGAAATTGAGATCCTTTCTCATTCAATTCAATTTCTTTAATATGAAGGTGAAATATGGACCTTGGTCTTAGTGGTAAAAAAGCTTTTGTTGCAGCATCCAGTAAAGGAATTGGTTTTGCACTTGTTCGCGTTCTTCTAAACGAAGGATCATTTGTTATCATGAATGGTCGTGACTCTCTTACTCTCCAAAAATCACAAGACCTGCTGGGAAACCCGGGCAACCTCAAGTGTGTGGTCGGTGATGTAACAGATAATAATATCTGCAAAGAAATGATTAAAAAATCTGTCAAGGAATTTGGATGTCTGGATATTCTGGTAACCAACAGTGGTGGACCGGTTTCCGGAAAATTTGAAAACCTTACAGCTGAACAATGGGATGATGCGATTTCAAAATGTCTAAAAAGCCATATTTATTTGATTGAAAGTGCATTACCATATCTCAAGAAATCCCCCACTCCCAGCATTCTGACAATAACCTCATTTTCAGTAAAGCAACCAATCTCAAACCTTATTCTTTCAAATTCAGTCCGAGCAGCTACAGTTGGACTTACAAAGAGTCTGGCAAATGAATTGGGAGAGTACGGAATAAGGGTCAATTCTTTGCTGCCTGGTTGGACCCATACTGAACGCGTAGAAGAAATAATGCAAACAAGGGCAAATATCAATAAGACCACCTGTGACGAGGAAATTGCTGCTGTTACACGAGGTATTCCGATGGCAAGAATGGCAAATCCTGAAGAAATTGGAAAAGCTGCTGCTTTCCTGGTTTCACAGGCTGCTTCTTATATAACTGGGATTATGCTGAGTGTGGATGGTGGCATTAACCAGGGGCTATTTTAGAAAGGATATATTTTGGAAAGAACCGATTCGATAACTGCATTCTTAGATCAACATTATTTAATATACAGAAACCAGGCCGTTATGTTGGCGGGGAGTTTAATCAAATTAAAAAGGTTTGGGACCCGAATTTAGTAAAGGTAGCTCTTGCATTTCCAGACATCTATGACATTGGATTATCCAATTTGGGTTTGACAATTCTTTATGACATCATCAACAAAAGACAAGACTCGCTGGCAGAGCGGGTCTATTCTCCGTGGACCGATATGGAAGATGCCATGCGTGAAAGGGAAATTCCCCTTTTTTCCATTGAAAATAGGGTGCCTTTAAAAGAATTTGATTTAATAGGTTTTTCAATACCCTATGAAACCCTCAACACAAACGTGCTAAATATGTTGGACTTGGCTGGCATTCCGCTGCGTACAAAAGCTCGCACAGCTGAGGATCCGATTATTATTGCCGGCGGACATTCCTGCTTTAATCCTGAACCCATGCACGATTTTATTGATTTATTTGTCATCGGTGAAGGTGAAGAAATCATAAATGAGATTATTGAAGTCATAAAATTAATAAAAAAAGGAAGATACACACGAGATCAAAAAATCTCATACTTCTCAGAAATATCTGGAATATATATACCTTCGTATTTTGCAGTTTCATATCACCAAGACAAAACCATTGAAGAAATAACCAATCTTCATGAAAATACCAAAAAGTTCATTAAAAAAAGGATTGTAAAAGTTCTTCCACCCCCCACAACAGATTTTATTGTTCCAAACATTAGTATCATTCACGACAGGGCAGCAATCGAAGTGATGCGGGGCTGCTCTCGGGGTTGCCGATTTTGCCAGGCAGGTATGATTACGCGCCCCATCAGAGAAAGGCCAGTTGCTGAAGTGCTAGCGGCCGTTAATGATGCAATCCAAAAGACAGGGTTCGAAGAAGTTTCTTTGCTCTCACTCAGCACCTCTGACCATTCAAGAATCAGCGAGCTGCTTGTTGGAATTAACAACCTTAGCCGTGATCTGCGATTCAATTATTCACTTCCGTCACTTCGAATTGAGAGCTTTGATAACCAATTAATTGATACGATGCAGGGAAAGAAAAAAGGGAATTTTACTTTGGCACCTGAAGCTGCTTCAGAAAGAATCAGGCAATCCATAAACAAACCTATTTCCGATCAGGAGTTATTCTCAACCATTGAGAAGATTTTTCGGATGGGTTGGAAAAACCTGAAGCTGTATTTTATGATTGGATTTCCCGGTGAAGAACTTGAAGATATCCAAGAGATTGTTAATCTCTGTCTGAGAATAAACCAAATTGGTAAAGATATTCTACATGGCAGGGCGGAAATACATGTCAGCATTAATACACTTATTCCAAAACCGCATACATCCCTTCAATGGGCATCAATGGATAGTGAGGAAAATATTCGAATTAAAATACCGGCTTATTGTTGACGGTCTAAGAAAGTCAAAGATAAAAGTTGACTGGCCTGATTTTCGAAATTCGCTTTTTGAAGCCTGGTTTACCAGAGGTGACCGTAGGCTATCAGATGTTATTGAATCTGCCTGGAAAAAAGGCGCCAGGTTTGATGCCTGGCAGGAAAAATTCAATTACGATTTATGGTTAGAAGCTTTTAAGGAAAACGAGGTAGATCCTTTTTTTTATTCGCACAGACAGCGGGAATTGGATGAGATCTTACCGTGGGATCTATATAGATATAGGCGTATCTAAGGATTATCTTAAAGAGAATATCGCAAGATTGCAGATTACGAAATTACTTCAGATTGCAGGTTCTTGTGCCACGGGTGTGGAATTCAAACCGAGTTTGAAATTGATTGTGAAGAAATAAGAATGCGCGAATAAATGCGATTGCGAATTACTTTTCAGAAAACTGGGGAGATCATTTATACCAGCGCTCTTGACCTGCAAAAAATTTGGGAGAGGTCGCTCAGACGAGCGCACTTGAACATCAAGTATTCCGAAGGGTTCCATCCGCAGCCAAAAATGCAGTTAGCCGTTCCATTACCTGTTGGATTTAAGGGGAAAAACGAGTTGATCGATATTTGGTTTATTGAAGATGTTTCCAAGGAAATAATTTATCCTATACTTCAGAAGTCATTACCTGCTGGTATTGTTCTGATCAATATTGAAGAAGTTCCCGAAAACGATAGGGCATTGAATGGCATATCTGAATCTGCAAAATACGAGGTAAAAATTCTTGATCCAGAAGTAAGCATTTCGTTTATTGAAAAATCAATTCAATTTCTTATGAACAAAAAAACAATTGAGCGTGAAAGAAACAGGAAACGTTATGATCTGCGGCCTTTAATTCTATCAATGAAATTATACAAGTCAGACCAAAAACAGCCTCAAATTCAAATGCACTTGCTAGCGAGATCGGGGGCATCAGGCCGGCCTGATGAAATTTTAAAAGAACTCGGGATTAATCCGGCGCTTTGCGATATTGAAAGAATAGCTCTCAATTTTTGGATGTAAATGGTTACTGGTTACTTTAGAGAATGTTCTAATTCGGATTGTCAATTCAGGTTTCCAGACCTATATTCCACTAACGACCTTGCGTATTGTCCAAAATGTGGAGCAATTGCATTAATATCCTGTCGGTTAAATTCAGATCAGAGAAATCTTGTTATTTCTAAAAGTAGTGTTGAAATAATTCCTTTACTTGATAATATTCGCAGCGTCTACAATGTGGGGTCAATATTTCGAACTTGCGAGGGTTTTGGTATTAGTGAAATAATTCTTTCAGGAATCACTCCTACTCCGGACCATCCTCGTATGGAAAAAACCAGTCTTGGTGCAATTCCGCACATTGAATGGCATTATGCTAATAACGGTCTTCAAAAAGTGACCGACCTGAAAGCCATGGGGTTTCAAATAGTCAGTCTAGAGAGTTCAAGAACTGCAATACCTATTATGCAGATAAGTAAGAATATTATGGAAATGCATATATGCTTGGTGGTAGGTAATGAAAATTTTGGTGTTGATCCAGATATTCAAAAGATGAGTGATCTAATAGTCGCAATTCCTATGTCTGGAGAAAAAGAATCCTTCAATGTTTCAGTCGCTTTTGGGATTGCCGTATATCATTTTGCGATGGCCGCCATGATCTGAGCCATCAAATAATCTGCATAATCATCACATTGAGATTCTGAATCCATAAAAATAATTTCGGCCGACTTCCATTTGTTCAATGCCTGCCTTAGAAGCCCAATTCGTACAACGATAATGGCTATTTTGTATTCGCCTTCATCTAAAATTTTAAATGCGGAAGCCCAACCCTGATTCTTTTCGAATTCAAGGAAACCCAATTCATCAATTATTAAGACAGATGTAGGTAAAGAATTTCTAATAATCGTGTTCCCCCACTGCAAAACTTCAGGGTTCATCATCCATTCACGTTTTGGATTCTCAATGTCCCACCCTGGCTTGTAGTTTGCCAAAAGCCGCTTTTCTTGTGAAGAAATATCCACAAGATAAATTCCTGTTTTTATTTCCCCTTCAAATCTTGCTGGTGAAAATACACCAGAAACCTTCACCTTTCGGAAATTGATTTCTGAGATCACCCTGGATATTAGGAGGGTTTTACCTGACCTAACCTCACCAGTTACGATAAATATTTTCTGCTTATCAAACATTATTTCAGTGAATCACAAAAGTCTTATTACCATTATCTTTATTAACCGAGATGGGGATCTCGAAAAAGTCGGATAGAACTTCGCTCGAAATTATTTTTTCTGTTTCTCCAGCTTTATATCTGTTGTTTTTTCCCATTATGATGCAATTATCACAATAATTTAAAACATCTAATGGATCGTGGGTTGAATAGATAATTGTTTTTCCTGATTCTTTTAGTTGATGAATTAAATCATTAAGATATTTTTTATTTTTGATGTCAAGATGGGTCATGGGTTCATCCATCAAAATAATCTCAGGTTCCTGAGCAAGAGTCCGTGCAATGCGTACTCGCTGCAGCTCGCCACCGCTAATTTCACCTAATTTGTTATTTGATAAGGCTGCCAAATCGAGTGAATTAATTAATTGCAGACAAATTTCCAAATCATTGTTGCTGGGTGTGTTAAATTTCAGTATATGAGGGGATCTTCCAATTAATATAAATTCCTTTATGGTGTAGTCAAAGGGAATATTTTCGCTTTGTGATAAATAACCTATTGAACCATTTAGTTCTTTTAATGAAGATGCAACATTATTTTTGATTATCTGGATACTCCCTTTTACTGGTGTTAAAAAGCCCAGAAGAAGCAATAAAAGTGTAGTTTTCCCTGTTCCGTTCAATCCCAATAATGCATTACTTGTTCCAAGGGGAATATCAAAGTCAAAACCATAAATAATCTTTTTTCCATCACGTCTATAATTGAATGAAATATCTCTAAGGCGAATAAGATTATTTGAATCTTTCATGCAATTTTCTCATTTTTTAGAAGCAATCCAATGAACATTAATGAACCCAAGAGTGCAGTAAATATTCCAAGAGGGATTTCTCCGGGAAGTAATGCTCTAGCAAGGTCATCACAAATTATTGTAAAGATACCTCCAAGAAGAATAGATACGGGAATTAATTTAGAAGTATCAGAACCTGTTATCACGCGGGCATAATTTGGAATGATCAATCCGATCCAACCAACAATACCGGAAATTGAAATTATTGCCGAGGTTAATAAAACACTCGCCAAAAGACTCAACCATAATTCAAGTTTGTTTCGGAGCCCTAATGAATACGCGACCTCTTTATCCATGGCATGTAAATTTAATCTCCATCGGTAAAACCAGAAGAATAACATCACAGGAAAAACAATTACCAGAAGTCCTTAAGAGGACAGTCCAGTTTGAACCAGCCAGACTTCCCAGCAACCAATAAACTATTGCAGGCAGCTGATTAACAGGGTCAGCCAAATATTTGAGTATACCTATTCCAGCGGAGAAGATAGCAGAAACTGCTATTCCAGCCAAAATAAGGGAAAGAATTTTATTACCTCGCACTCTTCCTGCGATAAAAATCGAGATTAATAAAGCTAAAACTCCGAAACAAAAAGAAATCATTTGAACCCAAATTGGATTTCCCCTAAAAACCAGTATTCCAAGAGCTGCGCCAAAACCTGCTGCCTGACTTACCCCTAAAAGACCGCCGTCTGCCAGGGGATTTCGGAAAATAATTTGCATAACAAGACCCGCCAAAGCTAAACCAGATCCTATTAGTAATGCGGTTAACACGCGAGGGATTCTTAAAAAGAAAGAATAGCTGCCTGAAAAGTATATTGTTTTCTAAGAAGTTAAATGGAGCAACTTTTTGGTACCTGCCAATGAAAAAAGATACAAAAGTAACAATAATAAGACAGATAATCAAACCATTTAATCGACTTATTCTCATCCTAATTTAGATATTCTGTAATTCTTGGGGTAATGTTTTCCTTGATCGCAGATTCTTCCATTTCAAAGAATTTCCCATAGAATTTTTCAACCAGGGATTCAATTTCCGTCGATGAGATGCTCTGTGAGTTCTGTCTGAATGCCATCCACCCGTACCCTAAAATCCAGCGGGGATCTGGTTGGTCCCAACTAAGATAGTCGTAGGCGAAAGGGTAAATCTGGTCTTCTTTTACTGCCTTTAGATTTTGCCAGATTTTGTCATTTTTCAATTCTTCAACTATTTCAGGGGCGCTTTCCTGATAGTTGACAACATAAATCAAATCAGGGTCCCAATTAGAAATCTGTTCCATATTTATATCAGTCCATCCTCCAGCCAGGTTGGCGTCTTTCCATACTGGTATCCCACCCGCTTTTTCAATCAGGTCAGATTGCAGCCAATTTACAGCAGGAACACTGAAGACATATTTCTGATCCTCAGAGACCGCTTGAAGAATTAATATTGATTGTTTTTCGTTATCTTCATTTTTTATTACTTCATTCTGTAGCTGCAGAAAAGAGTTCTGGTAATTTGAAATTAATTCTTCACCACGTTTTTTTTCATTTAAGATATCTGCATAGATTCTTAAATCACGGTAAATCTGATCTACATTTTCAAATTCTACATAAACGACCGGGATTGATAAATCTTCTAAAGGTTTGCCAATTGTTTCACGCATGGAGGATTTTAAAATAACAACGTCGGGGTTAAGCGGCAAAATCTGTTCCGCTCCTGCACCCTTTTCAAGCACATACTTTTCTTTAATATTCTCATCAAGAAGCTCCAAAAAATCTTCAGAAGATTGAGTTCTTTTTTCCATTGCGATTAATTTCTCATTCGCTGATTTAAACAGGTATAGAAAGTTAGTTAACATTGGCGCTTGTTTACCAGCTATTACTATATTTGTTGGTTCACTTTTCATCACAACTTGCCTGCCCAGCGCGTCAGTGACCGTTTTGGTGTTATTTGCTGAAATAGCTGTATTTGTGCAGCTTGAAATAAGCATAGCAAGTGTAACAATAACAAGGAAATATCTTTTCATAGTAGTCTCTCTTTTAATAATTCTTTACACCACTCTAGCCAAACAAGGTACCCCTGTATTTGAATTTGTCGGTATTTATTTACAATATTTTGAAAGTTGTTTTCATCATTTTGGACAAAATCAAAATTGTTCAGTATCTTTCCTCCTGATAACCAACTTTTACATGTATCTATTTGCGAGGCAATCAAATTGTTGGCATTATGAATCCCGTTTCTTAGAGAAAAATATAATTTCAGAAGAAAAATAATCCTGAATTCTCTTCCATGGGATACAGGGTTTACCAACCATGCCTCAAATTTTTCTTTCCCAGTAGCTGTTATCGAGAATTCATTCCTAGTCGGACGGTTTCCCTCTCTGGTAAATGTTGACCTGATATAACCCGCTTTTTCTAATCGATTTAACATTGCATACAATTTGCCAATTTTTATATTCCAGACTATGCCAAAACCTGACAAATCAGTGACTCGCTTATGCAATTCATAGCCATGCATTGGCTGTTCGGAAATAAATCCGAGTAATGATATATCCAGGTCGTTTATATTATTCATGGTATGAATATTACAATTGATTATATCATTTGGAATTCAATTTATTTGTCAAATTTCATAACGACTGATATGATATCGGGGTTAATTTAATAAATAGGAAAAAAATGCCAATTTACGAATATCAATGTAAAAGTTGCGGAAATAATTTTGACGCCCTGCGTTCAGTTAAATCAGCCGACGAACCGATCGAATGCACGCAATGCCATAAAGAAGACTCAAAGCGCCTGCTTTCTACATTCTTTGCTCATGGGCAATCTAAGCCTTCAACCTCCTCGTCTTCATGCGGGTGTGGCAACTGCTCAGGTAGTTCCTGTTCATCTTGCGGACATTGAGGAAAACATGGAATTTCTAAATAAAAATATCATGATCACTGGAGGATCCAGCGGTATAGGTTTGGCTTTGGCAAAAGAATTAGCTTCATTAGGAGCGAATATCACCATTTTAGCCAGGCGTAAGGATCTTTTGGAATCAGCACTATTAGAAATTAAGAAATCAGCTGTGAAGTCTGATCAAAAATTTAAATCAATTTCAGCAGATATCAGAAGTTTTGATAAGTTACAGCGAGAATTATCTACAGATAATAGCTCTTATGAGATTTTAATAAATTCTGCAGGAATAGCTTACCCGGGTAAGTTTGTGGTTATGGAACCTGAAATTTTCAAGAATGTTATGGATGTCAACTATCTTGGTACTGTTTATATGACTAAATTGATTCTTCCTAAAATGATAGAAAATAATCGTGGGTATATTGTAAATATCTCCTCTCTTGCTGCTCTGATTGGGATTTATGGATATACCGCTTACGCTCCATCGAAATATGCAGTCCGGGGATTTTCTCGCTGCCTGCGCTCTGAAGTTAAGCCCCATGGAATAAATGTCTCGGTTGTTCTTCCCCCTGATACTGATACCCCGCAATTAGCTTTTGAACATTCCATCATTCCAGAGACTACAAAAAAGATCAATCAATCTGGCAGCGTTATGAGCGCGGAAAAAGTTGCCCATATAATTATTCAAGGGATTAAAAAGAGGAAATTCACAATAGTTCCGGGGTTTGAGGGAAAATTACTATATGTCCTGGCGCCGATCCTCGGTCGATATTTCTATCACTATGCTGTTAAATCTTGCGAAGGAAGATTTGTAAGTATTAAATATACATTTCTTCATAGTAATTAACTGACTTCCACAATTCTTATTTCACCTCTTCAATGCTATACTTTTACCGCAATTAATCCTTTGGAGATTTTTAAATGAAGAATGGCATAAAGGCATTAAAGGTTATATGAAAACTCAGGATTATATTCAACTTTCCGAGACTTTTGGGGCGCATAACTATAAACCCCTGGATGTAGTTATTGAAAGGGGTGAAGGGGTTTGGGTCTACGATATCGAAGGCAATCGTTATTTAGATTGTCTGAGCGCTTATAGTGCCTTAAATCAAGGCCACGTCCACCCAAAGATCCTTAAAACACTTATAGACCAGGCGCAAAAACTAACGCTTACGTCACGCGCTTTCCGGAATGACCAGCTTCCTCTGCTTTACAAAGAATTATGCGAACTGACCGGTTATGAGATGGCCATCACAATGAACAGTGGCGCTGAGGCGGTCGAAACAGCCCTGAAAATTGCCCGAAAATGGGCTTATAAAGTAAAAAAGGTAGAAGATAACAAGGCAGAGATTATTGTGGCTGATGGTAATTTCCATGGCCGGACAATTACAATCGTATCTTTTTCCTCTGAAGGACTTTATAAGAAGGATTATGGTCCTTATACCCCAGGATTTATCAATGTCGCCTTTGGTGATGCCAAGGAGATTGAAAAAGCAATTACCAAAAATACGGCGGCTGTTTTGCTTGAACCAATTCAAGGCGAGGGCGGAGTTCTTATACCTCCAAAAAATTACTTGAAAGAGGTATTCGAGATTTGCCGGAAGAATAATGTACTCTTTATTGCTGATGAAATTCAAACTGGCCTGGGTCGTACAGGTAAATTATTTGCCTGCGATTATGAAAATATTAAACCGGATTTAATGATCATCGGCAAAGCGCTTGCCGGCGGCTTTTATCCAGTGTCTGCAGTCTTATCCAGTCGGCAAGTTTTAGGCCTATTTACTCCTGGAGAACATGGCTCAACTTTTGGCGGAAACCCACTCGGGGCAGCGATTGCTAGAACTGCTTTGAAAGTAATTATCGAGGAAAATCTCATTGAAAATTCCATGAAAATGGGTGAATATTTTTGCGAGCAGTTACAAGAAATGCCCCAAAAAAATATCAGGGAAATTCGCGCCCGAGGTCTACTGATTGGCGTTGAAATGAAGAAAGAATCCGGTAATGCCAGAACATATTGTGAAGCCTTGCAGAAACAAGGTATTCTGGCAAAAGAGACACATGATACTACCATCCGATTTGCCCCACCCCTGATCATCGATAGGGATACAATTGATTGGGCTCTTCCGAGAATAAAAAAAGTATTATCAAAATAGTAATATATTCATGGATCGTAAAGCAAAAATTATAGCGACACTGGGTCCCAGCAGCAGCTCAACAAGGACTATTGAAGCACTGGTTGATGCTGGTATCGATGTAGCGAGGTTAAATTTTTCGCACGGTACTTATGAAACCCACCTTGAATTAATTAGAATTATTCGCGCATTATCTGAGAAGAAAAATCGTCCGATCACCATTCTTCAAGACTTGCAGGGACCCAAACTAAGGGTTGGAGACCTTCCAAAAGGTGGAGTCCATCTGGTAGCAGGTGAAATCATTTCGATGGAATTGGATGTTGATAACCACAAGATTGATTTTGAGGACGGTAAACGAAAAAAGATTTTCCTGGAGATTCCGGATATTATCCATAGTCTCAATGTTAGCAGCAGGATTTTACTCGATGATGGCAAGCTTGAATTGGAAGTTTTGGATATTTATAAAAATGGGTTTGATGCCAAAGTCTTGCTAGGGGGTGTACTTACGTCTAATAAAGGAGTAAATCTGCCAGGGACAAGCCTCGATATTCCTGGTTTTACTAAAAAAGACCAACAAGATTTGGAATTTGGTCTGGAAAACGGGATTGATGCGGTTGCCATTTCATTTGTCAGAACTGCTGAAGATGTTGAATGCGTAAAAAATTTTGTAAAACAAAAATCATTAGATTTCAGGAATCTTCCTGTCATTGCCAAACTTGAGCTTCCCGATGCGGTTAAAAACCTTGAAAGCATACTGGATGCTGCTGATGGTGTGATGGTTGCGCGCGGCGATTTGGGGGTTGAAACGTCACCAGCCGAAGTACCTATTATTCAGAAAGAGATCATTCAAGCCGCCAACCGTAATGCAAAATTAGTTATCACTGCTACTCAAATGCTTGATTCAATGATGGAAAACCCCCGACCTACCCGTGCAGAGGCTTCAGATGTAGCAAACGCTGTTTTTGACGGCACCGATGCCTTAATGCTTTCCGGCGAGACTGCCAGTGGAAAATATCCATTGGAGAGTGTCTTAATGATGGATTCAATCATTACCAAAGCAGAAAATAATATTGATGCGTGGGGACATTATTATAAATCTGTTATTGGGAATAATCAGGATGATGATTTCGCAATATCAATTGCGGCGAGGGAATTAGCACAAGACCGGCAGGTTAAGGCTGTGGCTGTTTTTACTCAATCTGGGCGGTCAGCGTTTCTTCAATCAAAAGCCAGGCCTTCAGTGCCTATTCTGGCTTTCACACCCAATGAAACAACTTACCGACTGATGAGTATTTACTGGGGAGTAATCCCGCACCTTGTTCCGGTTTCAGAAACCCTCAAGGAAATGATTATCCATGTTGAAGAGGCCCTCTTAAACAGCGGGGAATTAAAAAGGCAGGCCAGAAAGTCGTCCTAATTTCAGGATTTCCAATTGGTGATATGCGCTCCACAAATCTGGCGCTGCTTCACACGATCGGAAGTATTAGTTCTGAATAATCCTACATCAATCTCTGGTTGATAATTTCCAATGACTTTCGATCAGGCCTGATTTTTTCAGGAGATAATCTATTCAGTGGTTGCTCCCCGATTGGATACATATCAAAGATATTCGGTGAATCTGGATCCACATAGATAAGTCCAGTAATCAGCCAGTTTTTACGAATTGCTTCCTCAAGCATCTTGATTGCTTCAGTCCGGTTTGTAGGATCAAATTCACGAGCCAATTTCTTAAATACTATTACTGACCCGTCATGCATGGTTACTTCTTTTATGGATCCTCTTTCAAAATCATCCAAAGTGATTTCATCCCGGGGGGGGATAAATTCTAATACATGGAGCGGAGCTTCATGGCCTTTTCCCCAAGAATATGAATGAATGGAATAATCCTGGTTGTTAAATGACACACAAGGGCTGATAATATCAATGATTGATGTGCCGCGATGGCTGATAGCCGCTTTTATTAACTCTTTAACCTGCGTGGGATCACCGGCAAATGATCGAGCAACAAACGATGCATTAGCGGCAATAGCTTCCAAAGCAATATCAACAGGCAAATAAGGATTTTCTCCCTGCCTCTTAAGTGTTAATCCTTTTTCTGAAGTGGCAGAAAACTGACCTTTAGTCAAACCATATACTCCATTATTTTCAACAATATACACCATGGGAACATTACGGCGAACAAGGTGCTTAAATTGACTAAGGCCAATATTTGCGGTATCGCCATCGCCGCTGATGCCAATTCCAATTAAGCTTTTATCAGCAAAAAGTGCTCCTTCCGCAATTGAAGGCATTCTTCCATGCAAACCGTTGAATCCAAAAGATCTTTCCAGAAAATATGCAGCCGATTTGCTTGAACAACCAATTCCGCTAAATTTAACAATTTTTTCAGGCGGTATATTCATTTCAAAACACGCCGAGACAATCATATTTGCTATGGAAGTATGACCGCAGCCTTTGCATAATGTAGTTGGCTTTCCTGCATAGTCGTTTCGAATCAATCCAATCGTATTTGTGCTTTCTTTTCGGGGAAGGACCACCATGGCTTATTTCTCCGGCTTTTCTTCTCTTAAGAATTTTTAACAACCCATTGAGAACTTAATGATTGCCCATCTGAATGAGCAATGCTGACAAATTTATGTGCCTCGGTTGGGTAATTCACACATAATAATTGTCTCATTTGTCCGTCTCGGTTATTTTCAACGATATATATACGCTGATGATTTTCAATGAATTTACCTAATTCATCGGAGAATGGTATGGATCTTATCCGTAAATAATCCACTCTAATGAAAAGATCCCTTAGTTCTGCTATTGCTTCTGAAACCGGCATATCCGAAGAACCATACGTTATGATAGCTGACACTCGATTTTCATTAACAATTACTGGTTTTGGACCTATTAGTCTTGCCTGTTCAAATTTTTTCTTTATTCTGATCAAGTTTTGTTCCCAGTCTACAGATGATTCACTGTAACCCGCGTATGGATCATGACTGGTTCCGCGAGTGAAATAAGGCGCTTTGGGGTGTAAATTTCCTGGAACTGTCCGATAGGCTACACCGTCGCCATCAAAATCCACATACCTTCCCCATTCAACTTGTTTTTCTTTAACCATCTCTTCGATATCCTCTTCCCAGAGGATTTTTCCGCGATTGATTTCTTCATCAGGATATTTCAATGGATCGGCTATCCATATGTTCATTCCCAATTCTAAATCGCTCAGGATGATGACCGGTGTTTGCAGTTGTTCGGCAATATCAAGCCCTTTCCAGCCAAACTCAAAACATTCATTCATGTTTCCAGGCAGCAAAATCACAAAATCTTTATCACCATGACTAATAAAATAAGAGAATGACAAATCACCCTGTGAAGTATGTGTCGGCATGCCGGTACTTGGGCCTACCCGTTGTACATCCCAAACAACCAGGGGAACCTCAGTAAAATACGCCAATCCCATGAATTCTGACATAAGGCAAAGACCGGGACCTGAAGTTGAAGTCATCGAGCGCAAGCCGGCCCAACCCGCACCAACAACCATACCAATTGCCGCAAGTTCATCTTCTGCCTGAACAACTGCACATGTGATTGAGCCAGTTTCTGGGTTCACGCGCAAGGCAGGAATATAATCATTTAAAGACTCTGCCAGGCTTGTGGCTGGCGTTATGGGATACCAAGCAGCGAATTGCAATCCTCCATACAACGCTCCTAAAGCGCCGGCTGTGTTCCCATCAATCATTATTTTGCCATTGGTTTCTTGCATAGGTTCCAGTGAAAAAGAGCAGGTTTTTTTTTGGTTATTCTTTGCCCATTCAAAAGCTATCTCGACAACCCTTAAATTCGGTTCAATTGCACTCTTTTTGCTGTTAAAGTGCTGATCAAGTGCAGATTCAATCTTTTCCATATCAATATTAATCAAAAAGGCTAAAACTCCCACATAGACCATATTCGCAAGGTAAACATTCAAGTTTGAAGGGACTTTGCAGGTTTTTAACAACTCATCAACTGGCATAAAATAAGCAGTAATGTCATTACGGATTTCCCGTATATTTATATTTTGATTTATCAATAACAATCCACCCTCGTTTAAATTATCAATATCCCTGGCAGCTGTCTCGGGGTTCATAGCGATCAAGATATCGTCCTTTTCAAGCCTCCCGATAAACCCATTCTTGGATACTCTAACCGAATACCAAGTGGGCATTCCCTGAATGTTGGAGGGAAAGCTATTTCTCGCTCCGACCGGAATTCCCATTTTAAAAATTGCTTTTTGAATTGTATTATTTGCCGTAGCACTGCCCGAACCATTGACTGTGCAAAAAGTGATGCCAAAATCGTTTATTTTTGTTTTACCAAGTTCCATATTCCCTCATTTGGATTGTTCCCGCTTGTCGATCAAACCCATGTGCACAGTTAATAAATGGTAAGCGCTATTAAAATCCCGTTTTTCGATCTTTTCGACAATATGTTGGTGGTAATCCCAGACAGTGATCAGATACTCCAAATTGTTATATAGATCCAGACCCGCTTGTTCATACATATCCCAATAGGATTCGAGAATACCCATCAAGAATACATTATTCCGGGGTTTAAATATTGACAAGTGGTAATTCCGATGTTCCTGATGAGGAATTTGGGTTGGATAACCGTTTAATTTATTTTGTGCCTGTATAACCAGCTTTTTTAATCCATCAATGTCTTTTTCATTAAGTAATTGCGCCGATTCAATAAAATACGATTTTTCAAGATGATTTCGCATTTCAGAGTATTGAAAAAAAAAGGACTGATCAAGATTGACTGCATAATACAAACTCTTTTCTACTGCTGGCTTAAATTTATATGGAAGAAATTCAATTCCTCTTCGTGGTTTAGCAGTAATTATCCCTAAATTCTTTGCCAATTCGATCTGTTCTCTCAAGCAGGCTGTGCTCATTCCTAGATTAGCACTTATTTTTGGGATAGAGGGGATCAGGGATTGCGGGTTTTTGGCTTTATCTATTAAATAATCCAGAAGCACCTGTTGTTTGTCAGAAAGGATTGTCTGTTTGCCCATACATTAGTATTAATCTGATTAATAATATTTTATATCTTAAATATCTAAAAATAAAATTGCAATTCGTTACTAATAGTAGATGAGGAAATTAATGGATTAATTAAAAACAATTCTTCGGTAAACTTCTTCATACCGCGGGGATTCATCACTGGAATCTTCAGTGTGTCTTGAACGCATGCGGATGTAGAACTGATCGACATCACCAATCTGTGAGGCGTGTTTTGTAAGCGCTTCAAGCTTTCTGGGCCAAGTATCGGTTACATCAATTGCAATATTTGGCTCTTTTGGCAATGATATCCAGACTTCTTTTACATGATGAGGTTTCAAATGCAATTCTTTTTCCAGTTCGGGGAAGAACAGAAAGTTCTGAGCAGCCGGGAAAACCGCATCAATAACAACCTGCCCGGCAGCGCGATGGTCAGGGTGATTTATATAAGAATCCCTCAAATAATAATTTGTTGGATCGCATGTAACCACAATATCCGGCTTCGATTTACGGATTACCCCAGCAACTTCTTTGCGTAATTTTAAATTTGGTGTTAAATAGCCATCTTCATTATCTAAAAAACTGATATCTGTTACACCAACTACTTTTGCGGCAGTATATTGTTCTTCTATGCGCAATTCTCTAATATTTTCGACTTTTGAAAAATGGTCATTTACACCTTTATCGCCCTTGGTTAGCAAACAATATGAAACTTGATGTCCCTCGCTTGTCCATTTCGCGATAGTTGCTCCGCAGAAGAATTCAGGATCATCCGGGTGGGCAAGAATAACAAGAATTTTTTGCTTAGTATCCCAAAATCCCATGTTAGTTACCTGTGACTTCTTCGATTTCGTCTATCATCTCTTCGGTATTCTGTTTTTTGTTGGTTATCAGCAACTGGCTCAACATCAGTTTTTGTCGAATCTACATCCTGAATCTCACTCAACTGAAATTCTTTTATTCCTAGTTCCTCGATATAAACATAGACAGCATTTCGCAAAGGTGCAACATCGGTGATTTTGCCTTTTCCGTTCGGAGTCATGACTAACCTATTTTTCTTGGGCATATCTTTTAATGCATCTACATACTGGCAGTACTCATACCCCAAACAGCACCGCAACCTGTCACACATACCAGTAATGTCAGTTGGTGTGAGAGAAATTCCCTGTTTCTTTGCCATTCGGATAGAAATTGATTCAAAATTACAGAGAAACTGCGAGCAGCACCGGCTTTCAAGCCCACAAGAACCCATTCCCCCAAAGTATCTTGCCACATCTCTTGGTCCAATCTTATGGAAATCAATGCGGGCATTAGGAAATTTTTTACCCAAAACTTTCTTAACATTGTTGAAATTTGGGGATTCTTCTGATTCACTTGAAAATAGAAAAGATAAGATTTTTTCATCAAAACTGATTTCAGATGAAACCAGTTTAATACCTTCGAATTTCTGATTTCGGACTTCTGAGCGGCAAATTTCGAGCGCTTTTTCGCCCTTTTCTTTTAATTCCTCTTTCTTCTCCATATCTGCAGGAGAAGCCAAACGATCAACAGGTTTGTAAGAAGAGTTTTTTAGAATATCAAGGTCAGATATGATTTCGGTTAGTTCACCAATTTGCCATCCCCTGCTTGTTTCCACAATAAGAGAATCGCCAATTTTTATCTCAGGGATTTTTGATGCATCAAAATAATAATTCTTACCTATCTTCGAAAACTTGATCCCAACAATAATTGGATGGGATTTCTCGGTTATGTCCATGTTTATCATCTAGTTTAAATTTTGTTGTGAAATAAATGAAGCAATTTCACATGCGATTGAAGAAAAAATTCCAGCGACCATTGAATTTGGCATACTGACCACAACGGGTGTACCTGCGTCGCTATTGATTCTGATATCCGGATTTAATGGAATCCTGGCAAGGAATGGCAATCCATAGGAATTAGCCATTTCCTCGCCTCCGCCCTCACCAAAAACATTAATAACGGTACCATCAGGCAATTGCATCGCCCCCATATTTTCAATTACTCCCGCGATTGGGATATCCAGTTTTTTGAACATTTCAATCCCACGGCTGGCGTCATCAAGGGAAACTTTTTGCGGCATCGTCACGATGATTCCGCAAGTAATCGGAATGTGCTGTGAAAGGCTTAATTGCACATCGCCTGTACCAGGCGGAAGGTCCACAACCAGGTAATCAAGTTCTCCCCAGTCTACATCAGTCAGGAACTGCCGAATGGTTGAATTGAGTAAAGGGACCTCTCCAGATTAACGGTTGGCCGTCTTTTACCAAAAAACCGATTGAAATAATTTTGACATTATAAGCCTCAGCGGGGATTAATTTGTTATCCCTCGGGGCTGGCATTGATTTAATACCCATCATGGTTGGCACGTTGGGTCCATAGATATCTGCGTCCATTATGCCAACTGAGGCGCCAGTTTGCGCAAGCGCAATTGCCAGATTGACGGCTACTGTCGTCTTACCGACTCCACCCTTACCTGAGGAAACAGCAATAATATTTTTAATATTTAAGTCGATTTTTTCTTTCAGGAGCTGGCTTTGCTGCACACGTGCAGACATTTTAATTTCAATATTTCGAACACTCGGCAGAGACGCTACTGCCCTGCGAGCATCTGTTTCAATTCTAGTTCTTAGAGGGCACGCAGGGAGTTGTCAATTCTATAGTGAAATTGACATCATTTTCGATGATTTGAATATCCTTGATCATTCCCAAGCTAACCAGATCCTGATTTAACTCTGGATCCATCACAGTACTTAATTGTTTCAGAATTTTTTCTTCTGTAATTTTTTCAGACATTAACGTTTTACTTTCTATAGAGATTTTTTGATATTCTATTTTGAGTAAGCAATTCTAACACAGGGGTGTTTAAATTAATTAGTATCTAGTGCATTTTTTCAATGAAGTAAAATTGAAAAGTAATGCCTATTTTAAATTGAGGAGCCAGAATGGAAAATATCTTGGTTGCATATTCTACTTGGGCAGGCACAACACATCAGGTTGCTGAAGAAATCGCGAAAGATTTAATTAAAAATAATTTCAAAGTAAATATTTCACGAGCTAAAGATATTAAATCGGTATCCGAATATCATGCCGTAATTCTTGGAACTCCCGTTCACGCTGGACGGCTGACGGGGGATTTTAATAAATTCCTAAAAAGGTTTCATACAGAATTAGCAGTCAAAAAAACTGGTTTATTCGTTGTCTGCTTAAATATGATCGAGGAAAATGAGAAAAACATTGCAGAGACATTAGGTTGGTTAAATAAAGTCATTGGAAAATACCCTGAAATCAAGCCAGTTGCACTTGGTTTTTTTGCTGGTGCAGCTATCACAGACGGTGAAGAATTTAATAAATTGAATATCTTTGTTAAGAAATTAATTGCTTCTATGAAAAAAAGTATGGATAGTGAAAGAGGAAAAAGTGACTTCCGCGATTGGGAGAAAATCCATGCCTGGACTTCCAACCTGATTGAAAAAATCTCTTAGATATATTGAAACCAGACTCCCGTTCAAAATTCTTATTTATTTTAATTACAGTCCTGATATCAATGTCAGGTGGATATATGATTTTACGCGCAACCTTATGGGGACCCTGGGCATTTAGTGATTCAGCGGCTTACCTTAGCGCAGCACGAAATATTCAGGCAGGAAATGGCGCAATTATTCTGAACTCAAATGGTTCATTTTCCCCTGTAACAGAATTTCCGCCCTTTTTTCCTTTTTTCTTAAGTATCATCACCCCTTTTAATGGTGATTTCCTCATGACATCCAGGTGGATGAACATAATCCTTTTTACCATTAGCATTTTTACAATGGCTTTAATATGTTACCGTGTTTCTTATAAACTATTCCCAGCCTTTCTGGTTTCTGCACTATTCGCGTTTTCCCCGCTTATGCTGGATACTTTTACTGGTTTAATGTCAGAACCATTATTTATCACCTTATTAATGCTTCTCGTACTTTCAATATTAGAATTTATTAATACTGAAAAATCAGCATTTTTAATTCCAATATTTCTAATTTCATCACTTTTACCTTTAGTCCGGTATGCAGGAATATTTTTTGTTTTATGCTTTTGTCTCTGTCTATTTCTATTCAGAAATAAATTCTCCCAAAGAAAATATCAAATAATACCTCTTTATATAATGGTTTCATTAATACCTATCGGATTTTGGTTTTTAAATCAATATCGCATATTAAATAAAGTAGGCGGAAAAAGGTTTGTAATTAATATTTCTTATTTAAAAACCATTTTTCAAAGTGTTCTGCAGGAATTTAATATTATTAAAGATTGGTTTCCTTATTCAGGCATTTATTCATCTGAAGTAATTAACCGAGCAATTATCTTTTTCTTCTCATTTCTTTTTATAATGGCTTTTTTTCTTGGATTATCAGCCACCATAAATAAAAGACAGAATAAAGATAACAAAGTTTTCATAGTATTTCAAATTTGTATTATTTTAATAACCGGTTATTTTCTTTTTATCGGTATTACTCACAGTCTAACCATTCCCAAGATAGATATTATTGACCGAATGATGGCCCCAATTTATCCATTCTTGCTCATACTCCTTCTTAGCTCCTATGAACTCTTACCAAAGGAAAGAAAAAAATGGTTTATCGAGGGAAGTTTAATTTTAATAGCTTTAATATCTATCAGATTCTATGGGATTTCTACATTTAAATCTGTTAAATTGCTGCACAGTGAAGGTAAGGGCTTTACCTCTAGTCAGTATCATCAATCAAACTTTTTAAAAAAGTTGAATTCTTTGCCATCAAACCAGAGGATGATTTCAAACTCTGCCGCATTCGTACTCTTTCACACCAACCGCTTCCCTTTGCAAGTAGATCAATTTCATAACCGCTCTTATGGCTCAGGGAATGCATACGGCGAGAAGTCATTCCGCGAAAATGATGATGCCTTGATTATTCTTATGCCTGAGTTTCGCAATTTTTATGGTGAAAAATCAGATCAGTATTTACAATCTATCACTTCCGGGCTTCATATAGAATATCTGGATGAAATCGGCGGGATATATTTCTTCAAATGACGAATTATTCCACAGTAACTGATTTTGCCAGGTTTCTGGGTTGGTCAACATCCAACCCTTTCATTGCAGCGATGTGGTATGCCAAAATTTGAAGTGGGATAACTGCCAGAATTGGATTGATCGTCCAGGCTGCTTTTGGTATCCACAACACATCATCTCCCAATTCTATTGCGCGTTCATCACCATCGGTTGCCAGGATGATAATTCTTCCACCGCGGGCCTTTGCTTGTTCTACCTGGCTCAGCATCTTTTCATACCATTTATCATCTGGCATAATTGCCAGAACCGGCATCTGTTTGTCAATTAGAGCAATCGGTCCATGTTTCATCTCTCCGGCTGGATATGCCTCAGCGTGAATATAGGAAATTTCCTTTAACTTGAGAGCGCCTTCATAGGCAATTGGCATATTAATACCTCTCCCGAGGTAAAGGATATGTTCTATATCCTTGTATTTTCGTGCCACTACGACAACATCCGCTTCCCTGTCAAGGCAAGTACCAACCAGATCTGGGACCATGCTGATTTGGGAAATAAGTCTCTTCTTGCTTTCTTCGCAAAGCAGCCCTTTTATATCAGCAAGCAGAATTGAGAGAAGGAAGAGGTCAACTAAAGGCGCAGTAAAGGCCTTAGTAGAAGCAACGCCAATCTCAGGTCCTACCTGCATAGAAATATATCCTTCTGCCTGACGCATAGCCTGGGAACCAATTGCGTTAACAATTGACCATATATGGGCACCTTTTCGGCGTGCTTCTTCCATTGCCGCAAGTGTGTCAGCTGTTTCCCCGGACTGGCTGATTGCAACTACGATCTGATTTTCATCTACGAGAGGGTCTCTGTACCGGAATTCAGACGCTATATCAACCTCGACAGGAATTCTGGCAATGCTTTCAATCAAATACTTCCCCACCTGTCCTGCGTGTGCAGCAGTTCCGCAAGCAATGATTTTTATGCAAGTAATCTTATTAATATCAACTTTGTCGATATTCAATGTATTTAACTGAACGCAAGAATTACTAAAATCTATCCTTCCAGCCAAAGTGTCTGTAAGTGCGCGCGCCTGTTCATGAATTTCTTTTTGCATAAAATGGCGGAAATTACCTTTAACTGCGGAAATCGGGTCTAAATTGATTTTTTCTATCTTGAAATCAATCTCTTTTCCATCAAGTGCCATAACCTTGATGGTATTTTTTGTGATAACAGCCATTTGCTGGGAATCCAGGAAAACCATTTCATTTGTATGCTCCAGAATCGCAGGGATATCTGAAGCGATAAAATTTTCTCCCTTTCCCAGGCCAATGACAACTCCACCGGCATTTCCAATCCTAGCAGCGATAATCTTTTCAGGTTCGCGGGTGGAAAGCACCACAATTCCATGAGCCCCCCTGATTCTTGCCAATGTTTTTTGAACTGCCACCTGTAATGAATCGCCTGATGTTAGATAACCTTCAATCAAATGGACAATAGTCTCCGTGTCTGTCTCTGAATTAAACTTGATTCCCTCAGCCACTAACTCCTGCTTCAATTCCAGATAATTTTCTACTATTCCATTATGAACTAGCACAACCTGGCCATTAAATCCGATGTGGGGATGTGCATTTCTCTCGCTTGGTTCACCATGAGTTGCCCAGCGCGTATGGCCGATACCTGGGCTTCCGTGGATCGGATCTTTCGATAATAACTCTACGAGATGATTGATTTTTCCAGAATCGCGGCGGACCTTGATTGAATCGCCATCAATAATTGCAATTCCTGCCGAATCATATCCCCTATATTCCAGTTTCTTTAAACCTTCCAGAATTATCGGCGTTGCATCTTTATCGCCTATATATCCTACAATCCCGCACATATATTTCTCCTTATCAATTAAATGTTAAAACACATTTAATTCTGTCAATGGTTAAACTCAGCATAACAGAATAGTAATTAGGAAGGTCAGGTTTTTTTTCTGGAGGGCATCCGCCGATCTATCGATTTTCCCGAAAGTATTTCCGGTTAACTTCATTTCGCAATGAAGAACCCTCTCCTCGTCATTCTGCCTTCTTTTAAAAGCAGAATCAGGCGCTTCCATTCCCAATTGGCTTTAAAATTATACTTTTAATCGGCTTAAATTTGACATAACACTTTTTGAATTATAGAATAAAATTACATGAGAAAACTTTGGGAAGAGACTGGTGAAATGTGCGTCAGCACCGAAGGGGCAAATCCGCATGTGGATGAATCTCTCAGGTAAAAGGACCCAAGGTTTGAAAAACCCTGGAAAAGCAAATCGCGCCGAAGGGGCAAACCCGTTATGGGTGAATCTCTCAGGTAAACGACAGGGCAGGCAAATATGATTGCCTGCTTTTTATTTTAAATTACAAGGAGAGAGTTATGAAAACACCAGGAGATTTAAAGTATGGAAAGACCGATGAATGGGTGAGACTTGATGGCAATATTGCTTTAATTGGCATCTCTGATTATGCCCAGGATCAGTTATCTGATATTGTTTACGTTGAATTCAACAAGGATGTCGATGAAAAAGTAACGAAGGATGACATCCTTTCCACAATCGAATCGGTTAAAGCAGCGGGCGATGTCGTCTCACCGGTCTCAGGCAAAGTCATCGAGGTAAACGGAGGGTTGGCAGATAAACCTGAGCTGCTTAATGATGATCCTTATGAAAAAGGCTGGATTTGCAAAGTTGAAATCAGCAATCCTGCCGAATATGAGGCGCTGATGAGCGCAAAGGAATATGAAACCTATTGCGCCGGAAGGCGTTAATGTTTACCCCACATACTGAATCTGAACGTCAGGAGATGCTCAAGGTAGTTGGGAAAGATAGCCTTGAGGCATTATTTTCTGATATTCCAGAGAATTTTCGCTTTCCAGACCTCGATTTACCATCTGCCCTGTCCGAAATGGAAGCATTACAGCAACTCAACGAGCTTGCCAGCGCAAATAATTCCTGTGATGAATTAATCTGTTTTTTGGGTGCTGGATCATATAATCATTATGTCCCCGCTGCTGTAGATATGCTCCTCAGACGTGGGGATTTCTTTACGGCTTATACACCTTACCAGCCTGAAATATCCCAGGGTACATTGCAGGCAATCTTTGAGTTTCAATCGTTGATCACTAACCTTACAGGCATGGATGCGAGCAATGCCTCGCATTATGATGGCGCAACAGCCTGTGCAGAAGCTTGCCTTTCCGCATACCACCATTTTCGCGGAAAACGCAAAAAATTTATAATCTCTCCCGCCCTGCATCCGCACTACTGCGATACCATCCGCACCTATCTTGGCGCGATAGAAGATATTCAAATTGTGGATATTGGCGAAAGTATCCACCAGGTTAATCCCAAATTCCTAGCTGATCATATAGATGAGGACACCGCCTTGGTTATTGTCCAGTATCCTGATTTTTTAGGTAGAGTTGTTGACTTTACCAAACTTGGGATTAAAACCCACGAAGCCGGCGCTCTATTGGCCGTTTCGGCAAATCCAATCGCGTTAGGGTTATTAAAACCGCCATCAGAATTCGGAGCTGATTTTGTGGTCGGTGAAGGCCAGCCATTAGGAATACCGATGAGTTTTGGCGGACCTTACCTCGGGTTCTTCGCGACGAGAAATGATTTAATAAGGAAAATCTCTGGCCGTATCGTTGGTGAAACCTTGGATGGCAAAGGCAACCGCGGTTATGTACTTACTTTGACTGCCCGAGAACAGCATATACGACGTGAGAAAGCAACATCCAATATTTGCACAAATCAAGGACTAATGGCTCTTGCTGCAACAATTTATTTGAGTTTGCTTGGAAAATCCGGATTAAGAAATGTGGCTGAATTATGTTATCAAAAAGCACATTATGCTGCCGACCAAATCGCGAATATCTCAGGATTCAAGGTCAAAAAAGATTGGATCTTTTTCAACGAATTCATAGTTGACTATCCCGGCGAACCAAAAACCATAAATGATTTTCTTTTACATGAGGGTGTTCTTGGAGGGCTCGATTTAGGAGATTATTATCCTGATATGGCAAATAGCGTTCTTTTTGCTGTCACAGAAAAAAATACCAAAGAAGAAATTGATATTCTGGCTGAACTTCTCCAGGAGGCGGCAAATGATTGAACCTACCATTTATGAAATCTCTTCTCCAGGACGAATAGGGATTCGCTTTCCTGAATCAGACGTTCCCAGACAAGAAATGCCAGAGGATTTTCTGCGCAAAGCATTGCCATTGCCCGAATTATCAGAACTCGATGTTGTAAGGCACTTCACCCACCTCTCCAGGCTAAATTATTCAATCGATGAGGGATTCTATCCATTGGGTTCATGCACGATGAAATATAATCCGCGCATAAATGAAGTCACTGCGCGTTTGCCGGGTTTTTTAAACAGCCATCCACTTCAACCATTAGAGACTATTCAAGGTAATCTGGCTGTTATGTTCCTCCTCCAAGAATGGCTGAAAGAGATCACTGGTTTTCATTCAATATCACTTCAGCCGGCAGCTGGCGCTCACGGGGAACTGGTCGGCGGTCTGATTATGCGCGCCTACCATAAAAACCGGAAAGATGAAAAACGGACAAAGATCCTGGTACCTGATTCCGCACATGGAACAAATCCCGCAACCTCTTCTATGGCTGGGTTTGAACCAATCAATATTCCATCAGATAAACGTGGCAATATTGACCTTGAAAAGTTGAAAGACTCTTGTGATGAAACTACTGCCGGTTTGATGTTAACCAATCCGAACACACTCGGATTATTCGATGAGAATGTTTTGGAAGTGATCAGGATTGTCCATGAGGCTGGTGGGCTTGTTTATGGTGATGGCGCAAATTTAAATGCCTTGCTTGGCATCGCCAAGCCAAGTGCTTTGGGATTTGACATTCTGCATATAAACCTCCATAAGACCTTTTCGACACCGCATGGCGGCGGTGGTCCCGGTTCTGGCCCAGTGGCGGTCTCAGAACCTCTCGCTTCTTTCCTGCCCGACCCGGTGATTGGAATTCTGGAAGATGGCAGCGAAGATCTCCCCCCGCTGTATGGTTTCATTAAACCTGAGCACTCTATAGGCCGGGTGAAAGCCTTTCATGGGCATTTCGGGGTAATTGTTCGAGCTTTGACCTATGTATTGATGAATGGCGCCGAGGGGCTGCGGGATATTGCTGAGTACGCAGTTCTAAATGCGAATTACCTGATGGAAAACCTGAAAAAGGCATACACATTGCCTTACGAACGTACTTGTATGCATGAGTTTGTGCTTGAGGGTGTTTGGGATGATCTTCCTGATATTCATGCACTTGATGTTGCCAAGCGCCTGATGGATTACGGGATCCATCCGCCAACCAATTATTTCCCACTAATCGTTAAGGAAGCTCTGATGATTGAACCCACAGAAACCGAAAGTAAGCAAACCCTTGATGAGTTTGTGCGGGTTATGCTGCAGATTGCCAAAGAGGCACATGAAAATCCCGAATTACTTCATGAAGCCCCCCATAATACGCCTGTGGGCAGATTGGATGAAGTGAAAGCAGCGAGGGATCTAGTTCTTTGCTGCTGGATGCCGGAAGTCGATTAATCATAAACGCCGCTGATAATCCGCGGCGTTTCTAATATTTTATAGGAAATCTCCAATATTTTCAAAAATTTCTTCTAGCCGAGGGAGATTGGTACCTCCTCCCTGGGCTAATTGCGGCCGCCCGCCACCACTGCCTCCGATCTCTCCTGCGATTTTCTTGATTATCGCTCCTGCACTGAAACCTTTTTTAACAAGGTCATCAGTCACAGTTGAAATTAATTGGATATTTCCAGACTCATTCACATTAGCAAAAATCGCACTGCCTGATATAAAATCCTGTCTGAAGATATCAGCCAATTCTCTCATCGTATCTGTGCTCGACCCATGAAGTAAAAGAGTTAGAACAGACATGCCATTTATTTGACGTGCTTTGGGTTTTGCGGCTAAATATTCATTTTGGGCAGAAAGCGATCCAAATTTTGCTATTTCCTTAGTCAAATTTTCTTTTTCAGCAAGTATTTTTTCAGCTGTAAAAACTACTTCATCTAAAGAGCAGCCGAAGAGATTCTTTATAGTGGATAAACTTTGGAGCCGCTTTGAAACAAGGTCATAAGCCTTGCGCCCAGTAACAGCTTCAATTCTGCGTATTCCCGCGGCAGCGCTGCCCTCACTGATTATGATGAAAGTACCGATTTCTGCAGTCTCAGAGACATGTGTACCCCCGCAAAGCTCGTAGGAAAAAGGTTTTTCCCTGCCAATAGAAATTGTTCTGACTTCTTCACCATATTTCTCGCCAAATAATGCCATCGCCCCATCTTCAAGGGCCTCAGAGAGTTTCATCTGGGTTATTGTCAAAGGATAATTATTAAGCACTTCCTGATTGATGCCTATTTCAACTTTTCGTAATTCATCCGGTGTAAGGGCTAAAGGATGGGTAAAGTCAAACCTCAACCGGTCTGGAGCCACTAGTGAACCCGCCTGGCGGACGTGGTCACCTAGCACACTGCGAAGCTGCGCGTGCAGCAGATGGGTTGCGGTATGGTTCCGCATAATATCCTGCCGCCTTTTTTGATCAACTTCGGCTAAAACTTGATCATTTGCAGAGAATGTTCCTTTCTTGACTCTGCCAAAGTGAACGATGATGCCAGGTGCAGGTTTCCGAACTTCTTCAACTTCGAAAATATTTTTTCCATTTTCAGAACTTATCACCCCCAGGTCAGATACTTGGCCGCCCGATTCGATATAGAATCCTGTTCTTGACAATATAATACCCGCTTCTTGAGCTTCGGAAATTTGCTGCACTGATTTTTGTTCTATAACAAAGCCAACAATTTTTGATTCAGTGCTTGACAACATATACGGATCATATAAAACACCTTTACTCTCTAATTGGGATTCTTTCTTGAGTTGGGTACCTAATTTGGAGTAGAACTCGGCGTCTTCCCCGCCCATCGGTCCAAACTCTTTCCCCGCCCCGGAATTTATACGATGTTCTTCCATGGCGTCAAAAAAGGCTTTTTGGTCTACTTCAAGATTTCTTTCTCGTAAAACATCACGGGTAATCTCTAAAGGCAAGCCATGTGTAGCATATAGATCAAATGCTAGTTTCCCATCCAGTTGAGATTTTTTCTTTGAATTCATAACCTGGATTGCCTCTTCCAAATGTGCGAGACCGCTCTCAACAGTAGATTGGAAACGTTCCTCTTCCCGGGAAAGGTTATCAATAATCGTTTTATGATTTTTTATAAGTTCTGGATATGCCTGCCCATATTGTTCAACAACTATTTCTGCAATTTTCCCTAGAAAAGGTCCAGTTAATCCTAATTTTGATCCAAACCGCGATGCGCGTCGGATAATCATTCGGCATATGTAATTTCGCCCGATATTCCCAGGCACAACACCATCAGCGATCAGAAAAGCAGCCGCGCGCGCATGGTCTGCAACTACGCGATATGGTGTAAAATTTTTATCTCTTTCATTTTCAGTTTGTCCACTGAGCACTCTGACCTTTTCAATTAAAGGAAAAAGCAAATCAGTTCGATAATTTGAATCCACACCTTGCAGAACGGAAACAATGCGTTCAAATCCCATGCCTGTATCCACATGCCGGGCAGGCAGTGGATCAAGGTTTAAAGGACTGGTGCGGTTGTATTGTATGAATACCAGATTCCAAAGTTCAAGATATCTGTGACAATCACTGTTCACTCCGCATTTATGGCTTGGGTCGTGCTGTTTGTCACAATACTCAGGACCTTTGTCAAAATGGATTTCACTGCATGGTCCGCAAGGGCCGGTGTCAGCCATTTCCCAAAAATTATCCCTCCGGCCAAAAAAAAGGATGTGCTTAGGATCGATACCAGTTTGTAAATGCCAATTGTCAGCGGCTTCCTGATCAGTCTCAACCTGACCTTTGTCGTCTTTAAAGCACGTCACCCACAGACGAGATTTATCCACCCCCCACACTTGGGTCAATAGTTCCCATGCCCAGGCAATCGCTTCTTTTTTATAGTAATCACCAAATGACCAGTTCCCCAGCATTTCAAAAAATGTGTGATGTAAATCGTCGCGTCCAACATCATCAAGGTCATTGTGTTTTCCAGCAACGCGCATTACTTTTTGTGAATTAACTGCCCGTGTGTAATTTCGTTTATCTGCACCAAGAAAAACGTCTTTAAACTGAACCATTCCTGCGTTGGTAAATAAAAGGGTTTGGTCTCCACCCGGGACAAGGGACGAGGAGGGTACAAATTGGTGACCTTTGCTCTTAAAAAAATCGATAAACTCCTGTCGAATCTGGTTGCCTGATAATAATTTGGACATTAATCCCTCTAAAGCAAAAATATAGGCTGAAATTATAAATGAATTGGAGGGGATTTGTACCGCTTATTAACGCGATACAGCTAATTTAATAACTTTGCCAGTATCATCCATGGTTACCCGGGCATATTGTTCATGTAATACTCTGGATACCCTAGTTTTCTGGCTTATCATAACCTGAGTGATTTCTTTAATTTCTGTGTCTGCTTCCCCATCTTGGGTTACATAACGATTCGAATGGATTATTTTCTTTACCCTGACCTTATGCTCCCGGATTTTAATATCTGCATTATTTAAACTCGGGATATAGCTCTGCATGATCTCGCTCAGTTCTCTGGTAAGGTCTTTGGAAATCCTGGGGTTTTTTGTCAGTGCGAGATCGCGATCGCTGAACGCCTTAAAATCGGAATTTCCTGCGTCGTGGGCTAAAGGAGTTTTATCTAAATAAATATTTTCCTCCAGATAACCAAGAGGATCTCCATAAAGCACAAAGGAAATCAACGTCTTTTGATCCTCGCCATCCAAGTATCCTTGCCTTTGTATCATAACCTTGGTTAATCCAATTTTGGCTTGTAATAATGATTCTCCAAATGAGAATCCGTCTTTAATATATTTCCAAAAAATAAAACCAAGCAAATCCGCTCCAATTAGCGGAGTAAACACTGATCCATAGGCAATACAAGTCGAGCCTACCAGTCCCTGGCAGTTAACGGAAATTAGCTTAAGAGCCATTGAGTTATCTGCAGTTTTATTGATGATATTAGCGCCGTAGCACGCTTCGGAAAACACCAGGTCAACATTATTGCGTACTTTTTGTATCTGATTTGCTGTAATCGCAACTGGAAAATCTGGTCCTGTAGGTAATTCGCTAAAATCTCGCTGGCCGTACCAGTCAGGAGTATCTGCGAGTCCATGTAGATTGAAATAACCGCATTTAGCCTTCATCAGGTTATCAATATCTATCGTTACAGAATCATAAGGGGGTGTAATTCGCAATTCAGACCCTTTTCCCAAAGGTCGAAATGTTGCCAATGATGATCTTCTCCAGACCGCAGTCGAATAACCAAAATCTTTTGGGGCGTTGAAAAGGTCACGGAAGAATCTTTTGATATCCACCTTTCGCCCATATCCGGAAAATAACTGATTCCATAATGAAGCATTCCTGACCTGTGATTTATGAAACTCAATTATTTGCCGAATTTGCTCAAGTATTAACCCCGGGTCAGTTCCGGATTCTCCAGGTAGTCTGCCTACCAGCCATTCGGAAAGTAAATAGTTTCCACTTGATGTACTGTAAGGATTATCCGAATAAACACTGCTATCCGAATCATCCGTTGGATTTGGTAAATTATGGAATGGAACAACTTCATGACCCCCAACAATCAGAATTGCCCCAATCATCTTTGATTGTTTACGCAGATAGGTTTCAAGGTCATTAATAGCTAATTTTATCTGCCAGGCATCTAATGATCGAATTGGATTCATACCAAATTTATTAGAGGAACCAAACTCATCAGGAAAAAAAGTGATCGCTTCCCATTTTGGTTTCAGATTGACAATTTCCGCTAATTCTTCTAGTTTCTTAAATACAAATTCTGTTGTTTTTCTCCCATACTTTTTTTCCATTCCAGTATATGTTGAAAGAATGACGTAGACAGGCATTTCTCGATTATTTTCTTTCTTGACCTTATTTAACCGATATTGAGAATCATTGGAGTAATTTTTTTTATTCAATGCAGGATGTTCAGTAAATGCCTTAGAATAGTGATCATTTCTTTTTCCATCAGCAAGCAAATTCCATTTTAGAGCAACAGCAATACTTGATGGAATCTGAATATCCAGATCAATGAACTGATTTTGTTGCCAGAGTGAAAGAAACTCATGGTCTGCCCCCAACAATCTTCGAACAACAATACCCTCAGGATCACGCGAGACACAAGAATGAAGTATTCGGACTGCTTGAGTCTCTTCACTTGTTTTGATCATTGCTAAAGCCAAAAATATTCTAAATTGCAGGCATTCTGGCCACCGATTATTATAAATTTCTGAAAGGTGACGGAATAAAGGACCGTCATCTTTAATTGAAGATAATTTGCAATGTTCTATCGCAACAAGAGGATTATTGTCTTCCTGGCCAAGCAGGTTCCTTAAAAGTGTTTCTGAATGGATTAATTCCCCTTTCCGAATACCATTTCTGACAGCGCGCAAAGTAACAGCCCAAGGAAATATGGTTGACATATCTTCAACTTTTCCAGTCAGTACATGGATAAAAGAGGAAACTGCTTTTTCATCTTGAATACCTTCCAATTTATAAAGCAGTTCATATCCATCCACATTTTCCGGATCACTCATCAGCAAGTCGGTTATTTTTTCAATTGCATCATTGGATCTACTCTCAAGTTGAGCAATGTTGGCAAGAAAAAATTCACACCGAAGGTCGTTTGGGTATTGCTGGGACCATAATTCAATAAGATCTTTAAGAAATGAAAATTCGCCGACCTTGGTCCCGGCAATCATTATTTTTTCAAAATCATTTCGTGAAATCTTCATCTAATTTTCTTAACTTATTAAGCGATCTGAGATACTGCTGATCTTGATTCAATTCTCGTAACATTCCTCAGCAATTCCAAAATTTCTTTTGCCTCTTTATGATCAGGTTGAATTCTGATTGCCTCCTTGATTCGTTTTTCTGAATCAAAGTACAAACCTTGCTGATAATAATACAATCCTGTCAAGAACAATAAATTAAAATCGCCTGAATTCGTTTTTATCCCATCCTCAAGGGTATCCAAAGCCATTTTTAAATCCTTTTTGTCATGGTAGATTTCGGCCAAATGGATAAATTCTTCGCTTGAATAAGGATTTAATTCAATTGCTTTGACAAAAAAATCAATCGCACGATCAAATTCTCCACGTGCCTTTGTCGCTAATCCATAAAGTACAAGACCATCATAGGTAAAATCTTTCTGATTTAATAATTTTTCTGCGATTGATTCTGCAACTTCTATATTACCAAGCTGTAATTCTAACTTTGCTTTTTCAAACAATAGATCATATTTGTAGTTAATTTTTTGAATTGAATTTATTATTTTTAGCGCAGATTTATCACCACTATTTTCTTCTACTAATTTAATCTTAGCTAATAGCAATTCGTTATCTGCGTCATTATTTTTTGATAACTCATCGTCCAAAAAACTAATAGCTTTTTCACTTCCAGCAACCTTATTCAAAATCTGTGCTTTTTTACAAATAAATCGGATATTCGATTGATCCTTTATTATTGCTTTTTCAATATTCTCCAAGGATTTATTAAAATTGTTTAATTTAAATGCAATCGTTGACAGCCAATAATAAGGAATCGCATCCTCTGGAAAATTTTGTACTGCGGTCTCAAATGCGTTAACTGCTTTGTGATAGTAGCCAAATTTTAGACATAATTTCCCAAGTTGAATTAATTGCTCTTTATTTAGGTTCTGCCTCAATTGCTTTTCAAGAATTGGGATCGCGTTCTGGTTTTCCGAAGATAAGTAAATTGCATCGATATTTTTATCCAACCCTGACGTTTGATAAATTGTTTGCGCCTTTTGATAATGCGCTTCTGAGGCATGTAAATCCCCCATGGTCTTGCTAAAATTTCCCGCCATTATTTGCCATTCAAATTCTTCAGGCTTTTGATCTAACGCTAAACTAATAGCGGCATATGCATCTGCATGATTCCCCAGGTTGTTTTCAATAATTGCCAATAGGACAAATGCGCTTGCATCAGGACCTTTTTGTTCCATGAACTTTTTTAGATGTGATAATGCTGCTTGAGGATTTTCATCTTTCTCCAAAGTAGCAAGAAAGAATTCATTTTCCAGATTCGTCTTAAAAGAATTAAAAGCAATTTCAGCCGCTTCTTGCCCCATCGTTTGGTAAATTGAATATAGTATTGGATTGATATTTTCAAATCTTGAATCAAGTTCTTTTGAACTCGAAAATGTTCTTAAGTCATTTTCCAGATAAATCTGGCATTTGATTACCAAATCACTAAGTTCTTTATCGCTGCTATACATATTCGAAATATTTATTTTAATATCAGAAAAGACATCAATTTGCTTTTCTTTAAATGAATTCGGGAGGGAATTAATTTTTAGCTCACTCAGAATAAATTCTTTTTCAAGCATCGCAGAAAGTGCAGTCAAATAAACCGAGATAATGGGTCTGTAATAACCAAAATCATTGATTTCCTCAAGGCTGATATTTATAGCGGATACATATTCCTTTGTTTCCAAAGCCGCTTGAGCAAGCCATAATCTGGGTTTAATATTTGCCAGACCAAGTGAATTAATATTAGATTTCTGATTTCTTTCAGTATTATTAATTTCATCAATAATTAAGTTTAAGATATTTTGGGCTTCACCAATATTTCCATTAATAGCAACCATTCTTGCCCGCAGTGCCCTGACCCTGATGTTGTCTGCTTCTATTTTTATTGCTTCAGATAAATAACGGGCACATGTAACTTCCTCTTTTTGGGAAAGAGAAATCTCGCCTATCAAGCATAAAAGGTTTGCCGATTGAATTTTAGAAATGGATATGCCGCATTTCATTATGGTTCTTTCAACCTCAGCAATATAGCCAGCAGCAATCATTAAATCAAGTAAAGCAAAAATGATTTCTTGATTCTGAGGATAAATTTCTAAACCATTATCGAGAATTGAAATGGCTTTGTTCATATTCTTATTTTTAACTTCTAATGATGAAGCAAGAGAAAACACCAATGCAGGATTATGCCGAATTTCATTTATTTCGTCGGGAATTCGAACTGATAAATCGTGTAGATCGATCATTTCAAATTGGGAATAACCCATTATTTGATTAAGCAAGGTTTGTGGCAGTTCAAAATTTCCAGCGCCTGACAATAAGATAGCCTTATATGTCAATATAGCAGGATCATGACATTCAGAATGGGCAATCATCGCCAGAGATTTTTCGAATTTACCCAATTGATCATAAATGAAAGCGCTTGCTAAATAGTCTTTTTTGGTAAGTGATCTTTTGTTTGCTAAGTAAATTTCAATCAACCGCTCAGCAATAACCGATTCATCTGAATCAAGAAGAATCTGTACACAATACAGATAATATTCATCCTCCACTTCTAAAGACTTATAGAAGCTTTTTATGACCGCAGCTGCTTCGGCTTTTCGGTTGTTTTCTACTAGAGATTGAGCAAACATGATTTTAAAAATTATCTCATCAGGTCTCTTCAGAACCTGGTTTTCAAGATAATTACACCATTCGGGTGAATCAGAGAAAATCCCTAGATTTTTAAGTCCAAATTTGATTGCCTGCTTACATAAATCAGGGGCTTCCAAAAACATCCGCTCAATTTCATTCCATAATCGAAGATTTCCGTAGCACCGAATTAAAAGCCAAAATAGTCTTTCATTATTTGGGATTGTGTTGAAAGCTCGTTTAATGTTGATAATCGCAGAATCATATTGCTGCTTCTCGAAATACATTGACCCAAGACCTGCGAATATCCTCCAAACCTCTGGATTATGATCATCTGAGTATTTAAGCAATAATTGCTTGTACTTTTCCAATCGGTTATCAAAATCCAGTTCAGCTTCCATTAGCTCAAGGAAAAGATTACCTTCATAGTCTTTTGCATATTGCACTATTCTGGAGGAATTGATTCTTTCGATTTTTTTTGCATTTATCCCAAAGGGAAAGTCTGATAATCTACATTCCAAAACCGCCAGACAATAATCAATCAAGTATTCCGGATCGTCATTTTTGATCTCGACAAGAGAACTTAATATTTTTTCTGCACGTTGGAATTCCATATTTTCAATTAATATCTTTGCAGATAGATCCAATTTGCAGGAGGATAATTTCCACTGGTTTGAATAAATTTTTAATAATTGATCAGCTTCATTTATTTTTTTATTGCTGATGAGATTTTTTACAAATATTTCGAATGATTTTTGATCAGTATCAGTGTGATCAAATTTTGTTTCAAGCATCAACCGACTTTTTTCTGAATCTCCCGACTTTTGATAAAGAAAGTATAAGCTGTTGGCAATTGAAAATGAAATCGAAAGATTTTTTAGCAGACTTTTCCAAAATATTCTCTGCCTTTTCATATTCACCGGCTTTTTGGTAGATATCTGCTGCCAAAAGAATGCTTCTTTGAAATATTTCATTTGAGGAATCTAAAGAATTTAATTCATCCTCAAGATAAAAATTCTGAACATTTTCTTTTTGTGAAATCTTACGAAGGATCGAAAATAAAATCGGGGATTGAATTCCTGATGCGAAATCTGACAGCAGGTTCTTTAAGGCATCATCATTATCTGAATAATATGCGCTTAACAAAACATCAATCATGTCTGATTCATTCGTAATATTGATACTCTTCCGGATATTGAATCCAGCCTGCCAACGGCCTCGGTATTCCAATGAAGAGGCAAATTTTATTTTTTCTTCCCGTGATAGATCGGAAAATATATCTAATTGAGAAAATCGTTCGATTGAATCTTGATGATCTCCATTATCATATGAAAAATTTGCAGCAATTTTAAGTAGGGGTAAGTTTTGAGGCCACGATAAGAGCAGTCTATTTAAGAGGGATTGAGTTTGAAAAACTAACTTTAAGTCAATAAAGACCTGAATTAAGTTTTCTGGCTTTATCAGAAATCCAAAATCACCATGAAATAATGCATTTTCCAGGTCAATATCCTTAAGTAACTTTTTAGAAAGTTCCTCTGCGCTTGAAATTGCGGATTCAATATCTGTTTTGGTTAGACTTTCAATACGTTTAATTTCACTAACTAATTCAGAACCATAAATCTCAGATTTTAAAAATGTATCCTCGTCGTTAATAAAATTAATATCAACAGGATTGGTTTTAATATCGAATTTCTGCCCAATTGAAACTAAAATATTCTTTGCAAAGCTGGATATTCTGCCAGCATCATTTTTATTCTCACATATCTGAAATAATGCAGCGTAATTTTTTATATAGAGTAGATTTGCCAGATCATAGGTTAATTCATCCAAACCTTTTCTTTGTAAACCACTTTCATCAAAGGGATGTATTTCAATAAACCTCCTGGCAAGAATTGAACCATATTTCTGGTCCCCAAGAAATTGCAGCTCCTTAATTAGAGATAAGAAATTTTCTAAAGAGGTATGTGAAAATATCGATTTGAAAGATTCGATAGCCATCTCTCCGATCGGGGGATTCATCATTATTAATCGTGCAAATAGTTTTGGGCCTGAATCCTGGTCTCTGTAATCCACCAAACACCCAAGTAGCTCATCTTTATTTTCATTTAATTCATAAACTATAGAAAAAACCGTTTCATAGATTTTTTTTGAATTTTTCAATAAATCCGATTTGAGACCAAATTGATCGAAAATATCTTGCCAAGAGGAATCTTTTTTGAAGGATATGATATGTTGTGCAGTTGAAAATATTTCAATAAGGTTTGTATTATTCTCTTTTGTGATCAAAACATCTGGCGTTGAGGTGGGATTCTTCTGAATATTTTTTGCAAAATCCCTTTTATCCGAGAAAGAGATGTTATTATCAAAGCCGATTGCGATTCTGCCGATATTTGCCGGTGTCCATAAACTGCATTCATCCCCAAAATGATCAACTGCAATTTGAAAGTTATTAGTATCATTTAAAAATTCTAGTATCAAAGGATACTGCATCAAACATGCAATAACCTGTCTGCCACAGGTACTTTTAAGTAGATCCTTCATTTTCAAGAGGATATTGAGTTGATCCATTTATCGCTGCCAGATAAGGTAGGCTTAGAGAATTAGTGATACAAGGTAATAAGATGTGAAAAATAATATAAATGCGACAATGATCAGGAACATCCCCACACCAGCTTTGGTTTTAGTCATTTGATTAATCGAAGCCAGTAATGTTGAAGCATTCTCCATCATGCCAGAGACATCCTCAGTTAATCCCTTGCCCATAATTTTTGCCGAATGGGCAGATATCTCTGAAAATTCATTGTTTGAAATTTTAAATGCAAGGGTGAATAAGCCAATTGTGAAGGTAATAACGCCTAACACCAAAACAACCCCTGCCAGAGTTAAAACAAAATCATTAGCAGTTAATGCAAACATAGTTCCTCCAGGAAAAATATTATTCCCTTGGTATGATGCAATTAATATGCCAAATGATTTTATTTATTTGATGAGTAATATCTAGAGGTAAATCTGAAGGATTGATTCTTTTCCCATCGCAAAACAATACAGCCCGTTGTATGGCATTGCTTAATTCTCGAATATTCCCTGGCCAGTTATAGTTGATTAATAACTTCAATGCTTCCTGTGATACATCTGAAACATTTTTTCCCATCTGCATATTAAATTTATTTACAAAAAAACCAATCAATTCAGGAATATCTTCTTTTCTTTCTCGCAAGAGGAGGAAGATGCAAATCCACTACCTTTAAGCGATAATACAAATCCTCCCGAAATTCCCCTTTTTCAATCATGTTTTTGATATTTCTGTTGGAAGCTGCAATCATCTGTAAGTCAACACTTATCAAAGCCGTTCCTCCAACACGGCGGAATGACCTTTCTTCAATTGCTCGTAGTAGCTTCGCCTGAATATCGGTTGGCATTGAAGAAATTTCATCAAGAAATAGAACACCACCATCACCTATTTCCATTAATCCGTGTTTTCTTTTCTCAGCACCGGTAAAAGCGCCAGCCTCATAGCCAAATAATTCTGATTCTAGAACTGTTGGTTGTATAGCTGCGCAATTGATTGCCACCATAGCTTTAGCAGCGCGAGGACCTGATTGATGAATAAAATTCGCCAAAACTTCTTTACCTGTGCCTGTTTCGCCGGTAATAAGAACGGAAACAGAAGCTTTAGCTGCTTTGATAGAATGGTTTAGGAGAGTTGAAAATAGTTCAGATTTGCCCACAACAAAATTATTTTGAGTTAATTGGTTCTTTCTCAAATGGGTCAGTTCCCGTCTTATTTGAATCATTTCGATTGCCCGCAGAATTGAATTCTCGAGGTTTTTCATATTCTCAATTGGTTTGGTTAAGAAATCATGAGCGCCATTCTTCATCGCATCAACTGCCATTTCAATATTTCCATAACCAGTCATCATGATGACTGGCATTCGAGAAGACTGAGATGATAATTCGCCATTAAATCCAGACCATTACCGTCAGGAAGCTGGACATCCAAAACAATAATATCTCCATCTCCTCTTGATATATTCTCCTTCCCTTCTTTGATGGTACCTGCTTCGAAAACTTCATAACCACACAATTGCAAATATTCTGATACATTTTGACGAGATTGTTTATCATCATCAATAATAAGAACTGTGTAACTCAATTGTCATCTCCTCGTTTTTCTTTCGGAATAAAAATGTTAAATATCGTTCCCCGGGGAAAGTCTCAAGTTTATCCATCCTTTATGAAATTCAATTATTTTTTGTGAGATAAACAAACCTAAACCGGTACCTTCCGGTTTGCCAGATGAATAAATTTCTTATAGAGATTTGATTCAATTTCAGGAGGAATTCCTGGTCCAGTATCCGCTATCTGAACTAATAGATATCCTGTGTGTTCTTCACTATTCGATAAATTGACCGATAATGTACCCCCACTCAATCCTATCGCTTCAATGCCATTATTGATAATATTGATTAATACCCGCTCAAGTGAACGTTGATCACATCCATGCAAAGCAATCACTATCTTTTGATTTAAGGATTAAAGAAATATTTGACTGACTGGCGTTTTTCTGTGATTGATAAATAATTCTTTCTACAATATCTTTAACGTTTTCCTTTTTGAACTTTTCATAATTTTGCTTGGAAAACGACAAAACAGATTCCATCAGATCTGTCACACCTATGTAATCGTTTTGCAGATTTTGAAATGATAATAAAACAGATTCATCCGGATTTGTTTTCTTGATGATGAGCTGCAAACCTGTGGTTAATCTGTTAATAATATTTCGTACATCGTGAGCAAATTCCGAAAGCATTTCACCTAGTGCTGCGTTCTTTTGAAGCATCAAAAGTTATTTTCTAAGGATATTTGTTCAGTCGCATCTTTCAAAATCACCAGTTTTTTTTCTTCATTGCCTAATCCAAATATATGACCTTGGTATAAACAACTTTCTTATTCCCGTGCCTGTTAAATATCTCACCTGGAACTTTAAATGATTCTGATCATTTGAATCTTGTTGGTTGATTAAGTAAATGATAATATTGGAGAGTTATCAAATATAATCCCAACAGTCTTATTTAGAATTTCAATAGGTAAATAATCCAACAATTTAAGAAAATTTGAATTGAATTCCAAAATCTGATTATTTTTATCAAGCAGGAGTAAAGAATCGCTGGAATTGTTGAAAAAAATCTCCAATTTTTCAGCATTTTCCCTTCAAACTTGATAAATCATAATTATTTTTCTGCAATTTTCTATAAAGATCGATAGTGGATGAAACCCAAACGGAAAATTGATCCAAATAAAACAGATTCTGTCTTTAAGTCACTTGTGTTTCTAGATGCCGAAATAATTAAACCGAAATGTTGTCCATTACTAAAGATCGGGATTGTGATAATCGAATTAAATTTATTCAGTCGGCCTACCCGATGAATTTCTGAAAGGACCCTCCTCCCCGGTTCCCAAAAATCAATTTCTTTTATTCGGTTAATTCTAAAGCTGGAACTTGTTCAGGAAAATAAGTCTGAGTTTGAAGGAAAACGTTTTAAATTGACAGGTTTGCCTGTTCTAAAATATAGAAAACGACTTCATCAGATAAAGTGATTTGTTTTCCGATTTTTATTATTTCATGTAACAATTCAGCAAAAGAAATTTCAAAAATCCGTGTTAAAAGAGCGATTTGCCCATTTACAAAGTCATCAAATGGATTATGCATTTTCGACTTCTTCATCTCTGTTCTCTTCAAATAGGAGTAAGAGTAAATTTTCCGATCGGCTAACAAACTTGAATGTCATTTTCAAGATCAAGGGTTTGATCATTCTTTATGGTCAATATTGATTTTTATTGTTTCCGCCATCATTTATCTTCTCAATGTCGATTTAAGGAATTAGTTCGAAATATTTGAACCCTGAAATTTCAATAATCCCCATATCCACCAATTCGGAAAACAGGTGATTTGCAGAAATCACTTGCCTTTTGTTTAATCCATAAATAACTGGTTCAGGGATTTCTTCAAGGAAATTTCTAAAATCCAGATATTAAATTCCAAAATTCGTCTTATTGTTCTGGAAATTGGCATTTGCATGCTTTTGAATCATTAGTGCTTTTGGATCCTTCTTTGATGCGCGGGTAAAATTCCTTCCATTAAACGATATTTTGCAACTGTCCTTCTTGCTACATTAAAACCCTTTTTGTTGAGAATTTTGACAATTTCTGAATCACTAAAAGGATCTTCCTTTTTTTCTCGTTAGCAATTATTTCTTTTTAATTCAGCCCTTATGCCCAAACTTCGATCAAAAAAAAGTGACATTGGGATAATTTTGCCATCTGGCAACTGAACTGATTTGCTGGATACCGCCCTGGAAATTGTTGATTCATGTACTTTAAGTTCACTGGCTATCTGCGCCCTTGTCAGAGGTTTATTAAATTTTTCACCCTTTAAGAATATATTCATTTTGTAAATTGAAATCCGTTCCAACAACCTTTGCATTGTATTATTGCGTTGCTGCAAACATTTTATAAAAAGATTTGCTTTTTCATAATCGCTTCGCAATTCATCTCTGGTTTCTTCATTGGCTTCTTTAATGCTTGAGTATAGAGAGGATTTATATCCAGAAAACTGATATAAGGGATAATAACTTCAACCAATAATGGTTGGTCAGGATCGTTGTTTATATGGCTGATTATTACATCGGGATTTGAGTAAACCTGGTTTTTTTCAGCTGCAGGTTGCTGAAAAGTGCCCCAATGTGCTCGTGTTGGATAAGGATTAAGGTTTTTGCTGAAGTAATCTGCTGCTGCTTCTATTTTTTCAATTGGAATTTTTAATTCCGAGAAATTTCTTTGTATTGCTTTTTTAATAACTGGTTTCAAAGATTTTTCTGCAATTTCCAAATAACTTGCAGGCACCTTACCATTTTCTCTTAATTCTTCCAATTGAATTTTTATTGCTTCTTCTGGTGAGGCAGATGCGATGCCGATAGGATCAGCTTTTTGAATTATCTTCTTAATGGATTCTATTGTGCTCATCGGAACATGGTAATAATTGGCAACATCGCTTAGGTCTTCCAGTAAAAAAACCATCCTCATCCAATTGATTAAGAATATATGCTGCAATTATTTTTTCTTCTTCTTTTAAATCAGATATGATTTGCCGAAGAACAAATTCTTCAAGGCTGAATTCTTCAGAGCCCATATTTTCATCAGTGAAGATTTCATCTCCCGAGTTACTGCTTTTTGGAACAAATTCCCCCCTTGCCGACATAAATACAATCGATTCATTTTCTGACAGACGATCTTGGACGTGTACATATTGGGCAAATCTGTCCTTCATGCAAAAGATGGTTGCAGGTAGGGCAATGCCTTTCCTCTTTTATTACCAATGCCGGATTTTCATTTAATAGCCCGATTAATTTCCTGGTTTAATTCTCCCAGATTCATATTGAGGAGTGTCATGGTCTGTGCAAGATGGGCTGTTGTTTGGGGTTGAAGCTTATGAAATTGTCGTTGATACATGATTTCATCCTTATTAGGTAGTATAGCTTGATATGTTTTGAAGGCAATATTTATGCCAACTTCTTGAGCAAATGATACAATATTTTTAGGATGATCGCAATTTTATATTTTCGAAAATGAAAAATATTATGCGAAATTTTCTGCAATATTTCACAAAAGAAATCTTATTTTCATTATTACATATTCTTGCTGTATTACTTTTATTTCTTGGTTGTTCATCCGATCAGATTGAGAAAAGCAATATTATTGATCACATTGAGAAACAGTTATCATTTGGCCCAAGGTTGCCTGGTTCATATGCATCACAATTAGCGGCAAATTATTTTAAAGAGAATTTAGAGATTTAATGGTTGGAAAGTTGAATTCCAGGAATTTGAATTTGAGGGGAAAACATTGAGAAACGTAATTGCCAAAAATTCCTCCAATCCGCCAAAATTAATTATTGGAACACACTATGATACACGCCAATTCAGTGATCAAGATTCAAAGAAAATAGAACAAACCCTTCCTGTCCCGGGAGCAATTGACGGTGCCTCAGGAAGTGCATTAATTTTGGAACTAAGTGAACATATTGTCAAAATGGATAAGAGTATTTGGCTCCTATTCTTTGATGGGGAAGACCAGGGAAAATCAACGGATGGGAATGGAGCATAGGCGCTGATTACTTTGTCAGCGAATTAGATGAAACGCCAGATCAAGTTGTAATTCTGGATATGCTAGGTGATGATGATTTACAGGTATTTAAAGAAAAAAACTCGGATCCGGCCTTATCCAATGAAATATGGACTGCGGCGAAGAAAATCGGATATGGAAATTATTTCAAAGATAAACAAAAATATGCTTTGATTGATGATCATCTCCCTTTTGTAAATCAAGGAATTCCTGCCGCCTTACTGATCGATTTCGATTATCCTTACTGGCATACAACTTCTGATACATTGGATAAAGTATCAATCCGAAATCTGGAAATTGTTTTTGAAGTCATGCTTGAGTGGATAAATTCAATATAACGAATTAAATTGCAGAAACCCCGAAAATACCGGGGTTTTTGCGTGGGAAGATGATGAAGCAGGATTGCGTATTAGATAGGTTCGGCTAAAATGAATAACCGGCCCCATGAGTCCTCGTAACCTTGCTTAATGCATGTTTGCAGGGTTAAATGTTGATCTCCCATATAAACGCGTTTAAACAATTGCGATGCGCTAATTATTTCAGAAGTCGCTAAATCAACAAATTGGCTGCTGGCTGAATTTGGTGATAACGCTTGATAACTTTGGATTGAAGCGATTTCATAGCTCAATATTTCACCGTCGCCATAAACAATTTGAATGACTTCGCCAATTTCCAGTTGAAAAGAATTCTCTTCCAGCTAAATAATTATGTGCGATTATCCCAGTCACACCATATTTTTTTGCCAATGAAAATTCGGTTACAACTTCATTCCTCGGTGAAACATAACCGGGATTACCCAAGGGCTGTTGAACAACAGGATAAGCAAATTCATTCTCTGAATAAATTCCACGAATACTATCGCTTTTTCCATCAATAACTAATCCAACGAAATCTGTTAATTCGTTTGAAGGGAGTGAATTTTTCTCAACATGAGAAGCTAGCTTGGCGTTATTATATGAATCTGGATCAATTATTGACAACTCATCCTTTACAGGCATTAAGGTTAATCCTGAAGCGGTTACAGGGATAATTCCGTTAAATGGTGAAGATGCCTGTAAGGTAAGAAAAATTGTTGCGATCACTAATGGTATTTTTAAATTTGGAACTCTCATCTTCATCCTTTGACAAGGGCTCCACCACCATTAGAAGCAAACCAAGGTTCAATTGAGAACCTCAACGTGAAAACCGTTTTCGGTGGCCTGGCTGTCCTGACTGTCAATCAGTTTTAGACCCATGGCTTTGCGTCTCCAGCTTTCACTGGGTTTGCCCTTGTCGAACGTCTTAAATTGTTAATCTTACCAAATAAAAAAAACAGACCAATGCTTACTTCGCCAGGTCTGCTAGTTAAACAAAAAGACCTTCGGCAACCTGGCAATCTTGACTGATAATCAGTTTTAGATCCATAGTTTTGCGTCCCCGGTTTTCACCGAGTTTGCCTTTATCGTGGTCAGTTTATAATGTTCTGTATATAGATTAGCACTAACTGAATCGTTTGTCAATAATCAATATTTTAATCAATTTGAAATGAATGGAAAAGATGAAATCTCAGAAATTATTTGAAACAGCCGCAAAAAAAGAAAAAGCTATTCTGATTGGGATAGAAATTAAAGGTCAGCATCAATTCCTATCAGCAGACGATTCTCTGGTTGAACTAGAACTGCTCGCAAATACTGCCGGATTGGAGGTAATCGCAATTGAAAAACAAAAACTTGATACTCCTCACCCATCCACATTTATTGGAAAGGGAAAAGTAGAAGAAATAAAAATATTATCTGAAAGCATGAAAACTGATTTGGTCGTTTTTGATGAGGAATTATCACCTCGACATTTCAGAGAACTTGAAAAGGAATTTGGTGAACATATTCGTGTAATAGACAGGACAACACTAATCCTGGATATTTTTGCTCAGCACGCTCAGACTCGTGAAGGCCAGTTACAAGTTGAATTAGCACAGTATGAATACTTTTTACCCAGGCTGACTCGCGCCTGGACCCACCTTGCCCGGCAGGCTGGCGGTGGCGCTGGTCGATCAGGGAAATGTTGGTGGAGTAGGTCTAAGAGGACCTGGTGAAACCCAATTGGAGGTTGATCGCCGTCTGATCAGGACCAGGATTTCCACATTAAAAGAGGAAATTGAAAAAGTCCGTGAACACCGCAATCGATACAGGCAAAACCGAAAGAGATCCTTGATACCCGTTGTTGCTTTAGTTGGCTATACGAATGCAGGAAAATCAACATTATTGAATTCACTGACAAAATCTGATGTATATGTCGCAGATAAATTATTCGCAACTTTGGATCCCACAACCAGAAGACTTGAATTGCCAGGTGGACATGCCATTCTTGTTTCAGATACAGTGGGTTTTATTCAAAAACTTCCAACCCATTTGATTGCTGCTTTCCGTGCGACCCTGGAAGAAATTACTGAAGCTGACCTCCTCGTTCATGTGGTTGATATAAGCCATATTGATGCAATTGCACAATGGCGTTCTGTTATGGATACTTTAAAGGATATTGGTGCAAATGACATTCCCGATGATAACCGATATGAATAAAGCGGGACATAATAAGAAATGTCGAGTGATTCGCATAAGAGAAATTCCCGAATTTCAGGATGCTTTATTAATTTCTGCCTAAAAAGGTGAAAATCTCTCCGAGATTTAATAATTTTTATTAAAGATGAACTTTTTGAGACATTTATTCCGATTGATGTCTCAATTCCATATAAATATGGCAATCTGATTTCCTTGTTCCATCAATTAGGAATTGTTGACAAAGTTGAGCATGGCATTGGAGAGGTGAAAATGAAAGGGAGCATTCCAGGAAGATTATTGGCTGATTTTGAAAGATTTAAATCAAAAAGTAAAGAAATAAAAAGAGACCGGAATAATTAACCGATCTCTTTACTGAATTTAATAATATTTATTCTGCGCTTTTTTCCATAGTGATGACTTCACGGCCTTTATAAAAACCACATTTAGGGCATACTGTATGAGGTAATCGCAGTTCACCGCAATTGCTGCAGACTGAAAGGTTTCGTGCAGTCAAAGCGTCGTGCGCTCTTCGCCGGTCACGTCGCCCTTTGGATAATTTTTTCTTCGGTAAAGGTGTCATTTCTATTTTCCTTATAAATTCAAGACTGCCAAATAAATGGACACGACATTATATAAGCATCTTTATGAATCTGTCAAGGATATTTATTCTTTATCAATTTATTTAGATACTTTTTAATAAAGTTGTTTTAATAATAAGAAGAGTATAATCATCCATTGCGTTTAAAAACCCCTCCTGGAGGAATTTTATTGTTATGAGAAACAAGCTATTAAGGATAATACTCATTATTGCAATTCTTGTGGTAGTAGTAATTGTTGACTTTCCTATATTGAAGGATCTTAAAGCAAGATATTTTTAAACGAGATATTGCAGCAGTTTTAGGTCTTGACCTCCGCGGAGGTATGCAGGTAGTCCTTCAGGCACCCAGAAGGATATAGCATCGACCAGGAAACCTTGCAAGTGGCTGCAACAATACTGGAGAATAGAAGCAACGCCTTGGGAGTCAGCGAAGTAGTATTTCAAGTCGCAGGTGATAATTATATTGTTGGTGAATTTCCAGGTCTTGAAAATATCAGCTGAAGTCATTAAAGTCATTAAACAAACCGGCATGCTTGAATTTGTTGATGTTGGTGATAGTCTGATTGCGCCAGGTACCGAAATCCAGACCGATTACCAGGTTGGCGCACAAACTAACACTGAAGTTGCTTCACCAACCCCAGCTCCTTTAAATGTTGGTCAGCCTGAAGTCACATCTCCTCACAAAATGAAGCGACAAACATATTCCACACTGTTATTACCGGAGCAGACCTCGCGACAGTGGTTGTAACCCCTCCTCAGAATCCAGCTGATGGCTATGCGGTTGCTTTTACATTAAAACCTGAAGCAAAAGATACTTTTGGAGCTTTTACAAAAGCAAATGTTGGAAAAATGTTAGCCATCGTGCTTGATAAGAAAATTGTCTCAACACCTGTCATTAATCAGCCAATAGAATCAGGTGAAGGATCAATCAGCGGACAAGGCGAAAATGCTTATTCTTTTGACGAGGCGAATAACCTCAGGATTACCTTGTTTTATGGTACATTGCCGGTTGCATTAGAGATTGCTGAAAGCCGTGTTGTTGGACCAACGCTTGGCCAGAGCTTCACTTCAAAAAAGCCTTTTTGCTGCTGCTATTGGTTTCGCAATCGTTACCCTCTTTATGCTGATTTATTATCGAGCGCCAGGCTTTGTGGCAATCATTTCCATGTTATTTTTTGGGTTGATCACATACGCATTATATCTGATTATCCCTGTCACACTCACCTTGCCGGTATTGCAGGTTTCTTGTTGAGCATCGGAAGTGCTTTGGATGCCAATATTCTTATTTTGAGCGAATAAAAGAGGAACTACGTAAAGGTAGAACAGTTGTCCAGTCCGTTGATCTTGGATGGCGTAGGGCTTGGCCTTCAATTCGTGATTCAAATTTGGCGACAATTATTACCAGTAGTATTCTTTTCTGGTTCGGTTCTACATTTGGCGCTACTATTGTAAAAGGTTTTGCTCTAACCCTTGCTCTGGGTGTGGCTGTAAGCCTTTTCACTGCATTCTTGTAACCCGCACCTAATGAATGTAAGTGCTAAGTCACTTGAAAAAGTAGATAAAGAACGCTGGTTTGGAATTTAAGAGGCGATACTATGAACATACTTGGTAAACGATATATTTTTTTCCTGTTCTCTCTATTACTAATCGTTCCTGGATTAGTGATCATTGCTTTAGATGGACTCCCTTTGTCAATTGATTTCAAGGGTGGTTCTTTGGTCGAATTAGGATTCGCGTATGGAAAAAGCACCTCAGAATTCAGAAATATTAGCGATCTACAATGAGAATAATATTATTGATGCACAAGTTCAAACAAGCAATGATAACCAAACCTCATTAGCTGTCATTAAATCTTCCTCCCTCTCACAGGATCAATACAATAATATCGTTGGAGCATTTAAATCAAACTATGATCCAAATTTAGTGGAAAGAAGATTTGACACTGTGGGTCCTTCCATAAGCCAATCTGTAACTTCCCGTGCTCTAATGGCAGTCGGGCTTGCTGCAATTGCAGTGATTATCTACATCACGTTTGCATTTAGAGGTATTGCCCACGCTTTTCGATATGGTATTTGCGCAATTATTGCCATGATGCACGATATCTTAATAGTTATAAGCCTGGGTGCTGTTGGCAGCAAGTTTTTCGGGTGGCAAATGGATTCGCTTTATCTGACTGCCCTGCTCACCGTCATTGGTTTTTCGACCCAGGACAAGATCGTGGTTTTTGATCGCATCAGGGAAAACGAGCCAATTCTTCGTAAAGTTCCCTTTGAAAAACTGGTTAACCATTCTATTATCCAGTCTTTACAAGAGATCGATTAACACACAATTGATGACTGTGGAATTTCTTCTCCTTTCCTTAGCTCTCTTTGGCGGTGATACTTTGAGAGAAATGTGCGTCATTTTGCTTATTGGCTTATTAAGTGGTACATATTCCTCCATCTTTATTGCCGCCCCAACTCTGGTTGTCTGGGAGAATAAAGAATGGAAAACGTGGTTTAGGAAAACCAAAACCATCGAGGCGTAAGTCATTACAAAGGTTCTGATGAGAAGTGACAATCAGAACCTTTTTTTGTATACTAACTATGCAATAACCTTAAAGAGGTAGCTTATGCGAAAAGAAGTCATCTTGATTACAGGCGCGAACGGTGAAATCGGACATGGGTTAATTACCCAGATCGGTACAGAAAATCGAGCACGGATCCTTGCAATGGATCTAAAACCAATGGATGAGTGTCTTGAATCAAAATGCGAAAGGTTTATACAGGGAGATATCCTTGATAAAATGCTCCTGGGGAGGTTGATAGCCGAATATGAAATTACCACAATTTATCATTTGGCTTCAATCCTTTCAACCAAAGCGGAATATAACCCTGAGACGGCGCATGAAATTAATGTTGAGGGGACAATCAATCTTCTGCGATTGGGTGTTGAAGTTTCACAATGGCAAGGGAAACCAGTTAAATTTATATACCCAAGTTCGATTGCAGTTTATGGACTGCCAGACCTGAAAACAAAAGTAACTGAAGGGAAATTAAAAGAATACCAGTGGTGCAATCCAATAACAATGTACGGATGCAACAAGATTTACTGCGAGCAATTGGGCAGGTATTATTCCCGACACTATAGGCAGTTGGCAAAGGATCCTATAAAAAATACGATAGATTTTCGATGTATTCGCTTTCCGGGTTTAATTAGCGCCGATACCACCCCTACCGGTGGGACAAGTGACTACGGTCCTGAAATGCTTCACTGTGCTGCAAGAGGCATTCCATATGAGTGCTTCGTTCGGAGGGACACCCGGATACCATTTATGGTAATGCCAGATGCCATTAAAGCGCTTCAATTAATAGAAAAAGCCCCCAAAGAAAACTTTTCACAACTTGTTTACAATGTAACAAGTTTTTCACCCTCTGCAGAAGAGATAGAGGTATATGTCAAAGCAGCATTCCCAAATAGTGAAACTACTTATGAAATCCATAACAACCGCCAGATAATTGTTGACAGCTGGCCAGAAGATGTGGATGATTCTCCAGCGAAAAAAGACTGGGATTGGATACCTGATTACGATATGAACAGGTCTTTCAATGAATATCTTATTCCTGCGATTAAAGCCAGGTATGAAAAAAAGGGGTGTAATTAAGTATATTTTTTCGGTTTAAAAAGCGATCATCACCACAAGATCATTCACATTTGTCCCTGTTGGACCTGTTTTAATTAACCCATCAACTTTATTGAGAAATTCATAGGCATTATTTTTATCAAGAAAAATCTGAGCATTTAGATTCATCTTTAAACCAGTATTGATGGTATCCCCTGTTACTATTCCACCTGCCGCATCTGTTGGTCCATCCTCACCATCTGTGGCAAAAGAAATAAGGACACAATCATCTTTTCCTCGGAGTACTTGCGCTGCCGCAAGCGCTAATTCCTGGTTTCTTCCTCCTTTGCCCTTACCTTTAACAGTTACTGTTGTCTCCCCGCCAGCAATCAGACAGATTGGTTTGTCGTTCTTTTTCTTTTGGTTTACGAATTTTATAAACTGATTCGCCAAATCAACTCCCACAACACTTGCTTCACCTCTTAATGAAGTTGTTATTATTTTTGCGTCATACCCAAGCTTTACGGCCTGGTCCAATGCTGCAACCGCAGATATAGTAAGACTTCCAACAATGATATTTTTATGATTCATTAACAACAGATCACCATCTTTTAAAGTCTCATCATGCAGACCTTTTTCTCCATTTTTAATAAATGAAATAACATTGGCATCCAATTTTTCTTCAAGTTCGTATTTTTTTATTATTTCCAAACAATCATGAAAGGTGGTGGGATCAGAAGTTGTCGGTCCGGATGCAATCATTGAAAGAGGATCACCCAAAACATCAGAAAGTATCAGGTGAATAGATTTGGCGGGATGAATCTGCTTTAGCAGGCCACCACCTTTCACCATATCTAAATGTTTTCGGATTGTATTCATTTCCTCAATTGTCGCTCCGCATTTTAAGAGCAGTGAAGTGGTCTTCTGCAATTCTAAAAGCCCAATTTCCTCAAAAGGATATGACATAAGTGCAGATCCTCCACCCGAGATCAATCCAATAACCAAATCCTTTGAATTCACCTTCCTTAACATTTTTAGAAGAAAACAGGTTGCATTTATTGATTTTTCAGTCGGGATAGGATGCGACCCCTGATATATCTTAATTCTTTTATTCAGTTTTAATTGAATTTCTGGATTTTTATGCTTTGTAATCAGAATTCCTTCTTCAAGTAATTCGTCGAGAGTATCAGATATTTCTAAGGCCATCGTAAGAACTGCCTTGCCGACTCCAAAGAGATAGATTTTGTTGATGTCCTTAAGCCTTATTTCATGATTTTGAATTCTTAAGAAGTCCTTTTTTCTCTCAATAATGTTTTTCACACATTTTCCAGGGTCAACTGAATCTAAAGCGCTCATTAAGATCAGGTTCAAATGAGCAGAGTGATAGAAATTTTCAGGGATAGGTTGATTTATTAACATGACATTTCTCTTTAAAATAGTGATAATTATCTCAATTTTAATTTATAACGGAAAAATAGGATTAAACAAGAGTAAAATACTTTCTTGTATAAACTCCAGAATAATATTTTCTGTTATTTATCATGTAGATCACATGAATCTTTATTCTTGATTTTTACAAAAGCTATCAAAACCTATCATCATTTATATCGGGAGGCTATGAAGTGGATATCAAATTACTTAATGGGTTATTGACTCCAAAATCAGTTGCGATTATAGGCGCATCTGCTACTCCAGGGAAAATTGGCCATACTGTAGTGAAGAACCTTCAAGAAAGTAGATATGCAGGGGGTATTTTTCCTATAAATCCTGGTTCTGAAGAAATTTTGGGTTACAAGTGTTATTCCTCCATTCTTGATGTGAATGAGCAAATTGATGCAGCAATTATCGTAGTACCTGCAAAATTTGTATCTGGGGTAATCGATGATTGCGGAAAAAAGGGTGTAAAAGGGCTAATCGTCATCACATCAGGTTTCAGTGAAGTTGGATTAGTAGATTTGGAAAAAGAACTTGTCGCAAAAACCCATAGCTATGGCATGAGGCTAATTGGACCAAATGTAGTCGGTATTCTTTCCAATTCCGATAATTTCAACGGTTCCTTTGCACCTTCCTTACCCTTAAAAGGTACTGCTTCGCTTGTAACACAAAGCGGTGCATTATTAATTGGCATTGATACCGCCACATTCATGAAAGGTATCGGTTTTGAAAAATTAATTTCAATTGGCAATATGGCTGATGTGGATTTTGCCGATTTAATTGAATGGCTTGATCAAGATAACAATACCACTTGTATTTCTCTGCATGTAGAAGGATTTAAAGATGGACGCCGAATTATTGAAGTGGGCAAAAAAGCAAAAAAACCTATTGTGGCATTAAAAGCAGGCGTTTCTGCTCACGGAGCTGCTGCTGCAGCTTCACACACCGGATCACTTGCAGGGGCTTCAAAAATCTACAAATCAGCTTTCGCGCAAGCTGGGATAATCCAATCTGAAGATTTAGACAATCTTCTAGATCGCACATTAGTACTATCGATGCAGCCGCCCCTGAAAGGTGAAAATATTCTGATCATTACGAACGGAGGTGGTGTTGGGGTGTTAGGAACCGATGCCGCTGAAAAATACGGGATTCCGTTAAAATTTGCACCTGAAGATGTGCAACAGGATTTGAAAAAGTATATGCCCGATTTTGGTTCAGCCAAGAACCCGGTGGACCTCACGGGTATGGCCGGGGATGAGTGGTACCACGATTCAGTAAAATCTTCCTTTGCTCATCCGTGGGTACATGGTTTAGTTGTCCTTTATTGCGAAACTGCCATGACCGACCCGATGGGTATTGCACGGGCAATACGAGCCGCAATTTCTGAAACCGGAATCAAAGACAAACCAGTAACAGTCTCTTATGTTGGCGGAGAAAGGTCCGCCAAGGCAATGCGCTGGCTGGTTGAAAATGGCATTCCCGCTTATGCTGCACCGGATGTTGCATTGAACGCAATGGCTGCCTTACGTGAGTATGAATTGATCCGAGAATCCGCAAATGAAAAGCCCTACATTATGCAAGGCACTGACAAGGTTGCTGCCTTAGCTGTAATTGATGCTGCGAGAGCAGATGGTCGTACTGCCCTCTACAGAAATTGAAGCTAAACAGGTTTTTAGCGCTTATGGCCTGCCGATTACTAAATCAAAACTCGCAAAAACAGAAGAAGATGCGGTTTCATTTGCGAATGAAATTGGTTATCCAATAGTTATGAAGATAGTTTCACCAGAAATCCTTCACAAATCAGATGCAGGCGGTGTAAAAGTAAATATCAAGGATGAAAAGAGCGTCAGGGAAGCATTCCAGACAATTATGAAAAATGCAAAGGCATACAAAGCTGAAGCAAATATCCACGGCGTCGTGATTCAGGAAATGGCTCCCTGGGGTACTGAGGTCATTTTAGGTTCAGTGAATGACCCAACATTTGGACCAACTGCCATGTTCGGACTGGGAGGCATCTTTGTCGAAGTATTAAAAGATGTTACCTTTAGGGTCGCGCCTTTTTCCAAGAATCAGGCAATGAGCATGCTTGGCGAAATTAAAGCTGCTCCTATACTTGCAGGCGTAAGGGGAGAAAAACCGCGAGACCGTGAAATGCTTGCGGATACTATTTGCAGGTATGCAAATATGATTGTAGATCTGAAAGATGAAATCGCTGAATCTGATGCGAATCCAGTTCTTGTATACGAAGAAGGACAGGGATTAAAAGTCGCTGATGCGAGGATAATTCTTACCAAAAAATAGATTTATTCTTTAAAGAGAAGCCGCTAATCTTTATTTGCAACGGCTTCTCTTTTTATTTCTGGCTGAGCATAACCGAGTACGCGCCCTTCCAGAATTCTTTTCCCTGCATGCGTTTTGAGGGCTCAACCATTTTTACTTTTTCAGCCAATTCATTAATACCTGGAGGGACCTTCTCCCACCCCCTTGCTGTTTTTGACTGAATTAATTGAGCCCTTATCTCACTCACCCATTTCCACTCATTACGAAATTGATCTGCCTTAATCCAATAGTCCCGTCTCTCCCAGGGTGCTGTTGTCTGGTTGATGGTTTTTTCCATTTCTGTTAGAGAAAGAATGATAAAAGCAATTAAATCATTTATGTCATTTCCCGATGATTTCCCTTCGCTGATAATTATCAGTGAGTTGGATATCAGTTTCAGAAGTCTGGTGCGATTTTGTAATGGTGAATCAGAATTGATAACCCTGCCCATAATATTTCAATTTCCTTTTTTGGATTCGGAATTATATCGAATCTTTAGCGTTTATGTTGACGGCATTAAACCATTCGCATATAATTCGAAAGCTTTGGGGAAGTGCTGGAATTGGCAGACAGGCGTGACTTAGGATCACGTACCGAAAGGTGTGAGGGTTCAAGTCCCTCCTTCCCCATCAAATCACTTAAAGAGGTAACATTTTGAAATTCGAAAAAAAAGAACTTAAAGATAATCAGGTTGAAATCACAGTTGAAGCAGATAATGACCAATTTCAAAAAGCTAAATTCAAAGCCGCGGTCAGTATTTCCAAAGGTTCAAAAATCCCTGGTTTTCGGCCAGGAAAGGCGCCATACGATGTCGTTAAACGAACTTATGGAGAAGAAGTCATTGAAGAACGGGCAATTGAACTCCTTGTCAATCAAATTTATCCAGATTTGCTCAAAGAAGCAGAAATTAATCCGCATGGTCCCGGAAATTTAGAAGAAATTGTCTCAAAAGACCCTCCAAAATTTCGGTTTGTTATCCCGTTGGAACCATCAGTTGACCTTGGTGATTACAAGTCCGTTCGCCTTGCCTATAAACTCCCAAAAGTTGCAAAAGCCGAGAGTGAAAAAGTTCTGAACAACCTTCAATTTAACTTACGCAACAACCGAACAGGTGGATAGGCCTGCGGCTAAGGGCGACTTGGTTTCATCGAAGATCAGTGCGGTTTTAACTAAACCTGACAAAGACCAAGAGCCCAACATCTTGAAAAGTACTCCCCACCAGGTAATTATTGGTGAAGAAACAGAAGAAGAGCAATTTCCTTTCAATGGTTTTGGCGATCAACTAATTGGATTAAAAGCCGGTGATACTAAAGAGTTTCCACACAAATATTCGAAAGAAACCAACTATGAAAAATTGCGGGGAAAAGAAGCGCAGTTTTCGGTTGTCATTGAAAGTGTAAAGAGCTTAACCAAACCTGTTCTGGATGATGCGTTTGCCAAAACTGTTGGTTTTGAGAAATACTCCGAACTTGAAGAATCGATAAATCTTCAACTTGAAACACGCAATAAAAATGAATATGAAAATAAGTATTATGACAACCTTCTGGAAATAATTATTAAAGAAGCAAAAATTAAATACCCTCCTCAAATGTTGGATGATGAAATAAAAGATGTCCTCAAAAGTGTGGAACAGGATATTGCCCGGCAAAACCTTGACCTGGATACATACCTGAAAATAAATAATCGGGAAAAAGAGGATTTTATCGAAAAAGATATTAAACCTTCAGCCATCAAGCGCCTTGAACAATCATTAGTAATTGATGAAATAAGCCGGCAGGAAAAAATTGAACTTGATCAAAAAGAGCTGCAAAAGGAATATACAAAAACTTTTATGCAGATGCAATCTGCTCCCAATTTCAGAGGCCTTCAAAAGGAATTTACTACAAAAAAATTATCCAATATGGTTGTAATGCAAGCTGCATCCAGGTTGATGAACCAGCAAACTTTGGATAAACTTAAATCAATAGCTACTGGTGAAGAGGAAAAAAAGAAGGAAGAGATTCCTACTGAGAATAAGGAAATTTCAAATAAAAATTTGATGGAAGAATAATAAATTTTCCCTTATGATAAAAACCAATAATAAGAAAATAAGGTGAAAAATGATAAAAGATTTTAGCTCCGTGATTCCGATGGTTGTTGAATCTTCTGGCAGAGGCGAACGCGCTTATGATATTTACTCTTTATTATTGAGAGAGCGCATCATCTTTGTTGGAACTCCTATAGATGACCAGGTAGCGAATGTTGTCGTAGCGCAGCTTCTTTACCTAAGCCGCGAAGACGCAGACCGGGAAATTTCAATGTATATCAATTCTCCTGGTGGTCAAATTTACGCAGGCTTGGCAATTTTCGATACCATGCGTATGATCCCAAATAAGATCAGCACTGTGGCTGTGGGTGTTACTGCCTCTTTTGGAACTGTTTTGCTTGCCGCTGGTACCAAAGGACAGCGTTATGCCTTACCGCATGCTACAATTCACATGCACCAACCATTGGGTGGCGCGCAAGGTCAGGCTTCTGACATTGAAATTCAGGCCAAAGAAATCTTGCGACTTAAAGAACGCTTGAATGAGATAATGGCTGAGAGTACAGGACAGACGATCGAAGTCATTGAACGGGATACTGAACGTGATTTCTATATGAACTCACTGCAAGCGGTTGAATACGGGCTTGTTGATAAAGTCCTCACTCCACCGGAAAAGAAATAAAAAAACCGAAATTAACATGAATACGGATAATCTATAATTGCGTCTTATAGATTATCTTTTTTATTAAATCCAAAAAATGAAGAGGTTACTTTGCTAAAAATCAAAGATTCGGTCATCAAAGCTGCAATTTTGGATATGGATGGTGTTTTGTGGCGATCCACAACACCTCTCTGTGATTTGCCTGAATTATTCGCCAATTTAGAAAAACACTCTATCGCGGTTGTTTTGGCGACCAATAATGGTACGAATACAATTTCTCAATATGTGGATAAATTAAAAGGATATGGAGTTATTATTGACCCTCATCAGGTCGTCACCTCGACAATGGCAGTTTCATATTTGGTGAAGAAACATTTCCCTAAGGCAGGTCCAGTCTACATTTCCGGGTCACAGGCATTGATTGATACATTGGCAGAATATGGTTTCTTCCATTCCAAAGAAAATGCACAGGCTGTCATTGCCGGTTTGAGCTGGGATTGTAATTATGAAAGCATTAAGAACACTTCACTAATGATTCAAAAAGGATTGCCGTTCTTCTTCACTAACCCTGATCCAACCTACCCCACGCCTGAAGGAAATGTCCCCGGAGCAGGAACACTTCTTGCGGCTCTTGAAACCGCGACGGGTGTTAAAGCAATGCTTGCCGGTAAACCGCTTCCGTTTCTATTCGAAGTTGCGTTGGAAAGATTGAAATCTCTCCCGTCAGAAACTATTGTTGTTGGAGATCGATTAAATACTGATATTCAGGGCGGCTATGATGCCCATTGTAAAACTGTATTTGTGCTTACAGGAGTTAATTCAAGGGAGGATTTAAATAATTGGTCTCCACAGCCAGACCTGACCATTGATAACATTCAGAACCTTTTTGATAATCCGTAAAGTTAAAACAATGATGTGCATTTATGATCTCGGTTTTGGGGAGATAGAAGCTTTAATTAAAAGCGTAGGCGAGCCTTCATTTAGAGCAAAACAAATCTGGGAAGGTCTCTATCAACACCAATACAATTCATGGAAGGAATTCTCATCTTTACCGAAACATTTACGGGAAATATTGGAAAAAACCTGTTCAATCTCGTCAATTTTTCAGGTCAATTCAGTTTTTTCAAGTGATTTGCAGACTGAAAAAGTGCTTTTTCAATTAAATGATTCCAATTATATTGAATCGGTTTTGTTACGAAAAGATGACCGGCTGACTTTATGCATTTCAACCCAATCAGGCTGTCCTGTCGGCTGTGTCTTTTGCGCAACAGGCAACCTGGGTTTCAAGCGAAATCTTTTATGCAGTGAAATAATCGAACAGGTCATTTTTTTTATTCGAGCTTTGAAAAGAGTAGAAGAAAAATTGACAAACATTGTCTTAATGGGAATGGGAGAACCTTTTCTCAATTATGGCAATACAATCTCTGCGGTTGCAAGGCTAAACGATGTAAGCGGATTGAATATTGGCGCCAGAAGAATAACAATTTCCACAATTGGAATTATCGACAAGATCGAAGAATTTTCTGAAAAAGAATTGCAGATCAATTTATCTATTTCTCTGCACGCATCGAATGACCAGCTAAGGCAGCAGTTAGTGCCGTTTGCCACCAAATATCCTGTCAAGAACTTAATAGACGCAAGCCGTTCATACGTAGAGAAAACCAACAGGCGTATTACTTTTGAATATGTAATGATAAAAGAGATTAATGACAATCCAAAATATGCGGTTGAGTTAGTTCATGTCTTGAGAGGATTAAATTGTCACGTAAACCTGATTCCGCTTAATCCCGCTTTCCACTTTTCAGGTAAGCCCTCAGATCCGGCATCAATAAGAGAATTTGGTAGAATTCTCATCGAAAAAGGAATTGCTGTATCCATACGGGATAGCCAGGGTACCGACATCCAGGCAGGTTGTGGTCAACTTGCCGGAAAATTCATCCAATAAAGCCGCAAAAACCAATTCGGAGGAATGATGCAAGACTTACAGTTAAAGTTCGAAGGTCTTCAAAAAAGAGTCCATGATCTGATGGAGCATCTTTGACTGGGAAAATAAACTAATTGAACTTTCAGAATTAAATAAAACCTCTGAAAAAGAAGAATTTTGGTCAGATAATAAATCAGCCCAGATAGCCATGAAACGAATCTCTGATTTGAAAGAGGAGATCAATTTATGGACAAATTTGAAAAATTCACTTCAGACTTATTTAGACCTGACCAATAGCAACGATGAGAGTTTCCGTGCTGATTTGGAATTGGAAGCGGGCAAGATCGAGAAGCAAATTGAACGCCTTGAACTTTCCACCCTTTTATCAGGTCCCTACGACAAAGGGAATGCGCTGCTATACATCAATTCAGGCGCAGGTGGAACCGATGCACAGGATTGGGGAGAAATGCTTTTACGCATGTATCTTCGTTGGGCAGAAAAAAACGGTTACTCCAACGAAATCCTGGACCGGTCAGATGGCGAGGAAGCAGGGATAAAAAGTGTAACAGTCCTAATAGAGGGGAAATATGCTTATGGCTATTTAAGATCCGAAAAAGGTGTCCATCGGTTGGTGAGGCTTTCTCCTTTTGATGCTGCGCACCGCCGGCATACTTCTTTTGTTCAGGTGGAAATTCTTCCGGAAGTTGCGTCAGAAGACCCAACTGTTGAAATTGACCCTGATGATATTGTTATTGATATCTATAAATCATCTGGCGCTGGCGGCCAGAATGTTCAGAAGAATGCCACTGCCATTCGTATTACCCATAAACCGACTGGTATAGTGGTTACTTGCCAGAATGAACGTTCCCAGATCCAAAACCGCGAGAATGCGCTAAAAGTTTTACGCGGCCGTTTATACGACTTAAAGGTTCAGGAACAGGAATTACAGTTATCCAAATTACGGGGCGCTTATCAAAAGGCAGAATGGGGCAGCCAAATTAGGTCGTACGTTCTTCACCCTTATCAGTTAGTAAAAGATCACAGGACAGAATTTGAAAAAGGGAATACTCAGGCAGTTTTAAATGGTGATATTGAAGAATTTATTGAAGCTTACCTTAAGATGTAAAAAAGAACCGGTTTCACGGTTCTTTTTCTTAGTCCAGTTTTCTTGCCAAATCAAACAACTCTAAATCTATAATTTTAATTTTTCCGACAACTTCTTTTAATGGCGTCGTTTGAACCTTGCCATTTACCCAGCCAACCAATACTCCATATTCACCCCTTTCAAGACAATCCACAGCGCCTGCCCCCAACCTACTTGCCAGAATTCTGTCCGAAGCGCTGGGTGTCCCTCCTCTTTGAATATGGCCGAGAATACTTACCCTCAGAGCAAAGCCGATCCTTTCCTGATGCTTTTCAAAGAATTCGGCAAGTTTGGTGGCATTATATTTTGCGCCTTCTGCCACTACTACAATTGCATGAGATTTTCCACGCTCGTATGCCTGGCTTAAGATATGTGCAATCTCATCTGGATCAGTATTTACTTCAGGAATGACAACGGTTTCTGCTCCACCAGCTATTGCTGACATCAACGCCAAGTAACCACAGTTCCTGCCCATAACCTCAATTAAAAAAGCCCTTTGATGAGAACTTCCAGTCACCTTAAGCCGGTCAATCGCTTCAAGTGCAATGTTCAGCGCAGTATCCACACCAATTGTGATATCCGAACCCACCAGATCGTTGTCAATTGTGGATGCTACTCCAACAACCGGGAATCCCATTTCGGATAAATTATAACTACCTGTTTGAGAGCCGTTACCGCCGATTACCACAAGTCCATCAATTTCATTTTCATTGAGTGATCGGATTGCCTCACGCCGTCCAGCTTCAGTTTTAAAATCTTCACATCGGGCGCTGCCTAAAAATGTTCCACCGCGCTGAATAATACCTGAAACATCACGCGCATCCATTTCAGACATTTTGCCTTCGATGAGTCCCTGGTAGCCATCTCTCACGCCAAAAACCTTCCATCCTTTTTGGATTCCAGTTCTGGTTACAGCCCGTATAGCTGCGTTCATTCCAGGTGCATCACCCCCGCTTGTTAATACTGCAATTTGTTTCATGGACTCTCCTGAAAAAGTAGTAGAAAAATTCTAACACTTTTATTTTCAAAATTGCCATTCAAATGTTAAAATCATGCAAAATCTAAACCAGTTTGGAGAGAAATCATGATTCATATACCTGTAGATGACCTGAAGCGTTTCATTGAGACCACCTTCATAAAATTAGATGTACCAGAAGAAGATGCGAAAATTTGCGCAGATATTTTAATCACTTCTGACTTGCGCGGTATTGAATCACACGGCATTGGCCGATTAAGGATGTATGCCGACCGGATTATTAGCGGCCAAATCGAAAACAAAGCTGCATATGAAATAGTCAGAGAATCTCCCACCACCGCAGTCATTGATGGCCATCACGGCCTTGGTATGGTGATTGGTTATCATTCCATGAATCTGGCAATTGAAAAAGCAAAAATATACGGTATGGGATCGGTTGCTGTGAGGAATTCCACGCATTTTGGAATTGATGGTTATTACCCCCTCATGGCAGTAAAAAACGGCATGATTGGCATGAGTTTTACAAATGCCCGGCCCTCTGTATCCCCGACCTTCAGCACGCAACCAAAACTGGGGACAAACCCCATCGCATTTGGCGCCCCAACCGACGAAGATTTTCCATTTCTTTTTGATGCCGCCACGTCCATCACACAGCGAGGAAAAATCGAAGTATTAAAATAGAGAAGAGAAACCAGCAAATGAAGGCTGGGTTATTGATTCGGAGGGCAAACCCATGACAGATCCAAAATTAATCCTGGATGGATTAACCCAGGATCAGGCGGCTTTATTACCTTTAGGCGGTGATACCGAGGCGCTCGGAAGTCATAAAGGATATGGTTTATCGACAATGGTTGAAATCCTTTCTGCGTCTTTGCAGAGTGGCGCATTTTTATCAGCGCTTTCTGGATTAAATACAGACGGAAGTAGTGCCCGTTTTAAAGTCGGCCACTTTTTTATGGCCATTTCAGTTGAAGCTTTCCTTCCCCTTGATGATTTTAAGAAAAATATTGGCGATCTCCTGAGAGAACTTAGAAAATCCAGAAAAACTCCTGGAAAGCCGCGTATTTACACAGCCGGTGAAAAGGAATTTTTGAATGCTTTTGAGGTAAGAAAAACAGGGGTTCCAATTAATGAAAATCTCAGAAAAGATATTCTTTATGTAAAACAACTTCTTGGTATCACCAACCTTGACCTTGAATAGCTCTTAGGCAAATCATGATAATAAAAGGGATAATTTTTGATTTTGACGGATTAATTTGTGATACTGAAACGCCTGAGCTGCGTGCATGGGAAGCTCTCTTTAATGATTACAGTCTTATTTTCCCATTCGACCGGTATCAGGAAACAATTGGTTCTGTTCATAACGATGAGACTCCATTTATTTTTTTAGAGGAAATGCTGGCACAACCGATCAACCGGGTAAAAACTAAAGAAAAATTTACTTATGTTCGGAATAAATTAATCGAGCTTGAACCGATAAGGCCAGGTATCCTTGACTATATCAAGAAAGCAAATTCTTACCATCTTAAAGTTGGGCTAGCATCCAGTTCTCCAAGAGCTTGGATTGATTATCACCTGAACAGATTAAAGATAAGCGCCTACTTTGGCTGTATAAAGACCTTTAATGATGTAAGCAAAACCAAACCAGATCCAGAGTTATACCTAAAAACTTTGGATTGTATGAATCTAAAACCTAATGCGGTTATAGCGTTAGAAGACTCCCCAAATGGTGTCGCAGCGGCAAAGAAAGCTGGTGTTTTTGTCGCCGTTTTTCCGAATGAAGTAACGGGCAATTTTGATTTTGATAACGCCGATCTTTTGATTGACTCAATCGAAGATATGCCGTTTGATAATCTAATTAAATTATTTAGCAATCTCTAATCATCACTTTTTACATTAGCACTAAAATTATTGAAATAGAAAAATAGATATTAATCAAGAGCAAAAATGTTTTACGAAGACCTGGAAAAAGTATTCCCTGACTCTTACGGCGTTGTCGAACGCGAATTGATAAAGAATGCCTACCAATTTGCTGAAAAGGCTCATACCGATCAATTGCGCGCGTCAGGAGAGCCTTATATAACCCATTGTGTGTCCGTTGCAAAAATACTTGCCGAGTTAAAAATGCCCCCGCTAGTGGTAGCGGCTGCACTGCTGCATGATACCGTTGAGGATACAACGGTAACAATTGAAAATTTACAGCATAAGTTTGGTCCTGAGATAGCCCAACTCGTTGATGGAGTAACAAAACTAACCAATCTGCCGCGAGTAACACGAGCTGATGGGCGTGAAAAAGATAGACAGCATGAAAAGGATTACCTGAGTGGTGAGGAAAGTACCTTAATAAGCGAAGATCTTCAAAAAAGCCGCAGGAAAGACCTTGCAACCGAGACTCTTCGTAAAACCCTGATGGCAATGGGTGATGACGTGCGGGTGGTTCTCATCAAGCTTGCCGATCGGCTTCATAATATGCGCACTTTAAGCTATATTCCCGAAAATAAAAGGAAACGCATTGCAAAAGAAACACTCGAGATTTTCGCCCCACTTGCCAACAGGCTCGGCCTATGGCAGATAAAATGGGAGCTGGAAGACCTTTCTTTTCGCTATACGCAGCCGGATGATTTTAAAGCAATCGCTGGAAAATTGGCTGACAGGAGAACCAACAGAGAAACCGAAGTCAATAAGATCATCCAGGAACTTCAAAAACTCATGAGTGAAGCCGGGATTAAAGGTGGAAATAAGCGGGCGGACCAAACATATTTATTCGATTTATCAAAAAATGCAGCAAAAGGATAAAGCATTTGAAAATGTCCGTGATTTGAGAGGTATTCGTCTGATTGTAAATGATATCCCTTCCTGTTATGCGGCATTAGGAATAATACACACCCATTGGCGCCCTATTCCAAATGAATTTGACGATTATATTGCCGCCCCAAAAGACAACTTCTACCAATCCATCCATACCGCAGTAATTTATTCTGATGGCAAACCATTGGAAGTCCAAATTCGGACCCAGGAGATGCATCAAAATGCCGAGTTTGGTATTGCTGCACATTGGATGTACAAGGAAAAAGGCTCACAGGATGACCAATACCAATCACGGGTAAATTGGCTCCGCAAGTTACTGGATTGGCGGCAGGATGTTGAAGATGCACAGGAATTTGTTGACGGCGTAAAAACCGATGTCTTTGAAGACCGGGTATATGTTTTCACACCGCGTGGAGATATTATTGATCTCCCTATCGGGGCTACCCCAATTGATTTTGCCTATATGGTTCACACGGAAGTAGGCAATCGCTGCCGGGGCGCAAAGATCAATGGCAAACTGGTGACACTTGATTATCGCTTAAAAACAGGTGACCAGGTTGAAATCTTAACATCCAAACGCGGGGGGCCATCCAGAGACTGGTTGAACACCCACCTGGGTTTGGTAAATACCCAGCGTGCACGGGCAAAAATCCGGCAGTGGTTTAAGAAACAGGACCGCGATCAAAACCTTTCTCACGGTCGGGATATGCTGGACCGAGAATTAAAACGCCTGGGAATTGTTGACCTCGATACTGAAGACTTGGCCAAATCCTTCGGCTACAAAGGTCCCGAGGATTTACATGTCGCCCTTGGATGCGGAGATCTGGCTATTGGCCGCATTGTAAATCTTATCCAAGAAGCCGAAGAAGAAAAGGAAGATCTTTTCACACCAAAAGCGCCGGAAGTTGAGAGAAAAGACAGCGAATCTGTCAATGTTTTGGGACTAAAAGGCATTTTGACCAACATCGCCAAGTGCTGCAACCCGGCTCCTGGAGATGACATTATTGGGTATATCACCCGCGGCCGCGGCGCCACTATTCACCGTCGCGATTGTCCAAATGTATTACGCATTAAAGACCAGGAGCGGGTTGTTAAAAGTAAGCTGGGGCGAGCCCAAAAGAACTTTCCCGGTTATGATACAAATTAAAGCTTATGACAGGCAGGGGTTGATGGGAGATATTTCCACTGTATTAGCAAATGAAGGCATTAATATGCGAGATATCAATGTCAAGATTGCGAACAATCTTGCCACAATAAATTTAATGCTGGATATCGGGGATATAAATCAATTAAGCCGCCTGCTAACTTTAACGGAATCGTTGCCTAATGTAATGGAAGCCTTTCGGGTTAAACCAGGTTAACAACGAATGGGCGGTAGTAAACCGCCCATTCGCAAGTTATGTCTGGGTTACTCAACCTGAATTTCCACCAGGTCTTTTACCTGCTGTTTACCCGAGAAATCAGGCATTACTGATCTTAAACTGCCATCTTCCTGGATTGCCACAATGCAAGTGGGGCACTCATCTAACTCGTCTTTTGTGACTTCGACAGCGTACTCATCGGCTGCCACAAGTGTAATCGCAGAATATTCGCTTACGCCCGCAGCTTCAAAGAGTAAAGTGAAAATTACTCCGGAATACGTTGTGGTTTCGCCGTCCTTATTGGTGTAATCGGTGTTTGTTGATGGCATTGCCTTTAATTCATTCAAAGTCCAAGACTTTTCTGCAAGGCCAGTCATTTTTAATACAGGTTCGGCTTTGGGAACGCATGATTCAGCCAGCACAACCAATAAAACGATAGATAATATCTTTATAATGTTATTTCGCATTTCTAACTCCTTCTTATTGATTTATTTGAATTTCCGTCAATTGATACACCCATCTGTTTGCGGGTGTTTGAGGACATACCAGGCGGATAGGGCCATGCTCCGGGTCCGTTTTTTGGATCCATTCCTCATTCTGTTTTAATGCAATAATCGCATCTTTCAATTCGTCTTTTGTAATTTCAATCGCGTATCCATCGGCAGCAATCGCTGTTATGGTCTTGAAATCTGAAGCTGCGCCTGCCTGTTTAATTATTTCATCAAAGCTCACTCCGCTCCATGAAGTTGTTTCATCTTCCCCTATTGATTTATCCATCAATATGTTATTTAGATCAATCTGGGGTAATTTCATGAGGTCCTGAAATTTTAAATCCAGGGAATTTTCAACCGCCCCTGTGACTTTTACATTCCAGTCAACCCGTGGACTGGAATTGCATGCTGAAAATAGAATTCCAGCGATGATAACAATAACGGGTATTATTTTGTTTCGGTTTTTCATGCAACCTCCTCAAAACTTATTTTGTATTGACAATTACAGGTATAAACATATCTGAATATATTAAATTTCCGTGATTTCCAGACCTCCCTTCTTCATTAACCGTATGCATTCCATGATCCGCAAATAAGATAATCAATGTGTTATCTGGAAGGATGGTTAAAAGTTTGCCAAAATAATTATCAATCTCGATTATTTTGGTATTAACTTGTTGACTTTCAGGTCCGTAAGAGTGGCCTGAATCATCAATACCGTGAAAGTGAATCCATAAAAGATCAGGCATTTGGGATTTTATAATTTCTTCTGCTTTCGCAAAAACATTATCATCAGTGCCGCCATTCAGGTTTCTGTCTCCTGAAAGGATCACCTCTGTATTCCTCATATTAAAAGCCAGGCTGTCTCCCTCAATTGCAATGGACTTTAAGCCAGCCGCTTTGATAAGATCGAAAATCGTAGCGGTATCAGTTTTACGAATCCCTGTTTCATAAACTCCATTCTCGGCAGGAAACAAACCAGTCATGATCGCAGCGCTGGCTACCGTTGTCCTTGGTGGGTAAACTGTCAATCCTTTTTCAATTTTCTCAGATTTAGCCAAGTTCTTTGCCAAACCCGCTTCCTCTGACTGCTCAAATTTTGTATATCCCAACCCATCTAAAAGAACCAATACAACATGTTCAAATTCTTCATCAATGAAAACTTTTCCGGACATATCGCCCCGATTAACCCCCAAGGCAGATAAGACAGTGGGGGCGATATCAGTTATTCGCCTGATATCCTGGTTGAATGGCACTTCATTTATAAATAATTCTTTTAAAAAATACTCTTGTGAATTGAAACTTAACTTTCCATTTTTATTTAGGCAGCCTGATTCACCCTTTTCTTCCCAATCAACTTCGATATCTTCCCCTTCTCGAATTTTTAAGAATTACCGAATCTATGACCTCAAAACCTGACCGGTACAGTAAAACATTTAAAGGTATTCCTTTACAGTTTCCGGATTCCGAATACTCTTTTTTTATTTCCTGAAATTTTTCTTGAGAAAACGAGGTGGATAACCGGCTAGAATCTAGTTTTATAGTCCAGGCAGGCTGACAGGCATTCAAGAAGAACAGAAAGACAATAAAAAATGCCTTAATTGCGATGTTTTTTTTCATTATTTCTCTTCGATACCAGTAATTTGGCTTATCCAGGTATTACGGCTCTTTTCAGGAAACACCAAAACAATGTCAGATCCGATCAACACCAATTTTGAATTAATCAACCCGGTTCCTTTCTGAGTTTGAATAGTCCCATCTTTCAACCTCAGAGCATAATTTTTCTCATCGAGAATATCGATTAAATTTGAAACATCAATTCCTTCCAATCTTTCAGCCGTATAACCGGTTTTGATTAATCCATCCGATTCGCTTTTAAGCATCACGGGCGCCAGCTCGACAGTAAACTGGACAGTATCTTTCAGTAACAATTCTCCAAATGTCATCTCACTTCCATCGATTATTAGTTTTTGCTCATCACCTACAATTATGACCTTCGAGATCCCTTTCAGCCATGTAGAGACATGCAGTTTTTCATCCGCAAAACGGATGCTGTCTTCAAATGGCAGCAGGAAGGAGGTATCCCCCAGTTGATTGTTTTTAATTGTCGTAAATCCACCGTCATTTGAATAAAGCGTGATGCTCTTAAATGAATTTACGCCATATTTTTTTAGAAAATCGCGGATGGTAATTTTTTCCAACATTTTATTCTCATCAAGGAAAATATGATTGCTGGGGATAAACAGAGATTCCGGTACATCGCCGGTCAGATGAATAGTTGAATTGAAAGAAATTCCTGATAAAACCGCAGATCCGTGTTCATTGTGGCAAGTCTCGCAGGTGTGAAAATCTTTGGATGCATGGCATTCTCCGCACTGATGCATTTCCTTCGCCTCATCAAGAATCATACTGGCCGGGTATTTGGTCACAATCCGGTAAGGGATAAACTGGGCAGAGGCGATAACGAATCCAATCGTCAGAAATGCTATTCCAAAGAGAATTGAAAAAATTAATATTTTCTTTTTGTCCGGTGAAATACTTTGTTTCATTGCTTTACCCTACAAAAATAATAATTGTTATCAATAACAACTCGCAAATAATGATCAATAGATCGACCGCTGAATAGGAAATTTCTTTGATAAATGTCCTGTTTTTATATAAACCAAAACTTCTTCCTTCCATAGAAACCTCCAGTGAATTTACCCGCTTGATCATTGTAATAATCAGGACTTTTAGGAATTGTTTGATGTTTTGAAAAAATTGCATGACCGGAAAGAATTTATAAGTTACTCCCCTCGTCATCTGTGCAAAAATAATGCGTGTGAATTCACTTTTTACTGTCGGGACCATTTTTATAGCTGTAATAATTGAAAATCCAAACCTGTAAGGCATTCCAAGTTGAACTAACGCGAGTACAAAGCTGGAAGGCTCAGTAGACAGGACAAATAAGTAACTGAATAGAATGATCGTTATGAATCGGAGAGAGACAGTAATTGCAAGTATTAATGCCTGGTCGGTAATCTGGATTGAACCAAATGATAATATCACCTCACCTTCTTTTATGAAGGCCAATTGGATCAGAGCGATGAAAACCGTAGTAGCAACGATTATGCGCCCACCCTGGATTTGAAATAGAGAATACCCTGATATTTTTAATAAAATTATTCCCAGGCAAAAAAATAAAACATGAAAAAGAATGGTATCTGTATTGAAGAATAGAACGAAAGACACAACAATCAAACCAAGGAATTTTGTTAATGGATGCAGAGAATTCAAAAACACCTGGCGCGGGTAATATTGGAGGGAAATCGTCTGGTTAATCACTGGTTCACCGGAAGATACTCGAATTTACCTGCTCGGATTAATTCGTCACTTGCAGCTTCAATTGGGCAATCGATAGTTACTTGCTGTTTCTCCAGAAACATCATCCTTGAAGCGTAATTGAAAACCGGCCACGCTGAATGATTTGCCAGGATCACAGTAGCTGAATGTTCTTTTACATACTCACTAATCGTGTCCAGAAGAAAAAGTACATGATTTGGATCCTGGCCAATAAAGATTTCATCCAGAAGAAGCAGTTTGGGTTCAAAAGAGAGCACTGAAGCCAAATTTAGCCTTCCTTTTTGGCCGTAGCTGAGATGGAAGGGATGCGTTTCTAATGATTTTTCAAGCCCAAATTTCTTTATTAACTTTTTTACCCATTGATGATCGTAAACTTCCCCATAAAAATTCCATGGGGCAAAAATTATTTCTTCCTGGACAGAATCGCAGAAAAGTTGGTGATCAGGATTTTGAAAAACAATCCCTTGGTTTTTGAGGATGGCGATGTCTAGTTTGGGCGTAACAGGCTTGCCTAAGACTTCTATTTCCTTTGCTTCAACGCCGATTAGACCGCAAAGGCTGAGAAGCAGGGATGTTTTTCCTGAGCCATTTGGCCCCATTAACGAGATGATTTCTCCCGGGCAAATTACAAGGTTATCAATATTGAGTATTGATTTGGTTAAGTAACGGATTCTGAATTCGCGAAGTTCAATTATCGGTAAAGTCTTATTAATTTTGGCGTCTTTCCCAATAAAAAATTGTCTCTTTTTGCTCTTTATTGATGGATCCATCTCAACCAGCTGTCCATTCTGCATTGCCAATTGTCGTGTCGCCAGCTCTTTGAATATCCAGGGTTTGTGTTCAATCACGATGACAGTAAGCCTTTCTTTCTTTCCAAGATCTGCCAGGGTCTCAGATAACGTAAATGTGGCGGTTGGATCCAGATTGGAACTTGGCTCATCAAGGATTAAAACTTTGGGTTCCAACGCTAAAGCAGTAGCAATGGCTACTTTTTGCTGCTGTCCGCCTGACAATTCGTTAATCTGCATAGTCATTAAGTCTTCCGCATTCAATGCTGATAAAGCCTTGGAGATACGTATTTCAATTTCATCAGGTGGAATCATTCTGTTTTCCAAACCAAACGCCAATTCTTCCTTTACAGTCAGGGTGCAAAATTGGGTCTCGGGATTCTGCTGGACAAGGAAAACATCTTCAGAAATTGATGCTGAACTTTCTCTAAGAACATCCCGCCCATTAACGATTATTGAACCGCAAATTTCACCTGGGATTGAGTGAATTAAGAAACCTGCCAAGCCAAATGCTAAAGTGGATTTGCCGCACCCGGAATCGCCGGTAATTACCAGCCATTCGCCCTCCATGACATCCAGATTTAGATGGTTAAGGATATATGGTTTGTCTCGGCGATATCTGAAGCAAAGTTCTCTTATCTGGATCATTATTTTATTTCTATTGAAGCAACATTATCAAATAATATTTCACCGGTCATTGTTCCCACCAGATAACGCGTCCCCTCAGGCGTAAGGTTTACAAAAAGCCGAATCGAATCATCCCCCAAAAATTGGGATTTTTCCATATCTGAAGAATTTTCTCCTGGTGAAAAAATAATTACAGATGTTTTTATTTCAGGTTGAGATTTCTCCCAAATTTTCATAAGCGGTACACCTTGCAGTTTTTTAGGTTCTCCGTTGATAATGAAAAGTGTGGAATCCATTTCCGAGATCCACTCCAGAGGGTTGAAAAAAAAGGGGTTTAATACAGAGCCTTCTATTTCAAGGCCATTAATTCTTGTTACCTTTATTTCCCTAACGCCCCTAATCCATGCTTTGGATGAATTTGCGCCGACAATATTAAAGGTTGACTTTTCTCCAGATTCTTGCTGACTGAGGATTAAATTGGGATTGGAAAACACTTCCTGAAGTGGGATAAAAAAACTATACCCATCCGTTGCAGTAACCTGTAAAACGCCTTCTTTATCAATCGGCTGGGCAAGGTCAATAATATCTGAGATTAGATAGCCTGTGTAATTTCTACTGACACCATTTATTTCAGCTTTAACTTTCACCTCGGAAGCAGCTTGGTCTTTAGCAGGAAATTCATATGGATTAGAAACATCACCAATTATAGAAATGGTTTGACCAATGGACTGCTGATTATAGTAAATCCAGCCCGATCCGGCAGACAAAAGCAAAGCGGCAAAACCTATTAAAACGGTAATACTCTTTTTTGGAGATAGCTTTCGTTTTTTGGTATTGCGTAAAACCCAACTTTTTCAAGGCTCATGAGCAACGCTTTTACAAGAAACCCGCCAAAAATCACCCCTGACGCAAAAGATACCAATGAAGAGATCATTATCGCAAAAAAAGTTAAAATGTCTTTGGGAATGGAAGCGAAGAATTGAAAGATAAAAATGTTAGATGCGGAGGACAATCCAGCGGCAAGCAGGAATAACAATCCCGGTTTTTTTTCTTTCTGCAATAATAAGATAATATCAACAATCAAACCGGCGGTAATGTCGATTATCAAGACCAGCAGCCCATGAGTATTTCCGCTCAATAATTCAACAAAACCTTTGATAATGCCCGTCGCGGTCGCCGCCCCCGGTTTGTTAATCAGGGCTGCGGCGAGCATAATCCAGATGATGTGGAATCCTGCAGCCCATTGGGTGGTTCCCGCAAAACCCAGGACCGACTGGAAAATATCCCCAATCATATTGATATAAGTGCTGGAGATCCCCCCCAATGATGCCAATGCTGCCATCATCATCAGATCCCTGGTGGTGAAATAGTGAGTGTTAGTTCTATCCATCTTTTCCTTAAACAAAAAAACAGCCGGAAAGGGCTGCTGATTAAACCGTTTAATAAGGTTTACAGCACATCTCCTTTCCAAATACGGGAGGCGCAGGTGTTTCCGCCTGCACCCTAACGGTCAGACAGCCATAACTCAATTGTTGAAGGCCGCAAGACTCGAAGACGTGATTTATTTAAATTTTAACACAATCAGGTTTGATTAAACCATTCCACTCTTAGTGATTAAAACCACATGAATTCCCTGATATAAATTAAACAGAAAAGACCATTAAGTGTTAGTATTTTTTATAAGCAACTTTAAAAAATCGCAATGACCATCTTTCGCAACCCGTCTAATGACGCATTGATAGATATCGCTTCTAATCTGCCCAATGCATCGAGAACTGCATGGGGGAGTTTAAGTATTAAAACGAGAATCACGGCCCGTTCCAGCCAATATACGTACTTAGTTGCAGATACACCCTTGCAGAAACAATATATTACCCGAAATGCTTATAGAGAGTTGGCTTTATTACAGGATAGCTACACATTAAAAACAGACATGCTCGCGGTCACCGGGCGTATCGGCATTGAATCGCCAGTGTCAGTGCCTGCGCAATTGTTGGTTGAAAAAAGCGCTGCGAATATTGCCGCGATGCAAGGGCAGCTTTATTTCCCAGACACAGGTGGAAATGAAAGAGGTATTAAAGTTATTTACACACCTAATTTACTGCCTGAAGGATTTCCTCACCCCATCCTTATCGCGGTGGATTTGGAGACATTTACCACGCGAATTTTTGGAACAGATTATTTTGGCGAATCAAAGAAAGCCGGACTAAGGATGTGGAATAATTGGGTCTATGACCTTGGCGGACTTGCCTTGCATGCCGGCTGCAAAACTTATTTTGATGCCGATCGAAAAGAGAATTCAGTAATTATTATTGGCCTTTCAGGCACTGGTAAAACAACCACAACTTTTAACCAGCATCTCGATTCTCTGCCTGTCCAAGATGACTTTTGCGCTCTTTTCAAGGATGGCAGGTTATTCGCTTCGGAGAATGGATGTTTTGCCAAAACCTTCGGTTTGAAAGAAGAAATTGAACCGGTGATTTTTAATGCCCTCAGGCACCCGGATTCCTGGCTTGAAAATGTTGTGATAAAACCGGATGGGGCTGCAGATTTACCTGGATGGATCATATACCACTAATGGACGCGGCACTTTTTCTCTGGATAAGATCCCCCATCGTAAACCCTTCCGCTTGCCCAAGGTCAGCCATATCCTGATCCTCAACCGCAACTTCGATATCATTCCCGCCATCGCAAAATTATCTGCTGATCAGGCTGTGGAATATTTCATGCTGGGAGAAACCACCGGTACATCAGCAGGAGGCAGCGCAGAAGCTGAAAAATTTTTACGCGTACCCGGCACCAATCCGTTTTTCTGCGGGGATGAAGCATTGCAGGGAGAGCGATTTGCTGAAATCCTTCAGGCAAATCCACATATCAAGGTCGTTTTAATGAATACAGGCTGCGTGGGTGGTCCAGCGGATAACCCGCGTTCGCTCAAATAAAATATCGCATAGTTCCGCTCTGATTGAGGCCCTGCTTGCTGACAGCATCGAATGGAAAGAAGACCGAGATTTTCATTATCAAATAGTCGCTAACGCAATTAATGGCTGCCCTATTGAAATTCTTCAACCTGAGATTTTATATCGCAACCAGGGAAGATTTGTTGAGTATAAACAAACGCTTAACCAGTTAAAAGCTCAAGAGTTAAGTTTTCTTAAAGAGTTCTGAACATCTTTGGTTTTTATAGAATTTGCTTCTTACAGAGATTTCTGCTTTGGGTAAAATATTTTTAACCTAAATCATCAGTTTCAGAGTCAGCATTCTGATAAATTGAAAAGTCCTGTTAAAAAGCTGTAAATTTCTACCCAAATTTTTTAATTTTTCAACAATCAGAAGGCAATCTTATTATTCTCGCGTAAAAAACACCCCCGATAATAATCGGGGGGGGTGCTAACAATATTTTATTCACATCCTAATTCGTTCATTTTTCCGTAATACTCTGAGACTTTGCTGTAGTCTTCTACATTTTTTGCTTCTTCATAAAGGCTCTTTTAATTCGCTGCAGGAATCACCGCCTCCGCCGCTATTCGATTTATAAAGCAGGTAACCAAAGAATATAACAATAAGAATTACTATAACAATAATCACGCTTTTTGAATTTGATTTTGGCTTTGCTTGATCAGACATGGCTCTAATGCCTCCTTATGATTAAGACTTCAATATTTCTGATTATAAAATATATTTTCAAATCATGCATATGGTTAACAATTATCAGCAGCATATTATTACACCTCTAAGTAATTTGCGATCGTTGTTTTGATTTCTTTTTCTTTGGGGGTGCTACAAGTCCTTGGTTTAGGACTTGGTGTTTTTGAAGAAATTAATTTTACGCTTTTTATAAACTGAGAACTCTGTATGCCTAACAACCAAAAGTGAAATTTTCACTTTTCTTTTCTTAGCGAACACTTTGCTTTGGAAGACAATGAGAAATTAAAAATCGAAAAGATATTGGGATGATATTATTATTTATATGAATCTTATAATTACCTAAAACCATTTTTTATAATGGAGACTTTATTAAACGCACATTTTTTCTTACTTTAAGTAAAACACTTTACTGTCGTAGCAAAAGGTATATTTTCTTAGGAGAATGCAAATATTTTTGAATATTATTCTCATAAGATCATAAACTAAATACTAATTAAGTTAAAATCAGGCATTTTCTGCCTGGTTTTTGTATGGCTGGGGGCAAAGGATTTGAACCTCTATATACAGATTCAGAGTCTGCAGTCCTGCCGTTAGACGAGCCCCCAGTGTGGGTGCGCCAATTATTTTACCACTAAACTTTTTCCTCACCCGATAACTTCAATTGCACGCCCGATCCTTTCAATACAGGTGGTTTTTCCAAGAACAGCCATGCTTTCAAACAACGGCGGGGTCACATTCTGCCCGGTGACCGCTTCGCGCAGGAATCCCAGCAGCTGCCGGGGTGAAAGCTGGCTGGCTTCCATATATTTTTTCATTTTCAGGTCAATCTCACCAGTATTCCAATCCAAAATTTCAGACAAAAGTCCCAAAACCTCCCGGGCGATTTTTCCGGTTTCTTCCGGGGTCTTATCGGCAATCACCAGAGCGGATTTTTCCGGCAAAGCAATGTCTTTAAAGAGGAATTCGCACAGCGCCACGGCGTCATCCAGTGTGGTGAGGCGCTCGTTGATCACCGGAGCTATTTCTTCAAGTTTTCCTTTATCAGGAGTAAATCCCTTATCAATAAAAAGGGATAAATCCGGTCGGCCAGGTCTTTATAAGATAAATTCTTGATATGTTCTTATTAAAATGATCTAGTTTTGAAAAATTAATAGCCGCTGGCGACGGGTTCAGTTTTTCCAGTGAAAATTTTTCAACCAGATCCGGCATGCTGAAGAATTCAGTATGATCGTCGTAACTCCAGCCCATCAGCGCTACCCAGTTGATCACCGCCTCAGGCAGATAGCCTAGTTTCTCCAGATCTTTGATGAAAATGGAGTAGCCGTCATTGGTCAGATCAGCAGCTTCACGCTTGCTCATTTTGCCTTTGCCGCTGGGTTTCAGAAAAACCGAAAGATGCACCCAAACCGGTTCTTTCCAGCCAAAGGCATTCCAGATAAGGCTGTGAAGCGGAGCGGTGGGCAGCCATTCTGAGCCGCGAATGACATGCGTAATCTTCATTAAATAATCATCCACGATCGCAGCAAGGTGATAAAGCGCCCAGCCATCCGTCTTGATGATAATGGAATCGTCCAGATTTTTATTCTCAAAAGTAATATCACCGCGCAGTAAGTCTTTTACAACAGTCACTCCATCTTTGGGAGATTTAAACCGGATCACATGCGGTTCCCCCGCTTCTACCCTTTTTTGCGCATCCGGTGCGGGGATAGAACGGCACAAGCCATCATAATGCGGGGTCAGTTTTTGTTCCTGCTTTTCCTGCCGGGCCTGTTTAACCTTTCACTAGTACAAAAACAGTAGTACGCGTGACCTCTACCAACCAATTCTTTGGCATAGTTCAGGTAAATCTCTTTCCGTTCTGATTGCCGGTAAGGCTCAAATGGGCCGCCTTTCTCCGGGCCTTCATCCCATTCAATACCCAGCCAATGCAGGCTGGTGATCAATTCTTCTTCAGCGCCTCCAACCAGTCTCTTGCGGTCGGTATCTTCAATGCGCAGAACAAATTGGCCTTTGGTCTTTTGCGCGATCAGGTAGTCGTAGAGAGCTGTGCGGGCAGAGCCAAGGTGAACATGTCCTGTCGGGGATGGAGCAAAACGAACGCGGTATGCTTTATTTTCAGTCATTACTTTCCGATATTAGGCGATATTTCCTTTTCTTAAATTTACACTCTCAACCAGGCCGATCCCCATCACCGAACTGAGCAGTGAACTGCCGCCATAGCTTCATGAATGGCAGAGGCAAGCCTGAAACAGGTACAACATTGAAATTAACACCAATAGATCAACCGCTGCCTGAAAAAAGAGCATGGCAGCAAAACTATAAGCGATTAATGATCCATAAAGATCACTGGCATTTCTGCCTGCCTGAATGCAGCGCCAAATAATAAAGACGAGCAGACTCATAATAATTATGGTGCCGACAAAACCAAATTCTTCAGCCATGGCCGAGAAAATGAAGTCAGTATGCCGGACCTTTAAGTACCTTAACTGTACCTGAGTGCCCTGTCCGTACCCCTGGCCAGAACCATCCGCCGGAACCGATGGTTATCAGAGCCTGTTCTACATTATAAGTATCCCCGTGGCGTGCCTCAGGATCGGGGAACAGAAAATTGATTACCCGGGCACGCTGGTAATCTTCCAGAAGCGGGAAAGCAATAGCAATTAGTATAAGTCCAACCAAGACCAAAATTACTAAGATATATCAGCGGCAGGCCGCAGATCCACAGCAGAGAGAACCATATCACAAAAATGACTATTGAAGTACTCAGATTCGGTTGAAGTAAGATCCAGATGACTACTCCCAAAGTCATGAAAAAACTCTGGGCGATCCAGCGCAAGTCATGTGGTTTATCCTGGTTTCTGGCAAAAAAATCCGCCAAAACCATGATCATGATTATTTTTAACAATTTCAGATGGCTGAATTAGAATAACACCAGTATCCAGCCAGCGCGCCGATCCATAAAGAGCTTGTCCATATACATAAATGATCAAGAGCGAAATTAAAGCAAAAGCATAAAGGAATTTAGCCAGCGATCCCCAGTAATGATAATCAATTGCGGTCATAAGAAGCATCAATCCAACACCTAATGCAAGGAAAATCGGCTGCCTGGAAACAGAAAGTGCCAGCACTTCATTTCCTGCAATAGCTGATTGGATCATCATGATGCCAAAGATGCTAAAAAAACTGATGCACCAAACAGCCAAAAATCAAAATTTCGCCAAAGTTCTCGCTTCAATTTTTAAGTTCTTCCTAACCGGTTGCTTTCCTTTCATGGTGCTTCAACTGGATATCCGCTACCAGGCGCTGCTCTCTGCCTTCATGCAGCATGGTTATCTTTACCGATTCCGGCTCAATTTGTATGTGGCGTGAAATAGCCTTCAGTAAGATCGTCCTTAAGACTTTCCATAGTTGCTGGAGTTATATCCATTCGGTCGTGAATTAAGACTAGTTTCAGACGTTCCTTGGCTTCATGTGCACTTGATGTTTTACCTGTTATCTTGGAAAACCAGTCAGCCATTTCAGTTCCCTCCAGATTTAAATATCCGGGATAACCGGTGCATGATATCTTCTTTAGAATTAAGATCCATGAATGCTATTTCATCGCCCATTAATCTTCGGGCGATATTTCTGAATGCTTGCCCCGCTTTTGATTTTTCATCCAAAGCAACAGGCTTTCCGATATTAGTGCTGGCAATCACATGGTCATCTTCAGGTACTAGGCCAATGAGTTTTACAGCTAAAAGGTCTAAAACGTCATTGGCATCCATCATATCACCGCGCTGAATCATCTGGGTGTTGATCCGGTTAATGATAAGTTTTGCGGGACCTTTTTGCTCCGCTTCGATAATACCTATGATCCTGTCCGCGTCACGTACAGCAGATACATCCGGATTTGTTATTACAATTATTTCATCAGCCGGTGCTATGGCATTCCTGAAGCCACGTTCTATTCCTGCGGGAGAATCAACTAGTATCCAGTCGGCCTCATCCTTAAGTTCATTGACCATTTTTATCATATCTGATGGAGAGACAGCATTTTTATCCCTCGTTTGAGCTGCGGGAATCAGATACAATTCTTCAAATCGCTTGTCGCGAATCATTGCTTGCCTCAACCTGCAGCGACCTTCAATAACATCTACCAGATCGTATACAATACGGTTTTCCAATCCCAGCACGACATCCAGGTTCCGCAACCCGATATCACTGTCAATACATACAACCCTTTGTTCCAGATTGGCCAATGCAACCGCAAGGTTAGCAGTTGCGGTTGTTTTTCCAACACCGCCCTTACCTGATGTAATCGTTATTGCTCTTGCTGTCATAAACTCCTTAATTTTTCAAATTAGTTTAGTTTCCTATTTTAATTGGTTATCCTGTTTCCAATCCGATATTATTATGAACCCATTATGTATGGATGCTTTTTGGGGACTCTTCTTAATTTTTAATTTCATTAACTGTCCTTCTCTTACGATATTGGCTATACGCATTCCTGCCGGATTAAAATCCAACGCGCAGATTACCGACTCATCAGAACCTTCTATTCCGGCTGTAGCGGTTCCGCGTAGTTTTCCCCAAACATAAATTGAACCGCCGGCAATAATTTCTGCTCCTGGGTTCACATCGCCATCAATAATGACATGCCCCGGATATTTGACTGAGGCGCCTGATCTTAGTGTCTTGTGCAGCAAAACCGCCTTCTCGCCGTCGATTAAGGCATTTTGGATATTTTCCACGCGATTTTTGAGTACGCTTTTATGGGTGGATAACCCAAGCGTCTGGGCAACGGCTTCAGTGGCATTGGATTTGCTGATCACAGCAAACAATGAAACTCCTCTTTCGGATAACCTATCGCGAAGCTGTCCCATTTCTGCGGCATGGACTGTCCTCTCGCCAACATCTACTGCAATTTTCGCCCCTCTGAAGAAATCTGGTTTATCATCAATCTGCGCAAGCAAAATTTTCGAAACAGAATTCCATTCCCCCTCTCCAAGTGTAATCAGCAAACCTTCTTTAAATCCCTTTATTGGATATTTTTTCTCAGTCACTCTTCACTCATCCTAAGGTGCAATAAATTCAGCTTCACCTGAGTCAATCGCTTTTAATTCAAAATACGCTTCCAATATTTTCCGAGCAATGGGACCTGCAACACTCGCGCCTTCACCGCCGTTATACACAAACGCAACGACCGCTATTTCGGGATCCTCATAAGGAGCATAACCGACAAACCAGGCATGGGTTGGCCAATTTCCAGGTTGGCACAAGTTTTTCGATTGTGCCACATTATCACAATATTCAGCAGTACCCGTCTTACCCGCAACCTGGATTTCCTCGCCGTTGACTTCAAAATTCCTGAAAACCCTCTCTGCCGTACCTTCAGTAACGGTCATTCGCATACCTTGTTGGGTTAAATCAACTACCCAATCTTCTACTATCTTTTTTTCCTCGGTTGGGGTGCCATTCTCATCAAAGACAGCGATCATTGGATCTTTGGTAATATCCCAGTTAACTATGGGTGTAAAAGGCTTTACTACATTACCCTCACTATCCTGAATTTCTTTTACCAAAGTCGGCTTCATATAAACCCCGTCATTTGCAACAATTGCAGCCGAAACAAGTACCTGCAGCGGGGTTGTGAGTACAAAGCCCTGACCCATGGCCGCAATATAAGTATCTCCAATAGACCAGTTTTCGCTGAGGTTTATGCGTTTCCAAGCGCTGGTTGGCACAAGCCCTGTAGCTTCCCCAGGTAATTCGATACCTGTAAGGGATCCATAGCCTAATGCCTTTGCATACTCAGCCATTCGATCTACGCCAAGCCCCTCGGGAACTTCTCCGGGATAGCCGCCGCTGATTTTATAAAAATAAATATCGCAGGATAACGCGATGCCCATTAGATAACTTACTCGACCATGCCCTAAAGGGTCATAGCAAACATAATCCCTCGGTGTGCCCGGGTCATTTGGGGCATATTTTTCAATAATAGAAATTCTTCCCGTTCCCGGGCATTCTAAACTTTGGGTCGCTGAAACCACATCTTCATTCAATGCCCCAATAGCGGTTGAGAGTTTATACACCGAACCCGGTGGATGTTCCGCACTGATTGCGTGATTAAATAAAGGCCTGTTTGGATCATTACTTAATTGTTCATAATAATAAGCAGGTATAAAACGCGCCATTCTATTGTTCTCAAAAGTGGGGAAAGAAGCAAGCGAAAGGATTTCGCCTGTTTTAGGGTTGATCGTAATCGCGACTCCATTAGAAGAGCGGGTATCGTTAAAATATTTGTTCCACCAAGTGATTTCACCAATCAAGGCCGCTTTCGTTGCAGCCTGAAGGCGTGTATCAATGGTCAGCACAACATTTCCTCCAGGGGTTGTTGCTTGTGGTGGTTCAAGGTCGCGCAGCTCTTTTCCCGCAACGTCCACTTCTACGATCCTCGTTCCATTACGGCCTGCAAGTTGGGCATTTAATCATGCCTCGACCCCCGCATAACCTACTTTATCTCTATTTGGAACAAAACCCAACTCTATGTATTCAGGTTCCAGCGCTGCGGGGATTGGGCCTAGAAAACCAATGACTTCGGCGGTGAGTTCACCAGTAGGGTACTCTCTGATCGGATTGATCTCAACTTCAACACCAGGCCAATCACCCGCTTTTTCACTGATGCGCATTGCAATATCCTTGTCGACATCACATGCAACCCTGACCGGAGTGTAGGGAGCATTTGTGTCAGCGATTAAGACAATCTCTTTGATTCCAAAATCCGTCTGGCAGGGAGTAAATAATTTCACAGTCTCATCATTTAATACACCGCTAGAAACGGGGATATCAATTAATGGAGATAATTCCCGATAGACCTGCTCCACAGCCCCCGGTAATGGTTCCAAAGTGGGGTCTCCGGGCAAGTCGGCCGGCGTAATAGTCACATTATATGAGGCAATATTACGCGCCAGAACAACTCCATTCCTGTCCAGAATAATGCCCCGCTGAGTTGGCACACTGATTTCCCTTGTGCGGTTTTCCTCAGATTGATCAAGGTATGCACCACTGTTAAGAATTTGCAGATTGAACAATCGGATGGCATAATATCCAAAAATTGCTACAATAAGGAAGTAAATTATCCTCACTCGCCAGTCTTCAAGCCGTTGGTTTTTATGTCCTCGATTATTCATAATTTTCTTCCGGAAATATCCACTTTCCAATGTCAGATATTAGAACATAAACAGGAAAAAGGAAAAAGAAGTTTAGCAGTAAACTGGGCAGAGTTACTTTTATTAAACTCTCATTGAATCCAATATTTATTCCTTCTATCTGAAGTACAACAATATAAAAAATATGCTGGAAAAGAGTACCTATTACTACAACCATTATTAAAGAAAGGATTGGAGCCTGCCAAAGTCTATCTTGAAACAATCTGGCAACCAAAGCAATAAACATGTAAGGAATGAAAGCAGCATAGGTTGGCATTGCGGTCGTAAATGCAACCATCAATCCACCAATGAAAGCCCATAAAAAAACATTTTTACCTCTTTCTCTCACACCCCAAGCGGCTACTGCCAGTAAAACCAGATCGGCAGTTCCACTAAATAAAACAATACGACTAATCGCAGTAACCTGCAGCACAGATAAAACCATCAGAACCGGGATGGCAATAAAATTTGAAAGCATTATGGCGCAGCTGTTGGTACTAAAGAATTAATGTTGATAGTATTGAAGTTGGCTATAACAAGCACTGCTCTAAGTGCTGTGAAATCAACAACTGGCTGCACAAGGGCAGTCTGAAATAGTTGATTTTCGGTCTTATTAATTTCAGCTACCTGACCTACTATCACATCACCAGGGAAGTTACCGCCCAAGCCTGATGTCAGCAAAATTTCCCCTGGAGTGAGATCGGTATTCTGCGAAAGCATTTCAAGAGTTAACTCACCAGTTACAGATCCAACCACTTGGGCAGCCGCAATCTGATTCTGTAATCGTACATTGACAACTGATCCAGGGTCAGTAATTAATTGAACACGCGCTGCACTTGCAGTTACCGCATCGACTTTTCCAACCAGGCCTTGCTGTGTAACAACAGGCATACCATGTTGAATTCCATCATCAGATCCATGGTCAATAATAATATAATGGAGAAATGGGCTGGGATCTCGCCCGATGACCGCGGATGCAATATACTCATCTTGAGGCCGGGAACGGGCAAAATCAAGCAGCGAGTATAAGACATCTGCTTCTCGCAATTGCTCCTGCAATTGAATTACCTGGCTCTGTAAACCAGATACTTCATCTTCAAGTTCTGCATTTTTTTGCAGCAAATCTGTGACGTCTCTGGGAAGAGTGAAAAAGTCATATACTTCCATAAATCTTTCTGACAGCCACCTTTGTACGCCAATAAATGGATCCATTACCACTCCCAAGATTGGACGCAGAAATCCACCGAGTGCCAGTAACAGAATACCAACAACCAAGAATACTACAACTGCATTACGCAGTGTTTGAGGCGAAACAGATTTCATGGCTTAGTTGGATTAATTATGCCAGATTTATTGCTAACGTTGTTTGGACCGATCAATGTCTACAAGCAGGTGTCGAAAACGATTTAAATCTTCAAGAATTATCCCTGCACCGCGGGCTACACATGTCATTGGGTCATCTGCCCGCCAAACATGCATTTTTAGGTCATTTGTAAGCCTTTCTACAAGCCCCTGCAGCTGGGAGCTGCCACCCGCCAAGCAAATGCCGGTATCTAAAAGATCAGCCCCAATTTCAGGTGGCGCTTCATCCAGTGCGTCTTTAATTGTGTCAATGATAACTTGAAGCGAGCTGTTAATTGCTTCTCTAATTTCGATCGAAGATACTTCAATGGCTTCAGGTAATCCTGTAACCAGGTTTCTGCCGCGCACAACCATCGTCTTTTCGGTTTCCAGGGGATATGCCGAACCAATTTCTACCTTAACTTGTTCCGCCATTCTTTCACCGATAAAAACATTATATTTATTTCGGACAAAATTGATTATGTCCTGGTCGATTTCATCGCCTGCTACCCTGAGTGAACGAGAAACAACAATACCGCCCATCGAAGTAATAGCTACCTCGGTAGTCCCCCCGCCGATATCGATGATCATGGTCCCTTTGACATCTGCTAAAGGCAATCCCGCGCCTAGACTGGCTGCAATTGGTTCTTCAATCAGATAGACTTCACGAGCACCTGCTGCCATTGTTGCATCAAAAACCGCCCTTTTTTCTACTTCAGTAGCCCCCGATGGAATGCCGACAACAACTCGTGGCCGCGGCATAGGGACAATGGATTGCTGGTGAACCCGGCCAATGAAATATCCAAGCATCGCCTGGGTAATTTCAAATTCAGAAATAACACCATCCCTTAATGGACGAATAGCAATTATATTCGCCGGAGTACGGCCGACCATTTCTTTGGCTTGAGCCCCTATAGCCAAAGGACGGCGGGTTCTTTTATCGATAGCAACCCATGAGGGTTCATGGATCATTATGCCTTTGCCCTTAACAAAAATCAGCGTATTGGCAGTACCTAAATCAATTCCCAGATCGAGAGAAAAAAGCCCCATTAGCCAATTAACTGGGTTCGTGATCAAATAACGCTCCTGTCTTTTAAAGCGAAGTAATCAGTATATCTCAAAAAAACGCCCGATATTATAACATTATACAGATTTTTGCAAAATTATTAAAGGTGTACATTAAATTTACAATAACTTGACATTAGATAAACGCGTCGCTATAATCCATAGAGTTTTGCGGGCGTAGTTCAATGGTAGAATGTCTGCTTCCCAAGCAGAAGGTTGTGGGTTCGAGCCCCATCGCCCGCTCTTATTTCTCCAAAAGGTTTAGCAAGTCCTTTAAATCGTTGACGACTATATCCGGTTTGAATTTACTTTCCTCGAGATCTTCAATTTTTGTTTCCCCACTCAGAACAAGAATGGTTTTTATTCCTGCCTTTCCAAGTGCAATATCTGTATACAGGCGGTCACCAATCATGGCAATGTCATTTAAGATGATAACCGGTTTTCTCAATAACTGCGTTAACCATATGATGATGAGGTTTCCCAATAATCACGTCTGGACATCTTCCTGTCGAAGCTTCAATCATAGCAATAAAAGAACCAATATCTGGCATAAAACCCGATTCTGTCGGGCAATTAATATCAGGATGTGTTGCAAGATATGGTAATCCACTCCTGATAAAATCGCATGCTTTCCATATTTTCTCATAGGTCAGTGAAGTATCAAAACCAAGCACAACCGAATCTGGAATTTCTTGCACAATTTCAAAACCTGCATGCAAAAATTCATTTTTCAAGGCTTCAGTTCCAAGTAAGTATATTTTTTGATATTTTGAATGCTTTCGTAAGTAAATTGTAGTTGCCTCTCCTGAAGTTAGTATCTTGGATGGGTCAACATTAAAGCCAAGCTTATAAATTTTTTCAGTATACATTTCCCTGTTCTTGGATGAGTTATTGGTCAAAAAAAGATAATCTTTATCTTCCCGAATGAGATAATCCATAAATTCCAGTGCGCCGGGTAACAAGCGATCACCCAGATAGAAAGTTCCATCCATATCCAGCATAAAACATTTTATTGCCTTGATCTCATTTAGCATCAAATAGATTCCTCATATTTTCATTTCGATGATCTTCTTTTAGAAGAAATATATTGTAACAAAAGTAATTTGTTATTTTTATAAATTAATAAAATTTATTATTTATAATGTCTATCTCATCATTTACCCGTTATATACTAAGAAAAAATCATCAATTAAATTTTATATAATGGCTCTAACAAATCTGTCATTTATCTTTATCTTTTGCCCAATATTTTTTACTCTTTATCTTGTTGTTCCCTGGAAATCAGTAAGAAGCATTCTTCTTTTTATGGGTTCTATTTTTTTTTATTTTTGGGGTGAGCCCAAATTTGCTTTATTTCTGATTGCCCTGATCATTTTCAATTATATTTTTGCTCTTCAAATCCCCAAATTACAAGATAAGCAGAGCTTGAAAAAATATTTATCTGATTTTTGCACTTATCTCAAATTTATTGGTTTTATTTATAGTAAAAGATTTGAAAGTACTTCTGGGCGAATTCGTAAAAACAGATCATTTCCTTCCAATCATAAATGACATTTACTTTCCAATTGGGATTTCATTTATTATTTTCACTTTAATATCTTATTTGCTGGATATTTCAAATGGGATAGTTTCAGCTGAAAAAAATCCTCTAACATTTCTCAACTTTATTCTATTTTTTCCAAAAATTATTCAGGGACCAATTTGTGAATTTAAGAAATTTAAACAGGATTATGAACAGCCTTTAATCTCAACGTCAACCTTGTTAGATGGGATAAAACGATTCATAGCAGGTTTAAGCAAAAAAGTCCTAATAGCCGATACGGTTGGTGTGGTAGCCCAAAAAGTCTTTAATGCCGATTATGCGAATTTGGGCTTTGGTCTGGCATGGTATGGTCTAATAGCCTTCGCAATTCAAATATATTTTGACTTCTCAGGCTACACTGACATGGCCATAGGTCTAGGAAAAATTCTTGGCTTCACTCTGCCAGAGAATTTTAATTTTCCCTATTTTTGTACAAGCATTGCTGACTTTTGGCGGCGCTGGCATATGACATTGACAAGTTGGTTCCGTAAATATGTCTTCCTTCCTTTGGAATATAGATTCCGTTATAACAAATTTTTCAGGCAGCAAATAAATCTTATTATTGTATTTTTTCTTACAGGCCTCTGGCATGGTGCAACGCCCAATTACATCATTTGGGGAATTTATTTTGGTTTAATTCTTGCTTTAGAATCAGCAGGCTGGGGAAAAAAACTGCAGAAAATGCCATTGATTGCACAGCGGTTTTACTCACTGATATTGATTCTGATTGGATGGATGTTTTTCCGAATTAAAGATATATCACAATGGGGTCCTTTCCTAAAGGCGTTATTAGGTTTCAATGGATTCTCTGGTCTTGTTAATTCTCGAACTTTAAACATCCTGGCTTATTTTCCAATTCTGCTCATAGGTATATTAATCAGTATCCCCTTGAAGGTATATGTACCTGACAAATTTAAATTCCTTTATAGACAATCAAATGGTGAACATCTTTGTATATTTATCTTTATTCATAATTTCTATTGCATTTCTGGTTGGAAAAGGATATCAGGCATTTTTTTACCAGCAGTTTTAGGAAAAATCCATGAAAAATAACCTATTGCAGCTTTTTTTTCTCATTGCTTTCTGCTTTGTCATATTTTCCGTCCCGGTATTTTGGCTTTCCCAGAATGGCAATTGGATCCCCACTTCTCCTGTTGAAAACAGAAGCTTGCAAAGATTTCCATCTCTTCCCCTCCATGATTTCCGGATTGGAATATCAAAACTCATTAAAGGGAATTTTCTTGAAACCTATAATTTCATTCTAGAACCCTTTATTTCACGTTCATTCCAGGCACAGCTAGATCAGGCAGTAAAAGATCAATTTCCCTTCAGGATTTTTTTAACAACACTATCAAAGTCAATTGAGCGGCTTTTAATTAAGGCATCGTATTCTTTTGTTTTCGATCCAGCTTTCCCTGCCTCACTGACCTCAAATTACTACATTTTAAAGTCCCAACCTTTTTATATCCAACCTCCTGCAATATTTAAGGATTCAAAAAAACAAATCATCGACAAGCGAATAGAAAATTATGCGCAAATTATTAAAGAACACCCTGATGTGAATTTTTATGGATTCTACTTTGAAAGAATGGCATTTGCTCCTTTTAATCCGATGGCCAGGTTTTATCCAAATGCTGATAACGGCCGCTCATATAAATATTTTTCACTGAACAAACCAGAGGGATTAATTGTTTCAGAGATGCATTTAAAGGATTTGGAAGACTACCAGGCAAAATTCTTCAGGACAGACCATCATTGGAATATCCGCGGCGCATGGCAGGCCTATGAAGTGGTTTATGAAATGCTCATGAAGAAATATCCTGAAATCAGCCCTAAATTGATTTTGAAAGAATTTAAATCAATTCCTGGCCTTAAATTCTGCGGTTCATATGCCCGGCGGACACTTTATCCATGTTCACCTGACATATTTGAGTATGCCGAAGTTAGCTTACCAAAATTTACTACCTTCGTTAATGGCGAAGAAAAACCTTTTGGGAACAAAAACGATTATCTGGATGGTAATTTTAGCCACGATAAATTTGCCAATCACTATGCCGAGTTTTTTGGACCTGTTGTCGCTTTAGTGGAATATCGATTTGAAAACACAAGCGACCGCAACCTTTTAATTATCGGCGGATCTTATAAACAGGCTATGCAGGAATTTGTGGCTTCACATTATAAGAATACCTATGCTGTTGATTTACGTGAATATGAAGATTTTTCGCTGGGCAAATTCATTAAGGATAAAAAAATCGATGATGTTCTGGTCGTTGGTGATATTATCATTTATGGACGTCAAGGATGGCTGATAAACCCATAAAAAAAGATTTAAACTCACCCAATCTGTCCGATCTGAGAAAGTACGCTTCGCAGACCAAATTCAGGTTGGTTCTTTGGTTTATTTTGATACTTTTCTTTGTTGGGCTAGGGATGATCTGGCTGGTATATGGTATTAATGCAGCAATTATTGGTTTCCTTTGTTTATTAGGTGCAGGAATACCCATCGCATTGATTGCGTTTTTCTTGTTTGGATTAGAAATTATTGTTAAAAAACCTTAATAGCGAAACAGGTATTCTTTAAAAATCCTATTTATCATCTCCCAAGAGCGCAGATGGCACAAATGGAAAAGGAACAAGATCTCGGACGGTTCTTTCTCCCAAATAATTACCATCTGCATCCCCGCTGATTACCAGCCAATCCAGGCCATATTCCACCATCACCTGACGACATTGTGCACAAGGATACCCTTCTTTGGTTCCCGGACCAATTACGGCAATCGCCAGAAAATCGTGTTCGCCTTCAGAAACAGCTTTCCAGATGGCTACCCGCTCTGCACAGACTGTGGCGCCATATGAAACATTTTCAATATTTCCTCCTTTATAAACATTTCCTGCTTTTGTCAATACAGCAGCACCCACACGAAAATTTGAATACGGGCAGTATGAATTTTTTGATGCGTCAACAGCAGCTTTTAAAAGGTTTAACTTTTTTTCATCAGTAAGCATGGCAAAATCACCTTTCAAGAATTTAATAGTTCATTCTGAAGAAGCACAACGGAAACCAATATTATTATTGATATAAACGCCCACTATTCGGTATCTTACTGATGAACGCACCCACCATATTCCATTACTCCATGTCCCTCCGCGTAAAATTCTCTGGGGCCACTTTGAATTATATGCCACGTCCTGTTCATCTTCCCTGCCATCCGCGGCATCATATGGATATGGATTAGGAATTGTACTCGTCCATTCCCAGACATTTCCGGCCATATCCATGAGTCCATATGGGCTGGCTCCTTTTGGATAACTTCCAACAGGAGCCGTTTCTGGGTATCCATCATTAAATGAGGGGTTAGGATGACCGGCAGTGCAATCTTTATCACAAAAATTGGCAAGATCATCATTAACTTTTTCATTTCCCCAGGGATATTTACGACCATCCACTCCCCGCGCTGCTTTTTCCCATTCAGCTTCAGATGGTAATCTCCTGCCAACCCAGCCACAATAATCCCGCGCTTGAAACCAACTGACATTAATTATTGGATAGTTTGCGTATTCTTCACTTGTGTAGTATTCAAGTCCTGCTAAAACTGGATTATTTATCTCACCAGCGGGTTTGCAGACTCCAGCTTCAACGCATTTTGCATATTGACTTGTTGAAACCTCATATTTATCAATCCAGTAACCACCCAGGTAAATTGTATGTTGGGGCACTTCCGGATAGGCAACCCCATTGCCAGTGTAAATTCTCTGGGCTTCAATATCTTCTGTGCCCATTGTGAATTCCCCACTCGGAATAAAAATCATTTCCATTTTATCCGTCTCGGAGATTTTATAATTAGCTTGCGTTGGCGTTGGTGGAATCTCGGTAGGGGGAGGTGTTGTAGGAATCTGAGTTGGAAGAATTTTTGTTACTTCAATATTTGGAGTTGAAGAAGGATTTTCATGTAATTCCGAGACAATTGGAGATTGGCATGCGCTAAATAATAATAGGAACCCAATTAATAATGAAATAATGAAATGAATCCTTTTGACCATGCTTCCTCCAGCTTAGGTAAAAACAAAACGAATTATAAACCTCCGCGAAAACCTTATATATACAATCGGTAAATATCAGGGTCCATATATTCTGTAATTTCAACAGAATTCACATGGATAACATATTATCTAAAAGTCCCTCCATCATGTCCCTCCAAATAAAGCAAAAATGGGACTTTTTCAGCAAAAAATCCCATATTTAGGGGTGGCTGACGGGGGTCGAACCCGCAACATCTTGATCCACAGTCAAGCACTCTGCCATTGAGCTACAGCCACCATGTGGTGGTGATTCTATCATGCTCCGTATTACCGGGCAAGATTCTTTAGAAGAAAATGTATAACCTCACCCCGCTGAATACTCAGCTGTTCACCGCTGACCAAATCTTTTACTTGCACAACTCCCAGCGAAATTTCATCTGGACCGAGCGTAAGGGCAAATCGCACACCGATCCGGTCTGCATATTTGAATTGCTTACCCAGTTTCCCGGGTTCGGGATAAGTCTGGGCAGCAATTCCAGCTTTCCTCAAATCTGATGCAAGCGAAAAACTTTCTGATAGCGTATTCTTATCAAAAACTGTAACCAGGACAAAGGCAGGAAAAACCTTTAATTCTGGTAATTTATTCAATTCTTTTAAAATTATTGGTAATACCACATCACCCATTGCAAATCCTACCCCAGGTAATGGGTCTCCTCCGACATCTTCCACGAGATTGTCATAATGCCCGCCTCCCAGAATCGCCCGGGCGCTTTCACCAACATCTCGCGCTTCAAAAACAATGCCTGTGTAATAATCCAGTCCGCGAACAACCTTTGGGTCAAATTCAACGTACTCACGCACACCCAACGCATCCAATGCTTTGAAAAACCGAATGAGTTCTTCAGACGTATTAGCCAGCTGCTTGTTTGAAAGTAGGTCTAATAATCCTTGGGCTTGGGGTTGGGTTAGACCTTTTTCTTTAACATAATCTAACCATTCAGGAGTTCTCATTTTGTCTTTACGATCAATTAAACCGAGCGCTTCCGCTCTTTTTCCTGGCTTATCCCAAGATTTAATAATTGTTCGGCCATCAGGCGCCGGTCATTCACCATGATTTTTACCTCATTGGGTGTCAACCCAACTGATCTGAACAATTCGGCGCATACTGCTACCAGCTCGGCGTCTGCTTCAGGTGAATTCACGCCAATCAAGTCAATATTCCATTGAAAGAATTCGCGTGAACGGCCTTTTTGCGGTTTTTCATAACGCCAAAATGGACCAAAGGACCACCAACGCAGGGGGTAAATAAGTTCATGCTGCTTTTGCGCAACCATGCGTGCCAGGCTGAGTGTTAATTCTGGACGCAAGGCAATCAAGTTGCCTCCGCGATCCGGGAATACAAAAGATTGTTCTTTGACTAGTTCTTCACCGGATTTTGCCGCATAGAGGTCAATACTCTCCAGAAATGGGCCATCATATTCCTGATACCCAAAGAGTTCCGAGACTGACCGGATCTTAGAATATAACCATGACCTTAATGACATCTCGTATGGGTAAAATTCTCTTGTTCCTTTTACAGATTGAATGATATTTTTCATTTTTATATCCTGGAATCAAAAAATTTTAACATATAATTACCTCTGACTTTTTCATGGAAATTTGAAATTTTCTTTTTAATTGGATAATATGAACATAAAAAATCTGCTTGAATACATTGATGGCAAGTTGCTCACAAAATCAGCCGACCTAACCAGAGAAGTAAAAGGCGGCTGCGGAGCAGACTTGATGAGTGATGTGCTTGCGTCTATCCAACCTGATGCAGTGTTATTAACAGGCTTATGCAATCCGCAAGTAGTCAGAACCGCCCAGATGTCAGATGTGGCTGCCATTGTCTTTGTCCGTGGGAAGAAACCACCGGAAGAAACTATCGAGCTTGCAGATGCTGAAGGTATCCCTTTAATCACTTCTCCATTCGGTATGTTCGAATTATCTGGCCGACTTTTCTTGGCAGGGTTGCCAAGCCTGGAGCGGCCCATTACTAATTGATTTTCTAAATGCCAGATAATCAACTTACCAATCCATCTCCCCGTTTTAAAGGCAAAGTCATTACTGATGAACTCGCCGGCAGCATTACGCGCGTTGAAGAGCTTGCTTATATTCTAAAAATTTCAGATGTAATGTCTCATGATGTAAAAACCCTTCGACCCCAAGACACGATGCGAAATGTAATGGATGCACTCCGGGAATACCGGATTTCAGGCATCCCTATTGTTGATGAAGCAAAAAATCTGATTGGACTAGTCAGCACCGAAGACCTGATCAAGTGCCTCGCAAATCAGGATATTGATAAATGCGTTCAGGAATACATGACCACTGACTTGGTGACTGTTAATTCCTTCGACCACTTAACCGAAGCGCTCAAACTTTTTGCGAAAACTAAATTAGGCCGCTTGCCTGTTTTAGGAGTAAAAGGTGAATTAGCCGGTATTCTTACCAAAGGTGATGTTACCTACGGCATGTTGAGAGCTCTCGAACATGAATATCAGGAAGAAGAAGTCCGTAAATACCGCGCATCTCATCTGTTCGAAGATATTGAATCATCACGAACCAGCCTTATCCTGCGGTATGAGATCCAGCGATATAACTTCACCAATGGAGGCGCAGCTTCGAGTAACATAAAACGGGCATTAGTCCGCTTGGGCGCCAATCCACAGCTTGCGCGAAGGGTTGGTATCGCTATCTATGAAGCCGAAATGAACCTGATCATTCATACCACTAACGGTGGATCGATCCATGTTGAGATTGAACCTCAGCAAATCGCTGCTTATATCTGGGATGAGGGACCAGGGATCAAAGATGTCAAACTTGCCATGCAACCAGGCTACTCGACGGCAACTGAAGAGATCCGTGAATTGGGGTTTGGCGCGGGGATGGGTTTATATAATATTTCACGATGTGTTGATGAAATGAAATTAAATTCTGATCTAGGAAAGGGAACTCATCTTACCTTGAAGTTCTTCCTCAAGGGTGAGGACATCATGGGTGAAGGGCACTTGATAAAAAAGGAGAATGGAAATGAATCTTGATCAAATCATCAAAGAACTTGATCTTAATGTTATTACCGAGAAAAAGGATTATTCAGGGATTTCACCTACTCACGGATATGTTTCCGATATGCTCAGTTGTGTCATGACGGGAGCTAAAAATGAAAGCATCTGGGTCACGCTTCAGGCACATAATAATATCGTCGCCGTGGCTTGTCTTTTAAATATCGCGGCTGTAATTATCTCTGAAGGAGCTAAACCAGATGAAGAAACCGTTAAAAAAGCAAATGAAGAGGGCGTTATTTTACTTTCAACAGACAAGAATTCATTTTCAGTTGTCGGTAGACTCTGGCAATTAGGTCTACGGGATCAATAGCTCAATCATCCGTGGCAAGCCCACAAAGCAACTTGAAGTCATATAGAGCGGAATTTCATCTGCATACAGTCCTGTCTCCATGCGCAGCTGTAGAAATGATTCCCCCGCTTATCATTGAAGAAGCACTCGCAAAAAATATTAATCTGATTGCTGTCACTGATCACAATGCGATAGACAATATTAATGCAGTAATTGAAGCTGCTGCCGGCACAGGCATATCTATTCTGCCAGGAATTGAGCTTCAAACCCGGGAAGAAATTCACAGCCTTTGTCTATTTGATACCCTCGAACAGGTAATATCGTTTTTTAATCAGATCAATAACACCTTTCCTGATATTAAGAACAATTCTGAGTTCTTTGGTGAGCAATTTGTTGTTGATGCAACTGGAGAATTTATCAAACGGGAAGAACGCCTATTGATAACCTCCTCATCACTTACGTTAAAAGAAGCTTGGGAAAAAGTGGATTTTTATGGTGGATTATTAATTCCTGCCCATGTAAACCGGACTGCTTTTGGTTTATTACCAGTCTTAGGCATGATACCCACAGATATTGATCTTCAAATATTAGAGATTTCTCGCCACCTATCTTTTTTACAGGCAATTGATCAATACCCACAGTTAAGCAATTACAACTTGATTCAGGGTGGTGATGCCCACACATTGGATGATATTCAGGGATGGAATCAATTCTCTATTTTAGAACCAACCCTTAATGAAATCATTCTTGCAGTGAATGGACAACAAGGACGATCTTACAAGAATTTACGCCAATGAGGCAAACAAGATAACTTAATCGGTCAACTTTCGTCATGTTTTTCTGCAATATTGTCGATATAAAATGCAATTCGTGATAAAATCACTTGGTTTTTAGAAAATTCAATTATTGGCAACCCTAATGACACAAAATTTACAAATTAATCCTCTGATAGACCCTACCCAAAACCCGGAGCTGGCGGATAGGCTCATAAGAATTCTGGAAGAACATAAAAACAAACCTGGCAGTCTCATGGTAATTCTTAATGACGTACAGGCGAAGATCGGGTTCGTCTCTGAACAGATCCAGCAGTTCATAGCGAATTATCTGAAAGTACCTGTAAGCAAGGTTCACGGTGTTATTTCCTTTTACTCTTTTTACACCACACGGCCAAGAGGCAAGCATACAGTAAAATTCTGCATGGGAACTGCCTGTTACGTCGGTGGAGCTTCGCAATTAATTGACAAAGCCAAACAATTAATTGGTATTGAAATGGGTAAAACCACTGATGATGGCAATATAACCATGGAGGAATGCCGATGTGTTGGTGCATGCAGCCAGGCTCCGGTTGTTGTGGTCGATGAGACTATTCATGGGCGTGTGCAGCCAGGAAAGATGGCAACAATTATCCGAACGATTGAACGGCAAGACAAAGAAGGATAATTTTGAGAGAGCTTTCTCTGCATATTCTCGATATTGCAGAAAATAGTGTCAATGCTGGCGCGACAAAAATCGAGATTTCGGTTTTTGAGAACCTTAATATTGATGAGTTGATTATCAACATAAAAGACAATGGCAGAGGAATGAATGCGGAAAAATTGAAAAATCTTGCCGACCCATTTATTACCTCCCGGACAACCCGTAAAGTCGGACTTGGAATCCCATTTCTTAAATCAGCTGCAGAAGCCTGTGAAGGCGGTCTTGAGATCACATCAGAGCAAGGAATTGGTACTGAGGTAAAAGTGAGATTCAAACTTAGCCATATTGATCGCATGCCCCTTGGCGACCTGAAAAGTACATGGCTGAACCTGCTAATCGGCTATCCGAAGGTACATTGGATTCTTGATTATTCAATAAATGATAACTCATATAGACTTGATGACCAACCCATCAAAGAAGTTTTAGACGAAATTCCATTATCTGATCCGCAGGTCATAGGATATTTGAGAAATGAAATCGTAAACGGATTTGAATCAGTTCAGAATAAAAAAAATAATCAAATCAGTTTTCAGGAGAAAAAATGAACGCAATAAAAAGTTTGGATGACCTCAAGAAAATTCGTGAGGAAGCATTAGCAAAACGGAAAGTCACTGAAACATCCGGTGCTACCCAGGTTATTGTGGGCATGGGAACATGCGGTATTGCTGCAGGCGCCAGAGAGACAATGAAAGCTGTACTTGAATATATTGAAGCTAAAAATCTTCCAAATATCGTAGTAACACAAACTGGCTGTATCGGTTTGTGCGAACAGGAACCAATTCTTCAGGTTGTTATGAGCGAGAAAGAGAAAGTTACCTACGGTAAAGTTTCACCTGAAGTAGCCAAGACAATTATGGAAAATCATGTGGAAAAAGGTGAAGTGGTTGAAGGTCATGTTATCCCGCTGCAGGGATAAAAATAATTTAATTCAATCCAGGTAGATATGGCATATTTTAGATCAAACGTATTAGTATGCAGCGATCCCGAGTGCATCGCAAAGGGTTCTGAAAAAGTTCTTGAGTCGCTGCAGGCGGAATTGAATTTAAAAGGTTTGTCTGATGAAGTAAAAGTCATGGACACTCCCCGGATTGGGGATTGTGATAAAGGTCCCGAGATTCTGGTTTACCCGGAAGGTTACCATTATGTCGGCCTGACTTTAGAAGATATACCATATCTTGTCGATGAACAATTTATTAAAGGCCGCCCTGTAAATAGACTACTTGCTCCTCCAAAAAAAGAGGAGGCGCAGGAATTAAGTGAACCTACTCCTAAAGAGGTTCGAGTTGTTTTACGAAATTGTGGAAAGATCAATCCTGAGAATATTGAGGATTATATTGCTGAAAATGGTTATTCAGCGCTCGCCAAAGTGATAACTGAAAAATCCCCGGATGATGTCATACAAATGATAAAAGAATCCGGTCTGCGCGGCCGAGGGGGTGCTGGATTTTCAACCGGTATGAAATGGGCATTAACGCGCAGATTCTGTTGGTGATATTCGCTACATCATTTGCAATGCTGATGAAGGTGATCCGGGAGCTTTTATGAACCGCGCTGTTCTTGAAGGCGACCCGCATTCCGTTATTGAAGGCATGATTATTGCTGCTTATGCTATTGGCGCAAAGCAAGGTTATATCTATTGCCGCGCTGAATATCCTATCGCAGTTAGAACTCTTGAGATTGCCATTAAACAAGCCCGTGAACTAGGTTTACTTGGCGAAAATATATTTGGTACAGATTTTTCTTTCGATCTTGAAGTAAGGCAGGGTGCAGGCGCATTTGTTTGCGGTGAAGAGACTGCCTTGATAGCTTCTATCGAAGGAAAGCGCGGGGAACCCCGCCCGAGACCGCCTTTCCCGTCTGTCCGAGGATTATTCGGCAAACCCACCAGCATTAATAATGTTGAATCCTATGCGAATGTTCCTCAAATCATTCTCAATGGACCTGAATGGTTCGCAGCTATGGGTACTGAAAAGAGCAAGGGCACAAAAACATTTGCTCTGGCTGGTGATGTTAAAAAAACAGGTTTGATTGAAGTGCCTTTTGGTATTACCTTACGCGAGATTATTTACGATGTTGGCGGTGGTATCAAGAACGATTTAGGGTTTAAAGCCATTCAAACCGGCGGTCCAATGGGTGGTTGTTTACCTGCGGAATTTCTTGATCTTCCCGTGGATTATGAACGGTTAACCCAGGCAGGTTCCATGATGGGATCCGGTGGCATGGTGGTCATGGATGAAGAAACCTGCATGGTTGATATCGCCCGATTTTTTATTGAATTTATTCAGGATGAAAGCTGCGGAAAATGCGTCCCTTGCCGTGTCGGTACCCGCCGTATGCTTGAAATTCTTACCCGTATCTGCGAAGGCAATGGGCGTCCAGATGGATATTGAACTGTTGGAGCTGCTTAAGTGTTGAGATTCGACAGGATAGTTTGTGTGGTCTTGGCCAGGGTGCGCCAAATCCTGTCGTCAGCACATCTAAGCATTTCCGTAAAGAATATCGAAGCGCATATCAATGACAAGGTTTGCCCTGCCAAAGGTTTGCCGTGCGTTAATTTCACTATGAAATTGATCCTGAAAAGTGTGTGGGCTGCACATTGTGCGCCCGCAATTGCCCGGTAAATTGCATTACTGGTCAGGTTAAGAAAACGCATGTGATTGATCCGGATATCTGCATCCGTTGCGGAATCTGCAAACAGGTCTGCAACTACGGGGCAGTGACGGTTAAGTAATTTTTTTGATTTTTAATATTCTCCGTCAAAACTACTTTGATCCAGGAGGAACTTGCATGACAGTAAATATAAAAGATAGTAAGGATATGGCAAAAATCGTAGATGCGGTTATCGACGAATTTCATGCAAAAAAGGAAGAACTGATCCCGATTCTGATGAAAATCAATCAGGAACTGGGATATATTTCTTCTGAAGCGCTGGAACAAATCAGCGAACGTTTGCATATCCCCCAAAGCCAGGTTCATTCAGTAGCCAGTTTTTATCGGCTGATCTACACCAAGCCAACCGGCAGGCATGTGATCAAATTTTGCGAAAGCGCCCCATGCCATGTTGCGGGTGGACGAGAGGTTTGGAATGCAATCCAGAAAGAACTGAAGATCAAACCGGGCGAAACCAGTGCGGATGGAAAATGGACGTTAACCACAACCAGCTGTCTGGGTGTATGCGCGGTTGGTCCTGTGATGATGGTTGATGATGACATATATGGAAATATTAGTCCTAATCAAATACCAAAAATCCTTGGAAAGTATGAGTAAAGGAGATGAAGATGAAAGATCAAACGCGCAATGGTTCTTGTCTCCAATGATCCTCTCAGCATCGAAAAAGGCGCAGAAAAGGTTTTGCACGACTGTCAGAGGAAATCAAAACGTTTGATCTCGAAGATGAAATTTCTCTATCAATGGTTTCGGATATCGGTCGGAATGACGCTTCCCCCTTGTGATTGTCTATCCTGAAGCGACCATTTATGGACCTGTGAGGCCTGATGATGTCCATTTTCTGGTGGAAGAACATCTTTATAAAGGCCGTGTTGCTTCCAAATTACAGGCGCCTACAAAGGATGTAACTGGCAAGATCGCTTGGCTTGCAAACCGGGCAGGAACCGTACCCGCTGAACAGCGCATTGTTCTTGAAAGAGCTGGTATCATTAATCCTGATTCCATCGAAGATTACATAATCCATGATGGTTATCAGGCTTTGGGTAAAGTCCTGACCGAAATGAAGCCAGCAGACGTAATTGCCCTTCTGAAAGATTCTGGTCTTAAGAGGGCGCGGCGGTGCAGGTTTCCCGTCAGGAGTCAAATGGGGATTTGTTGCAGCTGCGCAGGGCGAAAAGAAATATGTCATCTGCAATGCAGATGAAAGTGAACCGGGTACCTTCAAAGATCGCTTGATCCTTGAAGGAGATCCGCACAGCATTATTGAAGCCATGGCCATCGCCGCATTCTCTGTTGGGGCGGATGAAGGGTATATCTACATCCGCGGTGAATATACAATCGCCCAGGCTCGACTTCTAAATGCCATCCAGCAAGCCAAAGAGATGGGTTTTCTCGGAGATAAAATTTTCGGTATCAGAGTTTCAACTTCGACCTGCATGTTCATGGCGGCGCTGGCGCATATATCTGTGGTGAAGAAACCGCTTTCATCGAATCGATCGAAGGCAAACGCGGTGAACCACGTCCCCGGCCGCCTTATCCGACTACCAATGGCTTGTGGGATAAACCCACTTTGGTTAATAATGTTGAAACACTGGCAAATGTGCCGCCCATTATTCGCAACGGCGCGGCATGGTTCAAATCCTTCGGGACTCCATCCAGCCCTGGCACCAAGGTTTACACGATTCTTGGCAATGTCAATGCAACAGGTTTGATTGAAGTGACTATGGGTATCACCTTACGTGAAGTAATTGCGATCTATGGCAAGGGAATGAAAAACAGTTCGGCGCTTAAACTGGCTCAGACCGGAGGATCCAGCGGTTCAATTATTCCGGCAGATCTGCAGGATGTGCCAATGGATTATGACTCATACGCAAAAGCTGGCGTGGCGATGGGCTCAGGCGCCTTACTTATCTGCAGTGAAGAAACTTGCGTGGTTGATCTTGCAAAAGTGCTTATCAACTTCTTCCGTTTCGAAAGCTGCGGTAAATGTAATCCTTGCCGAATCGGCAATCAGCGCGCCTTCCAAATTTTAACCAATATTTCGGAAGGTTTGGGAACCATGAAAGATTTAGATGATCTGCAAAGTATGAGCAAATGGCTTTATGAGATGTCCAATTGCGGTCTCGGCCAGACTGCTGGATCACCCCTGAAAGATATTCTGATCCATTTCCGTGATGAAGTGGAAGCACATATTAAGCTCAAAGAGTGTCCCGCAGGCGTTTGCCCGATGAGCGGCAGTACAACCGCGTTTTAATAACCATTTTGGAGAGAGAGAATATGGTAAATCTTACAATTGATGGAAAACAATTAGAAGTAAAAGAAGGAACAACTGTTCTTAACGCCGCGCGGCAGGCAGGCATTGAAATTCCAACCTTATGTGATCACCCTGAACTGACACCCTACGGCGGCTGCCGTCTTTGTCTGGTTGAGGTTGAAGGTGCAAAAACATTACAGCCATCCTGTACAATGCCCGCTTCAAACAATATGGTTGTAAAAACCGATACAGAGAAAATTCGCGAAGCGCGCAAATTTGTGCTAACCATGATCTTCAGCGAGCGAAATCATTTCTGCCCATATTGCCAGGTCAGCGGTGGTGATTGCGAACTTCAAAACTCCGCTTATGCTGAAGGAATGACACATTGGCCAATCCAGCCAAACTGGAAACCATATCCTGTAGATGCATCTCATCCCTATATTATGATGGAACACAACCGCTGTATTCTTTGCAGGCGCTGTGTGCGAGCCTGCGGTGAATTGGTCGGTAATTTCACCCTCGGATTTGAAGAACGAGGCGCAGAAAGTGCATTAGTTGCTGATATAGGCTTGCCTTTGGGTGATAGCTCATGCATTGGATGCGGTACTTGCGTCCAGGTTTGCCCTACCGGCGCTTTGATTGACCGCTGGAGCGCCTATCTTGGTAAGGAAACTGAAGTAGAAACCACTAATACGATCTGTCTGGGTTGCAGTATTGGCTGCAACATCAATGTGCTTACCCGTGATAACCGTCTTGTCAGAATTGAAGGCGATTGGGATGGTGAAATTAATGATGGCGTTATTTGTGATGTCGGCCGTTTCCATCCCATGGTTGAAGATCGGGATCGTGTTCTTACACCCATGATTCGCAAAGATGGCGCCTTAAAGGCTGCTACGTGGGATGACGCTCTTACTTATATCAGCGAAAAAGTGAAAGCCTCCAAAGGCAATCTTGCAGGCGTTGTTTCAACCAGGCTATCATTAGAAGCCATGGACACGTTCAATCAGATTTGCCATCAACTAGGTGTCGCCAGTATTGGCAGCACAGAAGAAGGTCATTTTACTTCCCAGGCATTTTCTGTTCTCTCAAAAATTGGCAAGCCTTTTGAAGCAAAATTCAATGACATCAAAGACGCCGACTGTTATCTCTCGATTGGTGAGGATACGACCAAAGACCATCAAGTTGTAAGTTTCTTTATAAAACGTAATTTGCCTTCAGGTGCCAAACTGATTCAAATATCCTCTTTTGGTACTGGCTTGGATAATTTTGCTAATGTCTCACTTGACGTCAATGATAAAGCAACCGCGAACTTCCTGAAAGATTTTTCTGGAGCTATTCAATCTGGCTCTGATTTCGCAAAAGTTGCGGCGAAGTATGGTTTAGATGAGAAATCATTGAAAGATGCCGGCTCTTCCATAAAATCCGCCGCGAAATTTGCAGTTGTCCTCGGCAACCGTTATGAATCGACTGATGGTGCATCTATTTCTGAAGCTGCTGCTGCATTCGCATCTGACATGAATGGTAAACTGGTTTCAACCAAAGGCAATATCAACAGCCTTGGAGCCTCACAATTAAAATGCCAACAATCCGGTCAATGTAAATGGCGCAGAGATTGTTCTACTTGCCGCTGCTGATGAAAAACTGACTCAAGCCCAAATGAAAAAATTCGAAAAAGTACCATTCCTGGTGGTTTTTAGCAGTTACATAACACCTCTGACTGTTTCAGCCGATGTCGTCTTGCCTGTAATGAACTGGATGGAACAGGGCGGTCATTTCCTTAACTTTGACGGCCACTTGCTAGAAGCCCATGCCAGCTTGAAGGCAGATGAAAATGTATTCTCCAACATAGATGCATTTGAAAAACTGGCAGCCACACTAAATGTTAAAACTTCATCTTCGTGGGAAAGCGCGTTAAAAGTTCCTTCAATTGTTGAGATTTCTAAATAAAGAATATTGGAGAAAAAAATGGCAAAACCCAAAGTCGCGAGTGATTGGTTAGCTGGTTGCGCCGGCTGCCATATGTCATTCCTTGATATTGACGAAAGAATTGTAAAACTTGTTGAACTGGTTGACTTGAGGGCTACCCCAATCACCGATCTGAAAGAACCTGATGAAGATGGCGTTGTTGTGGGTATTCTAGAAGGCGGTATTAACAACACAACCAATGAACGTGTTGCCATACAAATGCGCAAACGCTCCAAGATCCTGGTTGCTTTGGGTGATTGTGCAGTTTTCGGAGGTGTGCCTGCAATGCGTAATTTCTTTACCCTGGAAGAAACTTTGCGCAGGGCATACGTTGAAACCCCCAGTACAGATTCAAGCGGCAAGATCCCTTCCTCACCTGAATTGGGAGTCCCAACCCGTGTTCGTGCAATAAGCGAGGTTGTTCCGGTTGATGTATTTATCCCTGGCTGCCCTCCTGATGCGGACATCATTTTCTTTGCCCTCAGCGAATTGGCTCAAGGCCGAATTCCAAAGCTCGAGAATAATAATTTGATGTGGAATTAAGGAAGAGGAGAAAATGGTATCCCAAAAAATTACTATCGAACCCGTAACCGAGTTGAAGGTCACGGCAAAATTACAATCAATTTAAAACCTGACGGCAAAGTGGATCATGCCTATTTTCATGTAAATGAATTTCGCGGATTTGAGAAGTTCTGTGAAGGGCGAATGGTTTTTGAAATGCCCACTATTACACCGCGTATTTGCGGCATTTGCCCTGTCAGCCACCATCTGGCATCCGCGAAAGCTGGTGATATTGTTTTTGGCGCTCCCCCACCGCGCACAGCCACTCTTTTGCGTGAATTAATGCATATGGGTCAGGTCATTCAAAGCCATGGAATGCATTTTTTTGAACTTGCAGGTCCAGACCTGATTTTAGGGTTCGACGCAGATCCCGCTATCCGCAATGTTGTCGGCCTGATTCAGGCAGATGCCGATTTGGCGCTCAAAGCTGTGGCGCTTAGGAAATATGGCCAGGAAATCATCCATATGGTTGCCGGCCGAAGAATTCATCCGAACTTTGCAGTGCCAGGCGGAGTGAATAAATGCCTTTAACCCTGAATACCGCGATGTCATTCTCAAGGATATAGATGAGATGATCGCTACAACTAAAGTCGGATTGAAGATCTTCAAGGATTGGGCATACAAAAACAAGGAAGATGTTGATAAATTTGCAGTGTTCCCGACCGGGTATTTTGGTTTGGTGACCCCAGAAAATGCTCTTGAGCTCTATCAGGGAGATATTCGACTGGTTGATTCAAAAGGCGATCAGCTTGAGAAATTTGATGCCAACAATTATCTCGAGAATATTGCTGAGCATGTTGAAGATTGGTCGTATCTTAAATTCCCATACTACAAGAAGATGGGTTATCCCGCGGGGGTTTATCGAGTTGGCCCATTAGGCCGGCTGAATGCATCGGTCAAAGATTGATACGCCGCTTGCGAATGAAGAATTCAAGGAATATCGGGCGATGAATGACTGGAAGCCGATCGAAAATACACTTCAATTACCATTACGCCCGCCTGATTGAAATTTTGTTTGCAATTGAAAAGGTAAAGATTCTGCTTGATGATCCCGGATATTCTTGGCAAAGATATCCTTAATACCCGTCATAATTTCAAAGGCGAAGGTGTGGGCGTTATTGAAGCGCCGCGCGGGACATTGTTGCATCATTACATCGCCAATGAATATGGACAATTGGAAAAGGTTAACCTGATCGTTTCTACCGGGCATAATAACTGGGCAATGAGTGAAGCGGTTGATTCTGTCGCTAAAACCTATATTACCGGACCTGAGATCATGAAGGTATATTTGAATCGGGTTGAAGCAGCAATCCGGGCGCATGATCCCTGTCTGTCTTGCTCAACTCATGCTGTCGGCAAGATGCCATTGATCATCGAAGTCAATGATGCAGATGGTAAATTGGTGAAAACCCTTCGCAGGGATTGATCAATATTTTGATAAATAAAAAATGCCGCCAAAGTTACGGCGGCATTTTTTATGCATTACAATTTTTTATATGAAAAATAAAATACTATTTCTTGGATATGGAAATCCAGATCGCGGTGATGATGGTGCAGCCTGGCACATACTTAATCAGCTTTTTATAGAAAATAATAAGCCTGATACTGATTTGTTTACATCTGATCTGGTTCCACTTAATGAGCAGATTGATGTCTGGTTCAATTTCAATTACTTCCGGAATACACTGAAATGATCGGTGAGTATCAGAAAGTGGTCTTTATTGACGCTCATACCGGTGAAATCAAGGAAGATCTGAGTCTCCAGAAACTCGCCCCTGCTTTTATCAACTCCCCTTTCACTCACCACATGACTCCTTCCTCTCTGCTTATCAATTGCTGAATCTATCACTGGCAAATATCCGGAATCTTGGATGTTATCAGTTCGCGGTTTTGAATTCAAATTTGATTGCAGCTTGTCACCCAGAACACAAAGAATTATGCGCTCAGGCGATTATTTTGTTAAAAGATAATTTTTATAAATAATCTTATATTTATAGTATTTTTATCTGTTAATAGTATAATATCCTTGATGCATGAACTATCCATCACAGAATCTCTGCTGAAGACTGCCAGCGATTATGCCCAGAAAGAATAAAGCCAAAAAGGTTACTGTTTTGAATCTGGTCATTGGTGAGCTATCCGGTATTATGGATGAAAGTATCCAGTTTTACTGGGACATGATCAGCGAAAATTCGATCTGCGAGAAGATCAATCTTGCATTTCGATAAGAGAAAAGCCATCATGAAATGCATGGCATGCGAAAATGAATTCTGAACTGGATAGGAGAACTGTCTCCCTGCCCTTCCTGTGCATCAATGGACTTGAAATTAATTTCGGGTAACGAATTTCTTCTGGAAAGCATTGAAATAGAAAAGTAGAACATATACCATATGGTCAATTCAAAAATTCAGATTGTTGAAAATATCCTCAGCGCCAATGACCGTATTGCAGAGGAAAACCTGGAATTTCTTAACGCCAGGAATATTCTTGGCTGTCAATATCATGGCATCGCCAGGTGCCGGGAAAACCAGTGTCATCCTGCAGACGATCAAATCGCTGTCCCCTGAAATAAGCATTGCTGTGATTGAAGGCGATACTGCCCCGGTGACCATTGACGCAGATAAGGTCAGCAATTTGGGAATTCCCGTGACCCAGATCAACACCGGAGGAAATTGCCATCTGGATGCAATGATGGTGCGTAAAGGGCTTCAAAATCTCGATCTTGAACAAACCGATCTGGTCATCATTGAAAACGTGGGCAATCTGGTTTGCCCTGCTTCCTTCAAACTTGGAACCCATATCAATCTGGTCATTGCCAGTGTTCCTGAAGGGGATGACAAGCCCTATAAATATCCCGGGATTTACCGCGGGATTGATTGCCTGATCCTGAATAAGATTGACCTCCTGCCTTATATCGACTTTGATCAGGAGTACTTCCGAAAAGGGATCGAAGTTTTGAATCCAGGGATTCCGATTTTTCCCGTTTCCTGCAAAACACTGGAAGGGTTTGACTGCCTGGACAAACTGGCTGCGTTCCAAAATGCAAGGAAAGTAGTCAATAATTCATGATTGTTGGCAGGAAAATTCAAAGTCAAAGGCATCGTCCAGGGGGTAGGATTCAGGCCTTTTGTTTATGGATTGGCTGAAAAGTACCATATCACTGGTTGGGTGAGGAATTCTTCTGCAGGTGTTGAGATCATTGCCAATGGTCAGGAATCAGATATTTCCTCATTTATCAAAGCCATTCAAACTCAACCTCCCCCGCTTTCAAAAATTGATTCGATTAAGATCGAAGAAATTGCACCAGAATAATTTTCCTGGCTTTGAAATTCTTCAAAGTGAGACCTATTCCGGGGGAGTTCATTCCGGTATCGCCGGATATGTCAATCTGTGATGACTGCGTCAGGAATTATTTGATCCAAAAGATCGCCGATTTCGCTATCCCTTTATCAATTGCACCAATTGCGGTCCCAGATTCACAATCATCAAAGATATCCCCTATGACCGACCGCTGACCACCATGGCGGATTTCAAGATGTGTGAAGCCATGCCGGGAGGAATATGAAAATCCGCTCAACCGCCGGTTTCATGCCCAGCCGGTCGCCTGCGAGGAATGCGGTCCGCAGATCTGGTTTGAAGACCACGCAGGCAACCGTATATTTGGTGAGGAAGGGCTTCAAACTGCTCGTACAATGGATCAAAGAAGGCAAAATCATCGCGATTAAAGGACTTGGGAGGCTTTCACCTGGCTTGTGATGCATTAAATGAACAAACTTTGGGAAACTTGCGTTCCAGAAAAAAGCGATCGGATAAACCTTTTGCTGTCATGGTTTTCGATTCCGCCATAGCTGAAAATCATTGCTGAAATGAATTCCGCTGAACGATCATTGCTGGAATCCAAAGAAAAACCGATCGTCATTCGTAAAGAGAAAATCTACTTCTAGCAATTCCATCTCGCCATTTCTCCGGGTGTCAATACATTGGGATCATGCTGCCATATACACCTTTGCATTATCTGCTAATGGAGCCGGAACCTAGGATTTCCTGAAGTATTGGTGATGACCAGCGGCAATCTCAGCGAAGAACCGATCGCGTTCTACAAACTCAAGCGCGATTTCCGAACTTGATCAACATTGCTGATGGTTTTCTCTTCCATGACCGTGAAATCGAAACCCGAGTTGATGACTCGGTTGTTGACGGAAGTGAACAATAAAAGATATTTTTACCGCCGTTCCCGTGGTTTTGCGCCCGATCCGGTTAGGTTGGATATGAATTTAGAGCCTATTCTGGCTGTTGGTGCGGAATTGAAAAACACCTTTTGCCTGACCAGGGATAATTACGCTTTTCTCAGCCACCATATCGGCGATCTTCAAAACCTTGAAACGCTTCAGGCTTTTGAAACAGGCATCCCCCATTATGAAAATTTGTTCAAAATAAAACCGCAGGCGATCGCGTGCGACCTGCATCCGGATTATCTTTCAACACAATATGCGAAAAACAGGGCTTGCCAGCAGAGATCTGCCGCTAATTCCTGTCCAGCACCACCATGCCCACCTCGCTTCAGTTCTGGCTGATAATGATGGAATTGCCGATGAACCAGTTATCGGGATCAGTTTTGACGGCACTGGTTATGGGCTGGATGGAAATATCTGGGGCGGCGAGTTCCTTTTATGGCGGCTATGCGCAGGTTGAAAGAAAATTGCATCTGGAATATATGCCGCTTCCCGGCGGTGACAGCGCAACCCTTCACCCGGCAAAAATAGCCGCGGCGTATCTCTGGAAATGCGGTATCGAATGGACTGATGAATATTCCTTCGATTAGACTCTTTCTCCTCCGATCAGAGGTCGGTTTTACTGGCTCAGTTGGAAAAGCGACCTCAATTGCCCTAAAACTTCCAGTATGGGGCGCTTGTTCGATGCGGTTGCCAGCCTTATCGGGCTTCGCCATGAAGTGAATTATGAAGCCCAGGCAGCGATCGAATTGGAGAATATCATAAATCCGGATCAGGAAAAATCGTATCATTTTGAGATTGAAGATAAGCAGGTTAGAATTGCGCCTGTCCTGGAAGCAGTGATCCTGGATATTCAAAGCAAAGTTTTCAATACTGATATTGCTGCGAAATTCCATAACAGTATTCGTTTATTGGTTCTTGAAGGCTGCGACAGGATTTCCCAGGAAACCGGTTGCAGAACAATCGCGCTTTCAGGCGGAGTTTGGCAGAATAAATTCCTGATCAGCCATGCAATTAAAGATCTTGAAGAATTGATTACACAGTCCTGGTTCATCATCAGGTGCCTGCCAATGATGGTGGAATAGCCCTTGGGCAGGCGTTGATCGCAAATTTTCAATTAAATAATTAATAGAGGTAATAAAATGTGCCTTGCAGTTCCCGGTAAGATTTTGAAAATATATATCAGAACGACTCCACAAAAATGGGTGTCGTTGATTTCAGTGGTGTTGAGATGGATGTATGCCTTGAAGCAGTCCCTGAAGCGATAGTGGGTAATTATGTCATCGTCCACGCCGGTTTTGCAATCAGCACTTTAACCGATGAAGAAGCGCAGGAAACTTTGGACCTGTTTGACCAGATCGACGCGCTTCAGGCGGAAGAAGATAAAAAAAGTAAATCATAAATGAATGCAATTTTAGAAAAATATCGCAGCCAGGAGCTGGTTGAAAAAGTCCTGGCGCAGATCAGGAAAACGATCACCCGACCTTGGGCGATCATGGAGATTTGCGGCGGCCAGACTCATGCTTTCATGCAGTACGGCTTGACCGATATGCTCCCAAAGGAGATCGAACTTATCCACGGGCCGGGCTGCCCTGTTTGCGTTACATCCTTGGAACTTGGTGGATAAAGCCATTGCCATTGCCTCAAATCCAAAGGTGATCTTCACCTCCTATGGCGATATGCTGCGTGTGCCTGGTTCCAACCAGGATTTGTTCTCTGTCAGAGCATCCGGCGGGGATGTCCGTGTTGTATATTCTCCGATTGAAGCGCTGCGAATTGCGGAAGAAAATCCGGATACGCCAGGTGGTTTTTTTCGGGATCGGGTTTGAAACAACTGCTCCTTCCAATGCGATCAGTGTTATTAAAGCCAAAGAACAGAAGATCAATAATTATTCCATGCTGGTTTCGCATGTGTGTGTTCCTCCGGCCATGCGTGCTATCCTGGGCTCACCTTCCAACCGTGTTCAGGGTTTTCTGGCTGCCGGCCATGTTTGCGCAGTCATGGGATATACAGAATATGAACCCATCGCCCGGCAATATCGACACGCCCATGGCAGTTACTGGATTTGAACCGCTGGACCTGGTTTTAGGAATTTTTGAGACTGTGAAGATGCTGGAAAGTGGTATTCATGAAGTCCATAACGCATATCCGCGTGCTGTGACCCGTGAGGGAAATAAAGCCGCGCAGAATATTATTGATAAAACACTTGAGCCCTGCGACCGCAATTGGCGCGGTATTGGCGAGATCCCCATGAGCGGCTGGAAGTTGAAAAAAGAATATGCGGATTTTGATGCGGAACTGCGTTTTGATGTTGCGGATATTAAGACCAAAGAATCAGAGATTTGCATATCCGGATTGATCCTGCAGGGCCTTAAAAAACCATTTGAATGCCCCGCTTTTGGCAATTTATGTACTCCCCAAAATCCTCTGGGAGCGACCATGGTCTCATCCGAAGGCGCCTGCTCGGCATATTACCGCTATGGCAGAAAATAAACTCTATGGAAAAACCGCATAAACCTTCCTTGAGTAATCTGGTTTGCCCGCTTCCTCTGCCGCACAAAGATCGAATTGTAATGAGTCACGGCAGCGGCGGCAGGATGACCAAAGACCTGATCGATACCGTTTTCGCCAAATATTTCAGCAATCCCGCGCTTGGCGAAAGGCAATGATTTTGCCGATCTTCTACTGCCTGACGGATAATCAGAGCCGAAAATTGATCATTTCAACTGATGCCCATATTGTCAGCCCGATTTTTTTTCCTGGCGGTGATATCGGCCGGCTGGCAGTTTCCGGGACTGTCAATGACGTCAGCATGTCAGGCGGTGAACCTTTATACCTGACCGCTTCCTTTATCATTGAAGAAGGCTTTCCGATCGCCGACCTCGAAAGAATTGCTGAATCCATGCGCCAAACCGCGGATGAAGCCGGAGTAATGATAGTCGCAGGAGACACCAAGGTAACTGAAAAAGGCAAAACCGACAAGATTTTTATTTCCACAACAGGTATCGGGCTGGCGCTCTGCCGAAATGGAAATCGGCGGGCAATGCGCTCAATCTGGCGATAGTGTAATTATTTCCGGTATCGATCGGTGATCATGGCATCGCGGTTTTGGCGGCGCGAAACGAGTCTGGGATTCAGAACCACGATCCAATCAGATGTTGCGCCGCTTAACAAATTGATAAAATCGGCGATTGAAGCATCACCTGATATTCATGTACTGCGCGACCCGACCCGTGGTGGATTGGCAACAACTCTCAATGAAATCTCATTGCAAAGCCGGGTTTCAATTCAGCTTGATTGAGAAAGATATTCCGGTCAAACCTGAAGTTAGAGGTGCCTGTGAAATGCTGGGTTTTGACCCTTTGTATGTTGCCAATGAAGGCAAAGTGATCATCATCCTGCCTGAAAGCTCAGGCGCAGAATGTCCTTAAGATATTGAAAACCCACCCGCTCGGAAAAGATGCTGTGATTATCGGGCAGGTTGTTCAACCAAACGGCACACCTCGGGTAACCATGAAAACTGTCATCGGTGGTACTCGGATTGTGGATATGCTAACAGGTGAAATGCTCCCAAGGATATGTTAAGTCAGTATTTTCAGCCTTGACAGAAATTCGCCTGTCCTTATACTTAGAAAATCAAATTTATACGAGGAACCATGAAAATTGATTACAAAGAAACCACGTCTGATTTATTAGCCCGCATCAATATCCACGACAAATTCGGTGGAAGAAATATTGATGACTGGATGCTTGATCTGCTCCCTCTGAAGAAAGGGATGAGAATACTTGATGTGGCCTGCGGTGCCGGAAAACAATGTTTTTCCTTTTATAACGAACTTGGCGGCGATTGCGAGATTACCGGAGTTGATGTAAACGCTGAGCTGCTTGCCAAAGCCCGACAGCAAAGCTTGGATAATGAATATGAGATTGAATTTGACAGCCTGGATTTTAATAAGGCGTTTGATTTTGATGATGAAGAATTTGACTTGATCTCCTGTTGTTTCGCCATTTATTACGCCGAAGATATTCCTTTTACCATCGGTGAAATGCACCGTGTGATCAAACCCGGTGGAAAGCTGTTTACCACCGGTCCTATGCCTGAAAATAAAAAGGTTTTTTATGATATCATCCGCGAAGCCACCGGCAAGGTTATTCCTCCAATGCCCGGGAGTTCAAGGTATGGCAGTGCTATCCTCGATGCAGTCAAAAAATCCTTTAAAAAGGTTGATCTTGAAATCTTTGAAAATCCCCTCACATTTACAACCGCTGAGCCGTTCCTGGAATATACGCGCGCGTCACTTTCTGAAGACCGTAAACTCTGGGCTGATTTCTTCAGCGGCAAAGAGGGGTTTGAAGAAATCATGAAGAAGATTACCGATATTGCAAACCACTGGGTGGAACGTGACGGTAAAATAGTAATGACCAAAGTTGTTGGCGGAATCTTCGCCACGAAATAAGAATATGACCACTAACTTCCTGTTGAATGCAAAAAAAACCCTTTTCATCGGCGCTCACCCTGATGATATTGAGTTGGGATGCGGTGCCCTGATTGCTAACATGTCTGCCTCTAAAGATATTACCTGTGTGACGCTCTCGGATAATCAGAAAAATCCGTTACTGGGCAGTGTGGTTGTTGAGCATTACAAAAGTATGGCCGTTCTGGGAGTTGAAAAGCAGAATGTGGTTTTCGGCTCCTTCGAAACCCGGCGCTTTGCCCATCAACGCCAGGAAATTCTTGAATTCCTGATAACTATAAATAAAAAACTAAAACCCGATGTAGTCTTCGTGCATTCACAAGCTGACCTTCACCAGGATCATAACGAAGTTACTCAGGAAGCACTGCGCGCTTTCCGCGGTACCTCGGTTTTCGGTTATGATGTTATCCGCAGCAGCCAGGGATTTTTTCCTACCTTTCCTGGTTGAAGTTACCGAAAAGGATGTGAGACTGAAAATCGACGCTCTGGCTGCATATAAGACTTATGCGGATAAATACTATTTCAAGCCGGAATTAACTAAAGCTATTCTCATCCGGAATGGTGCCCTTTGTGAAACAAAATATGCTGAAGGTTTTGATATTCTCAGAATTGTGGGTAAGTTTTCCTGAAATATAGAAAAATCGAGATTTCTTTATTCCATCATCAGTTCATCATCAGCTTCTTTTAGCTCATAAGCCGCTGCTTTGGCCACTTTTAATGGCAACAAAGCGCACTTCAATCGTACTGGGCTCAGTTCAATCCCTAGAATATCAAGGATATCCTGTTTTGTAAGTTTCTTTACATCCTCAATAGTTTTACCGATCATTGATTCCAGAAGCAGGTCTGCCGAAGCCATCGAAATAGCGCATCCGTGCCCTTCAAATTTCGCATCAGTAATGACACCCTTGTCATCCACCTTTAAATCAATATGCAGAAAATCTCCACAAAGGGGGTTTTCATCTTCAAAACTGTAATCGCTCGGTTCAATTTGCCCTTTTTGGCGCGGGTTTTTGTAATGGTCCAGGATTTGTTCTCTATAAAGATCGTCCATTTTTTCCTATGAAAAGACTTTGCGTACTTTTGCCAAGCCTTTAACCAATGCATCAATATCTTCTATTGTGTTATATAAATACAGGCTCGCCCGGGTGGTAGCAGGAAGATTTAGATGTTGATGCAGCGGCATCGCACAGTGATGCCCAGCCCTCACTGCAATTCCTTCACTATCCAGAATTTGCGCGACATCATGTGGATGAATGCCTTCAACTGAGAAAGAAACCACTCCACCGCGTTTTTCTGCAACAGGCCCAACGATATTAATTCCTTTTTCCGACATTAAAACCTGTAAAGCATAACGCGTCAATTCCATGTTCATGTTGTGCAATTGACTCCATCCCTATGCTTTCCAGATAATCAATTGCAGCGCCAAAACCAACTCCTTCTGCGATAGCGGGTGTCCCTGCTTCGAATTTATATGGGGTCGAATTCACCGCGAAACCCTCAAATGTAACCTTTCGGATCATATCCCCACCCCCCAGGAAGGGTGGCATTTGTTCCAGTAAGGGCAATTTGCCAAATAAAACCCCGATGCCTGTTGGTCCGCACATTTTATGGGCAGAAAAAGCGAAAAAGTCCGTATCCAGTTCAGTAAGGTTTACCGGAAAATGCGGCACTGATTGCGCCCCATCGACCAGCACCAATGCGCCTGCGTCATGCGCCATGCGTGTGATTGCCTGTGCCGGATTGATTGTACCCAGTACGTTGGACATGTGCGTAAATGCCACCAATTTGGGTTGTTGTTCCAGCAGCGAGGAATATTGCTCAAGGTCCAGTTCGCCGGATTCAGTAATTTCAATAAAGGAAATACGAAGGTCTTTCTCTTCTTTAAGCATATACCATGGGACTAGATTGGAATGATGTTCCATGCGTGTCAGCAGAATGAGGTCGTTCTTCTTCAAAAACTTCCTGCCCCAGGTATGGGCGACAAGATTGATCGATTCTGTTGTGTTGCGCGTGAAAATAATCTGCCGAGTGTCCTCAACTTTCAGAAATCGGGCGATGCGCATTCGAGCGCCTTCATATAATCCGGTAGCTTCTTCGGCAAGTTCATGAATTCCGCGATGGATATTAGAATTTGAAACACGGTAGAAATCATTCATCGCTTGGATTACTTGTTCCGGCTTCTGGGATGTAGCTGCGGAATCAAGATAAACCAGTTTTTTGTCCGAGTGTATCTTTCGTTTGAAAATCGGAAAATCCGATTTAATTTTTTCGAATCGTTCTGTCTGAAGCATTCTTAAATTATTTGTTTCCAACAGCGGGTTTCTTACGCAGCTGTGCTGAATGCATCGGGTACCACAGAATATGATCTGGGACCATCCATCCGTCCGTTAGGTAAACATTAGTCCTGAATTGAACCGCGACCAATTTCGGGTCGATTTGAACAACCGTCCCTTTGAGCCAGCCCTTGATTCTCTGGTCACCTTTTTCGTGGTCGCAATGCGCCTCCACAATTTCTCCGACATGAAAAGTGTCGTCCAAAACAGGCGGGCGCATGAAAGGTACATCTGCCATTTTAATTCTCCTGAATTTTCCTAATCAATGGATTTTAGCATAAAGGGATGTGATTTCAAAAAACCGGTTCCCCTTCATCCATTTTTTCCTGTACATAATCCTGCAATTCTATACTTTTTATTCTGCTGATTGCGGCGCGGATAAATCCATCCACGATAAGGCCCTTACCTTCTTTCTCGTCAATACCGCGTGTCTGCAGATAAAAGAGCTGGTCTTTATCCACACTGCTGAGTGTTACTCCATGCGAACATTTCACGTCATCAGTGCTTATTTCCAACCCTGGGATCGATTCAGCATGTGTGGAAGGATTCAAGAGAAGTGTGTTGTTCAGCTGGTAGCCGTCAGCTCTGCGAACACCTTCTTTAACCAAAACATTCCCTTTCCACAAGGTAAAGGCTTTATCATCCAGAACCCCTTTGAATAATAAAGAACTGGTGGTGTCAGAAGCCATATGGTTCTGCCTTGTATCATAAAAGAATTTCTGACCGCCTTTCGGGAGGTAAACTCCGGTCACAAAAGCACTCCCGCCAGATTCGTTTAAATCAGCCGAGAAAGCCCTGCTGGTGACTTGGCTGCCCTTATCCAGGATAAATCGGTTTAATACCGCTTTTTCTCCAATTTCAATAGTTTCTATGGGGAATAGGAAATTTGATTTTTCAAACTCCTGAATTTCAATCATTTCGAGTTCAGCCTCTTTGCCAAGCACTTCAGAATGAATCACGGGGATAAAACATGGTCCGTTATTTCCTGCTTCAGAAATATACTCAACCACAATTTTTGTACTGGATCGGTTCTCTAATTTTGTTACATAAATTAAGGGGAGGACACCGGTTTTACCAGTAACCTTCACGATAATTTTGAACGGTCTTTCCACTCGCAATGCTTCAGGTACAGAAAGAAAGAAACCATGATTGGCCAATCCATTTATCATTGCATTCAACCGATCAAGAGTATTCTCTTCCGGAGATGACAGCAGTTCTTCAACAGAATCTTGATTGCTATAAAAAGCGGATGAAATATCCTTAAAGATGACTCCAGCAGATTGAAGGTCATTTGCCAGATATGTTATTATCCTGGCTTCAGTGATTTCCATAACACCTGACCAGTTATCCAACCAGGATGCATGCTCAAAGGTTGAAATTTCAGGAATTCCGACAGTATTTATCGGATCGTAAACTTCAAGGTTTGTTAATTTTTTCCATAATTTGGATTTTGAATCGATTTCATCCGAGGCCAGGTATCTTTGAATAGCGTTGACCTTATGTGTTATCCATTTCGGATTAGAGCCTGTTTGGCTTGATTTAATTAGCTTTTCGGGCAGCGAATTGATTATTTTGATAAGATTGTATACTTCAGGCTTAGAATAATTCATCTCTACCCCACTGATCCTTCCATCTGCAGTTGGATCAGGCGGTTCATTTCCACCGCATATTCCATTGGAAGTTCTTTGACCAACGGTTCAATAAACCCGGATACCACCATCGTGGTCGCTTCTTCATCGGAAAGCCCGCGGCTCTTTAGGTAAAATAATTGCTCGTCGCTCACTTTTGAAACCGAGGCTTCGTGTGAAATCAATACCTGGTCTTCAGCGCTCTCAATCGTAGGATAAGTATCCGATCGTGATTTGGAATCAAGGATAAGCGCGTCACACACAATGTTAGCTCTCGAATTAACCGACCCGTTTTTTACATAAAGAAGTCCACGAAATGATGATCTTCCGCCGCCTTTACTGATAGATTTTGAGGTAATCTTGCTGGATGTACCTGCTGCCAGATGCAGCATCTTGCCACCCGCGTCCTGCGTTTGCCCTGGTCCTGCGAAAGCCATGGAAAGAATCTCACCATGCGCACCTGATTCCATCAGGTAGCAAGAGGGATATTTCATGGTTGTCTTTGAACCAAGGTTTGAATCAACCCATTCCATAGTGCCATTCTCATATACCATCGCGCGCTGAGTGACCAGGTTATATACATTTGTTGACCAATTTTGGATGGTTGTGTAGCGAACACGCGCATTCTTTTTTACAAAAATTTCAATCACACCGCTGTGGAAAGAATTTCGTGAATATTGCGGTGCGGTACAGCCCTCAACATAATGCACCTGCGAGCCTTCATCGGCAATAATGATACTGCGCTCAAACTGCCCGATACTGGCCATGTTCAACCGGAAGTATGCCTGAAGCGGCAGGTCTACATGTACGCCTTTTGGAACATAAACAAAAGATCCGCCTGACCAGACCGCAGAATTAAGTGCGGCAAATTTGTTATCAATTATTGGCACAGCCTTTCCAAAATGGTCTCTGAAAAGGTCGGGATGCTGGCGCAAACCTTCCTCAATACTTAAAAAGATAACACCCTTTTGCTCCAACTGCTTTTGGATGCTGTGATAAACCATCTCGGATTCATATTGAGCGCCTACGCCTGCCAGAAACTTTTGCTCGGCTTCAGGGATGCCCAAACGATCGAACGTGTTTTTGATATCGATTGGAACATCATCCCAGCTTTTTTCCTGTTGATCCATCGGCCGAACATAATAATAAAGATCTTTCAGGTCAAGATCACTTAGATCAGGTCCCCATTCTGGCATCAGCATTTTATAATATTGTTCAAGCGCTTTAATGCGAAATTGATACATCCACTCGGGTTCTTTTTTAATCTCAGAGATTTGCCCGACAACAGCTCGGCTCAACCCCTTTTCTGTTTAAAAACATAATTCTCCGGGTCTTTGACGCTGTACCGACTGGTGTTTAACTTGTCAATGAAATCTTTTGAAAAATCTTTATTCATTTTGATTTTGGAATAATTTTGATGGAACCGGTCAGGTTCAATCGACTTCAGGGGATTTGATCCATTCATAGCCTTCACTTTCCAAGCGAAGTGCCAATTCAGGACCGCCTGACAGAAGGATTTTGCCATCAGCCATGACATGCACTACATCCGGTTTCAGGTAATTAAGCATTCGCTGGTAATGAGTGATTACCAGGATACCTAAATTATGGTTTCTCAGGTTATTAATGCCCTCAGAGACAATTCTTAATGCATCAATATCCAGCCCTGAATCGGTTTCATCCAAAATTGCAATCTGCGGTTCGAGCATGGCCATTTGTAGAATTTCAACGCGTTTTTTCTCACCGCCTGAAAAACCATCATTCAGATATCGCCCAGCCATGGCTGGGTCCATCTCGAGAAGGTTCATTTTTTCAATCAATTGCTTTCTGAATTCAAGGATAGGAATTCCTTTATCCTGTGGATCCTTTGCTTTGCGATGTGAATTCATTGCAGTTCGAATAAAGTTCGCCACAGTCACACCAGGGATAGCTACCGGGTATTGAAAAGCGAGAAAGATGCCGGCTTTTGAACGGTCTTCTGTCGAAAGATCCATAATATCTTTGCCATCCAGAATAATTTGACCTTCAGTAATCGTGTATTTAGGATGCCCCATCAAGGTATAAGCCAGTGTTGATTTGCCCGTAGCGTTTGGCCCCATAATAGCATGTACCTCACCTTGTGGTATTACGAGATTAACACCAGTGAGTATCGGCTGGTTTTCGATTGAAACATTCAAATTCTTTATTTCCAGGCTGCCCATCGAATGGTCATTCTCCGAGATTTAGATTGATTTAAACACGATTAGTGTCTCTTTCGCGCTCGATTAGTAGTATACCACGTGTGTCGTTTATGGTCTATATTTATTATAATAATCACTATTATTGACAAAAAGAGTTCTTATAGGTATACTTTTTCAATATGTATGCAACAAATCAACCAACATGAAAAGCACACGTGAAAAGGTATTACAGACACTGGTCAGCAATCCGCGTTCAACCATTTTGGAGATCGCCAGCGAAGTGGGAATAAACGCAATTTCTGTCCGCCATCATCTCACAAGCCTTCAAGCTGCCAGCCTGGTTTCAGCTGAAGAAGAGCGCCATGGGGTTGGCCGTCCGCGGCTTGTATATTTACTTACGGATCGCGGGATGGAAATGTTTCCAACCCGTTACTACCGCCTGACCAATAATTTGCTCAACGAGATGAAAGCGTCCATGCCCGAAGCGGATGTCGAAAATATCTTTCGAAAAATGGCAGAAAAATTATCTAAAGATTACGAGCCAGCCTTTAAGGCTTTAAATTTTGAAGAAAAACTGGCTTTATTAAAAAACGTTATGGCCAGGGAAGGTTACGAACTGTCGGTATCAAAAACCGGGGATAAATACCAGCTTAATGAAATTTCCTGCCCCTTTTATCAGATCGGGAGAGAACACCCTGAGATCTGTCTTTTCGATAAAGCTTTAATAGCTAAATTGCTCTCCATTCCTGAAGATAAAGTGATGCACATTAAAGATAAAGAAAACCACTGTGTATTTCAGGTTTCAAATTTCTAAATATGTCTGAGGAAAAGAAAATACTTACATACTGGGATGCAGAAAATGCCCATCCCGAATTCTGCGAAAAAATCAGGCAGGCGCTGCGCGATGTTCGCGACCCTGAACTGGGTATGGATGTTATACAGCTTGGTCTGATCCGCAATGTGACAATAGAAAACAAACACGTGATGATGGTAATGATCCTAACAACTCCTTATTGTCCTTATGCGCCGATGATGATGGAATCTGCCCGCAAGAAGACCGAAGAAATCACCGGAATGCCAACCGAGATAACCTATGGAACCGAAATCTGGAATCAGACCATGATGGAAGAGGGTTCGGGTTTCGACTGGGGGATTTTCTAAGATTCCCTGCCGCTGAAATGAAATTCAAATGCACTTAAAACGTGCCAATTGAATTGTTAAATTTTTTAGATTGTCCATAGTGGAAAGTTACCGTCAAGTGCCTCTAAAAAGTCTAGGCCGAGCTTGGAATAACAGCACAAATTTCATTAACAGAAGTTCTGAAATATGCTGACGCCAAAGAATATAGTTTCCCGGTTTCACCGACTATTCGCATCAGCGGCCATAACCTATTCCCTGGAAGTCAATCCCAAATTGCATTGCAGTGCCTTGCTTGTCATACCCCAATTGGACTGAAAGTGTTTTCCAATAAGGGAATGCTTAATGATCAGATTTCCAGGTTACTTAATTGATATTCATTAAGAGAAAATTCTGGGCAATTTAATTGTTTTTATAATATTAGAAAGTAAATTACTTCAAGGTGCAATTGATTTTGCACAATTATATAAACCAAAACCCTTATTAATCAAATATCAAATTAATTTGTCTAGTGTGTCGGTGTGACTACAATTTCCCTAACACTTACCTCCTGCGGTTGTTCATAGGCAAATTTAATTACCCGTGCCACATCCTCTGGCCTTAAAGGCTTTTCGAAGGCTCTCCACCAATCCTCTTGTATTTTTTTAGAAGTGGTATGCGTGATGCATTCCGTGGCGGTAGTTGCTGGCGCAATAACCAGAACACGGACATTGAATTTTGCTACTTCCTCGTGAATCGTTTCGGTTATCGCATGCACAGCAAATTTAGTGCCGCAGTAAACCGCGTGCAGTCCGTAACTCTTGCGCCCGGCCAGGGAACTTATATTGATGATTGTTCCATGCTTGCGCGCTACCATGGCAGGGAGCACCTCATGAATCCCATAAAGCACTCCATTAATATTGACGTTGATCATTTCCTCCCATTCCTTAAGCTCCTGATTCCACGACTCACCCAGGCATCCCACACCCTGCGTTGTTAACCAAACAGTCTACCGGGCCGTATTTATCTTGAGCATCTTCAATTGCCGCGTGGATTTGTTCAACTTTAGTTACATCCACATTTTTACAGATCGCATCCGGTAATCCTAATGCGGTCATCCGCTCCAAACGTCTGGCCATGAGCAAAAGCGGATAACCTGCCTCTGAAAATAATTTTGCTGTTGCCTCCCCAATGCCCGAACTTGCTCCGGTGACCGCTATCAAAGGTTTCATGAAATTCTCCTTGATTTTTTATTAATTATATTCAGAAATAATTATGATTTATTGGGTAGCAATTCATCCTCATGCGGATAAATTTTTTCCGGTTTCAAACGGCCTTTGGGGCGCTCGATCAGTTCCAGCGTTATGCCGATTTCTTTTTCGGTATCCAAGTAGACATAATGGCCATCCCCGTCCAATCCGAATCCGGCGCCATCCATAATCATTTTAAACCCCGCCGCTTCCGCTTCCACCAGAGACGCTTCCATATTCTCGGTCAACAACCCCAGGTGGTGCAATCCATAACCATGCTCTCTTATAAAATCATGGTAAACGGACTTCCCTTCTCCGGGTTCGATGAGTTCAATCCTTAAAGTTCCAAAATAGGAAAGTGCCAGACGCATACTGTAATTTGCTGGCTGGCCATAATAGGTCATCTCCCTGACCATCGGTTTTTGGTAAGTGTAAAAATGCCAAGGTCCGATTCCAAAGATTTTCCAGTATTTTTCAACTGTTTCGTCTAGATCTTTTACAAGCATACCAATCTGAACAATACCGTTCTTTAAAATAGTAAATGGGGATTGATATTCATCCTTCATTGACATAACTCCTTTTAAAGCGTAAATTTTGATAATTTTGTATTGCAATATCTAAAATTTTTATCTGCAAGATTATTTGAATTTATCCATTCTGCTAATTCTACTTCTGCAATATTAAGTTCATGGAGACAATCCTGATTCGAATTCTTTCATTTAAATAAATCCGATATGAAATCCCTTTCATTTTTAATTGCTGAAACTTACTTCCATTAATTTCGTATATGAATTGAATAATTTGAGTTTTCTAAATTCGTGAGGAGAAAAGAAATGAGTGAAAATCAACTTTCCCAAAAAGAATTGAAAAAGGTTGTTTTTTCTCGTACTCTTATGATCATACCGGGATTTATTATCCTTTTTTTCTGCCCGCCGGTACATTCAATTTTTGGGAGGCATGGGTATATTTGGCAATACTCATGATCCCCATGGTGTTTGTTATGCGCTATTTCTTAAAAGCCGATCCTCAATTTCTTGAGCGCAGGATGCGTATGCGGGAAAAGGAATCTGCACAGAAAAAGATCATCAAATTTTCTACTGTCTTTTTACTACTAGCTTTCATCCTTCCGGGCTTTGACAAACGTTGGGATTGGTCTTATGTACCTTTCACTGTTGTTATAATCGCGGATTTACTTGTACTTATGAGTTATTACTTCATTATCAGGGTTTTCAAAGAAAACAGCTATGCTTCCCGGATTATCGAGGTTGAAAAGGAACAAAAAGTAATCAGCAGCGGACCCTATTCCATCATCCGCCACCCCATGTATTTAGGGGTTGCCGTCATGTATTCAGCTTCTCCTCTTGCACTTGGTTCATGGTATGCTCTAATCCCGGCAGTCATGATTATCCCAGTACTTGTGGCCAGAATTTTAAATGAAGAAATAGTACTTTCCAGAGACCTGCCTGGATATTTCGAATATATTCAAAAAGTCAAATACCGACTGATTCCTGGAATCTGGTAGAAAGAATTTTATTTAGTATCGACTTAAACCATCAATAGGTTATATACATACTCAATTAATTTCCATTGAAAATATAGGTTTTCTTCAAATAAGAAAAAATGTGTCAAGCCTAAATCAAGTGAAAGGCCCCATTTAGGGTAATATGGATAGAAGTCGGAGCCACGGTCAAATCGAGAATTGAAATTCCCAATCATAAGCGATCGCTAATTGCTGAATGTGGTGTGTTTGCCATCTTTAAAAGAAAGAAGCCCCATCTAATTTTCTGGGGCTTCCAGTTTATCTCATTCTAAAATTTAGATAATCCCGATTTCTTTACCTACCACTCGGAAGGTTTCCATTACTCTGTCAACCTGGTCATCTGTATGAGTAGCCATGTAACTGGTTCGTAATAACTGTAATCCCTGAGGGACCGCAGGAGAAATGACCGGATTCACGAACACCCCATTCGCAAATAGCGTTTTCCACATGGCAAATGTCTTCTGGTCATCACCGATGATAACCGGAATAATTGGGGTTACTGATTCACCAACATTGAAGCCCATAGCGCGCATATCTTTGCGCACTCGTTCAGCGATTGCATTTACACGGTCTACACGTTCCGGTTCATTGCGCATAATATCCAGTGCGGCAAGCGCGGCTGCGGTATTTGCCGCCGGTATACTGGCGCTGAAAATCAGTGAGCGTGCGGTATGTTTGATATAGTGCACTACTTCCTCGTCACCGGCGATAAATCCACCGAGTGAAGCGAATGATTTGGAGAATGTGGACATAATCAGGTCAACCTTGTCAGTCAGCCCGAATTGATAAGAGGTACCCCTGCCCCGGCCGGTAACACCCATGCCATGTGCATCATCAACCATTATGCGTGCGCCAAATTTTTTTGTTATGGGGACAAGATTTTTAAGATCGGCCAAATCGCCACCCATACTAAAAACTCCATCAACAACCACCAGTTTTCCCTGATCATCAGGAATACTCTGCAGCACCCGCTCCAGATGTGCGGCATCGTTATGGCGGAAGCGTTCAATCTTGCCATATCCCAACCGCGCACCATCGACGATGCTGGCATGGTCATCTTTATCAAGAATAACCACATCATCGCGGCTGATCAGTGAGCTGATCGTTCCCAGGTTGACTTGCATACCTGTTGAGAAAATGAGCGCTTCTTCCTTGCCAACAAATTCAGCCAGCTCGCGCTCCAACTGTTCGTGTAATGCCAGTGTGCCATTTAGAAATCGCGACCCTGTGCAGGAAGTCCCAAAACGATTTATCGCGTTCACAGCTGCTTCTTTTACTTTTGGGTGAGTGGTCAAGCCGAGATAATTATTGGAACCGCACATAATCAGACGATTGCCTTCAAACTCTACTTCTGTTCCTTCATTCTCATCAAGCGGAATGAAGTAAGGATAGAATCCCCCAGCAATTGCCTCTTTTGCTTGTGTGAAATTACGGCACTTTTCAAAGATATCCATAATAAATCCTTTTAATTCATGATTTTTGAAACAAGGGTTATATAATAAAGTATTGAAAAAAAGATAACCAAATTATAACTGACTGTCCAAAAAAGTAAAATGTCAATGATAAAAAAAATCTTTGGGGCAATTGAATTAGGCGGGACAAAAATTACGGCTATTGTTGCATCAGATCTTAATAATATAATCAGTAAAAAGGTCTTTCCAACCTTGAGCCCAAATGAAACGTTGCAGGATATTATTCAATTCTTTAAGTCCGCAATTAAGGACGAAGAATATGATTATCAGGCGGTTGGTGTGGGTAGTTTCGGTCCACTTGATCTAAACCCCGAATCTAAGACTTTTGGGTATATCACATCCACTCCTAAGCTTGGATGGCAGTTCTTTAATATCAAGCAAGAAATTGAATCTGCCCTGCATACAAGAGTCTATCTCGAGACCGATGTGAATGCATCCGCGCTGGGTGAGTTCTTTTTATACCCTGAGAATAAAATTAGAAATCTGACGTATATCACCATCGGAACCGGCATTGGTGCGGGTATTATCATCAATGGAAGAATTGTGCATGGCATGGTTCATCCGGAATTCGGCCATATCCGCATCCCGCATGATTACCGCCAGGATCCTTTTCCTGGCATCTGCCCCTTCCACCGTGATTGCTTTGAAGGTCTGGCAAGTGGTCCCGCCATTGCTGCAAGATGGCATCAATCCCCTGAAACAATACCTACTGACCATATTGCTTGGGAATTGGAAGCAGAGTACATCGCTTATGCAATAGCCAATCTGATCTGTACAATTTCTCCTGAAATTATTGTATTCGGCGGCGGAGTAATGCAGCGTCCCGCACTTTTAAAGATGATTCAATCAAAAACCCGTTTTGTGTTGAGTGGATATATAAAATCCAAATTACTTGAAGATAATATCAGCGAATATATAATCACGCCCCGTTTGAAGGAAGATTCCGGAATTCTGGGTGCTCTCTCAATGGCAATCCATGAGAGCCAATCTAAACCCTGAAAATCAGATTATGAATCCTGCCAGTAATGCAGGATTGAATTTCCCTTTTTTAAAGTTTAATCTCAAAACATGCCGGTTCTGCTGCTGCAGCGCGCGCATATCCCCAATTGCCTGGGCGATTTGCAGAGTGCCAAAATTCATCCCCTCACCTGGAATTTCAAGATCATTTTCACACTCTGCGGTAATTATCAGGTAATGTCCATTGTTCTTGCCGCCTTTGTGAAGTTGTCCGGTTGAATGCAGAAATCGCGGTCCAAATCCGAGAGTGGTTGCTAAATTAGTTTTATTTGCTATCTCAACTCTCAATTTCTGTAAACCAGAAAAGCAGGTTTCATTTCTATTTACGAAAGCGTTTATAGCCACGAAATCACCTGGCTGGGTTTTTCTCAGGAATGTATTTAGGTAATTATTGATTATGGGTAATCCTTCCAGCTCTTCATTCTCACCATAAATATCCACTTCGTTAGTAGAAAAAATTGGCTCTTGTTCAATCAAGCCAGGTTTAGCCTTTATTTCCATGATCATCTGTTGGGTTATGGTTTTACTTTTAACTGAACATTGGGTTGATCAAAAGCATTTACGCCTATCAACGCGCAAAAGACAGCGGTTGCTGTTTCCCATCGCAGGAATTCTGCGCCAAGATCATATGGCTCTTCTATCCGAAAAGTCATTGTCGGTTGGCCTGATATGGCGAGTTCCTCAAGAATAGTATTATGGCTACCGTTATTGGAAAAATAAACAAATACTCTATCCTTACCGTAAAACTTTAAATCTTGAAGCGGTTCTAAGTCGACGGGCAAGATACCTTTTCCATTTTTCCCGCTGCTTTCAGCGATGAGCTGTTCAACCCACGAGCCCAATGATTCCAATTCAGAGTCTGCGATTATGGTCAATTTATCTCTGCCAGAATTGTAAGCTTCGGCTAGAAAACCACCTAAATCTACACCTGGGTTTTCAAGTGCAATTTGCAAAATTATTGCACGAAAGCTCCATTTTTCTGGCTTGTTTCAGAAACTTATTGCAATCAACCCCCATCAATACAGCCGGCACCAACCCGAATTCAATCAATGCGGAATATCTGCCGCCTACATTCGGATTAGCATGTATCACCTGGCGGTAATTCTTTGCTTCTCCTTTTTTCTCAAGAGACGTACCCGGGTCAGTAATAGCAATAAAATGGCTGCCTGGGTCTTGCACACCGGTTCTTTTTAATTCTTCCCAAAAATAAGCTTCAAGCGCGTTTACTTCCGCAGTTCCACCTGATTTGCTGCTCACGATAAATAAAGTTTTTTCGATTGGCAGTTTGTTTCTTTTTTCCAGAATCTGCTCAGGATTTGTTGTGTCCAGAATGGAGAGCTCAAGGTGGTTTTTATTTATGTGACCGGAATTTTTGAATATTTCATTGAATCACTTCCGGTGCCAGCGATGAACCGCCCATGCCCAGAACTACTGCGTGGGTGATCCCTTCGGAAATCAAACCATCCAACAGCATTTCAGCCTGCTGAATAGTTTTACAACCGGAATGAGCTGCATCAAGCCAGTCCAACCGGTGAGCAATCTCTTCTTTTTCTACATCCTTGTCCGTCCAAAGATTAACATCTCTGGCACAGAGTCGTTTGAGAAAAAGATCGCTTATCAACTGGTTTGGCTGGTTTGCCATCTTCATTTAAAGAATTCTTTTTCGATGGCCTTAAATTTGTTAATGCGGTTATTGTAGCGATCCAAGTCGATATGTTTCGCATTCACGAAACTGCGCACCATTTCTTTGGCTAGTTCAGGCCCAATTATTTGTCCGCCGAGGCATAAAACATTCATGTCATCATGCTCTACCCCCTGATGTGCTGAATAGGTATCCATGCAGAGACTGGCATAAATACCTTTCATTTTATTCAAGGTAATGTTTACGCCAATACCAGAACCACATATGACTACACCTCGGTCAGCCTCGCCATGGATAATCGCTTTACCAGCCTTCTCGGCGAAATCCGGAAAATCCACACGGTCCTTATTATATGTCCCAACATCAAGGACTTCATGACCTTCACTTTTAATCGCTTCAACAACCGCGTCCTTGATTGTAAAGCCTGCATGGTCACAAGCAACTACTATTCGCATCTTAACCTCTTTAAAATAATTCTTTTGCTGCTAAATAAACTTTTTCGATAGTAAAACCGAACTCCTTGAAAAGAATCTCAGCTGGCGCAGAAGCACCATAAGAATTCATTCCAACTACAGTACCTTTCGCACCCACCCATTTTTCCCAACCCAGCTTAGAACCGGCTTCAACCGCAACACGTTTTTCAATCTCGGGTCAAGTACAAGATCCTTATATGATTCAGGTTGAGATTCAAAAAGGTCCCAGCTTGGGAAGGAAACCAACCTTACGCTTCTTCCCTCAGCCATGTAATTTTTCACCGGCTTTGATAATCAGATCAACCTCGGATCCGCTAGCCATGAGAATGATATCAGGTTTCTCCATTTCCCAGATCGGCAATAACATAGGCGCCTTTGTGAAGCCCTACTTCATTTGCGAATTTTGACCGATCGATGGTCGGCAAATTTTGCCGGCTTAGAATCAAAGCAGTTGGGCCATGTTTGCGATTAATTGCTGCTATCCAGGCTTCCCTGACTTCATTCGCATCAGCCGGACGGATCACAGAAAGATTGGGAATCAAGCGCAAGGACATTAGATGTTCAACAGGTTGGTGGGTTGGGCCATCTTCACCCAAACCAATGCTGTCATGAGTAAAAACCCAAATAGAAGGCAGGTGAGAAATTGCCGATACACGCAGTGCGCCTCGCATGTAATCCGAGAAGACCAAGAAATGTCGCACCATAAGGAATAAGTCCTTTATGGTATGCCATTCCATTGACTACAGCTCCCATGCCATGTTCACGTACGCCAAAATGTATATTTCTGCCCGCAGGATTATCGGATTGGAAAGCCTTGCTTGAATTTATCCATGTCTTATTAGAAGGCGCCAGGTCTGCTGATCCTCCCATCAATTCAGGCAAAATGTCGGATATTTCATTGAGAATTGTTCCTGAAGAAATCCGTGAGGCAAGTCCTTTTGGATCTGGATCAAACTTCTTAAGTCCTTCTGACCATCTTTCAGGCAGTTTTCCGGCCATTCTACGTTCAAATTCAGCAGCTAATTCGGGGTATGCAGATTTATATTCGCTAAATGTTTGCTTCCATTGCTTCTCTTTTTCTATTCCAGTAGATTTTATCTTCCTAAAGATGTCCAAGCACATCTTCCTGGATGTAAAATTTTTCTCGATACTGGCCAGCCGGCGTTTTCCTTTGCCTTTGTCAGTTCTTCTTCTCCAGGTGGTTCGCCATGCGCTTTTTCGGTGCCCTGCTTGGTTGGCAAGCCAAACCCAATAATAGTCTGGCAGATAATAATTGACGGCCGCGGATCTTTTTTGCATCTTTAATTGCAGCGTCTATTTTTTCTACATCATTTCCATCATCAACTCTAATAATCTGCCATCCATAAGCCTCAAATCGCTTTGCCCGGTCTTCAGTGAAAGCAATTGAGGTTGATCCTTCAATTGAAATGTGATTGTCATCATAAAGGTAAATTAATTTACCTAATTTCAGGTGGCCGGCAAGTGAAGCAGCTTCTGATGCAACACCTTCCATTAAATCACCATCGGTAATTATCGCGTAGATAGTGTGATCAACAATTTTATGTGCTGGCTGATTGAACTCGCTGGCAAGATGTGCTTCGGCGATCGCCATACCTACACCATTTGCCAATCCTTGTCCCAACGGTCCAGTAGTTGTTTCAACACCGGGTGTTAAACCATATTCAGGATGCCCCGGGGTTTTACTGCCCCATTGACGAAAATTTTTGAGTTCTTCAAGAGAAAGGTCAAATCCTGAAAGGTAGAGCATGCTGTATAACAACATTGACCCATGCCCGCCTGATAATATAAAGCGGTCTCGGTCTGGCCATTCAGGGTTGGCAGGATTGATTTTCAAATGTCTGGTCCAAATGGTATATGCGATTGCCGCAGTTCCCATTGGCAGACCTGGGTGACCAGAATTTGCTTTCTGAACGCCATCAGCGGATAAAAATCGAATTGTATTTATTGCCCGCTGCTGAAGATTATCATTTTCATTCATTAAAACCTCTCAGGAAAAGGAATTTTGACAATTCTACCATGTGGGCTAAGGAAGTTTTTTATTAAGTGATTAGATTTTAGCGTTCGAAGTCTAAGGCTGTTAGTCACCACAAACACGCTGCTGAAAGCCATCGCTCCTGCTGCCAGCATCGGATTAAGCATTCCAGCGGCTGCGACTGGTATCAAGATTATATTATAGATAAATGCCCAAAACAGGTTTTGCCTGATTGTTTTCAGTGTCTTTTTAGAAAGAGAAATAGCTTTAACCACACCACCCAGATCACCGCTCATTAAAGTGATTGGCGCAGAAGCAACAGCAACATCAGTACCTGTGCCAATAGCCAAGCCAACATCCGCTTGGGCAAGGGCAGGTGCATCATTAACCCCATCACCTACCATGGCAACAATCTTTTTATTTTTTTGATATTCCTTAACCGCCTGAGCCTTTTCACCAGGCAAAACCTCCGCAATCACGGAGGAAACACCAACCTTCTTTCCAATCACATTGGCAGTTCGTGCATTATCACCTGTCAGCATGATGGTTTCAATACCTAATTTATTCAAATCGCTGATTGCCTGAATTGAATTCTCTTTTACTCTATCGGCTATTCCAATAACACCGGCAATTTTTCCTTCAATTGCAACAATAATCGCTGTCTGGGCATCATTTTCCAAATCAACCATACTTTCATTGAGTCTGGAGGTATCGATATTAAGATCCTGCATCAGTCGAATATTTCCAATTGCAATATCAATTTCATCAATTAAGGCTGTAACACCTTTTCCTCCATGAGCGGTAAATTTCCCGGGATTGGTTAGTTCTAATTTTCGATTATTCGCTTCGGCAACCAACGCTTCACCTAATGGGTGTTCGCTACCACGTTCAACGCTGGCTGCAATAGTCAGTAATTTATTTTCGGAAAAAGTTTTGTCAAAAGATATTATTGTTTTTACTTCAGGCTGACCTTTTGTAATTGTCCCCGTTTTGTCCAAAATCACAGTTGTGACTTTGCCAGCTCTTTCCAACGCATCTGCAGAGCGAAATAAAATTCCCATTTCAGCGCTTTTCCCCGTTCCAACCATCACTGCGGTTGGCGTCGCTAGGCCCATCGCGCATGGGCAAGCAATAACTAGTACTGAAACCATATTGATTAATGCTCGGGTAAGTAAATCCTGCCCATGAGTTACCATTTCAGGAGGGAAAAAATACCAAAAAATAAAGGTTGCCGCAGCAATTAATATTACAATAGGAACAAAAACTGCACTCACCTGATCAGCCATTTTTTGAATTGGCGCTTTACTGCCCTGCGCTTCTTCAACAAGTTTTACTATTTGCGCAAGCGCAGTTTCCTTGCCAACTCTGGTTGCCTCAAAGTGGATCATGCCCATTTTATTAAAGGTGCTACCAATCACCTGGTCGCCGATCTTTTTTTCCACTGGCAAAGATTCACCTGTAAGCATCGATTCATCAATAGCAGTAAATCCTTCAATTACTACCCCATCAACCGGAATCTTCTCGCCTGGCTTGACTATCAAAATATCGCCAACTTTGATTTCATCGACTGGTACTTCAAATTCCTTTCCATCTCGGAATAAAGTAGCGGTTTTGGCTTTTAGGCTGAGAAGCTTTTTTATTGCTTCACTGGTTTTGCCTTTCGCTTTAGCTTCAAGGTACTTTCCCAAGGCGAATAAGCGTGATAATAACCGCGCCGGTTTCCAGATAAATATGCCCATGAAATAAACCTAAGATAATAAGCAGCGAATAGAAATATGCTACCGAAGATCCCAAAGCCACTAACACATCCATGTTCGCGGACCCGCTGCGGATTGCTTTATAGGCGCCTTCATAATATTGCCACCCGACAATAAACTGCACAGGGGTGGCTAAGGCAAGCATTATCCAGTTATACCAATCCTGCATGCCAATAATTTCAGGTATTAAGCCCAAATCGCGCGCCATGGACATAATAAATAAAGGTACAGTAAAAACAATTCCAAGTATGAGAAGTTTTTGTTGCTTTTTAATTTCCTCTTCGCGGGCCTTTGCTTCAGCATCCTCTGCAATGTCTCCCTGGATTATTGCTTCAAAGCCTGATTTTTTGATCCTGTTACGGATCTCGAGTTGGCTGGTCAGCGTCGGGATGTATTTTACTAAAGTCTTTCCAGTAGTCGGATTGACAGAGACTTCAGTTATTCCTTCTTCTTTCGCAATATCTTTTTCAAGTCTGAAAGCATCGGAAGGATCAGACAAGCGCTTGATTACAAATTCACCCTCTGCAACAGCAACATCATAGCCCGCTTTCTGTATGCGGGCAACAAATTCAGGTATACCTGTTTTGCTGGCATCATAACCAACAGTTGCTCTCTCAGAGGAGAGATTTACTGCTGATTGCTCAACACCATCTATCTTTTTTAAATTGCGTTCAATGGTTGCGACACAATTTGCACAGGTCATTCCCGTAATTGGGAGGATGATTTGTTTTATTGGCATAGATTACTTTCCAATTTCCGGTGGATAGTTAAGTTCGTTGAGAGTTGCCACTAACATTTCTTCATTAGCTGGGGCACTGTATTCAACCTCTACTGTTTTTGAATCCAGGTTAGCTTTTACTCTGTTGACACCTTTGACTATCGCTTAATTCCATTTCAATTGTTTTCACACAATGACCGCAATGAATTGAGGGGACTGAATACTTTACTGTTTCCATTTTTTTATTAATCCTTTCAAGATTTAAATATTAATCTGATTTTTTTAGGTTTTTATTAATATTTTATTATTTATTAATCACAACCTTATTTTTATCTAAAACAACATAAGAAACCAAATTTTTCATTCTACAACAACGGTTATTGGCTCAACCATCCACATCGAGCAGGAGACTTGGTAAATCCCTGCAGCAGGTGCAGTAAATTCAACTGTGTTCAACCCAGGCTCGAGCAGGATGACATCCTGATATAGCCCCCTTGCATATACCGCCCTGGCACAGCCAATTGATCCATTATCTGTGATTTCAAATTTTGTTGGTATTCCTGCTTTAATTGTGATGACCTTTGGAAAATATTCAAAACCTTTGACTTCCATTTGCATCACCTGGCTCGCAGGAATTTCAGCCTGGGAATTAATTTCTGGGGCAGTTAATGGAACATTCGCAGCCTGAACTTTGGTACTGCTTATACTAGGCAGATGTAAAATACCAAATTGGGAATTAAGAGTAAACAATGCAAAAAATAATATTAGAAGGCCAGAGAGCAATCTAAAAGAATTGGAGAATTTGGGGTCTTTATAGAATTTCACACTTGAAAAACTGATCAATAAGAGTACAGGCAGCGTCCCAAGTGCGAAAGCGGTCATAATTGCTAATCCGCTGAAAAAACTGCCCGATTCTAGTGCCTGAGCCTGGGCAATCAGGGTAAAGCCGCAGGGAACAAAGAAAGTAACCGCTCCAAAAACAACAGGCATTAATGGTTCTTTTTATTTTTTTTCCCTCAGTGACAGAGTTAAAAACTCCTCCTGTGAAATTCAATGAGATTTTTTGGAAAAATCTTACACCCAGCATTTGCATCCCTATAATAAACATCAATATTGAAATAAGGATTGTGAGAATAGCCGAAGCTTTGAATGATAATTGAATAACGCTACCTAATGCACCTAACAGTCCGCCCAATAACGCGAAAGCAAGGATTCTGGAATCCATTAAATAAGAGAAAGGGTAAAAATCCTCCCTTATTTTCTGAATCACGATCATTTACCCAGCTTTCCTGAACTGACAAGAGCAACCCGCCAACCAATGCAGCGCAGCTCGAAAAACCGGCCGCGATTCCAAAAAAGAAGAATGCGGACAAATTGGAGCTTGAATCTACGGAAAACATAGACATGACCCTGGAACCGTTAAATGTAAAGAAAATCATTACAAAAAAAAGAAAAATGACCACTACGGTTAAAATATTTTTCAAGCTAAGGCTTTGGGATTGCTTATTTTTCCTGCTCAGAAAAATAATATCCATCTTTGTTAAATAATTGGTTTAATTTATAAATTGTTGGTAATGCTTGGGCTGTTTCTGCCTCAATGACCATGCGTGACTTGGATAAGGAAACATCAACTTTTTTAACCCCTTTTAAGTTTACGAACGGTCCTTTGGATAAATGCTTCACATGCAGAGCAGTGCATTCCCTGAATGAAGTATGTCTTTTTGATCATTTAGTATCCTCAATCTGTCAAAATTCTCTATTTATAGGAATAAATGGTGATCAGTTCATCAGTGATTTTTTGAAAATCACCATTTTTAGCCTGCTCAACAACGCAACACTGGATATGATCGGCCATGATCACGGAATCCAGCATTTTTAAAGCTTTTTGCACCGCCAAGGATTGGTGAACAACATCAATGCAATAAACATCATCTTCAATCATTCTTTCGATGGCTTCAACATGCCCTTTAATAATTTTTATCCGATGTAATTTTTGTTTTTTAGTTGTCATCCGCTAATCCCCTCCGGGGGGATGGGATTTATTATATACTATTCCATTAATTATGTCAATATGCAGAAATATTTGGAAATTCAGATTATTGATATTGTTTAGGTGTATTATTTTATTTATGAATATAGTTGATGGCCATGAATTGAACCATGATAAGACTGTTCTGATTACAGGATCGGCAAGGAGATTAGGGAAAGAAATTGCGCTGGCAATTGCTGCCGCCGGTTACTCAGTAATTATTCATGCTAATCAGTCCTTAAACGAAGCTGAAGCTTTGGTCAATCAAATTATTAATCTTGGCGGCAAAGCAAAATATATTTGTGCTGATTTTACTGATCCAGAAAAAACAAACGAGGTTTTTATAAAACATTTAATAATGAAAGCAATTTATTCGCTTTGATAAATAATGCTTCTATTTTTGAAGCAGGAGGTTTCATTGAGACTTCTTTGAATCCTGGCAAACACATTTTGCTGTTAAATCTAACTACCCCATTTTTAATTTCTCAATCGTTTGCTAAAAGAATTCAGGGTAAACAAGGTAGGATCGTAAATATTCTTGATTGGCGTGCTTTGCGGCCTGGAAGGGATCATTTTTCCTACACGATTTCCAAATCTGCATTGGCCTCAATGACCAAAGCGATGGCATTAACCCTGGCACCAAATATTACTGTAAACGGGTTGGCTTTAGGTGCAGTTCTCCCACCTTCTGATGGCGGTTCGGATTCCATAATCAAACTCTGTACCTGCCGGTCGTTGGGCAACAATCAATGAAGTCACTGAAACGATTCTATTTCTCCTAACAGGACCAGGTTATATAACAGGAGAAATTATTCATCTTGATGGAGGCAGGCATCTTGTTTAAAAGAAAGGGATTTTGATGGATAAAGTATTTATTGAAGATTTACTAGTCAGGGGCATTATTGGGGTTTCTGAACGGGAAAGATCACAGCCCCAGGATATTGTTGTAAACATTACTTTATTTACAGACATAACTGAGGGTGGAAGAACAGACGATATTGAAAAATGCACAAATTACAGGACTGTTGCAAAAGCAGTGATTGCTCATATCGAGACAGTTAGCAGGTTTACAGTTGAAGCACTCGCGACTGATTTAGTTAAGCTATGTTTTGAGATACCGGGAGTTCAGGAAGCAGATGTTCGTGTAGAAAAACCGGGAGCGGTAAGATTCTCAAAATCAGTCGGTGTTGAAATTCACCGTGTCAAGGAAGATTTTGAAAAATAATGCTATCCTCCTGCTAGGATCAAATATTGATCCTTTCAGCAATATTCAAAAAGCATTGGAATTGCTGCAAACTTTATTGCAGATCAACAAAATGTCACACCAATGGATTAACTGAAGCAATTGGGAATCGAGGTCCTGATTTCCTTAATATGGCTGTTGAGGTAGAGACCGATCTGGATTATGAACAGATTAAAACAGAAGTTATCTCTTTCATTGAAACCAAATTAAATCGAATCCGTACGTCTGATAAATATGCTTCAAGGACCATCGATATTGACATCATCATATTTAATGGCGCGTTAATTGATCCTAATATCTGGAAAAGACTTTTTATTGCTCTTCCTGTTTCTGAAATCAAACCGGGCTTAATCAATAATTTGACGGGTTTGACATTAGGAGAAACGGTTGAAAAATTAAAAAGCTCAGCAAAAGCCGAGCTTTATAAATAAAAAAAGCGTATTAAAATTCGAGCGGTTTTGCACCTCTGGAAATATTATCCAGGAATTCAATTCGCGTCGCCTCATTATTACGAAAAGCCCCAAGCATAGAAGATGTCGTCATTCTGGCATCGTGTTTCCTTACCCCGCGGATCATTCCGCAAAGATGAACTGCTTCTATAACAACTGCCACACCTCTCGGTTCAAGCAATGTTTCAAGAAAATCTGCGATTTGGCGTGTCATTTTTTCTTGAATCTGAAGCCGCCTTGAAAACATATCAACAATTCTCGGGATTTTGGATAGGCCGATTACCTCACCTTTGGGCAAATACGCGATATGCGCCCTTCCCAGGAATGGAAGCATGTGATGCTCACACAGGCTGTAAAACTCAATATCTCTGACAATTACCATATCATCATACTTGGCTTTAAAGGTTGCCTTATTAACAAGTTTAAGGGGATCAGTGCGGTATCCTTCAAGAAGTTCACCATAAGCTCGCGCTACCCTGCTTGGAGTCTTCAACAGCCCTTCCCGATCAGGGTTTTCGCCAACCGCTACCAGGATATCGTATACTGATTTCTCTATCTCTTTAAACGTATCTCCGAATCACAGAACAATTCGGCAGCGTTGTAAACTGGTGAATCTTCACAATGTTCCAATTTATTTTTTGTCATACCGGTCCTCAATAATAATTCTTCTAATTTTTTTAATATTCTTATTTAGTGCGCATTAATAATTTAATCGCCAGTTCATTTAGTGCGGATTTGATGTTTTCATCACACCTTAAGGCATCCAAACTATCCAAAGCATTTTGATTCCAAAAATTATATTCCTTCATCACAAATTCTTCAATGCCATCTTCACGGAGCCATTCTGATAACTGACCAACTTCATCCTGAGAAATTGGTTTGCCTTTCCATCTGGTCAAAAATCTATTTGATTTTTTCAAACCTAAAATAACCGGCAGTGATTTCTTGCGTTCAATTATGTCGCTGCTGGCAGATTTTCCTGTAACTTCCGGATCTCCCCAAATTCCTAGCCAGTCGTCATATATTTGAAAAGCCATTCCTAAATCATTTCCAAATTTTGAAAACTGGAATTGGCTTTCCTTATCGAATCCAGCAATCAATGCTCCCATTTGAGTACAACACGATAATAGTGCTGCAGTCTTTCCGGAAATCATATTGAAGTATTGATCGGTTGTGACATTCTCACGATTTTCGAAATCAATGTCCAAGTGTTGACCGGCCGTAAGCTTCAGGCAGGCTGAACTAAATAATTCTACCGCTTCGATCACGATTTCAGGAGATGACGTTTCCCTTAAGCCATTTAAGCTTTAAAAGAGGAAGCAAACATCGCATCACCTGAATTCAATCCTTTTGCGAGTCCCCATTTGATCCATACAGTTTCTTTTGACCGTCGTGTTAGACCATTATCTTCAATATCATCATGAATTAATGAGAAATTATGGATTAATTCGATAGCAACAGCCGCAGGAAGCGCAGATTTCCAATCGCCACCGCAACCTTCAGTGCAAAGTAAGGTTAGCAGGGGGCGGATTCTTTTCCCTTGTTTATTTTGGTCATCATCTAAACCCAGATGGTAACGAAATATTTCGTTCAATTCCACCAGGTCTTCACTCATCAGAAGGCTGACAGAATGGTCTAATTCATGGAGTAACGTCTGTGAGTATTTCTGCTGATAATTTTGTAAAACTTCCACTCAATTCACCCGAATGATTTTATTATTTCTTAATTCAATTATATTTTTGGCACCTACAGCAAACATTGCAATTTGAAATTGACGGGTGATTGCCAAGGCTGTTGTGTTCAAGGTTTCCTCGGAAACTGCAGCAGAAAGAAGAAATTGGCGAGCCAATCCGCCCATGTTCGCACCTAAGGCAATACATTTGGCAATATCAATCCCATCTTTCAATCCTCCAGAAGCAATTAAAGGGATTGAAGTGAATGATTGGCGAATTTGAATGATGCACTCAGCAGTTGGAATGCCCCAGTTTACAAATGCATTCGCGGTTTCACGTAAATATGGATGCAATGTTCGGTGTTTTTCAACTTCAGACCAGGATGTTCCCCCCGCTCCTGCCACATCAATCGCCTGAACCCCGACATTAATGAGGTGTTTCGCAACCTCAACTGAGATTCCCCACCCAACTTCTTTTACGATTACAGGGATCGTTAATCCCCTGCATACTCCTTCAACTTTATCAAGCAGCCCAAAAAAATCCGTATCTCCATCTTCCATCAAGGCTTCCTGTAGAGGATTCAGGTGCAAAATCAATGCATCTGCACCGATCGCATCAACAAGCTTTTTGCAGTGTTCAACAGTATAGGAAAAATTTAATTGCACAGCACCCAGATTTGCTAATAAAAGAATATCGGGAGCATATTTTCGAACTTTAAAAGTTTGCATGGAATCTTCGTTTTCAAGCCCAACCCGCTGAGAACCCACACCCATTGCAAAGTTAAATAATTGAGCACATTTTGCCAGATTGCAGTTGATTATTTCAGCTTCTTTCGTACCACCAGTCATTGAAGAAATGAGAATGGGAAAAGATAGTTTTTTATTTTAAGAAGCTTGTCGATGTAACAATTTGTGAGAGATTAACCTCAGGCAAAGCGTTATGAAGTAATCGGTATTTCTCTAAACCGCTCGTCTGAGAAGAAGTGACTTTCTCCTTCAGGTTTATCTCGATATGGTCATTTTTTCTTTGTTCAGTTTTAGGGCAGTTGTTCATTATTTTCAAGTATACACTTATGATAGGTATTTAATAATATAATTGGCTAGACTTTTTGAAAGGAACAATACAATGAGCGATTATTTGAAGGGTGTTAAAGAAGTGATTGTGGATGTTTTAAAAATTGATGAGAACGAGATTTCATTAGAAACAAGATTCATTGAAGATCTTAAGGCAGATTCAATGGATCAATTTTTCTTGATTGACGGCTTATGTGAAAAATTTGATATGTCCATATCTGATGAAGATGCACGAAGTATTAAAAGCGTAAAAGACGCGGTTGATTACATCGAAAAAGTCAAGAAATAATTAAACCTTCTTAATTAGCTGGGGAATTTCTTGGAGAAGCGCGGCGATCTGCACACCCGCGCTTTTTAAAGAATTTATCTTTAACTCAACTGAATATATTCCTGGTTTGGTTTCTTCCTCCAAGTTGAATTTATCTTTCTCCATAACATTTCTTCTTCCGGCAACATAACCTACTACTGGTTTCGTGATATGTTCGGAAATAAACCCTGCTGCCTTTTCTTCAAGGTTTGAACCTTCTTCTCCAATAAGAAGTATTTTTTCTGTGGCAGGATCCATTTCAAAAGCTTCCAAAATATCTGAAAAATCTGAAAATGGTATCGGTTCATTGCCAATTCCAATGAATGAAGACACTCCTAACCCAAACTTCTTCAATTCGAAAATGATTTCGTAAGCGATCGGTCCAGACCGGGATACTACACCTACATTACCCTTAATTGATATTTCAGGAGGAATAACCCCCAAGATTAGATTCTCTGAAGTTATCATTCCAGATGACCCTGGACCTATAATCCTTATTGATTTGTTTTGCAGATATTCTTTAATTTTAAATACATCTTGAATCGGTACGCCGCCTGTTATACAGAAAATTAAAGGTATTTCAGCCGAAATAGATTCCAACAACGCATCATAAACATTTCGGGCGGGTACAAACAATATGCTGGCATCTGCGCCTGTCGTATCAACAGCTGCATCAACAGTGTCAAATATCGGTATTTTTCCGTCCAATACCCAATCGCCACCTTTACCCGGTGATACTCCCGCAACTATCTGTGCGCCGCTTTTCAGCATTTGTTCAGTATGAAAACGCCCCTTGTCTCCTGTTATTCCTTGAATTAGTATTTTTGTAGATTGGCTTATGAAAAAGTTCATTTAATTTCCGCTATTAAAATCTTTAGACTCTTTTTCACTGCACTGGATAATGATTCTTCAACAAAAAGATTGGATTGTCTGAGTAGGAATTTACCCTTTTCAGAATTCGAACCATTCAAGTAGACAACTAGCGGTGGGCATTTCGTAGTATTTGATATTGCTTCGATAATTCCCCTTGCAACTCTGTCACAACGGGTAAGCCCACCAAAGACCGCAATCAGGACACATTCGATTCTTTTTGTTCTAAATAATATTTCTAACCCGGCTGAGAATTTTTCATCTCCAACTCCATCACCCACATCCAAGAGAACACCTATTTGGCTGCCCGAAATTAAGAACATATCCGCAATTGAAAAACCTAGAGCTGAATTATTGACAATACAACCGATATTCCCATCAAACTGGAAAGATGAGATACCATATTTTGATGCTTTAGATTTTACTGGCGGTTCACCGGAATATTTTCTTAGGTCTAGAATTTGGGTTTGCCTGAATAAGGCATTTTCATCAATATCAATTCCCGCTCCTAATGCAATCAATTGGTTGTGTTCATTAATAATTAAGGGATTAATCTCCACAAGCTCTGCATCCAACTCGGTAAAAATTTTCCACATCCCTTTTAAGATCAAAAATAATTTATTCCATTGATCTTTTCCAACTTCCAGTGCGACGGCAATTTTACGCATCTGATAGTCCAATAAACCTAAGGATAGTTCAATCGGTACTCGAATACTATTTTCATTTGCATCAATTCCATTGGAGGGGATTTTTTTCAAATCAATTTTTGAAGCAATTAATTCGGGTTTTTCCAGGTTCGAATTAATCTCAATCTTAACAAATAATTCCTCAAGAATATGGACAGCCTCTTCAACGAGGATAATCCCAACTTTATTTCCATCAATTGTTTTTCCGAAGATAGCTGAAGCTGCAATCATAATATCCTCGGTTGGATCGACCAATCTAATTCCCCCGACCCTTGCTCTTCCCGGAGTTAATACTCTGCTTCTAAAACAACTTCTTTTCCGATTTCCTCCCTGATATGTTCTGCCAAAGAAGCTTTAGATAAAACTTGACTGAAAGGAATTGGAATACCATATCTCTTAAAAATCCCCTTTGCCTGATATTCAAATAATTTCATGCATTAATATTTCCAACAAGAATTATTATAACAATACCGACAAAAAAAGCCCGATTAAGTTCATCGGGCTTCGAGATTTTGCCACTCTTAACCTTTTAGGAATTCCTGCAAAGAATCTTTGCTGATTCTATATGCATTTCCAATTTTCTTGGCTTTCAGCGTTTTATCAGTGATGGCTGCCACAACATCTTCTTCAGAAACCTGAAGGATCTTTGCTGCTTCTGCAGGTGACATGACATCCGGGATTCCCATTGGCATATTTGTTCCGCCAGAGCTGCCTGATGATGCGTTTCTTAATGATTCAGTAATCACATTTCCAAGTCCTACCCCCGCACCAATACCAGCTGTTAAACCCGCACCTCCACTTGGGTTCTGAGCCGCATCTCTTAGTGCATCTGCAGCTTGAAGTTGTGTATAAGTTGCCATATCCAGCATACCCATGGCGCGTAATTCCTCTGCTGATTTATCAGAAGGTTTGAGATTTCCGATGTAAAAGGATTTTAGAGTCAGCCCCAATGCCGCAAAATCATCCTGTGATTTAGCCCGAACTCCTCCGCCCAATTCTTCAGTTAGACCAATTAAATCTAAAACCGATTTCTTACCGGTAGTTTCTCCCAGCAGATCCTGAAGTTTTGACAGCAACATTATTCTTAGACGATTTTCTATATCTTCAGTCCGATAGACACCCTGTGCCCCCACAATCTGGGTTACAAATTGCTGGGCATCACTGATCTGGTAACTATATGTCCCAAATCCTTGAAGAAGAGCGATTCCTAAGCCAACTCCCGTGTTTCGCACAATTATAGGTTGGGGTGTCCCCCATTTCCTATCAGCAAATTCTTTCATCGAGACAAAATAAACCTCTGCGGTAAAAGGCGTGCGGTTATCAAATAATTTTCCAACAAAGTCAATCAGCAGCGGGATGTTTGCCGTAGTAATTGTATGCCGACCAGCATTAAATACATCCAAGGCCTTGCCATCTCTGAAGAAAACAGCTCGTTGAGACTCACGAACTATTACCTGCGAACCCATCCGGAGGTCCGCTACTCCTTCTTCCGGGAAGCGGTGAACCAATTCCTCTTTCATTTCACTTGCATATTCGACAACATCAAAAATTCTTGCCATTTTTTTTATTTCTCCTATTCAATAATCACTTACTTGGCTTCGCTTCCAGACATGCTTAGAATTACTTCCTTACGTTTTTCGAAGGCATCAATGCAATCCTGCGCAAGATTTGTTAAATGCCTTATTGCAGCAGGTAAACCATCAGTCGCTAATGATGACTCAACATTATCAATTGCTCGACTAACCTCATCTTCTTTTTCGAGAAGCTGATAATCATACTGATAGATTTGATTCAGCTCGTCAGTTCTAACAGGGATCGCATCAAAAAAACCAGCATAACCATAGGATGCAGTGCGGATACGGTCAATAAATTGCCGGATCTTTATTGCAGCCGCCTCCAAATCATCTATCAGTTCTATATTCCCACCAGAAATCGCTTCTCTCTGAATTGCGGATATCCTTCCCCATAAATTGTCGAACATCTCGGCAATACTTTCACGAAGTAATTTATCTGCTGCGCGTCGCTCTCGTCTTTCAAAATAACCTTGAAATCCGGGTAATTTTCCCAGAATTTTTTTAAAAAAATCCTGCTCACTTTCTATTTTCTGTAAGATGTCGTCCATATTTCCTCCAAATCAACCTTAATGTTTAATATGATTATAGCGATAACTAAATTGTTATTCAACCACTAACTATTTTTGGTTATTCTTAATATAAATACGATATTTATAAATTCAGGTTGCTTTTTAATCTGTTTTTAATATATACTGAACATAAACTATAAGGAGACCTCATTTATGAAATCTCCGGAATACCGGGAAGGACAGGGGATTGTAGAATATCTTCTCTTGATAATTATTGTTGCTTTGTTTGTGCTAATTATTTCTAAACTCTTCGGTCCAGCCATATCTAATTTTATTCAAGAGCTTCTAAAAAGTGTCTAAGTTCTTTTTTATGAAAATAACCGGGTTGAGGATATGTTAAACCTAATCCAATCGCTTCCTCAATTAAATAAAAAATCATCAATTGTTTGGGGTGCTTTGGATGCAATTTTTCCGCCTTTTTGCTGTAATTGTGGGTTGTTTGGATATGAACTCTGTCCGAATTGTATTAACCAGATTACAGTCTTAGATCAAGAAAACATCTGTCCAATTTGTGGTGACTTTTCACAAAACGGAAAAATATGTTCTGGCTGTATAAATAAAAAACCATATTTTGATCAGCTTCGTTCTTGGGGTGTTTATTCAGGAGTCCTAAGGCATGTAATACAAAAGGTTAAGTTAACCGAGTTCTGGGATTAATAGATATTTTTCAGATCCTTGTGCTGAATTTATTAAATCCTGGAAGATAGAAATCGACTATATTGTCCCTGTACCGCTGAATATAAAAAGGCATCATTCACGAGGTTTAACCAAGCTGCGGAAATCTCTAAACCAATTTCCAGAATTTTGAAGATTGCTTATAAACCACATTTTAATTTCCCGCACAAAGGAAACGGCATCACAAGTTGGATTAAATGCCAAGGAAAGGGAAAATAATGTTCTAAATGCATTCAAGGTTGATATAAAGATACCTCAAAACAAATCGATTTTGCTCATTGATGACATTGCAACTACAGGTTCTACTTTAAATGAATGCGCACGAGCTTTAAAGTTAGCTGGAGCAAGAAAGGTTTATTGTTTTACGTTAGCCAGGACAACGATTTTAAAAAATCAATTAGAAGAACTGGAGGTCAAATGAACAAGAAGTTAGATATTTTTACGAAAGAGATGGAGTTAAGCGATGAAATTCGTGATTATATTGATAAAAAAATATCACGTCTATACCGCTACCTAGAGCAGATTGATGAAACCCGAATTGATTTAACTCATGCCAGAACTGCCAAGGAGGAATCCAATCGATTTGTTGCGCAAATCACCTTACGGGGCAGGGGTTTTATTCTGCGAGCTGAAGAACGTTCGGATAATATTAAAGCAGCTCTTGATTTGGTAATGGATAAAATTGAGCGCCAGATAGAAAGATATAAAGGCAAGAAATATCATAACCGCGTGGGATCAACCCCAGCATCAGATCTTCTAACCGAAGAAGTATCCTGAAGAGTCCGTTCCCATGATAGTACGACGAAAGAAATTCAGTCTTGTACCAATGGATGAACTTGAAGCAATAGAACAGATGAATCTTTTGGGACATGAAGATTTCTTTATATTCTTTAATATTAGCGCTAATGCGATCAATGTCCTTTATAAAAGGCGAGATGGTAGTTATGGGATTATCGAACCCGAATTAGGTTAGCCAATAGAAACAGGCTCCCTTTACGAGGGAGCCTGTTTAATCTATCCTTAGGAGAAGTATTGACTTGCCAATACTAAAAGCACTGGACTATAATTGAAAAGTTAAACTATCTGAAGGGTAAATTATGATCGATGTAAATGACTTACGAAAAGGTATTACTTTTGAATTTGATGGACAATTATTTAAAGTTCTTGATTATCATCACAATAAAACTGGCCGCGGTAATGCGTCCATAAAAATAAAAGCGAGAAACTTGCGTACATTGTCTACACTTGAAAAGACTTTTAATTCAGGCGAAAGAGTACAAGATGTTCGGTTGGATTACCACAATGTCCAATTCCTCTACTCGGATGGTGCTCTTTATCATTTTATGGATATGGAAACATTTGAACAACCCGCTATTTCAGGTGAAGTTATTGGAGATTCTCGTAAATTTCTTAAAGAAGGTGTGGAAGTCAAGCTTACCTTGTTCGAAAACGAACCTCTGGATGTTGAATTGCCTACAACTGTAGATCTATTGGTCACACATGCAGAGTCAGCAGCCAGAGGCGATACAGCGACTGGAGTAACAAAAAAGGTGACAGTGGAAACAGGTGCGGAAGTTCTACCCCCGGTTTCGTCGGAGAAAAAGATGTTATCCGAGTTGATACTCGAACAGGCGAATATGTAACCCGGGTATGATCCGAATCTGCCAAAAATGAGAAGCCCGCTTGTATAGCGGGTTTTTTATTAGAATTATCTTAATTAGTTTTTTTAAACGTATATCTTAAACATGGTTGGTATAATACAACTCGAATTAAAAATGATTATTGCCCTTATCGGAGGAATTTGTGAAACCTAGTGGTCAGTCCAATTTTGTATATTTATTAATTCTCATTGCAATTGTGGCAATGCTTTTTATGAACATAAATCAGGAGAGCAGTAAAGCAATTTTGCCCATCAACGAAGTTGCCTCCGAGATTAAGAAGGGGACAATAGAAAAAATAATTCAAGATGATAATTCGCTTACTGTAGCACTAAAGGATGGTCAAGAAAAGTTATCGACAAAAGAAAGTAACACATCTCTTGTTGAACAATTGACTAGCTATGGCGTTACAAGTGAAGAACTTGATTCCTCAAAAGTCATTATTGAAGTAAAACAACCCGGTCCCTGGGTTAATATTCTGTCCTTTCTCGGTTACGTACTACCATTTCTAATTGTTGGCGTTGCTTTTTTCTTTATTTTTAGGCAGGCTCAGGGTAGCAACAATAGCGCAATGTCTTTTGGAAAGTCGCGTGCCAAGATGTTTTCAGGTGATCAGCCAAAAGTAACATTCGCAGATGTGGCCGGGGTTGATGAATCCAAAGAAGAACTTCAAGAAATCGTCGAGTTTCTTAGGGAGCCGCAAAAATTTATCTCCCTTGGAGCAAGGATTCCAAAAGGAGTTCTGCTTGTTGGCCCTCCAGGCGGCGGCAAAACTCTGTTGGCCAAAGCAGTCTCCGGAGAAGCTGGTGTTCCGTTCTTTTCAATTTCGGGTTCAGAATTTGTAGAAATGTTTGTTGGCGTAGGAGCCAGCCGAGTGCGTGATTTATTTGAGCAAGCCAAGAAACATTCTCCATGTATTATTTTCATCGATGAGATTGATGCTGTTGGCCGTCATCGAGGGGCAGGTTTGGGAGGAAGCCACGACGAACGTGAACAAACCCTTAACCAGATGTTAGTTGAGATGGATGGGTTTGATACCGATACTAATGTAATTATTATTGCCGCGACTAATCGTCCAGATATCCTAGATCCGGCACTTCTGCGCCCAGGTCGTTTTGACCGTCGCGTTGTTCTTGATCGCCCAGACATGAAGGGTAGAGAAGCTATTCTTAAGGTTCATGTTAAAGGCAAGCCTCTTGCAGCAGAGGTTGATCTGGAGGTTTTGGCTAAATCGACGCCAGGTTTTGTCGGCGCAGATATTGAAAATTTGGTAAATGAAGGCGCCATTCTAGCCGCGCGGAGAAACAAGAAACAAATAGGACAAACCGAATTTGAAGAAGCTATTGAACGCGTGATCGCTGGTCCTGAAAGAAAAAGCCGATTGATCAGTGAGGAAGAGAAGAAGATAATTGCTTACCACGAAGCTGGTCATGCGATTGTTCTGGCTGCAATTCCAGAAGCCGACCAGGTTCAAAAGATTTCAATAATCTCCCGTGGAATGGCCGCGGGCTATACTATTGCACTGCCAGATTATGATCGCACATTAATGTCCAAAAATAAATTAACTGCTGAGATGGTAGGTATGCTTGGCGGACGAGCCTCCGAGGAGTTGATCTTTAATGACATTACGTCCGGCGCTTCAAATGATATCGAAAATGTTACCAAGCTTGCCCGAAAAATGGTTACAAGATTAGGCATGAGTACTGAACTCGGCCCTATGGTTTATGGCCAGAAGGAAGAACTCGTCTTCCTCGGTAGAGAGATTTCTGAGCAAAGAGATTATTCTGAAGCAGTAGCAGAAAAAATTGATGTTGAAGTCCAAAAACTCGTAAACGCTTCTTACATTCAAGCGAAGAAAATATTAACCAAATATCGTTCAAAACTAGATGCTGTCGCAACCAGGTTGCTTGAGGTTGAGACTCTTTCGAGAGAAGATTTTGAAAAAATATTTCCTCCAGTAAAGAAAAACGGCGGAATTCCAAAACTAATGGTGAATTAAATTCAAATGACCCGATTTAATCGGGTCATTTTTTTATATATTGACTGATTAATTCCCGCCGTAAAATCTTTCCCACATCCGTTAATGGCAACTTACTATTACTATCTTTGAAGAGATTTTATAATGAACCAATTTTCGTTCAGATCAAAGACGAATTTCTTCCCCATCAAGATCCTGACCTGTTCTTTTTACGATCCAGGCAACGACCATTTCTCCCTTCTCTAAGTTGGGTATACTGCCTAACGAGGTTGTTCAACTTTAAGAAGCGAATTGGTAAATACTTCAATTTCATCTGGCTATACCTGAAATCCTGTTGCTTTAATAAAGTTTTTTTTTATCAATAATGAAAATTATCCGTCATAATCTATACGGACAATAACTGTTTCAAAATTAGTCATTTCGAATAAATCATTGATAATTTACAGGTTTGCGTTTAAGCAAAAAACATATTTTGGGAGTGAGTCTTTAAAAAAATTGAAGCTCGCTTAATTTATAGTCAGGATTCATTGCCACCATAATCCCACGTGCTTTAAGGTCTGAATGTAATGTAATGACTAATTGTGGAATGTTGAGAAGCATCAGTGTTATTAGATCACATCGATTTAATCCGAGGCGAATTAAACTTATAATCAGGTTTTCGACTTGCTAGATAATGCAACTATATGCAAATTCAGAATCATTATAAGAAAGAAATGATTTTCCCGGAAATTTTTAGCCGCAATTTCAATTAGCGATACCAGATCAATTCATGGATAACCAACTTTCGGTGGAATATGGCGACCATATCTCTTAATTATTTTTAAGTGAAAAAACCTATTCATCAATCCACCCATGCTGTGACTTAATAAAAGTTGCTATCTCTTTTTTCCTATCAATTGAGACATCAAACCATTTTATTCTTTCGTCTGAGCCTTTAAACCAATTTGCTTGCCTGCGGACAAATTCCCGTGACCGTTTCTTCATCTGGCTAATACACTCCTGAAGATCCATGGTTCCTTTAATGTACAGAATCGCTTCATGATAACCTATTGCTGACATTGGCGGATCTTGAATTGAATAGCCTTGGCTTAACAAGGTTTCTACCTCGGCAATGAAGCCCCTATTGAACATTTCCTCAATTCTTTTATCGATTAGTTCATACAAACTTCTGCGTTCACGATTTAGACCAATGATTTTGTATTTAAAGCCAGGTGATCCTTTTTTCTTTTGGTCAGAAAATTTTCTTCCCGTACAGAAAATAACCTCAAGCGCACGAATTGTGCGGCGTTTATTACGATAATCCATTTTCTCTGCGCCGATTGGGTCAATAATCGATAACTTTCTGTGAAGCTCCTCTGCGCCATTTTGCTGCATCCATTTTTCAAGTACGTTTCTTAATTCAGGGTCTTGGGCTTTGGCCGGAATTTGCCAGCCTTCAACAATTGCGCGGATGTATTGTCCGGTTCCGCCCACCAAAAAGGGTAATTTCCCTTTTGCATTAATCTCGTCAATTGCTTTGTTTACTGCTCTCTGGTAAACCGCCAGACTCCAATTCTCCTTTATTTCAGCTACGTCTATCAAATAATGTTTAATTCTTCTAAGTTGGGCGGCATCCGGTTTTGCGGTTCCAATATCCATTCCCCGATAAAGATAGCGAGAATCTGCCGAAATAATTTCTCCATTTAGCTCCTCTGCGAGTTCAATTGCTATATCTGTTTTTCCAACCGCAGTGGGCCCAACGATTACAACCAGTTTCTTATAGTTCGGTGACAGCATTTTTAAACCAATTGATTTCAGTCTTATTTTGGAAATCAATGTCTATTGACAAAACATCTATTCGCCAGTCGCTTGAGATTTCTTCATGGTCCTGGATATATTTCTGCGCAGCTTTTTTCATATGATCAATCTTCCTGGCATTGACAGAAACTTCGGCGAATCCATATTTTCTTGTTTGAGATGTTTTTACCTCAATAAATATAAGACATTTCTCATCAAGTGCTAATAAATCAATCTCCCCGTATTTTGTTTGGATATTCCTGGCGAGAATAACCACACCCTTGCCAACAAGGAATTTTTCCGCTTGTTCTTCACCCCATTTTCCTAGGTTTTTTCCGGTAAGTTTCATATTTCTTATTCCAATCAAATTTATAACATTTAATTCAGTTTATGTGTCAGAAGTCCTCCCTTAAATAAATTTATCATGTTGACTTCAGTAATTTCCCGGTTAAACTTTAAACATCTCACTTCAAATAAGGTTGATCCATGCCAGTTGCTGAAATTATTACGATTGGAACAGAGTTGTTGCTTGGTGAAATTCAGGACACAAATACAAGTTATATTGCTAAAGCATTAAATGCTGCCGGGATTGATATCTATCATGCATCAATGATTGGTGATAATAAAGAAAGAATAGCTTTGGAAATTTGCGCGGCATTGGAACGCGCTGATATCATCATAACCACAGGTGGACTCGGTCCTACTGTTGATGATCCCACTCGAGATGCTGTTGCAATGGCGTTTAATCGGGAGGCAGTTTTTAGTCCGGAGCTTTGGGATCAGATTCAAACAAGGTTTAAAGCTTATGGACGAAACCCTTCCAAAAATAATATGCGGCAGGCATATATTCCGAAAGATGCAGTAGCAATTCCTAATCCAGTGGGAACTGCCCCTGCATTCTATATTGAGGAAAATCACAAGATCATTTTTTCTCTTCCTGGTGTCCCTTCTGAGATGAAGACCTTACTTCAAAGCGATGTTCTACCAATTATTAAATTAAAATATCCTGCTGCATGTGCCATAATAATCCGAACAATACATACAGCTGGCATTGGCGAATCAAGTGTAGATGAATTGGTTGCCGATCTTGAACAGATGCACAACCCAACCGTAGGCCTTGCGGCTCATCCCGGTCAGGTAGACATCCGGATTACTGCAAAAGCCAAGGATAGTGATCATGCCTGGGAGCTCATTAAACCAATTGAGGCACAGATTAGACAATTACTCGGTAATTTTGTTTATGGGGAGGACGAAATAACCCTCGAGAAAGTTGTATCTGATCTCATCAAGCAAAATAGCATCGATTTAGCCATTAATTATGAAATAGACTTCTTGACCATTGCCGACTTACTATCAAGATGGATTGCTTTACCAATGGATCATTTGAAATTAATTCAAGAGGATCAATTTTCTTCACCAGAAAGTTCAATAAACAATGAGGTAAACAGTAGAACAATGTTGATCAACCTGAAACAACAGAAAAAAACCGAAAAAGGTCTAATTATCGAGCTCATTTATCAGGACACAAAATTCGACAAAATAATCAATTATGGCGGACATACCTCCCAATTTGACCAGTGGGCTGGCAATCATATACTAAATTTTTTAAGAGAGACTATTTTGAACTTAAAGGTGCTGAATGGATAAAGTAGATATTATTCTTAGAAATGCTGTCATTCTGACTATTGATAAAGAATTTAATCAATTCGAACCTGGTGCTATTGCTATCACTCGCGACACAATTATCAAAGTAGATCATGAAGATGAAATTCTTTCAAATTTTACTTCTCAAAATATCATCGATTGCGGCGGTAAAGTTATCATGCCTGGTTTTGTAAATACGCATACTCACGTTCCAATGACAATGCTTCGGGGGTTGTCAGATGACCTTCGGTTGGATGTGTGGCTGCTGGGGTATATGATGCCTGTCGAACGGGAATTTGTCACACCTGAATTTGTTTCCCTTGGAACAGAAATCGCGTGTGCCGAATTCATCCGTACTGGTGTGACTTGTTTTAATGATATGTATTATTTTGAAGAAGAAGTCGCTAGAACAACAGCTGAGATTGGGCTACGCGCAGTATGTTCGCAAACCGTAATGAAATTCCCTACTCCTGATGCGCATTCTTATGAAGAATCGCTTGAATATACACGCAATTTTATAAAAAAATATAAAAACCACTCATTGATAATACCTTCTGTTGCCCCGCACGCACCTTATACCTGTCCACCAGAAATCTTGAAAGCCTGCACTGAAATTGCGCTCGAATTTGATATCCCGCTTCATATCCACATTTCTGAAACCAAAGAAGAAGTTGAGAATATGCGCAAAGCGAATGGAATGCCCGTCGTTCCATGGGTAAAAAAGCAGGGCGTGTTCGAAGCCAAAACGATAGCCGCTCACTGTGTGCATATAGACGAAGGTGAGATAAGGACGCTTGGCCATTCAAATGTGGGCGTTGCACACAATCCATCGTCAAACCTTAAACTGGCTTCAGGAATTGCACCCGTTATTAAAATGCTTGAACTTGGATTAAATGTCGGAATTGGAACCGATGGAACTGCATCAAATAATGACCTCGATTTCTTTGAAGAAATCCGGCTTGCCAACTTTATCGCAAAAGGATCAAGTGGTGATCCGACAGTAATTCCTGCCAGACAAACCATTGAGATGGCAACGCGTTTGGGTGCCCAGGCGATGCATATTGGTCACATCACAGGGTCGCTTGAACCTGGAAAACGCGCGGATTTAATAATTATTGATTTGAACACCATTCATAATAGCCCCCATTTTCGCCATAACAAGGATGGAATTTATGCGCAAATTGTCTATGCAGGAAAATCTTCGGATGTAACCGATATGATGGTAAATGGTAAGTGGATTATGAGAGATCACGTAATTTCTGCACTTGATGAGAAAGACCTTATTCGTCAAAGCCAGGAATATGCAGTAAAAATTGACAGATTCATTTCCAAACGCGAGAAATCTATTATTTCCAAATTGATTGCTATTGGCGGCGCAAGCCAGGAAGAAAGTTTTGAAATACAAGTCAAGGTTGCACTTAATGACCCGCAACCCTTTATTCACAAAATTGAATCCAGCGGTCTTAAGATTTTACGCTCACGTCACTACCATGAATATGATACATATTTTGAATTTGAGGATAATAGTGAAGGCCGATTGAGATTTCGTGAAGATCATTTCATCACAACAGAGGGCAGTATATCAAATGTAAGGTCACGCCTGACGCTGGTAGGACCAAAACGAGAACGCCAATTTCCCAAGGATGTTTTGCTCTCGCGGAGTCGTTTTATCGCTCCTGCTGACCAGAGTTTACGTTTCTATCGTGAGTATTTCAAGCCCTTAACCGAATCTGAAATTGAAAAGGACCGCACGCGTTATCTGGTTGAATACAAAGGTGAAGAATTTTTCATTAATCTTGACAAGATGTTAAAACCAGATCTCGGATATTTCCTTGAAATTAAATCCCGCACCTGGAGTGAAAAGGACGCTCAAGAGAAATCAACCATTATTATCGAATTGGTTAATTTGCTGGGAATTACGACAGAAGAGAAACTGACTAAGGATTACATCGAAATCGTTGAAAATAACCGAACCTGATGCTGTCGGAAATGCATAACCCCTTGCGCGTTCTTTTTATCACCGCTGAAGCGGAACCTTTCATCAAGATAGGCGGCCTGGGTGATTATGCGGGCTCCCTTCCCAAGGCAATATCTGAATTAAATTTATCCAAAAGATCGAAAGTTGATATCAGAGTAGTTCTTCCTTTTCATGGCGGAATTGAAGCATCTGTTCCTGATATTACTAAAATCGCAGATATTCAGGTAAAAACCATTAAAGGCTATGCAAAGGGATTTGCTTATCAATTTTGCTACCAGGGGATAACCTATTACCTTATTAAACGTTCTGGAAATCCTTCAGGTTATAAGGCTGTTTACAATTTCACCCAAACTGAAGATGCCCGCAAATATATCTTCTTTTCTTTGGCTTGTCTAGAATTAATTAGAGAAATTGGCTGGGCACCTGATGTGATTCATGCAAATGATTGGCATACTGCAATTTCAGTTTATGAATTAGCCTTAAAAAGAGATTTGGATGATTTTTATCGATCTATCCGGTCTTTGCTCACCGTTCATAATCTACCCTTTGTAGGCGAAGGCAGCCAGCCCATCCTGCACGATTTTCAGCTCAAATCCCTTAATTCAAATCTGATTCCCGGTTGGGCAAAATTTCTTCCATTGCCTATGGGCTTGGATAAAGCGGATGAGATTGTAGCAGTTTCGCCAACCTATGCTGAGGAATTAAAAAAGAAGAATTTGGCAATGGTTTTGTGAACTTTTTTAAAAATAATACTCACAAAACCACCGGGATCCTGAATGGTATCGATACCTCATTATGGAATCCGGAATCAGATAAGTTGTTAACATCCAACTATTCCATTAATCAAATAGATAGACGAAGTAAAAATAAAGAAGAAATTCTTATTGAATTTGGATTAGAAAAAAATATAAACAAACCACTGCTAGTCCTGATATCTAGATTAACTCACCAAAAAGGGATCGAAATCCTGTTAGAAGGCCTGCCGCAAGTTCTTGATGATGATTGGTCGGCAATTTTCCTTGGTACCGGGCAACAGGAACTGGAAAAGGGATTAATAAACCTTGAATCGCAAATATCTGACCGTTTAAAAATTATCCTGGATTTTAATAACGTTTTAGCACATCAACTTTATGCATCCGGTGATATCTTATTAATGCCGTCTTTGTATGAACCCTGCGGATTATCCCAGATGATAGCCATGCGCTATGGCTGCATTCCGGTTGCAAGAGCTGTTGGCGGATTAAAAGATTCTATCATTTCTGATCCTCCCGAATTGAGAACAGGTTTTTTATTTGAAAAAGCGGACGGGAATTCTTTTTCTTATTGCCTGAGAAAGGCAATTTCGTATTATAAAATCAGAAAGGAATGGAAATCAATACAAAGAAGAGCAATGAGTGTAGATTTTTCCTGGAAGAAATCAGCCATACAGTATTTTGATCTTTACAAAGAATTGGTGATTGACAAGAAAGATCCTCCCTTATGAGTATAGTCTCGCGCTCAAGCGGTATTTTATTGCACATCAGCAGCCTCCCGGGGAATTTTGGCATCGGAGATCTTGGTCGCTCTGCTTATGACTTTGTTGATTTCCTGTCTGATACAGGGACTAAATTCTGGCAGATTCTTCCATTAAATCCCACAGGATATGGAAATTCTCCATATCAAGGGATTTCAGCTTATGCGGGCAACCCACTTTTCATTAATCCTGAACACCTTGCAGAATTAAGACTGCTAAAAACCGAGGATTTAATTAATCCTAATCATTTGCCAATACAAAGAATAAATTTCGAAAAAGTAATTAAATTTAAAAGGAAATTATTACGAAAGGCTTTTTCAGTTTTTTATTCTAATATAAATACCCCAATAAGGAATGAATTCGAAACGTTTAAAGAATTAAACAAATCATGGCTCGAAGATTACTGCCTCTTCACAGCAATTAGTGAAGACTATCATCGGGTAAGTTGGAAAAATTGGCCAAATCCATTAAAGTATCGCGATCCGCAGGCAATATTATTTTTTGAGGAACTACATAATGAAGAAATTGAATTTCAAGCATTTTCGCAATTTATCTTTCATATACAATGGCAAAACTTAAAGGAATACTCACATAACAAAGGGATTCATTTTATCGGAGACATTCCGATCTTCCTTGGATTCGATTGTGCTGACGTCTGGGCAAATCCTGAACTATTTAAACTAAATGATCATTTGGAACCTCAAGTGGTCGCCGGAGTGCCTCCAGATTATTTTTCTCCAACAGGTCAGTTATGGGGTAATCCGCTTTATGATTGGGAAAAGCATCAAAGTGAACTTTTTAATTGGTGGATTAAACGCATTAATGATACCCTGAAACAAGTTGATGTCATTCGTTTGGATCACTTCAGAGGATTTGCTGAGTATTACCAAATCTCTTCCAGTGCGAAAACTGCAGAATCCGGTGAATGGGTTGCAGGACCTGGATCAGAATTATTCAAAGCCATACAGGGCGAGATGGGTGTTTTGCCATTTATCGCAGAAGATTTAGGGACAATAACACCTGATGTAATCGATCTAAGAGATCGATATAATCTCCCGGGAATGAAAATTCTCCAATTTGGTTTTGGGGGAAATGCGGATAACGATAATCTTCCTCATAATTATCCCGAAAATAGTGTTGCGTATACGGGTACACATGACAACTCAACTTCGTGGGGCTGGTTCAAAAATTCAGCATCTGAAATTGAAAAGCAATTCTGCCGGCGATACCTGGGAAAAACCAGTGAAAAAATCCCTCACGCGATGATACGAGCAATCTGGTCCTCGGTCGCAAAAATGGCAATATCTCCGATGCAAGATATTCTAGCTTTGGGGGCAAGCGCAAGAATGAATACCCCGTCTACACCACAGGGAAATTGGCAGTGGAGAATGAAACCTGACGCCCTGACTGAAAAGGTCAAAACCTGGTTAAGTGAATTAAATATTGTTTATGGTCGTTACTCACATTAATGACCTCTATTCAATATATATTGACATTAGCGTTTAAAAACTATAAGATTTATTTAAACAATTTAAATTAAGGAGAAAAGAAATGGCTTATATCTTACCGGAATTAGTTTATGCTTATGATGCCTTGGAACCATTTATGGATGCTAAAACAGTAGAGATCCATCACGATAAACATCATGCAACTTATACGGCTAAATTGAATGCAGCTCTTGAAAAATATCCTGAATTCTTCAATCTGGATATCGTCGAAATCCTGACCGATCTTTCAAAGGTTCCTGAAGATGTACGCGGGGCAGTACGGAACCATGGCGGCGGCTTTTACCATCATAATTTCTGGTGGGAACAATTAGGGCCACAAAAAGGTGGGGCGCCATCTGGGAAGCTAGCTGATGCCATAAATTCCAAATTTGGCAATTTTGAAGTATTAAAAAAAGAATTAGGCGATGCCTCTATCGGTGTATTTGGCAGTGGATGGGGTTGGCTGTGCAAAGACACAGCGGGTGAATTGGTTATTATTACTACTCCCAACCAGGATTCACCGGTTTCGAAAGGACTCATCCCTATTTTGACGATTGACGTATGGGAACACGCATATTATTTGAAATATCAAAACCGCCGTCCTGAATTTGTGGAAAATTTCTGGAATCTAGTTGATTGGGAAAGAATTAACTCTAGATTCTTAGAAAGGTAAACCTACTCAAGGAGTAAGAGATGCCCAGAGTTATAACCAGCCTTTGCCTGCGCGACAGCAGTTGTATGGAAGTTTGTCCGGTTGATTGCATATCACCAGGCGAGCCGGTTGAAGAATACCCGACCTATTACATAGATCCAGATGTCTGCATCGACTGTGGTGCCTGCGAGACAGAATGTCCAAATTCAGCTATTTTTGAACTTTTAGAAGTTCCTGTGGATTTCGAAGCCGAAGGTGGCGAATTCCTATCAGCGCCTCATGAGACCAAGGGTTTCACTGATGAATATAAAGGGGAAGACCGCAATGGAGAAACTGTTCATCTTCTATCAACCAGAATCCTCAAATCGGGTGAAATTGTGGATCTTACCGACGCAATTGAAAGAAATTCAGCATTCTATTCTGAAGGGCCAGGGTATTCAACCCAAAAATAAGCAAATATTTAAATATTATAAAACGCAGGTTTTAACAATTCCTGCGTTTTATTAATATAAATTTTTCTTAATGTTTTTATCAACCTTCTCGAGGCTTACTCACATGCCGCGTTAAGATGTTCCTCATATGTTGAACTAAAAATATGCTTGCCTGATCCATCGCACGCGGCTCGGAAAAAAAAGTAATCAGTATCGCTCGGGTTCAAGACAGACAGAATTGATGTCATCCCGGGGTTTGAAATGGGGGTTGGGGGTAATCCCGTTATATAAGTAGGTATTATACGGAGAATCAAAAGCGAGGTCCTCTTTTGTTAAAGGATTTTTCCACCAGGATTTTTTTTCTTTTGAATACCCTAATGCAAATTGAACCGTTGGATCGCTCTGTAAAGGCATACCATTAGCTATCCGATTTAGAAAAACACTGGCAATAAGCGGCGCTTCTTCAGTCAAGACAGTTTCTTTTTCAACGATTGAAGCAAGGTTAATTGCTTGCTCAAGCGAAAGATTATGACTTTGAAATAATTCTTCAGAATTTTTGGGCATTTTATTTTTGAAATTCATCAATAACTGCAAAATAAATTCTTCTGCAGTTGCCGATTTCATAACCTGATAATTTCCAGGAAAAAGAAATCCTTCAAGAGAATTTATATCTGGTGAAATTACTGAGGATAGAGATATGGGCGGATTATGGACCAGCGTTAAAGAATTCTTCAGCCGATATATTCAGCCCTGAAGAAGGTAGGAGTGCAGAAATTTCCTCTGCGCGCCATCCTGCAAGAAAAGAAAAAGAAATATCCTCCGGATTAGTATCATAAAGCGACGAGGCTATATCAATCGGTTTGTATTTGGGGTTCAGAAAATAGGTTCCTGACTTTAGCAGTCGGTCTATTCCTTTATAAATCAGGTAGTCATTGAAAACCTCTGGGTTTTTAATCAATTTTTTATTCGCCAGATTATCAACAACCTCTTTTGCGGTTTCCCCAGGAGTGATTACAAAAATTTGATCTTCTCCGTCAGCCGAATAAGGGCTTAGAAGCAAGTCCCTATTTAGATACAGTTTCATTGAATAAAGAATTCGGCTGGAATTATCCAGAGCTGGATTCATCTCACCAAAGAAGCTGATTGCTGCATCGGGTATAAGAACAACTGCAAAAAAGACTAAAGAATGAAAAAGCTAAAATAATGGCAATGATAAGTCCGATCAAAATGAGTTTTTGGTTCTTTTCACTCATGGATTCGTATTCTCCAGATAATTCTCCAAAAGCAACACCGCAGCGAGGTCGTCCTGATGGCCTTTTCTTTTTGACTGCGGAGCGGCTTTTTCTATCTGCAATCGTATCGCATCATAAGTTGTAAAACCTTCGTCCCATAAGATAACTTGCTTATTAAGCTGTCTGGAAATCTCTTCGGCGAGCCGGTTTGCGCTGCGTCCGGAAGGTGTAAGTAAATTGTCATCATCATACGTAACCCCCATGATAATAAAGTCCACAGAATTCTCGCTGAAGATCTTAACAATCTTACTTGCATCTTCTGATCGGGAGGCGTGGGTAATAATACCAAATGGTCTTACAATTTTTCCGGTTGGGTCGCTAATCGCCAACCCAATACGCCTGGATCCCCAATCTATAGCAAGCACGCGCATCAATTTTCGATCATCCATTAATTCAACATTATATCTGTGAAAACTTGTGAGATTTTCAATTTTGCATTTTCCATTTTCTTATATAATGATAAAGGAAAATTGAAGGATTATGCGATGCTAAAGAAGACTCCTTTTCTGTTTCTTTTGTTTAACAATTTCCTGTACCTTGACAATTCCAGCGGCAAAGTCTTTCGATGATGAAGTTGGCACTCAGGTTGCTGTCGTATATACTGCGACAGCTCTCGAAGAGGTTATTAATAATCAGACGGCCACTTTAGAGCCGGCAACTTCGCCTGAAATTTCACCTACTATAGTTTTTTCTCCCTCTCCAACGCTAAATAATGAAGATCCAGTCAAATCTCTTGGTCAGCCAAACTGGAAAGATGACTTAAACAACGCGGAAAATTGGTTCTATTCAGGAAGTTATACATCTGGAAATACTGAATTCTACCCATCCAATGGTGGAATTGTCGCGACAAGTCCATCCCTTAAAGACAGCGACCGCTGGTATATGTATTATGAAAAAAAGCCGAAGAATATTTATATCGAAGCAGAATTTGATATCTCCACTTGCAGGGGTAAGGACCAATATGGGATTGCATTTCGAGCCCCAAACATGGAAGACACCACATATCTCTACGGGAATACTTGTGACGGGAGTTACAACCTTAAATTGTATGAACCATCAAGTTCATCAATTTTAATAGATAATACAATAAGTGATTCAATAAACATCGGGTCGAACCAAACCAATCTCCTGGGTGTGTGGGCAAAAGATGACCGTATCCGACTTTATGTTAATGGACAATTCCTCCAGGAAATTTCCAACGCTTCTTTATCCAATGATGGCTACTTTGGATTATTCATCAATGCAAAAGAGACACCTGGATTCACAATTATGCTCGATGAAATCTCATATTGGCTGATCAATTAATGAGGACCAAAATGAAAAGACAAATTTCAATGTCGGAAATTACTCCTGAAGCGCTTTATCTCTCCAGACGCAGGTTTTTAAAGAATACGCTTTCAATATCCGCAGCAGCTTTATTGGCAAGTTCATGTAGACCATCCTCAAATAGCATGCAACCCACTGCAACTTTAGATATAACACCGCCAATACCAATAAACAAAAAGGATGAATTAGGGAACGATTTGACAAGTTATGAGGATATTACTGGGTACACAAACTATTACGAATTCTCAACGGATAAATCTGGACCAACAAAACTTGCCAGGAATTTTGACACATCGCCTTGGTCAGTGCGCGTTGATGGTTATGTGAATAAACCTCAAACATTTGATATTGAAGCACTGCGCACAATGTTTGAGCAGGAGGAGAGAATTTATCGAATGAGGTGTGTTGAAGGCTGGTCCATGGTCATTCCCTGGATAGGCTTTCCACTCAATAAACTACTAGATGAAGTTGAACCTACTTCTGACGCTAAATATGTGAGATTTGAAACCCTTCTTGATCCCGAGCAGATGCCCGGGCAAAATAATTCGGCATTCCCGTGGCCATATATTGAGGGTCTTCGCATTGATGAAGCCATGCATGACCTGACAATCCTGGCAACCGGATTATATGGAAAATTTCTTACTCCCCAGAATGGTGCTCCAGTCAGGTTGGTTGTTCCGTGGAAATACGGGTTTAAATCTATCAAGAGCTTGGTCAGGATCGATCTTGTGAGCGAAATGCCAACATCCCTTTGGATGGCTTCCAGCCCGGATGAATATGGTTTTTACGCCAACGTTAATCCTGATGTTTCCCACCCACGTTGGACTCAATCTATTGAACAACGCATCGGTGAGAAAGGCAGGATTGAGACTCTGATGTTTAATGGTTATGATGATGAGGTGTCTTACCTTTATGAGGGGATGGATTTAACAGTCAACTTCTAATCATGAAATCAAGCCGGGGGCAGCTAATCGCTGCTGCAATTTGCCTTATCCCTCTGGGGATTATGATCTTTAATTATGTGCAAAATGATCTGACAGCCAATCCTATTCAGGCCGCAACGCTTCGAACCGGACGAACTGCTATCAATCTCTTGGTGCTATCGCTTGTTTGCTCGCCTGTCTGTAACTTGTTCGGTCTGACTTCATTTCTGAAAATTAGGAAAACCCTTGGACTATTTGCTTTTCTCTATGCGGCTCTTCATTTTTTAATCTTTACAAGCCTCGATTTCGAATTTAATTTATCATGGATTATGGAAGAAGTCCGTTATAAACCTTTCATTCAGTTTGGATTAGCAGCTCTGATTTTATTAATCCCATTGGCGATAACATCAATTAGTAGAATTCAAAGAAAAATGGGAAAATGGTGGAAAGTCTTACACCGACTGGTATATTTGATAGCGATCCTTGTTATTCTCCATTTTTCAATGGCAACCAAGGGAGATAATTCACAGCCAATGATTTATGCTGCGATAACTTTTCTCCTTCTTCTATTTAGGGTGACCCCGATAAACAAAATAAGGTTAGCGCAGAAAAGCAGTAGTCTAATCTCCATAAATAATTTCTTATTGCACCAGGGTCTAAAATAATGCGACCCGCTGCCTACACTGATAGTCAGCAAAGAATAGCAAAAATCCCGATAAGCGGATCAATTTTTCTGGAAGGTGTTGCCGGAACTGGAAAGACAACCTGTGGGATAAATCGATTAGAAAACCTTCTAACAGAATTTCCTGGGTATCAAATCCTGGTTATGGCCCCTCAGCGCAGTCTTGGAAATCCTTACATTGAATATCTTCAACAACGACAAAGTCATTCTGGCTCTTTTCCTTCCATTCTAACTCTAGGTGGCCTGGCGCGCAGAATGGTTAATTTGTTCTGGCCTTTAGTTTCCCCCGAGGTCGGTTTTCTACATCCAAATCAGCCACCTCAATTCCTATCCATAGAGACTGCCCAATACTGCATGGAAAGAGCAATCGCTCCATTTTTGGATCAGGGATTCTTTCAGACCGTCATATTATCCAGAAACCGCCTTTATGGACAGATATTAGATGATCTCAACAAATCAGCCATTCTTCAGTTCCCGATCGATGAGATCTCGCAGCGGTTAAAATCCGTCAGAAACCTTGATCCAGGGCTTTCAATTGCTTACGACCAGGTATTAATATGCGCAAAAGAATTTAGGAAATACTGCCTTTCTAACAACCTGCTGGATTTTTCACTGCTGGTTGAAGTCCTAATAAACAATTTATGGAAAAAGGAAATTTTCAAAGAGTATTTCTATAAGAATTTTCGGGTGCTTATCGTGGATAATGTTGAAGAAGACGTTCCCGCGGCACACGATTTAATTAAAGAATGGATTCCAAATCTTGATTCAGCTCTGATTATTTTTGACCATGATGGGGGTTACAGGTCCTTTCTGGGAGCTGATCCGATAAGCGCGGCGAGTATTAAACAACATTGCAGCAGAAGTGAGGTTTTTGATATCAAAATTGGTTATAACGAAACAATATCAAATTTCTCAACAGCCCTTAATGAATGTATTTCTCATAAGCGAAATACCTTGACAGATCTCGGTTTCAGCGAGGTCCTGAAGATCAATAATTACCGCTTTTACCCGGAAATGATCACCGAAGTATGTGCTCAGGTAAAGGAACTGATTGTTTCTAAAGAAGTTGAGCCTGGAGAAATCGCAATACTATCCCCCTACCTTTCCGATGCTCTAAATTTTACATTATCGACTGGGTTGAATTCATTGGGAATTCCCTTTAGGTCATCACGCCCTTCACAAACATATATCAATGATCCAAAAGTACGTGCGTTTTTTACCCTCACTAAAATGGCTCATCCTCAATGGCAGCTTCAGATTTCTTTTCACGAGTTACGAAACGCATTAATGGTAATTCTTCCTGGCCTGGATGTAGTTAAAGCAGATTTGATTGTAAAAACCTTGTTTTCTGTTAAACAACCCCATGAAGGTTTGCGATCTTTCGACATCATCACCAATCCTATGATGCAGGAGCGAATTTCTTTTCAAGTTGGCGAAAAGCTTGAGAGAATCAGAAACTGGATCGAAGAATATAAGTTATCCAATCCGGCACCTTTGGATGTTTTTTTCAGTATGCTTTTTGGTGAAGTATTTTCTCAAAAAGGCTTCAGCTTTTTTACTGATCACAGTGCGGCAACCAGAATTTTCCAGGTTACGCAATCAATCCGCACATTTCGGCAATTTCTGACGCAGGTAATGGGCACAGATGATATCAGTGCCAGTCTTGAATACTTGCGATCAGTTGAAAGCGGCCTATTACCTTCAGCAATATTCACAAATGAAGAAAAAATTAAAAATTCCCTTGTAATAGCCCCTGCTCACTCATTTCTTATGGAAAACAGAAAAGTAAATTATCAGTTTTGGCTTGATATTGGCAGCCTGGGTTGGTGGGAGCGGCTCAACCAACCATTAACAAATCCATACTTACTCAACCGCAACAGACATCAAGGCGAAATTTGGACCGAGGCGCATGAATTTGATGCCAATCAGGCAGGAATGAGGAAAATTGTTGCAGGACTTATAAACCGCTGTGGAAAAATTATTTTCGTCAATACTGTCCACACCAATGAGTATGGGTCAGAACAAAGGGGACCATTGCTGCAGGCTTTTCATACCCTGGAAAAGAGAGTTTTCCAATTCAAAGGCAGTAGCAGTGTCTAATCCTCGACCAGGTCAAAAAGAGGTTTTAGAATATACTTGCGGAAAAATGGGCATTTCAGCGGTTCCTGGAAGCGGAAAAACCCATATCCTCTCAATGCTTGCCGCCAACCTGGTTTCATGTGAAGCACTGGCAGAAGATCAGGAAATTTTGATCGTAACACTGGTTAATTCCGCCGTTGATAATTTTGCCTCCCGGGTAACAGGATTCTTGCGGCAGCTAGGATTAATGCCAGATATTGGATATCGCGTAAGGACTTTGCATGGCCTGGCATATGATATTGTCCGCGAACACCCTGATCTTGCCGGAGTTGACAACCATTTCTCCATTGCGGATGAAAGAACCAGCAGCGAGATTCTTAAGCGTTTGCGTTTCCGGATGGGTCAGAACACACCCTGAATTTTTACAACTCTATTCAGATCCCGGTTACCCGCCAGAAAAGAACATTTACAAGTGGAATGAACTTCTCTGTTCATTAAAGTATGAATTTCATCAAACAGGCCAAGGATCTTCTAATAACGCCTGAAATACTGCAGGACTTTATGTCACGATCATCATCGGTGAATTCCTTATTAAAGCTGGGCTACTCCATATATTCCGATTATCAGAACGCATTAGCGAATCGTGGCTCAGTTGATTTCGAAGATCTTATAAGACTGGCATACAAGATTCTGACGAATAATCCTGAATATTTGAAAAGGTTGCGTCATCGTTGGCCTTACATACTTGAAGATGAAGCACAGGATAGCAGCCTGATCCAAGAGAAATTGCTTCGACTGCTTTGTGGAGAACAGGGGAATTGGGTAAGGGTAGGCGACCCAAACCAGGCAATTTTTGAAACTTTTACGACAGCTAACCCAAAGCTGCTTAAAACTTTCTCGTTGAACCCAACGTCATTCAAATTGATCTTGAACATTCAGGTAGATCTACGAAGAGTATTATGGATTTGGCGAATTATTTAATCTGTTGGACAAATGCAAACCACCCGGTACAGGAATTAAGAGACGCATTGAGTCCGCCACTGATTAAACCAACCCCGTTAGACGATGTGCAGCAAAATCCCACAGATCAGCCTGGTCAAATATACCTTACTGCAAAACCAGTGAAACCTGAAGATGAGATAAGAATAGTCGCCAAATCAATAAAAAAATGGATTGGAGAAAATCCTGATTCTACTATTGCTGTATTGGTTCCCAGAAATATGCGCGGGGTTGAACTGGCCGAAGAACTGACTTCTTTAGGCGTACCAATGAAAGAAATGTTAAATAGCAGTCAAAATACCCGCGATACCGCAAAGACAATCCGGGATATATTGATGTATTTTGTTCACCCTGCTACTCATCGCCATCTAATTGATGCCCTTTTATCTATTCTTAAACAAAATCCTGCTTGGCCTGATCCACCTAAACACATGGATCATGAGTTTTTAAAACTTTTCCAAGATTTACTAGTGGAAGAAATTTTATTAGATCCTGAAAATGTGATAAGGAAATTAACTATCCCGGGAATTGAAAAAACACAATCAGAATTGATTATCACTTCAATTAAACAAATCGCACACTGGCAGCAGGCAGTTCTACTCCCTATTGATCAATTGATAATTACTATCGGGATGGAATTATTTTCTGAGCAGGCGGATCTGGCGCTTGCGCACAAATTGGCATTGATTTTGAAGTCCGCTGGTGGGCTTCACCCCCAATGGGAGCTGCCGGATTACTGTGAAGAATTAAACGCGATTGTGAAAAACAGATTCAGGCTATATGGTTTTTCACAGGATGACCTGGAATTTGAACCGGAAAATTATAGGGGCAAAGTGGTTATTTCAACCATACACAAAGCCAAAGGGCTTGAATGGGATAGAGTATATTTACTTTCGGTAAATAATTACGATTTCCCTTCAATGCAGGATTATGACCGCTATATTTCAGAAAAGTGGTTTATTCGACAGCACCTAAATTTGGAGGCAGAAGCTTTATCCTTGTTGAATTCGGTCGAATTAAATGATCTTTCGGGTTTATTTATGAAAGAAGGAATTGCGACCATGAATGCGCGGCAGGGCTACTGCGCTGAAAGACTTCGCCTGTTATATGTTGGTGTTACCCGCGCAAGAAAACAACTCGTGGTTACGTGGAATACCGGCCGAAATAGCGAATGCTGTGAAGCAGTCCCTCTTCAAGCGTTGAGAAACTGGTGGGAGTTAAATCATGCCACTGAGTAAGGATTTTATCTTTAGCGCCAATAACCTGCAGGATTATTTGGATTGTCCCAGAAGATTTGAATTGAAGCATATTCATAAGCTAAGCTGGCCGGCAATCATCAGCCAGCCAGTCAGGGAGATGGAATATAAAATTCGAATGGGCAATCGCTTTCATCAATTGGCTTACCAAATATCTTTCTGGAATTCCCGGAGAACTTTTAGAGAATTTAATTGATGATCCGAATTTGAAAATCTGGTTTACCAAATTTCAGGAATACATTAAACCCTGCCTGAGTTTTCAATATTTCAGCGAGTTTACAATCATCATGCCTTTTGAAGAATTTCGACTGATAGCGATCTTTGATTTCATCGCACTTTCTAATGATAAAAGTATCATGATTGGGGATTGGAAAACCACCACACATAATCCCAAAAGGGAAATATACATGCAATCGATCCAGTCTCACCTTTATCCCTATTTGGCATTTCAAACCCGGGAGCACATTTTCCCTCGGACAGGACTTTTTCGAAAGAATGATTTTCGTATGGAATACTGGTTCCCAGCCTTTCCAGAACTCGCGATTGCCATAGAATATTCAGATGCTAGACATGATACCAGTCAAACATTATTATCCAGCCTTATTTCTGAAATAGCAGGAAAAGAACCCGGCACATTTGAAAAAACAATTAATGACAAGCGCTGCGCTTTCTGCCAATACCGTTCATTGTGCGAGAAAGGTATACAAGCAGGGATACTCGAGAATACCGAAATTGAAACAGACAACTTTTCTGCATTAGAAAATATTGATTTTGACCTAATTGAAGAGATAGCTTTTTAAACATGCGCTCAAAATGGATTGAACCCGGACCAATAATTCCAAATGATGAGATTCGCAAGGCATTTCAGACAACTTTCTTTCTTGCTGAACAATTAACTAAAAAAGGGATTACCACAGCTCAACAAGCAAGGTTATTTCTTGAGCCTTCAAGCTCTGACACGGCCTCGCCTTTTGATTTTCCTGAAATGGCGAAAGCGGCTGCGCGCATACAGAATGCAATAAAGAAAAAGGAACGCATCGGAATTTGGGGGGATTTTGATGTCGACGGTCAAACTTCGACAGCGATCCTGGTTGATGGTCTGCAAAAATTAGATGCTGATGTCGTTTATCATATTCCTGTGCGAGCCACTGATTCGCATGGGATTCAACTTAAGAGCCTAAAACGATTCAAATATGACAATAATCCGAAATTAATTATTACCTGTGATACAGGAATTACAGAATTTGAATCCATAGAGTATTTGGCCGATTCCGGGATTGATGTGATTGTAACTGACCATCATTCCCTTTCTGAGAGACTGCCTTCAGCTTTCGCACTCATTAATCCCAAAATGCTCTCCGATAGTCACAGCATGTATTCCTTGGCTGGTGTTGGAACCGCCTTTCAATTAATCCGTGCATTATTCACTTTGGAAAAAAAGTCTGATCTAGTCGAAATGTATTATGACCTTGTTAGCCTTGGCACGATCGCTGATCTGGCCGAGCTTACTGGCGAAAATCGTTTTTACACCAAAGCAGGTTTACGGAAGATTAACGACAACCCCAGGATGGCTTTAAGAATTATGGCCGGGAAATCTGGATTTCGTGGAAATGCAATAAACGAGTCCCATATTAGTTTTATTTTCTCACCCCGTCTTAACGCATTAGGACGATTGGGGAATGCCAACCCAATAGTTGAATTCTTGCTTTCAAATGATGAGAAGATAATTGCCGAAATAGCCAATAAGCTTGAAGAATTAAAATACTCGGCGCAAATTAGCGGTAGAAATGGTTTACCAATCTGCCCTTGACCTACTGGATAAGAATAAAGAATTGCTCCAATATCCGGTAATCATCCTTGACCGTGAAAATTGGGAGAGCGGTGTTGTGGGGATTGCCGCCAGCCGCCTGGTAGATAAATATAATAAACCTGCAATCTTTAATGAACTGTAAAGAAGGAATAGCATCCGGTTCGGCGCGTTCGATTGAAGGTATCAATATCATTCAAGCAATCCAGGAAAACAGCCGAAATCTGATTAAATTCGGCGGTCACCCGATGGCTGCAGGATTATCCATCTCGGTTGAAAAAATCCCCGAATTCAGAGATGGATTATCCAAATCAATTTTCAAAATGAGCACGGGTTTAATATTCGAAAAATTATTGGAGATTGACGCATATCTGCCATTAGTGAATATCAATGAATCATTACTTTTAGAGACTGAACGAATGGCACCTTTTGGTCCTGGGAACCCCCCACCTGTTTTGGTCTCGAAGAACCTGGAAATTGAAAAAACCGGTTTTATTGGCAAATCAAAAGAACATCGCAAATTAATTATCAAAGATCAGCACGGAAATTTCAAAAACGCCCTTTGGTGGGATAGTGCGGATTTTGCCCTTCCAGGTAGCCTGTTTGACTTGGCATATTATGTTCGACGAGATGATTATCATTCCAATGGCGAGATCTCGCTTGAATGGTTGGATTTCAGGGAAATCGAAGAGCTATCAATAACCCTTCCTTCAATCTCAATAAAATATAAAATCAATGATTACCGTACAACTCCAAACCCTGTTGAAATCCTCGAGGGATTAGCAAACAAACCGGATGTTACTTTTTGGGCAGAGGGGATTAAATTAGATCAATTTCCGATATGCAATCGAATAGAAATAAGAAATACTCATTCCCTGGTATTCCTTGTTTCCCCACCAGATCGAAGTGTTCTAAAAGAAGTGGTGGAAAAGTCAAATCCAACCGAAATATTTTTTTTCAACTTGTCACCAATAAACGACACATTTCGAGCATTCATAAACAGGTTAATTGGCCTTGTTAAATATTGTCTATTACACAAGGGGGGTAAAACTACCATTGCACAACTAGGATCGGCACTTGGTCAATCCAACAAGACTATATTAGGCGGTCTTGAATTTCTTGCAGCAAAAGGTGAAATTGAATTCGGTACCAAAGGAAATGATATCGAAATAAGACGGGCATACAAAGTGAAATCAACGAATGCTGAGGATTTCGAGGAAAAGTTAAGATTTTTCTTGAAGAGACTGCCGCTTTCAAATCCTATTTTATGCGTGCTGATCCGAGTTATCTTTTAAATAGTATTTATTTGTAAATCCTACTAAATTTATCCACATTATTGATATAATGCCGATCATGAAAAGGGAAATGGATCGTCGAGAATTTATAAAATTTAGCGGATTTGGTTTAGCAGCGCTCTCATTGCCTAAACAACTTTCTGTATCAGGTTCTGCACCAAAATCCAAATTGGGAAGGGTTACTTCTGAATCTCTGAGTGTGTATCAGGAAGCTTCGGATAAAAGCAAGATACTTTTTCAGCATTTTCGGGATGAGATTTTAAATATCTATCAGGATGTCATATCAGAAGATGGACCCGGCTATAACCCGTTGTGGCATCGCATTTGGGGAGGGTATGTGCACAGCGCCTGGGTACAACCCGTCCGCAACCAATTGAACCCAATCATGAAATCGTTTCCTTCCTCTGGTCAATTGATGGAAATTTCGGTACCATTTTCTCAATCATACCGTATACGCCAGAATGGAAACTGGGAATCATTCTATCGCCTGTATTATTCCTCTACTCACTGGGTGTTTGAAGCACTGGAGGGACCGGATGGTGAGACATGGTACAAAGTCAATGACTCCTTATTAACGCTTTCATATTACGTTCGTGCTATTCACATGCGGAAAGTGGCAGATGAGGAATTGTTACCAATAAACTCAGAAATTGACCCCAGGGACAAGCATATTGAAATTTCAATTGATTTTCAGAAGCTCCGTGCTTTTGAAAACGACAATTTGGCAGCTGAATTTTTAGTTTCAACCGGACTCCCAAGTACACTAAAGGGTTCTGGGATAATTCCAACAGACACCCCTGAGGGAGATCATATTATTCAGAACAAACGCCCGGCGGTTCATATGGGTGATGGCAGCATTGCGCGTTTCGATGTGGAAGCCTATGAACTGCCTGGTGTTCCGTGGGTTTCATATTTTGAACCAACTACAGGGGTTGCGATTCACGGCACTTATTGGCATAATAATTTTGGTGTAACTATGAGCCATGGCTGTATTAATATGCGATCCGAAGATGCCAAATGGATTTACCGGTGGAGCACTCCAACGCCCCAAGATATTAGAGTTAATACTGTTTTTCATACCCCTGTCATGGTTTATTAACTTTCAGTCGAGGATAAATTCCATAAAAACCTGATTGCCCAGCAACCTTCCCCCTCTTGTCAACCGTAATCTCCTACTCTCGCCCATCTCAACCCACTCTATCAATTTTCGATCAATTAATTTAGAAATTTCTTTTGGATAAACCTCCTCCAAGTTTAAACTAAAACGTTTAAAAAACTGATCTTCATATATCCCTTCATCTGTCAACCGCAATCCCATCATCATAGTTTCGGAAATTTCATCCTTTTCTGAAATTATAATTTTATTAATTCCTGAGGGGCTAAAACAATCATCACATTGCTGAACATGCGAAGTCGAATCAATATAATCTATTATAGATTTTTTGTTTTCCCACCTATTATGTTTATAAAGGCTATGCGCACCTGCGCCGAATCCAATATAGTCCAGATTCTGCCAGTATTGCATATTATGTTTACATTGGTTCATGCTCCCCTTCGCCCAATTGGATATCTCATATTGACCGAAACCATCATCCTCAAGCACTTCCATGGCCATAATATACATATCCGCCGCCAAATCATCATTAAGTCCCGGCAATTCTTCGTTCGCTATTTGTATAGCCATGGGGCTTGAATCCTCTATCGAAAGTGCATACAATGAAAGGTGGTTTGGTGACAAATCAATGGCATACTTTAAAGAATTCTTAAAGGAATTCAGAGACTGATTGGGTATTCCGAAAATCAGGTCAAGGCTGATATTTTAAGAAACCAGCCTTTCTTGCATTTTCCACACTTGTTACCACGTCTTTGAAAGTATGGCTTCTTCCTAGAACCTCAAGTTCATTTCTAGAAGCAGACTGCATTCCCAGGCTTAAACGATTGACACCAATTTCTCTTAACGATTCAAGATATTCAATTGGGATACATAAAGGATTGGCTTCTGTACTCAATTCTATTTTCGGGACCAAATTAAAGTATTTTCTTATGGTTTCAACAATTTTCCTTATTTGGCTTGATGCAAGTAAATTTGGCGTTCCCCCACCGAAATAGATTGTATGGATTGAATGTGTGTAACCAATTTTTTTTGATGTTTTGGATATTTCTTCAACAACCGCGTTTACATAAGCATCTATTAAATGCTCGTGGCCTGTATATGTGTTAAAATCGCAATATCCACAGCGTGTACTGCAAAACGGTATATGAATATAAATGCTTAATAATCCATCAGATTGCATAACCTAATCATACCCAAGATTTAAGCAACTTGACCTAAATGGTATAATGACTCGATTTTTTGAGGTAAAACCTTTCAATGTCACCTGAAAATAATTCCCAAATAAAAATATGCCCTACTTGCGGCACTAAACTGGCTGAAAATGCTTCGCGCTGTCTTGTATGCGGGCGAACTTTTACCGTTAAATCCGCACCCAAAGCCAAACAGACAGAAACGCCGCAAAAACTTCCTGAACTCAAGTTAAGCCTGCCACTGGCTATTGGATTGCTTTTTATTATCCTGGCTGTTGGCGGAGGCCTTATCTTTGTAGTGTTGCGCGGAACTGGCCAGGTTGCTGCACCCGAAGCAACAGCTACCGCCAGCCCATCTCCAACCTTTGAACAAAGCCCTACCCCAACAATAACATCTACTCCTGAACCAACCTTTACCCCCTTACCTCCAAAGGATTACCAGGTACGGGCGGGAGACACTTGCAGTTTGATAGCGGTAATTTTTGACGTCTCTATAAAAAGTATCGCTGATATAAACAACCTCCCACCGGATTGTGGTATTTTATCTGAAGGGCAGACGCTCAAGGTTCCACAGCCAACACCAACAGCATCACCTATGGCAACCAGTACGCTGAGCATCAATCAGGCAACGGAATCAGCCTGCCAGAAGATTGAATACCGTGTGGGTGATAATGATACACTAAGCGGAATTGCCGCCAATTATGCAGTAGCTGTTGAGACCTTAAAGACGTATAACGGATTGACCTCCAATAACATTTATACCGGTCAGGTAATTGTCATTCCTTTATGCGAGCGTCTTCCAACCGCAGGTCCTACTCCAACAGCCACATTGCCGCCTCCTTACCCGCCAGCAAATCTACTTCTTCCTGCTGATGGTTCAATTTTTACTGGGGTGAATGATTCCATCAGTTTGCAATGGGCTGCAATTGGAGGCATGATTGAAGGCGAATCTTACGCGATTACGATTGAAGACCTCACAGAAGGTCAGGGAAAGAAACTTGTTGACTACACCAACGACACCAAGTATATAGTTCCGGTTACCTTTCGCCCTGTTGAAAACGCCCCTCATATAATCCGATGGTGGGTACAGCCCGTACGGCAATCTGGCACTACTGATGCAGGTGATGCGATCTGGGTACCTGCCGGCTCACAAAGTGTTCCGCGTGTCTTTTCCTGGTCAGGAATCGGCGCTGTCATAACACAAGCACCTTAATAAATAAGAAGGAGTTCGCTCGAACTCCTTTTTATTTTAAGGGTTAAGAACTAATTATTTTCCAAAAACCATATCGCTTCAATGGCCGCTGCCGCACCCATCCCTGCCGAAGTAACAACCTGGCGGTAAAGCGGATCACAAACTTCCCCTGCCGCGAAAACACCCGGTATATTTGTGCGCAAGCGGTTATCTACCGCGATATATCCTTTATCGTCCAGATTAACCTGACTCTTGAATAAATCAGTGTTGGGTGTATGCCCGATAAAAACAAATACACCATCAACTTCTATTTCAGATTCCGTACCATCAATGACATTTTTTAATAGGATCTGTTCAACCCCATCAACTCCTTTTATTTCAGTGATGACACTATTCCAAACTATATTAATCTTCGAATTTCCAGTTGCACGTTTCTGCAAAATGGCTCCTGCTCTCAGCGCATCCCGTCGGTGAATTAGCGTAACAGATGTAACATAACGGGTGAGAAAAATCGCTTCTTCCAGAGCACTGTCGCCACCACCGATTACAGCTACTTTCTTTTCTTTAAAGAACCAGCCATCGCATGTCGCGCAATAAGAAACACCCCTGCCCCTGAACTCGTTTTCACCTGGCACGTTAATTTTATTTGATCTGGCGCCTGTTGAAATAATAAGTGTTCTGGTAAAAAATTCTTTACCATAAGTAAAAACCTTAAAAGGGTATTGTGTAAGGTCTACTTCAGTGGCAGCATCATAAACCAGCCTGGCACCGAACCGTTCTGCGTTTTTCTGGAACAGATCTGCCAATTCTGAACCACCAACACCTTGCGGGAAACCTGGATAATTCTCAATCCGGTCCGTAATTGCTGCCTGGCCGCCGATTTCAGTGCCGGTCAAAACCAAAGGTTTCAAATCAGCTCGGGATGCATAAAGTGCCGCAGTTAGCCCTGCAGGCCCGGTACCCAAAATGAGGACATCTTCAATTATATGTTCTTCTGCCATTTAAATTCCCTTTTTATTATAATGAAATTTTATTGCTAAGTAGCTCAACAAAATAATAATATCATTTATAAAAATAGAGTGTTAATTTTTATAAACCAATTATCATTAATATATATGAACCTGAGGATAGAAAAATGAATCCATTTGCAGGCAAAATTGCGATAATCACCGGCTCAGGACGTGGCATAGGAAGAGCTATTGCTCTTCTCTTTGCCGAACTCGGCGCAGATATTATTTTAAATTATATTCACAATCAACAACCCGCGGACGAGACTGCAAATGAGATCAGCATAATCGGCAGAAAAGTGCTTGTTGTACGCGCAAACGTTGGAAAAGCCGATGGATTGGAGAAATTATTCAATGAAACAGAAAAAGAATTTGGCAAGCTGGATTTTTTCATTTCTAATGCCGCCTCAGGTTTCAACCGTCCAGCAATGGAACAGAAAGAATCCGGCTGGGAACATACAATCAATGTCAATGCCAAGGCTTTTCTGTTTGGCGCCCAGCTTGCGGTACCATTGATGGATAAAGCAGGAGGTGGAAAAATGGTTGCCATTACCAGCCCGGGTGCTGAACGCGTCTTGCCTGATTATGTTGCTGTTGGCGCGAGCAAGGCAGCATTAAATTCACTTGTCAGATATCTCGCTGTTGAGCTTGCCCGCAGGGACATCGCCGTGAACGGTATAGCACCCGGTATTGTTGAGACCGGGGCTTTAGAGCACTTTGCTTTTATGGAAAACAAAGAAGTCCTTTCTCGCGCAGTTACCAATACTCCAGCTGGACGTCTGGTTACGCCCAGGGATGTCGCTGAGGTCGCTGCTTTTCTTTGTAGCCCTGCAGCTTATATGATTCGCGGACAAATAATCGTAATTGATGGTGGTTATACTCTGCCAGTACCTGGATGATTAATCACAGGTAAGTACGGCGCGCACCGGCGCCCCATCAGTGCCAATCAATTTTAATGGCAGACAAAAAAGGCTGTATTCTCCAGGTTCAACATTGACCAGATAGGCATTCTCCATAATAACAACTCCCGCTTTTAAAAGAATTTGATGCGGGGCAAGGAGGTCCTTGAATGGAGAGATTGAAAAATAATCGATTCCCACGAAGCATACGCCTTCTGCAACCAAAAATTCTGCTGCACTGGAGTCAATAGCCACATAATCATGGTTGAATCGGATTGGGTCCTTAGTCCAGTATTCGGAATTTCTTGTTTTCAGCAACAAGCGCAGAGTGCCTCCTTAAAACCAGAAACCTGTAAAATATCTTTGGTGATAACTTTGATAGAATCTTCGATAACCAGAACCTGTACAGATCCTATGAGCTTTTCAAGGGGAATTTTATCAGTTGTATCCCCCAGATTAACAGCATGAAAGGGCGCGTCAATATGCGTTCCGGAGTGCACCCCTAATTCTATTCGTGAGACGTTAAAAATCTGAACCTATCCCGAGAGCTGCTTTTTGTCTGATGACAATGCCATCATCTCCTTCCCAAATCGGGGTTTTGGATGACAAGGGCAGTGTGATATCAATAATTTTCATTGGGATCTCCTGATTTAGAGATTTTACCTGAACTTCATTCAGATAGATAATGAGAGGAGGTTTATATATAATACAATCAACTTTTTCTAGGAGAAAACTATGCGCGAAGTCGCTGTTATTGGTGTTGGTCAGACAGAAATAAGCGAACACTGGAATAAATCCCTACGGGAACTAGCCGGGGTTGCGGTTCTTAAAGCGATGGCTGATGCGGGACTAGATTATTTTGACGGACTCTATGTCGGCAACATGATGTCAGCTTCAGCCAACAGTCAGCAACATCTGGGCGCATATATCGCTGATTGGGTTGGGCAGCGGGGTAAAGAAGCTTATCGCCTTGAATCTGCTTGCAGCTCAGGCGCGGCAGCTTTTCGTGCTGCATTGATTGCGGTTGCATCAGGTGACATTGATGTCGCTGTTGCAGTGGGGGTTGAAAAAATGACTGATTCACCTTCAGCAGAAATTACCGCCAGTCTTGCAACTGCCGCAGACGCTGACTGGGAGGTTAGCCAGGGAGTATCCTTTGTTGCGCTGAACGCATTGATTATGCAGCGTTATCTGTTTGAGTACGGCTGGAAGCACAATGATTTCGCAAACTTCTCAATCAATGCGCACAACAACGCGATGCATAATCCATATGCACGCTTTCATATGCTTCTATCTGAAGGACAATTTGAAGAATCCGGCGTTATCTGCGATCCAATCACTCTGCTCGATGCTTCACCTATTGGTGATGGCGCAGCTGCAGTTCTTCTGGTTCCCATTGAAAAGCTAATCCCTATGGCAAATAAATCCATCATTCGTATCGCTGGGTCTGGTGCTGCGAGCGATACGATTGCTGCTCATGCCAGAAAAGATCCGCTCTGGCTGACAGCGGCAGAACTCTCATCCAAAGATGCTTACGGGCAGGCAGGCATTGATCACCAAAGCATTGATTTTTTTGAATATCATGACGCTTTTACTATTATGGCTGCATTATCTCTTGAAGCCAGCGGGTTTGCTGAAAGAGGCCAGGGACCGCGATTAGCTCTCGAAAATGAAATAAGAACAGCCGGCAAGATACCTGTTGCGACACTTGGCGGATTGAAAGCCCGCGGCCACCCGGTAGGCGCAACCGGTATGTATCAGATCGTAGAAGTAGTAACGCAATTGCGAGGGCAGGCAGGAAAAGCCCAGGTTGAGGGGGCCAAATGGGGCATGGCACAGAACATTGGCGGCAGCGGATCAAACATTATCACCCATATTCTTACCAATGCAGAATGTTTAAACTCATTCCGGAAGACCGGCTTCGGGATTACCGTGAAAGGACTTTTCATTATCTTCCCCGCAAGCACCTGCGCTGCAAGCAGGATGCGATTGATTTTGTTAAAGAGCGTGGATTTGTCTTTTTCTGGCCGATCAAAGGCATTGATTTTCCAAGCCTGTGGGGAGCAGTAGCCGGCAACAGACCTGTTCCAAATAATCATGATGATCCTGCGCATGTCACCTGGGGCTGGAAAGATGACCTGTTAGGAAAGAAGGTCTGGTTTTACGCTAAAATCCTCCGGCAAAAAAGTACCATTATTTCACTGGATCTCCTTCCACTCTTTTATGCTCTGTCCCCAAATTATGGAAGCCCTGAAGATGATTATCTGATAAGTTATGAAGAAGGCGTTTTAAGTAACGAAGAGAAACTAGTCTATGAAGCATTACTTAATAATGGTGCAATGGATACTCTCATGCTTCGTAAAGCATCTAACCTGTCATCCAGCGAAAATACTTCAAGATTTAACCGCGCTTTGTTGCTTCTGCAGCGCGATTTTCGCATTTTACCGGTCGGCGTTTCAGAAAGCGGCGCATGGCATTATGCCTTCATTTTCGATACCGTCCACCGTCAATTCACAGATCTCACCAAACAAGCGCATGATATTAGCGAAACCCAGGCTCGGGAGGAAATATTAAAGTCTTTTTTTCTCTCTGTTGGTTCAGCTACCAAACATGATATTAAGAAGTTATTTCAATGGCTAGATTCTTCTATCGAAAAGTCACTCAAAACTCTGGTTAAGAATGGCTTTCTCATAGAAAGTGTTCAGACTGCAGACAAAACAGGGAATTGGTTTACAATAAAAGAGTTAATAGGCGAATATCCATCTTTAAGAATTTGAATCCCCAAGTCATGAAACCTTTAAAAAATATTCCATGCGGCATTAATCATTCTTTATTTCCGGTTTGGCAGCGGGATCTGGTTTTAATTGCCAAAAATACACCAGTTTGGCTTTCCCAACTAAGTAAAGAATATCAACGGGAGATTAAAACACTTGACCAAATCCCTGATGAAGAATTAATCTCACTGAGGAGTTTCGGGATTACCGGATTATGGCTGGTTGGAGTCTGGCAGCGCAGTCCTGCATCTAAGAGGATTAAGCATCTTTACGGGCATGACCAACTTATCGCTTCGGCCTATTCTATTCTGGATTACAAGATCTCAGAAGATTATGGCGGAGAACCAGCTTTTGAAATCTTAAAAATAAAGCTCTAAGTTATGGTATATATCTGGCGTGCGATATGGTACCCAACCATACCGCCATTGATTCCCCATGGTTATTAGAGCATCCGGATTGGTATATTTCAACACAAGTAAAACCGGATGATAGCTGGAAATTCGAATCCCTTGATTTATCGCCAGATCCGTCTGTTACCATCCGCCTGGAAGATAGATATTACACACAAACCGGCGCAGCCGAAGTTTTTCAATACCAGGCAATAGAAGACAAGAGTCCCTTGTATATCTACCACGGGAACGACGGCACCAGCATGCCCTGGAATGATACTGCTCAGCTAAATTTTTTAAACTCAGAAACCAGGAAAGTAATGAAAGCATGCATTATCGAGGTTGCCAAGAAATTTAATATCGTTCGAATGGATGCAGCGATGACGCTCCTCAGGCAGCACTTTAAACGACTATGGTATCCCGATGCCGGTGCAGAAAAGAATATTCCCACTCGGATCGCAAATGTGCTGACACAGGCGGAATTTGATGCTTTAATGCCGGTGGAATTCTGGAGTGAGGTTATTAAGGATCTTTCGTATGAAGCGCCTGATACTTTAATTGTTGCAGAAGCTTTCTGGATGATGGAAAAATATTTTGTACAATCTTTGGGTATGCACAGGGTGTATAACAGCGCCTTTCTAAACCACCTGCGAAATGAAGAAAATAAAAAATTCCGTAATTACTTACTTGAAATCCTTGACAGTGATCGTTTTATGCTAGACAGCTTTGTCAATTATTTAACAACTCCTGATGAAAGCCCTACCGCGGTGTCCTTTGGTAAGGGTAAGAAATATTTCGGTGTTTGCGGGTTAATGGCTGTTTTGCCCGGACTTCCCTTGTTTGGACATGGACAACTTAAAGGTTTTTCCGAGCAGTATGGGATGGACTTTGCCAGGCCTTATCAAGATGAAACACCTGACATTCAATTCTTAAGTGATCATAATCGGTTAATCACCCCACTTTTGAACCAGCGCTGCCGTTTTTCCAGTTCCGAAAATTTTGTTATATTAGGATTTATCGATGAATCATCCAATTTGGATGAGAATATATATGTATTTTTGAACAAAGTTAATTCGCTCCTTACACTTATTGTCTTTAATAATCAAAATAAAGAAAGTACAGGAAAAATTGATATATCTCCCCGTAATTTGAAAACCAGGTCTGAGGGAATGTTAGAATTTCTTCAACTTAACGGAAATGAGCAGATAACGCTCAATGAGATCAGGTTTGGAGACAAATTAATAATTCCAATTGAAAAATTACAGTCTGAAGGGATTATGCTTCATTTACACCCCTATGACTTTTTTGTTTTTGATATCACCTAATTAAATTAACTCTTCAGATATTCCAGATGGCTTTGGAATCGCCCAGGAAGTATAGAAAAGTTCCTTGACATCGAATCCAGCGGGCAGGTCCGGTCTAGTGCAAGCAAATCCAGCCAGCGGGTGGACAGGGGGAATGATCCCTGGTAAGGTTTGAACCATAGGTTAATAATCCGCAACAATGCGGGTGAAAGCTGAAAAAGCAATTTTTTATTACCTATGGTTTGCATTACTTTCCTGGCAATATCAATAAACTCAAAAAATTCCCCACCGCCAAGATCGTAAATTTTACCTTCAAATTCACTTGATTCCAGTTTTAGCATGATTACAGAAACCAGGTCTTCGATCCAAAGTGGTTGAACGATCGTCCTTCCCCCACCTGGGTACGGTAAAACCAGCGGCGCAAGTCGGATGGCTGAAGCAATCTCGGTAGTAAAATGGTCATTAGCCCCAAAAACATCCGTTAGTCTGAGAATGCAGTAAGGTATCCCACTTTTTTGCACTTCATTTTCTGCCAGTGCTTTTGCCCGTAGAACCGGAAAAGAAGAGCTTTTATCAGAACCTACACGTCCCAAAAATAGAATACGTTTCACCTCCGCTTCTTTGGACGCAGATATCAGACTCTGCGTTCCATGAACATCAACGCTTTCCAGGTCCGCGTCCTGGCCTTGATGTTCAGCGGTGGCAAAATGCAGAATTGTATCCACATTCTTTAACGCTGCTCGCAATCCCCGCTCATCTTCCATGCTGCTGACCGCGATGTCCAACGCCATTTTCTTAGGCAGACTGGGAGATTTGCGGTGCGGACGCAATAAAATACGGATTTCTTGCCGCGATTGGATAAGCTGCTTGACAACTCTACTGCCGATGAACCCTGTACCACCCGTCACAAGAATCATGTTGGCGATTATAGCAGACTTGAATTTCCGTGGTGGCATACAACTTGTAACTCTAAATAAGACATTTCTATTAAAAATAACTTATGGACCATCAATCAACAAAAAACTACGATCTGCCAAACCGGTATGGATTCTATTATTTTCCAGATTGGCTGCATTATGCAGAAAAAGATATCCATCGGTGGCTTTCCGCTCTTTTAGAGGTCAATGCCAAATGGCTTGTCATTCAGTCTCCTGCAAATCGTGCAATCTCAGAAGATTTTATCCGAGAGGTTTCTGAAGGTGGAATTAATCTTGTGGTTGATTTCAATTGTTCATTGAAAGACCCGGTAAACTGGCATGATCTTGAGCTTCTTATTTCTTTCTATGGTAAATGGGGCGCCAAATACGCGATGCTTAATAAACACCCAAACCAGCAACAGGCTTGGAGTGTCAGTCAATGGAGTAATCCTGACCTTATTAGATTAGTTGTTGCCGATTTCGTTCGCTTTGGAATGCTTTGCCTTGAAAACGGCATTCGGCCTGTATTCCCTCTGCTTACTCCTGGAGGTGATTATTGGGATTTGGCTTTTCTTAAAATCGCATTCGCAAAAATTAAAGAAGATGCCCCGCTTTCAGTCCAAAATAATTTCGTTCTTTCAGCAGCAGCCTGGGATTGGGGCAGACCTCTGGATTGGGGTGCGGGTGGTCAAAAAAATTGGCCAAATGTCAAGCCCTACAAACTTCCTCTGGCAAGCGAAAACCAGCTTGGATTCAGAACGTTTGAATGGTATGCGCAGATTGCCAGGGAAGTATTTGAAAAAGCAATCCCTATCCTTCTCCTGCAGGCAGGCATCAAAAATGATCCTCTGAGCTGCGAAACCAATATCCAATCATCTGACATTGATAAATTACTGGCAATCTACCGCCTGTTGAAAGGTGAGAATGTTTACGAAATGTTTGATGAATCACACCTCTTGCAACCGATCATGCCTGAAGTCATTGGTTGCTGCTTTTACCTGATTTCCTCTGAATCGCCAGAACATCATGACTGCCAATGGTTTTCAGCCGAAGGTACCCGCCTGCCCCCTGCCCAGGCTGTTTTTATCAGCGAGCAAGGCAATCAGGAAAAAATTGCTGCATTAGAACCGGAAGAATTAGTTCAAACCAAGGTTCATTTCCGACATAACCGTTATATTCTCATTTCACAAGAACTGCAGCCTGAAACCCCGAAGCTTCTGGAACTGCTGCAACCGTATATTGAAAAATTCAGGCCTCTGATAGGTTTTTCGGTTGACGAAGCCAAAAATTCTGCGGTGATCCTGGCAATTGCGCCAGCTGACGGTTCTGAACCGCCTGAATTTGAACTTATCAAAAACAACGGCAGCCTGGTAAAGATCATCCTACCAGGTGAAATCCCCGCTTATCTCAAGGAGCTAGACCATGCAAACTAAAGAACAGATTCCTCACTTGCTTCAATTCCAACCAAAAATTAGAGTGATAGGTCTGGGCGGTGGCGGATGCAACACCATCAACCGACTATCCTGTCTGCATCTGCCGGGCATCCGCCTGATAGCAGCTAATACCGACGCCCTGGCACTCAACGTATGTTCTGCAGATGAGCATATTTTGTTGGGTAAATCCCTCACACGTGGACTGGGTTCGGGTGGTGATCCCGAGGTTGGAGGGCAAGCCGCGGAAGAAAGTTTCAGGGAACTGATTAGCGCCATAAAAGGCGCGGGGATGCTCTTCCTTACAGCAGGTATGGGCGGTGGGACCGGTTCAGGCGCGATCCAGATAGCAGCCAGGATAGCCAAATCACTTGGCATACTCACCATTGCCATTGTTACCACGCCCTTCTCATTTGAATCCGGCTTGCGGTCTATGACATCCGATGAAGCAACGGCAAAACTGCGACATTTTGTGGATACACTCATCACCATCCCCAATGACCGCTTGATAGGCCTTACAACACGAGACACTTCGCTGAGAAGTGCCTTCGCTCTGGCAGACGACTTGCTTATCAAGGGCATTCAATGCTTATCCGGCATGCTTCATTCTTCCGGGCAGCTAAACGTTGATTTTTCCCACATCCTGCGCCTTATGCGCCAGGAAGGCGGTTGTTTTATCTCCATCGGTTCTGCTAACGGTCCAGATAAAGCCAATGAGGCTTTACACAGCGCCCTGCATCACCCGCTACTGGAGGAAATCCTTCTTCAGAATGCCAAAGGAATGGTTGTTAAATTCAGCGGACCTTTAAGCTTGTTGGAAGTCCAGGATGCTATGAAGTCTTTAAAAGAAACCATATCACCTGACGCAGAACTTATTACCGCCATAGAAGAGAACAGCCTTCTAGATGACCAGGTACAGGTCATGGTGTTGGTCACCGGAATCGGCGCGATCCCGATGCAAGAGCATGATGTATCCATACAGGATATGGCAGAGAAGTTTCCAGTTGAAGCTGCTGAACCTACCGCAAAATCCCTTTTAACCGGGTACACACCAGCCGATGCGTCGCCTGACGACCTGGAAGTGCCCGCATTTATCCGCAGGGGCTATAATCAGGTTGCGCATGTGTTTAAATGAAATGGATAAAGAAGCGTTAGATAAAGTCAATCAAGTTGTTAACAGTCAATTCCCTTATTTGCGGGGGGTGGAGCCTGAAGTCTCAAAAATGGAAGATGGCGATTATCTTCTCATATATAAAGGGCAAGCGACAACCGCAGATGGGCATTTGTTTCCTATTTTCATAAGAGTTCTAATGGACAAGGCAGGAATAATTTTAAAGATAACGTCTTCACACTGAGATTCTATTTCACCTTTATTAAATGATAATCAACAAGCTATGAATTCTTTTTCCTCCCTCTCTCATCCAAATATCGCTTTTATCAAATACTGGGGCAACCGCGACAATACCTTGCGTATTCCGACAAATGGTTCCATCTCTATGAACCTGGCATCATTGGAAACACGTACCATCGTAGAAACTAGCTCACAAATCCAATTTGATTGCCTGACGCTCAACGGCCGTAGGGAAACCGGCACAGCGCTGGAGCGTGTTCAGGAGTTCATGAACCTTTTGCGAAATATAAGCGGCAAATCAGATAGAGTACACATCATCAGCGAAAACAATTTTCCCTTATCCGCAGGCATCGCTTCATCCGCTTCTGCTTTTGCAGCATTGGCAGCTGCCGGAAGTAAAGCCTTCGGTCTTGAACTTTCCGAAAAAGAGCTATCCATTCTCGCCCGCCGCGGGTCAGGTTCCGCCTCTCGGTCCATCCCGGGAGGGTTCGTGGAGTGCCATGCGGGCAAAAAGGATACTGATTCATTTGCCGAAAGTCTTGCTCCAGCGGATCACTGGGAGCTGTGGGACTGCATTGCAGTCGTCACTGACCTGCCCAAGAAGACCGGCTCAACTGAAGGGCATTTGCTGGCTGGCACCAGCCCACTGCAAATCGCCCGCGTTCAGGATGCACCGCGCCGGCTTAATTCCTGCCGGAATGCAATCCTCCAGAAGGACTTTGAGGCACTGGCAGATATTATCGAACTTGATAGCAACATGATGCATGCTGTGATGATGACCTCACAGCCCCCCCTGATGTATTGGTCTCCCAAATCCCTGGAACTTATGCTGGAAATAAGCCAATGGCGCAAGAAAGGCATCCCGGCGGCATACACGCTTGATGCAGGGCCAAATGTTCATGTCATCTGCACCAAGGAATATGCTGCCCAAATCTGTTCCCGCCTGGAGAAATTCCCAGGAGTTTCCCTGGTGTTATCATCCGGTGTCGGTTCTGGCGTTCAGATCCTTCAGTAAGCCAAATTTTGTTCTTATATTCTTCCTACATCAAATTGACATCCCTGCGGTTATAATCCACTTCTGTAAAGGAATGGTGAATGAATAATTCTATATTGAGTTTGATTGAATTTATAGCTGCCCTCAGCGTGCTGTTGCTGGTCCACGAATTAGGTCATTTTTTAGTCGGTAAATTCTTCAAAATCGAAGCTGAAGAATTCGGATTTGGCTATCCACCTAAACTACTTAAACTATTTACATTAGGAGGGACTGCCTTCACCTTGAATCTTATCCCATTTGGTGCATTCGTGCGCTTTAAAGGTGAGAACGACCCCGAGATTTCTGGAGGATTGGCCTATGCCAACAAATGGAAACGCCTGGGAACATTAGTCGCAGGACCATTTATGAACCTGCTTTTAGGTATTCTGCTTTTTACTCTCGTTATCTCAAGCACAGGCGCGCCCCAGACTGATATCATATCAATCTCAGCAGTTGAAGTTGGTTCTCCCGCAGCTCAGGCAGGCATTTTGCCGGAAGATATCATTAAATCGGTCAACACTATCGAGATCACTGAAATGAGCAAAGTAAGCGAAGTCATTCAGCAGAACTTGGATACCCCAGTAACAATTGTTTTGTTACGCAATTCTGAATTGGTAGAGATAGTCGTCACTCCACGAAGCAATCCACCCGAAGGGCAAGGTCCACTTGGGATTATCATGCAGAACCCGGTTCAAAAGGTTGGCTTCTTTAATGCCATCCCATCCGGAGGCAAGCTTGCATATGAACAGATAAAGCAGGTCGTATCCATCCCTTTAATCCTCATCCGTGGGGAATCTCAGGCACAGGATATGCGTCTGCTATCACCCAAAGGTATTTATGACGTTTACTCGCAAGTCAGGGCAGAGGAACGCCAGGCCGAACAGGGCAACCCATCTCTGGCTTTTCTTAATATTGCCTGGTTTTTTGGCATGATTTCAGTTGCGGTAGGGTTTACCAACCTGCTGCCCATTCCCGCTCTGGATGGAGGCCGTATAGTATTCATTATTCCCGAAATCCTAACAGGCAAGCGTGTGCCGGCTAAGTATGAGAACATGGTTCATCTTGTTGGTTATAGTGCCCTACTGCTTCTAATGGGATATGTTTTCTACCAGGATTTTGTTAACCCGATAGTGTTACCATAGAAAGTATGAACGATAAGATATCCAATCCTCAACTTGATGCTGTCCTAAAGGCTTTGCTGGATAACAGCCAACTTTTCCCGGAAAAATTACTGCCTTTTTTCTCAGATATATATCCCGATGACCTCGATGAAATAAAAAAGATCTGGCCGAAAATCGCGCTGGACCGTAGAATCAGTCTGCTGGCTGAACTGGAAGGATTGATGGAAGCGGATACAATGCTTTCCTGCGATGGACTGGCAAAATTCGCATTGAGCGATGATTTTCCCGAGGTGCGCGGCAATGCTATTTTATTATTGTCGGAGTGTGATGATCCAAAATTGGTGCTTCGATTAATCGAGATGCTGCAAAACGATGATAGTGATCTCGTTCAAATTTCAGCAGCTGCCGCCCTTGGAAAATTTGTCTTACTGGGTGAACTGGAAGAGATACCCCGCAAAATTACGGATCAGACAACAAAAGCATTGACTGCAAAACTTAATATGAAGCCGTCCAAAGAATTACAACAGGAATTGATGAAATCTCTTGCATATTCAAGCAGCCCTGAAATTGAACCAATGATAAAAGCAGCATTCATGAGCCCCGATCCTTCCTGGCAATTGGCTGCAATAATCTCGATGGGCAGGTCTGCTGATGAAATGTGGGAAAAGCCCGTTTTGCAAATGATACAAAGCGATAACCCCGAATTTAAAAATGAGGCTGTCAGGGCAGCTGGAGAATTAGGGCTCACCTCTGTGCGGGCGATGCTTTTTCAAATTCTTGAAGATGAGGTTAATGACTTTGAATTGCGCTCGTCTGCCATTTGGGCCTTATCCAAGATCGGCGGTGATACTGTAAAATCTGAACTCCTGCGATTATTGGATGATGCGCTTGACGATGAAGAAGCAGAGGTTATTGAATTGGCTATTGAAGCCCTGGATTTCACATCTGAATTACCAGACCTGGATTTTTAAAGCTCACTAACAGGAGGGGAATATGAATAATGAGAACCAACGCCTACATGTGATAATCAAGGGAATTGTTCAAGGTGTGGGATTCCGTTTTTTTGTGTATCAACACGGAACTATTCTTAAATTACGGGGTTGGGTACGGAACTGTATCAACGGTGATGTGGAAACTTTGGCAGAAGGTTCGAGGCAGGACCTCGACTACCTTCTGGAAAAATTAAAGGAAGGCCCGGAAATGGCGCAAGTGATTGAAACTAAAGTGGATTGGCAGTTATATAAAGGCGACTTGCCCGTCTTTACGGTCCTTCCGACGGATTATTAATAGGCTCATCCTCACCGGTTAGGATAGCAACTTTCTTCCACGGCGGCAAGTTAGAATCATCCGCAAGCATTCTGCGTAGTTCATAGATCTGGTCTCTTAACACAGCTGCTCGTTCGAATTCCAATGCTTGTGCCGCAGTTTTCATTCGTCCTTCAGTTTCAGCAATGATACGCTTTAACTCATTATGTGGCAACTTCGTTACGGCTTCACCCGCCTCATAATCCACCTGCCTGTCGCCAATTGATGCGCTTTCACTCAGGCGAGAGGTAATATCATAAATTTCTTTTACTACGCTGAATGGCTTAAAACCGTGCTTTTTATTGAATGCATCCTGTTTTTCGCGCCGGCGGTCAGTCTCATCTATGGCTTTCCGCATAGAGTCGGTGACGTGGTCAGCATACATAATAACTTTTCCATTCAGATTTCTCGCCGCGCGTCCTATTGTTTGGATCAATGCAGTTGATGACCGCAGAAATCCTTCCTTATCCGCATCCAGTATCGCTACCAGAGATACCTCGGGCAAGTCCAGCCCCTCCCGAAGCAAGTTAATCCCCACGATAACATCATAAATCCCAAGGCGTAGATCCCTCAGAATGCCAACACGGTCTAACGTTTCCACTTCCGAGTGCAAATAGTGAACTGCGATATCCAATTCCTTTAGGTATTCCGATAAGTCTTCAGCCATGCGTTTGGTCAGTGTGGTTACCAGCACACGCTCTTTGACTTCTACCCGAGCGCGGATCTCGCCGATCAAGTTTTCCACCTGCCCTTGAACTGGTCGAACTTCTACAATGGGATCAATCAACCCGGTAGGACGGATGATTTGTTCCACAACATCATCAGCAATTCCCATTTCATATGGCGCTGGAGTAGCAGATGTGTAAATTGTATAGCCCATTTTTACCTGAAATTCTTCAAAAGTCAGCGGTCGATTATCCAAAGCTGAAGGTAAACGGAAACCGTATTCCACGAGAGTTCCCTTGCGAGACCGGTCGCCATTGTACATTCCCCTAATTTGCGGAATGCTCATATGAGATTCATCCAACACCAGGATATAATCAGATGGAAGAAAGTCCATCAGTGTCCAGGGAGGGGAACCAACCGGCCGCTGGTCTAGGTGCCGGGAATAGTTTTCGATACCGGAACAATATCCGATTTCCCGAAGCATTTCAAGATCATAACGCGCTCGCTGTTCGAGCCTCTGCGCTTCCAGTAATTTTTCCTGCGACTTCAGCTCTGCCAAACGATGATCAAGTTCAGCTTCGATATCATTAAATAGCCTGCCTAAGACGTTCTTCCTGAGTGATGAAATGCTTGGCTGGATAGATTTCGACATGTTCAAGGTCTTCGAGAATCTCTCCAGTTACTGGATTCAAACTGATTATTCTATCAATCTCATCTCCAAAAAAGGAGATACGGTATGCCAGGCTTTTTTCATAAGCCGGAAATACATCAAGCGTATCTCCGCGCAGTCGGAAGATCCCCTGACGCAGTTCCAGGTCATTGCGCGCGTATTGTTCTTCAACCAGCTGCCGCAGCAAGACATTTCTACGGTACATTTCCCCTTTATTGAGCTCAATTACCACACTGCTGTATGCTTCCGGGCTGCCCAAGCCATAAATGGCAGATACAGATGCCACAACAATTACATCCTTACGTGAAACGATCGAAGTTGTGGCTGCCAGCCTTAACCGTTCGATCTCTTCATTGATCTCGGTTTCTTTCTCAATATATAGGTCCTGCCGGGGGATGTATGCTTCAGGTTGGTAATAATCATAATAAGAGACAAAATACTCCACTGCGTTTTCCGGGAAAAACTCTTTAAATTCCGCATAAAGCTGGGCAGCCAGCGTCTTGTTATGAGCCATCACCAGCGCCGGCTTCTGCACTCGTTGAATAACATTCGCGATTGTAAATGTCTTGCCTGTACCAGTCGCGCCAAGCAGCACCTGATGTTTTTTACCTGCTTCAATGTTCCTGACAAGCTGATCTATAGCTTCAGGCTGGTCGCCCATTGGCTGGTAGGGTGCGTGTAATTTAAAATCCACCAGTTTCCTTCTTTTCTAATAATTGGTCTTCTAATTTATTCAATGCACTTTCCAGGCTGGTTTTCCAATCTACCTTGTCATCTACAATTATCCAGTAAGCATTTTTTCCTCTTCGGTAATCAGATCCAATATCTGGTAAATCCCGCACCTTAATCCCTTCTGGCAAAGGCGGGAATCGCAGCACCAGATGATTAGCTTCAACTGTGATAGAGGTTAAGCCAATGCGTTCAGCTTTCAATTTTACCCTCAGCTGCCAGAGCAAGTTTTCAAGTCCTTCATCTGGAAGACCAAATCGGTCTAAAAATTCTGCCTGAATCGTCTCCAAATCATGCTCAACGGTAATATGTGCCAGTCGTCGATAGATCTGCAAACGCAGAGCTTCATCAGCGATGTATTTTGTCGAAATGCCAACCGAGACTGGCAGTTCCACGGTAACCAGCGGTCGAAGTCCTTTATAAGGAAGGATGGTACTTTGATTTGGTGCTTGCCTTTCAGGTGCCTTTATCGCGTTTACCGCTTCTGAGAGCAAACGAGTATAGAGATGAAAGCCCACCGCAGCAATATGACCATGCTGCATGTTACCTAGTAGATTGCCCGCTCCCCGCATTTCCAGGTCGCGCATGGCAATGGAATAGCCAGCGCCAAGCTGAATATTTTCTGCAATGGTCTCCAGACGTTCCAGCCCTTCAGGAGTAGGGAGTTTTTTTCGGTGATGGAAGAAATATGCGTATGCCCGTGATGCTCCCCTCCCGACCCTGCCGCGCAGCTGGTAAAGTTGAGATAATCCAAATGTATCTCCTCGGTCAACAATGAGTGTATTTGCATTGGGGATATCAAGCCCGGACTCAATGATGGATGTTGAGAGCAGAACATCTACTTCACCCGCGGTGAAACGGCGCATCACTTCCTCTAAACCTTTTTCCTGCATCTGCCCGTGCGCGATACCCACCCTAGCTTCAGGAACAATGTTTTGCAAATGATTCGCCATTGCGCCTATTGTCTGAACCCGATTATGAACAAAGAACACCTGCCCTCCCCGGTCAACCTCACGGGTAATTGCCCTGCGAACAATTTCAGGGTCATAGCCGCCCACATAAGTCTGAATTGGAAGGCGATCAGTTGGAGGTGAGTTGATCACCGAAATATCACGGATTCCAGCGATTGCCATATATAAAGTGCGCGGGATGGGTGTAGCCGTCATAGTGAGGACATCAAGCTCTGTGCGCTTTTTTTTGAAGTACTCCTTATGCGTTACTCCAAACCTCTGTTCCTCATCAATGATCAGCAGACCCAGGTCTTTGAAAAGGACATCCGGTTGAAGCAAACGGTGTGTCCCAATAACGATATCCACATCACCGGTTTCCAATTCAAGCAGGATTTCCGCTTGTTCCGCAGCACCGCGAAATCGCGATAGCATTTCTACCTTAACCGGGAATGGGGTCAGACGCTTTCGGAAAGTATCATAGTGCTGCTGTGCAAGTACAGTTGTTGGAACCAGCATTGCAACCTGTTTACCATCCATAACTGCTTTAAATGCTGCGCGTAGGGCCACCTCAGTTTTTCCATAACCGACATCACCACATAAAAGCCGGTCCATCGGGCGCGGTTTTTCCATGTCAGCTTTTACTTCGTCAATTGCGCTTGCTTGATCAGGGGTTTCAGAATAGGGGAAACTCGCCTCAAGGTTTTTCTGCCATTCCGTATCATGTGAGAATACAAAGCCTTTTGCTTCCTGCCGTTTTGCATAAAGATCAATCAGCTCATGTGCAACCTCCTGAACCGCCGCGCTGGCCTTCTGCTTGGCAGCCGCCCATTCACCGGATCCCAACCGTGAGAGTCGCGGAGTTTGTTCGTCTGCACCAATATAATGGCCAAGCCGGTCTGCCTGGTGAACAGGGACATATAAGAGATCATCATCTGCATAACCAATTGTCAAGTAATCACGTTCAACACCTTCGAGTATTCTGTGAACAAGACCCCTGAACCGACCAATTCCATAGTCCACATGAACAACAAGATCTCCATTCTTAAGATCGGCATAAGAGAATTCAGGCGCGTCAAAAGACTTGTTCCTCCGCCGCCGCGTTCGCTCTCTTTCCCAGCCGAAGATTTCCTGGTCTGTTTAAAGTATCGCCGCTTCGGAGTCTTTGTATATTACCTCCCATCCCCCACTCAGGCTACCATCGCTGATATCCATGTTTGTGCCAGAACCAAAATTGATTTTATGCTCTCGAAACACTTCTTTGAGCCTGTCTGTTTGTTTGGAAACAATAAAAATGTGGCGATTATTTTCTGGCCTTAATTGAATAAATTCTGATAGATAATCGAACTGTGCACCAAAACGCGGGCTTGGAGAAAATGCTGCCGATACTGGATGCACCTCACTGCCCAACGGGTAACCCAGATCGATGACATGGAAAGATGACAGGCTATCTTTAATCTCGGACCAGGTGATATACGGTATAGGAAATTCCTCATCAAGGATACCAGAGTCAATCGCTTCAATGCGCATTTTTACTGCCTGGGCTTCAATCTCCTCCGCAGTGACAGAAACGGATGCGCTGTTGTCGATCAGAACAATAGTCCCTTTGGGTAAGTAATCTAAGAGGGATGCGTTCGAAGAATATAATTGTGGAATATTGAACTCCGGATTACTGTCAACCGGATCCAATTCTTCATCATGCGAGTAAATTTCAATGGCTTCATTAGCCGGTGGAATAAATATTTCCTCAACTGATTCAATTGTCCTTTGAGTGGCAGGATTGAAAGATCGTATAGTCTCTATCTCCTCGCCAAAGAAATCCACACGGATAGGGTTTTCATAATTTACCGGCCAGATATCCATTAAACCACCCCGCTTGGAGAATTGGCCTTCAGATACTACAATTTCCGCTGCGGAATATCCGATCTTGACCCACTTAAGCGCCAAGGCGTTCATTGGTATTGATGTGCGGATCCGCATCATTGAACAGGCACTAAGAAAGTCCCGTCTGGGAACTGTTCTGGTCATGATGGATTTGGCAGATGTGAAGATCAAAGGATTGAAAGATTGAGGTTTTTGATATGGCAAGAATGATTTCGCAAGCGTAACCAAAGTTTGAAGTCTGTCTCGTCGGGTATCCGTATCCCAGTTTGCTTTTTCATAGAAAAGCGCTGCGGGTTCAGAAAAAATCAGATGGTCATCGGTCTTGGACCAAAAGCCATATTCTTCGTGCATGGAAAGCAGCCGGTCAGGCCGTGAAGTAATAAACAAAATTGGTTTAGCAATATCTCGCTGGAGGGCTGCCATAAAGGGCAGCCGGACAGATCTTGGAAGACTGAGGTAGGTTTGTTCAATCCCTCCCTGCAATTTCTCAATAAGTTCGGTATATCCTTGAATTCTTGAAAAGTTGATATAAGTTGGTTCACTCATCGTCTAAAACAGAACCGTTATAGCGGTTCATGGTGGCATCAATTCCGTTTTCAATAAAACACTCAACTGCATCGGCACAAGTATCCAGGATTATGGAAAGTTCTTTATTCTCTGAGGATTTGAATTTATTAAGAATAAAATCCACCGAATTCATTTTGCCTGGTGGACGGCCAATTCCTACACGGATGCGAGGAAATTCTTCAGTGCCCAATTGCTCAATGATAGATTTCATACCTTTCTGCCCGGATGATCCACCCGACTTCCGTATGCGGATGGATCCGAAAGGAAGGTCCAGGTCATCAAATATGACCAGCAACTGCTCAATAGGTAGTTTATAGAACTGGTAAACAGACCTGACAGCATTGCCAGATAAGTTCATAAAGGTCTGTGGTTTAACCAGCACAACTTTCTCGTGAGCATTGCGATATTCGCCTATCAGCGCCTTGGATTTGTATTTGTTCACATTCACATCCCAGCGCTCTGCCAACCGGTCTATCGTCAGGAATCCAATATTATGTCGGGTCAGCTCGTACTCGCGTCCGGGGTTTCCAAGTCCGATGATTAAAAAGTAATTCACATGAGTGAAAGCGGTTAATTTCTTGAGGATCAAATAACTTCCTTGTGTTTAAATGGCAATTAATCAGTTTAACATATTTGAATTCTTTCGGCAAAATATTAAACAGGGTATTACATGTATTCTAATGAAAAGACGATCAAAATTTATGCCAATATTAACAAGATATTTATATTACCTTCAAAATATTTGTGTATAATATATTAATGGATTACATGGGAATGATAAAATGACTGAAGAAGGAATAGCCCAGCAACGAAAAACCGCAAGAAAAGTTTTTTTGTTAATTGCAGGTCTTTTTATAATCGCCATCATTATCGGAGGTTTCTACTTTTCCAAACAAAGCAGTGAAACTATTGCCCGAATGAGAGATATATCAATAATCTTGCTGGCGCTTGTTTTCCTTCTCATCGGTGCAGCGTTGGTTATTCTTATTGCTCAAATGGCTGTATTAACCACACTTGTCCAAAACAAGGTCGAGCCAATATTCAAATTCTACGAAAGACACTGTGAGTACCGTGCGCAGTTCCACCGAATTTATATCCAAACATGCAGTCGCACCGATAATAACCATCAGCAGCACTATGGCTGGTTTAAAAAAGATGTTTGAAATAATCGGCTTTATCAGAAAAAAATAAAAATTTATCTTAAGAAAGGAGATAACTATGTCAGACCACGATGATTTTGGAGCATTTTTAATCGGATTTATTGTTGGAGGCGTTTCCGGCGCAATTGCCGCACTGCTTCTGGCACCTCAATCTGGTGAAGAAACCCGAATAATGATCAAGGATAAGGCAATTGAACTGCGCGATGAAGCGTCGACCAGTGTTGAAGAAGCTGTTCAAAAAGCCAATAAAGCGGCTAACGAATGGAATTAAACGAGCCGAAGAACTATTAAGCTGATGCGAAGAAACGCGCCAATGAAGTTACTGAAGAAGGCCAGGTTGTTTTAGATCAAAGCGAAGAAAAGACATCCAAAGCCGCCAGTAAAGCAACCAAAAGTTAAACGGAAGCAAATTTTTTACGTGAAATAGGTTTTTAAGAGTCTTAAAGTAATTACTGCCGGCATCAGTTCTGGATGCCGGCTGTTGCTTTTAGAGCGGCAGGGATTGCCGCTATTACATCCCGTGCAGATACTGAGGCCTTACTGCCGAGCTGCCCTGCAGCCAGTATACCAGCTTGAGAATGAATCCAAACCCCGAGAATAGATGCTGAATACAATTCCAAACCCTGGGCTACCAAACCGGCTATCATCCCTGCAAGCACATCCCCTGTTCCCGCTTTCGCGAGCGCGGTTGTTGCCACAGGATTGACCAAATATTTTCCAGATGGATCAGCAATGACAGTGAGCGCGCCTTTTAAGACAACAACATTTCCCCATTTTTGAGAGAATTCCAAAGCGACCTCAATTCGGTTTTTTTGGATCTCGTCAACTGGCAAGCCTGTCAGCGCCGACATTTCACCGGGGTGAGGAGTCAGAATAGCGGATTTCCCCACCTTTTGCGGCCAATCCGTTAATACGGGATAGCAATCTAAGCCCATCAGCATCAATGATTAAAGGCGGAAGTGATAACTTGGAGTAAATTTTTTCAATCTGTTTCTCACCCGTAAAACCAATTACTTTTTTTGATGAATCTGGTAAATTCGTTTTATCTATGAGACTTGAAAAAAAATCTTGGGTTGGCAGCTCCAAACCCAGACCTGGCCCAATCAGCAAGGCATTAACTTTTTCCAGATTTCGACGGATGACATTTGCGCCTTCAGCATTGATCACGCCATCAGTGTGCGGAAGTACCAACCAGGTGACCTCAGGCAAGCTGCCCGCAATCGCATCATAAATCGCTCCAGGAACTGCTGCCCGAACCAATCCCGCACCTACCCGGTAAGCAGCTTCGGATGCCAGCAATACTGCCCCACAATAATTGACGGACCCGGCAGCCACCATACATGTACCAAAGGATCCTTTATGCGCGTCTTCCGGACGAATTGGTAAAAGCGCGCTGGCTTTCTGGGCTGTCATCACTTCGCCTTTTATGTTTTTCCAAACAGGCAGTGATCTTGGTAAACCGATATTCACAAGCGCAATTTCACCCATCAGTTCGAATGCAGGATATTTTAGCTGTCCCTGCTTTACAGCCGCCATGCAGACTGTGAGGTCTGCTTTAAGGCATTCTTTTGACACTTCTCCGCTATCGCAGTTAATGCCTGAAGGGCAATCCACTGCCACTATCACTTGACCGCTCTTAGCTGATGAGACCGCATTAAAGTACTGCAGCAATCGACTCTTTCAAAGGGAGATCAATTCCTGTCCCCAAAATCCCATCAAGGATGACCTCGGATGTATTAACTAATTGTTTAAGTACTCTGAATGAAAGGTCATCTGAAGCATTAAAGATTTCACCACCCATGTTTAAAAATGCTGAAATTAGGGGATCATCTTTTGCTCTTGCCTTGGCGATATAAGCTTTGACTGACCAGCCTTTACGCTTAAGATTAGCCAACGCTACCAATGTATCACCGCCATTATTGCCGCTGCCTACCAACCCCAAAGCAGTACGCATTCCCTTTAAAGAAGTGGTTATGAACAGTCTCAGCCAAACCATTGCCCGCTTTAACCATCATGCGGTCATAAGATAATCCGCCATCATTCGCCTGACGTTCAAGTTCCTTCATTTGCTCAACCGATACAATTTGCATTTATATCTCCAGAATTGATCACATTATACTTTGGGTGAATTTTCACTTTTTGGACTCAGTTATAATTGCCCGAATGCGACGATACCTTTATATGGGCGTGTTTTTTGCAGGTTTCACTAGCCTGGCGGTTGAATTATCCGCTTCACGCCTGCTGGGCAACTATTTTGGTTCAAGCAATCTGGTGTGGGCGGCTATTATTGGCCTGATACTAATTTATCTTTCTATTGGTTATACTCTTGGCGGCAAATGGGCGGACCGCTCACCAGAATATCTCACCTTTTTTTCAATTCTTTTATGGGCGGCGTTGTGTATCGGTTTGGTACCGCTTGCTTCGCGGCCAATTCTGAGATTGGCTAGCCAGGCTTTTGATGAAATGCGCATGGCAGAATTATTTGGCTCCTTTGCTGCCGTTCTCGCACTTTTCAGCCTTCCAGTGATTCTTCTCGGTACTGCCTCACCCTTCGCGATCCGTTTGGCAATGGATGATACCCAAAAATCCGGTTCAGTGGCTGGAAAAGTTTATACAATCTCGACGCTTGGCTCATTCATTGGGACCTTTCTGCCAGTACTGCTCCTTATTCCTGCTATTGGTACATATAAAACTTTCGTTACTTTAGGCGCCATACTGATGAGTGTCGCTTTCCTGGGGTTATGGAAGACAGTTAGCGGAAAGTCCTTATTAAAATTCGTATGGATGCCTTTTGTCCTGGCGGCTGCAACATTTTTCGGTTTAGGCGGGATGGACAAAACCGCCAGCAATATCATTTATGAAGGTGAATCTGCCTATAATTACATCCAGGTCCAGGAGATAAACGGTTTCAGGATCTTAAGGCTAAATGAAGGTCAGGGCGTGCACTCCATTTACAATCCAACACAGGACAACTATCATGGACCCTGGGAGCAGGTTCTGGCTGCTCCATACTATAACAAACCTATTTTGAATCCACAGGATGTAAATAGCATTGCGATATTAGGTTTGGCTGCCGGCACAAGTGCTAATCAGGCGGCTTCAGTTTTTCCGTCCGCGGAAATAGACGGTTTTGAAATTGATCCCGAGATTGTAGATGTCGGTTATTCCTTTTTCAATATGAACAAGTCAAATCTGGAAGTCTTTACACGAGACGCCCGGGTTGGGATTGCGAACAGCAATAAAAATTATGAGGTAATCAGTATTGATGCCTACCGTCCGCCCTACATTCCCTGGCACCTGACCACCCAAGAATTCTTCCAGCTGACTTACAACCATCTGTCTGACAAAGGCACTCTGGTCATCAATGTCGCGCGCATCTTTAACGACCGCCGTCTTGTGGATACACTGTATAAAACCATTGCGTCCGTTTATCCAACAGTATATGTGGTTGATATTCCGGATACTCTAAATTCAGTGATCTATGCTACCAAAGAAGCTACGCGAAGCGAAAATATGATTGAAAATTATGTTATTCTTGATCAAGCCAAAGAAATGCCCAACCTTTTGCGCTATGCAATGGAAACAGCGATCCTGAATTTACAGCCTGCTCCTGAAGAAGGCATTATACTGACTGATGACCTTGCTCCATTGGAGTGGATCACAAACGCAATGATTTTTAACCTATTCTTTTCTGGTAATGTGGAGGCACTTCATTGAAATTATTAATAAAAATTCTCCTGGTGCTGCTGATAATATCCATGCCAGCCCTGTTGATTACAACTTCGATCCGGATTGCATTATCGCCATTATTTATCAGTGTTGAATATCATATGCCAGGTTTCCCAGCGGATGAATACGGTTTTACAACCGCTGATCGGCAGACCTGGTCAAAATACTCACTCAATTATCTTCTCGGGCTGGTATCCTTTGAAGACTTGAGCAGCCAGCGCCTTCAAGACGGCACCCCGCTGTTTAACGAACGTGAATTAAGTCACATGGTAGATGTTAAAAACTTGACTGATATTGTTATGAAGGTTTGGCAGGGACTGCTCATTTTCTTTCTGTTTGTTACCTACTTGTGCTGGAAATCAAGGGAGATGGATGAATGGTTCATTGCGGTCCGCCGCGGAGGGAACCTGACCATTGGTTTTATATTCAGCATTCTTTTTTACCTGGTATTAAATTTCAACCAGCTCTTTACCCAATTTCACCAGCTTTTCTTTCAAGGGGATTCCTGGCTCTTTTTGATGTCAGATAATCTTATCCGTCTGTTCCCGATTCGTTTCTGGCGGGATATCTTTATTTTTATCGGCGGGTTAAGTATTCTCATGGGTGACCTGTTTGTTTTCTTAAGTAAAAAACATTTTAAAAAAGAAATTATTAAGGAACAGGAATAACCTGCGCTTAATCCTTTCTTCAGAAAAGCATTATTTAAACTGCTTCAATGCGGATATGAGAATATCCATATCTTTGCCGGTGATCACCGGAGACATGTGCCCGATTCGGAATATCTTAGGTTTTAATACTCCCAGTCCCCCAGAGATCTGGATATTATGCTCGTTCAGGAGATAATCCACAACTTTCGCGCTGTCAATGCCCTCAGGCGGATAAGCGGCGGTCAGAACAGGGTTTAGAGCGTTTTCAGGGGTAAAGGGGGGCATTCCTGCCTCGCGCAGCCCTGCACGAAGCTGAAGCGCCAGCGCTTTATAACGCAGCATGCGCGTTTCAATTCCTTCGGCTAAAAGCTGCTCAAGCGATACCAGCAGCCCGTTGGCAATACTCACAGGCATGGTTACCGGTGTGGGATGCCAGTCACCCCAATCACGGGCGTATTCCCGCCAAACCTGCAGGTTGGTATACCAGCCATGCGCTTTATGATCAAACCGGTCAATCATTTTCCAGGCCTTGGGGCTGACTGAAACTGGCGCCAATCCAGGGGTTGCACCCAAACACTTCTGGGATGCGGATGGACACAGGTCAATATTCCAGCCATCAACATCAATCGGCACACCACCCAGAGATGATACTGCGTCTACTAAAAAGAGGGCTTCGCTCCTGCTTACCACTTTCCCAATTGCTTTGATCGGATTCAGAATTGTTGTGGACGTTTCGCTGTGCACAACAGCCACTGTCTTTGCATCTGGGTTCTCAAATAATGCGTTGGAAATGCCATCTGGGTCAAGTGCTTCTCCCCAGGCTGCCCTGACCTCCACCACCTGCAATCCATAACTTTTGGCAACCGAAACCAGCCTGTCGCCAAAAAAGCCGTTGTTGCCGATGATAATCTTTTCTCCGCTCATCATGCTGCTGCCCATACAGGCGTCAATCGCGCTGGTTCCCGAACCGGCTATCAGAAACACATCATGCCGGGTTTTATATACTTGCTTTAATAAACCAATAATCCGAGAGTATTTTTCAACCCAGGCCGGGCCATAATGCGGCTCAACCGGCTCGCTGAGCGCTTTCAGAACAGCCGGATGCACCTCCACAGGTCCAGGAATCATCAAACGGTTACGCGTTGGTCTTTTCATTTTTCACCTCGCCCAAATTTATTGACCTAAAACATTTTCCCCTATCCAATGATAATGAAGCGTGAAAGATTTGTTTATAACACACGCCGGAAAAGCAATGAGTTTAATAAAAACCGATCCCGAAAGTGCTCAATACACTATTAATTATGGGTAGAGAAATTCCCTGTTCTGGGTACGACCAAGTATATCAATTTATTTGATTTGCCTGGTCTTTATCCTAATTCGGAGAAAATATATTCTTCTATTTTATCAATTACTTCTATTCTTATAAGCCTTTGAATAGGTAAGTTATAATGAATACCCGCCGATTTTTCAGATGGACAGGGAAGAGTGACCGACAAGCAAACCATCCTCAGCTATGACCTCAAACGCACAGTATCTTCCAACCGCCTGGTTGGGATGTGGCGGCTTTTAAAGGGCTATCATTTTGAATATATCAGCGCAATCGTACTTCAGGGCTTTTCGGCTTTATCCAGAACACTCACCTACCTTTTGCTCAGCTTATTTATTGATAATTACATTATCAAGCAAACCGGAAATTTACCCATATGGCTGATCGCGTCAGTTTTTCTGGTTTTTACCGCTCTGCAGGGCGTTTTTACCTATCTGAGCGGCAGACTGGCAGCCAAGTCTGCTGAAGGTACCGTTGAGCGCCTCCGCAATTACCTCTTTGACCAGATTCAGCACCTGCCTTTTGCTTATCATTCCGGGTCCGATACCGGTGAATTGATTCAGCGCTGCACCTCTGATGTGGACGCGATGCGCCGCTTTTATAACGATCAAGCCATCGGCATTGGACGCATTTCCCTGCTCTTCATTGTCAATTTCGCCGCCATGCTGCAAATCGATGTCAGGCTGGCTTTGTTTTCAGTCATTGCGGTGCCTTTTATTTTGGCCACGTCCATTATCTTTTTCAAAAAAGTCTCAAAAGCTTATGAAGCTTATCAGGAGCAGGACGCAGTGCTTTCAACCACACTGCAGGAGAACCTGAGCGGTGTGAGAGTGGTAAAAGCGTTTGCCCGACAGCCGCACGAAATTGAGAAATTCGACCGTACCAACTGGGAAAAATATCTGCGCGGCAAGAAATTGCTCACAATACACTCGCTGTTTTGGCCTATTTCTGATATCTTCTGCGGCGCTCAGCTGCTGGCAGGATTTCTGGCAGGCGCTTTAATGGCCATCAACGGTGAAATAACCGTCGGCAACTATATGGCCTACGCCGGACTGCTGATCTGGATCATCTACCCCCTGCGCGGCCTCGGGCGATTTATTGTGGATATGTCGAGCGGCCTGGTTTCTTATGACAGGGTCATGAAGATCATAAAAGAAGACCGTGAAGCGCTCGATGACGGCAATTACAACCCGCCCCAGCGGCGTGCTCGGTGAGTTCATATTCGACAATGTGTCTTTTGAATATGAAGAAAAAGACAAGGTGCTGCATAATATTTCATTCAGTGTAAAAGCCGGCCAGAAAATTGCCCTCCTGGGTTCCACAGGCTCGGGAAAAACCAGCCTCGGTAAACCTGCTTCCGCGTTTTTATGATTACACATCCGGTCAGATTCTTCTGGATGGATTTGATTTGCGCTGCTACTCGCGCCGATTCCTGCGCCAGCAGATCGGCATTGTTGAGCAGGAGCCTTTTCTTTTTTCGCGCTCCATCCGTGAGAATATCACATATGGTGTCGGGCGGGATGTTACCCAGGAAGAAGTGGAACAGGCTGCCAAAGCTGCCGCAGTTCATGATGTGATCCTTTCTTTCCCTGATGGCTATAAAACCCTGGTCGGTGAGCGCGGCGTGACCGCTCTCGGGCGGCCAGAAGCAGCGGATTGCCATCGCACGCACCCTGCTGAAAAATCCGCGCATCCTCATCCTGGACGACTCCACTTCCTCGGTGGATACCGAAACCGAAGCGCGAAATCCGCGAGGCAATGCGAGACCTGATGAAAGACCGCACCACTTTCGTCATTGCGCACCGCATCCAGAGCATCATGGATGCAGACCTGATCCTTGTCCTGGAGAAAGGGCGCATTATCCAACAGGGCATGCATGGGGACCTGGTCAAGACAGGAAGGCATTTACCGCCAGATCTATGACATCCAGACCCGGATCGAAACGGAATTGGAACAGGAGATCTCCAGTGCCGGCTGATTATTTTGAAGAAGAGGAGTTTTCCGGCTGAGTCTAGCAGCGGCAGTACCTGAAGCGAATCTTTGGGCTTGACTCGAGCCAGCACTGGAAATGGGTGGTCGGATTTCTCGTCACCATTATGCATCGTTTCCATCCTGGACGCCTATTTCACCTACCTGAGCAAAGAGATCATTGACCAGGGCATCATGGCTGGTGATCAAGACGCTCTGGTGAGCATTCTGATCCGATACGCCTCGCATGATCCTGGTGCAGGCGCTGCTGGTATTTCGTTTTCATATACCTGGTGGGCGTGATGGGCGAGCGCATCCGCTATGACCTGCGCCAGCAGCTGTTCAACCACCTGCAGACGCTTTCACTTTCCTATTACAGCCGGACGCCGGTGGGCTGGATCATGGCGCGCGTGACCACCGACTCCGAACGCGTGGCTGAACTGGTCACCTGGGGCTTGATCGACTCGACCTGGGGGGTGGTCAATATTGTTACCACTCTGGCTTTCATGTTCGCCATCAACTGGCAGCTGGCGTTGATTGTGCTGGCAATCATCCCGGTCCTGTTATATCGTGGCAGTTCAATTCCGCAAAGCGCATCCTTAAGCAGTTCCGCAAGGTGCGCAAGATCAACTCAAAGATCACCGGCATCGTACAACGAAAATATCACCGGCGTGCGCGTGGTGAAAGCCCTGGGGCGAGAAGACGAGCAATCTGAACGAATTCAGCGTGCTGACCGGCGATATGTATCAGGCCGGCTACCGCGCCGCCTGGCTGAGCGCGCTTTTCCTGCCCGTCTGTGCAGATCATCACTGCCTTCGCCGCTCGGCGGTATCATCTGGTACAGCGGCGTCGCAGGCCAGTATCGGCGGCATCACCGTGGGCGGCATCCAGGCTTTTGTTTCAGTATATGACCTTTATGATGTGGCCTATCCAGGACCTGGCGCGCGTGTTTGCCGAAATGCAGCACTCAATGGCATCGGCTGAACGCATCTTCTCACCTGGCTCGATACCAGCGCCCGAGATCCAGAACAAGCCCGACGCCATCGACCCCGGCTCCATCCGCGGCGATATCAATTTCGAGCATGTGCATTTCTGGTACGAAGATGAAAAGCCGGTCATTAAAGACCTCAACCTGCACGTGAAACGCGGCGAGACGATCGCCCTGGTGGGTTCGACCGGCGGCGGCAAAACGACCATCGTCAACCTGCTGTGCCGATTTTACGAACCCAAGCGGGGGCGCATCATGATCGGCGGGCATGATTACACCGACCTGTCGCTGCAAGCCATCCAATCGCGCATCGGCGTGGTGCTGCAAACGCCGCACCTTTTCTCCGGCACCATCCGCGAGAATATCGCCTATGGCCGGCTGAACGCCACCCAGGATGAGATCGAGAAAGCAGCCCAACTGGCCGGAGCGCACGAGTTCATCAGCCATTTCGAAAAAGGATATGAAGAGCAGGTGGGTGAAGGCGGCGTGCTGCTCTCCGTCGGGCAGAAACAGCTCATCAGCCTGGCGCGGGCGGTGCTGGCTCAGACCCGGAGATCTTCATCATGGATGAAGCCACCAGCTCAGTGGACACACTCACCGAAGCGCTCATCCAAAGCGGCATGGAAGCCATCATGCGGGGACGGACCAGTTTCATCATCGCCCACCGCCTTTCCACCATCAAGCGCGCTGACCGCATCCTGGTCATCGAGGATGGGCAGATCGCGGAAAGGGCACCCACGCCGAACTGCTGCGCCTGCAGGGCAAGTATTACAAACTTTACACCCAGCAGTTCCGTGCCGAGCGCGAGGATGCCTACAATATTTTCAAGGAAAATCCGCAAGTTCTGGCTGAAACCGATTAGGGTATACAGCCAAACTCCTGACCGGGCATTAAATCAACCCTTGACCGAAATTAATAATTGGCATTATACAGTCGGTTATAATAAAACTATTAATCTGAAAGAGAGTTGATCCAATATGAAAACTAAAATCCGAATGATTGCCTGGGTATCTGTCCTGGCGTTGACTGCGCTCGTACTTTCCGCCTGCGGTCCGTCTGCCCCGGCAGAACCCACCCTGGACCCCAACGTAGTCTTTACGCAGGTCGCCGAGACGGTGATGGTCAGCATGACACAGACTTCTGAAGCCATGCCCCCCACACCCACGCCTGAACCCACAGCTACCACAGCCCCCACCCAGCCCCCGGCGCCTACCGCGCCACCGGCGCCTGTTGCCACACCGCTGCCGGCAGGACCAACCCCCACCGTACAGGTTTTCGGTGATTCGGCCAAGTACAACACACAAAGCCCAATAGACGGCAAGGTCTTTAAACCTTCAGAGCAATTCGCTTTTCACGTCTGCCTGGGAAATAACGGTACCACCGACTGGACCACCAAATATTACCTGGAATATATCAGCGGGTTCCGCCTGTGGAGCAATGAGAAATTCTTCTATGTGGGCAACCTGGTCAAACCCGGCGGCACATGGTGCTTTGACCTGCCCAGCGTAGCCCCGACCGTACCGGGCGCCTATATCACACGCTGGTACTTCAAGAATCCCGACGGTCTATTTATGCTGGAAGTTTATTTCAATTACAAGGTGCAGGCGTAGCCAGTACAAGGTGCAGGCGTAGCCGGTAAAAGGTGCAGGCGCAGCCGGTAAAACAATCGAAGTAAATGGTCTTAAAAAAAGATGAGCGGCTTGCAAAGCCGCTCTTTTCTTATCCGGTTAAAAGGCCGGTTTCTTGTGAACCAGGTTTGCGCTGCTTCTGCTTAAGGCATCATTCATCTGGCTGCGCGCTTCTTCAGGAGTGATGCGGCAGGACTGCACCCATTCATTCACAAACTGGTGCTCCAGGTTTTCGAGGATCTTCTTTTCATTGACATGCATGTCCTTCTGGACATCACGCGCATGCAGATCGCGGATGAGCGCCGCTTTTGAAAGCAGGGTCGCGTCTTCCACAGAGGTCTGGATATGCATCAAGCGCCGGCGAAAATTGTTATCCAGCGGCTCTGGTTCGCTGCGGAGAATCGCCAGCGCCTGTTCGAAGACTTCGGCTGATTCCACCTGCCGGATGCGCCCGGAATCTACTTCTGAAAGCGAGAGCCAGTAAGTGATCAGCTCGGTTTTGACGATATAGAATACCTTGCGGTCGCCGAAAAGCTCTTTCTTATCCATACCGATGATCTGGCCGAGGCCGTGGCGTGAATGGACAATCCAATCTCCTTCAGCCAGTTCAAGTGTGATTTTCGGCATTAATATGATTTCCTTCTTGTCAGCCCGTGCTGCTTTCGACTGGTGATGGTCTTTCCCCTCAGCGAAATCAGCCTTCGGAAATAAACGCAGGCTAATTATAACTTACTTGGCGAAAAAATTCGGGCGATAATTGACTCACTTCAGAGCCAGCTCCTTAACCTTATAATCTGGATGGCATTATGGAAAAGGCATCTTAAAACCCTGTTCTGCAAAGGGCAGGACGATTTGACATTTTTTTTTACACTTTTTTACACATTTTTACACTTATTTCCACCATCGCACAGCAGCTGGACGCGAGGCATGGCGGGTGCATGCGAACACTGCCACTGCAATGTGCCGCAATTTTCAGGATTCGAACCTAAGGAATAAAGGCTTTATATTTACTATTGTATAATATTATATATTTCCGGGGTTTCCTGCATGCTGTATGCTGCACTATGGGCATGAGCACCATTTTTTTTCAACCCAATAATAATAAATATCCTGCAGTTCTTATATAATAAATGATGCGGAATCTGAAGTTCCGCGATGAGTGAAATATATTTAAAGGAGACTCACACAATGCCATTGAAAAACAGGACCGCAGTCATCACAGGCGCCACCGGCGGATTGGGGCCGACAGCCGCAAGGCTGTTCGCCGAAAAAGGCGCGCGACTGGCGCTGGTCGGTTCCAGCGCTGAAAAACTGGACGCCTTAGGCAGAGGGACTAAACCTGCCCGGCGAGCGCTGGCTTTCAATTCAGGCTGCCCTGACCCGGCCTGAAGCAGCCCGCGAGGTGCTGGACGCGGCAGTAGAGAAATTCGGCCGCGTTGACATCCTGCTGCATTTTGTGGGCGGGCATATCGGCGGAAAGCCGGTTACGCAGGTGAGCGAGGCGGAAATCACCACAATGCTGCAGCAGCATTTGTGGACGACATTTTACCTGGCGCAGGTATTCAGCGCCCACATGGTGAAAAACGGCTGGGGGCGCATGATCGTCATTTCATCCCCGAGCGCCGGCGCGCCGCCCGCCAAAGGGCTGCCGTATGCGATCGGCAAGACCGCGGAAGAAACGCTGATGCTGACCCTGGCCGAAGAGCTGAAAGGGCAGCGGCGTGACCGCCAATATCCTGCGCGTACGCATGATCGACACTGAACACGAGCGCGAGCGCCAGCCCTCGCCTAGAAAACCGTGCCTGGGTGACGCCGGAAGAGATCACCGCCGCCCTGCTGTATCTGTGCTCGGATGAAGCAGGCACCGTCAACGGCGCCCGCATCCCCCTTTATGGAAGCCCATAATAACGGATTTAACCAATCCCATCCAAAAATATTAAAAATGAGATAAGCATTGAATCTATTACACAACAAGATTTTGACTGCAGCCTGGCAACCAAAGCGAAGGTTATTAAAAATTTTTAAGGGTGAGATTTGCAAAGTACTGAAGGCTCTTACTGCAATCTTACGGCCCAGGGTTTATGAATCCAAAATCTGCCCTGCCTTAAATAAGGTCGGCTGGAGGAAAGCAAAACTTTTTTCAACTGGATTGACACTATCCATATCTTAATCGCAGATTCCGGCAAACAAAGCATGCCATATATTTGAATACTGAATAAACATCCTACCCTTCCCCTCACAGCGAGGTTACATATTTTCCATCATTTCCCAGCGCCTCTTCAACCACAGGCATCCAGTCACTGATGGGGATATTCTGCGGGCACTTGGGCAGGCATTCGCCGCATTGAACGCAGTTCACGGCCTTCTGGCTTTGCTCCACACTATCCTTATACTGGCTCCTGGTATTATCCAGATCGTTGTATACCGCAGCCCGGTTGTAATAATCAAAGACGCGCGGGATGTTGACCCCATTGGGGCACGGCAGGCAGTATTTGCAGCGCGTGCAGTCAATGGGGCTCAGCCCCAGCAATGTCTCCCTCACCCTGCTGACCAGCGCGAGTTCTTCCGCGTTTAACAAACCCACGCGCGAATTGTCAGCCGATGACAGATTCTGCTCCACCTGTTCTAGAGTGCTCATACCGCTTAAGACGAGGGAGACTTCCGGCTGGCTCCACAACCACTGGAGCGCCCAATCCACAGGGGAGCGCTTTTTTTCCGCCGAAGACCAGATGGGTTTGGCAGCCGGCACTTCAACGGCCAATTTCCCGCCGCGCAGGGGCTCCATGACCACCACGGCCAGACCCTTATCGGCCGCATAATGCAAACCCGCGCTGCCTGCCTGGAAATTGATATCCATATAGTTGTACTGGATCTGGCAGAAAGTCCAGCCGTCAAAGCCATCCACAATCTGTTTAAAGACATCCAGGCTGTCATGGAAGGAAAAACCCACATAACGGATGCGGCCGTCGGCAACAGCAGCCTGCGCTTTCTTCAGCAGGCCCAATTGCTGCACTTTTGCCCACGAACCTTTATCCAGGGCATGCAGCAGATAAAAGTCAATTACATCGGCCTGCAGGCGCCTGAGCTGCTCGTTCAGCAGGGCATCGAAATCTTCGCTTTTTTCAACCTTCCAGACGGGCAGTTTGGTGGCAATGCGCACCCGTTCGCGATAACCGCCCTGCAGCGCTTTGCCCAGCGCGGGCTCGCTTTTCTGGTCATGATAGTAATAGGCGCTGTCCACATAGTTCACGCCGGCATCGACTGCCCGGCGGATCATTGCGGTGGTTTTTTCCTGATCGATATGCCCTTCATCAGCCCCGATGGTGGGCAGACGCATGCAGCCAAAGCCGAGGGCGGAGGCATGCCAGTTTAATTTTCCAAATTTTCGATATTGCATAGCTGCTATTTTAACCGGTTAAATTCTTTGAAATATAGACAACTCATTTCCAAGGCGAGAAGATAAAAAATTTAGAAAGAGGAATTTGCCTGACCTATCTTTTGATGAAAAACCCACGAACAGGGTATTATGAGTCCTATGCCCTTCCACCATGCTTATATACCCCCACAGGTGGGATTTTCGTGGATTCTGATACTTTTAGCCTATATATGGCGGTTGTTAAATTTCAATAATCCTATGGCTATTATTCATTTCGATATGTGTTGATTTGATATTTTAATTTATCATGAATCCAAATTTATTCTCGAATATCTCTCTACTTATAACATCATCAATCCGAGTGTTACAGAATCCTGTGTATGTAATACAATCATCTTTTATTTTGTCTAAAAAGAAAAGGTGCTTATTTGAGCATTTCGGGCAGTCATTATAATGTAAGAATGGTGATAAGGAGGTGATTTCTCCTTTTGGATTCCCTAAATATACATTATTTTTACCTAGCTTTGTCTGAGAAATATACTCAATTAGACCATGTTTAATTTCTGAACCCGTTAATCTTTTAATTTTATATTTATATTCATCGATATTACTTTCGTTAAAATCTAAATGCTCCTGAACAAAAAGTGAATAATTAGTTGTAAAAAGTAGATCTGAGTAGAGTTTATTGATTAAATCACCATAAATTTTGGTTTGCTTAGCATACCAGACTTCGTCACGAAGAAATCCATGCCCAATTTCTGGATCACGAACTAAGGTTTTAGATTACTCATCCAAACTAGTGGATTCTCTTTCTTTTGTAAAAGTATCATCAACTCAGGCATAAACAGATGTTCTGAGTATTTTTCAAGAGAAGTTAATACATTTTCCAACCATTGAAACCAAGCACCCATAGAAAGTTCATTTCGAAAATATAAATTTTTTACAAACTTATTAAGAATATCCGTACCTTCTTGTTTCTTCATATCTGCGATTCTTCGTAAATCGGACATAAGTACTGAAACACTGAAACGAAGAACAATATCAAGAAAATCTTTGATCGCTGTGACTTGAGCCTGATAGTTGGGGCTTCCATGCAATGAGTTAAAAGCATAAGCTAATGGAAATGGATACGGCTGATTTATAAAGAATTGTTCCATTTCTAAATATTTATCCGCTATTACTAATTCGTCGATTGGTTTTCGTAAAAAACGAAATCGATTACCTAATCGTTTATGGCGATTGATTATCACGTTTTCTAAATCATCTTTCGACCAACCAGAGATCATAAAAAAGAGCTTGTTCTCGAATGGATCTGGGATCCGATCAATTATTTCATCTCCACTCATGCCAGTTTTAAAGTGATAATCAAGAAATAATGCTTGAATTTTATTTAAGTTTTAAAATACTCAACACTTCCGTTCCTGATGTGGCTTGAAAAACAGTTATGTTATCTTTGAATTTTCGAGCTGTTAATTTTAATAACCTAGTAATTGACTCAACATCTTCAGGTTCATCGTCGGCAACAAGAACAGAATATTGACGTTTTGACATTTTAAGACTCCATCACTCGTTGTACGAATTCGAAAGTTAGTGGTCTTTCTGTAAAGACTGCCCCCATATCAATTGCTCTTTGTCTAACGGCATCTGCATAATGAATGCCTGAGACGATAATGATTTTGCATCCATGATTATGCTTTCGTAAACGAAAGACCAATTCCAGACCATTCATACCTGGGCCAAAATCCACATCTGAGATCAGGCAGTCATAATTATTTTTTACAAACAATGCCAATGCCTCTGAACCTGTTGTTGCTGTATCAACGTAATAGAAGGGAGATAACATTTGCAATGTACTTTCTATTATGTAAGTATCATCATCTGCAATTAGAATTTTCTTCATGTTTTTCTCTCTTTAGAGTTAAGTGAAATTTTTTGAATGGTACCAATTTTGTCACCGTCATAATGACTTTCAATGACTTCAATATTTCCAAAATTCATATTTAGTAGTTTGCTAATAATTATTGCACCAAGACCGTGATCACTCCCCAGTTGATCAGAACAACGTTCTTTATAAATTTTTGTTTTTATATCAAGAGGCATTCCTCGCCCATTGTCACAAAAGAGCAAGCATAAATAATCCTGTGAACATGAATCAATTAGAATATTTATTATTTCTGCAGGTTGACTTTGATTTCCAGCTAGAATTTCATCGCTAACTCGAAGTTCTGTAGCACGAAGTGCGTTCTCGAAAAGATTGCGAAAGATTAGACTAAGGTGATTCTGATCTACCCAGACAAAATAATCTCTGATTTTTTCATCTATTTGAATTTGTGTATTACGTTTACCTTCCTTAAGACGATTTGTATAATCAGTTTGAAGTGATATTAGCAAATTATAGAGATTTACAAATTCTGGTTTAGGATTAGTATCCATCATCCGAATTTCTGCGATAGTATTTAAGAAACGAGCAATATGAGAATCTAGGGTATCGGTCAATTTGTCAAGATTCTTTAGAATATTAGTCTTATGTTTTTCTTTGTCATCATCGATAACAGTCATTTGAGAATTGAGTTGGCGGATTTCCATTCTTAGTTTTGCTGCATCAAGTCGTTTCAATTCGTGGCGTGCTAAAGCTAATGCTGCTCGATCACTAACAATTGGTTGTAAATAATTACTCAGACCATCAATTGTGCGACGGCGATAAGAGCTTTCTATAAAAGCAAAATCAATATCTGGGATCATACCTTTCACGCGATCAATAAAACGTTCGTAGCTCAATAGCTTTCGATCAAAGGTCTCTTTTCCGCCCTCTAAGACATCAATCATATCTTCAATAATTGCAGGACTAAGAGAATCTCCACTTGATTTTAATCGGCTTTTCTACCCCAGGATTTCAACACAAATAAGCTCGAATTTTCTAAACCGATGACTAAATTTGAATTATGGGTAACTAATATAAGTTGGCAATTCCGACCAATCCGATCTAAAGTTGATGAAAGCATATTGACAATTGAGAAGGTATCTAAATTATCCTCAGGTTGATCAATAATAACAATTCGCCTATCCGTTGTGGATAATACCATCTTAAGAATAATGCCACTTTTTTGACCAAAAGATAGTTGTTGGAAGTTACGGTATGCGTTTCCCTGACGCAGATCTATTCCTATCGGATTAAATTAATCTATCATCTTCAGGATTTAGTTGCCAAGATTTATAATTATCTATATCATCAATCAACCTACTCATTGTTTGGTCATATAGTTCAAATTGATCATGTAAATCCGATGGCTTAGTTTTTGTATTTGCTTTGATTATCCATTGAAAAACTCCAGCTAACGCTTGTAATTTCTCTAATTTAGAATTGTTATCTTTTAAGGTTTCTTCTGCATTAATTGTATAAACTCGTATATCGCTTTCATCCTGTTTAAGAGATTCTGTCATTTTTTGGCACATTTCTATTTGTTTGTAGATTAGAGAATTACGTTTACTCAATAAATCAACGTAATTATTTACAAGAGAACTTAAAGGATTATCAAAGTTGATATGTTTTTGATGAAAGAGATCTGTCCATCTTCGTAACACTCGGAGTCGAGTCCGTAGAAAATCCGTCATGTGTTTAGATACTTTAATTATTTCCTTAGCAAATAGTTCATTTCCCTCATTTTTGGCATTTCTTATAAAATCAAAAAGAGCCTGACGTTCTTCAACACTAAAAGATGATGGATGACCACCCACCGTTCGTTTGTTCTCTATTTCGTCAACTTGGAGTTTTCGTTCCTCTTCATTGAATAATCGACGGAATTCATCAGAATCCTCGCCTTTAACTTCTTTTTCGTTTGTTTCATTATAGGGTTCATTATTATTTGATTGAAATTCTTTTTCAAAATCTTCAACGCCAATTTTTTTTAGAGTCTCATATTCCTCCATGACATCTTTAAGTTCATTAGATGAAATTTCAGGATTAATATCCAATTTAATTTCATTTTCTTTTTGAGTTGATTCATGAGGAGCATTATCAAGAAATTCAATAGATTGGTTACGAAAGCCAGGAATTTTTTTGATAAGCGAATGCAATTGCTTTAGATCTTCAGAAAGAAACCATCTAATCTTTCCAACATACATAAAAATAAGAGCGTCTTCTTCAGATTCTAGCAAATTGATAATTGAGCCTGTAATTTGAACTCCAGGATGATTCGCCACAAAATTATCGTGTATTTCCAAATAATTCTGAACAACGTCAATTAGATCAAGAGAAAAGTATCCAGCATCTAATTCTCGCGAAAATGTTATTAATTCGTTGAATCGTTTATCAATAAAAGCATCAGCAGTTCGAGAATAAATACTAAAATAATTTGGTTAAAGTTTTCATATTGCGAAACCATATTACGAGCTTTTTTTGTAAAATGAAATCTAATCTGATAAAGATCTGGATAAATTGCATCCATGATATTATTCAGATAAGTACTCTTTTCTGGTTCCTCAGCTATTCGAAATACCTCTCCCTGCTCTAAGAATAGGATTGAAGGTCGTTTGAACATCTCATTATCTAAGGGTATCCACTGGTTTCTCTCAAGCGTTAACAGCTCATAACAACCTTTTGATGTATCAATATATAAACAAAAAACGATTCCCATAACAGTGTAATAGCAGACATATATATTAATTCCGTAGAAACGCATTTTTTCTAGCGATCGTTGAATCAAACGGCTAAGTTCATCATCCTTTTCTTCAGCTTCTAAAGAAAGAATTTTAAGTAATTTTTGGACTAGCCCTCTTGACTCGACACCTACAGAATCAGATATTACTCCCAGAAGGTTTAATATTGTTGATTTACCTGAGCCTCGTTCACCAATAATAAAATTTGTACCAGAATTAAAGCTAATAACAAACTCGGATTCATCAACACCTTCAAGAAAACCACCACCGCAAACAATACCTAGAATAGACTCCTTGTTAATTGTTTTATTATTAATTATTTGTTGATACCATAATTTAATTGATTTGATATCTTCTTGAGAGCAGAATTTATGTAGATCTTTAGCGCTATCCAATAATCTTTTTGATACTTCCAATTCATACCATGGGAGCCGCTTACCAGTAAAACGAAATGCAATTTCATCCGCAAGCCTTCTTTGCACAGGTTTTCCTGACGGAACTTGAAAATTTTGATTACGCAGAAGTCTACGAAAATCAACGGCATCATTGAAATTTTAACATTTCTCATTAATACATCAAATGGGACTGAGTCGATTTTCATCAAAACCTCCAATTTTGTTACAACTCAACTTGTCGTATAGAACATTACAGAATAAAAAACCAATACTTCCATTTATTTAGAGGATTATAGTAAATTAGAGAATTATTTAAATTCTTTAACTCAACAAAATATCAATCGGAATAATCATATTTTATAATAAATAAAAGAGGATCTTTAATGGTTATAAAAGTTCGATGATTTCGAAAGTGAGATATTTAAAAAGGAAAGGATAAACCTAACCAATAGACTGATCATCTGAAAATAAGTATACTTTTTTGGTATAAGTACAAACACCCCAATTACCACCATTTTCCACAACGCTTTAACCATTATCTCTGCACGTAACATCGTTCAAGTTATTTGCTAAAGTCCTTCTTCTATTTATTAATAAGAATTTATTTTCTAATCTCCCAAAACGTTCTTCGAATGTTAAAGAAATGGTTTGTTTGTCGCCTTTTTATATAATATTAAATGAACATTATGTTTTCATAATAAAAGGAATTAACCTTAAATCACAATAGTAGCTTTAGAATTATTTTATTAACTCCCCCAGAAATAGGTCTGTAATAGCTTTAAAACAAAAAATGGCAAGAGTGGGGTTTGAACCACCGACCAACATCTTATGGCCGAGGGTGAAATGTAATAATAATGAGCTATATCAAACCTTGGAGTTTTGCTTTTATGTATACGGCGATAGTAAAGCCATCAGTAATTTTTTCATTCGCTATCCACTCTTCCAATTCTTTAGTAGTCAACCATTGAATGAGTCTATCCCTTCGTTTACATTCGCTTTACCTATAGATGCAAGTTTTGCATAACTAAAGATACGGGTATCGCCTCATAACCTGTATTGTTATAAAAGCTACCAAGACACACAAGCTCTGTTACATTACCACCAGTTTCTTCTTCAATTTCCTTTTGAGCATTTCGTCAGCGGGAATATTAGGTTCTCCATATCCACGAGGGACTTCATAATGCCATCGACGCATTGGATAACGGATCTGGTAGAGTAGCAATATTTTCCCTTGATATTCAGGAAGCACAGCTACCCCTTGCCCGCCTTTAAGAGTGGCAGCTGAAATTGATCCAATATATCCGCGCATTCGACCGTCGGGAAATTCAACAAGATCGCGTATTAGAACATTGTATGGATCATCAAGAAGGACTCCAATTTCAGCCCAGTCCAGAGGAAGTTTCTTTTCAGAAAGATACCTACGACGTATTTCTTGCCAATTGTGAATTATGTTGTATATCTTTAATAATGTTTTAAAGGGCATCCTCATTGTCAAACAGAGCTGGGAATTCTTGCATCAAGGCAAAATATTTCTTCATCGTAGCAATTCCTCATCTGGCTTAAGTTGAATTGATTTATCGAGACTTGTCCTGTACCTACCAACTGCCCTGCTTTCAATTAATCTTTGACAAGGATTTTTCAAGATATGACTCCCAAGTAAGTGGCCGCCCACTGAAATAGCACCTGCTTGGGGTCATTAAAATTACATAAATAGCCCAGCCCCAACAAGTATGCCCAATGGCTCCGCTCGCCGCCCCTTTCAATATAAGGGGTTACTTTTATAATAAATTTACTGGGTGTCGAATCAGAAGCAACTTTTCTTCCAAGTTTTTCAGCAAGTAACTCGCGATGGCTATGGAGATGCTCTAATGTCCTACCCAACCAAGTTAGATATTCTTTATGATAAGTTGGGGAAGAAGGATTTAGTGAGTAATATTGACTTACACGTATTTGAAAATCGCTTGCGCTTTTTATAAGATCTTTCTCTTCCTTTAGAATTAGCACCATTTCGTCCCATGATAAGGATTCAAAATTTGTTGGTTTTTTATCAACTATATCTTTATTATCAATATAGACATCATAAACTGTTTGAGTTTAACAATCCATAAGGATCATTTGTTTTATCTGCAATTTCATCCTCGATAAAGTCCTGTTCTATTGTCGCATCAGGTGTATGATCAGTCATCGTAAATTCACCACGTCCACCACTCACTGAAACTGATAATTTTTCATTATAAAATATATCAATATACATACGAAGTGTTTCAAGTTCTTGGTCGATTAAATCCATTTTTTTTATTGCTTTATAAATGTCCGAGCGATATTCCAATCGGTCTTTGCCTGCAAGCCTCACAAATATCATCAAGAATTGTTCCGCGTATGCCATTTGGAGAATCACGTAGGTTTTCCATTCTTGGCCAAATTAAATTATACAGAGATACCAGCTGTTAAGCAGACTTTCCTTCTTTTTTCCCATTTAGTCAGGTATTCGTATATATATTGCAAAGCATCAGCTTGTTGCTGAAGCGTATTTTCGAAGTCCTTATCTATAAATGCGAGAACCCTTTAAGCATTCTATTGAATTGAGGTTCAACCCTACTTAGATTTTTAACGATTTCGTCTTTTTGACCTCTATCAAGATTTACCCAAGCAGAAAATTCATAAGTATTACTTTCAAAACAATCAACCATTAATTTTCTCAGCGATATGCTGCTTACAGGAGGGGATCCTTTTTCATAATATACAAATCTAAATGGCACCCAGGGTATTATTTCTATCCAATGCGCAAATTTTTTCTGCTAAAGAAAGCCAGGCATAAGAATCAGCCATCTGGTTATTTGCCAAAGAGATAGTCTCTCCATAAGAAGGCGCATCATAATGTTAGTTTGGGCAATTGCTACTGATGCTGTTTGATCAAATTCAGTTTGAGGATGCCACCACTCAAGGCTTTTCGACTTAGGATGCGCGGTTTTAACGCTATCAAGCAAATCTATATAGGTCATGGATATTCCCTTTCCATTTATTATAGTTGAGCTAGTATCGATAGCTTTAAGTGGTCATGATAATCAGAATTTCATGTCTTTAAAAAGAATTGAAAACAAATTTTTATGTCCCCTGTTCTTTTTATTCGAAGGTTGTCGAAATTACATAATAATCTATCAAATAGAATCATTCGTATTAGTTTTTTATTGAAAATATATAAATGACATCTGTATATACGATTTAAGAATCCCTGCATATCAAAGAGGAAAAGTTAAGCGGAAATCAATGTTGGGAAATTCATTTTTTATAAACCCCAAGATTTTATAAAGAACCTCATTAATAATCAGTTGGATAAAAATCCAATATAACTCACAGAAATCATCTATAGATTTTTTTATATAATTTTTGAACATGATATTCTTTCATATTCATGAAAAGGTTTGAATATTAAAAAGCCAGGGGGATTAAACATAATCCATCGCAGAACCTAACAAATATCTTACCGCCACCCACAAAATTACGTGTCGATTAGCCATAAGACAAAAAAAATGGCGAGAGTGTACCCTGCGTGAATCCGGCTTGATGCCGGTTCACTTCGGGTATCTACGCACCGCGCTCTTGCGCGATGCTAACCCCCTTTGCAATGGCGGCCGGATGCCGCCTTGCTGTGGGGGTCTACGCGCTTCACTCTTGTGAAGCGCTACGAAGATTTGCTGAGCTTGACGAAATACTTAGGTTTACCTCAGTAAACTCACGATCAAACGATTTTAAATAAAAAAATGGCGAGAGTGTACCCTGCATGAATCCGGCTTGATGCCGGTTCACTTCGGGTATCTACGCACCGCGCTCTTGCGCGGTGCTGCGAAGATTTGAACTTTAATAATAAAATGGCGAGAGTGAGATTTGAACTCACGACCAAGGGCTTATGAGTCCCCTGCTCTACCACTGAGCTACCTCGCCATGATGAGCGCGCGTAATGTTACTATACGGGCTTTAATCTGTCAATATTTCACAACGACGCAGGCAACAGAACCCGGCGCAGTTAGCAGGAAAAGCGGGTGTTTTTTAATCCCAGGTGCGCGGCTGGAGGGTGTTGAAACTCACGCGGCCGTCCTGCCGGATGGAGTTGAAACCCTCGCGCGCGATGATGATGTGGTCCAGCACGCCCACATCCAGCAGCCGCCCAGCCTTGACCAGCTCTTCGGTGAAGCGCAGGTCTTCGTCGCTGGGGCGCGGGTCGCCGGAGGGGTGGTTGTGCACCACAATAAGCGCCGAAGCGCGGCAGCGGATGGGAATTTCAAAGATCTCCGCCAGGCGCACGGATGAGTGGTTGAGCGTGCCGATGTAGAGCATCTGGCTTTTGAGCAGCTGGTTGCGGGTGGATAGCGCCAGCACCCACAGCTCCTCCTGATCTTTGGCTGCCAGGTCATGCGCCATGAGGGCATGCACATCCGCCGGTTTGCTGATGACCGGTTTGGGCGCGAATTCCTCGAGGCTCATGCGGTAGCCCAGCGCGATGGCTGCCTTGATCTGCGCAGCTTTGGCGCGCCCCACGCCCTTGACTGCGCACAGTTCGTCAAAGCGCGCTGTGTGCAGCCCGCGCAGCCCGCCGAAGGTGCGGATCAATTTGTAAGCCAGTTCCACCGCGTTGCTGCCCTGCACGCCCACACGCAGGAGGATGGCCAGCAGTTCGCCATCTGTCAGCGCCGATTCACCCAGAAGTTCCAGCCGCTCGCGCGGCCGGTCGCTTTCAGGATAATCGCGGATACCCAAGTGCCCGTTGTCTTCGCCCATCTGCCCTCGCCTGCACCAAAAGATGGGATTACTATACATTAGATGCGGGTAAATCTCAATAGTGAAGAATTTCAGGCAGCACCACAGCCATTCCAATATAGGAAGGAAATCCTGCATATACAGTGATGCGCATTACACCCGAAGGCAGGCAGCGGCCCGGTTAGAAGAAGATACTTCCAATAAAATACCGCGCCTGACACCACCTGAATCAGCGCTGTAATGCCCATGCCCGGCGGAGCTACCAACATCAGCGTTGAATGCTATACTAAGGGATTAAAACTTCAGGAGGTTCACCCGCATGACCAAAACCAAAGCCGCGATCCTTTCAATCTCCCTCCTGAGTATTCTGCTTAACGCAGGGATCGTACCCATCTTCAGCATCCTGGCCGATTCGGTGCCGGGCGCCACGGCCAACTCGCTGAGGTTCACCTTATCGATATCATCGCTGTTCTGCGTCATTTTCAGCCTGCTGACCGGCTACCTGGACCGGTATATTCCCAAAAAAGTACTGCTGGCTGTCGGGCTGATCCTTTACGCTGCCGGCGGTATGGGGGGCGGGCTGGTCAATTCCATGACCGGGCTTCTGGCAACCCGCGCAGTGATGGGCATTGGCGCGGGCATCTGCCTGCCTCTGGCCACCGCATTTATTGCCGATTTTTACGCGGGCGAAGAACGCAAGCAGACCATTGGCTATTCGCTGTTCACAGCCAATTTAGGCGCCATGCTTCTGCCGCTGCTGGGAACCAAACTCGCAATGATCAACTGGCGGCTTGGATTTCTGATTTACATTGTTCCCCTGCTAATTCTGATATTCACCTGGCTGTTTATCCCCGGGCAACCGCTACCGCAAAAAGAAACCCTGCCCAGCGGCAAACTTTTTGTTTTCACCGGCCCGGTGCTGTGGGCATCATTCCTGTATTTCTTCGTGATGATGCTCTTTGTATCACTGCCATCCAATTTCAGCATTTACATGAAGGAAGAAGCGCTGGGTTCGCCCACCGCTGTGGCCGTGATCAGCTCCATCTCCACCCTGGCTGCCATGTTCCTCAGCCTCAGTTTTGCGCGCATCTACCGCCTCGCGAATGAGTGGATGCTAACGATGGGTTTCATCCTGTGCGGAGCGGGTTTCGCGGTTATGGCTGCAATTCCGACGCTCGGGTCGGTAGTGCTCGGCAACATCCTGATCGGCGCATCGCTGGGTTTGCTGCACCCCCTGTTCCCTTTCATGGGCGCGCAGGCCGCGCCGCGAGAACAATCTACCGCGGCGCTCGCGCTGGTCACTTCCGGTTTCCGCATGGGGACCTTTGTTTCGCCCTTCTTTTTCCTGTACGCGAATTCCATCATCGGAATTGAGACCATCCGCGGTGAATTTTTGCTGGCAGCGTCGCTCTTTTTTCTGGCGATGTTAGTTTCTGCCCTGGTTTTCGCGCTTGGGAAACGCGTCAATCCGGTTGAGACGCATTGAACGAATTTTCTTAATCAAGCGTTAATCATATCGCCGGCTGCTGCTGAGCGGCATCCGACTGGCCTCAAATCATTTTTTGAGGCACGCATCGGTGAGCATTTTAAAGAACCAGCCTGCAATAAACCCCTGTTTTCACCCTGCAAGGCATGCGGATAAACCCATAAGTGGATTTTTTTCATTTTTCCTGCAGGGAAATTTTTGGCGGTTATACTATAACCAGCACCCTGAAGAGGCAAGCGCTGATGAAGCTGACCAAAGCCGCCATACTTTCGATCTCCACCCTCACCATTCTGATGAATGCCGCCATCGTGCCTCTGCTCAGCAGTATCAGCAGCGCTTTTCCGCTGGCCAGCCCCACACTGATCAAGATGTCGCTTTCGCTGCCCGCGCTGATGGGCATTCCGTTCAGCCTGCTCACCGGGCTTCTGGCCAGGTTTATCCCCAAGAAAATCCTGCTCGCCGGCGGTTTGATGCTTTACAGCCTGGGCGGTATGGGGACGGGTTTAACAAGATCCATTCAGGGATTTCTGGCGATGCGCGCACTGCTGGGCGCGGGTGCAGGCGTGGTGGCGCCGCTTGCCTCAGATTTTATCGCTGATTTTTATGAGGGAGATCAGCGCGCGAAGATGTTCGGCTACGCGAATTCTTCAGCCAATATCACCGGCATCTTCATGCCCCTAGTAGCTGCCAGCCTTGCGGTAATAAACTGGCGCTATGCCTTCGCGGTTTACGGGCTTGGCCTGATGGTGCTGGCGCTCACCTGGTTTTCCATCCCTCTCATAAATCCCACCTCCAGCGCGCCCAGTGAGAAGCGGCCGTTGTTTATCCTGACGCCTGCCGTTCTGGGACCTGCCTTTTCGATGTTTTTCCTCCTCCTGCTTTTTTTCTCGGTTCCATCCAATTTAAGCGTTTATATTAAAACCGAAAACCTGGGCACTCCTTCCATCGCCGCGCTGTTAATTTCGGTTTCAACCTTAACTTCCACTATCTTTAACCTTCTGTTCGCGCGCATTTATGCAAGAATAAAAGACTGGATCCTGCCGCTCGGCTTCTTTTTGTGCGCTTCGGGCTTCGCGGCAATCACCGGGATTACAGGCCTGACAGCCCTGATAATCGGCCAGATGCTGATCGGCACGGCGCTCGGGCTGCTCTTCCCTTACTTTCCATTAATAATCACTGAAAGAACGCCGCCTGAAGATACAACCGGCGCGCTGGCAGTTCTGAGCAGCGCATTCAGCCTTGGCGTGTTCCTTTCACCGATATTCTTCTTTGGAGCCGCTTCAATACTGGGGATCAACCAGATACGCGGCGAATTCATCCTGGCAGCCATCCTCTTCGGCGCCGCTTCCCTTATAATAGCGTTATTTCAGATAAATAAGCAGCACCGCCGGGCAGTATGATCAAGCAATCATCATCCTGAAGTACTGGGGCAGGACAACCCAAATCATTCTGCTTGATAAAATTTGAAGTGCTATACTTGGCAGGAAATTACGATGGAGATCCGCATCCATGAATAAAACCAAAACCGCCATCCTTTCCATTTCGCTGCTCAATATACTGATGAATGCGGGAATCGTGCCGGTGATCAGCCGCATCAGCGCAGTCTTTCCGGATGCCAGCCCAACCGCCTTGAAGCTGACCCTTTCAATTTCCGCGCTGTTCAGCATCATTTTCAGCCTGCTGACCGGATACCTTGACCGCTATATTCCCAAGAAAATACTCCTTGCCGCAGGATTATTTTTATATGCCACAGGCGGCATGGGCACAGGACTGGCACAATCGATGACGGGGCTGCTCGCTTACCGCGCGCTGCTGGGTATTGGCGCGGGCATCTGCCTGCCGCTGGCAACCGCCTTCATTGCTGATTTTTACGTAGGCGAGGAACGCAAGGAAACCATCGGGTACAGCTTTTTTGCAGCCAATCTGGCGGCCATGGTGCTGCCGGTCATCGGCGCACGGCTGGCGGAGATCAACTGGCGCTACGCATTTTCAGTTTACGGCATCGCTCTGATCATCCTGGTTTATACCTGGTTCAATTTACCCAAGCGCGCCATGCCTGACAGAAAGACCGTTAAGGGCAGAAAATTGTTTTATTTTTCGGGCCCGGTCGCAACCGCAGCGTTCATGTATTTCTTTGTGACCATGCTGTTTCTCGCCCTGCCGTCTAACATCAGCATTTTTCTGGAAAAAGAAGGCATCGGCACACCCTCCACTGCCGCGTTGATCGGTTCGGCATCTACCATCGTATCCATGTTCGTCAGCCTTAACTTCGCCAGAATTTTCGGATTAGCCAGAGACTGGATGCTGGCTGCCGGCCTGGCATTATGCGGTTTAGGTTTTGCGACCTTATGCTTTTCAAGAGGACTGGGGCAGGTCGTTCTTGGCCAAAGCCTGATCGGCGCCGCAATGGGGATGTTCCACCCCTATTTTCCTTACAAAGCAGCCCAGGCCTCCCCGCCCGACCAGACCACCAGCGCGCTTTCTCTGGTCAGTTCGGGATTCAGGCTGGGGACGTTTGTATCACCCTTCTTCTTCCTGTATGCAGACTCAGCGGCCAACGTAAACACCATTCGCGGCGAATTTCTTCTGGCAGCGCTTATTTTTTGCCTGACCATGATTGTTTCAATAATAATCCTCAGCCGCAAAAAGCCAAGTGCCGCGGGCGAAACCCCTGAAACCACTTAATGCTATAATTTTTGCACTATCTTCACAGGACTTAGTATTCTCATAAATGCAAACCAGCGCGCAGACACCACTGGATTATTTGACTATCGGTCATGTCACCAAAGACATGGCAGTTAATGGTTACACTCTGGGGGGCACGGCTACTTATTCGGCACTCACTGCGCGTGCATTTAGCCTGCGGACCGGTGTCTTTACTGCTTTTGGTTCAGATATCAGGGTGTCTGCATTGAAAGAGATCGAAATTATAAACAAACACTCGGCAAACACAACCACATTTGAGAATATTGAAACAGCAGGCGGGCGTAAACAATATTTGCATGAAGTCGCAGAGCCTCTTTTGGCTGATAATGTGCCTGATTCCTTAAAATCCGCCCGAATTCTGCACCTCGGGCCTGTGGCGGATGAGGTGGACGAGAAAATCGCTTCGCTTTTCCCGGATGCTTTTATCGGGCTCACACCGCAGGGCTGGATGCGTAAGCGCGCTGAGGACAATCTGGTGGATTACCAGGAATGGAACCCTGCACCCTTATCAATGGAACAGGCAGACGCTGTTGTGATCAGTGTGGAGGATGTGGGCGGCAATGAGGAGTTAATCGCTGAATACGCCCGCCAGTTCAAAGTGCTGGCTGTCACTGAAGGCTATAATGGCGTACGCATATACTGGCACGGCGATGTCAGGCGCCTGGGCGCCCCCAAAGTGGATGTTGTTGACCCAACAGGAGCGGGAGATATTTTCGCCGCAGCCTTTTTCATCCGGCTGGAAGCGACCCGCGATGCATGGAATGCAGCCGCTTTCGCAGTCAATCTGGCATCCTTATCTGTCACACGCAAAGGATTATCGGGCGTGCCGCGTCCGGAAGAAGTACAATCAAATCTGGTAGAAATTATCTGAGGATCATCGCATTCATGACCAAAATATACACGCTCGTAAACCAGAAAGGCGGGGTGGGAAAAACCACCTCAGCCATTAATATCGGCGCATACCTGGGGTATTACGGCCAGAAAGTGCTGATCATCGATCTTGATCCGCAGGCTAACGCGACCTCCAGCCTGGGAATTGACAAAGCTACAGTGAAAAAAGGCACCTATGAAGTGCTGATCGGCTCCGCACCGATCACGCCGTCGGTGCTGCATAACCCGAGACTCAAGCTATCCATTCTGCCTTCATCACCCGCACTGGCAGGCGCCGAAGTGGAACTTTTAGAAATGCCGCATCGGGAATTCCGGCTGAGAGAAGCACTGCAGCCGCTGACCGAACGCTACAATTACATTCTCATTGACTGCCCGCCATCATTAAGCATCATTACCATCAACGGATTGACCGCCGCTCAGGACGGCGTGCTTATCCCGGTTCAATGCGAATACCTGGCGCTGGAGGGAATCGGGCAATTAACCGATACCATCAAACGCGTAAAAAACTCACTTTTCCCGGAATTGAAGGTGCGCGGCGTCATAATGACCATGTATGACGGACGCACCAAATTAGCCTCGGATGTAGTCAGCGAGGTGCAAAAATTCTTCCCCTCGCAGGTTTTTCAAATCATTGTCCCGCGCAGTATCAGGCTGGCTGAGGCGCCCTCATACGGGCTGCCGATCGCCATTTATGCGCCTGCATCTACAGCAGCCAAATCCTACAATGACCTCGCGCGGGAGATTTTAGAGCAAGACGGGGTGCATATCCCTGAAATAAAAGAAAGGGTGGATTAAATGGCGCGCAGAGGTTTAGGCAAAGGGCTTGACGCACTCATCCCGGGTGATTTCCAGTCAGAACCGGCGGGAAATTCGCAATTCATTCCCATCGATCAGATTTTTCCCAATCCTTCGCAGCCTCGTTTGGAGATAGATGATGTCAGCCTGGATGAACTGGCAAATTCCATCCGCGAACACGGCATCATCCAGCCGCTTATCCTGACGAAAGATGCCGATGGCGAATATTACACCCTGATCGCAGGAGAAAGGCGGCTGCGCGCGGCTAAACTGGCCGGCCTTGAATCTGTCCCGGGTATTGTGCGACAGGCGAGCGATCAGGAACGCCTGGAACTGGCGCTGATAGAAAATATCCAGCGCGAGGACCTTTCTCCACTTGAATCCGCGCATGCTTATTCAAAACTGCAGGAAGAGTTTGGATTGACACAGGATCAAATTGCAGAACGCGTTGGCAAGAGCCGGGTGTCTGTCACGAATACCATCCGACTGCTGAAGCTGCCCGAAGAAGCGCTGAAAGCGCTGAACGAAGAGAAAATCTCGGAAGGCCATGCGCGTGCACTTCTGGGTTTGGCTTCTTCCCAGGCGCAGCTTGCCGCGCTGCAAACGATCCTGCGAAATGAGATGAATGTACGGCAGGCGGAAGAGCTGGTGCGCAAACTTTCGGGTATCAGACCGAAACCGCTGATTGAAAAACCACCCAAATCCGCCGAGGTGAAATCACTGGAGGCGCGCCTGCGGGAGCGGCTGGGAACGAAAGTATCCTTAACCCATTCTGAAAAAGGCGGCACAATCGTTATTCACTATTACTCGGATGAAGAACTGGAATCCGTCATCAACCAGATAATGGGATAGCATGGATACCCAATTACTGACCAACGCGCGATTTTATACATTTAATCCCGCTTACCCGATCGCAGAAAGACTGGCTATTCGGGAGGGAAAAATCATCGCTGCGGGAAGCGCAAGCGAAATTCCACTGGATTCTTTCCGCGGTGCGAAAATCACAGACCTCGGCGGGATGACCGTTCTACCTGCCTTTACCGATGCGCACATCCATCTTTTGGAATACGGATTGAGTCTCAGCCGGGTTGCCTGTGAGACTGCCACAAAAGCTGACTGCATTCTGCAGGTACGCAGACGGCTAGAAAAGACCCCAACAGGAAAATGGGTGCTTGGCCACGGCTGGAATCATAATATCTGGCCAGACGGTTCACCCGACAAACAGGATCTTGATTCCTTCTCTCCAGGAAATCCTGTTTACCTGACTCATAAATCACTGCACAGCGCATGGGTCAATTCAGCGGCATTGAAAGCCGCCGGTATCAGCAGGGCCACAGCCGACCCACAGGGCGGATTGATTGGCCGAAAACCAGATGGCGAACCCAATGGGCTTGTATACGAAAGCGCTATGCGCCTGGTGGAAAACGTTATCCCCAGGCCTGATGCCCTGGAAAGGGAATCAGCTCTGAACCTTGCACAGAAGGAATTACACCGCTTTGGCATTTCAGGTGCTCATGATTTTGACAGTTGGGAATGTTACGAAACACTTGCAAAAATGGAAGCTGAAAACAAACTCACCCTGCGGGTGGTAAAAAATATCCCTTTCCCTAACCTGGATCAGGCGATAGACGGTGGAATAAAAAGCGGGAGCGGAAATGGGCAGCTGAGTTTTGGATGGCTAAAGTTATTCGCCGATGGCGCATTAGGACCGCAAACCGCAGCAATGCTGGCACCCTATGAAGAATTGAACTCTTCAGGAATGCTTCTGCTTGACAGAGAAGAAATTATTGAGAACGGCGAGAAAGCCATGTCATCGGGTATCAGCCTGGCTGTGCACGCCATTGGAGACCGCGCTAATCGCGAGGTATTAAATGGCTACACGCAGCTCTTTGAAAATCGGTTTTTTGGTAAACAGCATTAAAGCCCAGAATAGAGCATGTCCAGTTGATCGACCCAGAGGATATCTCTCACCTTTCCAGAATGGGAGTAACGGCATCCATGCAGCCCATCCATGCAGTTTCAGACCGCGATATGGCTGATCGATACTGGGGGAGCCGCTGTGCCAATGCCTATGCCTGGAATTCTGTTCTTCAGGCTGGCGGGGATCTAATTTTTGGCTCAGACGCGCCTGTGGAATCTCCCAACCCATTTTGGGGCTTATTTGCAGCAATTTCACGCAGTTCACTGGGAACTGAACCATCCCGCGAGGGCTGGACACCGCAACAACGAATAAGCCTGAATGAAGGATTGAATGCATATATTACCAAACCTCATCTTGTTGCACGCCCTGGCCAAAATTCAGGCAGGCTACAGGAAAACTTTTCTGCAGATTTGGTAGTTTTACCGAAAGACCTTTTTATAATCGCTGTTAACGAGATCGCCTCAATTATGCCCACGGCAACTATGGTGAAAGGCGAATGGGTCTTTTCGCAAACATTAGGGATACAATAATCATAATCAATTTAACAGGATTAAAACCATGACAGATACAATTTTTATGACTACCCCCTCGTACCCGGCTGATCACATCGGTGAAGGGCTTAAGAAAGCGCGTGAGTTCCGCGGTTTAAGCCTTAAGGATTGCAGCAGCCTGCTTGGAATTCCTACCAACAAACTGCTAAATTATGAAAAGGGTAAATATGTTCCTTCTCTGCCTGAGCTGGAAGCATTATCTTATATATACAGCGTTCCCTTGATGGCGTTATTCTTTCCTGAGAAATATCCCGATCTATTCAAAATCCCAAACTCAGAGCAATTAATGCAGCTTTTGAAAATCCGGCAAAACATTACCGCAACCACTCTGCAGCTTGCTTTTGATAAGACAGGAAAAACCTTAAAAGAAATCTCAAAACTTTCCGGCCTGGCATTGCCAAAATTAAAACGATACCTCAGCGCGGAATCTGAAATACCTATCAACGATCTGCAAAAACTGGCGAATGCCTTAAACCTCGAACTAAACAGTCTTTTGGATAATGAAAGCCCAATTGGCCAATGGCAAGAATTGCAGAGGAGGAAAATTGCTTACGCGGAATTACCAGAAAATGCGCGGGATTTCTTGAATAAGAAGGAAAATTGGCCCTATATTGAAGTCATTGAGAAAATGAAGGAAGTTGATCCAGAGAAATTGGAATCCATTGCAGATTCAATCCGGCTCTTAGCAGGATTGTCACGCACTAATCAAAATACGCAAGAATAAATTAGATTTGGTTTAAATGTCAGGTATTGTCCAAACTCGAGAAGCTGTAACTGCGGACAAATCTGCCATCATAGAAGTTTTTAAAAAGAAACCTGATTATTCATCGGCATCTGGATTGGCGCCTTCCTGTTGAATGGATTGGGCATTCGCCATTTCTGATGCTGGAAAAAGATTCAAAGCTGCAAGCTCTTTTAGTTTGCCCACCTGATCCGCAGAGAGTCCATTGGATAAGGATTCTGGCTGCACTATACACAATCCCGATTGAAGAGTGCTATCAGATTTTATTTCCGATAGCATTGGAAAAAATACGAGCCATGGATGCGGCTTCGGTCATCACTTCCATCGCATATCAAGACTGGATGAAATCTTTGCTATCCCGGAACAGATGGGAAGTCTGTCAGCAAGTAGTACAGCTGCGATGGAACAGGAGAAAAGGTAAAAAAATCCCCAACAGCAGCCATGAAGGAACCTTGATTCGTTCAATGGACTTGCTGGATATTCCTGATGTTGCATCTATTGATCAAGCCTGTTTTGAATTTATATGGCAGCATTCAAAAGATGCACTGTACAGGGCATTTAAGCAACCCACTTATTGCACAGTGGCAGAAAAAGATGGTATTCTTATTGGATATCAGATAACCACCCTTCAGCAAAATCACGCGCATATTGCCCGTCTGGCAGTCCTACCCAGATTTCAAAGACTGGGTATCGGATTTGATCTGGTTGCGGATGTGATCAGCCACTTTCGAAAACCTTGTACGCGTGAGATCAGCGTCAATACCCAGCAAGACAATTTCAAATCCCTCGGGCTTTATAAAAAAATTGGGTTTGATTTGACTAATGAAAATTTCCCAATTTTTCTTTACAAGGGGTAATTAATAGCCTTTCAGCCGCCTCTTCCTTTTGCTACCTCCCTTCAATTACCAGCCCAACATTGCCGGTTTCTCACATTTCTTACAAGAAACACAATTTTTGTTCTCAAATCACTTAATTTAATCTCGAATGAACCATTAAATATCAAAAAAACACAATTTCTGTTTTCGCGTCTGCGGATTACAATAAATCCAATCTCCCAAGAAACTACCTGAACGTTCTTAAATTGAAATAGACGCTTGAATTAATAAATGTGAATCTTAATTTGATCGGTGAAGCTGCAAGTCACAATCGCAGCAATAACATTTTTGAAAGACCATTATTTCGTTGTTAAAAAAAATCTCCACATCTACAAAATGGAGAGAGTTGTTGAATAATCTTAAAGATTGGAATAGTCTAATTTTGTTTATCTGCCAGATTTCTTTCTTACACTTCTTTTATCGAAATCAATAATTCCCTCGAAGGCTTTCACAACAATCGGATCAAAATGCCTGCCTGCTTCATTTCTGATGTAGTCCCGGGCATCCTCATCTGACCATGCTTTGCGGTAGGGCCTGTCAGACCTCAGTGCATCCCATACATCCACCAATGCGAAAATCCTTGCACCCAGGGGAATCTCCTCACCTTTCAGTCCACGCGGATACCCACTGCCATCCCATTTTTCATGGTGGCAATAAGGGATATCCGATGCTTTTTTCAGGAAGGGGATAGTTGAAAGCATTTCATGGGCAAAGATGGGATGCTTGTGCATGATTTCCCATTCTTCATCATTTAAAGGTCCTTCTTTCAAGAGAATATGGTCCGGCACACCCATTTTGCCGATATCGTGCAGAACAGCACCGCGCTGGATATGAATGAGATCCTCCTCACCAACGCCGAGTTTCCTTGACAGGCGGGTAGTCAAATCCAAGACTCTTTGGCTGTGACCTTCAGTCTCACGGTCACGCAATTCAAGGGTTTTCGCCCAACCTTCCAGCGTGGTCTCATAAGCTACTGCAAGGTCTAAGTTGGACTTTTCCAGGTCACGGAATAATTGAGCATTATCCACCGCAATAGCTGTTTCAGAGGTCAAAGTATTAAGGAAATTTAACCAGTCATCGTCAGGTTCCAAGGTCGTCCGATGGAAGAGCTCCAAAACACCCTGGATCTTGCCCTTAGAAATAAGAGGAACTCCAAAATAAGCAATAAAATCCTCATTAGGCAGCAAAGGTGCTTTTCTTAGTGAGGTAGATTCAGTCCTTAAGTCCTTAATATGGATAACCTTTAATGTCTCGGCTGCCTTACCAGCCAACCCCTGACCCAAATCAAGTTTGGTATATCTGAGAGCGTCTGTTTGGAAACCACGGCCTGCCACAAAAAATAATTGTTGATTTTCCTGATCATAGAGCAGCACATCGGCGGCATCAACACCAAGCTCTTCGGTAGCCTGCTCGAGTAATAAATAAAGCGGAATTTGAAGGTCAATATTTGTTGTTATGGCAATATTGATGTTTTGCAGGGCTGAAAGTCTTTTTAGCTGCAGCTGAAGTCGTTTTTCAGTTTCTCTGCGCTGCTTTAATTCCTGCTGCGCAGTGCTGTAAAGCTGCGCGTTTTGAACCGCAACAGCAGTTTGGTGAGCAAGTGTCAGAAGAGTCTGCTTATCCTCATTTGAATAAGACTGTTCAGAAAGTTTCGGTCCGAGGGCAATCAATCCAACCAGTTCCCCTTTAGCGTTTAATGGCACAAAAATTTCTGCGCCTATCTGATTGAAAAAATTTCTCTCTTCCCCCCATAAAGCTCTAAAACGTGTATCAGTTTCAAGCTCCTGCCGTGTTACGAGCAAGTCATTGAGGTTAAGCCAGTGAATCAATGGATTTTCTCCGGCAATAATGGTTCTTGGAGAAATGCGGGTTTCGATCTGAGTAGCGACCATCAAATTTTTCTTGCCATTATATTTCAAGAAAATCGCAGCTTTTTGAATGTGCATGGCGGCTGTGATTTCCTTAAGAATCATTGTCGTAAGCTCATCCAGGTTAATTACTGAAGACGCTGCCTGGCTTACACGCTCCAGCATTTGAACAGTGTTATAGCGCTCCCGGAAAAAGAATTTATCAATAGATTTCTGCAGATAATCACGAAATGGCTGAATGAGCAAGGCGGCAAAAATTGAAACGAACAAGGAAATTAAAAACAGATTCTCTTTTGCGTTAAAACCAAAAACTTGAATTGCCAGACTGATCAACAGAAAATACATTACACCCACAAGCACTGTAGGGATTGCGTATAAAAGGCTTTTCCGGATTACAACTTTGATATCGAGAAGTTGGTGGCGTAATATTGCATAGGTGATTAATAACGCCGCAATAATATTTGCTATTATGTCAAAGGGATATTTTCCAAGTTCAGTGAAATTTAGGCTGCCACCGAAAAGAATAATGATTATGGCAACGGCAAAAAACGAATAGCGGGAAGATTGGATATCATCTCTTGTTGTGCGAGTATTCCGAAGCAATTGGATTATTGATAACACCATCACCAGATAAGCTGGACCTGCCACGACAATAATGTAATCAGAAAATTTATAAGCCAACTCACCATTGATAATTTCCGCATAAGGTGTTACCAGAGGTGTAAATTGATTTATAAGGATCGCAGCAAGTCCATATAAGTAAATTATCCACGCAAATTTGATTTTCTTGATAATAACTGCCTGGGTGAAATAAAACAAAGCAATCATTGAGGCCAGAGCAGAGGAAGTCATCAATCGAAACCAGAAAATAGTATTTCCAAAATCCTGCAGCACAATATACGCAGCAATTGACCATATAACCATCGCGAGCAGATAGAGGCGAAATCTGCTGCGCATGGCATTTTGCGGTTTACTCATTACAACAATTAAAAATAATAAAATGTAAGAGATAACCGCTACTGCAGGGATGACTGTCTTTAATGTCAGATGCATGAAGGTCCCATATTAGTCTATATGTATCAATTTCTCCAAGACATTATCTTTTGGCTGCATATGTGGCGGTTTTAAATGTGCAAGATCCGCGCCAGAAGCTCTGGCATTTTCCATGAAGTTGTTGAATGCACCAGCAGGCAGTCTTGTCAGTTTCAGATTGTTTTCTCCCAAAATCTCTTCCATACCGGCAAAATCGGGGTGGCTTATTTTCAGGAATTCTTCAATCTTTTTGGTTATTTCACTTAACTCATTTTTCTCTTCCGGTTTTAACTCCAAATATATATGAACAATAGACTTTCCGCTTTCTATTTCTTTTCGGGCGGTCCAGTCAACATATTTAACTCCGGCATTATCAATCGCTTTCCAGATATCTTTTTCATTAAACCTGACCATATTTGAAAGATCAATCAAGTCATCTGCCCGAGAGTAGAATCTGAATTGAGGGATTTCGCAGCCAAGCTCCTTATCATCAAGCGAAACAAAATTAATCAGATCACCAACGCGGTAGCGCATTAACACACCACCCAGAAGGTTGCTGAATACAATTTCATATATTCCAGTTTGAATTTCATCTATTAGAAAAGTCTTTGGTATGTAATTAGGATTTTCCTTGTTTTTCAGGTGCTCTTCAAAAGGAATAAACTCATAGAAATTGATATCCGGGAAAAGAGTCATGCCCTTGTAATTCCATGACTGGAAGGACTGCATACCACCTTCTGTACTGGCGTAACCTTCCATGGGGGGTTTGCCCCAGTAGTAATGAACTTTTTCTCGATAAATTTCTGTATCCATCCCACCTGCCATCACACCTTTTAATTTCCAAATATCCTTTGGGAGCATATTTCTCTTCTGTAATTTTGCTTTAATAAAACCACGGATTAGTCTTACAAGAACCCTGGGTTTAAGCATACTTAACGACCTCTTACTGCTGCCCCCCTGCTCAAAACGCTCACCCATTTTCGCTAAAACACTGGCTAAACCGTAGAAATAATCAATTCCTGTTTCCATTCCCTGGTTAAACCCGCAGCAATACGATCGAGAAAATCCATTTTTTCACCTTCTTCAAGCGAAGGCACAAAGCGCACATCCAGTAAATCCTCGGTAGAATGGCTTACATAACCTGATGTATATGGTAGCGGTGCTGTACCCATCAGAATGACATCTCCGGGTTCAATTGTCACATCCCCCTTGTAATTACAGGACGACAGCAGCATTGCAGTCAACGCCACCTCTCCATAGCGCTCATACATCCGATCTGTTAAAGGAATCCATTTATTCGGATATTTACCCGAACGGCCGGATGTGCGCGCCCAGCGGTAATTGGCTTTTGGGAGTGCTGACTCATCTTTTTCCAAAAGAAATTCAGTGTAATCCTCATATGTTGTCAGCGGTACCCTCTCTCTGAATTCACTGATTGATTTTGGCGGTTTGTTTCCAAAGAATTTTTTACCAATTGCACAATCCTTTAACAGCTCAAATTGTTCAAACATCAGCCGTTCCTGAATTTGCATATATTCCTTTAAACTCAGGTCAAGGTGGCCGCAATACTTTGACCATACCTTATCCTTCTGCCCCTGCTTAATGAGATCAGATGTTAATGACATTGGTTCTCCTTTGGTTTTTTATTATGTATTAATTGCATTGATAAAAATTGGATCAGGCGTCCAAAATCTTTTTGATTTCATTTGATTAATTTTGATATCCACAAATCCATGGATATTTATAAGTTCCTCCCAATCATGAGCAGTATGAATATTTCCAATAGCCGCTGATTCTGCCAACGCCCTTGAAAGATTTTCAGTAATGAGAAAAAAAAGAAATGCGGCAGTTTTTATCAAAAACCGAATCGATTTTATTTTCCATTTTGATGATCCTCCGGCATCTGCAATATGCAGTTTGCCGCCTGGTTTTAATATTCGATGAATATTAGTTAATAAATCATCGGCATTCATATGGTGGGTAGCCAGGCAGCAAACTGCCTGATCAAAGGATCCATGCATGAATGGCATTTGATGGGCGGAAGCGCAAACAAGAGGGGACTTTGTTTTCATAGCTGCTATTCACAAGCCTTTTCTTCCCGTTCAAAAGCATCTCAAAAGTCAAATCCAGTCCGATAATCCTCTTGAACACCAATCCTTTTTCAATTAGAAAGGAAGGAATATACGCCGTTCCAGTGGCGATATCCAGTATCGACTCCTCTTCCTGTGTAGAAATGTTTTCCAAAAGTTTGCAGACAAAATCCCGATAATTGATACCCCAGAATTTGTTCAGCTCATTATTCATGAGTGATTCATAGCGGGGTGCCATTTCCGAAAAAGTTGCAATGATTTCTTGTTGTTCGGTCAAGTTCATCCTTAAATACAAAAAGAATTGTCCGCCCTCCGAACGTAAAGATTATATACTATTAAAATCTAATAATAGGCTTTATTTAATGGAAAATTCTATATATAAACGCAGAATATAAAGAAATGATGACAGGCGATTCAGATAGGATAAAATGTCCTTGTTTCGATAATCGTCGGATTCAAAAAACCTCACTGCGATTCTCTCTGCGCGGCGTATAACTGTTCTAGATACATCAATCACCGCTCCAAATGTACTCTGGCCTGAAAAAAGGAACGCATGGGGTTTACTGATAGGTTTTCCATAAATATTTATTTTATCTTCCAACCAATCAGTTGCGCCAATTGGGAATGTTTTCTCATCCGGTTCCAATTCTTCTCTGCCAGCCAAGAGACCCATCAACTTTGATAATTGAACCTGTATTCCTCGTAAATCAGCTGACAATTCTGAGATTTCACAGAAACTGATTGCTAAACCCAAATGTGCTGTTGCTTCATCTAATGTGCCGATAAGTTCTAGAACTAAATCCCCCTTGGATATCTGCCGACCATCATATAGACTTGAATCTCCCTGGTCGCCTTTTCCGGTGAAATACCACATATATCCTCAGCTCTTATTGGCTTGGACTGGACTCGGCCAACAAGAACCAGTCACTGATATTCCAAAACCTGTCGCTTTGGTCAAACATCGGTCCTACACGAACACCCTGAATTGAACCATCAATGCCGGAGTTATAAACAGGATAGAAAAGCGGCAAGGCTGGTAGTTCTTCGGTAAAGATTACCTGAAAGTTGCGATATAGTTTCGCTCTCTCATTCAAATCCTTGGTGACACGAGCTTCTTCCAGATATTGGCTGGCAACAGGGTCATCCCACTGGGAAAAATTCTGACCGCCTGATTGCTCTGCCTGATCCCAGAATGGGTAAGGGTCTGGATCCGGGGAGCGGGAATAATTCAAGTCAACCAGTGCAGCATCATAGGTTAAGGGCTGCAGGTAATCCAAAACCAGTGTGTCGTAAGGCACTGCAATTAGACTTACATCCACCCCCAGTTTTGCCCAATCTGATTTAATTGATTCGGCAACCAAAGTATGATAGGTATCATCGGGGTGGACCATGCTAAAGGATAATGCAACTCCGTTTTTCATACGCACTCCGCTGCCAGTCTGATCAATCAGGAAGCCTGCTTCTTTGAGGTCAGCCTCAGCTTGCTGGATATTTTGATCAACTCTTGGATTATTGGCATAAAATGCCCATGTATTCGGCAGCAATGGGACATCAGCGATTACGCCCTGCCCATGCAAAACATTGTTGATCATTCCTCGGCGGTCCAAACCCATTAAGAGCGCCCTGCGAATATTTTTATCCTGCAAGAATTCAACTTTCGAATTATTCAGATTGAAAAGAACCATTGCAATTTCTGGTTTGACTGCACTATAAATAGAGAGTTCCGGGTTACGCAATGCTTCAGCCAAAATAGTTTTATCAAGATCACTTACACCGTTAACTGCTCCCTGCAGGTAGGCATTAAAGGCACTGGCTGAATCTGGAAAGTACTTAAAAACATATTCCTGCAGGAATGGAACTTTTCCATAATAATCCGAATTAGAATTTAAAATGATGCCTGTGATTTGATTACCTTCAGAAATCAGCTTCGAAAATTTATAGGGGCCGCTCCCAATGGGGGTAAGATTAAATTCAGAATTAATAATATCAGAATAGGTCATTCCACCCAGTAAATGCTCGGGCAAAATACCAAAATTTAAATAATCCATGAATGGTGAAAAAGGTTCTTTTAATCTAATTTGCAGAGCCTGCGGGCTGAGAACATTTACTTCAACCTCACTCCAGAAAGTCTTTAAGTCTTCGGGCAGAACTGAGTTTGGATCTCGCATGAGATCAATGGTAAAAGCGACATCATTTGCAGTTACCGGTTCGCCATCATGCCAAATTGCATTTTCACGAATTTCAAAATTATAAGTGAGACCATCAGAGGATATTCCCCATGAAGAGGCAAGGTCCGATACTGGCAGTCCCTTTGCATCAAACTTAATCAAGCTGCTGAATATCAGGCGATCAATATCCCGGTCAGCCTGATTATAATAATCAAGAACTGGATTTAATCGCTGAAGGTTTCCAACCAGAGCTTCAGTATATACCCCACCGCGGGCAGGAACCGGGGATACTAACCTGAAACCAGTCTGCTCGCTAAGCAACAATAAACCCACCACCAACCCTGCCAGCAGGATGATGATTATTTGCCATTTGAATGACTTCATATCGGATTGATTTTACATTAAAAAAGGCTTTCCTCGATTAAAGGAGGAATGCCTTTAAACTATTAAAAAGAAATTAATTCATGATAATTATCGTAGCCATCACAAGGACAACAAAAAGGATGGCAAGCGAAGTAGTGACCCAGAAGAGGGTTTTTTCAATCCCACGGCGAGCGCTAAAAACGCTACCTGAATCAGCGCCAGTCAAGCCCCCAAGACCAACGCCTTTATTCTGCAGAACAATACTGGCAATCAGTGCCAGCGAAGTTATAATCAAAGCGATTTGAAAATAAGTAAGCAATGCGACCTCCGAGTTAAAAGCAAATGGATTATACCTTATTTAATTGAACATGGAAGAGATAATCACCAATATCCACATTCACACAAGATATTCTGATGGGAAGAAATTACACCGGGAGATCGCTGAAGATGCCATTAAAGCAGGTGTTGATGCAATAATTATAACTGACCATAATATTTATACTAATGGGTTTGATGGATACCTTTCCAAAACAGGAAAAAAAGTTCTTGTAATAGTTGGTGAAGAAATACACGATAAAAACAGGATTCCACAGAAAAATCACCTGCTGGCAATGGGGATTGATGGGTCTCATGCGGTCTATGCCAAATCGCCCCAAGAATTAATAAATTCCATTAATAAAGTCAACGGACTTTCTTTTCTGGCGCATCCTTATGACCCGGAATTTTCTTTTTTTGGCGAAGAAGACCTTTCCTGGATTGACTGGTCGATCTCGGGATTCACAGGTTTGGAGCTGTGGAACGATTTAAGCGAATTCAAAATCCGGTCCAAAAATATCCTTCAGGCAGTATTCTTTGCTTTCTTCCCTGCTTTTTTAGCCAAGGAACCCCCATTACAAATTCGCATTTTGTGGGATTCACTGCTCGCTAACGGAAACAAGGTCGTGGCAATTGGATCAACTGATGCGCATACATTGGTTTACCATTTTGGGCCAATTAGAAAAACAGTCTTTCCATATAGTTACCATTTTAAAACTATCAATACCCATATTTTGATTGAAAGAAAATTAACTGGTGATGCTAATCAAGATTCTAAAATTATTCTTTCGGCTCTTCAGAATGGAAACGCATTTATCGTAAATGACCGGATTAAATCAGGACGCGGATTTATGTTTAATCTCATAGACAACGGCCGCACTATTTCAATGGGGGATGAAACAAATTTCAGTGATGGTTTGATCCTGTCCGCTGAACTACCTGCGGATGCAGAATGTGTTTTATTAAAAGATGGCGAACCAGTGTTTCATGACCAAAAGTGCAGACGATTTTCATTCTTCGTAAAATCCCCCGGGTGTTACCGGCTGGAATGCTATCGCAGGCATTTACTTGAAAGAAGATGCTGGATTTTTACCAACCCAATTTATATCCGATAAATCTTACCCTTTGATCACTGCAACCGGACGCAGCTTTGCTACCTTTTTTGCCAAACCCGAACCTACCGCAGATTCAACCACTAAATCAATATTTTTATAGGCTTCCGGAGATTCTTCAGCCAAATTAGAAATTGAACCAGTCCTGATAAATATGCCTTCCTCTTTTAATTGTTTTAATAACACATCTCCGCGTACACTTTTCTTTGCCTGAGATCTGCTCATCATTCTTCCAGCCCCATGACAGCACGAGCCAAAGCTTTTATGCATTCCAATTTCTGTGCCAACCATTACCCATGAAGCTGTACCCATACTACCCGGAATAAGCACCGGTTGACCTATTTGACGGTATTTTTCAGGCAATTCAATGCTGCCAGGACCAAAAGCCCGCGTTGCGCCTTTGCGGTGAACACATACTTTAATTTTTTTTCCATTAATCTCATGGTTCTCAATTTTTCCAATATTATGCGCTAAATCATAAACTAATCTAAGCTGAAATTTGTTGGTCACTTTTGTAAAAATTTCTTCAAAAGTTTCCCTAACTGTCGAGGTCAAAAGCTGCCGATTACAAAATGCAAAATTCGCTGCGCAGCGCATCGCACCCAGATACCTTTGCCCTTCTTTTGATTGGATAGGAGCACAGACCAGTTCTCTATCTGGAATATTAATGTGGTATTTGCTGATAAGGGGCTGGAATTCTCTTACATAATCGGTGCATATTTGATGTCCAAAACCGCGGGAACCGGTGTGAATTTGAACGGCCAGGTGGTTTTTGATCAGTCCCATTATTTGGGCTGACTTAGCATCAAAAATATCTTCAACCATATCTACTTCAATAAAATGGTTGCCGGAACCGAGTGATCCATTCTGCGTCAGTCCTCGTTCCAAGGCACGAGGACTGATTGCGGACAGATCCGCAGCAGGCATACATCCGTTGTCTTCTGTCAGGTCGATATCTGACAGTGTTGCATATCCATTTTTCAATGCCCATTTAGATCCTTCCATACATATATGCTGGAAGTCCTTTGCAGATACTTGCACTGCCCCCTGCTTACCAGTACCACTTGGACAGTTATGAAAGAGTAATAGCGCCAGATCCTCCAATAATGAGGCTCCGAGTTCAAAAGGTATATCGGTTGAAAGCAATCTGACTCCACAGTTGATATCATACCCGATCCCACCCGGAGAAATTACACCTTCCTGATAATCCGCAGCTGCCACCCCGCCAATGGGAAAACCGTAGCCCTGATGCACATCTGGCATAACACAAAAATAACCTCTCAATCCCGGCAAATAGGTAGAATTTACAGCCTGCTCAAAAGAATTATCATCCAATGAATCCTTGATAATTTCTTCAGTTGCGAAAACCCGCACAGGTATTGCCATTCCATGCCGATAGGTCTTTTCAATCTCCCACTCAAAATCAGATATTTTATTAAAATTCACTAAGCTAATCATTTTTCTTTTACAAATCAAACACTATCTTTGTTTGATAAGTTTCCTCTTGTTTAATTATTTTCATTTCATTAAATGTTACTGCTTTTATCTCATTTGCTATACCGGTTATCGGGGTTTTGATAATTCTTGCAACCAATTCATTTTCTTTAATCCTTATTTCAAGAAGCTTGGCCCTAAAACCATTTTCAGCTATATAAAGCAACTCTGATAAAAACGAAACCAGTAAAGATTCCGGATCAGAAGCCTGTAATTCAATAATGTCTTGTGCAATCGAAAAATCCTTAACGGTTATTCCCATAATTTGATACATACCCAGAGATGCGTGACAAAATAATTCGTCTATGGAAGAACCATAAACGATGAGAGCCGAGTCTGATTTGTGTGGAACTTCTTCAAAATCAGGTATATCTTGGATATCGTTCATCAAATATAATTATAGGATATGAAGAATAATATTTAATGACATTGAAAAAAAGCTTCAATCGTTTTTCGAGGAACGCTTACAACGGATCAGCGGGATAGATGTTATCAAATTTGCTACTCATGAAGTGTTAACCGCACAGATGAGCCAAATTGTAGAAGAAAGCCAAAAAAGATATTCACCAAATATTTTCAGGGTAACGTTTAAAAGGGAAAAAAAAGTGGATTTAAAAGATCTGGAGCTTTGGATGACTTTTATCTCCGAATCCATCAAAACTAATGCCCGTGAAAATAATTTGAATTTTTCCGGGCCAATACATATTCAACATTTTTTTGATGCTGCAATCCAGGATGAGGTTTTGGTTGATGTCGCCTATTCTTCCATCTCAACCAGGAAAACAGCAAGACTGATAGTGGAACAAGGAAAGAAAGAAACACCTTCAAAAATACTCAAGGGTTATTTGATCACACACCTCGAAACTATTTTTCCATTAACTAAAAAAGTGATCAATATTGGCCGGGGTGCTTTAAATGATTTGGTTATTGATAATCTGAGGGTTTCACGAATGCATGCGCAGATTAGAGAAATAAATGGCGATCACGTGCTCTTTGATATGGACTCCACTGTTGGCACTAAAGTCAATAATCATCGAATCAGCCAACACATTCTTATCACGGGAGATGTGATCGAAATTGCAGATATTGCACTGATCTATGGCGCCGATTATGAACATGATGACCTGACCCAAAATCATTCTCACACCAGAATTATTCCACTTCAAGAAAGGGGTAAATGAGCGCAGTTATTGTTTTGATTTTAAGGGGTTTGATGACTTTGAGCCTTTACTTATTTCTTGTTTTTTCCTTAATCTACTTTTTACGGGAAATGCAGCATTCCATACACCAAAAAGAAAATCAGCATACATCTGGTATTTTTCTCCAAACAGAAGGATTGCCGGCAAAATTTTTTTCTAAAATGGAAATATTAATCGGCCGAAATGAGCTGAATGATCTTCAACTCGAGGATGACACAATCTCTGCCAGGCATGCCCGAATTTTCTTTTCAAAAAACCATTGGATGTTAGAAGATTCCCAATCGACGAATGGCACTTATTTAAATGATGAAAAACTCGTTTCACCAACGGTGTTGGTGGAAAATGATATTATCCGATGTGGAAAAATAATGATCAAAGTTGCATTTCAAAAACAACCTTGATCCGGTACGATATAATCGCGGATGGTGAATGAGATAAAAATCAAAAAACCTATTGGAGATTTAATGAATGAAAACCCGGTAATGGCTGTTATTGGCGGTTCAGGTTTATATCAGTTCCCGTCGCTTGAGAATGCCAGACAATTTGATATAGAAACTCCATTTGGAATGCCAAGTTCTCCCATCACAATCGGCGACCTTTACGGGAAAAAAGTTGCATTTCTTAGCCGACATGGGATTGGTCATTCTATTACACCAACCGAAGTGAACAGCCGGGCAAACATTTATGCTTTAAAATCGATTGGAGTTACACGGATCGTGAGTGTATCTGCCTGTGGGTCCCTCCGTGAAGATTTCCGACCCGGGCAAATAGTTATCCCGAATCAATTAGTAGATTTCACCTCCCTGCGCCAGAAATCATTCTTTGGAGAGGGTATTGTTGCCCATATTGGTTCTGCAGAACCTTTCTGCAAGGATTTATCAAATTTGGTGAATGAAGCACTAAAATCCTGTGGGGTAGTAGTTCACAATAGCGGAACCTATATTACCATTGAGGGGCCACGATTCTCCACAAAAGCAGAATCCAATCTTTTCAGGGAATGGGGCATGTCTATCATCGGTATGACCGCTTGCCCTGAAGCGTTTTTAGCACGTGAGGCGGAAATTTGTTATGTTACCATGGCGCACGTCACTGATTACGATGTATGGCATACCAATGAATTGCCTGTCACTGTTGAAATGGTAATTAAAGTGCTAATCAGAACACTGCAGCGGCACAAAATGCGATAGAGAATCTTGTTCAATTACTGCCCGCATCCAATGATTGTGGCTGCCAGAATATTCTAAAAGACGCGATCATGACACAACGCGGAAATATTCCGGCTGAAACAAAAAAGAAACTCGGAATCCTGGTTAATAAATACCTTTAGTGTCACTACATTCCAAATCCTTTAAAGAATTTTATTCCGGTTTTATTAACCGCATGAATTGGCTTGTGGTAATTTTTCTGGGATTGTATTCATTAATCCTGACGTTTTCACCTGCTGTCAAATACCGCTCCTGGTCAGTGAACCTGATATGGTCTCATTGGCTGGGTTTTTTGATATGGTGCGCTGGTTTTTTTTGGTTTATAAAAATTACCAAAAAATATCTTAACCTGAGTGATTTAACCTTAGTATCTTTACTGGGTCTGTTGGTCGGTTGGGGGATCCTCACAATATGGCGGATATATTTTATTTTCGGTTTACGCCAGTCAATATGGTTTCTGGCTTGTGTTGGTTTAGCGCATTTGTTTTTCAGCCAACTTCAGATCCTCTCCATTTTCAAGAAATATAAATACCTCTTGCTTTTTTTTGGATTAATCCTTTCTGGTTTAACCTTTTTCTTTGGAACTTATCCAGGAGGCGAAGGTCCACGTCTATGGCTTGGGATGAGAGGTTTATATTTCCAGCCTTCCGAACTCTTAAAACTGCTGCTTATTATTTATCTTTCTGCTTATTTTTCTGAGAATAATTTCTCCCGCATCAGAATCCTTCAAACCATTTTTCCAACTATTGTGCTTGTTCTTGCAGCTCTTTTTTTATTAATCGCTCAACGCGACCTTGGAACAGCTCTAGTCTTTATAGCAATCTATACATTTATGTTATTTATTGCTTTTGGCAGGAAGAGAATTTTAGCTGTTGGTTTGGGGATTGTTGCCTTATCTGCGTTAGTCGGATATTTTTCAATCGACCTCATTCGAATCCGTTTTCAAGGTTGGATACTTCCCTGGACAGATACTCAAGCAGGATCCTATCAGATCACCCAATCAATAATTGCCCTTGCCACAGGAGGTCTAGCTGGTACAGGCATCGGGCTTGGAAACCCTCGAATAATTCCAATTTCGCACTCTGACTTTATTTATTCTGCGATCGTAGAGGAAACTGGGTTATTTGGATCAATAGCTCTGATTTTTTTATTCGCACTCCTTTTGTTCAAAGGGTTTTCTATTGCAATTAAGGCATCCAATCGATTCTACCGATATCTTGCCGCCGGCATCAGCCTTTTCCTAACCTCCCAAGCTATTCTTATCATTGGAGGGAATATTCGCCTACTGCCAATCACCGGTGTAACACTGCCTTTTTTATCTTATGGCGGTTCTTCTCTTCTAGTAACATTTATTTCAGGGTGTATTCTTCTTTATATTGATAGCCTCCGCTCCAGAATAGATGAAAATCAATCTGATTTCCAGGCATTTTATATTCTGGGCTTATTATTCTCTTTTAGTTTCTTATTATTAGCCTTAGCTACAGGCTGGTGGGCAATAATCCGCTCAAATGATCTGCAACTAAGAGCAGACAATCCCCGTCATTTAATTTCATCCAATTATGTAAAACGCGGCGCTATCCGCGACCGGAATGATAAAACCTTAGTCAGTTCCGTTGGCGATATTGGTAAACTTACACGGCAGAATTATTACGCTCCACTAAGCAACACTGTTGGATTTATAGATAGCACTTATGGAAGTGCGGGTTTGGAAGCGTCTCTTGGAGACTATCTGGGTGGAGAAAAGGGATATCCAGCTTTTGATCTGTGGTTTAACCACCTCCTCTACAATCAACCGCTTAATGGAAGAGACGTTCGCCTTACTATTGATAGTGACCTGCAAAAAAAAGTTGATGACATTCTCCAACCTTATGTCGGCAGTGCAATAATTATGAATGCAGAAAATGGCGAGGTGCTGGCAATTGCGACCCACCCTCACATCGATTCCAATAATTTAAAGAATTCATGGGAGGTTTGGAAGGCTGATAAGAATTCACCATTTATTAACAGAGCCGTCCAAGGTGCGTATCCCATTGATAGTCTTTTTACACCATTTATCTTAGCAAAAGTTGATCTCAATAATCTACCAAGCTTTGACTCTTCAATAACTGCAGAAAACAAATTATTTTCAACAAGATGCGCTATTGTGGAAACAGATATCATCGAACTGAATCAAGCGATTATGGATGGATGTCACGCAGCACTTATTCAAGCCATCGGAATAAAAGGCGCGAGGGAAGTTAATACTGTTATTAACGACTTTTTGTTAAATCAAACACCAGATATCGGATTGCCAACCAATGAAGCGCAACAATTTAACCCTGAACTGACGTGGTATGATCTTTTCTTCAGCAACAATCCTTTACGCGCCAATCCTCTCCAAATAGCTGCCTCAGCCAGTTCTATTACATATCATGGCCAAATGCCTGTTCCGCATATCTTTTCCGCGGTTAATATCTCGGAGCAAGGTTGGGTTTTCGTCTCAAGAAATGCTTCGAAACAGGTTATGCCAGCAGATCAGGCGGATTCAATCAATGATTTTCTTAAATCCAAAGTGATTTCAGGATGGGAAGTAACCGCCCAAGGTATTGACACCAATAGCAAAGTTTCCTGGTATGTAGCTGGCACACCCTCAAATTGGACAGGAACACCCATCACGGTTGTTCTTGTTTTGGAGAATCAAAACCCCATTAAAGCCCGGTCTGCCGGAAGAGACATATACAGCCTTGCAACGGAATAATCTTATTAGCTCAGTCGAATAAATTTCCTTTTTCCTACCTGCAACACACCCGCATGCAGAATGCTGTCCCATTCCGCAATAATCACTCCATCCAATTTAACAGCCTTTTGGCTAATCATGGAACGGCCTTCACTTCTCGTTTTCACCAAACCAGATTCCAATAACACATCCAGGCACTTTTTTGAGGCGCCAAATGTGAATGAGCCCATCTCATCAGGCAGAGCATTCTTCTGGAATTTGTTGACAAAATCTGCTTCAGCCCGTTCAGCCCCGGATTTTCCATAGAATGAGTCTGTAATTTCAGACGCCAGTTTCATCTTGGCATCTCTGGGGTGTATCGTTCCATTTCTTAAACCAATTTCTAGCGCTTCAATTTCATCCGGCGTCCAACGGGTTACCAGTCTGGAATAAACAGGCATGGCCTGGTCGGGGATACTCATTACCTTACCATACATATCTTCTGGTGTTGAATCAATGGGAATATGGTTTCCCATCGATTTGCTCATTTTCTCAACACCATCTGTGCCGGGTAGAATACCAAGGCAAATCGCGATATTTGGCAGAATGCCCAAAGAAGTCATGATTTTTCGTGAGGCGGTGACAATATTAAAAAACTGATCTGTCCCTCCGACCTGCACATCTGTTTTTAACTGGTAGGCATCATAACCCTGCATGACCGCATATAAAGTCTCGTGCAGATAAACAGCGTCACCTCTATCCCAGCGCAGCTTAAATTTTTCTCGGCTCAGGAATTGCTGTACAGTGAAGTTCTGTGCCAGCCGGATTATTTCTGCAAAATTCAATTTTGATAACCATTCCGAATTGTAGCGGATAACAGTTTTTTCAGGATCAAGTATTCTAAAAGCCTGCTGGGCATAAGTCCGGCCATTTTCCCTGGCTTCTTCCAATTTAATAATCGGTCTGGTTGTATCTTTATCTGAAGGATCGCCAATCAAAGCTGTGTAATCGCCAATCAGAAATGTAACTTCATGACCTAAATCCTGAAATTGGCGCAACTTACGCATGGTAACAGTGTGGCCTAAATGCAAGTCGGCCTTGGTTGGGTCATACCCGCAATAAATCTTTAGCGGACGATTTTCTTTTTCTGCATGGATCAAGCGAGTCTTAATTCAGCACCCATTACTGCCTTGATTTCCTCATCCCCATATTCAGTTCCCTGCATTAATAACGCAACCTGGTCATCTATTACCAAAATTACCTCCATGAAAATAAAACTGACCGTAAATTATACCAGTGAGGATTTTAACCAATTAAAGAATTTTTGAAAATCTTAAAGTGCTATAATCAGCAGAGGTTTTTTCCAATGGAAAATGTTCTCGTTCTTAATGCCAATTTTGAACCACTCAATGTGTGCAACATGAGGCGCGCGGTTTGCCTGATGGTTCTTGAAAAAGCGTCTTTGGTAAAGAACGGCCGCGGTGAAATACATACTATTGGCGCGGCTTTTCCCCGCCCATCCATCATACGCCTGCAAAAGATGGTACACAAACCTAGAGCCAAGGTAAAACTAACTCGAAAAGAAGTTTTTAGGCGGGACAATTTCACTTGCCAGTATTGCGGAAGCACTAACCGCGATTTGACTATTGATCACATCAATCCCAAACACCTTGGCGGGCTGCATGACTGGCTAAATGTGGTAACAGCCTGCGCATACTGCAATCATAAAAAAGGCGGCAGGACCCTGCACCAGTCGGGGATGCACCTAATGAAGACTCCACAGGAACCTCCTACTTCAGCAGTGTATATTTATTATCATTATCTTTCCATATATGAAGATTGGGAACCTTTTTTGAATGGATGGTGATTAAACAAAAAAGAGGCTTCAATGATGAAAAAGCCTCTTTTCTTTTTACTTCTTTATCGCCCTGCTAACGCTTTATCCATCATGATCAGGGCACTGCCAGATTCTCCACCCATTTTAAGGGTTTCGAGGATTTCTGTGGCATGTTTTTCTTCTTCAACCTGTTCATTGATATACCATTGCAAGAACACCTGTGTTGGGTAATCTTTTTCTTCAAGTGCCATTTCATAAAGCAGGTGAATTCGGGTAGTCACAAAGATTTCATGTTCAAGAACTTGTTCGAATACCTTAATCGGAGATTCGAATTTAATTTCAGGTTGAGCAATAGGCTGCAGTTCAACCTTTTCTCCAAGTTCGTTGAGAAATTCGTAGAATTTCAAGGCATGTTCCAACTCCTCTTTAGCCTGAGCCTTCATCCAATGGGAAAAACCACCCAGGTTCGCCTGCGAAAAATGTGCTGCCATGGAAAGATAAAGATATCCGGAATAAAACTCCTTGTTAATTTGAACATTCATTTCATCAAGCAATTTTTGATTCATTAGTATCCCTCGCGTTTATTTTCTTTATTATAAAGTTGTTTTATAAAGGTAATTATTAGAAATAACTTAATAATTTATTAAGAATGTTCTTGTGAAGGATTTATTTCATTTTCATCCTTGGATCCATCTTTCTTTACATGATTCAATACAAGCATGGAAATACCAAACAGAGCTACAACAGCCATAGTTAGCTGGTTAGCATTGATCCCACCAACTAAAGATGGGTCAAGGCGGATAAATTCCAACATAAATCTGCCAAGTGGATAAACAATTAAATAAATCCAGAAAAGATCCCCGGGTTTCAATTTTGACTCATATGTCCTGCCAATAAAAAGCAGAAGAAAGAAATTAAAGGTACTCCACAACGATTCGTAAAGGAACATTGGGTGAAATGTGGAGAAATTTTCATATCCGGGCAACCTGTGGGCTTTATCGATAAAAATCGCCCATGGAAGTGTTGAAGGCGGTCCATAAAGTTCCTGGTTAAAGGAATTACCCCACCGCCCAATAACCTGTGCCAAAGCCAAGCCAGGGACGATAATATCTGCCCAAGTTAAAAAGGAGAGTTTATTCTTTTTGGTATAAATAAACAATCCTATTACACCGCCAATAACGCCACCAGGGATTCCCAACCCTCCCTGGCGGGTATTCAGAATTTCCAAGGGGTGGGAAAAATAATATTCAGACCCTACACCCATAGATTTTGAAGGAGTAAAAACATGCCACAATCGAGCGCCAATGATACCAAAGATCAGCAGCCAAGGGACCATATCCCAAACGATTTCACTATCCAAACCCCTTCGCTTAGCTTCTTTTACAGCAACGGCAACACCAGCTAAAACACCCAGCATGATAATAATTCCATAGAAATAAATCTTTAGCGGTCCGATATAAAACCCATCAATCATTATTCAATCCTTCCTCATAAGAAAACTTGAACGGGTATTTTAATTCATTTTCAATACTTAAGCTGTTTTTTGACATCCCAAATACGTTGAAGAGCAGTAAAATTTGCCAAAATTGCGATTATTAACATACCCACCTCAGGGCGACCGAACAACAAAGAAAGAACAATAACCAGATATCTTTCTACGCGAGTCAGAATGCCTATTTTGGTATCCACTCCTAAAGACTGAGCTCGTGCCCGTATATAAGAAACTAAAACAGAGCCCGCGGCAGCAAGAAAAACAAACATACTACCAACAGGATCTGCATCTCTAAACGAATAAATCAATAAGCCCAAGAAAATTACAAGTTCCGAATACCTGTCTAAAACTGAATCTAAAAATGCACCAAATTTGGTCTCATTGCCCTTAAGTCTGGCCATTGAACCATCAATCGCGTCAAACAATCCAAAAACCAGAACTAAAATCCCGCCGGCGAATAAGTTCCCGTTTGCGATAAACCAGGCGGCCAGAAGATTTCCGACGACGCCAACAATGGTTACAGTATCAGGTGGAATCCCTAATGAGTTTATAAACCCGGCGATCGAATTTAATAATTTGCTAAATACTTTTCTAAGAAAGTCTGTCAATATTGTTTCCTTTGTTGAGATTTTAGGGGTAAAAGAATTGGTTAATAATCTTCGTTTTCCGGGGAATCAATTTCATCCAGAAGCACTTCCCTCTCTCTGCCTCCTGATTCAGACGGGCCAACAATTCCGCGTTCCTCCAATTCATCCATCAGCCTTGCGGCACGTGGAAAACCTATTCGCAATTTTCGCTGTAATCTGGAGGTCGATGCGCGGCCCTCTCTTTTTATTAACTCAATTGCCGCCTCAATCAATTTATCAGAATCATCGCCAATGATTGGTATAAGGTCTTCCCAGGGAGCGATGTTTTCAAGTGATTGTTCACTGATTTTGTTCTGCCAATAAGCAATTATTTTTTCAATTTCCCGGTCATCTACAAGAACTCCTTGCGCACGTTGCGGCCCTGATGCTTCAGGATCAACAAAGAGCATATCGCCACTCCCCATCAGTGTTTCAGCGCCATTCGTGTCAAGAATTACTCTGGAATCAATTGATGAAGCCGTCATAAACGAGATACGGGCAGGAAAATTAGCTTTTATCAAACCTGTAATGATATCAGTACCAGGCCTTTGGGTCGCAACCACCATATGAATACCAGTAGCACGCGCCATCTGAGCCAGCCGCACCAGATAGCCTTCAGTCTGGTCTGGAGCTGAAAGCATCAAGTCAGCTAATTCATCAATAAAAATTACGATTTTTGGGAGGTTGGCGTGTCCCCTGCGCATCATTTTAAGGTTATAAGAATCCAGGTCGCGAGCGTTTACAGCTTCCATAAGCCGATAACGGTCTTCCATTTCTTTTATTGCCCACGCCAGAATTCCAAGCATTCGATCCAACTGAGTCTCAACTTTTCCATACAAGTGCGGCAGTCCATTGAAACGCACCAATTCCACCATTTTTGGATCCAAAATTGCCATCTTTAGGTCATCAGGAGAATTGTTGAATGCCAGGCATGCAATGAAAGACGTGATGCAAACCGATTTGCCAGAACCTGTGGTGCCCGCAACCAACAAATGCGGCATACGAGCCAAGTCAGCTACCACCGGATTACCCGAAACATCCAAACCTAATGCCAATTTTAATGGCGACCGCGACTTGGAAAAGGATTCTGATTGAATAACCGACTTTAATCTGACAACTGTACTATTTTGATTAGGTATTTCGATACCTACATACGAGTGATTCGGAATGGGGGCTTCAATTCGAAGCCTGTCAACCGCCAAAGCAAGAGTCAGGTCTTTATTAAGTGCAGCTATCTGAGCAACCCGCACTTTTTTGCGAACAACGTCACCTTCCTCATTTACCTTTTCAACGAAACCTGGTTCAATCGCATATTGTATGATGGTTGGCCCAACACGATAACCAGCAACACGTGCAGGTATGCCAAACTCCTCCATTGTTTTTTCAATCTGAATTGCTTTGGAATGAATAAAGGATTCGTCTGAGACTTTCTTTTGAGTATCTAAAAGAAGATCAAGTGGAGGTAAATCTTTTTGTACTTTTAATATTGTCCCTTGAACATAAATTCTGACTATTGGAATCAGCGTTAGTTTTTTGTCCGCCTGAATTAACCTGCAAACCTGGCTGATTTTGAGAGGATGTTATTTTGGATGATTGTGGGGATGAGAGAATTTTTGTAAAATAATTGTCCAATTTCTCCATTAGAGGGCGCCATAAGCCTAATCCAGACATTAAGAGCACAAACGAGATCAAGAATGACAGAATCAACGGATATAGGAAACCCAACAAAATCTCGAAAAATTCTAGCTAAACCCCATCCTACAACCCCTCCATCAACCCCCCTTAATTGCTCGGTCGATTGAAAGTCCATTAATAATTGAAAGGAAGGCTAATAAAGAAAACATCGATATTTCCAGGAGGATAATTCTTTCCAGATTCAATCCAGGAAGCTGTTCAATATGTCTAAATAGAATCTGGAATCCGATAAATCCAACAAGGATTACAAGAATATAACTTCCCCAACCAAATCCTTTAAGAATCCATTGTGAAAAATAAGTTGCCAGCGAACCACCGGTAAGGTTTAATAAACTCAGCATGGCGATTGCAGCAAGTGAAATTAAAAGGATACCTAAAAGATCCTGGCCAAATCGTTTTATTGTCTGAAAGAGGATGTTAGAAAAACTTCTTTTCTGTGCCATTTGGCTAAATATTTAAGCGATTTATTTAGAATTTTGCGCCAATACCCACCAAAAGTGAATCGGAGGGGTTCAGTAATTACCAGAGTCTAATCGGAATCTGCAATTCATCTCATTCAATATTATCACTGAAAACAAATCCTTCTGCCATTGTAAAAAAAACACAATTGTGATTTGACTTAGACTGCCATTTGTTTACCCCACCTGGACTTAATAACAAAAAGAAGGGTTATTAATATTTATTGAAAAGCATTATCCTCATGAACTTGTTTTTCAATTTCAATAATTTGCCGGGAAATTGCTGTGATTGCCATTCGTTGCTTTCTATAAAGGTCTGCTTCAGATAATGCAAGCCGATGAGCGACATCCCTCACTTTCCAACCTTCAAGAAATTTTAAATCCATCAGGTTATAAAGCAACCATTCATTAGTATATTGGCGTTCACCCTCAGGTCTTAGATGAATAATTGCCTCGCGCAAAAGTTCCCTTACTGCGTTAAGCGGAGATTCTTTAGCGACTTTGATACGTGTTTGAATTGTGTCTAATTGTAGAATTGGGTTTTGTAATAATTTCGGTCCGCCCCAGATCTGGGTGAGAGCATCCTTAACCCATTTCTCAAGGTCATGAAGCTCAACCACACTATCACCATTAATTATTCGTCCCTGAGTTTTGCGAGATGATGCCAATAGGTCCTGAATTACGGATACCTGAGGCGTGAGCATTTCAAGTGAAGCAAACAGAAGTTCCTGTTCTGTCCGGTCTTTCAACGCAAGTACGGCTCGAGAAGATAGCTTCTTTAGAGCGCTGGTTTTTTCATCATCGGGATTAGTTATTATCCGATCGATAATTATCGCTCCAAGAACGGAAATATCTGCACTATCCGAGCTATCAACAAGAGGAATGATTGACTCAGCGCCATTCTCAATTATTGTTAAATCTAAATCCTTTTTTTGAAGTTGTTCAAAAATTAATATTTTTTCTTTAACAATATTTTCTTTGGATTCCCTATATGAACATCCAGATTTTCCACAGTATTATTGTTCACCAGCAAATTCGCTCCAGGAATTTGCAACCTGTCGCAAACTGAAGCAAGGACAAGCTCAAGAAATTGCCTTAGGTCATTAGTAGTTAATAATCTGTCTTCCAAGGTCCTGATTTTTTCAAGTTCAATGCGTTCAGATCCATAAAAGAAAAAACGTTCCCATATTGGAGCAAATAATGTAATCAAATATTCGAAAATGACAATTGTTGCCACCATTGCCAGAGCTACAACAGCGGAAATATTAATGTTTAACTGGTTCCCCAACCGGGTTAGGAGAGTTGTAACCCCCAACGTCAAGCTGGCTGTCATTGGGCCTCTCATCACCCATCTGAATAATCGGGTCTTGATTACCCGATCAGTCCAAGCGAATCCAAAAAAGGAGACCGCATAAGTCATGGCGATAACACTTACTGCCACGACTGCATTAGCGATGACAGCCAACAACCAGAAAAGGATTGTAGACTGGAAAGCAAATTCAGACCCATACAGAAGGAATGGGAATGAACCCAATGCCGGTCCAATGGCACTGATAATTAGGTAGAACATCCTACGTCGGCTGGTATGTGTGACTGTTCTGCGGAATGCGCGGACAAAGTTGTACCATGATAGAAGAAGAACAAATACAAAAAAAATTGAAAAAAGGTCGATGAAGAATGTCCGCCTTAAGAATGGTGCAGGTGGTTGGTCAATAATCAAATTCCCCAATAAAAAGTCTGAAAATAGCAAACCCAAGAAGCCGATACTTACAAGAATAAAGGCAATACCGAAAATCTTTCTTTTACCCTTACTTGGTCTTCCGGTTAATGCCAACAAAGAATCAGAAAACAGAAAATAAGCTGTGGGGAGAAGTATTAATCCCAACCATTGGATTTTAATAACCGAAATTAATAGGACATTGCTTTTTATCACGGTTATGAACGCATCTGCGCCGAAGATTACAACCAATAAAAATAATAGTAAAGAAAATGTATTTGTTACCGCATCTCGTAGTTTAAAAGTTGAGGTGTATATTAAAAGCGAAAATGTTATTACAGCCACGCCCGCAGTTAAAACATCGTTAATGGCTTTTAGAAATGTTTCGATTCCAGTGATCCAATTCATTTTTTAAGTTATTTTAAAAATCGTGAAAAGAATAAAGCAATGTCATTATTATAAAAATAATTATCGTTGTAACCAGTAAACTCAAAACCCAACTTTTTGGCAAGACAAATAGCGGGGTAATTTTTGGAAGACATTTCCAGGGTGATTCGCATATATTTTCTGGCTAATCCCCAATCCCTAACCGCCTGAAATAATAATGACGCAATACCCTTTCGCCGCCATAAATCGTCAACCACCAGGTCGTCAACCCAAATCATTTCTGGCGAAAAAAAAGCACTCACAGAAGCATACCCCACCGGAGCTTTATCCACACAGGCAACCAGGACTGATGAATAATTCTTCCAGCGATTCTCGAGGGTATCTGGAGAACGTGGGTAAGTTAGTTTCATTTCACGCGGAAGGTGGGTTTCATTAAAAATCGTCTGAATCTGGGTTTCATTTATCGATTGAGACATCTGCCAGACGCAATCTGTTTTGATACAATGATCGAATTTCGTTAAATACTCAATGTCTGGAGAGACAGCCTGGCGTATCAATACATTCATGATTTTTCTCCTTTATTGAGGTAATACTTTTACTTCTATCTCACAGGGTTTAATTAAATTATTCTGATTATCCGAAACTACCAGGCGAAGATAATAATTACCGGGCTGAAGTTGACCCGTGTTCCATTGACCAGCAAAAAGATCATCAACGATCGGTTTGTTCCCCGCAGAAATGGGAGTCCAAGTCTGATCTGATTGAAAGCGGTATTCATATTTATAAAAACCCATATTAGGAGTATTGACCGTACCTCTTAGTTCTACTGAACCGCTGACTTCTGCACCTTCGATTGGATCAATCCATTCCAACTGACCGGGGATACAACCCGTGAGCGCAATGGCAGTCTGTGTTTGCTGAAGAGTTTCGGGAGTACCAACAACGACCTCTAAATTCGCACCTGAAGGAATTGGAGTGGAAACCAGGTCAATTGTCGGAGTGGCAATTCCACCTATTCCAGGGTAACGGATTGACGCAACCGAAACAAGGATGAAGATTGATATGCCAAAGATGAGGAACAAACCGATTATTGTAATAGCCGATCTTAATCTTTTTTGGGCTACTTCTTTTTCAAGTCCAAAATTTGCCTTTCGTAATCCGGTCCAGCCATCAATCAATCTTTTGAGGTTAATAAGGATTACAACCCCAAATATGATATAAACCCCCATTTCATAGGTGGCAATAAACCGAAGTAATTCTTCCATATTAAATTCTTATCCAATACAAGGCTGCCATATCAGATTTTTCTGATGACCCCTCTAATTATGGCATCTAGTTTTGGAACCAGCACTTTACCTGCTTCAAGCACTTCCTCATGCGTCGTGACAGTCGAACCATCCAGGTTGGCTTTATTGCTGATTCCTGATAAACCTAAAACTCTCAATCCGGCATGCCTGGCAACAATCACTTCAGGCACTGTAGACATGCCTACCGCGTCAGCGCCGATTATCTTCAAAAACCGCAGATCGGCAGGAGTCTCAAAGGAAGGTCCAGCCAAACAGATATAAACACCTTCTTTTGGCTTAATTCCATTTTCCTTTGCCGATTCACGGGCTTTTTGCAGCAAATCAAGGTCGTAAGCGCGGCTCATATCCGGAAATCGCTCGCCAAATTCATCAATGTTAGGACCACAGAGCGGGTTATTTCCACCCATCGCCATCATAGAAATATGATCTTTGATCAACATCACATCCCCGGGTCCGAAATCGGGATTCACACCACCCGCAGCATTTGTAACGATCAGCATTTCCACACCCATTCGAATCATGACTCGAATAGGAAATCCAATTAAGGATATTGGATAGCCCTCATAAAAATGAGCCCGCCCCTGCATGATTAAAACTGATTTAGATTCCAGATTGCCGATTACCAAGCGGCCTTTATGCCCCTGGATTGTTGATACAGGCCAATTGGGAATTTCGCTGTAATGGATATAATCTGCCGGAGTCACAGATTCAGCCAGATCACCGAGCCCGGAGCCAAGTATCAATCCAATTTTAGGCTGGTGGTTCGTTTTCGTATGGATTATCTTTACAGCTTCATCAATCATCGATAGAGTAACATATTCGGACATTTGACCTCCTAAATTATAAAATCCTCAAGATGTGTTTAAAAATTATAACAAACCGATCCTCTTCAGAGAATATTTTCCGGACTGTAATTAGACAAATGTTTCCTGAAAAGTCTCTACAATTTTGGTTACATCTGCAGATTTGATCCAGAAGTGGGTTACCAGCCTGAATTGTTCTGGACCGCTTGAGCTGAATAGAATTCCCTTTCCAGCAAAAGTTTCTAATATGTCCACTGGCTTTATTGACGCATCAGGTTTAATGTGAAAAAATATCATATTGGATTGCGGATATCCCTTATGAAATTCAATCCCCGGTAATTCTTTTATTCCGTCCGCAATTTGCTGAGCGTGAAAGTGATCTTCTTCTAATCGGGCAACCATCGACTTTAACGCGACCAACCCGGCAGCGGCCAGGATACCCGCCTGACGCATCCCACCGCCCAATTGTTTTCGGATTTTCCGTGATCTTGCAATAAACTCAGAGGACCCGCATAAAACTGAACCTACCGGAGCGCATAATCCTTTGGATAAGCAAAACATGATTGAATCAGATGTCTCAGCCAGTTTAGCTGCCGTTGTATTTAGTGGCAATTGCAGCATTAAAAATTCGAGCGCCATCTACATGCAGCTTCATCCCTAAACTATGGGTTAGATCTCCTACAGAACGCATATATTCGACTGAAAGGGGAATACCTCCGCAAGCGTTTTGGGTATTCTCAATAATCACCAGTCTAGATTCAGGGTGATGGATATCCTCCTCACGGCAGGCATTGTGGATCTCTTCAAGCAAAAGCGTTCCATCAACCTGGTTTGAAATAATACTGGCAAACACTCCGCCCAAGGCGGAAATACCACCCACTTCGTGAAGAAAGGTATGCCCCAGATTCCCCATTATCGCCTCATCTCCTCTTTGGCAATGCGCAAGCACCGCAATAAGATTGGCCATGGTTCCGGATGGGACAAAAAGCGCATCTTCTTTACCTGTAATTTCTGCCGAAACATCCTGCAATTTATTTACTGTTGGATCATCACAATAAACATCATCACCAACTACCGCGTCTGCCATTGCCTTGCGCATCTCGGCAGTAGGCTGAGTTACAGTATCAGAACGCAAATCGATTAATCCATTCTCAAATGCCATACCATCTCCAATTATTTCAGGTTTTCTAAAACTTCGGTCAAGTCATCAGGCAATTCAGCTTTAAAAGTGGTTTTATTTTTCTCACCAGGCATTCTTATGGAAAGCTCAGAGGCATGCAGAAAGTGCCTTTTTAAATTAATTCTTTGTTTCTTATGCCCGTAAACACTATCACCGACAATTGGTATTCTTAATGAAGATAGATGAATACGAATCTGGTGAGTTCTTCCGGTAAGCGGATGAACCCTGAGAAGGGTATGGTTTGAGAATTGCTCAATGGTCTGATATTCAGTTACAGATGGCCTCCCCTTCCCTTCCGGCGCAATGGCCATTTTTTTCCGCTGACCTCTATCCCGATAAATTGGTGCAATAATTCTTCCGGTCGGCGTGGCTGGTCGTCCATCAACTAGAGCAAGGTAAAATTTTTCCACATTCCTGAGTTTAAATTGCCGCTGCAGCCATTGGTGGCTGTTGTCATTCTTCGCAACGAGGATTATTCCGGAAGTGTCCTTATCCAACCTGTGAACAATTCCCGGGCGTTTTTTTCCGCCTATTCCCTCAAGGAATGACGTATGACCCATCACAGCATGGACTAAGGTCCCGTTTGAATGTCCGGCAGATGGATGCACAACCATGCCGGCGGGTTTGTTGATAACCAGCAAATTTTTGTCCTCATATATGATTTCTAAAGGTATATTCTCAGGAATAATATCAATCGGCTCTGGCTCAGGAAATTGAATTTCAATAAGGTCGCCTTTTTCAAGCAAAAGTCCAGTTTTTGTCGGTTGGGACCCATTCACATTCACAAAGCCTTCCCCAATCAAACGTTGAAGATGGGATCGGGAGTAATCTGTAAAATGTGATACTAAATATTTATCAAGCCTTTCAGGCTCATCACGGTCAAACATGATATTGCTTGTTGTTCCGCTCAATCACCTACCTGCTTCTGGGATTCAGCAATATTTTCAAGCGTTTTCTTTTTCTTTTTCTCATTCCTGTCTTCAACCCACAAACCGAGTATCATCACAGCTACTCCGATTGAAATGGCTGCATCGGCGACATTGAAAACGGGAAAATTTCCCACAGAAATATAATCGGTTACATGGCCAACTGTTAAGCGGTCGATTAAATTCCCCAAAGAACCGCCAATCATTAAACCCAACGCAATCTTCAAATACCAGTCATCTTCAGTCAATTTGGGATAAAAGATGATTAAAAAAACGGATATTGAAAGGGAGAGGATTGAAAAAAGCAAATTTTTATCCTGAAACATGCCAAAGGCTACCCCTGTGTTATACCAATGAACAATTCTCGCATACGGTGAAAGCCAGTAAAAGGGCATCCACATTTCACCAAAATCAAGATTTTGCCGAACAATTGATTTTGTCAATTGATCAAGGGTAACTACAATTGCCACGGTAGGAATTAAAACCGAGTACCTTTTTAAAACTTTTTCAAATTTCTTTCTCCATCCTTTTTAAAGATTCTAACAGATATATTCTAAGAACTGCCTTTGCAAAGAAAATCCTTTATTCACCAAATGAAAATAAATTACTTTGACATCGGCAGATAATGGAAATCTTACCAGATGGGCAGTACATTTTTGGGTGCAATCGCTTGCGCCAAATTTTACAAAGGGAAAGGTTGAATTCTCTAACTGCTGTAATTCTTTGATGTACTGACATTCCTGATTTATTCCCCCTTGTGAATACCAAACTTCTTTTATGGAAATGCTTGATTTCAGATGATCAAAATGCCAGAATATTTTGGTATCTGGGTTGAGATGCCTGGTAATTCTCGCGCACAATCCTCCTGTTGCCAAAAGCACTGCCTGCATATAAATAATACCCGGGAGTAATTAGCTGGTTTGAAAATGGACCTGAAATAAACTGTGCTTCATTGTCCAGCTTGCCAAATAAAATATAGCTTCCAGGCAGTGGCGGAATCATCATTTTTAATAAATTCCAGAGGCATATTCTTAAATACCTCTGGATATTTTTATTGATATTTTTCCAGCCAAAGGGTTAATGATTCACCTTCGAATTCATCACTTAAATTTGGCAAACGGTCAGGGATGTTTTCTCCATCCAATGCAACTGCGAGCGTTTCAGCCTTAATATAATCACTGAATTGAATTACTGCATTCTTTAATGCGTCAGAACAAGAAAAATAAATCCTGATGCGATCGGAGATTTCGAAATCTGCTTGTTTTCGGGCTTCCTGAACACGGCGTACAAATTCTCGGGCAAATCCTTCATTGACCAATTCCGGAGTGAGAGTAGTTACCAGTGCGGCTACATATGCACCTTCTGATGCAACAGAAAAACCCTGTCTGGCCTGCATACGTACTTCTACCTCTTCCGGCAGAATATCAATTTCATTTCCCGCCAGTTCGATTCTTATCGGGTTTCCCGACATTAAAATCATAGCTGCTTTTTCAGCGTTGAGCGCCAATACGGCATCTCGCACCTGTGGAAATAATTCTTTATATTTTTGGCCCAGCTGCTTGGGCAGGGGCATTAATTCATATGCGGCAGCTTCGCTAGCAGCGCTGAGCGCGCGCACTTTCTTTACATTGAGTTCATCTTGAAGAAGGTCTGCATATTCTGCAATGGCCGAAGCATCATTTATATTGCTAACCGCAAAAGCCGCTTCCTGCAAAGGCTGACGGACTTTTAATCCTGATTTGTTTCTTGCGGCATGTCCCAGTGAGACCAGTCGCATAATTAGATTCATTCGATTAACCAGGTTATCGTTGATACAAGCCTCATCATACTTTGGCCAGTCTGTCATATGAACTGATTTCGGCAAATCTGGCGAGACGTTCAAAACCAGGTTTCGATAAAGTTCATCTGCAATGAAAGGCATCGCAGGAGCCAAAAGGCTGCTGATTGTTACTAAAGCTTCATATAGAGTAGCATATGCTGCATCCTTATCAGCGTCTGATTCAGTTTTCCAAAAACGACGGCGTGACCGGCGCAAAAACCAATTGGATAAATGATCAACAAACATCTCAATCGGACGGGTCGCACCCAAGACATCATAGTTCTCATAAGCAGTTGACACATCCCTTATTAGAGCGTGAAGTTCAGCTCTCAGCCAATTATCAAGAGAGGAATATTGGACCGCAGCTCCAATTTTTGGTTTCCATCCATCCAGATTCGCATATGTTACAAAAAATGAATAAGTATTCCAAAGTGTCAGCGTAAAATTGCGCATAACTTCAGAGACGAGATCCGATGAAAAACGCCTTTCCTGACCGGGGGGGCTGGCTGTGTAAAGATACCATCGCATCGCATCAGCCCCGTGCTCATTGAGCACATCCCAGGGTTTCATAACATTACCTTTTGATTTGGACATCTTTTGACCATCGCCATCGAGGATCAAACCCAGACAGAGCACATTCTTAAAGCTTACCTGGTCAAAGAGTAAAGTTGATATCGCATGCAGGGAATAGAACCAGCCGCGAGTTTGGTCTACAGCTTCGCAAATATAATCAGCAGGAAATTGCTTTTTGAAAGAATCTTCATTTTCAAAGGGATAATGCCATTGAGCCACAGGCATAGAGCCTGAATCAAACCAGACATCGATCAATTCCGGCACGCGCCGCATCTTTTCGCCGCATTTCGGACAAGAATAGCATACTTCATCCACATGCGGCCGGTGCAAGTCAAGTCCCTTTAAGTCCTTACCGGTTTTTTCTGAAAGTTCCTTGACCGAACCAATGCATTCCTGAAAATTGCATTTTTCACACATCCAAACTGGCAGCGGTGTACCCCAATATCTTTCGCGTCCCAAAGCCCAGTCAATATTATTTTCCAGCCAATTGCCAAACCGGCCGTTTTTAATATGCTCAGGATACCAGTTGATTTCTTTATTCAGCGTAACAAGCCTTTCTTTTAACGCGCTGGTGCGGATATACCAAGTTTTCCTGGAGTAATAAAGCAGCGGGGTAGTGCATCGCCAGCAAAAAGGATAAGTATGTGTGTAATCTTCCGATTTGAAAAGCAATCCACGTGAATTTAGATCTTCAATAATGTATGGGTCAGCATCTTTCACAAATTTTCCTGACCAAGGCCGAACTTCAGCAATGAAGGTTCCATTCGGTGCAACTGTCATTAATACCGGTAAATCTTCTGCCAATGCTACTTCCCGGTCATCGGCGCCGAAAGCCGGAGCAATATGTACCAAACCGGTTCCATCTTCAGTGGTAACAAAATCACCAAGTACAACGCGATGGGCTGGTTTTTCTGGGGGCAGGAATGTATATAAAGGCTGATATTTCATGCCCTTTAATTGCTTTCCTTTAAATTCATGAATTATCTCAACCTGGTCATCGCCAAAAACATTTTCCACTAATGACTTTGCCAGAATAAGTATTTCCTTTTCTCCCAACAACCCATTTTTCTGCATTCGTTCGACTGCCACATAATCGATATCCGGATGAACCGCGACAGCAACATTCCCAGGAAGAGTCCAGGGCGTAGTTGTCCAAACCAGCAGGGAAGTGCTGGGGTCATCCACTAGCGGCAGGCGCACAAAAACGGAGGGATCTGTTGTTTCTTTATACCCTAATGCAACCTCATGGTCTGATAAAGGTGTTCCACAGCGCGGGCAATAAGGCACAACCTTAGTTCCCTGATAAAGCAGGTTTTTATCCCATAGGTTTTTCAGAATCCACCAGACAGATTCAATATAAGAATTCTTATATGTGACATAAGCAGTATCAAAGTCCACCCAGAAAGCGATTCGTTCGGTTAGTTTCTCCCATTCCTTGATGTAAGTAAATGCCGATTCTCGGCATAGCTGGTTAAATTCAGCAATACCGTAATCCTCAATTTGCTGCTTGTTTGTAAAACCCAGTTTTTTCTCAACTTCGATTTCTACAGGCAACCCATGGGTATCCCACCCTCCGCTGCGGGTGACATGAAAACCACGCATAGTTTTATATCTGGGAAAGAGATCCTTAAAAACCCTTGCCAGAATATGATGAACGCCCGGCAGCCCATTAGCAGTAGGAGGACCTTCATAAAATACATATTCCGGATGCCCTTCCCGATTCCTTACCGAAGCGTGAAAAATGTCTTCCTTTTTCCAATAATCGATAATGGATAATTCCATTTGGTTAATATTCATTTTTGATGAAACAGGTTTAAACATAAAGCCTCCAACTAATTAATAATAAAACTCGCCCCAACAGGGACGAGATTTGCTCCCGCGGTACCACCCCGATTTCCGATTGACGGACTCTTAAACAGGAATTCCAACTTCCTGAACCCTTATAACAGCAGGCTAAGCCGGCGTTCTTAATCATCCAGTTTGGATTTTAAGATTGCAGCTCCGGAGTGATTTTCAACAGGTTACCGAGCTTTCACTTTTCTCGGCTCGCTGCTTGTCATCCTATTTACTCGTCTCCATCATAGCTTTTCAGGTGAAATTATCCCATATTACGGATAAAAAATCAAACTTAACCAACACACCCAAAAAAAGAGATATGGTATCAACTTTTCCGTCAATCATTTTATTGGGCCTAATAACATAAGCATGGCTTTTCCAGCATCCTGAAAATATTGTGAAAATATTAAATAAAGAGTAAATCATTTTTTGATACTTACATCTGCCCCAAAAAAAACCCATCATCAAAAAAATCCCTCTCACGAGGGATTTTCAATCTTTCTTTTTACATTCTACTCTTTCGGTTTCAGGAAAATTGTCGTTTTCCGGGCAGGTTCCTCGCCAACGCTTTCAGTAGCAACAAATGGGTGGTATCGCAATTCAAGGTGAATGAGCCTGCGTTCATTCGCAGGCATTGGTTCCAACACCTGTTTTCGGCCTGTAGCGACTACCTGATCGGCAAGGCGACGAGCCAACTGCCTGAGTTGGCGTTCTCTTCTGAAACGATAACCCTGAACATCAATCAAGAGGGGCATCCAGTTTCCAAGCTGTTGATTCAAGATCAGACTGGTAATATATTGAAGGGAATTCAAGGTCTCGGCTTTCCGGCCGATCAGAATGCTAAGATCATTGCCTGTAACTTCAACCAAAACCATCGGATTATCTTTATCATCCTCGGGATCCATTATTCGGGAAGCCACACTGGCGTTGATTTGCATACTTTTCAATAAAGTTTTTACAATACGCCCTGCCTTGACTTTAGCTTCTTCAAGTTTATCCTCAAATTCCTCGCTGTCATCATCAAAATCTTCATCAGGTTTTGATTCAGTTTTATCTTTATCTTGAGGTGCTTCCTTTAAAGACAACCGGACCCGCACCTGCCGCGCGCCGATCCCTAGAAATCCACTCTGCCCTTCATCAAGGACTTCAATTTTTATAGCATCTTTAGGCAGACCTAATTGGTCAAGGCCTTTCTCTACAGCCTCATCAACAGTGGGGGCAATAATCTCTAAAGTTGTTTTTTGGTTGTTCATTTAGATCCTTTTGTTGTTTTTTGGGGACTATTAGACTTCGCTGGCAGTATCTTCGAAAAATCAACTTTGCCGAGCACTGCATATTGAGCAATGCTGACCAGGTTGGAAATCACAAAATATAATGCCAACCCTGACGCGAATGAATAAGCGAACCAGCCCATCAATACAGGGAGGTACAAGTTCATCATGCCTGACATTTGACCAGATTGCTGATCGCCGGTCGGAGAGCCGATAAGTTTAGTTTGTAAAAATGATGTTATCACCACCAAAATAGCCAGGAATGGAATTCCAAAAGGAATTCCCGGGATGAAAACCCGTTCTGGCCTGCCCAAGTCCATCCAGAGGAATACGCTGTTGAGTGGTATCAATGAAATCGGTGTATTAAGCCATGGAATAAAGGAAAATATATTTGATAATGCCGGGGACAGCTTAGAGACAAGGTTTAACAATTGATCAGGCGCATTTGCCATAGTTTGGATAATGCTTTGGTAAAGACCGATAATTACAGGAAACTGAATCAGGGTTGGCAGACAGGAAGCAAATGGGCTTATACCTTTTTCTTTATACATCTTCATTTGTTCCTGTGCGAGGTGTTCTTTATCATTTTTGTACTTCTTTTGAATTTCCAGCCAATCCTTATCTTTTTGCATATCTTGCATAGCTTTGCTGCTCTTGATTTGTTTGACAGATAAAGGATGTGTGATCAATTTAATAAGAATTGTGAACAGGATTATTGCCAAACCAAAATTTTCACCTATCAGGTCATAGATGAAGACCAGTGCATTAATAAAGGGCTGAATAATATATGTTTCCCACATGGTAGCTTTCCTCTTTTCCTCTTATTTAATTGGAGCAAAGCTCCAGATTTCATTTCCGGTAGCATAGTCAATGGCCATGAAAAGTATTTCCTTACTCGCAGGAGCTAATAGAATTTTTTCACCTGCGGATTTTGGCGTTGCTTTCATAACCATATCCAATGTGGTTACAGGTTTTGGTTCTTTGGCCAGGTCAATTGAAAAGACTTTACCATCTTCATTTACATATAAAACCCCATTTTCTACACCAAGCCCACCTGCAATCAAAGCCGCACCTGCCGCATAGGGTTCCGGCCAAAGTGCTTTTCCTGACTCCGGGGACACAGCGAATAAATCGCCATTCTCATCACCGAAGTAAATCGCATCAGAGGTCACTACTGGCGTACCCCAGATAGAATTATATTGATCGTTGTTACTAAATATCCAGGAGGCTTTCCCTGAAGCTGGGTCAAAACTGTACAATTTACCATCAATGGTGGCAACAAGAACATTACCATTTGAAAGAACAGGGTCAGCAACCACTGCGGCGCCCAGGTCAACACTCCATAATGGTTTTTCTACCAGTGACCGGCTGCCATTATTATCAACAGCCAACTCTGAGGATGGATATTCAAGGTTGAAAGCATATAGGAAATGGTCCATCGAAGCCAGATAAACAAATTGGCCATCGGAGACGGGTTTGGTCCAGTTTGGACCGGTGGTTTTAAACGACCATAACAGATTTACCATCCATACTTAGCGCATATAAATACATATCACTATTTGGCGCATAAACAATATCACCTACAAGCTAAAGGGGAAGCGATAAAACGATCTTTTGCATTATTAAAAGACCATTTTTGAGAACCATTGCTCTTATCTAGTGCAACCAGAGTGTTGTTATAACTGCCAACAAAAACCTGATCGCCAGAAATTTCAGGGGAAGCATAATACGAGGTCTTTGAATTCGGTTCTGAAGGATAGCGCCAAATCAGGCTGCCATTTTTGGCATCGATAGCATATACTTGGTTTCCATAAGCGAAATATCCCGTCTCACCATCTGAAGCAATACCAGGCCAACTGGATGCAGTACCAGCGCCAGCCGAACAGCCGGAAAATATTCCAGCAATTAATACACATGAAATAATAAAGAAAGCTTTTTTTATTCATTTTATAGTTTTTCCTGTTTTTCAATTTTTATCAGGGCACGGGATCAAAGCCGCCCGGATTGAATGGGTTACAGCGAATAATTCTCGTTATGGCTAAGATAGGAACCCTTTAGTGCTCCAAATTTATAAATCGCCTGATACCCATAATGAGAACAGCTTGGGTAAAATCGGCATTTATTACCTAAGAGAATAGGGGAAATCGTCTTTTGGTAAATACGAATAAAAACCAGCAAAAGAAATTGGGGAATTTTTATTAAAGTGAACTTAAAATCCCGCAATGCGGGCTCATTTGGATAGCTGTTATCAGAAAACATTGTTGTTATTTTTCTTCACCTAATATATCTGCTTCAGTAAGCAGATATTCAATTGCAGAGCAAATTTCCAATAAATTCGCGCCAATAATTGGAGCACGAGAATAAAAAATCAAATCCCACTTCGGGTCAATGTTTTGCCACATCTGATCCAGGCAGGATTTTATTCTTCTTTTAACTTTATTGCGTGTGACCGCATTCCCTATGGTTTTACTTGCGACAGCTGCCGCACGGGATTGCTGTTCTCCATTTCCTGCATAAACCAATACAAGAAGAGGGTGATAAATACTTTTACCAACTTCTTTCACCCGTTTGAAGTCTCTTGAACGGGTTAGACGATTCTCTTTTTTCACTCATTAATCCTCTACCCATTCCAACCGATAAAACCTGATTTTCTCATTCCGCCAGATTACCAGCGAGCACTCTTGGCGTGATTATTTCTTTTAACAGTAAGGTGAAAGCGACCTTTCAGGCGCCTGCGCTTCAACACGTTCCGTCCATCCGCAGTTGACATGCGCTGTCTGAAACCGTGCACTCTTACACGGCGTCTAGTTCTCGGTTGATATGTCCTTTTTGGCATTTATAATTTCCTCTACATCCCGGTAATTTAACGTAGAAATTATACCATAGGCTTCTTTCAATATGAAAAGAATCCTTATCCAGACAAACAAAATTTCATATCAGGTTTTTTTCGATTCTTCATTAGCCAGCATAGTTAGATTATTTATATCAGTAATCTTGACCTGAGTTATCACGTTATATAAATTCTGTCTGGAAAATGCTTCGACACGCAAGTAATTGTCTGAGAGACCTGAAATAATCCAATTATTATTTAATTGAGTTGATTTTTCCCAAAGGACCTCTAATTGCCTGCCGAGATACTCCTTGCGATAACTGACAGCCGAGCGTGTTATGACATCTCGCATTTCCAAACTTCTTTTTTTCCTGATATTCGGTTGTATTTGATCAGGCAACTTCTCTGCAGCTGTCCCTGGACGGATCGAATAATTAAACACATGTCCGCCAGAAAAATCCATACTTCGCACAAATTTAAGGCTAATTTGAAACTCCTTTTCTGTTTCGCCAGGAAAACCGACAATCACATCGGTGGTAATTGCAATTTCCGGATAACGCTTCCTCAGCTGATTAACTACTAGCATAAAATCACTTGAGGATGATCTTCTTCCCATTTTTTTTAAAACGATGTCTGATCCAGACTGTAACGGGATATGCAAGTGGCCGCAGAATCCCGGCAAACTCAAAATATCCAGAAATTCGCTATCCAAGTCCCATGGTTCAAGAGATGATAACCTAATCCTCGGAGGAGAAAATCTTCCAACGATTTGTTTTATCAGGTAAGTCAGCGATTTTTGCGGTATTAAATCCTTTCCCCACGCACCAAGATTAACACCTGATAGCACAATTTCTTTTGCTCCACCATCTAAGGCAGAACTAATATCTTCAAAAATTTCCACTTCGGATTGAGAACGGCTGCGGCCGCGGGCAATACGCGTAATGCAAAAGGTGCAATAATTATCACATCCATCTTGTACTTTAATAAAAGCACGGGTTCTTTTATGATTTCCAGGCAGTGGCAAACGTGGGACATGATTTCTTTGGTTATTGATCGGAGAACCTAAAACAAAGGAAACCAACTGGTCTTTCTCGGTATTGGGAACCAAAAGATCAACTGCATGCATTTTAGCGACAGCCTGAGGATCAATGGTAGCAAAGCAGCCAGTAGCGACGATTCTAGCATTACCGGCAAGGGCAGCACCCCTGATTCTCTTGCGCGAATCTGCACTGGCAGCCATTGTGACCGCGCAGGTATTTACAACCACAAGGTCGGCGGCTGCGGCTTCAGCGACCATTTCATGGCCTTCCGCTCTAAAGAGTGCTGCGAACCTCTCTATTTCACTTTGGTTCAACCGGCAGCCGATGGAATCAAGAAAAACTTTCACTATTGATAACTTTCATTTGTTTTTTTGAAGCGAACATCATCACATTTCATCAATTTATTAAAGTCATTGCCACCCATTTTACCCATTCCTTCAGCTTGAAACCAGTTATTAATAATTGATAAATATTGTTTTCGGAAGATGAATTTGATAGCCGATAAAGTCAAAGTAAGAACTATTAATATGAAATATAGAATATTTCTTATTGAAAGACAGGAACTTTTCAATGATTCAATCATACCAAAGGGTTTGGTTTTATCAGGTTTGAAGCTGATAAGGTTGTATTCACCCATTGCTCCTCAATCCAGATGGATGGAAATCGATCGCAAAAACAAGGGCAGATAGCCGAATTTAAAATCGAAGAAGGATCATATGGAATTCAGCCGTCTGGCTTGAGAAGGCCCACATTCGCTTCTTGCTAATGCACCCGCTAGCTCCCCCTAATTGGCGATTGAGTAACTTTGTCCACGAAATTGCTCACATGTCTCTTTGCGAAGACACGATCTCAAAACTCATTGACAAACAGTTCAATCATGAGCTTACAAGGGAGCTGCGAAAGAGACTGGACGCTAAGGCTGATCGAGGACAGCTACGCATGAGCGCAGCCCATGTCATACAATTCCCAAAAGAGATAATGGCTAATCGCTGGGTGGCCGAGAGATCACGAAGACTTCTCGAAAATGCTCTAGAGGAAGCATGTTTTATCGGGACGGAAAATCTTCAGGACAGCCAGCGAGCTTCCGTATTCACTTGGCTTTGTGTTGATGTGTCTCAGGCATTACTTGGCAATGGAACTGAAGCTGAGCCTTGCGCAGCAATATCAGATGCAAGACCAGGCATTATCGCTATCCAAAATCAAGAGAGACTTCGAGAAGATCGAGCTTCTCAAACCCGTTGCCGAAAGGAACGAGCTTTGGAGCCTTGCATCAAAATTAAGAATCGTTGATTATACGAACAAAGCTATGAAAGTAATTCGAAGACTAGCAAAGACAGTGCCGATTGAAATCTCCTAAAGCTGTTCACATACCGCCCATTGCGTAAGAGAGAGGCGTGCTTCCAAGTGTCTGTGGTAAAGCAGGGTTCGCACGACAGAATTTGAACTTGGGTTGTGTGTGTGGTACTCATGGTGCGAGCGTCAGAATTTGAACCGTGGTGTCAGACCGATTTTCATGTGTGTGCGGTACTAATTCAGAAAGAACATATTATGCCATTCGTTAGTACAGACTTGTGCCCTAAGCCCATCATATTCATGAAAAAATGCATGAACTGGACGAATTGGGCGAGAGGAATTTCTTCTTTGTGGACACTCACTAGGTCCATGACCCACTCAGATTGTTTCCCAAATAAGCTCCCATGCTTCCTCGATTTCTTCATTTCTTATGAGCGTTTTGTTTATGCCACTAATGTCTTTGAGCGGCCCGATTTTTTGCGTTGAAACGCAATAAGAGGGTAACCTCATATCATCAACTTTCTTGATATCTTCTAATGCTGAAAATCTCACATGAAAATATCCGTTGTTTGAATCCTGTGGATACGGTCGGAATAGAAAATGATACCAGTTTATTCTTTTCCTATTCTCTAAGTCAGAGACCATTGGATATATCTTGTTTCGAATTGACTCCTGAAACATATGAGCGTCAGATTACTTATTCGGGCCGATTCTTATCCATGTTTCCCACATGTGATCTAAGTTGGGTTTTTCCATTGTCAACAACTACTCGCTCTATTCGTTCAAGGGGCTAATTTGCCTAGTGCCATAAGTATCATAAGAATGCGGGATACGGCCGAGGTTTGAGAGAGATTCCTCCCAATTGTGTTGGCGTTCGTTTGAAAAGTGTGTGTGCGCACCATTAAACCACCCACCACCACCTGCGAAGGGGTCGAGAACACTTTTGTTGGGCCGCAGGCGCATGCGTAAGGGAGTGAGGTAAGTAAGAAGAAGGAAGTGAACTTGTTTAGAAGAAATCAATGAAAGATTGCGATATTTCTTGTCGGATCCGCTTCCAGCCGCTCAGGCCCATGATGGCATAGTTTACAATGCTCCTAACATCGTTTACAATGTTCCCCTGCTTCAGAACCCTGTGACCTTCGATGGAGTTGGTCATGATGATGAATGGAGCGATGCAGTCTCTACTGGACCATGACAATTAGGTGTACCGGCTTCTGGTTATACTAAAGGAGCTGGCGAAGCTTACATGCTTCTCTATATCCACGGAGCAGCCCCGCAGGATTTCACCTGTAGCCACAATATTTCGAAACTTGACACTCATCTTCGTTTGGGGAATCAGACCAAGAATCGCTAGTTCTTTCTGCAGCGTAAACCAAATCGTGCTTGGCATCGCTGAAACTTCTTGCACCGACTGAGATTAGTTTTTCCGTGGCGAACATAATCACCTTAGCTCGAGTTCCGTCGTCCTGAAGATATGCGCAGTTGTAGATTGCTTGGTCGTACAGGAAACCCCGGGATGCCAGCCAACCTATCAAGGTTAATTGTTTGTTTGAGGTCTGTAGTCGCGACGACATTGACGACTGCAAGCTTGGGAATCAACCGCTGCAAGAACGAGACCGCTAGAAGCTTTTTGAGTGCTGGCGCTAAGATAACATTATCCGTAGTTATCGACAGATGATGTGATGAAGAAAATGGAGACTGGAACCAAGACAGTCGAGTCGAGTCTAAAAGAGGAAACGAAAGAATTCGTCCCGAAGATAGCTTCCGCCGATGGCATCTACAAGCTCTTCCAGCTCCTCAAATATCCAAAGGACAAGCTCTTCGACTCCTCCTACAAGAGGGACATTAGTCGAATTCGAATTCAAGAAGGAAGAACGAGGAATATCAAAGCCATCTATACCGTGTTCAGTTATGAGAAGGACCTTCCCGTCTTCCTTATAGAGACATCAACGACCTCGCATCCGTTTCTGAAATATGTAACAAAGGTCCTTGCGGATCGCTACCTGCGCTTCCTCCTGATTGTGACGTCCGATTATGAGAACATAACATTCATCCTTCCAGACTATGAGCGCATCGAGACTGGAAAGCACAAGCTCAATCTCCAAGCTTGTCCTTGACAAAGACGACCTCTACCACACCGACCTTGAAACAATCGTGAACATAGCATTTCACGATGAAAAATCGTGGAGAGACCTCTGGAAGAAGTGGCGTGAGGCATTTGATGTCGAGAAGGTTACTGAGCGATTCTTTGTCGACTACCAAGAGGTCTTCTTCAAGGTGCGAAGCGCGGTCTTCAAACAGAAGATCGCAACAAAGGACGCCCACGAGTTCACTCTGCAATTACTCAACCGAATAATGTTCATCTATTTTGTCTCCAAGAAACGATGGCTGAACAACGATCCCAAATTCATGCGGTGGCTTTGGAAACGATATCTTCTTGAGAGGAACAAAGAAAACACGGCAGAGCATTCCTTCTACAGTGCCTGGCTCACCGTTGTCTTCTTCGAAGCTTTCAATAACAAATTCGAGAATAACAAAACCCTTCCGGACGATGTAAAGAAGGTCTTACACGAAGCCCCGTATCTAAACGGTGGACTGTTCAGAAAGGGTGACTTGGACAATCTTTCTGTACAATCTAGTGACGAGCTATTCAAAGGGATCTTCGAGTTTTTCGAGAGATACAACTTCACGATCAAAGAAGACTTACTGGATGCTGAAGTCGCCGTAGATCCGCAAATGATTGGCTACGTTTACGAATCGCTGGCCAATGTTGCCGAATCGTCCTATGAACCAGAAGAGGACCTCCGAGGAGCTTGGGGGATATTCTACACACCAAGGGTCGAAGTCGAGTTCATGTGCAAACGAGCCCTGGTGGAATATCTTGCGAATCATCTTTCTAAGATTTCCAAGGAAAGGTTGTACGAACTTGTGTTTGACGAAGATAAAGAGAAAGCCGAGACTTTCTTCAAGGTATTTGGTACGATCTTGAAGAACTCTTAGAGAATTTGTCGGTTGTTGATCCCGCTTGCGGTAGCGGGGCGTTCCTCGTTGGAATGGTAAACGTGCTATCCGAACTCTATCGTCGTTTACAGACATATGAAGCGTGATCTCACCGATTTCGAACTAAAGAACAAAATCATCATGCGCTCACTCTACGGCGTCGATGTCATGCCGTGGGCGGTTCATGCGGCCGAGTTGAGGATGTGGCTCCAACTTATCGTCGAATCTGATCTCAGACCCATTGACCTCAAAACACATGCATTGTTGCCGAACCTTAACATGAACCTGAGAATTGGCGATTCGCTTGTGCAAGAGATGGGGGCATCAACCTCAATGTCCGTGATCCGGCAGTTGGCCTGAAACTGAAGCAGCGTCTCGCCGAGCTCAAGAACGAGAAGGAGAGGTACTTCAATAACGATCCGACTGCGAAGTTCAAAAGCAAAGAAGACCTGGAAACGGAGGAAAATCAGGATATTTGCGGAAGTCATCAAAGACCGCTTACTGGCTTCTCTGATGAACAAGCCAAGCTCTCCAAGAAACTGCAAGAACTCGAACGGGGTGTCCAGAAGGACCTCTACGGAAATGTAGCCAAGACACCTCCCGAGGAGCTCGAACCAATCAAGAATCGTCTCTTGGAAATCGAAAACGAAATTACGACACTGGACAAGGTTGCGAAGACCCTCCATGACCCAAGAAGCCGTTCGCGTGGGAGATTGGATTCGCCGAGATATTTGGAGAGAAGGGCGGCTTTGATATCGTTATCGGAAACCCACCCTATGTCCGACAAGAGGACATCGCACCGCCAACAAAGCCGAGAGATGAAATGTCCGGTGATGAGAAACGAGAATACAAGGACAACCTGGTTGAGTCTGTCAAGTCACACTTGCCTGAAGTTAGTAAGATAGACAAGAAAAGCGATTACTACGTGTATTTCTATTTTCATGGTCTCGCCTTACTCAACAAAAAAGGCACCTTCTGCTTCATCACGTCGAACGCATGGCTCGATGTTGAGTATGAGCGATACATTA
>CAVRPM010000007.1:0-246347 GCA_963723145.1 uncultured Chloroflexia bacterium
TTTCCAGGTGGGAAAAGATGTACCATCCAGCCATCCAGCTTGATCAAACAACCAGCTGACGTCCCATGTACCTTCAGGCGACCTGGGAATGCCTACGATATCCAGGTCAACTGCCAGCGCAGGTATTATTATTCGCAGCTCACTGTAGGCTTTATACGTCTGATTAAGTGGCTGATCGGGCAGCTCTGTCACCGTGTTAGGCGCAAAGCCTGTTGCCGGCAGTATCGCGGGTTTGGCGGGATCAGATACCTTTTTTCCTGGTCCATTTCTTACTGCTGTTAGCCACCTCGATCTCGGTTTCATCGTATTCCCCATCCCCATTCAGGTCAATATCAATGGTAGCGGTATTCTTAACCGATTTCAATGACTTGGGAACGGTAACGCGGAAGGTAATGTAAAGTTCATTCTTGGCCTGGTCGCCGTTGTGTGCGTCAAAATCAGGGCCAAGTACTCCTTCCCAGATAATGCGGCCTCGCGGATAATCCGGCGTCGGGCTTTCAAAATAGCATAAAGTGGTGGTCGTCACTGCATCCGGATCCGTGTAACATCTCACCCCAACATTCGTGGAACCGATCGGCGCATCTGCTGGAACATCAAACCCGCTTGGCAGGCCTGTTTCTGAGAAGTGGTCCGGATGGGATGGGATCGGATACCCGTCCGTTGACCTCCACTATATTGGAGTTGTTAATCCAGGTCATAGTCCATTCAAGCAGGGGTAAGCCTGAGTCATCAAAAACCTTCATACCTATCGGCGGGTCAAAGATATCCGACTCAAAATCGATAACGGTTGGATCGTTATTATTGGTCGGGTTGCCGTCCGCGGGCCCTGGATCAGGGTCAATGCCGTCCTGGGATTCATCTGTTACTTCTTCGCCAGCCGGAGGTTGTCCGGTGCTTACGGCTGTATTGGAGAAAGGTCCTGGTTCAAGTGGGATAACCTGTACCACAACCGTAATGGTGCCGCTGGCGCCGACAGCCAATTCATCCGTTCCTTTAAGCAGATTGGTGTCGCTGCTGCCATTGTAAAAGAGGATTTACTTCAAAATCGTCACTGGCTGCTGACAGCACGGTAAAAGTTGTCGGAAGCGGAAAAGTCGCAGCCAGATCATCAGTTACCTGAACGCTGCTCGGGGACTGCACCATAATTGCGTGCCAGAATCTCGTATGTAACTTCAAAGGTGCCGGGTACGATTTCTTAACACTGACCGCACGTTTGGCTGCGCCGATCATCGCCGATTGGTGTATCTCAACGGCTTCTTCTGCTGTTTCAGAAATGCCTTCCGCAGAATCAGCTGCAGTCGCCAGATTATTGATCTGCCCATCTCCCCCGCCATTGGTATCAATATCCGCCTGGGTAACTGTGTAAGTGCCGGTACAGGTCAGGTCTTCTCCTGCCGCAAGCACCAGTCCGCTTGTCTGGGCGCCTTCCAGAGTCTGATCGCAATCCAGGTCTGCCAGCATCGGATCGCTGACAGTCAATGATGTCAGGCTGACATTGCCGGTATTCGTAACGATAATCTGGTAAGTGATGACATCATCCGCGCTACTGACAAATGCAACATCCGCTGCTTTGGTTATGCTCAGGCTGGCATTGCTGCCAAGATAATCTGCGCTGTCTTCCTGAGGTTCTGTAACTTCCTCACTGCTTGCCGCGGCTGTATTTGTATGCGGGCCGGCTTCCGCAGGCACTGAACAGGTGTATACCCAGCTTTCATCCAGATCCAGTATGCTATTAACGTTGGTATCACCGCTAGGCTGGCTCAATGAACATTGGTTGTCATTTACTAAAATGCCATTTAGAGGAATGTTGCCTGTATTTTCAACAATCACGCGGAAGTATACAGTATCGCCCACATTCACAGTGGTACTTTCAGCCCATGTGCTGTTATCATCTGAAACATATTTGGTGATGCTCAGGCTCGCGCTGGACCCGAAATATTCCACGCTGTCATTTTCTACAGGTGTTTCATTTGCAGCCGCTGTCACGGTATTGGTTTGGCTCCCTGCAGCTGCTGCTGTTGAACAGGTGTAGATCCAGGTTTCGTTCATATCCAGGTTGCCGTCAGAATTTGCGTCACCGCTGGGTGTGCTCAAGGTGCATTGATCGTCACTGACGAGAATGCCTGTCAAAGCTATGTTGCCTGTGTTCTCAACAGTGATGCGGTAATATACCGTTTCACCCACACCCACCAAGAGGATTTCCTTGGTCCATGTGCTGTTATCGTCTGATACTTCTTTCAAAACGCTTAGGCCGGGTCCTGCCACAAACACGGTATCAGCCCCTGTGTTGTTGGTTTCATCAATTTCGCTGATAATCTCATCAGGATCAACTGCTGCCGTATTTTCCAGATTTCCACCCATTGTCGGGGTGACATTGAATGAAACGGTAAAACTTCCTGTTGAACTGCCAATGATGACGGCGCCGCCACTGCTGGCGCAAACGAGGTTATAGCTGTTAATTTCGCAGGAAATATTTTCGGCGCCTGTTATGTTGGAGGGGCTTTCGACAGTAGGAATGCCGTAAGTCGCGTCATGGGGAAGGGTATCAGCAAGGATTGCCTGCCCAACCGGGAAGATGGCATCATCCTCTCCGCTGTTAGTCACGGTGAGCGACCAGATAAAGGGAGTTCCAATGGATCCGTTGTCAGATGTATTGTTGGTCTTTGCAATCTGCAGGTCCGCCAGGGATTGGTGAGGCACAGTTGCCTGAGCTTCACCTGAAGCGATACCGCCAGCGGTGGCAGTGGCGGTGTTTGTCACAAATCCGGCGGTGACATCGGCATCAGTTACCGAATAAGCAGCCAAACAGGTAATGCTTTCAGTTGGGTCCAGATAGTTATCCAGATCGCCAATAGTGCCAAGGTCAGGGCAGGTAACGGATGCTTTGTCATCTGTTACCACAACCGGACCTGCGAGGGGTACAGAACCATTATTTTCAATATCATAGCTGTAATTCAGGGTATCTCCCACGGCAGAAAAACTGCTCTCTGCCGCACTCTTGGTGAGGCTCAATCCGGGTGTGGCGTAGGTTGCGGAAGAGGTCACGGGAGAGGTCTGGTTGCTGTAAACACTGGCTGTGTTGCGGAATGAACCTGATGCGGCAGTGATGGAGGGATCAAGCATACATAACGCCATATGTCCTTCATCGTCATCGGCGATAGGCAGAGAGAAGGTAAAACCATCCGCTGCCGGGTCATCATCTGCCAGTGCATTTCCATCACCGTCAATCCAGTCGCACAATGCTGTGTTGATATCCGGATCGTCTAATGAAATACCTGTCAGGGGCACATCACCGGTGTTTTCGACTGTAAAGCGGTAAAAGACACTTTCACCCGTCTCAACTGAAAGAAATGAGAACCAGGGACCGGTCAGCGCAGGCCCTACCTGCTTGAGAAAGCCCAGCGATGGCGAGGCTTCTCTGACAATGATGTTTGCTTCATCTGTATTTCCGTTTCCAGTCTCGATGGAGGAAACAGTAACACTGTTCACTTTCAGCCCAATGGAGCTTCCCGTCACGTCGATAGTGAAGGTGCAGGTGGCGCCTGGCAGCAGGGAGGCGCCGTTTAATATCACGGTATCCTGCAGGGGGTCATTATCGGAGAGTGTCAGAGTACCGCCGCATTGCGGTGAAGTGGAGCTAACAACATCAATCCCTGCCGGCAAAGTGTCGGTAAACGCAACGCCTGTCAGTGTGGTTGCCGAATTCGGATTAAAAATATTAAACCTAAGCGTTGTTGATTCAGTTGTCAGAATAAAGTTCTTGCCAAATGCCTTGCTGATCTGGGGCGGTGCGATCACGGTGAGCGAATCAGCGGCGTAATTACTGGATATACCGCTTTCATTAGATGAGAGGAATCCGGTAATATTCTCATGCACGCCCGGTGTTTCTCCGATGACATTTACGCTGAATGAGCAGCTGGCTCCAGCGGCGAGTGCCCCGCCTGTCAAAGAGATCGTATTGCTGGAGGCGCTGACAATCAGATTATCCGTACCATTGCACACGGAGGTTGTGGAATCGAGCACCGAAAGACCATCCGGCAATGCGTCGCTGAAAGCAATGCCTGTCAGGTTCTGATTACCGGGTTCGGTGTTGCTGATGGTAAAGGATAATACGGTTGGATTGTTTACCGGGATCAAATCTGGTGAGAAGGTTTTTACAATTGTCGGCGCCGGAACAGGTGTGAGACAGCCGGAAAAAGTGACATTATCAATTGCCATACGCGCCTGGTTATTTCTCGCGCCGGTCGCGGAAATCCGGAAATACGTTGTGCCTGCGCCGGTATTAAAGGTAGCGGATTGCAACGTTGCTGTTAAGGGGCTCGATCCAATGGGTGTAAAGGTCAGACCGTCAATGCTTGAAAAGACGGTAACGGTTGCCGCATTCCAGTTTTGCGTTATCGTCCGATAATCCAAAGAAATTGTCACATCACTGTATTTGCTGGTATCTACCTGGAATTGGAAGTATGCACTGCCCCCGAAGCCCTGCCCGCTCCATGAAGGGGGCGGGTTGCCATAACCGGTATCAATCGAAGGTGTCGTAGTGGTTGTGCTGGCAGTCGCGCTGGCAACACTGCCCGCCTTGGTGGTAAAAAGCGGATTTGCGGCTGAGGAGCCGGTTGGAAAAGTCCAGGCTGCCATTGGCTGGTCTGGAAGGCAGGCTGGGGTGGATGCCACCAGCAGGGTGTCAGTCCCGTTATCTCCGGTATCAATGTCATTGACGAATAAATTGGTTGTGGTGTTGGTATACAGCTTCTCTCCGGTGGCGGTCACGCTGACGGAAATTGTGCAGGTTCCCAAGCCAGCCACTTCGATATCAGAAAAGGACAGCAGCGTATCATTTACAGCAGCCGAAGCCGGGGTGGGTGTGCCGCAGCCGTTATAGCTGATCACATCGGATGAGACCGTCATTCCTTCAGGCAGTTGATCAGTAAAATTCAAGCCTGACAGGCTGCCTGAGCTTGGGTTGTTGATCTTAAAGGTTAGTGTGGATGTATCGCCAGGATTGAGAGATTTTGGGGAAAAAGACTTGCTTAAGCTGGCGCTCATAACATTGACGATGCGCCCATTGACCGAAAAATCCGAGTTGTAGTGATAGCTGGCACCGGAAAAATCATACACCAGGGTATTGAGGGTATTTGAAGTACCTGAACCGCCAATGATCTTGACAGTGTAGACAACCGATATAATACCGCCAGTTTTTCCGGTGCTTAAACAGGAACGATAGCTGGGGCTGTTCGGGTCATTCTGCCACACACACCCATCGCCATACAGCAAATCACTGGGATTAACCACATTGTCAGAAGTATCGGCGGTGTAAGTTGTTACAACATCCAGTACCTGGAAAATGGTATTTGGAAAATTGATAAAACTCTCGATTTGTTCATAGCCGTTGACAGCGGTTCTGGCAAGCAGAGTAATGGTATAGGTTTGTCCGACCATTAAGGTCATGTTTCCGCCAGGCGCAACCGAAACCCCATCCAGTTTCACATCCAGTGTGCCGTTGCGATTTTGTGACACCAGCCGTTCGACATAAATTTCGCGCGGGGTGGGAGTGGAGGCGGAAATTCCCGAATCGGCTGTCACACCAATATGATAACGGCGCGAAGTGGCATAAGCAGCAGCGCTGCGGGTCACTTCAACTTCAAAGTAGAAATCAAAACAGTCTCCCCCTTGCAGTATGTCAAGAGTAATCGGGTCCAGTGAATCAGGACGAAGGTTAATGAGTGAGTTTGAAGAGTCCCAGAAAAAATCGGCTTTGATGTTCGTTGCGGGCTCAATACCCGTGTTACAAACACGAGCGCCCACTGGAAAGTTATTGGGTCCAACATTAACGTTGTTGCTATCGAGCCCGATGACGTTCCAGGTGATCGGGGTAACGGTCAGAATGGGCGCCGCCTTAACAGCGCCCGTTGGCTGTACGAGCGACAAAACTAAAGCAGCGATCATGCCAAGAGCGAGTACAAATCTAAAATTTCTATTTCCAACCAGGTTTTTAAAAGACATCAATTACCCTCCAAAAAAGAAAAGAAATAAATTACGATAATTCCTAATAGTATATTTTATCTTTATTCTTCATTATATGTTTTCAGGCCAGCTGCTCTGGAAGAGAAAATCTTTCTCGCTATTCCACCTTCAGTTCCACCAGCCATTTCACCCAATAACTGCCGTCCTTGTTTGGAAAGACTGACCTCAGCGGAAAGCCATGCAGGACCGGGATGGGCTGCCCTTCCAACTCATAGGCCAAAAAGTTTTCGGGGTTCATGGCAGTCTCCAAATCAATATTCATCTTGAAGCCGTCCGCGCTGACCATGGCCAGGCTATTTGCCTCCGGCAGCGGCTTTGCAAGCTGTAAAATCTCAAAAATTGGCGTGCCTGACCAGGTGGCAATATCTTCAAAATCTTCAAAAATGCCTGAGCATTTCAGGCTCGCTGTGGTTGTCACTTTGGACAGGCAGCGCAGTTCATCAAATGTCAGGCTGAGGGGTTCCTCCACCAATCCTGTCACAAGCAGGCGGTAGGAAGAAAAATCAATTTCCTGAGCCGTGCCGGTCATATGCAGCCCGGTGGCACTGTCAATCTCAAGGTATTCAGGGATAACACTGGGCAGGGCGGGCACTTTAATGGGTTTAAGTTCACAGCCCGGAACCTGGGGTATTGTCTGTGGATTATTAGCCGTCGTGCAGGCGGATATTAATATTAGTAATAAGGTCATAATAAGCATATATTTCATATGCTTATTATAATGGTGACATTATTTATTATTCTGAGTGAATAAATAATATTTCCTGGCTTGGATTTAATTAACATGCCGCCTCTTATCATGAATACGTTGTATTCAATTGCTTCACTTTGAGAAAACAAACCCCACTTCTTGGCTTGACTTAATGAAAAAGTCAATGTAAACTCCTGCGAAATGAAAACAGGGTTCTCGTTTGTCAATATGAACGTCCTCCAATCTGCCATGATGCCTATGGGGATGCCAGAGGCTCTTTATATAGAGCCAGTTTTCAGTCGGGACGGTTAGTATATTAAGGTAATTATTTAAGCTTTATCAGCTGACCGCCCATCCAACAGGCGGTTTTTTATTATTGAAGGAGATCAACTATGCCAATCAAGATACCCAACCAATTGCCCGCGAAAGAAGTTTTATTAAGCGAAAACATATTTGTGATGGATGAAAACAGGGCTGTGCATCAGGATATCCGACCGCTGCGGATTGCCATTTTCAATCTGATGCCTACCAAAATTGCGACTGAAACTCAGTTGCTGCGGCTGCTGGGAAATACTGCTATCCAGGTGGAACCAGTACTGTTCCGCATGGATTCCCATGACAGTAAAAACACACCCGAAGAACATCTGCAGACCTTTTATAAGACTTTTGACGAGATTCGCGGCGAAAAATTCGACGGGCTGATCATCACCGGCGCACCAGTGGAACACCTTCCATTTGAAGAGGTGGACTACTGGAATGAGTTGAAGGAGATCTTTACCTGGGGTTACACCCATGTTTTTGCGCATTTATACATCTGCTGGGCTGCTCAGGCTGCTCTTTACCACCAGTTCGGAATTCAAAAGTATGCCCTCCCCGCCAAACAGTTCGGCGCATTCGCGCATCAGTGTAGTCAAACAGAATGTCAAGCTTCTGCGGGGTTTTGATGATGTCTTCTATGCCCCGCACTCGCGCCACACGGAAATCCGCAGGGAAGATGTTGAAAAAGAACCGCAGCTTGAGATCCTGGCGGAATCAGAGGAAGCGGGCATTTATATCCTCGGCACAACCGATGGCAGACAGCTCTTTGTGACCGGGCATTCCGAATATGACCCCTTCACCCTGAAAAAAGAATACGACCGTGATATTGCGGCCAATCAGCCGATTCATGTGCCTGTCAACTATTATCCGAATGATGATCCCACCCAAACCCCCATCGTGCGCTGGCGCGGGCATGCGAACCTTTTGTTCGCCAACTGGATCAACTACTACGTTTATCAGGAAACACCGTTTGACCTGAATCAGTTACCCAATTGATCTGATTTTATAAGGAGAAATTCATGAGCAACCAATCACCCGAACATCAATTTGGTTTTACCACCCGCCAGCTGCATGCCGGGCAGAAGCCAGACCCGGCAACCAAGGCTCGCGCTGTGCCGATCTACCAGACTTCTTCTTACCTGTTTGATAATACTGACCATGCCGCGCGCCTGTTCTCGCTGGAGGAAAGCGGCAACATTTATACCCGCATCATGAACCCGACCAGCGACGTTTTCGAACAGCGCATGGCAAGCCTTGAAGGCGGGGTAGGCGCTCTGGCGGTCAGCTCAGGCCACGCCGCCCAGGTTCAGGCGGTTTTTGCACTCGCCGGCGCCGGTGACCATATTGTTTCCGCGTCCACCCTCTACGGTGGAACATACAATCAGTTCGCCTACACGCTGCCCCGGCTTGGAATCGAGGTCACCCTTGTTGACCCGCATGATCCCGGGAATTTTCGCAAAGCCATTAAACCCAATACCAAGCTTCTTTATGGTGAGACGCTGGGCAATCCGCGCATCAATGTTTTTCCATTTGAAGAAGTAGCGGCAATTGCCCATGAATTTGGCATACCGCTGATGATCGACAATACGTTTGCCTCCCCCTACCTCTTTCGACCGTTTGAATGGGGGGCGAATATTGTCATCCATTCTGCCACCAAATTTATTGGCGGGCACGGCACATCCATTGGCGGCGTGATCGTCGATGGCGGCAATTTTCAGTGGGAGGGCAACCCCCGTTTCCCCGGTTTCAACCAGCCGGATGACTCTTATCACGGGTTAGTCTTTGCCAGGCTTGGAGCGCCGGCTTTTATCACCAAGGCGCGGGTGCAGGTCCTGCGCGATATCGGCGGCTGCATTTCGCCTTTTAATTCGTTCCTGTTCCTGCAGGGTTTGGAAACGCTGAGCCTGCGTATGCAGCGGCATGTTGAAAATACACAGAAAGCAGCCGAATTCCTGAATGGTCATCCCAAGGTTGCCTGGGTCAGCTACCCTGGGCTGCCTGAAAGCCCTGATCATGCCGCCATGCGCAAGTATCTGCCCAAAGGCGCCGGGGCGATCCTCGGGTTTGGCATTCAGGGCGGTGTCAAGGCCGGAAAAAAATTCATCGACAGCCTGCAGCTCTTCAGCCACCTCGCCAATGTGGGGGATGCCAAAAGCCTCGCAATTCATCCCGCCAGCACCACCCATGCCCAATTGAATGAAGAACAGATGGCAAGCGCGGGTGTGACTTCAGATTTCATCCGGTTGAGTATCGGGCTTGAGGACATTGAAGATATTCTTTGGGATCTTGACCAGGCATTAACTGGTTGAGGAAGATTCGGTTTTTTTAAAAAAACTTTAGGAAATTGCAGTCAACAGGTCGGATTAACCTGTGTAATTCAGGTTTGCCCGGCCTGTTTAATTTAAATTTTGCCTTGAATGAGACTCTTCTAAATTTTTTCGCTCATGGATCTTATTTATTCGGCAGCCTGTAAAATTTTACATTTCTGACATTTTGTATATATTTATACGAGGGCTGATCGGATACAGTGAATTTAGGTCAAAAAAGGAAACCAGAATGAAAAACCAACTCAAAATTTTATCAGTTATGGCCATTGCTTTGGCCTTAGTTTTTTCCACCGCAGGCGTTTCATCGGCTTTCAGTACTCCAGATCTGTCAGCGAACTGCCATAAAATTGAAAGCGGACTGGGTCTAGCCTGCGACCCGGTAACCAGCCTGAGAATAGTCAACAGTACCTCCCAAATTATTCCGGTCACAGGTTCTTTTCCTGCTGGTCTTGCTACCAGCCTGCGCGGAATAAATGACCTTGCTCTCAGTGAAGATGATCTCAGCCTGAGCGATTTTGGCAACTCTGTTCAAAGTCCTGTTGCCACCAGCCTGCGTGGATTAAATGACGTTGCTCTGAGCGCTCCCGCCACCAGCCTGCGCGCAATTAATGACTTCGTCCAGAGCACAGGTGAAGAGAAACTGGCCATGCCGGCAGCCTTTTACTTTGGCGCCAGGTAATAGCGATCAGGCATTCCAGGTAGAGTGACCAGGATTAAGTGTGAATAAGAAAGAAAATGTAAACAAGACCGATAAATCCACAGCTTATCCTCAAAAAAGAGCTGCTGTCCCAAGACAGCGGTTCTTTTTTATTCGCAGGCGTCTGAAACTCAGAAACATAAACCTGCCTAAAGCTGCAGAACAGACCGTGGGCGCCTGAGCTCTGCGGCGATACCTCCCCTCGGGGCAATCATGAATAATCCGGTTGAGATTTTTTGATTGAATAGGAATAAGCGCAATTTTAATAATGGATCAGAAGATCCCCCTCATAAGGGCGGAGCGGAATTTATAAGCCGAATTTGCCCCTTGACAACTATATTTTATTAATGTAATATAAACATATCAAGACTCGATAAAAGCAAACCTGTTGAAAAGCAGGGGCGCAAAGCCATGGGTCTAAGTCCGGGCAACCGGAATAGATCGCCAAGCCGCCGAAAGTCTGATTATCTTTTAAAAGAGATACAGACAAGCAATAAAGTAAAAACATTATAGTTTTCAGTGAAGATGCTTCAATGCATCCCACAGTCCCGGCGGACTTGGTAAAGACCAGGCCTGCTTTTTTTTGTCGAAGCGCCTTGATAAACATTTTGTAAGATAGGGCAGCGCCAAAAAATTGGAAGTCTGATTACCTTCATAGGCGGCGGCGGTCAGATGAAATTCACAGGTTCTGCCCTTTCTTTTCTTAAATGCCAGGCACAATATGATATTTCTATTTAATCCAAAAATAACCTGATTTCATGGTATCTTTGTTGGCATTATGGAATTAAACCGCCAATTTGAACAAATTCGCCAATCCGCGACTGTCGCGCTGGCAGACCGCATTCAAGCGCTTAAACCGAAGGGCGCACAATCATCCCGCTGCATGTTGGCGACCCGGATTTTTCTACCCCGCCAGCGGTGGCGGCCGTTGCAATTAAAGCCGTGCAGGAAGGGTTGACGCATTACGGTCCCAGCCGGGGCTTTAGTGATTTACGGCATGCAATTGCGTCCAAGCTCGCACACGATAATGCTGATCCAGCATTAGGGGCAATAGCCTATGATCCTGAGAATGAGATCCTGGTAGCGCATGGCGGCATCCACGCGTACTATCTTGCCATGCAGGCTATCCTGAATCCTGGTGATGAAGTGCTGATCCCGGATCCGAGCTGGGCGACGCATACCAATATGGTCAGACAGCTGCGCGGATCGGTTGTCCACGTGCCGGCTTCGGCGGAAAACAATTTTCTCCCGCCCATTGAAGCCTGGGAAAATGCGCTCACACCGGCAGCCCGCGCCCTTGTTATTAATTACCCGGCCAATCCCACCGGGGTGTATCCTCCCCGGGAGTATCTTCAGCAATTGCAGGATTTCGCGGGTGAGCATGATCTGTGGGTGGTCAGCGATGAAGTTTATGAGAACCTGTACTTCAACGAAAAACCTGTTTCTGCGGCCGCCTTCCCCGAAGCAAAAGAGCATACAATTCTGGTAAACAGCCTCTCCAAGACCTATGCCATGACGGGCTGGCGTATTGGCTATCTGGCTGCGCCGCAGAATGTGATTGAAAACGCGCTTAAAGCATCGCAGAATTCTATTACCTGTGTCGCGCCTTTCGTACAAAAGGCGGCGGCATTCGCCCTGAGTGATGCCGGAGTGCAAAAAGATGCGGCTGATATGCGTTCTGTATATGCCCGCCGCCGTGATCTGGTCATGCAAATTTACCGGGATTATGGCGCAACACCCGTCCGGGTAATGCCGCCCCGGGGTGCCTTTTACTTCTTCCTCGATTTTCGTGCCTTGAAATTATCATCGCAGGATATCTGCGAGCGGGTTTTAGACGATGCTGGAGTTGGGCTCACCCCCGGCTCTGCGTTTGGAAAGCAGGGCGAAGGATTTGCCCGCATGACGATTGCTGCGTCTGATGCGGATGTGGCAGCCGGTTTCAAAGCCATCTTGGATTGGGCGGGGCAGGTAAAAAGCTGAAATGAAAGTTGCATTCCAGGGTGAGTCGGGCGCTTATAGCGAGGAAGCTGGGTATGGGTATTTCACTGCCGCTGAAATGGTGCCGCACGAATCGTTTGACGCTGTTTTCGAGGCGGTCGCCTCAGGGGCGTGCGAGTCCGGGCTGATCCCGATTGAAAATTCGCTGGCTGGCAGCATCCATCAGAATTACGATCTGCTGCTCCGGTATGAGCTGTTTATCGTGGGTGAATATTTCCTGCGCGTGAGGCACTGCCTGATTGGATTCCCAGGGGTTAAACGTTCTGATATCAGGCGCGTGATCAGCCATCCGCAGGCATTGGGGCAGTGCGCGGCTTACCTGCGTGAATTGGGGGTGAAAACTGAACCAGTTTATGACACTGCGGGCAGCGTCAAAATGCTTAAATCCAGCGGTGATAAGTCATGTGCGGCGATAGCATCAAAAAGGGCGGCAGAGATTTACGGGATGCAAATTCTGCAGGAGGGTATTGAGGATAATTCGGAAAATTTCACGCGATTTTTGGAGATTGCGGCACAGCCCGTTAAACCCAACGCTGATGCCAAAACCTCAATAGTATTCACACTCAAGAATCAACCAGGGGCATTGTTCAATGCCTTAAAAGTTTTCGCCCAGCGCGATATTGATCTGACCAAGATTGAGTCCCGCCCTTTGGTCGGGAAGATCTGGGAATATTTATTTTATGTGGATTTCATCGGCGCTCGCGGTCAGGCGCCTGCCCAGGAAGCGCTTGATCAGCTTGGAGAATTTGCGCTGATGCTGCGCGTGCTTGGCTCCTATCCCCGATATAAACCTTGACACATCACTACTGTTGCTATAAAATAGCACCCAATATGAACCAGACTTTCCGCTTCTTTTTTGGCACCTATTATTACGGCTCCCAATCCCGGACGCCGTTGGTGGCGCTTAAGAAGTAGGTAGAAAGTCAAAAAAACCTGCATATCAAAAGAGCGAGCCAAACGGCTCGCTCTTATTTTTTTTCTGGAGGAAGCATGGCCATTCGCGGAATAAGAGGTGCAACAACAATAGACACTGACGAAAGGGAGAAAGTCCTTTCATCCACGCGTGAATTGCTTGAAAAGATCTTTGAGGCTAACCCGGATCTTAAAACAGAAAACATTGCAAGCGCCTTTTTCACAGTGACGGGTGATATTGTTTCCGCTTTTCCCGCGCTTGCCGCGCGGCAAATCGGCTGGGACCAGGTTCCAATGATGTGCGCGCGTGAAATTCCGGTTCCGGACAGCCTGCCATTATGCATCCGGGTGCTCATCCACTGGAACACCGGCAAAGCGCAGGATTCGATCAGGCATGTCTATCTGCGCGGCGCTGAAAAATTGCGCCCTGATATTATCGGCACATCTGAAAAAGAGAATAAATAGGAGAGAAATCATGATCATCATTATGCAGCCAGGCGCCACCAGAGATCAGATAGACAATGTTATTGACCACATCCAGAAAAATAATCTGTCCGCTCATACAAGCATCGGTGTTGAACAGACTGTCATCGGTGTGGTCGGCGAGAACCATGGGGTGTCTCCAAGTGTCTTTGAATCGCTTCCAAGCGTGCAGGCAGTTCAGCGCATTACAGAACCTTACAAACTGGCTTCGCGCCGCTTTCACCCTGAAGACTCATGCTTTTCACTCGACGGTTTCACTGTTGGAGGAAATGAAATTCCAATCATCGCAGGCCCATGTTCTGTTGAATCCCGCGAGCAGATCCTTGAAGTGGCGCAGATGGTCAAGCAAGCGGGAGCAAATGCGCTGCGCGGCGGTATTTACAAACCGCGCCAGTCCCCCTACTCTTTCCAGGGAGTGGGTGAAGAAGGGCTTGAATACCTGGCTGAAGCCAGGGAACTGACCGGCCTGCCTACCGTCGTTGAGGTAATGGCAGTTTCGCAGGTGGCTGCAATGGTAGAGAAGGTGGATATGCTTCAGATAGGGACGCGCAATATGCAGAATTTCGATCTGCTGCGCGCGGTTGGCGAGACGCGTATTCCGGTGCTGCTGAAGCGGGGTATGAGTGCCACGATTGAAGATCTGCTCATGGCTTCCGAATACATTCTCGCGGGCGGCAACTACCGTGTGGTTTTATGCGAGCGCGGTATCCGCACCTTTGAAACTGCGACACGCAACACCACAGATATTAATGCCATTCCGGTGCTGAAATCACTCACCCATCTGCCGGTGGTGCTTGATCCCAGCCATTCCACCGGCCACAGCAAGTATGTTACAGCGGTAGCCAAAGCTGCCGTTGCCGCTGGTGCTGATGGCATCATAGTCGAAGTGCACCAGGACCCGCCCCATGCCATCTCAGACGGACGTCAGTCCTTGACACCTGATGACTTTGCGGACATGGTCATAAAAGTCAGGGCTGTTGCTGAAGCAGTTGACCGGCAGCTTGTTCCCTCAAGATTTCCTCTTCCACTAAAAATGAATGGAGCGGTTCATGGATGAGCCCGGATTTAAAATCGAAGATGCCAATATTGCCATCATTGGGTTGGGGCTGATGGGCGGTTCACTGGCGCTGATGCTGAAAGACCGCTGCCGGCACTTGAGCGCCCTGGATAGTCAATCACAAGACGATTGACCTTGCGCGCAGCCAGGGGATTGTCCATTCGGCAGGCAGCGACCCGCTTGAAATCCTGGCGGATGTTGACCTGGTTATCCTGGCCTGCCCTGTGCCTGCCATTATGGATTGGCTGAAAAGACTGCCGGTTTACATTCAGCATCCCTGCATCGTGCTGGATATCGGCTCAACCAAGCGGGAGATAATAGCGGCAATGGATGCCCTGCCTGATAATTTTGATCCCCTGGGCGGCCACGCTATCTGCGGAAAGGAGCGCCTTTCATTGATAAATGCTGAGCAAACCCTGTTTCAGGATGCCCCTTTTTTGCTCACGCCTCTTTCCCGATCAAGTGAAAAAGCCCGCAGCGCCGCCCTGCAAATCATTGAGATTATTGGCGCCCATCCCGTCTGGGCCACAGCCGAAATGCACGACCATATTCTGGCAATGACCAGCCACCTGCCTTACCTGCTTTCTTCTGCCTTAACCCTGATCACAACTGAAGACGCAGCGCCGTTTATCGGGCCAGGATTCCGATCTTCATCAAGGTTGGCTGATACACCCTCCAGCATGATGCTGGGTGTGCTGCAGTCCAATCGCGACGAAATCCTTCAGGCTTTATCCCGCTTGCAAAGTCAGCTTTCCGAAATGGAAAGAGTGCTTTTTGAAAATGACGCTGTAAAACTTAATGGTTTTCTGGATCAAGCCCGGCAGCATTATCAAACTCTGGTTCAATGACACCTTAAATATGCATGAATCAGCAGACCATCAGCACAAACCAGGCAAATAATCCCGATTCTTCACCCTCTCAATGCCTGCGTCAGAGTCCCGGGCTCCAAATCACTGACCAACCGTGCTTTGCTTATTGCCGCATTGGCAAATGGCACTACCCTGCTCACTAATGCGCTTTTCTCCGACGATTCCGTTTATTTTATAAATGCGCTCAGGAACCTGGGCTTTAATATTATTCCCGATCCAGAAAATGGCTGTATATCAGTTGCTGGTCTGGGCGGGCAGATCCCGAGAAAACGGGCGGAACTCTTCATTGGGAATGCGGGTACTGCGGCGCGTTTTCTGACTGCCTTTCTCGCACTGGGAAATGGCGAATTTGTCCTGGATGGTGATGCCCGAATGCGCGAGCGCCCTATCGGTGATTTGACGGACGCACTCAGCCAATTGGGAGTAAATGTGCATGCGGTTGGCATCAATGGATCATCTTTTTGCCCGCCGGTCGAAATCATTGCTTCGGGGTTGCCCGGTGGAAAAACAAAAATTGCGGGGAATATTTCTTCTCAATTCTTGTCTGCTTTATTGATGGTCGCCCCTTATGCTGATACACCGGTTGAAATAGAAATCACCACCGAGCTCAACTCCAAACCTTATGTGGATATGACCCTGGCGGTGATGTCAGATTTTGGTGTTGAAGTAGAGTGGGATGGCTGCAGCCGATTTATAGTATGCCCTGCCCGTTATTCCCCGCTTTCCGGGTATTTCATTGAAACGGATGCCACTTCTGCGTCTTACTTCTTTGCAGCCCCGGCAGTTTGCGGCGGCAAGGTTAGCGTTGACGCCGTAAGCCGAGAATCAAAACAGGGCGACATCCGATTTCTGGATATTCTAATACGCATGGGATGCGCCATAAAAGATGATGAAAATTCCATAACAGTTACAGGACCGGATCAGTTGATAGGTTTGGATATTGATATGCGCGAGATTCCCGATACCGCCCAGACTCTCGCGGCAGTGGCGCCGTTTGCGGCATCACCCACCCGCATCCGCGGCATTGCCTCTGCGCGGGTAAAAGAGACAGATCGCGTATCTGCCGTCTGTGCGGAACTGCGGAAAATTGGCGTGCGCGTCACCGAACATAATGATGGCATGACGATTTATCCCTGCCGTGAATTTCATCCGGCGGTAGTGCAAACCTACAATGATCACCGCATGGCTATGGCTTTTTCACTGATCGGGCTGCGCGTACCCGGCATCAGTATTGAAAATCCCGGCTGCGTTTCAAAAACTTTCCAGAACTTTTTTGATATCCAGGAAACCTTGCGATGATCTCACTGGGTCTGGTCGGTTATCCGCTGGCGCACAGCCTCTCTCCAATAATTCACGATGCAGCCATGCGATACTGTGGGTTAGAAGGAAATTATTCCCTGTTTCCTGTTTCACTGGATGATGTGCAGGGATTAGAAAGATTGTTTGAAAGTGTTCGCGGAGGATCCATTTTGGGCTTGAATGTAACCATCCCATATAAGCAAAAAGTCATCCCGCTGCTGGATGGCCTGACCCAGGTCGCGCAGGCGGTTGGCGCAGTTAATACAATTTATATGCAAAATGGCAAATTGACCGGAGATAATACGGATGCACCGGGGTTCCTTGCTGACATGCACAGGTACCTGGGCACAGATTCAGAGGAATGGGGAGTGGGGAAGAAGAGTCTGGTTCTTGGCGCCGGCGGTGCAGCGAGTGCTGTTGTATACGCGCTTGTCAATGCTGGCTGGAAAGTTGCCCTCGCTGCCCGGCGGCCGGAACAAGCCCGGGCATTGGTCGCAAAATTCCAGGATCAAGGCTCAAACTTAACCAGAATTGATTATGACGCCGATGCTTTTCTGGCAGCTGTTTCAGGTTTTTCACTGGTTGTCAACACCACCCCGGTGGGTATGTACCCCGCTGCTGATGCGTCACCCTGGCCTGTGGGTTTGCCAATACCGCGCCGGGCAGTTTTTTATGACCTGGTTTATAACCCGCGCGAAACGAAATTTGTTAAAGATGCGCGTTCCGTGGGAATGCGGGCAATTAACGGACTTGGAATGCTGGTGGAGCAGGCGGCATTAGCCTTTAATATTTGGACAGGATATGATGTGCCTCGTGAGATTTTATTTGCTGCACTGGAGGAAAAATGAGCTTACGGTTATTAACTGCCGGCGAATCGCATGGACCGGCATTAACAGCGATTCTGGATGGAATGCCCGCAGGACTGCCATTGGATAATGCCATCATTGACCAGGAACTTGCCCGGCGGCAAAATGGTTTTGGTTCCGGCGGGCGGATGAAGATTGAAACGGATACTGCAAGGATCTTGGGCGGGGTTATGGCTGGCAGCACGACTGGCGCACCGCTCGCAATACTTGTTGAAAACCTTGACCATGTAAAATGGAAAGGCAAAGCCATTAAACCTATGGTCGCACCGCGGCCGGGGCATGCAGACCTGGCTGGCGCGCTCAAAAATGGATACAAAGACCTGCGTCCGGTGCTTGAGCGCGCTTCAGCCCGTGAGACAACCATGCGCGTCGCGGCAGGTGCGGTCTGTAAGCACTTTTTATCGCAGTTCGGAATTTTTGTCGGCGGCTATGTACAGGCCATTGGTGAAGTTGAAGCGGAAGTGGACCGAATTAACCTAAAAGTCTGCTTTGAAGCCGCTGAAAATGATGATGTCCGCTGCCCGGATCCTGTTGCATCAGGAAAGATGAGAATACGCATTGAAGAGATTATGCGCCTTGGTGATACGCTGGGCGGCATTATTGAGGTTTTCGCGCTCAATGTGCCTGCCGGGCTTGGTTCGTTTGTCCAGTGGGACCGCCGCCTTAAAGCGCGGCTGGCGCAAGCGGTCATGTCTGTTCAGGCGGTAAAAGGTGTGGAAATTGGCAGCGCCTTTGAAAACGCGCGCATGCCAGGCACACAGGCGCAGGATGAAATCCGGCTGGAAGGCGGGCTGCTGATGCGCCCCACCAATCGGGCAGGCGGCATCGAAGGCGGTGTTTCTAATGGAATGCCGCTTCTCATTCGTGCCGCGATGAAGCCGATCGCATCTACTCTTACACCTCAAAAAACGGTTGACCTTGCGGTAGGTGAGGAAGCCCTGACCCGGTATGAACGCTCCGATTATTGCCCTGTGCCGCGCGCTGTCCCGGTGCTTGAGGCAGTGGTTGCGTTTGTGCTGGCCGATGTACTTATTGAAAAATTGGGCGGCGATTCATTATCCGAGATGAAACCCCGTTTTGAAAGTCTGCGGCAGGCGCGGCTTGAAGATCTGCCCATGGATAACCGTCCGATTATCTGGTGGGAGTAAAAAATGCATTTATTTATTTATGGTCCACCTGGCAGCGGAAAATCTACAATCGGGAAATTGTTAGCTGAAGCGCTTAATATGCCCTTCCTTGACCTGGATGTCGAGATCGAAAATGCGGCCGGGAAATCCATTTCTGAATTCATGGCAGAAAAAGGGGAAGCCGCCTTTCGTGAAATGGAAAGCAGAGCTTTGCAAACGAGTGTTGCAGGCATACAGAAGGTCATTGCCCTGGGCGGCGGCGCCTTGCTGCGTGACGGGAATTTCGCATTAGCCCAGTCCAAAGGTCAGGTTATTTTTCTGGAGGTTGAGCCGTCCATCCTTTCAGAGCGGTTAAAGAGAATGCCCACCTTCGTCCTCTATTGGCTGGTGACCTTGAAGCATCCCTTAAGTTGCTTTTAAAGAAAAGGGCAGATCATTACAGCTCTTTCCCGCTGCGAATGGATGCCTCCGCGATGCCGCAAAAGGTGGTCTGGGATATTCAACGCTGCCTGGGGCGCTATCACATCAGCAAGATGAAACCCGGCTATGATGTTCTGGTACAGGACGGCAGGCTGGATTCTCTTGGCGGGATGCTCAGGTCGCGGGATTTTGGCGAAATGATGCTGGTTGTGAGTGATACGAATGTCGCACCGCTGTATGCTGGCCGTGTGGCAGCTTCTTTACGGTCAGCAGGATTTACTGTAAATGGATTAATAATCCCGTCAGGCGAGGCAAATAAGACCCTCGAAACTGTTTCCTCATTATGGCGCGCATGCCTGCAAGCAAATCTCGACCGGAAGAGCACAGTTATTGCACTGGGTGGCGGAGTGGTCAGCGACCTGGTTGGCTTCTGCGCGGCAACATTTATGCGCGGCTGCGGGTGGGTTGCAGTTCCGACGACCTTGCTTGCCATGGTGGATGCCAGCCTCGGCGGGAAAACCGGTTTCGACCTGCCTGAAGGCAAGAACCTGGTGGGAGCGTTCTACCCGCCGCGCCTTGTGCTTGCTGATCCAGACGTACTTCATTCTTTGCCCGAGCCCGAATTACGCGCTGGCTTGGCCGAAGTGGTTAAGCATGGCGTAATTGCCGACCCGGATTTATTCCATTTATGTGCGCAAGGGTGGGATAGCGTTATCTCTCAATTACCGCAAGTGGTGCGGCGCGGCATGGAAGTTAAAGTCAAGGTGATTGAAGAAGATCCTTATGAACAGGGCTCCAGGGCAGCGTTGAATTTCGGCCACACGGTTGGCCATGCGGTGGAGCTTGTCAGCAAATTCAGCATCCCGCACGGCGCAGCTGTGGCGATTGGGATGGTGGCTGAGGCAAAGCTGGCGGAACGCTTATCCATCGCAGGTTCAGGCCTGGTTGATACTCTGGTGAAAGTCCTCGGCACATTAGGGCTGCCGTTTGAAATCCCCAAAGAGCTGCCGCGGCTCGCGCTTGTCAATGCGATGAAGATGGATAAGAAAAAAAACAAAGGGAATGTTCGCTTTGCGCTTCCGGTTAAAATCGGTGAAGTAAGGGTTGGGGTAGAAATAGAGAATCTGGAATCAGTATTGGAGGAGAAATGAAGATCCTGATCTTGCACGGGCCTAATTTGAATTTAACCGGTATTCGGGAACCCGAGGTTTATGGCTCATTGACGCTGGGCGAGATTAATGCCCGCCTGGTTGCTGAAGGGCTTTTACTGGGAGTTGAAGTCACATGCCAGCAGTCGAACCATGAAGGAGCGTTGATTGACGCGCTGCACGATGCCCAAAATTGGGCGGATGGAGTGGTCTTTAATCCTGGCGGGTACTCTCACACTTCGGTTGCTTTGCGCGATGCTGTTGCGGCCATTAGCATCCCCGTTGTGGAGGTGCATATGTCAAATGTTTACGCACGTGAAAAATTCCGTCATCAATCGCTTTTATCGGCAGTCTGCAAAGGCAAGATTGTTGGTTTCGGCTGGAATTCATATTTGCTGGGGTTGAGAGCGGTTATCGCATAATGTTGCCTTACTGATATATGAATATAGTCTGAACAGGGGGTTTCGTATTTTTTGTTTAAGCTTGCCGGGAAAAGCCCATCAGGCTTTTTTTTCCGCCAGCCGGAGCAAACCAAAAATTGATTGAGCAACTCATGAAATATTTATTAATATCATCGGCAGGATATGATTATCTGCTATAGGTTATCTAATTTGTGATCCTCCACGCGCTCTACCAGCCATGCCAATCTGTCAATCAGGTTGTCGGGCATGACCGCGTCGGCAATCCCCAGGATCACCGGCCGGGAGCCGATCAATGCCAGCAGTTTATCTACCCGGTTGTGGAAATCTTCCTCACTCTGGCGGGCCTCCAAAAAGCAGGAGGGAATGCCGCCCCATACCAGAGGTCCACTTTGCCAGCTCTGCCAGGCTTCCTCAAATGTACATGCGGTCTGCGGGGCGGGGGTGAAGGATTCGCACACATCCAGACCGCTTTCTGCCAGCAGAGGCACCAGCCCTTTCAGGTTGCCGTCGAGGTGCGCGCCCAGCTTCTTGCCCTGCGAGTGCAGAATGCCGGCATAAGCCTGGTATGCCGGCAGTAGATATTTTTAAACAGGAGCGGGTTAGCCATTGATGCGTCCACATTTTCACAGAACTCGATATAAGGGACTTCAAAATCAGCCAGACTGTTCAGAATATAGCGGTTGACTTCGTCCATCAACTCCATCAGGCGCTCGACCTGAACACGTGTATCGTGCAGGGCGTAAAACATGTTGATCTCGCCTAACCCATCCAATAAAAGGCATTGAAAAGGGGAGCGGTTGAGCATCGGCACCAGAAATCCTCCCTCGCCAATGGCATTTTCCCGCTGGAAATAGCCTGAATAGCGCGGCACGAATTCGCAGTGCTCAAGAAGGTACTCGCAGGTGTGATAGTCACTTGCATCTCGGATAGGATGAATGACAGTCATTGGCCGCCAGGCACCGGATTCCAGACTCTCGACCAGTAATTTTTGCCTGGACTCCAGCCTGCCGACCGGGGTGATGATCTCAATATCGGTTGTGCCTGGCCGATCGGAGGGTGCCATGCCCCACAGGCTGGGGAAGTTGGTGACCTCTGGATTGGTTTGGCGGAAAATCTCGCGCCCCTCATGCTTTATAACAAGTTCAGCTCCGTGCAGACGCAAGGCGCATGGGAAGAACCACTCTTCATGGCCGAAGCCAGTTTTCCTATGGATTTCCGCCAGCGGCATATCGCAGTAACCCGCCGGCAGTTTGCCCTGATATTTCAGACCGTTATACCAAAAATCCAGGCGTGAGATCAAAGGGATGCGGTCAGGCTTGCGCCCTCGCAGCACTGCCAGAACGCGTTGGCGGATGGTTAACTTTGGGGGATCAGTCATCAATTTCTCACTAAAAGGATTATACATACTGACGGTAGTTCAGAGGAAAAAGCAGATCTGTTGGCACTCTTGAAAAAGGTAAGAAGCAGGTTTTTTCAGGCAGGCTCGAGTTGAATTAAAGATTTTGCTTGAACCAATTTCAATTCCTTAAATACCCGCAAATGGTATTAATTAAAAAGGATCGGATACCCGTTTGCTGAAGAGCTGATCCGGGTACATTCGATTTAAAATGTTCAAATAATTTTTTCGATTATTTTGGATTTTTCTTTAATTTTTCCTGCTGCAGCAGTTCGTTCGCCATTTTAAAATGGTCCTTGAGTGATTCATTCTGGTTTGCCGTGGATGCCCCCAGAGTAATATTGATTGGCTGATGGATGTGTTCTTTATTGTAGGCGTCGAGCTTTTGACTAATTCGAGCGGTCACTGCCTTAACGATTTTCTCATCGGAACTAGGCAGGAGCACCACGAAATCATCTCCGCCATAACGGCAAATGATATCTTCGTTTCGGAATGCGTTGGAAAGCAGCCTGGCCACAGCGATAAGCACCTGATCACCCGCATTAAGCCCAAAAGTGTCGTTTATTTTTTTGAGCTCATCGACTTCTGCCATGATAATGCTGATTGGATAAAGGCGGCTCTTTTCAAGGCGGGTGAATTCGGTTTCAAAGAAAAGACGGTTGTACAATCCGGTTAGTGCATCATGCGTGCTGTAGAACGTCACACTGTTGCGGGTATCGCCAAGCGTCTTTGCCTGATCCACTTCATCGATCTGCTGCTGGATCAAATGAGGTTCCCTGCGCATGGCGCCCATCGCCGCAATCATGACCACCGCGATGATGGTGCCGACCGATATCCAGACAAAAAAAGTGAACAGCGTTTTTCCAAAAGGGGTCAGGGTGATGGCTGGTATCAAATAACCGGATGCCGACAGTACATTCAGGCCGATAAAAACTGCGATGACCAAAATAATTGCCACCCACCGATCCCGCTTATCAAGCAGAAGTATGGCAAGGAACGCGAAAAGCAGCAGCCCCATCGCGCCGGCGATATCATTGGCGGGATCGCCCAAAAAGAAAGCTTGCATCGATACGATAAAAAGTAATCCCCCCAGTATTACCCGGCTCGCAGCCCGCATTTTATCTGCCCGGATCAGCCTGAGGGTTATTAATCCAACAATAAAGATGATAGATTCTATCAGCAGGTCAGTCCAATGGGCATCGGGAAACCCCGGGAGCAGTGTCATGATGATTCGCGAGGTTACAAATACCGCGCCAAAGACGATGAAAAGCAGACACAGGATAACCAGGATGCGTGCGATCAACCCCTTTTCAAATGCTTCTTGAATACCCAACCGATTAAGAATTTTTTTCATCCAATTCACCCGATTGCATCCAAAATTAATATTTTGATGATAGGAAATTCAGCAGACATTACTGAAAAAAACTGTTCTGCAATTGGTTTATTATACATAGTAAATTGACATACCCGACCGATCCACAGACCAGCAGTTTTGAAAAAAGCAGAGAAGCCCATATTTTTTGAAAAATTATTGGTTGTCAACCGCGGGTTATTTTTCTGTGATTAAATAAAAACAACATCAGGCTTGCAGTCAGTAAAAAAGAGCCGTTATTTTTCAAATAAGCGATACATTTGCACTGGAAATGGACAGAGTTCCGTTATTGAACATTTATTTCAACCAGCCATTTGACCCAGGAGTTGCCGTCTTTGGCCGGAAAAATAGCCCGCAGCGGAAAGCCATGCAAAACAGGAAGGGGCTTTCCTTCCAATTCATAAGCTAAAAAGTTCTCGGGGTTCAACGCGTCCTCCAGGTCTATTTTGGTTTTGAATCCATCCGCGCTGATCAAATACACAGATTTTGCCTGCGGCAGCGGCTGCGCCAGTTTTAGAATTTCAGACAGCGGAGTGCCAGACCAGTTTGCTTCATCCACAAAAAATCCGGGGCAGATCAGTGATGGGGCGGCAGTTACTTTGGGAAGGCATCGAATTTCATCGTATTGAAGATTGAGCGGCTGTGCTACTGATCCGGTTATCCGTAAGCGGTACGAAGGAAAATCTACCTCTTGAACTAAACCGGTCATATGCAGCCCGGTGGCTTCATCAAGCTGGGTGGGTCCAGGGACAAAGCTGGGCAGAATAGGAATTTTGATCGGTTTGAGGTCGCAGGTGGGGATCTGAAGGGTAGCCAGCGGTTCAGATTGCGGGATGTTTGCTTTGATCGCGGAGGGACTGCCCGTAATATTACAGGCGGTAAGTAATAGTAGCAATAAGGTCATAATTAGCATATTTTTCATATGCCCATTATACTTACTTTGGTTTCTGAAAAAATGCTGGTTATGAACCTCACCAGAAAAATGGTTAAATCAGGCGGCTTTATTCCTGGCATATCTCAGCCACTGCTGTACCTGGCTATCAATATTGCTTTTTGAAAATAGTTCCAGGTGATGGGTAAAAATACCAGGCTTTGGTTCAACGATTTCTTTCCATCTGCCAGAAACATCCTTAAAATCGAATGAGAAAGTTATGACAAGCGGCGCATGACTTCCCTGCAGGTACTTCCCGGGAATCCAGACTCTCGCAAAGGATTTTCGATTGTAAAAAACAATTTGGCTTTTCATGACCTTCATCTTGAAGGGTCCCAGCGTTTCAATGAAGCATACCAATGCGTTATAGATTATCCGCGACCTGAAATACTCGGAAAAAAAAGCTTCCAGGCGCTCACTCTCCGTTGTATCCATTATTCCTTAAAATATTCCTGTTAAGAAGTTGAATAAAAAACGATTCTTAATCTTTGTCAAGCCTTGTTTGTGGATATGGGATAAAAAATTATTCAGCTTTAAATCCCCTTACCCTGACCATTCCCATTCCGCCAACGTTATCATTCGTGGACCAGGTGGATGGGTCAGAATCTATTATTGTATATGTTCCTGCAGGAATAACGATATCGGGATTGACAACCCAATAAGCATTCATCACCCCGCCCTGTCCGGGTAAACCGCTGGCCTGCCATGGGCCGTACTGTGTGCCGTCGGATGACTGCAGGGCGATAGTGCCAGGTGTTTTTCCCTGGGCGTCATTCCAGTGGTAATTATTGATCTCGGTGATCTGCCAGGGTTCAGAGATTGAAAATGCAGGTTGGGTTGGATTTCCGTTAAAAACAGCCATTGGATCACTGACCGCAAAAAACTCCTCATCGGTAATGGTTCGCTTTTCAATGTTAACCAGCAGTTGCGGCAGGAGGAATTTTTGTGATTACAGAAGTGGGTGTTTCCGGTAAAGGTTCGTCCTGTTTTGTATCTCCCAACCCGACTGCCTCACAAAAACTGCATGCAATTGATAAATAGACAATAGTAATTAGGGCTATCAGTCGAGCCCAATTTATTCTCATTTTCTCCTCCAAAAAACAATAATTGTCTTTAATCAGATTAGAAAGCGGTTAAGAAAATTTCCAATGCATTTTTGTATAAAATATCAAGTTCATCATCAATCGGAAGTTCAATTAAATTGTATTATTTCTTATAATTAACCATAATGTAGTATTAAAAGCTCTAAAGTGTTTGACCAGTGCTTAATTGGAAGACAGGATTAGATAAAATAATGCTGACAGTTAAGATAATTTAATAAAAAAATGAAAAATGATCATCGCTGTATTTCTCCAACCGAATTTCAAATGACTTATGGGTTGCACCCGGGCGGCTACCTGATAAATCCAGGAGAGATTATTGATACCTGGTTTCCAGACGCTCATGGCTTTGATTCCCACCTGGTCCAGGTGGCTGGCACGCCAAACCCGCTGGCGGGGCCATTTCTTGTAAATGGGGCGAAACCGGGTGACACATTAATCATAACCATTCATTCACTGACCCCCAACCGGGAAAGTGGGTTTTCCTGCAAGGATATCCATCCAAATTTGCATAATCCTCCGCTCCCGCTTTCCGAACGGCGTAAAGAGTATGTAACCTGGCAGATAGACCTCTTCAGGAATGAAGTTCGTCCAATGGTGGATTACTTTCCAAATCCTGATTTCAATTTGCCGGTTGATCCGGTTTTGGGGTGTATCGGAGTGGCCTCAAGCCAAAATGATTTTTTCCCAAGCGCGGATTGCGGTGTTTATGGCGGCAATATGGATTATCCCAGGATTAAAGCTGGCACAACCGTTTACCTGCCCGTTTTTTGCGAAGGCGCCCACCTGTTTTTAGGTGACGGGCATGCCCTGCAGGGGGCGGGTGAAATTAATGGGAATGGGATCGAGACATCTTTTGACATCTCTTTTTCAGTACGGTTGGGCGCCTTGGATTTGCATTATCCTGCCGGTGAAGATGACCAGTATCTTTATACTATAGGAATCGCACGGCCGTTGGACCATGCGCTGCGCATCGCTACTGAAGAGATGGAGCGCTGGCTTATCAACGGCCATTCCTTCAGTCGGGACCAGGCGGGATCTTGATGGGGGAATTGATTAGCTATGAGATCGGGAATATGGTCAGCAACGCCTATTCCTGCGCGTGCTGCTTTCCAAAATCAGGGCTTCACGCCCTCGGTTGAAAGAATATGAACTAAATTAAGGATACCTCTTGTCCAGGAAAGGCACGTTTAGGGCAGAGGTATTTATTTGAACAGAAAGTATTTTGTTTAAAAAGCAAACAAAAATGCTTCTTTCATCCTCAGATGGAAATAGCCATCAGATACCCGGCTTTAACCGCTTCCCAGATCCGCCCGCTTTGAAAAGCATCTCCCATGCAATATATCTCTTCGGCCGCGTGTTCTTTTACGCAATTTTCATAAAAGCCGGAATCGAGGTTAATCCTGTTGCCAGAACGATTAAATCTGCGGGCAGAATTTCCTCTCTCCATTCCTCTTTGATGGGCTTGGCCAGCGGATTTTTCACATTTTCCGGTAAAATTGGATTCCAGGTGTTGTAAGGATCAGGAACGGTTTTTGAGATATTGCGTTCTACAATAACCTTGCCTCTTTCAATTTTTTTGATGCGCGTGCAGTTGAACAACCTCACTCCGCGTTTTTCCAGCAAATGGATCAAATGCCCGCGGTTGGCTGTCACAACTTCCTTCATAATATAAGGCAGTATATCCACCACAATGACCTGCTTGTTGAGTTCAGCAGCCAGCCAGAGGGCTGTTTCACACCCGGTCGCGCCAGCGCCGACAACGATCACGTTTCTAATGTCTTTCGCCAAAGATGGTTCTTTCAGTAATTCAACTGCATCTACCACCCAGGTACTTTCACTTCCTGCAGCTGCAGGTTTTTTCAACTTTCCGCCCGTCGCCACCACCACTGCATCGTAGTTCTTCTGCTTTAGAGATATTGGGTCTGGCTCTGTTTTCAAAAATAATTTCAACCCCGATGTTTCTTGAGCATCTTTAACCTGTAATTCCAGGAAATGTAAATAATTGCCAATTTCATACTTGATTTTTGCAACACTTCCGGGAACCAACATGCCTCCGATGCGCCCGCTTTTTTCATAAAGATCAACATTATGCCCACGTCGGGCGGCTGTGATGGCAAATGAAACTCCGGCTGGACCCCCGCCCACAACAGCAATCTTTTTGCGTCTGGCTGCCGGGCAGGGGTGCTGGGGCAAGACATCCTCAAAACCTGCACGGGGGTTTACCGCGCACTGGATATGCGTGCCAGTCACAAACGCCTTCAGGCAGGCTTCCTGGTCGCTGATGCAGGGACGGATTTCATGTACTCGCCCGGCAAAAGACTTGGCTGCCCATTCAGAATCTGCCAGTAAGGGCCGGGCAAGCATGACCATGTCGCAGTCTCCATCCCGAAGCGCTTTTTCCGCCAGGTCAGGATAACCCAGCTTGCCCACAGCCACAACAGGTACTTCTGCGCCGGTGTTGGTATTTACCCCGGTATGCTTGAAATATGCTTTTATCAGTCGGGTCACCTGCAGGTAGCAGCCAGATGGCATGCTGCCCGGCGGATGCGCCAGCCACCAGTTATCATAGGTGCCCAGGTCAACATCAAAGCAATCCACGCCGGCTTTGACAAGATTGGCCATAAAATCGAGGGTGGCAGAAACCACTCGCTCACGCCTGAAATTTCTAAGGCTGCTGACTTTTTCCATTTTCTCAAGGTAACTTGCGCGCAAACCCAGTGATAGGCCAATGCGATACATGATCGGATACTCTGCGCCCACGCGCTGGCGGATAGCTCGCACCAATTCCAATCCAAAACGCTGTTTATCGGAATATTTACTTAACCAGCGGCGATTAAAAGCCGGATTGGTCATTTGGTCGAGCAGATATCCTTCATGCCCATGGATGTAAACGCCATCCACGCCTAACTCTCTGGCATCCGCCGATGCCTGAGCCATTCTGCGAATGAGGGTGTTGGCTTCGATGTCGAGCAAAGGACGGCAGGGAATCTGGGGCAGATAAAAGTTCGGATTCCATGAAGCGGATACAGGTAATTGCAGCTTGGTCTGCAGAGTGAGGGGTGAACCTACCCGCCCGGCGCCTGGAGACAGCTGTATAAAAAAACGCGCACCAAAACCATGTAAATTCTCCACAAGAGTGCGCCATCCTGAATACAAAGTGCGTGAACGGTCAATTCTTGGAAACAGGCTGAGGCCGCCGGGTTCTGTTAACCCCGGATCAATCCCCTGCCCCACAGGCACCAGCCCTGTGGTGATCAATCCCACACCTCCTTGAGCTCGTTCTGTCAAAAAACTGATCATCTTCTGTGCAGGACGGCCGCTTTCTTCGGTCATATAGACATTGCCCATCGGCCCCATAACAATGCGATTTTTTATTTTTATAGAGTTGATCTGAATTGGAGAGAACAGGCGCTCATAAGGGTACAGATCAGCGCTCATGCATTGGCCGGTGAATTTGCTGTCTTCCTCAAACCACCGGTCGAGTTTGTCAAGCAAGTCGTTTATGAATGTTTCATCTACCTCAGGCATATTTTTCCATTCTTATAGATACTCTTTTAATTCAAGCTTAGAAATGCATTCCTCTGTTGGCTGGCCGTTTTCCAGATTCCAACCCAATGCCTGCCAGTATTTTTTAACCAGCGCATCCAGATCCACGCTGTAACCTTTGGCGGCGCCGGCGGCCAGCGGCGGAATGCCCAGCAGGCGTTTGTTTATGGCATGCCTCAATGATCCGCCTTCCCGCGCGTTGAATAATTGCTTCATGGTTAAGATCCTCAATCCGGTGTGCATGTATTCTTGAGGAGTTTTTTTCCAGCCGGTGACGCTATTGAGCCACTCAAAGACAGGCAGCCGGTCAGCGCCCAGGAATGCACCAAAAAGGCAAATACCGCTGCCATCCAGCAATTGGCTGTACTGGCTGCATGCGGCAGCCATGCTGGCTCGCTCATCATCCGCGCGGTATTTATCCTTTTTCCAATAGAGCAGCTTGGCGCGCGGCAGCCCCCTTACCTTTTTCCAGAGTCTGAACATTTCATAAAATTGCCAGGCACCTTTGGTATGCGTTCCCGGCGCAGGTTCTGCTGCGGCGTGCAAAGCCAGGCCGGGATCGTAGCGGGGGTCATGAAAAGCCAGTTCCTGTCCGCCGGCCTGCATGGCAAAATCCATTGCGTTTTTTCCGATCCATTCAGCAGCTTTTTTACTGCCGTCTGCTAACTTGTCACCGATGCCTTCGCGGGCAATCATTTTATCCAGTAATGTCAAAATATCGGGGGTATTGCCCCATCTCAACACCAAACCGCCGGTATCCTCACGTGTAAGAAGTCCATTTTCAAAGCATTCGATGGCAAAGGACACTGTAGCCCCTGCTGAAATGGAATCCATACCGGCTGCATTGAGTTTGTTGTTAATCAAAAAAATGCTTTCTGTGTCTTCGTTCATAATTAAGCTTGACCATGCCTGGATAGTTTCATATTCGGGCTTATGATGGCCATTTACTTCGCCGGCTTCCCCCTCAAGCACACCTCCGCAGCCTAACGGGCAGGCATAACAATGATATTTGCGCTGCTCGCGTCTGAGGAAATTGTCCGGGTCTATAGACCGGGAGCGCCGAAAACCAAAATCGCGGTGGGTGCCGCCCCAATTCTTAATCGGGGTGTCACCCATTTCAATGCCAATTTGATTAAAACCGGATGTACCCCATTTTTTAAGCAGCAATTTATAAAACCAGCCATCCAGCGCGAATTGCAGCGGCAGCCAGCGCATAAACATGCCTGCAAACTTGACAATTTTTCCTGAAGGCAGAGGGATTTGGCGCTTGACCGTTTCAGCTGCCGATTTATTCAGTTGCTTGGTGAGATCGCGCCTGAATACGTTAACCTGGGAATTTCCGCTGACCACCAAGGCTTTAAGCTGCTTGGAACCCATCACCGCTCCCAGCCCGGAACGCGCGGCCAGACGGGCGCCATCATTTACAATACCTGCGATCAAAGAGAGTTTTTCCCCTGCCTGGCCTATACAGGCAATGGAGCATTGTTTGCCGTGCCTCTGTCGAAGTATGGTTTGGGTCTGAACAGCATCCATCCCCCACAGATCGCTGGCATCAATGATCTCAGTTTTGGCATCCGTTACCAGTGCATAAACTGGATTGGGGCTGATACCCTTCACAAAAACGCCATCGTAACCGGCCTTTTTTAATGCAGGCGATAGTGTCCCGCCGCAGTTTGCTTCTCCCCACATGCCAGTCAGCGGCGACTTGCCTGCCGCCATCCAGCGCCCGGTGAACAGGGTGCCTGTGCCAGTTAACAGACCGGATACAAATCCCAGAGTATTTTGCGCTCCCAACGCGTTCGTTTTGGCAGGTATTTCTCGGAAAAGCACATACGCGGCCAGCCCGCTGCCGGATAAGAACCGGCGGTAAATCTTATCCGGTATCATTTCTTCCTGGGCAGTTTTGCTGTTGAGGTCAATCCAAAGAATCTTTCCGAGATAACCGTAAGGCATTAATGACTCCTGGTTTATTGAGGGATCAGGCAATTTTATCTCAGCAAGCGCGCATAGTATCTCTGATATGCCCTGCGAATAAAGGGCTGGAAACGATCCAAAAAGAGGATCAGGGAAAATAAAAATGAGGGTTTAACGGACTTCTTCTCCTGCTGGATGCCCTTCACAATAGCTCTTGCTACAACCTGCGGGGTCTGCGCAGGCCAGGGGATGGGGGTGTTCTGGCTGGCGGTTATGAAAAAATCGGTGTGCGTAGCGATCGGGTAAACCAGCATCAATTGGCGCGGGTCGCGCAATTCAAGGCGCACACCTTCCGCAAAGCGGTGCAGGGCTGCCTTGGTGGCGCTGTAAAGCGCATAACCGGGCATGGCCATCACTCCCATGGCTGAAGCAGTAATCACCATTTTATAATCCCGGCTGCTATTCAATTGATTTAATTTTTCAAAGGCATAAATGGGTGAAAAAACATTCAGCTGAAAAATACTTTCGATATGGCCCCAATCAGCATTCTGGAGGGCTTCGTAATAGGGGAAGCCGGCATTGGCGATAAACAGATCAATCCCGCCCATCTGGTTGATAGCCTTCCTGAACAAATCATCCACATTCTCTGGTAATGAAAGATCGGTGACAAAACCAGTGATGCGGGATGGATGGCCGCCATGGTCCTTGATCGCCTTTGGCAGCCGCAGCCTATCAATATCAGCAGCCAGGATCTGGGCGTCAAAGCGTGAGATCTCATTTAATAAAGCCAGACCAATGCCAGAAGCTGCACCGGTAATCACAATCCTTTTCTTATTGATATCCATTCCTTAAGTTCTACCAAAGGCTTGCATTATGCTTACCTATCAGCTGCACATAAAAAAAATACACCGGCTGGAACTTGCAATCCACCAGGATCGGTGTTGTTGCCCTTGATTTTTTCAGTCTTGAGCAGCGCTGCATTCTCCGTTGCGGATTGTATATAATATTCAGGCATAAGCAGCAATTTCTACGAAAGTGAGCAACGCCTTTTATGAAAGTTTGTATTATCGGCGCATCAGGGAAGCTCGGCAAATATATGGTGCAGCACGCGCTTGACCGGGGTTATCAGGTGGTTGGGGTTTGCCGCGCGCAGAGTGTAAGCAAGCTCGATTCGTTCAGCGGGCGCATGGCTGTCATTCCCGGAGCAACAAATGACCGCGAGGTCATCAGGAAAGCTGTTGCAGGCTGTGATGGCGTGCTTACAGTGCTGGTCCCCTGGGGAGTTCATCAGTACTCATCAGGAACAGCTCAGGCCGTGTTGGATTTTGCGCACCCGGGCGCGCGCCTCATATTCTCCTGCGGCTGGCATATTACGCGTGACGGTCAGGATGTATATTCAGAAAAATTCAAAACGGAAGCAAAGATTGCCAGCTGGCTCGGCCGGTTTCTCCGCGCCGTGGATATCGACGACCAGGTAGAAGCCTGCTGGCGGGTGTTTGCCAGCGATACTCGCTGGACTGTCGTGCGCGGGAGTGACCTTGAAGAGGGCGAGAGCCAGGGCTTGCCAGTATGGAGCCGGCACGTGGGCGATCCCATCCTTGAGAGCAATATGACGCGCCGGGTGGACTTCGCTTTATTCATGGTAGCAGCCCTTGAGAACGATGCGTTGATCCACGAAGCTCCGGCAATTGTCGGGTGCTGCACACCCTCAGCACTCGCATATGCTGCTGATAGGCCGGGTCATGACCGCTAACAAAGCTTGAGCATAGGAATTCTTGAAAATCAGATTGACATCGAATTTCGATGTACACTCTAAATTAGAACTGGAAATCAGAATTGGAGGTCTTCCTATGATCAAAATAGAAAAATCAATGGTCATAAAAAAACCAGTCGAAGAAGTGTTTGCATATTCTCAAAATAGTGAAAATTATTCCAATTGGCAGGGGGAAGGCTCAATACAAATGCTGGAAGGTCCTGATAACGCGGTTGGCTCGCGCTACCTGGAAGTATCCAAATTTCTCGGTCAAGAGATGAAAAGCACCATGGAAATTACAGCCTTCAAAGAGAATGAGATTTGGGCAGCGAAGGTGATCAAGGGGCCTGTGCCTTATGAGGTTGCCATAACCTACGCCAAAGAACCGGAGGGCACAAAGATTGCCATCCTTATTAAAGGAGAGCCGAAAGGATTTTTTAAATTGGCTGAAGGCGCGGTTGCCAGCTCAATAGAAAAAGACATTGAAGAATCTCTAAAGCGCTTGAAATCCATAATGGAAGGCGCATAAAGACAGACAGGCAGCATTAACCAATTTAAGAAAATAAGTTAATAACCTTCCATACAGGCATTGCGCAGCCCGGAATCACAGCAATCATTGGCAGTTTTTTCAGGGGCTTCATTTTTTAGGTAACAAATAGCATTCACACCCTGGTATCCAGGTTTTACATAGGTATAGGATATGCAGTTGCTGTCGTCTTTGCATGCCTGCATGCAAACCATGGCATCAGGATTGGTCATTTCGAATGAGTAGTAATCTGATCCGAAACGGTCAGTGTTTTCTTCATAACAGGAACCTACAAATTCAGGCGGGATCCACCACTTATAATGCAGCCCTCCCGGGCAGTTGACCTCGTCATAACCGGGGTCAATAACCTGATGCCGTTCGGTAAAATTCTTTACAAGCGCCCCCCCGCAAAAATAAGTTTCCCTGTTCCAGGTATTGATATGGGTGGTCCACACATGTTCGCTGAGGTAGCCAATGCCGGCGCTGTGCGCGCTGAATTCAAAATGACTGGCGATGCCAAAATCCTCAAGGGTCATGGATTTACCGGGATAGTATTCTCCAACGTTATAGTTAATGGATGTCACCGGTGTGATCACCTTGCCTTCTCCGCAGTCCTCATCCCATGACCACCATTCCCAGCTGGAAATCGCTTCTCCGCATTCGTCTGCGGATATGTAGGTTGCGTGTTTGCCCTCGGAAGCATATAGTTTTGGGCGATACCCGATCATCTCAAGCTCCTCCGGACGGTAGACGTGGTCATGGCCGTGCCAAATATCTCTTATAAAACATTTTAGGATTTCTGCAATTAATTACAATAGTCTGCGGTTAAATAAAAACCAGATTTTTGCAGCAGCTGTTATGATCCGGTTTTGATTAATTAATGAAGTGTGGTCATATACAGCTCCGGCAGGGTTGATCTGCCCGGGTGGCAGTTCTGAGATGATACGGCGGTCTGTTTCAATGCCAGAAATCTACAGCGACCTTTACGAGCCCAAGGCCGAATAGAGCGCAATATCTGGCAAATTCTATCTTTAATCACAAATGCAGTTACCAAACAGCCAGTCACTTCACGCATTGGCTGCCGATTACCGCAAGGATATATTTTATTGATTTGAAAAAAAGATACCCGTAAAAAAGTTTTTTAATTATAATTCTGGGGTTAATTAGAACAGTTCGATTTTTAATTCTTTAAATGGTTGAATTTGCTCTAACCCAGAAAATGCTTTGAACATTAAAAGCGTTTTCGGTATTTTTTGAAAATCCCTTTCGATGGGAGACCATTAGCTTAAAAAGACTTTCATTGAAGCGAGGCAGTGGTTGATTAATCATGAATAAAAGTATTTTTAAGACATATGAGTTTTACCTGTTATTATTATTGATCGCGGTCTCGGTTACCATTGGTTTAATCAACCCCGCTTTCTTTTCTTTTGGCACCCTGTTTGACATCATCCGGAATCAAACCCTGTTTATCCTGATGGCTTTTGCCCTGCTGCCGGTAGTAATTCTGGGGGGTTTTGATATTTCATTTATCGCTGTCGCGGCCATTGCAACCTTTCTGGCAAGGATCTTTTTATCGAATGTGGGCTACCAGGGCGGCATCTGGCTTTTTTATATCACTGCCATGCTGGTTGGCATTTCCATAGGTTTGATGATCGGCTGGCTGGTTTCGACCTTTAAGCTGGGAATTTTCGAACTTTCCCTGGGTATGAGCCCGCTGATCTTCGGCCTTTTGGCTTTCTTTGCCACTTTTATGTCCGGCCGTGGGCGCCTGCCGGCATTGGAGAGATGGAACATGCGTTGGCTTGTGACCGTACCGGCGGCTGTTGGCTACTCAGGGCTGCATGTGTCTGTTATTGTGGTCATTATCACTTTTTTCGCGCTGCTTGTTTTTCTGCGTTACACAGCGCCTGGAAGAGCCATTTATGCCGTAGGCAGCGATAAGTCAGTCGCCACCCGAACGGGATTGAACATTAAGCACATTTATATGACCGCGTTTGCGATCATGGGCACAGTGGCGGCTGTCGCTGGTGTTACCGGCTCGGGCCTGGGAGCCGGATCCAATTTTGGCGAGAAGTTCATGAAGGTCTACGCCATGGTTATCATTGGCGGCGCTTCCATTTATGGGGGCAGAGGCTCGGTATTCGGTACCCTGCTGGGAGTTCTGCTGGTCGGCTTGATCAGCCAAGCTCTGGTTTATTTAAGGATCCCCACAGCCTGGGGAGATGCGGTTCTGGGCGTGGTCTTTATCGCTTTCACCACTTACCAGATCATCGAAACCCGCTTTAAAAAATAATCATTTTATCGGCTCAAGTAAGGCATTATTCTGGTTAATCATGAAATACTAGAATGATCACGAGTAAAAAAAGATGTGAACAAAACCGCGTCAATATTCAATCTTTTTGAACCTTCGAAATTCATTGCTTTTATTATTGGTTTTTTTCATCCTGCCCGACAGGGTTTTTTTTAAAGTGCGACATGAAGAATAAAAAACGCCTGATTCAGGCGCTTTTTTGTAACAATAAGATTAAATTGTAAGTTTTATTGAGTATCGCTGATCATTTCTGCGTTATCAAACTGGCTATTGTAGAGTTCTGCATAAAAGCCTCCGCAGGCCAGTAATTCTTCATGTTTGCCCTGTTCAACAATATCTCCCTTGTTCATCACAAGGATCAAATCAGCGTCACGGATTGTTGATAAACGATGCGCGATGATAAAGCTGGTGCGGCCTTTCATAAGGTTGCTCATGGCATTTTGGATAAGGACCTCGGTATGGGTATCGACTGAACTGGTAGCTTCATCCAGGATCAATAATCGGGGATCGGCAAGGATTGCGCGGGCGATGGTGATTAACTGCATTTGGCCTTGAGAAATATTACTGGTTTCTTCATTGAGCACCGTATTGTAACCTTCAGACAATGTACGGATGAAGTGGTCAACTTGCGCAGTTATGGCAGCCTGTATAACCTGCTTATCGGTTGCGCCTGCCCTGCCATAACGAATATTTTCCATGATGGTTCCATTGTAAAGCCACGCATCCTGCAGAACCATGGCAAACATTCTGCGCAGGTCTGACCGGCTGAAATCGCGGATATCATGGCCATCGATCTGAATTGCCCCGCTGTTGACATCATAGAAACGCATCAGTAATTTAACCATGGTGGTTTTACCGGCACCGGTGGGGCCGACAATAGCGATCTTCTGCCCGGGTTTGACCTCAGCGCAAAAATCGTTAATGATGATTTTGTCAGGATTGTAGCCAAAATGGACATCTTTGAATTCCACATGGCCTTCGACCCTTGCCAGTTTGACAGGGCTGCCAGTATCGGGCATTTCCTCCGGCTCATCCAGGAATTCAAAAACGCGCTCAGCAGCTGCTGCAGTTTGCTGAAAAATATTGGAAATATTGGCAATTTGGGTGATGGGTTGGGTAAAAGCGCGCACATATTGAATAAAAGCCTGAATATCGCCGATGGTGATAATATTGCGCACTGCCAGATAACTGCCCATGATGCAAACTGCAACATAACCCAGGTTGCCGACAAAATTCATGATGGGGAACATTAAACCGGAAAGAAACTGCGATTTCCATGCGGAGTCGGTGAGCGTTTCATTAATTTCATTGAACTGCTCATTGCTTTTCTCCTCACCGTTAAAAGCCTTGACTACTGAATGGCCGCCATACATTTCCTCCACCAGGCCGTTGACATGACCCAGGTAATCCTGCTGGCTCTTGAAGTAAACCTGCGATTTGCTGACAATTAATTTAATGATCAGAAATGACAGGGGAAGAATTACCAGCGTGACCAGGGTCATTTGCCAGCTGATGGATAACATCATCACCATGACGCCCACTACAGTTGTTACTGAAGTGATTGCCTGAGACAGGCTCTGGTTGAGAGTCTGGCTGACGGTATCCACATCATTGGTCACGCGTGAAAGCACTTCACCATGATTTGTACCGTCAAAATACCTAAGCGGCATGCGGTTTATTTTTTGGGAGATATCCTTTCGGAAACGATAGGTGATTTTCATTGAAATGTCAGACATCACCCAGCCCAGGATATAACTAAAAAGTGCAGAAAGCAGATATAAGCCAAGGGTAAAGAGGAGTACCTGGCCAATGTATATGAAATCGATCGTGCCAGTACCGGCTATCTGGGCCATGACTCCCTCAAAGAGTTTGGTCGTGGCCTATCCCCAATACTTTGGGGCCGACAATGGAAAAGACAGTGGAAGCAATGGCAAAAACCATGGCAACTATAATCGCCAGCTTGTATGCGCCCAGATAGCTGATCAGTTTGCTCATTGTGCCTTTAAAATCGCGCGGTTTTTCCCCCTTCATCATGGCCATCGGCCCACCATGACCCAAGGGTCCCACCCTGCGCGGCTGGACACCCCCAGTTTGAGCAGCTGGGTTGCTGCTCAACTTATTTACAGGCGGAGTAGCGGCGTTTTTAGTATTCATGCCAATTCCTCCTGGGTGAGCTGTGCTAATGCGATTCCACGATAGACTTCACAATCCTTCATAAGCTGGGAATGGGTGCCTTTGCCAACCACTTTGCCTTTATCAAGGACAATAATCTGTTCTGAATTCTTAATTGTTGCGATCCGCTGAGTTACGAGCAACAGGGTGCTGGAATTGGTATGTTCTTTAAGCGACCTGCGTAAGGCGGCGTCTGTCTTAAAGTCCAGCGCTGAGAAGCTGTCATCAAATATATAGATAGGCGCTTTCTTAACCAGAGCGCGGGCGATGGCCAGCCTTTGCCGTTGACCGCCCGAAACGTTCATACCCCCCTGCGCAATTTCCGCCTGAAGGCCTTCAGGGTCAGCTGAAATAAAATCTTGCGCCTGAGAGATCTCAACAGCCTGCTTAAGATCGTCCTCGCTGGCATGTTCATTCGCATAGAGCAGGTTGCTCTCAATTGTTCCTGAGAATAAATTGCTTTTTTGCGGTACATAACCGATCTTCTCCCGCAAATCATATTGAGTTACCTTACGGATATCCATTCCATCGATAAGAATAGCCCCTTCAGTCACATCATAAAAGCGCGGGATCAGGCTGACAATGGTTGATTTCCCTGAGCCAGTGGTGCCGATAAAAGCCGTGGTCTCACCCTGCTTTGCAGTAAAGTTAATATCCTGCAGCATATCTTCCTCAGCATCCGGGTAGCGAAAGCAAACATTTCTGAATTCGATAGTTGCATTAAATGGCTGACTGAACCGCTTGGGTTCTTTTGGATCAACAACCACCTGGGTAGTGTCCAAAACTTCGGCAATGCGGTCTGCAGACACTGAAGCTCTGGGCAGCATAATAAACATAATCGACATCATCAGGAAGGCGAACATGATCTGCATCGCATATTGCATGAAGGCCATCATATCGCCCACCTGCATGGTCGACTCGGCAACCTGATGCGAACCAACCCAGATGATCAATATAGAGAGACTGTTCATGACGAGCATCATCAAAGGCATCATTAACACCATGATTCGGTTGACAAACAGGCTGGTCTTGGTTAGATCTTTATTGGCTTTATCAAAACGCTTCTCTTCAAACGGCTGCTTGTTAAAAGCGCGAATGACCATCATCCCTGACAGATTTTCACGTGTCACCAGGTTGAGCCGGTCGATCAGCCTCTGCATGCTCTTAAATTTTGGCAGAGAAATCGCAAATACGATGAGAATCAGTCCCAAAACCACAATGACCGCCAAAGCGATCAACCACCACATGGATGCGCTCTTGCCGATCGCGCGGATAATTCCGCCCACGGCAATAATGGGAGCATATATGACCATTCGCAATATCATCAGCAGAACCAATTGAATTTGGGTGATGTCATTTGTGGTGCGGGTGATCAACGAAGCGGTGGAAAACCGGTCAAATTCAGATTTGGAAAAATTCTGTACTTTTTGGAATACATTTCTGCGTAAATCACGGGCCAGGCCGGCTGCTGTGCGGGAAGAAAAATACCCAACCCCAATCATGCAGGCTGCTGAAATCAGCGTCAACAGCAGCATTATGATTCCCATCTGCAGAATGTATTGGGTCTGGAGTTGGGTGATATCCATACCCAGTGCAATATATTCCGCTTTAACGGCACTGATGGCAGTCTGGTAAATCATGGTGCTGTCAAGGCTATTGAATTTCTCATTGATGGCACTCGTGATCGAAGCTAACTGAGCCTCAGGGAGATTTTCCAGAAGAGAAAACAAATCCGTGCCGGCGGGGATTTTTGACGGATCAAATCCAAGTCCCTGGCTCATGTCTGATGCTTTGGATGGGTCTGCCGCCATCTGTTCAATGGAGGAAACCAGCACCAGCCCTTTTGCCATCACAGGCTCAAGCCTATCCATTTCGGATTGGTCTATCGCTTTGAGAATATAGATCGGCTCATTGGCAAGCGCGGGATATTGCTTGACGTGTATGGGATAGCCAATTGAATATTGATCCACCAGGTGATAATCACTCAAGACAAGTGCTTTCTCATCGCCATCCAATACTCTCAGCACTTTTTCCATTTCGCTTTGACGGATTGCTTCGGGAACAGGCTCTGTGATACCGCCCTGCTGAATTCCGATATTTACGATTTTGGACATGTAGTCCGGCAGCGCCAGGTCGCTGTTTGCCTGGACAAACAACAAGCCAATCGTGACCAGGATAAGTATTGCAAAGGGCTTCAAATACTTGAACAAACGTGCCATATGATCAGTTGTTCCTTAAATAATAAATATTTTTATATATTTTTTTCGAAGGAAATTTTTCCCTCAAACGCTGTAAGACTTTGTTTAAATCCTGATTTATTCTCTTCCCTGAGAAGTGATTCGCCATTTATTATGGTAGTCAGTTCTCATTCCCGCGCGCTGCCTCGGTGAGAATCGTCAGCGCGGAAATAACTGTCTGCTGTTGTTCTATTGGTAAATTGGCAGCAAGTTTTTTACCCATAGGCTGCGGTCCTTAATACCACCTGTGACCAACTCGCGCCCCTTTTGAGTCAGTGCCAGCCGTTTGGAACGCCGGTCATCAGGATCCTCGCTGCGTTCAATTAATCCCATCTGCACCAGGCGGTCCACTGCCTGGCTTGCGGCTGCATTGCTGACCCCCATTTCCTCTCCGATCTTCGAAACACCGCAATTTGCGACGTGGAACAATCGCATCAGCACAATAATCTGGGAAAAAGACAGTCCGGATTCATCCATAAAGTGCCTAAACTCATGCCCCGATTTGCGCATAAAGATTTCAGACCATTCCTGGATCACATCCGATATTGTTTTTGAAGGCAACATAATTAATATCACTTATTAGTTAAGGATGCTTAACTATATTCCTGGTGGGGATCTCTGTCAAGGGTTGGAGAATATGTAATTTTGGTTTTTCTGATTACTGCAACGAAATTTGCGGCTTCAGTTTCTTAAATAAACATGGATCTTAAAAAATAGTTCATGCACTATTTTTTAAGGAAATCTGCTTTATCCAATTGGCTTGACCTGCATCTCCCTTATTTGGTTGGCCAATGCTTCCCCGGCCGCACGTATGGCAACAAGCTTATATGCGCGTGTCCAGCGGTTTACCGGGATCAGGTCAAATTTCTGCGCCTTGATGTGGTCCATCCAGCGCTCCATACTCGCCAGGCAGGTGATCATGCCATTGCCGGTGCCGCCTGCTGCGGCGACCATAATCATCGGATGACCGACCACACGGCTTTCCTCACCGCGGTTGCCCTCGCAGCGCCGCAGCCGGTCGGTAAAAGCCTTGGCTGATTCGCTCATCTCCCCCCAGTACACCGGCGTCACAAGCACCAGTGCATTTGCCTGGCAGGTGCGTTCATGCAGCGCCTGGAAATCGTCTTTCTCCTGGCAGCAGTGCTCCTCCCTGCAGGTCCCCCAACCCCGCTTGCAGGCTTTGCACATCCCGATATTAAGACTGTTCAGGCTGACATGCTCCACTTCAGCCCCGCCGGCCGCCAGGCCCTCTGCGGCTGCCTGTTCGCAAGCTGCGGTCAGGCCATCCTTGTTCGGGCTGGCGCTGATTACTATTGCTTTCATGCGTGCCTCCTTATAAATCATATAAAATTTTTGAATAATCACTCACCCGATCAAACTGTCCGAAATGAATAAAAGTGTACCCCAAAGCAGATTGACAACTGTGATCGGCAGGGGCCAGTCTTTGATGGTCGCAAGGTTGGTCAGGTCCTAAGGTAGCGTAGTTGATCAATCCAATCAGAGCCGAACTCAGAAGGGTGGCTTTGAGGTAGCCAATTTGCTGTCCGGGAACGACCACAAAAAACAGGATCTCTGCGGCAAAGAGCAGGTAGAAAATACCCGCCGCAAACCAGTTGGGGTTGGAGCCAGGGTAAAGCCCAAAGACTGTTGATAAAACGAACGAACCGCCAAACCCAGCCAAAGCATGTCAATCGCACAGAAAGATACCAGCATAGGGAGGTTTAGTCTGAAATAATTGATCACTTTTTTGACTCAGGATCGTCCTTAATCTGGATAAGGACTTCATTACGGGCTAAAAAACCCGGCACCCAGGGAGGATTATAACCAGCAACGATAAAATCACCTATTGTCTCCAACCCTTGCTCCTCCAGCCAATCGATCAGCCTCTGCTTTTTTCTCTGGATCGTCTCTTGCTGAAAATAACCGGAAAAACGAATTGCCGCCATGGAACGGGCCGGAAGCTGTGTAAAGTGAATACGGTTATCTTTCGGATGAGGCAGCGTCTCCAGGGTATATTCTGCAGGCATAATGAAAGCTACAGTAAAGTTTGATGTGCCAGTTACAGTCACTGGCGTGGTCATGGCAATTTTTTCGGAACGTGAGGCCTGGACTGGCGCAGTCATCTCAATTTTCTGCCGCGAAACATTATTACCGAAAATATATCCTGCAAGAAGGTTGAAGCCTTTTTCAATAGCTGATCTGTAGTTCTTATCTTCTACGTTCACTTCGGCCTGAATGTAACCTGGATATTGCCGAATTTCAATTTCGCCTTGCTTACTGGTTATGGAGTACTTGGGGGTTTCTGCCATTATGCTTCTCTTTCTTGTTTATATTATCCTACAGCTATATTTTCTTTGAGTAAAACTTACACGATCAGACCTCTATTGCGCATAAGGTAGCTATTAATTCCGGCGCTTAAGTGCTTTCTGGGAAGCGTTTGATGATTAGTTTGTGCACCATTTGTTAGAGTTTTTACAGAGCGCCCAAAGAGCAAATCATATAAATACAGGAATCCTCTCAATTAATCATTTGTAACCGTTGGTTAATTATTTTTACAGATCCAGTAAGCAGCTCAATCCCTGATCATGGGCTTTCAGTATTTTTCCGGCTACCTGGCCCGGTTCCAATGCGTCAGCCGGCATCTTAAAGGGAACCTTATCCCAGAATTTGGTTGCCACTGCTGATGGCCTAACCAGAGTGACTTTTTTACCTCGCAATTCCTTTTCCAGCACAGCTGTGTATTTCTCCAGCGCAGCCTTAGAGGCTACGTATGCTCCCAATCCGGGCAAAACAAGGCGGTCAGTGTAGGCGCCGATGAAGAATAAATGTGCGTCCGGGGCCAGCAGCGGCAGGCAGGCTTGTAAAGAATTTTGTGCACCGTGTAAGTTAGCGTCAAACATGCGCTGCCAATCTGCAGGGGTAATCTCTGCATTTTTTGCAAAAATGATATCTCCGGCAGTGTAGGCAAATATGTCAATGGTCTGAGCGAAAACTGCGGTTTCCGGCGCCATCCGTCCTGCTTCAGGGGGTTTGGCAAAATCAGCTTCAATTAGATGATAACCTTTCCCTTCCAATACGCGCGTATCACGCGCTGCAGCAATTACTTTAAATCCTCTGGTTTTTGCAAGGCTGGCCAGAGCTCCGCCAATACCACCTGCAGCGCCAGCAATTAAAATTGTTTTCATTGGATTTCCTCATTTTAGGAAAAAAATATACCCTATCCTTTTACTTGTTCGGTTTGGCCTTTAGACGGACAAGGATGGGGTTTGGTTGGCTTTTTTAGGTTTTTCGGATAATATTACCTGAAGTGAGAAAATAAGTCTTTATTATGGAAGAGTTTGAAAATCTTGAGGAACTTGATCTGCCCCTGGGAATCAACCTCGCTGGTCAGGTGGAAGTCTCATTGAATGCGGGCAACCCGGTTATCCTCACTGATTACCTGCGATGGCAGCAGGTGCGCCTTGCCAGCCAGGGAATGACCAACTCGGAAGCCATGCAAGTGCTTAAACAGGCAGGCATCTCCCTCTTTGACGGGATGGGAAAAAGCCAATCCAGAGATGCCCAGGACCTCTTTAATGAGGCAGTCTGGCTGTTGGAAGAAACCAAGAGCACAAATCCTGACGCGAATGACTGCGACTTACGGGATGCTGCGGCTGAATTCATGCGACTGCTGCTTTCATGGGATCGGTTCGGTGCTTCCAGGTTGATCATGGAATTAGTCAATTCTGGTACCCCAGTAAAGGATATCTATATCCATATTTTTCAGCATGCCCTTTCTGAAGTCGGACGCCTTTGGCAGGTCAATCAGTTAACCATTGCTCAGGAGCATTATTTTACTGCCGCCACTCAGATGATCATGTCCCAGCTTTTTCCTTAGATTTTTAATTCTGCCCGGGTAGGCAAACGGCTGGTGGCTGCCAGTGTAGATACAAATATGCACGATATCGGCATCCGCTTTGTAGCCGACTTTTTCGAGATGGACGGTTGGGATACAATTTTCCTGGGCGGAAACACACCGCCAGAGGTGATCATGACGGCGTTATCCCAAAACCAACCTCACCTGCTGGCGCTCTCCGCCACAATCTCGCAGCAGATCTGCACCGTACAAACCACCATTCAACAAATCCGCGAGAAACCGGAATTCAATGCGTTAAAGATCATTGTTGGCGGGCACCCTTTCAATATCGCGCCAGACCTCTGGCAGAAAATCGGCAGTGATGGTTTTGCGTCAAACGCGGAGCAAGCTGTAGATTTGGCTAAACAACTCACTGGAGCACCCAATGGATTCCCAACCTGATTTTTTTATTCTGGAAATAGATCTCTCCGGGCGAATCCTTAATGTACTACAGCAGCAAGGATCATTTGATAAGATATTTTTAAAGGCGAAGACCTCGTCCAACTGATGGAGGAAGGCAGCCGGGAAAAATTGACCCGTTTTTTTTCCGCCTTAAATTCGGAGGGAGGTCTGCCTGCATGGGAAATGTTTTTTGATTCACCCACCACGAGCGGCCATCCGACCGCCATTCTATTAGCTGGCATACAGGCAGAAGGGCAGATGCTTGTTTTTGGAGGCATATCCCATGATGATGTAAAGGCTGCACGCCAGTGGCTTCTTATGAATTCGCAATTGTTAACGACCGGAATGACATCTCAACTGAGCCAATCGCCAGTTCTAAAAGGAGCAATGCTCGCATCACCTGAAACCTTTGACGAGATGTCACGCCTTTTTGGGGAATTGGACACTATGCAGCGTGAGTTGGCAAAAAAACAGGTTCAACTTGAGCAGCTCAATGCTACTATCAGCCAATATGCTACTTCACTGGAGAATATGGTTTTGGAACGCACGCGCCAGTTACAGGATTCTGAGGCACGGTTTCGCGGCATTTTTGAGTTTTCCTCTCTTGGGATCTGTATCCTCGATAGCAGCGGAGCCATACTCAGCGCCAATTCTGCATTAAGAACTATCCTTAAAAGAATCCGGCCGGATAAAGAGATCAACAATGTTTCCCGTGTTTTTTATTCAAAAAGCGGACAAGATTTTAAATCCCTTTATCACAAGCTCAGTTCAGGCGAGATAATCAGCCATCAATCAGAGAGGGCGCTGGAAAGTACAGATGACCGTTTGTGCTGGGTAGAGGTTAATTTCTTTGTTATCCCGGTAGAAGGTGGACAGGCGCCCATTGCCATTAACCTGGTAGAGGATATCACCACCAGAAAAAACAGCGAACAGGCGCTGCTTCAGGCTGAAAAACTGACAGTAGTCGGAAAGATCGCCGCCTCACTGGCTCACGAGATCAACAACCCACTGCAGGCGATTATGGGACATCTCGACCTGGCTGAAGAATCGCTCAAAATCCAAAGAAACTCGCAGAAGAATTTGCGAGTGGTGCGTGAAGAACTGAAACGCATCAGCCGCATCGTGTCTGAACTGCGCAGTGCCAGCAGAAAGCCTGTCCAAAAGTTATCATCTCCCGCACCGGTGCAGGAAGTTGTTGACAAGGTTGCAAGATTGATCCATAAAAAATGCGATGAGAAAGGTATCTTCCTTAAAAATAAAGCATGACACTGTGTTGCCTTTGGTGCGAATGGATGAGGCACAAATTGAACAGGTTTTGCTGAATCTGGCGATGAATGCGATGGAGGCGATTTCAAATTCAGGGGAAATCTCCATTCATACAAGTTCTGCTTCATCACCGAGCGGTGTTCAGATACTTATTAAAAACAGCGGAGAACCAATTACGGCTTTCGTCCGTGATCGCATTTTTGAACCGTTTTTTACCACCAAGGAAGAAGGACTTGGCTTGGGATTGCACATCTCCAAACAGATCATTGATGCCCATAGCGGCGCAATAGAGCTTCTGGATGATCAGGATCTTACCTGTTTTCGCATCTTCCTTCCAGCGGCCGCTGAATAATTTAGTAAAATTTGAAGGGAAAAGCATGATCCAAACCCTGATAGTGGACGATGAAGAAAATATTCGCTCCTTCATCAGCGAAACGCTTGAGAATGTAGGCCATGTAACGTCTCAGGCAATTAGCGGTGAAGAGGCGCTTGCGGTCTTGCGTGATCAGTTCTTTGATCTGGTCGTTCTGGATCTCAATTTAGGTGGCAAGGTGAATGGTTTGCGCGTTCTGGAAGCAATTCGCTGGCGTTGGCCGAAACTGCGGCGATCATCCTTACAGGTCATGGTTCGTTGGAATCTGCCATGCAAGCTATCCGCGAAGGTGTGGATATTTACCTTTTAAAACCAGTGGAGACTTCTGAACTACGCCAATCGGCTGAGGAGGCCATATCCAAACGGAAGAAGTATTTTGATAAAAAAGTTGAAGAATCTTCAAAGCCGGTATTGGAAATCGGCCCGGTTCTGCTGGATGTGGATAAACGCCAAGCCAATGTCAGCGGAATTGAAGTTGCCTTGACCTCACGCGAATTCATATTGCTCTTGCATCTAATGAAGAATTCGCATCGTGTTGTGCCTCCCAAAGAATTAGCCCTGGTGGTTGGTGAATTCACTCCAGACAACCAGTATGAGGCACGCCAATATATCAAATGGTACATTCATGAATTAAGAAAAAAAATCGAAGATGATCCCGCCCGCCCCACATTGGTTGCCACAATCCGTGGGGGAGGGTATCGTTATATCGGGGGCGGAAGGTAAGTTCTTTTCCAACCTGATCCCAACCTTTATCCATTAAGACCAACCCAATCTGCACCCAACCCGGCATGTGGAGGTGTTGATGCGCCTTAAGATAATGTCAAATCATGTAAAACAAAAGGAGTAATAAAAAAACATGAAGAAGACATTGGTAGTAACAATATTTGCCGCACTGCTTATTGCAGCTTGCGCACCTGCAGCTCAACCGGCTGCAGAACCCACCCCCATGCCCGCAAAACCTGCGGAAGAAATGCCCACCGCAGAACCGATGATGAAAGATATCGTGGATGTTGCAGTTGAGGCAGGCAGCTTTACAACCCTGGTTGCTGCGGTTCAGGCAGCAGGCTTGGTAGACGCTGCTTAAGGGCGAAGGGCCATTTACGGTCTTTGCGCCAACTGATGCGGCGTTCGCCAAATTACCCGCAGGCACTGTAGAAGCACTGCTTGCCGATCCGGCTGCACTGTCTCGCATCCTGCTTTATCATGTTGTTCCAGGCAAAGTAATGGCTGCGGATGTATCAGACGGTTTGACCGCTGAGACTTTGCGCGGTGCTGAAGTATCTTTCAGCGTGGTGGACGGTATGGTCAAGATCAACGACGCACCCATCAGCGCAACAGACATTGCAGCATCCAACGGCGTCATCCATGTGATCGATTCGGTCATACTTCCTCCCGATGACCTGGTGGATGTAGCAGCAGGTGCAGGCACCTTCAACACCCTGTTAGCTGCAGTAAAGGCAGCTGACTTGGAAGAAACCCTGCGCGGAAAAGGGCCATTCACTGTCTTTGCCCCAACCGATGAAGCTTTTGCAAAACTGCCGGAAGGCACCGTAGAAGCTTTGCTCGCGGATCCTGAAGCTTTAGCCAATATCCTGCTCTATCATGTAGTACCAGGCAAAGTCATGGCAGCTGATATCAGCGATGGTATGAAAGCCGAAACTGTGCAGGGTTCAGAAGTAAGCTTCGCCGTTCACAGTGATGGTGCGGTGACGATCAATAATGCCCAAATCACTGCAGCCGATATTGAAGCATTCAACGGCGTGATCCATGTCATAGACGAAGTCCTTCTGCCACCAACCGAGTAATATAAACCTTTCTTTCCAAAGCAGGCATCCATCCGGATGCCTGTCTTTATTTAGCATTTAAGCTGTAAGACCATTACAATGCTTGCACCAGCAAAATGGACACCCCCCTCATAAGAATGCCACACGATGCACTCTGGCCTCCTCTTAAGAGGATGTGAAAGCGTTATTTGCGCGCAAGCGAGCTTGACCATGTCCTTCGCTTTATTCAAGCGAGGTGCGTTTTTCAGGCGGGATGACAAGATGTTCTATATTATCAGACAGATTTGACTGCCTTGCACCAGCAAGAAGGGCAGGGTGAAACCATACCCAATGACATTGCAGGAAAAAAAGATGAATCCCTTATTCAACCAGGTGTTGGTCAGATGCAGCACTGTTGCGAATAAAAACCAGAGCAAATAGAGGATCTGGATCTAGGTGATCAAGCCGCTATAGGTAGATGGCTGCCATAGCCCAGTAAAACGGTAAGAGGATTAGCAGAATAGCAAGCGAGACCAGAATTTCTCCTCGATTGGTACCCAAGCTGGCGACCAGGTGCAGAAAGAGGATGTTCTGTTAAATGATATAACAGTTAAGCTGACTTTAAATAAATTTGCACCTATGCAGACACCACGGTGAAAATTATTATTGATTTATTAAAAATAAGGAAACACTTTCAAAGCAAGGTATCAAACCATGGTTTCAAACATCCAGGTTAGACATTTTATTGGTTTAATTCCTTGCTTACAACAATTTCCACCCACACGTCATATATTTTTCCATCAATCTCATTCCGCAGCTGCCATCTACCTTTATGTTCACCCTCCGATTCTGGTGCGTTCAATTCGATATCTACCGTAACCAGGCCATCAGGGGCAACATATCCTGGCAAAGGAACACTGCTCGGGCTTTCCATCCTTTCGCCTTCTACAAACACCATACTGTAATTGGTGTCCCAAGTGCATGTGCCAACATTTCGAAAGGTCCAGGATTTGGTAAATTTTTGTCCAGGTTCAATAACTGTCCCGTCTGGTATGGTCTCAGATAGAAAATCGACAATTTCACAATCCCGTTTCTCTTGAGGAGCGCCCGCGATATTTTCATTATTTTGCGCAATAAAATCGCCATCTTGATCAGCGCCCACAGTCTCCCCCTGTTCATATTTGGATCCTGATTTTAATTTCTACAAATGCGCTCATACCCCATCGAAGGTTGTCAATTTCTTCAAGTGGAGAAATTGTGATTGTAAAATCATTTCCTGCCCCGCTTGCTGATTTCTGAGCGATATCGATCACCTTGCCTATCGATGTTATGTTAGGAATAGCGTCAAAGAAAATTTCAGCTTGATCCCCAATACGTATCCTTCCAGCATCTTTTTCATCCAGGTCACTGGTTTCAATTTGCAGCGAACTGACATCAGCTATCAATAAAATTGGTTCACCTGCAAGTACGTTTTCAAATGAATCCGGATAGATCTCTATGATCGATCCGCTGAAGGGGGCTATTATTGATGTGGCGTAAAGATTTTCTTCGGCCAGGTCTAATGCCGCTTCTGCCGCTTCAAGGTTCTCTAATGCTGCGTCCTTTTCGGATTGCCTTACCTCCCGGAATTCTTCACGCAATAAAGCCTCATATCGTAATTGAGCGGCAGCCACCCGCGCTTTAGCTTCAATGACCGCTGCAGTTTGTTGATAAGAATCACTGCTTACTAAAATTTCTCCTGCCGAAACCCTATCCCCTTCTTCAACAAGGATCTGAATATTATTGGCGTTTTGCTTGAAACGTAATGTTGCTTCTTTTTCAGGCACTAGATTGCCGGTTGCGCTAACAAAATTTGGATCAATATCTTTCGATTCTTGGATTATTTCTTCTTGATTATCAGAATTTGACACATTTAAAATGTTTCGCATCCACTGAGCAGGATCATTCCACAAATTGTAATAACTGTCAATCTTCTTAGAACCACACCACTTTTTTTCATATGTTGTCCACTGTTCAATATGGTTTTTAATATTATATAGATAAAAAAGTCAAAAGAGCCCATGCATAAGAGAAATTTAAAAAAGTAATAAGAATAAATTCTGTTTTAAAGGTCATCTTGAATTTAATGGGAAGGTAATATATATTATCTTGTTATAAAATAAAGGTGTCTTTTTTAAAACGAATAACCATAATAAATAAAAAGCTTCATTAGGTGGATGATGAACATAAAAAAATACGCTCGTACTTTCTTTTTATTGGTCCCGATTCTATTTTTGTTATTCATCTCCGCTTGTTCACCCACGAATGATGACAATGCATTAGAAGAAAGAGAATCAATGACCCCGATAGAAATTGTAGAAACATCCGTGAGTGCCTCTGGAAAGATTGTTCCACTAATAAAGACAGAATTAAGCTTTCAAAATAACGCAAAGAATATACAAATTAAAGTTGAAGCAGGCGATGAGGTTGCCAAAGGGGATATCCTGGTTGAAAGTAATGATCTGCAGCAAATCGCCGATCTTGAATCTGCTGAAGCCCGGCTTGCTGATGCAGAATCAGAATATGATATCCTGAAGCGGAATTTTGCGAAAAAGATCGATCAGGATGCCGCGATTGCCAAGATCGAAGCAGCTGCATCTGCACTCGAATTAGCCCGCGAGAACCTTCGGCAAACGAAATTGTATGCGCCTTTTTCCGGGACTGTAATTGAAGTATATGCAAACTCATTCGAAGATATTAATGCAAATGTACCTGCTGTCTTACTCGCAGATATGCGAACGCAAGTTATCGAAACAACAGACCTCAACGAGATCGATGTAAGTAAGATCAGTGTTGGAAATAAAGTAGAGATTTCTTATGATTCTTTTCCGGATATTCGTGTTGAAGGTCAGGTTACAGACATAAATTTAAAATCCGCGATTGGATCCGGCGTTAACTACACTGCAACTATTAAACCAGAAAAATTGATTGAAGGGCTTCGCTGGGGAATGAGTGCTTTTGTTGTCATTGATATTAACCAAGATTAATATCGGGGTTCATTCATAATGTAAGGCATCTAATATCTCAACTTTGACGGCTCTTCGTGCGGGTATGATCGCGGCCAATTGGGAAATGATCAGAGCCGCAAATAACGTTACGATCAGCCACATTTCAGGGATCATAAATACCAGGTTGTAGCCTGCCATCGCTTTCATGCCATAAATGATGATGCGCGAAAGTAGTACCCCCGAAAGAATACCGAATGTCGCACCCAGAATTCCAATCATTGCAGCTTCCGCCAATATCATCACAAATACCTGTCCTATGGTCATCCCAATCGCACGCAACATGCCAATTTCGCGGGTTCGTTCGATTACACTGATGGTTAAGGTATTGATGATGCCTAATGAGGCAACTGCAATTGCGATCAGAGAGGTTACATCAAACATACTGAAAGCCTGTTCAAGTAAATTAACCGCCTGCCCGCGGATATCCTCATTCGAGATAATCGAAAGTTTATATCTTTTGCCATACAGGTCATCAATTTTTTTGCCTGTTGAAACAACTTCGTTTTCATCTTGCGCTTTAACGAGAAAAATACTTACATCGTTTACCCGGAAGTAACGCCGCATGGTATTCCAGCTGCCTTGAATAACCTTCCCCTGGTTATTAAAATCCACCACAATACCAGCGATTGGAAATAATTGGTTCCCGCTTCGCGTCCGAAGTCGCACAAGGTCACCCACACGATATCCATGTAATTCTGCCAGAACACTTGAAATTAAAATAGCATCGTTTTCAATCATGTCATTAATCACAGCCGCCGTATCAGTTTCAGGGTCACTGAAAATGATATTCGTGACTTTAACGTATTCGATTGGATCAAAACCCATAAAACTGATAGGTTCAAATTCACCTTCAGGAGTTTGCCAGTCAACATTGATATAGCGAATAGGAACAACCGAAGACACCGAATCTATTGATTCTATCCTGTCAGCTAAATCGGACCGCAGTGGTATCGAAGATGATATATAGATATCACCCCCAATATACCCATCCATCCAATTATTCAAGTCCCCAGCAAAGGAAGATGTGATCACTTTGGTCATTATCACCATCGAAACACCAACGATCATTGCGGCAACAGTTAGCGTCGTCCGTAATCGCGAGCGTTGAATATTCCGGCTTCCTAATCCACCGCTTTTGCCATATATCAATCGGATGAAAGGTCGGCTAATCGGTTCCCAGAAGCGTACGATCACAGGTATCAACAAGGTAATACCTGTGAACAATCCAAAAACTGTAAAACTGCCGGCGCGGAATTCCGGATCATTTGGGAATGGATTGAGGATCAGTATAGCGAAACAAACTGCAAGCAGCATAATGCCTACCACCCACCCATATCTAATAATCCAACCCTCTTTTGTTTTACTGCGCACCCGCAGGGCTTCCAGTGGAGAGATCCTGCCTGCCTGCCAGGCAGGTATCAAAGCAGAAAAAATAGTCACAAATAGGCCGATCAAAAAGCAGGTAACTAATAAATGGCTGGGAAATTGAACCTGTGAAAGCGTTTGCACCAGGATGATCTCCATCAACCCTGTCAAGCCGCGCGAGAGCACAAATCCAAGTACCAGGCCAATCCCTGAACCAATAGCTCCAAGAATAGTCGCTTCTAAAAGTACCTGGGAAGTGATTTGCCGGCTGGTCATCCCAATCGTCCGCAACATCCCAAACTCACGCGTTCTTTCCAGAACGGTCATCGCGAATGAGTTGTATATGATAAAAGCACCTACAAACAACGCCATACCACTTAACAGGTTCAACCCGATCTGGTAGCTTTCCAGCATCTTTGTCATACGTTCACCTTGATTCGCCGGAAAAATAACAGATACCTTCTTGCCCAATCGCGTTTGCAGGTTTTCCTTTAACTGGTTTAATGCCTGGCGGGAAATGGCTGGGTCTGCAGTCAATATATCAACCTGGTCAATTTTCCCTTCTCTATCAAATAATTCCTGCGCAACTTTCAGATTGACAACACCAAATTGGCCATTATTGATTTGTCCGGGTCCCTCCTTGGTCATCAATCCGACAATTTTCAGGGATTGGAACCCAAAAGGAGTGAGGATATCAACATACTCACCAACCTCCAGTTCATTTTCTTCAGCAAAATCTTCAACCAAGACAATTTCATTTTTATTGGTGTTTTCAGTGATGAAATCACCCTGTGATATTTTATATTCACGTATCGTCTTATCGATTTCCGGTAGAATCCCATGGATCAACAATGAACCGCCGCTTGCCCCAAATAAGCCTAAGTCGATCGAGTCAGAAGTTTCAGATTCCAAAAGGTCACTCGTTGCTTTTAAGATCGGGGATGCAACGAATACGTTGGGATTATTTTCGATAGTCGTGACAATGGTTTCATCAAAACCATCGCTATCCGATTCATTGCTGACCACAGTCAATTTCGCGCTGCCTGAGGTATCGCTGAATAGCTTTACGATCGAATCAAGCGCTGTCTGGTTTGTAACGTTTATCGCTAAAAGCGTCGCAACACCAATGATGATCCCGATCATACTTAAAAGGAATCTCCTGAATCGGAACCTTATTGATCGAAGCGCAATATATCGGCTGAGTAGCATGGATTAAAGCCCCAGTGTCCGCATCTCATCAAGCAGCATGTCAAGCTTACTGCTGATGTCACTTTCCGAAGAAAAAGTAACCTCTTCGATAATATTCCCATCTTTTAGAAAAACAACCCGGTCAGCATAAGCGGCTGCACGCGGATCGTGCGAAACCACAACAACGGTCTGTTTGAATTCCTCACATGATTTACGTAAAAGCTGCATGATCTCTTGCCCGGTTTTCGAATCCAGGTTCCCGGTCGGTTCATCTGCCAAGAGTATAGCTGGATTGGATATCAATGCCCTCGCTACTGCCACACGCTGTTGTTCCCCGCCAGAGAGCTGGTCTGGGCGGTGATCACGTCGATTAGATAGCCCAATAAGTTCCAGCAGCTGGTCTAGGCGTTCCTTGAACTTCTTGGGATTCTGGTCATCAATAATGATTGGCAGCATAATATTTTCTTCGGCGGAAAGCATTGGCATCAAATTGAAGAATTGAAAGACAAACCCTACATTTTTTCTTCGTGCAAGAGTGATCTGGTTATTGTTGAGTTTGGAGAGGGCTTGATCAGATAGAAAGATCTCCCCGGAAGTAGGGGTGTCAAGCCCACCCAGGAGATGCATGAGCGTTGATTTTCCACTGCCCGATGGTCCCATGATAGCAACGAATTCGCCTTTCCCTACGGAAAAATTCACGCTTTTCAATGCTTCAACAGCGTGTTCTCCCAGTAAATAAAATTTTGATAAGTCCTTCGCTTCGAGTAATTTCATATAAATCTCTTTTTATTTGATATATACCACTCCTGCATTTGCATCAACAGAAAGCAATTGCCCATCTTTAATATTCATCACGCCCAAAGCGGAAACAATCGAAGGTATGCCATATTCCCGCGCAACAATTGCGCAGTGAGAAAGCATCCCTCCAGATTCGGATATTACCGCGCCAGCTTTTGGGAACAGCGGTGTCCAACCCACATCTGAGAATGGTATCACAAGCACAACGCCTTTCTTTACTTTATCAAATTCTTCAGAACTTCTAACAACACAGGCCGGCCCGCTGTAAAAACCAGCAGATGCCGGCACACCATGAAATTCAGTTGAGTATTCAATGTCCAGCAATGGTTCGTTATCACCATAGATCAATTCTGGGGGTGTGATATTCTGCTGTAATTTCATTTTTTCTTTATGGTAAGAGATGGCTTCTTTTATTTTCTGCGCCAAAATCCGTGAAGCGAACGCATCGCGAATTTGCATTTCACTTAAATAGAAGATATCTTCACTTTTATATATTATATTTTCTTCGACTAGCTTGTCCCCCAATGCCAAGAAGTAATAGCGGAATAAACCATATCCAAATATATAGCTTGAACTGACCCGGTCTCGGAGCAGCCGATATTTTCTTGCGTTTTTAAATACCAGGTTTATCAATGCCTTTCGAATTAACCCTGTTTTAACTTCTTTTATGGAGGTTTTTTCATCAGCTCCACGCTTTGGTTCGAAATTCGCAATCATCTGAATGATTAATTTCAAGTTTTCCCGCCAGGGTGAATAAGAAAAATCGTTTCCGCTGTCACTGAAATGACCAAATCGATTAATGAAATTGGTCAACTCATGTTCAAATTCCATTAAGTCATCACTTCCAGAAAATGTCTCTTCCGGTTTTTCCATTAACAATTCTTGAGTTTGCTTTGGTAGTGATTTATATTTTGAGTTTAACGCTTCAAGGAAATAATTTGGATCAAATTCAATATTTTCTGGAATATCCTCCATCAAATCAAATCCAAGAAAATCCACCCCGACCCGTTCTAAGTGCTGTTTCAACATCCGGTTGTGAAAACCCATAAGCAATGGCGCAACGATGTTGTAATAAGCAATTTTTTTTACGACGACTTTATGAGCGTCTATTTCTTTTATAAGCACTTCCGCATCTTTTTCCGAAAATGTTGTTCGATCTGTTTTTGCCAAAGCTTTTTCTATCCCACCCAGATCTTTAGATATTTTTCTTCCAATGGTTAAGTTTTTCAGTGCGAATCCAATAATACGCGGGAAATATTTAATCATTTCTTTCCCAGGCCGCATTGATTTTTTTTCTGACCTTTCGTTCTTCAATCCCATCATGGTTTCCAATGCGTCCGCTGGCATTCCCAGGGATTTAAATACTTCCCCAAAAATCCCCATATTGAAATATGTCCGATAATAGAATGTATGCGCCAGATCCTCTGGTGTGATGTTCAATGTTCCAACTATGCTTTCGAGTATCTCAATCCAGACAGAATTCACCAGCGGGATATTTACTGACCAAACAAGCGGTTTAATCATCCCCGGTAACATATCTCTGGAAATTCTATTGGAATAGATTTTTATCTTCGACAGATTACTGATTGGCCGGCACTGCACATAATACAATTCCCGACCGTCAAATACCCATTCAATATCAACATCGGCCTTTAAGGATTTCTTTATTTCGCAAGCATCTTCTGCCAGATTCATGATGATGGAAAAGTGATCTCCTCTTGGAGGTGTTTTCGTTTTTTATTTCGCCATTCTTTAATACCCAGCGTAATGCGTTTGAACCCTTTTGCATCAGCTGGTCGCCATAACCTTCAACCGCCTCCACAATCAATTCATCTGCATATGTCACTGGATTTCGGGTAAGAACAACACCTGAAAGAAATGGAGCCACCATTTCCTGAATGATCACACCCATCTCAATATTTTTGGCGCTTAGCTTATGCTCGTTTAGGTAGGAAATCAGCTTATCAGAATTTGTTTCTTCCCAGATCCTGACTATTGCCTTTAATACCTCATCAACAGTCTGAACATCTATCAAGGATTCAAATTGACCCGCAAATGAAATATTTAAAGAATCTTCAATATTGGATGATGATCGAACTGCATATTTCTTCTGAGGGTCAATGATCAAAGCCAATTCATTTTGCAGTTCTTTTAAAATACTTTGATCCCCTTGGATAAATCTTTTATAGGCATACCATTGACACGTATAGGTTTTTGGAATTTTAAAACCAAGTTTCCGCAGTTTTTGAAGACCGATCGCTTTCTCTCCAACCCCCTTTTGTTTTGAGGGTTTTCCAATAGGTCTTATGTATTTTCTTTGAGGTAATTCCTTGATAGTCATTGCTCCTCAATTATTTGGAGGATTCTTTTTTGTATCAACATCCTTCATAAATCCCAGCGCATTTGCCATTTTTAAATAACCTCTGCCCATAGGGTTGGAAGACAATGAACCGAGGCCATATTCTTCTGTCTTTCCTTCTCTCTTATATTTAATCCCTGTTTTTATCTCAGGTATCATGGCTAAAACGAAAAGGATATTTATAACGATGGCATAAACGATATATTCAGGGTTTTCTGGTTTCCGCAGCCAGAACCAGGGTATTAATAACCAAATCCAGGATATGGTCGCTACAATAAGGTTGCGGAAAACTATCATTCCCAAAAATAACCCTATTAATGGTGTAATCAGGATTGCAAGAGGGTCAAACACTAGAAGACTTCCCATAATCGCCGAGTAGCCTGATCCTCCATGGAATTTGTAATAAACAGGCCAAACATGACCTATCATGCCCCCTATTGCAGCAATAATTGGCGCCCAGGTATTGTGTGGATAAAAATATTTCGCAAGAAATACTGCAATAAAAACTTTAAGAATATCCAAAGCCGCAACAAGCATGCCTGCCTTTGCACCCAGTTGAGAACTGACAGAGTTTGCACCGATAGATATGACCTTATATTTGTCATCCCCACCTTCCACCGGGATTTCAAAGTCAGTGACATTATTTCCCGACCAAATCCTGGTCACAATTCTGGCAAAAGAAATCGATCCTATCAAGTAGCTGACAACAAAAATTAGGGTGAGAGTATACGTATTCATAAATTTTTATTCATATCTGACAATGTTAAAGAATGGTTTTTCTTTTTATTAATCCACATTCATTCGCTAAGCCAAAAAAAACAGCGGGTAGAATGGGCTATGATATCGACTGCTTTATATTATACAATTAGACTAGATATGGAAAATAATCTCAATGTCGATTCGCTTTAGTAAATATTTTTTGGATGCTGATTTCAATTATTTAAATTTTTTAATTAATATCTAAATTTGAATCAGTCAACACTAGAAAGGAGAGTAATAAGGTGAAATATCTCAAATGGATTGCTGTCGTTGTCCTGGCAGGTTTATTGGGTGTCCTTTTTGTCCAGTACCTTTCCGTGCATCCCCTCCAGATGAGTATGTACTTAATTGCCGCCTGCGTGGTTCTTTTTGGATTATTTTTGCTGCTGATGTTTAAATTCAAACATCAGGAGTTGTTTATCGCTATTGTTTTATCCCTCGCCCTCTTTATTGTTGGGAATTTGACTATGACACGCATTATCCTGGGGCAGGAGGATCACCGACCGGTACCGGAGCTCACCAGGTCTCCTGATGATCCGGGATTAGGTCACACAGCGGTTGTATATTTTACACACGGCGAACCGAAAACTTATAATCCAATCGGTTGGATAAATCAGTTCAACGAATTCGATGAACTGGGTACCCCTTTTATCCCCATGATTGCGCGGCCGTTCTTCTTAATCAGCTGCGTAATAAATATCTCAAGGTAGGCGTCAGCAACCATCGAGATATGCATCAGCAAATGATCGAAAGTCTTGAGGAAGCATACCGGATGGAAGGCGATACAACCACGAAGTTCTACTTATCTTTTCTGGACGATAATCCCCGGCCGGATGCTGCTGCAATCCAGGCGCTGAATGAAGGTGCCAGCAAGATCATTGTAAGCGAGGTATTTCTTACCATTTCAAACCACACAGCTGAAGGTGAACACCTCATTAAAGAACTTAACATTGAAGAAACATATGGCATCCCGGTTGAATTTACAGGCCCCTTATATGACTCTGCAACGCTAAAGAGCATGTTCGTACAAAGGGCAAATGCGAATATTGGCGATACAGACAAATCCAAGGTCGGTATCCTTCTTGTGGGGCATGGCCAGCCGGTTGAGTGGGACGAGGAATGGCCCACTTTAACGAGCCAGGAGATCGGCTTTCGGGAGGATGTGCTGGAATTACTGGCAGAAGATGGCTATGATCCAAAGAACTTAAGCTTGGCATGGATGGAATTCAAAGAACCTGAACCTGCGGAAAAAGTAGAGGAGTTCTTGCGAAACGGTATTGAAAAACTCCTCTTTTTCTCCGCGGCCATTAGCGCGGATGCCATCCATAGCCAGTATGATACTCCAGAGATGATCCATGAAGCAAAGTATCCTGATGGCTTTCCGATTATTAATCTGGGTGCCTGGAATGATGACCCAATCGTGATCCAAGCTATCAAAGAGAAAATCGATCAATTTATGGATTGAAATAAGCCAGTTTTATAAAAAAATAAATCATTATCGCAAGGCAAAAAATATACAGAAAAATCCTAAGTTGTATTTATTCATAACTTTAAATTTTCCTTGCAATAAAAAAACTAATCAGAGAAACCGAACCCGCCAGAAACATACCCCAAAATAAATCTACTATCGTTACTAATAGCGGCCAGTCTTTTAAAGTCGCAAAATTTGTCAGATCATACGTCGCGTAAGAAACCAACCCAAACAATGCCCCATACAGCAGGGCGTGCAGCCACGAATTTTTTTCGAGAGCTGGGTTAATTACAAACAAAACCAGGCCAATGATAAAAAGCAAATAAAAAAGACCTGCTGCCATCACATTGATATCAGTTTTCATTAAATGCCCGATTTGTTTTGAATAAAAATTCTTTGCCACAAAATTTAACCAAACCATATCAATAATTAAGAAAGTAAGCAGGGCAATTAAGATCTTTTAATAAACATATTTTTTATCCATGAAAGTAATTTCTGATTGAAGTATAGTCGTAAATGAAGTCCACAATAAGTATTGAGTTTGGATGAGGGCAATCCGTCTCGCAAATGGGTGAATAGCTACCATAACCCATACAAGTGTCGGCACAGCAAGGAGAATATGAACAGGCGCTAGGGGCAAATTCTTAATGCCAGGTTGCGATGGGGTAAAGACAAGGCAAAAAAAGACGTTGTGAATTAATGGTCAAGCGATGATGAACAAGCTCTTATTTCGACCAGCCAATATGAACACCCTGAAAAAGAAACGTCTTTTAAAATATAGAGAATCGACCACACATTATCAAAAAGCCAGACAGGGGGCGACAAGGAGGGTTTTTCAACAGCGAATAATTATTGGAATTATTCATTTTTCTGCTTGCTCCCGAAATGATATTCGATTATTTTATTCCACTTGGTAAAAAAAGGGTTTAACTCATTAATGCTATGATTTAACAAAATATATATACCTTATGCAAAAAAACTGATTGAGATTGATGAAACAGATTTGTTTTTAGGAGTCAATTTATTAAGTCAAATTGAGATTGCCAAAATCATTGGGAATCCCCGATAAACATAGAACATGGTGGTCCCAGCTTGAGAGTCTGTATTTACCACGATTCGAGAACTTAAAGATAGAGGCAAGGATGAGGTTTGGTGAGCACAGAAAAAACTTCGGTAAATACTCAGGTTTTCATAGTCAAAGTCTTATGAACCCTATTACCTTTAAACCTGCATCACCACCACCGCGGGTAGGGTTTTTTTGTGGTTGCAAATAATATTTGTCAATAATTGGCGATTGAAAATTTTCAATAACCTAAAGCATTTTTATCATGATTATTTTTAATATGATTTTCAACTAACAGATGCGGAAAATATTTTTATGTGATACTTATTTTCAAATAAGTAATTTAATTATTTCCTTTATATAAGAGATCTCCGAGTTGATTAGCATTAACTGATCGTTCCTCACCAGGAATAAATACACAGTCATCTCTGGAAACAATAATATGTCTTTTCCCATCTATCGATTGCTTGTTCCCATTGAGGATAATCATGTTCTTTGATTCTAATGAGATCTTGTTTGTAAATAGACACCGCTTTTTTATATTTGCTATTCAGGCTTATAAACCACCATATTTAACCCTGCTCCAAGCAATAAGCCGCCAATAAGTTGCGAAGGTCCCCCAAACCCATTTGCGAATAAAGGTGCCGTGATTATGGAAAAAATTGCCATAAATAGGACAGCATATCGCCAGCAGCCGCCCTTAGGTTCAGCAGCTCTTGGTTGAGCGGGCGATTTTAATTTGTTAGCTAAATTAGTTGATTGAGTTCCATTGAAAGGGACCTTTTCTGTTGATGTGTGCCGATATCCATCTTTGTCGGTGTATGAATGTTTCTCAATTGTCACCCCCTGTAAAGTTTGCGTCTGGTCCGCAAGGATTGCAGTTAATTTTCTTACGTTATCGTTTCGTCCGCAAACTGGACAGCGCGCATAAGATTCCAGGAAAATATTTTCTGAATCCCGGCGGACAATATGTTCATTTCCGCAACTTGGACATTTTAAGGAAGTTGTGTTTGAAGATATTTGTAATTTTCCCCCACAGCTTGGACATGTAAGCTTAATTAATTCACTTTTCATATTTTCTCCACTATTAATATTTTTTCCCCGAGTCATTTATGTCAGATGGTGTTGAGCAATGGCTTATCCTAATATCCATGCTGGTAGATAGGACTCGTGCATTGAACTGATTATTATGAGAACAATGCCTTTCGACTTTATATTATCTCCCCCACATGTGGTGGTTTAATTTTTCAATTACCCAAAGCTCTGCAGACGATCACGCATATTTGAAAATACTTAAAATCTGCTGACACTTGTCCCTCTTTGGGGATTTGAAGTCCATCTATCAAAGAATCCAATGGATTTCAAAAAACCCATTGTAACTTAGCTTTTCTCTCCTTTTGCAAGAAAAATACACATAATCACGCCAAATTGAATGATGGATTTACTATTCTCTCCTTAACCGGCTTATTTGCTTTTTCCCATTCCTCCCTGATAGGCTATCCCCAAACCCGCCAAAATGACGGTAAGCAATGTGCCCAAAGTGCCGCCCAGAAATGGCATTAAAGTGGAAAGCCCGCGCATGACCAGCAGCGAACCGATCAGCCCTGCCAGAATGATAATTGCCCAGTCCTCGAAGCGCCTGACCAGCACCAGGCCAATGATGCCGCCCAGGGCAGCCAGCATCCAATCAACCAGGCCTAAATTAACGCCCAGGAGGTCCAAAAATCCCAGCATGATTGCTGCGCCCGCGAGTGTGCCCAGCACCATAACGACGATGTTGACCACCCCTTTTGCAACCCCTGCAAAGAAGAATCCGATCGCTGCGAGCACAGCGGGAATTAAAAATGCAAGCATCGGGTCAACTGGAGCCGGGAACAGCCGAAGCAGCCCAAGCCCAAGCAGCGCGCCCACCGCCGCACCCAGAACGGCAAGCCTTTTGCCGAAGGCCAGGACCGCGATACCGATTGCGATTACTAAGATTGGATACATTGTGATACCTCCATTTTTTTATTTTCCATGGTCAGTCTGTCACTACTGCCGCAATAACCATACAACTAATAAATATGACCTGCAGGTATTCATTGCAATATTAAAGCCATTGTTGCACACTCTTGTAATTAAGGTTACAACTGTGGTTGATGGTTTATCCTCTTATACCTTCTGTGCAGCGATTGTTTCCAAACGCTCTTTTAATACTTTATAAACATTCTCAGCCCCGATAATTGGCGGCAGCTTGTCAAGCTCCCAATCCGCAGGATAAAGAATGAACGGAAATGATTGGGCGCCGCCCATCCCGCCATGCGAACCGATCAGCTCCTCAAATGCTGCCGCTTCATCCTTTAATGGATCATAAAAGCTGTTGACAAGCAGGTCAGGCACATACTTAAAGCTGTCTGTTCGGCGCAGATGCATGGGCGCATTGGGGAGAAATCCCGCCAGCGGATTTTCGCCTTCAATGCGGTCGTCCTTGAGGTAATAAGTACCTTTCCCGCCAATCACCTGCGCGCCTTCCTTTTCCGAATGCACCATAACGAAACCAATGCCCTCATGCTGCGCGAGCTTTTTGATTAATCCCGGGAAAGCCTCCTCCATTTGCTCATAACTCATGCGTTCTTTCCATTCGGTGAAGTAAACCAGCCCAAGGTTGCCTGAAGCGAGCACGATCATTTCTGCCTGTTCCGGGGTTATGGACTTCCCGCTCTTTTCATCCTGAAAACGTTTGTAATCATCTCCGGTCATCACCACGCCATCCACGGTCTGTTTTTTGGTGAAGGTGCGCACCATTTTACCGGTGGCTTTTTCGTCATTATTGGCCAGGTCGGTCATGGTGGAATTGACATGGTTCCAGTCGCCCTTGGTCTCCAGCGCGCTGTAGGTCTTGAGTTCGCGGGGCAGCAGGCTGCGGATGCATTCTTCCAAACTCATGCCATACCGCTGCTTGAATGTGGCGCCATTGGTCTGCCCATGGTCTGCCAGCACAACAAACTGGTATTTGCGCTGCGATTCATTTGCCGCCTGCTCCAAACGGCCAAAACATTTATCAATATTTGTCAGGGTCAGTATGGCATCCGGGTCTTCAACGCCCGAGTGGTGGGCGACTTCGTCATAGGCAACATAAGTTACATAGATTGAATCGGCGTCGCCCTGAAAGATGTCACCCATCAGGGTGTACGTGTTGACATCCCTCAGAAGCACTGTTGTGAAAGACCTGAACAGCGGGTAGGAACCTTTGCGGTGTTCTTCCAGGCGGGGCTGGATGTCATCCCGCACCTGCTGGCGGCGGTTGCGGACCTCGTGGATCATCTCGGCGATCATTAGAACGAAGGTGCGGACGAAATTGTAGGGATTGGAAAAGAAAAAATACAGGTGCCGTGATCGGCCTTTTTTAAGTATTTTGCTGTAAGTCATAATCGAATCTTCCGCATCTCCTGAAAAGAGATTTGCCCGGCTGCGGCCGCTTTGAGAGAGCAGCCCTTTGCCGTTGGAATGTTCTTCTTCGAGGAGCGGCGTGTCATGCGGGCCGTTAGAAGTAGTGATTTTATTGTCCTTGTCTTTTTCAACCCAGCGGAAAGCAGGCATATCCTGATTATTGCCCAGCAGGATGCCTGCCTGGCAGGCGCCGGTCTGGCAGGAGGTATCTGTCTCCCAGCTGATGATCTTATGCGATCCGAGATCTACCCAGCGCTTAAGGTTGGGCATAGCGCCTTCTTTTAAAGCCCGCAGAAGTACCCGCTCGCTCAACCCGTCAATCTCCAGAAAAATAACCCCTGGATACTGCTTAACCTGTTCACCTTTGCGCGACCGCTTGGCCTGGCGTTTGAGCGCGCTGCGGTAGAACGACGCGTCATCATCAATGGTTAAAAGCACCGAACCAATGGTGGTAATCGCTGTAACCACGATCGCGGTTGACATAGCCCACCCGACACTCGAAAAGGTGATCCCCTCCACAAGCTGGCTTCCCAGCCAAAAGATTAAGCCGTTCAGAAGCAGGTTGAAGAATCCCAGTGTGTAAACGATCAGGGTCAGCGTAACATGGGTTAAGATCGGCCATAAAACGGCGTTTAATAGTCCCACTGCAGCAATGAAAATGAATCCGCTGCGCCAGCTGGTCACCATAACATTTTCAGGGAAAAGCCAGGTCATCAATGCTAATGCGGAAACTTGAAGCACCCAGATCACCAGAGTCCGGATAATCCATCGAATCACGGGAAATTCTTTCTTAAACTTCTCGATATCCATGTTGTTTTCTCCTCTTCAAACCCGGCAGATCTATTTACCTCCGGCCTGCCCTAAAATCAAAGCTGTAAAAAGCGGAAAAATTTTGGCCATATTCATCCCGAAAACATAGTAAATGTTATGCGGGTTTTATGTCCAATTAAGTTTACTCGAAGATATTTCCAGGGCACAGCATGCACAAACCCCCGCCGTGATTAAAAGGTTGTGGCTGCAGCTATTCTCTTTCTGCAGCCATTAATACTACAACTGAGCGCGGACCCACACGATAAAGATTCTCAGTAACAGGCGGCGCCTCGTCTCTGGAGTAGATGTCGCTGGGTGAAGGCCGGTTTGTGTCAATCCAAAGACGCCAGCTTTGCGCCGCCGCGGGTACGGCAGGCAGTGTGAAATCGAGTGTTTCCCAGTACGCATTCGCCATCACGTAAAAAACAACCTTGCCGTCGGGGGAAGTGCGCTTCATAGCCAGCGAGTGGGATGTGCTGCTGGTATCCGGCGCTGCCAGGTTTATATCGTAAAATTCGATCTTTACCCGCTGCAGAAGTTCCATCAGGTTATCATCCGCGGTTCTTCCCTGGCCGATATCAAGCCGGTCAGCGATCACCTGCTTGACGAAGCGATGGATGTCGGCGTGCTTGTCCAGCAGCGTCCAGTCGAACCAGCTGAGATCGTTATCCTGGCAGTAGCCGTTGTTGTTGCCCTGCTGCGTACGCCGAACCTCGTCGCCCATCAGGATAAGAGGCGCGCCGACCGCGATCAACAGCAGAGTGAAGAGGTTCTTGACCTGACGGTTGCGCAGCGCTTCTATTGCGGGGTCGACTGTTGGTCCCTCAACGCCGCAGTTCCAGCTGAGGTTGTCGTTGGCGCCATCACTGTTGGCTTCGCCATTGGCCTCGTTGTGCTTCATGTTATATGAAACCAGGTCATTGAGTGTGAATCCGTCATGGACCGTGATAAAGTTGATGCTTTGCTCCGGCTCGCGCACGTCATTGCCATAGATATCAGGGCTGCCAGTCAGGCGTCTGGTCAGAGCGGCCGCATAGCCGCTGTCAGATTTGACAAAGCCGCGCACGTCGTCGCGGAACCTGCCGTTCCATTCCTGCCAGACTTCACCGACAAACGAACCCACCTGATAAAGGCCGGCTGCATCCCAGGCTTCGGCAATCAGCTTTGTGCCGGCCATAGCCGGATCTGATTCAATGTCCCAAATGACCGGCGGATTGGGCAGCGGTTCGCCTTGCTCATCGCGCGTCAGCACCGACGCCAGGTCAAAGCGAAAACCGTCAATGTGCATCTCCTGCACCCAGTAGCGCAGGCTGTCGCATATCAGACGGCGCACCACTGTGTGGCCGGCGTTAAGTGTATTGCCGCAGCCGGTGTAATCAGCATAGCGCGCTTTGTCCTCCGGCTTGAGTATGTAATATACGTCGTTGGCCAGCCCGCGAAAGCTAAGGCTGGCGCCCTTTCCGAAAGCCTCGCCGGTATGGTTGTATACCACATCGAGGATCACCTCGATGCCGGCGCGGTGCAGTGCCTTAACCATATCGCGGAATTCGTCAACCACACCAAGCGGATCCTGCCGTGAACTGTAGGCTGTGTGCGGTGCGAAGAAAGCGATCGGCTGATAGCCCCAGTAGTTTATAAGACCCTCTGCCGCAGTTGAAGGGTCGAACTGATAGACAGGCAGCAGCTCGACAGCAGTTATGCCCAGATCCTGCAGATATGGGATCTTTTCCACCAGCCCGGCATACGTGCCGCGCTTCTCAGGAGAAACACCGGAACTGGGGTGGCGGGTGAATCCTTTCACGTGCATTTCGTAGATGACGGTCTGGGGAATAGGCCGGTGCAGCGGCAGGTCGCCCTGCCAGTCGTAGCTGGAGTTATCCACCACGACGCTTTTCATGGCTGTGGCTGCGTTGTCGCCAGGCAGGCAGGCTGCTTCTCGGCTGTATGATGCCGGCATCGCGACGCACTTGCCGTAGGGGTCGAGGAGGACCTTGTCCGCGTCATAGAGCAGTCCGTTCTCTGGCATATTTGGCCCTATGGCGCGGTATGCGTAGATTTGGCCGGCTTTTATACCGGGGATGAAAGCATGCCAATAGTGATAGGTGTGGTGCTGCGGTGGCTCAAGCCGGATCACCTGCGCTGGCGCCGGCTCATCGATGCCGTCGAAAAAAAGCAGTTCAACAGCCTCGGCTTTATCAGCGAAGACGCTGAAGTTCACGCCGCCCGGCTTTACCGTTGCGCCGATCGGGTAGGCAGAGCCAGGTTGTGGGGTAATTTTCATAAAATATCCTTCAGTCAATTTTGGCTGTCTTTGTCGTCTTTGCTATATTATTTTAGCTTGGTGGATTTAGCTGCCAGTCCTCTTTTGCTCTGTTCCAGCATCTGGCTCGCCTCAGTTGTGGCAAATAAGTGCATGATGCGCGCGATCGTCCCGGACCATCCCGTCTGGTGGCTGGCGCCGATGCCCGCGCCGGTGTCGCCATGGAAGTATTCATAGAACAGGGGATAATCTTTCCAGAATGGGTCTTCCTGGAATTTCCGCGAGGTGCCGTGTACAGGTCGATCTCCCTGCTCATCTTGCAGATAAATCCTGGTCAGCCGGCGCCCGATCTCATCAGCAACTTCGTAAAGGTTCATCATCTTTCCTGAACCAGTCGGGCATTCAATAGTGAATGAATCCCCGTAGTACAGATAGTACTGGAGCAGTGCGCGCAGAATCAGCATGTTGACCGGCATCCAGACCGGACCGCGCCAGTTCGAATTGCCGCCGAACATACCGTTATCTGAATCACCGGGCAGATATGATACACGATACTCCTGATTCCCAGCCTGGTAGATATAAGGGTGATCCTTGTGAAAACGGGAGACGGCTCGAATTCCATAGGGGCTCAGGAATTCTTCCTCATCCAGCATGACCTTAAGTACCCGGCGAAGATTGGTTTCATTCAGGATTGATCCCAGAAGGCGATCCTTGTAGCCGCGCTTTTGCGGATCATGTATAAAAGCTGTCAGTTCCGAGCGTTCCTTGAGATAATCACTTATGGATTTGCTTACTTCGGGATATTTCTGCAGTAATTTTCCTTCAAAAACGGTCACTGCGCATAGAGGCAGCAGGCCAACCATCGAGCGGACTTTCAGGCGTTCACTGCGCCCATCCGGCAGGCGAAGCACATCATAAAAGAAACCATCTGCTTCGTCCCACATCCCGCCTTCCTCACCCGGCCGGATCATTCCCGTGGCGATCAGGAGAAAATGGCCGATAAATTTTGTCGCGAATTCGAGATAATCCGGATTTTCCATCGCCAGCTCGGCGCTGATCTCAACCATGTTCTGACAGAAGAGAGCCATCCAGGCTGTGCCATCCGCCTGTTCCAGATATCCGCCAGTCGGTAGAGGCGAAGATCGGTCAAAAACACCGATATTATCCAGCCCCAGGAATCCTCCTTCGAAAGCATTATTTCCGGCATGGTCTTTCCGGTTCACCCACCAGTTAAAGTTGAGCAGCAGTTTGTGGAAAGTACGCTCAAGCCATGCCAGATCTCCCTGTCCGCGCTGCGCCTGTTCCAATCCATAGGTATAGATTGTTGACCAGGCGTGCACCGGGGGATTGACGTCTCCAAAGTTCCACTCATAAGCGGGGAGCTGGCCGTTGGGGTGCAGGTAGCGGGACTTTAAAAGAAGTTCCAGCTGTTCTTTTCCAAAATCCACATCCACCAAAGTCAGAGCAGTAACGTGGAAGGCAAGGTCCCAGGCAGCATACCAGGGATATTCCCATTTATCCGGCATTGAGATGATATCTGCGTTGAGCATGTGCCCCCAGCGGTCATTGCGGACAGAACGCTGGTTGGCTCGGAATTGGTGAATGCCATGATCTTTGAGCTTCCGGTTAACGTTATAGTAGAAGAACTGCTTGGACCAAAGCATCCCGGCCAATGCCTGCCGCATGACCCGGGCTTTATCGATGCTGAGAGAAGCGGGAATAACAGCCCCGTAGAACTCATCAGCCTCTTCGATGCGTTTCTTGAAGGTAGCTCTAAAAGTATCTCCAAAAAAGTCATCAAGCTCTTTATAAGCGCCTTTCAATGCCTGATCGGTAAGACGCAGACGGACTGAGATCGATTTTCCTGGTTTCAGTGTAAGCGGGTAATGAGCCGCGACCTTCGTCCCCTTGCTGTCAGGATTAACTGCGCCTTCTTCACCATGAACGATAAATCTGTCAATGGCGTCTTTCACAAAAGGCGATGCATTGGGTGAACCAAAAAGCCGCTGAGCATTGGTTTCATTCTCTGTGAAAAGCAGCTCAGACGCGCCTTCCGCGTAAAAAAAGCGCTTACCAAGATCCCGATGCGTAAGCGCAACAACCCCGCCGCTTTTATCCTGTGCCAGTTGGTGAAGGGAGGGTTTGGTTACATCATCTTCCCAGGACCAATCATTGCGGAACCAGAGCGTAGGCAGGAGTTGAAGAGTCGCCGTTTCCGGCCCGCGGTTGTGAACAGTGATCTGAATGAGCATATCTTCCGGTGATGCTTTTGCATATTCCACGAAGATATCAAAATATCGGTCCTGGTCAAACACACCCGTATCAAGCAGCTCATATTCTGGCTGGCCGCGGCCGCGCTCACGGTTTGTCGCAATCAAATCGTCATATGGAAAAGCTGCCTGCGGATATTTGTAAAGGTACTTCATATAGGAGTGGGTTGGCGTGGAATCAAGATAAAAATAATATTCCTTTACATCTTCGCCATGATTACCCTCGCTGTTGTTCAGCCCGAACAGGCGTTCTTTAAGGATTGGGTCTTTTCCGTTCCATAGAGCCAGCGCGAAGCAAAGATTCTGGCGGTCATCTGAAATGCCGGCGAGGCCATCTTCGCCCCAGCGGTATGCCCGTGAACGAGCTTGGTCGTGCGTGAAGTAATTCCAGGCGTCCCCGTTTTCACTGTAATCCTCACGCACGGTTCCCCACTGGCGCTCGCTCAGGTAGGGCCCCCACTTTTTCCAGGGCGCTTTCTTTGCGCGGGCTTCTTCAAGACGGATTTTTTCGGTGTTCATTGCTTTCCTCCGGTTATTTTTAATTTAATCCACTTATCAAGGTGATAGTTTTAAAACTGGCGCAATCAGTTAAGCCTCTTAAGAAAAAGGATACCTCATTAATTAATAAAATATTGTTTTCATTATAGTTGAAATTATTTACGGATGTAGGCGCGCAGACAACCGGAAAGCGGTTTGCTGGATAAAAAAGAATGTCCTGAGGTTATTTCAAAAAATCCAGGTTACGGTTTCCAGGTGAGGGTCGCGGGAATACCAATCCGGTCTGTCATTTTTTGCTAATTGGCGCCATCCGCGTTCATAATCCAGCTATCCCACGGATTATCGCTGTTAGTCAGGTAAATTATATGCTGTCCATCCGGTGAAATGGATGGCCAGATGTCCATTGTGCCCGGGCTGCCGGTTAAATTAACCTGGCCGGAACCGTCAGCATGCATGCGAAATAAATCATAATTGCCTTCGCGGTTTGACTGAAATAGAATACCTTGCTCATGCGGGAACCACTGTGGATAAGAATCAAATCCATCGGCATCCGTTAATCGGATTGATTGGCCTTCTTCATTTAATAGGTAAATATCAAAATTTCCTTCCCCGCTATCGGCAAAATACAATAAGCTGCTGTCATCTGGGGACCAACCGGTCGGCGCGCCTGTTACTGGATTTTCGAAAAGCGGCTCAAATTTATTATTCCTTATATCGACCTCGTAGATATTCTGTTGTTCTTCGATTAATCCTGAAAAAACTATGGACTTGCTGTCCGGACTCCATACAAGGCCGCCATATCTTTGAGGATCTGAAGTGAGATTCAGAGCTTTAAAGCCATCTGAGCTGATAATAAACAGGTCATAGCTGGGAATGCTCCTGTCATTGCCAGCATTAGGCAGTGCAATCCATTCACCATCCGGTGACCACGAGAGCGGCGCGTCTGGGCTGCAAGTGCAGCCGCTGTGCTTGTCAGTCAACCGGCTGGGGTTAGAACCGTCGCTTTCCATGAGGCACACATCACTTCCCCCCTCCCTGCTGCAGCAAAAAGCAATCCGCTATGCCGGTGCCCCCTCCCGTGATGGGTGAAATGATTGCAATCGGTATCTTCATTTTCACTGTGTAATTCCACTTCGCCAAAGCGGATATGGGGGATGAAGAAATCCAGCAAGAACATACAGCCCGCCCCTAATGTGAAACCAATGGTGGTTGTACAGAAACCCTTCATTTCCCAGGCTTTGCTGATTAATTCCATAAAAGATAAAGAAATCTTCACGCCGGCTGTGATCCCCATTGAAAAACCAAATGATTTTCTTCCGGGATTATGAAAGACAGCCAACACCCCCCCCCCCAAACTTGTTCCCAGACCAGCTACAAAACTTAAAAGGATAATATTGCTAAAAACACAGAAATCAATCATTGATTATCCATCTTCATTCTTCAGATAAAAATATTTTTGCAAACATTGCTTGCAAAAGTGCCCCATATTTCGAAGAAGATTTTTATTGGTTCATCCGTTAATTGTATGATTTTCGTGTAGTTTCATCAGACATGCTGGCATCAAGACGGGGCTTCCAGCAAGGGTCCTCCCATGTTCCAAGTTCAGTATGCATGTCCAGATATTTTTGCGGAATTGGGTGCGTTCCCAAAATCACTTTTACTTTATAGCGCTTTTCGAGAAAATTTCTAAAAATTTCTATATGGGGGCATGGTGGATACCCGACAAGCATTCCTGTCGCCAAGTGAATTACCTGTGCGCCGTTCTTGATCATTTCTTCACCGGCATACTCAATGTTGCCGCCGGGACAGCCATTGCAGGTGGTGTATCCAACCAGTTCGACCTCTGAGCCAGCGTAAATACTGAAAGCGCCTTCTTGATTCATTAATGCCCGCAGGCATTTTCCCCCGGCACAGGTCCGATAACGGTCGCATATGATGATCCCAATTTTTACTTTATTATCCATTTCTTTCTTTCATCTAATGCAGCAGTTCAGTATGATCAACTAATTTCCCATCGATAAAATCCTGGGCAGCAGCATCGATTTCACTCACATCTGTCATAATCGGTTTAATATTAAGTCGCCGCATGCTTTCATAAGCGCCCATACCCATCCCCCGGCACAGCAACGCTTCGCAATCCGATATTGCCTCAGCCATGCTGGCGTGTTTATCATGTGAAGCAGCATCCAAACCGTGATCTACGCCATGGGCTTCTTCTGCATGCGGTTGGGCGCTAAAGTGATTGTGTCCCATCTTGTCGCGCATCTCATGGTTCACAACCTTTCCTTCTTCAATGGTTAACACCATGTAATAAGGTGCGCGGCCAAAGTGCTGACTGATAGTTTTTCCATCATCGGTAATTACTGCGATCTTCATCTTCAACTCCTTAAGAACTATTATATAGAGTATACCTGCCCTCGATAGCTGCGGTTCACATTGCTGACTATTTATCGGTTAATTACAACCAGAAAGAAAAATATCACGGCTTTTTTCTATTTAACGTTGGAAACCGATCATTTTAGATTTGCAGTCGTGTGTTTTGGGGTGGGGGATTTTATATCTGAAAGGCATTTCTCCAAGCCTTATGTATGCCATCATGAAACCAGGTGTAATTATTCTTGGCCTACGCCGGGCTCGCGTTGTACCTGTCTGAGTAAATTAGTACCTGCAGATCAAGGGTCAGCTATTAATAACGCTGATAGTAACTAATTACCTCGGAAAACCTACACAACTCTAATTTGAATGAAATTTTCATTGCGCATCGCTGAGGGCATGCATGAAAAAATCATGTATGATTGTTTAAACCAAGTTGGCATCTGGGAGATGACTATGAAATCGGAAAAATCAGGTGAAATTATCCCTGGGGATAATGGGGATCACGGCATGACCAGCTATGAACTGCTCGCCGGAAAACTCGATTCTCTGCCCAACGGTTACCCGCCGACGGAAGACGGTGCCCATTTGCGGCTGCTGGAGAAAATATTTACACAGGAAGAGGCGGAAATCGCTGCTCTGCTCAACCCCGAGGCAGAATCGGTTGATGAAATTGCCGCACGGACAGGCCGTGATCCGGGTGAACTTCGCCGGCAGCTTAAGGCTTTGGTCAGGCGCGGATTGATCACGATCGAACTTGTCAAAGGCGGTGCCAGATTTGGATTGATGCCCTTTGTCGTGGGAATTTATGAGAATCAGGCTGGGACCATTGACAAGGAACTGGCTTTGCTGTTTGAAGATTATTACCAGAAAGCATTTTCCGGGGTAATGAGTGTGCAGCCGCAGTTCCACCGCGTGATCCCAGTCGGCGAAACCATACGCAATTCTATGGAAATCCAACCCTATGAGAACATTGTCGATTTGGTCAACCAGGCTCAATCATGGGCAGTGCTCGACTGTATATGCCGAAAACAGAAGGCATTGATTGGCGAGCCTTGTGAGCATCCCATCGATGTATGTATGGTGCTCAGCCCAAGGCCGGATTCATTTGAAAATCATCCCGTTTTCCATGCATTGACTCATGACCAGGCTCAAGCCACCCTTAAGCGGGCTTCCGATGCGGGATTGGTTCATTCCATCAGCAACAATCAGCAGGGTACATACTATATCTGTAATTGCTGCACATGCTCGTGCGGTATTCTGCGCGGCATAGCCAAACTGGGAGTTGCCAACGTGATCGCCCGGTCCGCTTTTATATGCACGGTCGATGAGATGCTTTGCAGCGGTTGCGAAAACTGCCTGAGTTACTGCCAGTTCGGAGCATTGTCAATGGATATCACCGTTCAAATTAATCCCACAAAGTGTATGGGGTGCGGTGTGTGCGTGCCATCTTGTCCAAGTGAGGCTTTGATCCTTGTTCGCCGGCCGGAGGAAGAAATCCTGCCAATCCCGGAGACACTATCCGATTGGGATAGTCAGCGAGCAGCCTCCCGCGGGATGGGACAGGGGATTGAATAGAGCCGTTCAACCCTGTGAGCATCCTCGCTCTGATTGCACCTGGTGAAGTTATCGGGCTTTTCATTAATTTTGCTGAAAGGTGTTGTGGTTAGTATAAAACTTGCACGCAAAGAATATTATATTCAGCCGGTGGGCTTTATTGATTTAAAAATGTCCGAACACTTGCTGGCTAATCACCAATGGCTGCGCCGAATTCCGCTTGTGGATAAGTCTGGGTACATTTGCTGCTTCCAGTAAAACCGGGCCGCGTAATAAAGAACCTTCCAGGGATTTAACTTGACACTGATATTTCACAGTAGTACATTTAATAGTTGCAGTTATTGCTTAAGACCACCAGACTTGTATTGCGCCAATAAAGCACACATTTTCTTCTTTAGGTTAATGGTTAATCAGGGTTTGGTGGACGCTAAAAGCAATAACACTTCAGCTCCACATAAAAAGAACAGTATTATGAAGGAGAGACAATATGAAGCTCCGCAGGAAGAGTACAGCAGCATCCTCAAAGAGTGCCAGTAAGAGCATAATTGAGGTCAGCCACCTGACCAAGTATTATGGCAAAGCGCGTGGAATCGTTGATGTTTCCTTTAAAGTGGAAGAAGGAGAGATCTTTGGTTTCATCGGCCCCAATGGGGCTGGTAAATCGACCACTATCCGTTTATTCATGTCCTTGATCTACCCAACTAGCGGTGAAGCGAAAATCTTCGGGAAAGATTGCATCGAGTTCGGTCCTGAGATCAGGCAGGAGATCGGATATCTGCCGTCCGAGGTTTTTTATTACGAAGGAATGAAAGTTCTGGACCTGCTCAAATATTCCGCCAGTTTTTACAAAAAAGACTGCTCGAAAAGGATGTATGAGCTGGCCGAACTTATGGAACTTGACCTGAAAAGAAGGATCGACGATCTGTCCTACGGCAATAAAAAGAAAGTAGGCATCGTTCAGGGGCTCCTGCACCAGCCCAGGCTGATCGTCCTGGATGAACCGACCGCGGGTCTCGATCCGCTTATGCAGCAAAAATTCTTTAATCTGATTCGGGAAGAGAATAAACGAGGGGCGACCGTCTTTTTCTCTTCGCACATCCTCGGCGAAGTGCAAAGATTGTGCAGCCGCGTTGCGATCATCAAGGAAGGCAGCATCATCAATATCCAGGATATCAAAACGCTTCAGAAGGATAATTATAAAAAGATTCGGGTTGTCGCAGACAATGTTGATGTAAAGCGGTTTGAGGTTGAAGGCGTCACCAATCTGGAAAAAGATGGATGGTTCAATGAGCTTCTTCTATAAGGGCGACATCAATGCGATGGCAAGGCTGATCAGCGATGCGAAGGTTGCTGATGCAACCATCGAAGACCTGACCCTCGAAGAGATCTTCATGCATTATTACGAATAGGTGGTGCTGATGAATATCTATCTGCATGAACTTAAAACCAAGCTGGGTTCCGTGGTCACCTGGTCTCTTTCCATCTCAATACTGATTCTGGCCTTTATGTCCCTTTTTAAGAGTTTTTCCTCAGAAAGCGCCATGGTTACCGAATTGATGAGCAGCTTCCCAAGGGAACTCCTTATCGCCTTTGGCATGGCGGATATGGATTGGTCTACACTGCTGGGTTTCTTCGGGCTGACTTTCGTTTTTGTCCAGATCTGCATGGCGATCCAGGCTGCCAATTACGGCTTCTCGCTGGTCTCGGTCGAGGAGACGGAGTGGACAGCCGATTTTTTGCTTTCCAAACCGGTTGGGCGTAAACGGATCATGACCAGCAAACTGCTGGCGGCTGTAACCGCCCTGGCTGTCACCGCATTGGTCGTCTGGTTCAGCAGCTTTCTGTTTGTCACTGTTTTCCGCGAAGGCCAGTTAATTCCACTCGAGCCCTTGCTGATGCTTCTGTTCACCATACCCGTATTTCAATTCTTCTTCCTGTCTGTCGGAATGGTTATCTCATTGCTGGTGAAACGCATCCGCAGTATCACGCCTTATTCAATGGCTCTGGTTTTCGGTTTATATATGATGAATGCGTTTGGCGATATGATCGGCGAAAAAAGCCTGGAGATTCTCTCGCCTTTCCAGCAATTTGCGCCCGGCTATATTATAAAGAACAGTGCCTGGGAGATGCCGACAGCGCTGATCAGCGTGGTGATCATCATAATCGCGCTGGCTGCCAGCTATCTGTTATATGCGCAAAGGAATATCGCTTCGGCGGTGTAAAGAGAGGATCAGATGAACATCTTTTTTCGCGAATTGCGCGCAAACCTGAAATCCCTGCTCATCTGGAGCGGCATTGTCATTTTGTTTAATATCGTCGGGTTTTCAAAATTCTCTGCGTTCTACAATAACCCTGAATTATTGTCCATTTTGGATAAGCATGCCCACGGCTTTAATTTCCTCCCTGGATATGGATACCTTTAATCTGACCACGGTTACGGGATTTTTTGGGGTTATGATCATGTACCTCTCTCTTGTCCTATCTATATCGGCTGCCATGTGGGGCAGCGACATCATCTCAAAGGAGGAGCGCGACAAGACGGTTGAGTTTTCTCTGACCCTGCCGGTCACCAGAAGCAGGCTTGTCACCGCCAAGTTGGCCGCTGCTGCCGTGAATTGCGTTATCCTGCTGTTTGTCACCTGGGGGGCTACGCTGGTCAATGCGCAAAACTACCAGCCCGATAATGAATTTTATAATTTTGTGGCTATCACCATGCTGGCTTTTCTGTTAATACAGATGATCTTCCTGTCGCTGGGTATTTTTCTCGGCTGCGCCTTGAAAAAATATAAGCGCGCTGGTTCTCTGGCGGTATCGCTTCTGCTGGGTGCGTATTTCGCCTCTGTTATTTCCGAGCTTAGCGATAAAATGAAATTCCTGAGATATATCTCTCCTTTTAAATATTTTGATCCGGCGCTGTTGCTGCGTGAGTCCAGACTTGAAATCGGGTTTGTCTTCTTATCTTTCCTGATCATTGCTGGTTTGCTGATGGGCGCATACCTGTCTTATAAAAAAAGGGATCTTTACATCTAAAAAATCTCCTTTAGCAAAAAATAAAAAAGACATTTGACCAGATTATGGCAAGTGTCTTTCTTTTTATATCCAGGGTTCGATGAATACACGGTATGAAATTAATGAGGCGGGCAAAATCATTGCATCATATAGAGGTATTATTTTTCACAGCAGCTAAGCCATTAATGGCTTAGCTGCTCAGGGCGCTTCACATGATTGTAGCGGCTGATAATTTCCTCCAGATAGTGTGATTTAACCTGCTGGCTGGCAAGGATTTGTTTCATGGGTGGAAGTCTCAGAATAACCCCTAAAACCCCGGCCAATGCCCGGTGGCTCAACAGCACCTGGTTGTCAAAAATAAGATTCTGCAATTTTCCCCGTTCAATTGCCATCACCACTGCCTTATGTGTCCCGTCCAGAGGTGTGATGACCCGCACCGGACGGGATTTGAGATGAAGGCATGCCTGCGTGCAGTTGCGCACGCAAATTCCGCAGCCCAGGCAAAGCGCTTCATTCACCTTTGCCTTTTTCATTTTTGGGTTGCCGGCATTGTTGGAAGAGACTAAAGACATGGCTTCCACAGGGCAGACATTGACGCACTTACCGCATCCGCTGCACTTTTCTTCATCAACCACCGGGAGAAAGTTGGTTGTATGCACCGGGTTCAGAATGGCAAACCTGCGTGCGGCGATCATGGCTTCGCAGCAGCAGCCGCAGCAGTTGCAGATGAAATTCACTTTGCTTTTGACGTTTTCGCCGAACTGGACCAAATTGTGCGCATACGCCTCCTGCAGCAGATCCATACATTCTTTCACGTCCACTTCGTGAGCGTACCCGTGCCTGATCAGAGATGCGGCGGTATTGTTGAAGGTCATGCAGATATCTTTTGGAGCGTCGCAGTCTCTGCCCATATGCTGCATTTTATGGCGGCAGTAGCATATTCCCACCCCCCGATGGGTTGCGCTTTCAATGATATGGGAAGATCGTTCATAATCCAGAACAAGCAGCGCGTTTTGATCAGATAGTGCCGGCTCGTGGATAAAGGTCCGCCCCAGTTGGGTTTCTCCCCGGGTAAACAATTCCCGAATGAAATCCTCTTCAACGTTCATATATTGATAAAACAATTCCCCCAGCACCTTCTGGTCAATATCATCGCGCAGGCGCATCATTGAAAATTCAAAGAAGCCCGCCATGGGCGGCGGTAATACGTAAACAGTTTCGCCATTTTGCTCAATATCCACCAGAATAGCGCGGCCTGCCAGTTTATCCAGAGTGTTTTTTGTATTAACCAGGTCCATCTTCCAGATGCGGCTGGCTTTTTCCGCCGTGAAGGGTCTTATAGGAAGGCGTGAAACCAGTTCGGCTTCTTGTTCGCTGAAAAGAATTTTCAGGATTGAAAATAATAGCTCGGAAGGAGAAGCCCCCTGGGGATAAAGGTTGAGCCTGTCGGATAATTGCGAATAACCGGCTTTGAGTGAGTTATGTGCCATAAGAATTTTATATTCTTTCTGACGGGTTAATGATAATAAATTTTAAATAATTACCTTAACGTTGGCAATATTATATAAGATAACAGGAAAAACAAGCCTCCTTTTTTTTAAGTGAAAAAATTATTTCAGGATATCGGCTGCATACTTTGAAGGAAAAAAATATCGAAAAACTGGTTAAAGGGATTACTTGAAAATAAAACTTAAAAACTCCCGTCATTAAAGCTTATGCTTTTCAGCGAGTGAAACCTGCTGACGATTATCCCCTTTGGGGATTGCGAATCAGAATTCATCTTGTCTATAAAGTAGAACAGCGTCTATTATGCCTGCTGTGTCCACCCAAATGGATTGAACGATTTACATGCACATTTCCTTATATAATTAAGGCAAAAAAGGATGTGCATATGTCTATTTTTCAAAAATGGGAAGAATGCAGCCTTTCATTTATGGGTGGAAAAATTACATTTCTCCCACCTAACAGTTGGGCTGAAGTGGGCGATGGTAATTATTCAGACTACCAGAGCAGAAAAGCTGAATTAGTTAACAGTGGTTGGGAAATTGTCGAAGAACATGATACCCCGCCTGATTCCTACAATCCGAATTTACTGGGTTTTGGGGATACTAAATTGAAACGGAAAAAGAAATAAATCTCAATATTTATCTCTGATGTCTTAATCTGAACACCTGAAATTAGGGTTGTATTGCTCTGTCCAAGCCATTCACTTGATGTTACTGTGATTGCGCCCGCCCTAGAAAAGGCAGCCCATTCGATATATTGTCCCAAACCCTGGTTGTATATAATAATTTATAAAGAGAAAAAAACCCGGGAGGTTTTCCATGAATGAATCCGATCTGATGAGAATGCGAGATGCTAAGGACGTGGACGGCTTGATTAAAGTAATGGAAGGGGATGACCTTGATCTGGGTGTAATTGCGGCAGGCCGTTTATCTGAACTTGGCGAAGAAACTGCTTTTGAACCAATGGTTGATTTATTTGTGAAACATGCCCAGGAAAAGTTAATCCTTGGACAATATCTTGTGAAGCTCGTATTTCGTATGAGACGCGAAAAAGGCGTAAAGCCAGATCCGGATAAAGTAGCGCCTTTGCTCACTTTGCTTAATGATCCAAATCAATATGTACAAAATGCCGTCAAGAATATTTTTAAAGCGTTGGGTGATCCCCGCTATGCTGAAGCGTGTGGTGTTGTCACTGACCGAGAAGTAATTAATGCCATCATCGCTGATACAAGGGATTTGGATCCCAAGAAGTGCCATAGTGCAGCGATGCAACTGGTTGAAATTGGACCTCTGGTTGCAGACCCTGGTCTTCGAACCAGCATTGTGGAGAGATTCCTGGAAATCCTTCGAATGCCCGTGTCAGAAGAATACGGCCCAGCCAGATATATAGCGGCACAAGGTCTGGGTTTGATGGGCGATACACGCTCCGTTGACGACCTCATCTTGGCACTGCAGGATCCCGGGTGGATGATAAGGGAGGAAGCAGCCATCTCGCTTTCCGAACTCAAAGATCCCAAAGCCATTCCAGCGTTGAAAGCTGCAGCCAGTTATCCCGATGATATTACGCCCAAAGCTGCAAATCGGGCTCTGCAAATTTTCAAGCGAATGGGAATGTCATAGTCTTTTTCTATAAAACCTCTTTCAAGATTGATGAGGGTTTGACTTCCTTTTATTTTACAAAAAAGGGAATCTAAAAATATAAAAACTGATAACAATTGTACCTTCGGGAGAGGTACGCCTGCTTTGATATCTGTGCATGGAGCTCCCACCTTCTGATTACAGTCCTCATCAGGGGACTGCTGTCCACACAGAGCATATTGTGCATGCGGTATCACCGGCTCTGCACCCGCGCTGCACCCGCAAGAGGAAGGGCTACTCGTCATAATGAAAGGGTGTTTGTAAATATTTTTATCATCATAATTATTTATTAGAGGAATAGGTTTTAATTCATGGTGAACACAGAAATGAAAAAGCTGTCTTTAACTCTGGACACAAGTTGTGTCATTAGTTTGTTGCACCCTCCTGAAGATTCAAAAACACATAATAAGGTAGAAGCATTTGAGAAATTACAATAATTGGGGGATAATTAAAAAATTGAAATATCTATCTCTGAAAATATAGAACAGAGGCAATTATCAACTAGGTCATCAAACCTGTAAGAGATTCACAGCGGTGCTTTTTTCGCGGTTGATTAGATCCTTTTTTATGCGAATTTGCAGATTGGTGATAAGCATGAATACAGATTTTTACAAGACGGTATACGAAATGATCGACGAGCTGCCGGTGATCTCTAGCCATGAGCATCATCTGCCTGACAGCATCCAGCAGCACATGTCGCTCGACCGAACGTTGGATTACGCTTACATTGGCTGGTACGCTGGCAGAAAAAACAAAGCACTCGCGAATTCCATCAAGGAAGATCCTCTCCTGCAGGTGCATAATACGGTAGGAAAATATTCCCTTCCCGATAACGATTGGTCAAAGGCTTCCGCTGTATTGTATAAAGAAAGGAAGGCGTTCCTGGACTGCTTTGGATTCAATAGTTATTGGGTCTGGCTTGATAAGGGTATCCAGAAAATTTACGGATTGGATCAAGGCATTACACCGGAAAACTGGGAGGCGGTGTCCGCCTGGATCTCAATCAAACACAGCCGCCCGGATGCGCACTTGGACATCATGATAGAGCATGCCAGATATCTGGGGGCGGTTCAAGATACTTACTGGGACTACAGCAGCGACCTGGGGCATCCTGATTTCTTTTCGCCCACCATGCGCGTTGATATGTTCATTACTTGCTATAACACTACCGTTATGGATCATGATTTAAATAACCCCTTCATTTCTTATCCAGAGGCGCCGCGGGATAATTTCGATGATTATCTTTCTTTTTTAAAAGAGCTTTTGATTGGCTGGAGGGAGAAGGGTGCGGTTGCCATGAAATGCGCATCCGCTTATGAACGTCCGCTCCATTTTGGCGCGGCGCACCGCGGCAAGGCTGCTGCAATCTTTGGCAAACCCCAAGGGGAAGTAAGCCCGGATGACAGACTCGCGTTCGGCGATTTTATGTTCCACTGGTTCTGCGAACTTAACTTAAAGCTCGATATCCCCTTCCAGATCCATACCGGCCTTGCGGATATTGCCGGATCCAATCCCATGTTTTTTGAACCGATCATCAAACAATATCCGCAAATCCGTTTCGTTTTATTCCATGCTGGCTATCCATGGTATTCCCTTGTGGGTGGTCTGGCCCACAATTACACCAATGTGATAATTGATATGGTCTGGGCGCCCATCATCAGTACCTCCGCCTCTGTTCAAGCTTTAAAAGAATACATCGAGATCGCGCCAATCAGCAGCCAGATAGGTTGGGGCGGGGATACCTGGACTTCGGAGGAAGCGGTCGGGGCTGTCATGGCATGGAAACATGTAATTTCGACCGTCCTTGCGGAAATGCTTGACTCCGGATATCTTAACTTTTAAGAAAGTGGAATCGCTCGCGAAAAAATTATTATATGAGAACAATGCTGCCATCTATGGTTTCCCGTTGCCATGAATGCGCACGCAAACCAGGCGCTTAACCTAATCCTTGATCGGCTAATCGGTAAGATCTCTTGTTTGGGCGCTGAGGAGTTCCAATCTCGTTACCTTCACTGCCTGATAATATTTACCTGCTAGTTAGTCCTTAAAGAGAGTGTTACGCCAACAGCACGGATCAGAGGCGTGATAAGAAGTCCAATATCGCCGCAATTCATAATTATCCACTAATGTCGGGTTTTCAATTTGAAATTATTTTTACTGCTATGATATTCTTGTGCAAATCTCATAACCCATTGGATAAATATTAATGCCGATTAAATCAAGTGGGATTTATTTATAGTCTGATTTAGCGGTTTGATTAAACCGTGAATCCTAAAGCATGTCACCGCTTTTAAAATGCAAGAACGACCTTTTTTTCCAATAATTATCCCCTTCCTTAGTCTATTAATTACATAATTTATTCAAATATTCCTAAGGTGATCTAAATTCTTTTCTTCCTTTAATTTGATCGAAGCGATGCATAGAATGTCTGCTGAATACTATTAAGCATTGCCCAAAAATTTTCCAGCGGTGTGTCTAGCTGAATTTAAGTGGGTGGGACCGATGATCAAACCGCCGCCCTTGCCAAGGGTATTCAGCCGCTGAATCACCTCATCACGCACTTCGGCAGGTGTACCGAAGGGCAGAGTGTGCTGCTCATCGATAGATCCCCAGAAGCATAGCCGCTCGCCATATTCATTTTTAAGTCTGGCCGGGTCCATAGATCGCGGCTGGATTGGGTTAAGCACATCTAGCCCAATCTCGATCAAGTCGGGAATGATCGGGTAGATTTGCCCATCAGAGTGGTAAGCTACCTTCACTTGTGGATTAATGGATTTTAGCTGAGCGATGAAATTTGCCATGCGCGGTTTGAAAAAGCGGCGCCACATCTTTGGTGAAATAACCATGGAGTTCTGCGCGCCCACGTCATCTCCCAGCCAGATCATGTCCACACCCATTTCCACCAGTTTCTTTGCCGCCTCCAGATGATAATGATAGGGAAAGTCGAGCACCTGCTCAGCCAGGTCAGGGTTAAGGGCGAAGTCCTGCAGCAAACGCTCATAGCCGCGCAATCCCCAGGCAGCTTCAAAAATAGTTGTGACTGTCCCCCCAACAATCCAGTACTCGTCTTTAAATGTCCGCAGTGCCCAGGCGGCATCCTCATAAAGTGCGGGTCTGTTAGGATTCGGTGTTTGGTAGCTCGCAATGGCACTATCTTGCGCCAAAGGGTGATGGACCATTTCTGTGTAATGTCCGATTCCATATGCGGTGGAATATTCCACTGCCCGCCAGCCAACCCCCCATTCGTCTACGTATTCTGAACCTTCCTGGTAGTAAGAATTCGCCCAACCCACATGGGTCAGCAGCATATCGCTGCCTAGTACCCGGTCCAGTTGGAAGGTGTTTCCAGAACCACATGGATTGCAGAATACATCGCTTTTAAGGTCAAGTTCCTTTTCAAGTCGGCGGGCGAATTCCGGGGTAAATCCGACAAACATGGGACATCGGTCTGGTTCTTCATGGCTGAGCGCCATCTGCATTCGTTCACGGGGTTTCAAGTTGATTCCTCCCTTTTCTTATTTCTTTCAACTGATGATCGTTTGCATAGAATTCCTGACAAATACACGGGATATTGTATTTTGGAAGCGAAACCATTGGTTATTATTCCTGCAAAGCAATTCCTGTTTACGTTTTACTATACCCTATTCTAGCTACTTTTTAATTTGCCAATTCGTTCAAGTTTGCACCGCAGCACTTACCCATATGACACAAGAAGATCAAAAGGCATGAAGTGCAATCATTCCCTGGAAACGAATCACATAAAAATGGAAAAGGTATCAACTTTTGTCAACTAGCTCCAAATTAAAACAAAAGATGATGGCAGAGGGATTTGCGCAGCGGAGTAAAGTCCCATCTTTATATAGGAAATCTTCGACAACGCGCTTATAGGTCGATAATCTTTCTGCGGAAGGTCGGAGGGGTCTTTTCTCTCCTATTAAGATACTAAATGGTCAAACATGGCATATGGTATAAATAATGGTGGCAATGGATTTGAATTTGTGACAAAGGGGGCTTTTGAGTCCGATGCTCATATCTTCTAAAGAATATAGAATCCAACTTGAGTGCCTGATTGAAAAATAAAAATGCCCTCGGGGAGGTTCGCCTGCCGTGATGTCTGTGCATGGAACTCCCACCTTTCTGACAATAGTCCCCTGAAGGTGAACCGAGATCAGAAACTTAAGGCGTATATAGCGTTCATAGTGAGCGCTGGCTATCACTGGCAATGCATCCGCGTTAATATGAACACGAAAGCAGTTCCGACTAATATCATTTTGATCTGCTGATTTGAAATCTTTCGGTAAAAAATATTTATACCGGTCTGGAAAATAAAAATGTTTATATAAAAGAAAGTAGTTAATTAAAAGAAAAGACAATCTTGTGAACTGCACCCCAAAAGTTGGACACAAAAACCAACAGAAAGGGTGCAGTTTTCATGACCAAATACAAAGAACCAGATCGGATAGCAGCAGCACAAGCAGTAGAAAGAGGGGAAAGTATCACAAGTGGAGCCAAACGGTTACAGATGAGTCCTAAGTAGTGAGTCGAAGTTTGAGGCTATATCAAGAACACGGTCAAGAAGGATTACAAAGCCATACCTATAATTGGACAGCCGAACAGAAGTACCAAGTGATTCAATACATGCGTGAGAACCACTTATCCTGTCAAGAGACAGGGATACAATTTGGGATCAGCGGGTCATCCACAATTTGGCAATGGGAGCAGAGATACTTGAAAAACGGGATTGAGGGATTAGAAAACAAGAAGAAGGGCAGAAAGCCAAGAACACCGAAGCCCAAACCACCAAAGACCAGGGAAGAAGAATTGCTGGATGAGAATTTATATCTTCGAGCAGAGAATGAATATCTAAAAAAATTGAACGCCTTGGTTGCAGAGCGGAAAAACCGAAAGAGGGAACGGGGAGCTGTTATCTCTGAACTAAGGCAGAAATACCCTTTAGCGCTGCTTCTGATCATAGCGCGTATCCCCAGAAGCAGCTATTACTACCATCTGAAACGCCTGGGTGAGCCCCAGAAACACCTCAAAGAGCGAGAAGCGATCGAAGTATCTGCCACGAGCATAAAGGCCGCTACGGATATCGGCGATTTACTTCAATTGCGGCACCAGGATTTCAGACCAACCACAAGTTAGTCATGAAGCTCATGAAGCTGGAACTGCTCACCTGTATGCTGCGGAAAAGAAATACCATTCGTATCGGGGTGAGGTGGGAAAGATCGCTCCCAACCTCTTGAAGCGTGACTTCAAAGCAGAGCGTCCTAATCTGAAATGGGCAACTGATATCACAGAGTTCGAGTTATTGGGACAGAAACTCTATCTCTCTCCCGTTATGGACCTTTTCAATGGCGAGATCATCAGCTACTCTCGCTCAAGAAGCCGAATTTCCCAACAAATCACAGAAATGCTCAAGAACGCTTTTAGAAAAATTCCTGATCACAGCCAGTTGATCCTGCATTCAGACCAGGGTTGGCAGTATCAGATAAATATCAAAAGATGCTCAAGGAAAAAGGTATCCGTCAAAGCATGTCAAGAAAGGGCAATTGCTATGATAACAGTGTCATGGAAAACTTCTTTGGGATTCTCAAATCCGAGTTTTATCACAATCAAAAGTTCTCATCTATGGAACAGTTTCTAGAAAGCTATTTGAGTATATGGATTATTACAACAACTGTAGATTAAGGTTAAACTAAAAGGACTGAGTCCTGTTGAATTTCGAACTCAGTCCTTCTTTTTTACTTTAACTCTTGTCTAACAATTGGGGTGCACTACACTTGAAAATCCGCTCTTTTCTTTATGGCTGCTATTCCTTAAAGGTATTAATTTTAAATAACGTACAAAGGGCAAAAACCAACAATAGAAGTGACAAGGAAAACCGCACTAAGAATCACGAGTATGATACCCAGGGTTCCCGTCACGATTCCCCCAAAATATAGGTAACCCAAAATTCCAGCCAATATAACACGAATGATGCGGTCGGCGTTTGAAATGTTTCGTTTCATTTTTACAGCTCCTTTTATGATTTATTTTCAATCATATTGTAGGAGCTTGACATGATTATGTCTGTGACAAAGTCACGTAAGTGAAAGAGATTCCAGGGAGGCAAAATCGACTATTTCTATGGAGTTTCGTCCTGATCGTACCATCCCTTCGCTTTGAAAATCTTCGATCAAACGACTGACGACCTCACGTGAACTTCCCAACTCAGATGCTATTTCCTGATGAGTGATTGACACAGGATTTTGCCCTCTGGCTTTGTAGAGCAGGAATGATGCGATCCGGCGGTCCATTCTCCGGAAAACCACCTCATCCACAACTGCCATCATAGACAATAACCGCTTGGATAAAAGGTCAAAGACGAATTCACGCCACAGGTCATAACGACGGACCCAGTCGCGGAATGAATCTTCGGGGATCATAACTGCCCTTGCGTCCTTTTCAACATTAGCGATTGCAGGGAAATCTTGCTCGTTTAATATGGCATTTGCTGTCAAAATACAAGATTCCCCGCTCCCAAAACGGTAAAGCGTAATTTCTCTTCCAGTTTCGCCGATGATATATACACGGACAATACCTGAGACAAGTATCGCAATCGCGTTAGCATGGTCGCCAACAACAAAAACATCTTTTCCCGCAGGAATGTTCGCAATAGATCCGATATGCCTGAATTCATTCAATAATTGGTTATCGGCGTTTTTTAAGAACGGCATTACACGGGTAAGCGCCAGGAATTCATCTTGATCAATCATGGTTATATATTACCAATTTTTGGTGTAAAAGAATTTATGTTGCTCTTTAAAAATCAGCGCCATTTCCCCAACCTTATATTTTTAATCACTTTGGAGTATCCTCACAGATTATGCCCACCAGGTACCCACACGGTCCCAGGCATCATTTGAAGATAGTGACCACGTAAAGACTTATCCTGATAAACCATATCAAACACAAACTTCATTAAAATCTCACTGCCCTTATTGAAAAGTCCCTCACCAATTTCTTTTAACCTCGCATCACAGTTTTTCCATTTTTCGCTCTTGGGGCTTGAGCTGATGTGGGCCTCCTGGATCCACAACATTCAATAATTGCCGAATTTCTATAACCATGCTCTCATCAATAACAAAGGCCCTGGAAGGCGCCTGTGATTGAGATTGGATGGGTGTAGAGGGTTTACTTTCAGTTTTTGGTATCCCTTGTTTCATTTGTTCTTTTCTCCCGATCAGATAAAGAATTATCAGAGACACCGATAACGATTTAAGACAATCCACAAATAAATGCTCATTTATTTCTCCTGTCATTCAAGAAATATTAACTTAGCAATTCAATAATTATTGTATGCCCGTTTAGATGAATTCAAAAATATGAACATTTTCTACCGGGCTGTTTTAGAACCAGAAAAGACTTTGGTATAAACTAAGCTTGAAGAACTGAGATTATCGTATTCCCTGGTCATGCAGCCCAATTTGACGGCGCACTTGATATCGCTCAAAAAGAAGCTTATGAGTAAATCTAAGATATATAATAATCAAAAAGGAGAATACTTATGGAGCGAAACAGATATGGCCCTAGATAAAACTGCCATTCTGGCAGCCATCACCGCCACCAAGAACCTTGATCCACAAAAACGTCATGATGTCGGCTCTTCAGCTTTAATGAAGATATATACGGATGTTCATGATGCAGGACTTAGGACAAAGATAGTGGATGCCTTTATGGAGATCCTGAAAGTTTACCTCCTTCAAATGAATATGGACCTTGCCGATATAATGCAGCCACTGCGTTAGGATTGATGGGCGATCGGCGCGCTGTAGACCTGTTTGGACCAACTTCTTTGAGAGAATACGGGCTGGATGATCAGGACAGAAGCAGCCTATTCCTTGGGTAAGTATAAAAAGACCCCAAGGCTATTCCGCATCTCAATACCGCGCTTGTTCATCCTGATGACGCCACCCGCATGGCGGCAGCCAAAGCCTTGGAGAACTCTTAATTTTTAGAAGAGTTATCAATCAGTAAAGACAATTAAGAGTGACCTCACGGCTTCTTCTTGGTCAGGTTATTAGGGTTTATCTGCTCCGGTGTATTAACAGATCACGAAATTAAATCCTACAGCTTAGAAGTTTGTCTCTACCCCAACTTTATCTAATCGCGCTAATCCCTATTTTGGAGACTGGTACGAATTTTGAGGTCAGGTCATTAAACGCTCAGCGGTTTATCAGCCGTATTACGATATTTAGTATGACTGTAAGGGCGATACTGAGAAAAATTGAAACGAGAATCGGAATAAAAAGTCTGACGCTGCCAGTTTCGATTTTTATGGTGCCGGGTAAGTCATTTAAATTGACATAGCGGCCGATCACAATGAAAAACAAGCCGCTTACTAACAGCACACCCCCCATGATGACCAATAACTTGCCAAATTGTTCTGTCATTGGATGAAATTATTTTAGATTCTATTATATTCTTATGTTAATCGGCTGACCTGTCGAAACTGGGTAAAAAATCATTCGGGTTCCTTTGATAGTAAATCTTGCTTGTTGTTGGTTTGCTTATAAAAAGCCTCAATTGTTCAGCTGATAAATGTCAGTCTGCCTGAAAGCAGCAATTGCGCTGTCCAGATCAGCCAAACCGGCAGGCCGATCTGCGTGAGAACACCCGCCAAAACCACCGGGTAGATCAATGGGCTCGTTTCTGACCACACCAGGGTGCCCTTTTCAACGGCAATAAGCTCATCCAGGTAAAAAAGACCCGCGGGAATTCCAATCGCCATGGCAGTCCCAAGTATTATTCCGAACCAATTAAAGCCCGCGGGCAGGCCGGGGTTACCGCGTGTGAGAAGAGCGAGTGCAAGAAATGCCAGCCCGATCAAACCAAGCCCAACTGAATTGCCCCACACCGACTGTTTGAAGTCAATGCGCTTTAAGAGTAATAAAATCTGCCCCGCAGAAGCGATCAAGACCCCGGCAATGCCTAAGATCATAACAATCAAGGCTATACCCGCGTTTTCTACACCCACGAGCTTGGGGAGTGAAAGAATAAGCGGGAGTATCAGAAGCGGGGTCAGCGCATAAAAATAATCGCTGATTGTTCCAAACAGACTCCTTGCGACTGTGAACATCAAAATAAGAAAAATGACCTGCAATGACGCGCTTATCCCTGCGGCCAGGGTGATCTTGCCTAAAAGAACACTATCCGAGTTGCCCATTTTTTTGTCCTTATTAATAATCTAAAAAGGATATCATTCAGCGGCGGCTAACCAGCCGGAAAACCGGCAGTAATAAGATAAAAATTATCCTTGTTCTTGATATGACTGTATCCCGGGGCGTATCAAAAAGCCATTAACACTGTAATAGAAATTACTTCAAGGCACTAAATATGATAGAAGTCCCAAGTCAACAATTGAGATTTCCAAAAATATTGCTTCCGGCTGGATTTTCCTGAACCCTTGGCGGCAAAGTCTCATCAATCATACATTTGTCCCCTTGCAGGGAATGGGTAACCAGGCCTATCTTGTGTTTATTGAGCGTCTCAGTCAGAATGCATAGCATTCACATTGGGCGCAAATATGTGCGGATATCATCTCCACCATAGAAACCTGTGCATGCGCTATTATCCTGCCTGCATTCGCAATATGAGAAGTAACTCACGCGTAATACTGCCTTTCTGCTTATCAGCAGAACAAAGCCGCGGCGCCAGGTTAAGAGTCTTGATATTTCCGTAAATTGCCCTTGATCTGGTCAAACGCATCCCTGGCTTCAGAAATGGGGAATAACATCCAGGTGTGCGGCATTTCGCGGTATTCAAAAAATGAAAGGTTTGCGCCTGTTCGAAGTGCTTTTTCTCTGAATTTAATACAGTCAGGCCATAAGATATCATGAGTCCCGATGAACAGCGTGATGCTTCCGAGTTTGCTTATATCCCCATTAATGGGAGACAGCAAGTATTCGGATACATCCTTTTTCCCGGCAAAGAGATACCCGGCAGCCCTGAGGGAATTTACTTTCAATAAGCGGTCCAGTTTCTCTATTGCAGGTATTCCTGGGTTATCCAGCGCCAGATCCAGCCAGGGGGATAATAGAATCAATTCCTTTGGTTGAATAGGGTATTTTTCCTTTGATAATTTTTGCGCAAAAGCAAGCGCCAATCCCCCGCCGGAAGAGTCCCCCATAAGCACAAAATTATCGCATGGGTATTTTTTTACAAGATGGTCAAACCCCATTTGAAGCATCTTAAAGGTATCAAGATAGGTATTTTCGGGAGCAAGCGGATAATCAAAATAGGTCACCCTGCAGTTTAACGCACCCAAAAGCTTATTGATGAAATTCCAATGAATGATTGCTCCCTGCCAGACATAAGCGCCGCCATGCAGATAAATGATGTGAAGGCTCGGCACCGGATTGGGTGCGGAAAAAGTAATCGTTTTATGTCCCAGTATGTCTTCTTCCTGCGCAGAATATTTTTTTAAACTCCTCTTCATTTGATTGACAGTATTGCTTCTGGCAGGTGCATTTATCGCCTCAGGCGCCATTTTCCTGGAACCGATGAAGGGCAATACCCCATTGAAAATTCTTGCACTGATGCTTGTCATTTTTTTGAAAAAAATTAAATATTCCGAAAAACTACCCAAAGTTTATAACAAACCTCAAGTTCATGGTTTTCAAACGAATAAAAGCTAATCTTGAATGTCAGCTCGTCTGCGCCGATAAAAAAACAGCACAGGCTTTATAGGCCTGTGCTGTCATCGCTGTCAGAGAGCAACGATCTCGAATTCACATCTGTTAAGCTTTTTCTGGCGGTGTGAATAGGGCTTGATCTTGCCCGATCTCCGTTTCAATCAGCGTATTTAGTTTTTGGTTCATGGTCGATAATAATTCTTCACTGTACTTGGGATTGGTCGGATTGGCCAGATTGTCCATTTCCTCAGGATCCAGTAACAGATCGTAGAGAGCGATATCATTATCGGCCTGTAGCTCCATAACCGAGAGGGGCAGGTTGAAATGACCCAGCCCGAAGTAACGGACCAGCTTGTAACGACCATCGAAGACACAACGGAATAACTCTCGTTTTTCCAGATTTGGCACGCCAACCTCATCCAGCATGCCAATAAACGACTCCAGACCGCGATGGAACTCCTGGCCTGCCGCAGCGGCGGCCTGGTCGAACACCTTGGTGGCATTGCGGTTAAGCCATTCCGAGTCGATGGTGGCGATCATATCGTAGGTCATCAGACAGCCCTTACCAGGTTCCCCGCTACTTCCTCGCGGTCCGACGGAGGTGGGATTTTCCACCACGCCTGAGAGGTCATGCCCTTTCAGGGATGGGTAGCGCTGGCGCATCTCGGCCTCCGGCAGGCCAGCATAAGCCAGGATGGTGGGAACCAGATCGAGATGAGAACCCACCGCCTCCGTCCTGCTTCCGCCTGGGTGGCGTGGATCGACGATCACTAAAGGCACGTTGACGGATTCCCGGAAAGCCACGCCGCCTTTTTGGCGCAGGTGATGAGCGCCTCCCATCTCGCCGTGATCGGATGTGAAAATTATGACCGTATTATCAGCCTGGCCGGACGCTTCAAGGGCATCCAGCACTGCTCCAATGTGCCGGTCTACGTCGAGAAGGCAGTTGAGGTAGTAGTTGACATGGTTGTGCCACATATCCCGGCGATCCATCGGAATCCTGCCGTAGGCCATGTCACACAGGCGTTTATAATTGCGGACGGCTGGCGGCTGTCCCTCGAGGTCGTCAAAGAAGGAGGCCGGTAAGGTTGTCTGCCAATTCTGGTGGTAAATAGGTGTATCGGGCGCGCTAAAAATCGGCATCATGCCCCTGACCTGAGCCATCTCTTCGGCGTCGGTATCGAAATACATGATGTCGTGAGGGTTGACGAAGTTCACGGCCATGTACCACGGTTGGGCGGCAGCTACTTCAGGGGCGCGCTTCGTCAGCCAATCGACGGCATCAGCCGCAATCAACGGATCTTTTTAAGTCCATCCATAGGCGCGCCTGGGGCATCGCCCCACTCCTGGTAGTCCGAGAAGCCGTAGGGCTCCATAGCATCCCGGGTGTCCCCAGCCGGGAACTCGGAGAGGTGCCATTTGCCTTTATAGGCGGTGTGATAGCCCAGATCACGCAGCATATGACCGATGGTGGGTAAAACCTCCGCATCGGCCTTCATATCATCGATCCAGGCGAAATTGGTATTGTCAAACATGCGGGTATGCGGCGTATGCCTGCCAGTGTACATCACCGAGCGGGAAGGAGTGCAAACTGTAGTGGTGTTATGGTAATTGTTAAACGTGACCCCGCGGGCACGAAGCCGATCACGGCTGGATAAAACAAATTCCGACGGCATAGGCTGGTGGGCATATTCCTGATCGGTCACGAGCATAAGGATATTTGGGCGATTGGGCATAATTCAGGTTCCTCCTGATTTTTTTGGTTTATCGTAATAGTATATTCCACGTCGAGCATTTTCGATCATTATTTTCACCGCAAAGGGTGATGATTTTGACAATCTTGGTTTAAGTATAGCTTAATTTCCTCCAGCTTTCAATAAATTTAGTGATCCACTTTCACAAATTGGGGCATCTGTAATGATTTTTTCGGTTAGGTTTAAATCAAAACAACGGGTTGAGCCATGAAGGATTATATTGCTAAGACAAACTTTTTTCATATATCTCTCGATAAGGATATTTCTCAGAGAGCTTCATCACCACACTTCTCGCCGTTCTGATGATCTTCCCGGCCAGAAAAATGTACTTCAATCGGAACGTCTTTATTTGCTGCCGGTATTCTGTTCCCCTTACGAAGTCCATCTTGAACAACAAAAACAAATTGTAAGCCAGCATCATCAACTGAAAGATCGCTTCATTGGCCCAAAAGGATTGGAGCAGCAGGTGCCCAACCGCCATATCATACTTGGCTTCCTTGATGTAATTCTCGCAGTTCCCGCGTTTTTCATAGCATTCAACCACTTCTTCTGATGATTGTTCCGTGTTGGTGACAAAAAAGAAATAATCGTATGCTTCGCCTTCCAGGAAAGAGATTTGCGCTCTATCTTTTTCCTCTTTCAATACCCGGGAAACGACAAATCTTCTATCCTTCTCCCATGTATTCAGGGCTGTGACAAACTCGGTAGTCTCCCGCCCTGATTCGCCTGTAATAAAGGTAATCGATGGATCGGTCACTTGCGCCACAAGCGTCGGATACCCTTTTCCCTTGATGACATACTTGCCACCCAGCGATTCGATCGTTTCCTGGATAGCATCGTCAAAATAACCGCTATCCATGCGAAATGTGATTTCCAGCCCCTCATCTTTGAGGTGAGCCATGATTACCTTGATCATTCCTGCCGCACCGTTTGCCGTGTAAGTGTCCCCGCTTCTGATATAGCCCGACAGGTAGGCTTTGAGTTCATCACAGAAGGCAAACTGGATGTTATAACAGGGGTTTCCAGGCTTCTTTGGATTGTAACCTTTTATTGCCCCCTCCTGATGGCCTTCGACATTTACCACACTGCTGTCAATATCGATGGTGATGGATTTGAGCTTGCTCTTTCTCAGGAGCTTTCTGAAGAGTTTGAAATTGATCTCTCTCAGCATTTGGGTCGTTTTATAGTTGAAGTTTCCCAAAAACCGGGATACCGTTTCCGGTTCTTTGATCGAAATGGCAAACTCGTTGACCAGGGGATCGCTTTGCAGCAATTTCAGCCGTTCCAGTTTGTCAATTCCAATGAAGTTACCGCAGAGCATGGTTTTGATGTGGTTCATTTTGATTTTGTTGGTGGAGGCGTTCTCAAAAACCAGGTCGTGATCAATCAGGTCAAAAACCCCATTTTTATTGGCATGTTCCAACAATAGAAATAACCCGGCATTGGAGCTGAGATTTCTGGCTGAGAATTCGATTTGATTAATCAAGGCAACATCCTATCCTGCAGAAATTCTTTTCCTCAAGATTTTAACAGGCTGTCTGGAGTGGCAGTCATTTCTTTCACCCAATGGGTGAATGCATGAGTCTGATGACAAATTCCAAACAATCTCCCATGTGGGTTAATAGTAGCGATTTTTGCTGAAAATTGACGGAAAATCAGCTCAAATGGCCCATTTATACATCAAAAGTGGGGCTTTTATAAAAATGCTCTTCTTTGACCGATTCAGGGACGTAGAATCCGAGTAAAAGAAAATAAAACAAGCCCTATCCTTAACAGTCCTGTTTTATTAATTTCTATCCGATAACGACAGATGTTTCTTATGCAGAATTAATTCATTCCAAAAATATCATCGGGCGATTGTTTTTACTCTGGGAACAAACACTTCCCATTAGCGGCCACCAGCAGTCCGCGTTTGAAAACAAAAGTGCGCAGCGGTTGGTCAATTACTGCCTGAGCGGGCGTATCACCGGGCACAACGATCAGGTCTGCCTGCTTTCCCGCACTGACGCCATGATCCGGGTCTCCCATGATTCTTGCGCCGCGATTGGACGCGATATCCAAAAGCATCTCGATATCCTCGTCATTTCGAATGCGATTTCTGTAGCCCAGCATCTTAACACGATCAAGCATATCCACGCTGTTGTATGGGCTCCACATATCCCGCACACCATCCGTGCCGGTGCACAGCGATACTCCTGCCTCGTTAAACGCTTCAATGGCGGGAGCGGGGTTCCGCCGGCACCGGCTGACATAATGGTGATCTTGTTTATGAGGAGCAGGTCAATTAATTTGTTAAGATAGGTATCGTCGACCATTCCCAGGCAGAAGGCATGGCTGATGGTCACCCGTCCTTGAAAGCCCAATGCTTTTGTGCGTTCGGAGATGAGTTCCATCGCAAAGCCGCCTAACATCCCTGGTTCATGCAGATGAATATCAACTTCCACGCCATAGCGGTCAGCCAGGCCAAAGATCGTATCCAGATGGCGAACCGGATCGCGATCAATCGTGCTTGGATCAATACCGCCCACGCAATCTGCCCCTTTTTGGATGGCGGATTCCATCGATTCAAGCGCTCCGGGGCGGGTCAGCAATCCGCCCTGCGGAAATGCAGCCAATTGCATTGAAACAAAATCTTTAAATTCAGCCCGGGTTTCCAGCACTCCTTCAAAATGTTCCGGGCCTAATTCCGGATCAATATCCACGTGACTGCGGATGTGAGTGGTGCCGGCTGCAATGGCAGCCCGCACCTGAAGAGCAGACTGCGTCCGTGAGTTAAGCCCCAGTTTGTTCCAGATATGGCGTTCGTGAAGAATTAGATCGCTGATGCTTGAGCCGGATACCTGGTTTTTCTGCCATGGCAGCCCAATAAGGTTCTTGTCCACATGAGCGTGGGCATTGACCAGCCCAGGCAGCAGGAGCTGTTCACATCCGTCATAAATTACTGCTTTCCCATCTAAATCTTTGATGTGGTCAGTTATCTGCTGAATATACCCGTTGCTGACAAGCACATCAACCACTGCCCCGCCCATTGGACGCACGCGTTTGATAATGAAGGGACGGCCTGTAAATGATTTATCTGCGTGAAGATCATTATTTTCCGGCATTCTATTTTTTCCTTTTTCTAACGGGTCTGTTGTGCGTTTATTCCAATTAATTTGATCAAAAAATAATTTGAATTACATTATCGTACTTATTCATGTTATTTGCTATTACCGGAAATGTTAAATAAAGATATGCGACTTTGAAAAACATGGGATTTAAAAAATTGAATTCAGAGCGATTCACTTGCCCTGACCGATGGCCGCCGGAACGCTCAAGCGATTGACTATTGTGCCAGTAAGTCGTACTAAAGTGCCCGCTAGGGTGCTAAAGTGTCTTTACCGATATTTGAATTCAGCAAACACCTGCCCATTTTTTTCTGGTTTCGGCAGGGTTCATTGAAATATTCTATTTCCACACAGCCAGATGCAGTAAAGGAAGAGATGAAAATCCACCCAGGGAATGAGTTGGTTTGATTAATTCTATAAAATGAATGTCAAATATACTTGACATTATGTAATGTATATGGTACTATATGTTTAGTAAACAATACATATTAAAGAGGAGTATTCACAATGTCATACCAGGAAAAGAGAACTATTGCCAGCATTATTACAGGGATTTTGGTTTTGGCTGCGTATTGCATTTTTGCAGCCGCTCAATATCGCTCAGGTGCGGTTGTTGAAGGTGATTTGAAGTTCTGGGCAAGCGCCATGTTGATATTTATCGCCATAGGGATTGCCGCATCCATCATCATTCAGATCGTCTTTCACATCCTGCTTGCAATGAGTATTGCCTATCAGGAAAAAGTGAAGAATAACCAGTGTGATGATAAAGAAATTGAAAAAACTGTCGAGAGGACGATCGACGCGGAAATGGTTGAAGATGAAATGGACAAACTGATCGGGCTCAAATCAATGAGAGTAGGGTTTGTTCTTGCCGGGATCGGATTTGTCACAGCGCTTGTCTCGCTGGTCCTGAACTATTCACCGGTTGTGATGCTCAACATCTTGTTTATATCCTTCTGTCTCGGTTCTCTGTTCGAGGGTTTCACCCAGCTGTACTATTATCGGAGGGGCGTATTGAATGGCTAAGAAATTTGAAATCACGAACAACATTCGTAAATTACGCTTTTTTGCTGATGAAATGACTCAGCAGGAGCTTGCTGAAAAGGCTGGCGCTTCAAGGCAGACCATTATTGCCATCGAGGCTGGAAAATATTCACCCTCTCTGGAGCTTGCCTTTCGAATCTCTGATGCCTTCGGAGTTAAAATTGGGGAGGTATTTGATTATGAGGTGAAAGGGGAAAAATGAACACACACAGAAAGACAGCCGCCAGCGAGGGAGAACCTGTTATCATAGGGGGTGCTGCGGGTGTCTCAACTTTGGTTGTGTCTTACCCTTCTCTCGATTATCTGGATTACAGGATCAATATATTTTCTTTAGTTAGATTATCAAAATATATCGGGTTTAAATAAAGGTTTTCCTCCGGTTTAAGCAATAGCCATGCAGATAATAAACTACGGTGTGCTTGGAGTAGAAAATAACCTGATTATGGTTTAGCCGCTTGTTTATTACTGCTGAGGTACAGAAACCAGATCGCAGTCCCCGGTGATATTCAGCAGGCTCAATTTGACCCAGCCCTGGTGCGAAGGTCTATCGATCCCTTCAATCAAGACCCACTCACCCTTTTCATCCATTTTTTGTATTTCCACGTCCTCACCTGCTGCCAGACAGCAGCCTATAATACCGCCTGAAGGGCTGTTCCGTAAATTGACACTGTTTACCTTACTCTCGGCTTTACAGGGTTCGGGTTTTGGAGTGATTGTGGGAATCTGGGTTTGGGCTGGTGTATTAGTTGGCGCATTTGAACTGTTAAAAGATCCCGCCTTCTAAAGTGGCAGCAGCAGAAGTAAGCGCAGGGTTAATATTTTCCTGCGATGTTCTTCCGCAGCTCAAAGAAATTATGAGAAGTAAGAAGATTACCGAATAGACCTGCAATAATTTTAAATGAAGCAGCTTTTCCATAAGACCTTTCATTAGGGACTGTACAATATCTCCTTACATCCCTTCAGGTCAATTATATGCTGATTGGGAATCACATTTATTAGTTCAAAATAGCTTCTGCGGCGCAATAATTAGGCTGGAAACCTCAGAGCGAACGCTTAACCGACTGACAACTGCTTTCTTTTGGTGACTTTTGTCCCCGCACGGGAATCGATGTCAGGTACTCAAGGTATCCACAACTTACATAATCCAAAAATTTTATCCATTCTGCGTATACCCCCCAGCTGTACATGAATCAAACAGGAAATTTGATAAAACTTTATCCAAAACCAGTTTCCACAAATTCATTTATTTGCCCAAATAAGGTGATTTTATAAATTTATAAGCCGTCTATTCTCTTATGCGGCCTAAAGAACAGCCAGCTTCAATTTCACCTCAAGACAATAACTTTCAAGGCTATCAAGAATTATGGCAATCTTTAATCATAAAAATTTGCTTTTTTTAACCAAAGATCAAATACTTATAAATACCTGTCAAAATTAAGAGGTAAAGTTTTTATGATGCCAACATTAATAACACCAGCAGATATTGCATGATTTGAAGTACCTGAACTTTTCAATACCTGCTCCCCAAATTTACCCCCTGACATATATCAGCCAAAGTGTCGCGAAATATAATACTATCAATGCCAGCGCATCAATCTCAAAAAAAAGGATTCGTTTTTCCAGCTTGGCTAAATTCCCGATAAGCCCCATGCCTGTCATCAGCAAACCCGTCATTCCCACCAACAGAAGGCCGGATCAATTACTGCCAAAAAACGCCCTTGGGTAAAAAAAACGTCAGTCAGACCTAGCGCAAAGATGTTAAACATATTACTCCCAAACAGGTTGCCGATCGCCATGTCGTCAGCGCCAATGCGAACCGCCGCGAATGTGGTTACCATTTCTGGCAGCGATGTCACAAGTGCCACCAACGCAATACCAATAAATGTTGTCCCCAGCCCGGTAACTACTGCAATTTCATTGGCGCTGCTTACCATTTGGGGCGTCACCAACACCAAGACCGCAGCGGCAGCCAGAAATCCGATTATCCCCTTCCAAAGCGGTGGTGTATTCTCGGGAAAATCTGCTTCCTCCCCGGAACCTCCAAAATGAGGTGTATTGACTTGTATCAATCGAACACTGAATATATAAAAAAAGATGATGATCAGGCTGTCTAATCCCACCCACCCGATTTGCACATTAATATTTGCTATCAAAAAAAACACCGCAAGCCCAATCAGAAATACCGCCAGACTTCCGGTCAGCGCATGCTTTAAGGCTGCTTTACGCAGGATTCGCTGCCGGATGTGAACTATATCCACGATTGCCAGCAGCAGCATATTGATGGTGTTGCTTCCGAAAAAGTTACCTGCCGCCAAATTGGGACTGCCCTGATTTATCGCGCTTACCGAGGTCAGCAGCTCCGGTAGCGAGGTTGCCCCCGCCATCAGTAATACGCCTATGAACATTCCGCTCAATCTCGTGCGAACCGCAATGACATCCCCATATTTTGCGAGTTGTGTTGCTGCCAGTGCTATCAGGGCTGCTGTAATAGCAAATTTTATCCAGATCATATTGTGACTAATCAATCAACACAATGATGTATGCCTTTTGTAAATGTAAGCGGCCAGGCAGAGAATACCCCTGTGTCAGGTTTATCCAGGTCACCCACAATCTTTTCAGTGGCAGCAAGACACGCTTCAACCATAGCCTTATCCTTTACAACCGAGAAAATGGTTGTATTACCAACCTCCTCCATGTTCCTGTCTTGAGCATAGGCATACGGCATCGGGATATGCTTTTTTTGATGACGATGTAAACCATATGTATCTGCAATGGTTGCCCCTGTAATCCCAATTCCGGACCAGGCATTTAAACCGCATCCAGGTGGTCGCAATTATCCAGAACAAACATAATCATAAACATGGATTTTTTCTCCCTTTTCATTTTGCCTTTCTAAGGCAGAATATTACCCAGTTTTTATTAAAAAAACCTGCAAATATTTCACTAAGTTTATAAATATGACACTAGTTATCAACCATTAAAAAATAGTTCTATGGGTATACCAAATATATACCCGATAACCAGAAGCATGATTTCTTTAACGGCCAATTTTATGAGTTTATTAAAGGATAGCCGAGACATATTCGAAAGTCAATGTAAACCTGGGATAGTTTCTTTGTGAGTGTTGGCGGGAAAAGATGAAAACCCTTAAAACAATGTCGTTTATACAACCTGATGCAAGTTTAAATGAACCTAAATTCGCTGCAAAGAATTACTACTTCTTCCTGATAGTCTGTTCAGGATGGATAATATGAACCATCACAAAACTGAAAAGCAAAATAATTTCTTATGAACTGTTTGAAAAAATAAGCAATAAAATATTTATTGAATGGTTTGTGAAATTTCTAAAGCATAATATGAAAAATGATAAAAATAGGTGATGTTTAAGTAAGTGATAAAGGTAATAAGGAACGCAAAGCACAAAAAACACGACCCACCCCTGGTACTTTAAAAACCCCTGGTTAGGTAATCCTGACCCCCATTGACAATTGCCCCTTTTTGGGGTCTATGGTCCCCGCAGGGGAATCAAAATCAGCATATTTGGCCCTCTCTAACCATAGCGTTTATCTGTTATCACTCACGTTTCACATACAGGGGAAGGCCTTTCAAACCTGATCCTGAATTTTCATTAACCGCGTGCCAGTATTTTTCTGGAAAATCCGAAAAAATATTTGACCGAAAAGTGAGGTGCAATGTGAAATGGGGTTAGTGCTATTGCGTTTTATTCATTAATTGCTCTGCAAATTCCTGAAAATGCAGAAGGGTATCTTGTCCGATACGCTTGTCTACATCCTCAAAGGGTTTCAAAAAAGCTTCTTGTTCAACTGGATTCATAACTTTATGTGTCATTGGAAAAAGGAGAAAATCTTCTTTCCATATATGATTCGGATAAAGGGCAGCGATACCTGTCAGCCCTTTCAGAATTTTTTCCAATCCCTGGTCATTCCCATTCCCATACATATCCGTCCCTTCAGCCAGGGCAGCCACATATGATCTGCCTCTTGCATGCTCACCAATCAAGGCTCCTAAAGGGCAGCCCTGGGTTGGGACGCCTTTATTGGCTAAAGCTGGGAAGAGCAGGTCTTCTTCTTTGCCGTGATGGCATTTGTCTGCGTAAGTGCGCATGAATTCAACTATTTTCCGCAGGGTTTCCGCATCCATTTTTTGACCCGTCTCAATTCTGTTGACTAATTCTGACGCGGCACTCACGACTTTCTCAATCACGCGGTGTTCTGCTTCTAATATTTCGGTAAGATTTTTATCTGTCATCCAGAAACTCCTTTCTTGCGCATCTGCCTGAAACCTGCCAGATTGGTAAAGCCTGTATGCCTAAAATTCTTCTTCCCACTTATGAATCATCGCATGCAGCTCTTCATGGACGCCGTGGCCGATAACAGTTTCTTCATGATTTTCAAACTTCTTAAATAATTCATCCTGTTTCAAATCGGTTAAGCAGCTCATCTGCCGAAGTAAATAGAACATTGTTTTCTTTATCAATATGGTTCCTCAGAAGATCGCGGTAATTAGCCGCATTGGCTTTGAAATTTTTCAAGTCTTTGGAGTCAAGAAATTTATTCGTTAAGGAGATATATTCTCTGCCTTGCTGGTGTTCTTGCAGCATGACTCCAATCGGTCCGCCTTCATTTGGAATTCCTTTAGCGATTAATTCCTTAAAAGGTAATCCTCTTCTTTACCATGATGGCATTTATCAGCAAATGTTTTAAGGAAGAAAATCAATTCATTGCCAAATTTGAGAATTTCTGCATCTTCAATGGTATCTGTCGATACCACTTTATCAACGATCGTTAAAACATGAAGAATCGCCTCATGTTCTGTTCTAAATCTTGTGTGGCTTTTCCCATAATATATTCCTTCTTTTTCTCTTAACAATATATTACCGATATACCTGGATTTTATAAAAAATTTTATCATCGGGCTCTAATAACAGAATATCACAGCTCTAATTGTCAGTGTATCAGTTTAAATTACTTGGTGCAGTAAGTCAACCGGCTTTTCAGGGTGTGTTCCAGTGTTCATATTGAAGGCAAGATATCCCGTGCATTGCACCCGTGTTGCGCCTCAGAAGGGAATGGCTGTCTTAACCTATTCTTATTCTATGAGTCAGATAAAAATATGTGAATAGGCTGGTTCAGACCTGATAATTTCCTCAAGATAATTCTTTCGCTGCCTGTTTGAGTGCAAAAAAGAATCCGGGGAAGTTGAACATCCTTAAAGAATTTTCTGCGTCACCCAAACAATAAAAATTTTTTCGCCAGTAAAGCATTTTTGAACTTTCTGGTGTATGAATTGATTTTTATTACGAGTAATTCTTTATATTCAGGTATATGGGCAAAAATTTCAAATTCCCCGCAAATACTTTTGTTGAGGCGCAAGGAAATAGAGCAATGTTTTTCAGCATACTTGCCCCGGCATATAAATTATTCATATTTCTGGAGGCAGGGAATTAAGTTGAATTTTTTCTGGAAATAATCCTGGTATACACTTATATAGACAATAAATTTATTAATTGCGCTTGATAATCAGGGTGTTTTGCTGCAGTTCCAGTTAGCTGGCTTTTTTGTGCGCTAATTATGAGAGGGTAGATTTTAATTATGAAAAACTCCGTAATTGAAGTAAAAGATTTTCGCAAAACTTATGGAAATTTCACTGCCGTGGACGGTATTAATTTTGATGTACAGCGAGGTGAAATATTTGGCCTGCTGGGCCCCAATGGCGCCGGAAAGACCAGCACAATGGAATGCCTGGAAGGATTGCGCGTCCCAAATGGCGGCTCATTGCGGGTAGCAGGCATTGACCCGGCCAATGAATTCCATAAATTACGAAATCTGATCGGCGTGCAGCTGCAATCGGCGGGCTTGCCTGAAAGCATAACGCCAGATGAAGCCATGCGATTTTTTTGCGCTTATCACAACGTGTCGCCTCGATTTGATTTGCTGGAACGGCTGGACTTGACCGAAAAAAGAAGCGCCCAGTTCTATAACCTCTCTGCCGGGCAGCAGCGTCGGCTGGTTTTGGCATTAGCCATAGCCCATGACCCGCAGGTCCTTTTCCTGGATGAGCCCACGGCTGGTTTGGATGTGGCCACCCGCGTTGAGCTGCACAACCTGATGAGGGAATTGCAGGGCAGCGGCACATCCATCATTCTTGCGACTCATGATATGGCTGAAGCGGAACAAATGTCGGACAGGGTGGCAATTCTGCTGAAAGGTAAAGTGATAAACATCGGCACGCCTATAGAGATTACGGCTGCCGGTGCAGGCTTGACCAAGATTTCAGTGCGTACCCAGGAATCCTGTTTAACCTGCCGCGCATATCAGCTTCCCGGCTGTCAGCCAGTCTATGTCAAAAGATGAATACATCATCTATTTCACCTCGGATATCAGTCCCACAATTTCAGCTATAATCTCTTATATTGAAGCCCAGAGAGATGTGTTGATTGATTTGCGTGTTGAACGGCCATCTCTGGAAGATCGTTTCCTGGAAATCACCAAAGCGGGAGACCCAAAATGAATGCTTTTATTCACCACTTCACTTTTGAATTTCGAGCGGGTGTTCGCAACAAACAATTGCTTTTGATGAATTACCTCTTCCCTCTGGGTTTTTACTTGATGATGGGATTCATTATGGCTGCAATCAACCCGCTCTTCCGTCAAGATATCATCCCGGCGATGGTCGTATTCAGCACTTTGGCGGCAACACTGCTGGGGATACCGGATCCGCTGGTCAATGCCCGTGAAAACGGAATCTTCCGCAGCTATAAGATCAACGGAATTCCCTCTTCTTCGATCCTTTCTATTCCAGCTTTGACAACCATTTCTTCATCTGGTGATTGTGGCAGTTCTGATTACAGCCACCGCGCCCTTGTTATTTAATGCCCCCTCACCGGTAAACTGGCTGAACTTTGCCCTGATCTTTATTGCACTGGCGTTCGCCTGCGCGGGGTTAAGTGTTCTTATTGGAGTGGTCTCTCCCAGCTCCCGTATGACAGTGCTGTGGTCGCAGCTTGTATTCGTTCCTTCCATGCTTTTGGGTGGGCTGATGGTTCCTTATAGCATGCTGCCCGATATTGCCAGAAAATTTGCCCAGCTATTGCCTGCCACCCATGCCATGAACGCTTTCAATGGCCTGGCGATGGGTAAAATCGCCGCTTTTTCCCCCTGGGGTTCGGTCATTATTCTAATTGTCAGCGGGTTTCTGGCATTCGGGCTGTCTGCCTTTCTCTTTAGCTGGGACAGCCGCAACACAACCCGGCGCGGGCATCCGCTGCTGGCATTGATGTTCTTATTGCCCTATATTGCAGGAATATTCTTGTTTGCATAATCAGCAAAAACACACACTCTGTATGATTGATTATGGATGATTTGAATCATCACAAAACTGAATAGCAAAATAATATCTTATTAACAGTATGAAGAAATAGTCAAAAAAAATTATATATTGAATGAATTGTGATATTCTTAAAGAATACTAATGAAAAATAATAAAAGCAGGAGATGTTGAAATGGGTGATAAAGGGAAAAAGGATAAGGGTCAAAAAGAACAGAAGAAAAAACCAAAGATGACGATCAAGGAAAAACGGAAAGCAAAGCACGAAAAACACGACGCCACCCCGGGTATTATTTGAACAACCCGGTATGGAAATACTGACCCTTTCAATATAGGGTCAGTATTATATTTGTCTATAGCGTAATACATCGTCCATTCTGCCTGAACAGCAGACACTTCGGGCAAAAATTATCCGTAGTGTCTGCTGTATTTTTCCGTTTCATGCCGATTGCACCCTATTTGTGGCAAAAATCCGGAAAGGATGCTTAAATAATTTGTTAAAGGATCCTTGAAATTGTTATTTTTAATAAATTATGTGGGTTTGAAATATTTTTTTAAAAAATATTTCATTCCTTTAATCGGTAGCCTATACCCAATTCAGTCAACAAATAATGTGGTTGATTAGGGTCCGGTTCAATTTTTTTCCTCAGGTTGCTGATATTCACTCTCAGCATTCGGTCGTCATTTTCTGTGTATGTTCCCCATACTTCATGAATTAACGTCCGATGCGTGACAACCCTGCCGGCATTTTGGATCAGAATTTGTAGAATATCAAATTCATTTGGTGTTAGTTCAACTTCCTTTCCTTTTAAGAACACTTGGTGTCGTGCCACATCCATTTTCAAATCTTCAACTGAGTAGATACTGTCATTTCCATGTTTCGGAGCATGGCGCATCACCGCCCGGATTCTTGCCAGCAATTCGCCGACTCCAAAAGGCTTGGTTAGGTAATCATCTGCGCCTGCATCCAGCGCTTGAATCTTGTCGGTCTCCCGATCTCTCACCGATAGGATAATGATGGGCAGCTGGCTGATTAACCTGGTTCTCCGCGTGACTTCCACACCATCAATATCCGGCAATCCCAAATCCAGAATCATGAGATCCGGTTCCTTCTTTCGAATGGATATTAATGCGTCAAGCCCGGTTCCTGCTTCATATATTTCATACTGGTTGGCGTTAAGCGATACTCTTAAGAAAGCGCCTTATTTCCGGCTCATCGTCCACTACCAAAATAATTAATTTGTGTTTTTCCATTTCTCACATCTTCAATTTCATAATGGCAGGGTGAACATAATTGTTGTTCCTTTGCCCTCACTGCTTTCTGCCCAAATCTGCCCGCCATGAGCTTCAATGATCCCCTTGCAGATCGCCAACCCCAAACCTGTTCCCGGCATTAAATGTCTTATTCTGGACGCGATAAAACTTGTCAAATATTTTCTTAAGGTCATCTTTGGGGATTCCTATTCCATGGTCTTGTATTGCAAATCTGATGTTATTTTCTTCTTTTATCACGGTAATGATTATCGGTTTTCCTTTAACAGAGAATTTGCATGCATTATCTAAAATATTCCCCAGGGCTGTTGCAATTAATGAAGTATCCATTGGGATTAGTGGCAGATCAGGCATTATTTTCACGTTCACCGGATGGTCAGCCAGCCTGCCAGCCATCTGGTTAAGAACGCCGCCTATCAGATTTGATATTTCTTCAGGGCTGCGATTCAGCTGAACTTTCCCTGCTTCAATCCGGGTCATATCTAAAAGATTTTCAACTATTCGGTTAAGCTCATTGGCTTGGTAAATTGCGGATTCAATTAATTCAAGTTTTGCTGCTTCATTTATCTTTTTTGATTTGTCTTTGGTTTTTGCTGATTCATCCAGGCTGCTTAACACGCCCGTGATTGTGGCCAAAGGAGTTCTTAATTCATGCGAGATGGAATTCAGCAGTGCGGATTGAAGCTGCTCTGACCGCTTCATCATCTCATTTTGCGTGGCTGCTTCTGCAAACAAAGCCCGTTCGATGGCTAAAGCGGAAAGATTGGCGAATCCTTCAAGCAGTGTTCTTTCATTAAAAGGTTAACGGCTTTTGAGTTGGTTTTGAAGAAATACCTAAAATTCCGATAATTCCCCGTGCTGTAATAAGGGGTTGAAAGCGCGTCAGTGATGCGGGAAGTGTATCGGTTTCACTTCCGGCTGGTTTGGAATTTGTGAACGACCATTCCGCGATCGCTGAATCATTATCACTTAATGTGAAATTGGGTGTTGATGCGCGTCTGATTAATCTCTTTTCCTCTGGCAGAAAAACAACAATATCCCGGTTGAATGCTTTTTGAATGTTCTTAATAACAATTTCCAAAACATTTTCCAGGCCAAAGGCACCGGTTAATTCACGGCTGATATCGTTGATAGCCTGTTGGTGTTGATCACGCGTCTTTAATGCATCTACTTGATCCCGTAATAACGCAGCCGAATTGCTGATGATCAGCCCAACCAGCAGCAATCCGATGAAAGTAATCAGATACTGTGTATCGTATACCGAAAAACTGAATACAGGCTGCACCATAAAAAAATCAAAAGCCATCACGCTGAGTACCGAAGCAAGGATGGAAGGGCCTCTGCCCAAAAAGGTAGCTGCCAGCACCACTGCTGCCAGATAGAGCATGACTAAGTTGGTGGGTTCAAGGGCGCCATGCAAGAATAATCCGACCAGTGTTGCCATCGCAACTAATCCCGCGCTGATCAGGTATCGGTTCCAGGGCTGGTGGGGAATTATGGCGGAGGGATTTATTTTTTTGGGAAAATCTGCCTCTTCATTGACCACAAACACATCAATTGAGCCGCTGCTGCGGATGATCTTATCTACATCTGAACCGCGGAACAATTCATTCATGCGGTTCTGGATGGCTTTTCCAACCAGTATCTTGGTAATGTTGTGAGTGTGCGCAAAATCAATGATGCCTTCTGCTACAGACATTGCGGGAACTTCAAAAATGCTGGCCCCCAATTTTTCCGCGAGTTTCAAATTCTGCTGTAATCGTTCAAGATGTTCTTCTTTGTGATGAAAATTTTGCGGGATTTCAACATGAATAACCGACCATTCTGCATTCAGGTCATCCGCTAATCGCCGCCCGGCGCGGATTAATCGTTCTGCCATCGGATGGAAACTGATGCAGACCAAAATATGTTCACCGGCTGCCCAAGGTCCCGGAATGTCCTTGGTCTGCATATAGTCAAGCATCTGGCTATCCACTCGGTCTGCCGCTTTACGCATGGTCAGCTCTCGTAAGGCGGTCAGGTTGCCTTTGCGAAAAAACTTCTCAAGAGCTTGAGCGGCGCTTTCAGGTATATAGACCTTTCCATCCCGCAGCCGATTCAATAATTCATCAGTGGGCAGATCCACCAATTCAATCTCATAAGCTCTATCGACCAGGCTGTCAGGGATCGTCTCTTGAACTATCACTCCGGTGATCCGTTGAATCACATCTTTCAGGCTTTCTAAATGCTGGATATTAACGGTTGTGTAAACATCAATCCCCGCGTCCAGCAATTCAATCACATCCTGATAACGCTTGGGGTGCCGGCATCCATTCGCATTGGTATGGGCTAATTCATCTACAAGGGCCAGTTTCGGATGACGCATTAAAACTGCGTTTATATCCATTTCACTGATTAACACATTTTGATACTTGAGCTGTCTTCGTGGAATCACCTCAAGGCCTTTTAACATCACTTCGGTGTCTTTTCTGTCGTGGGTTTCAACATAAGCGGCGGCAACATCCATGCCTTCTCGCAATCGCTGATGGGCTGCTTCCAGCATGGCATATGTCTTTCCCACCCCGGCCACATATCCCAGAAAAATCTTTAATCTGCCCCGATTTTCTTGATATTCTTCTTTGTTGATCTCAACCAGCAGCTTGTCAGGGTCTGGTCGTTTTGATTTATCCATCATTTTTATTTTAGTGCATCCAATGCCAGATTCAATTCAAGCACATTCACCCTTGGCTCACCGAGAAAACCCAAAAGGCGGTTTTGAGTTTGATCTTTAATTAACGATAAAACCTGATCTATTGGTAAACCGCGCGACCTGCTAACCCTTTCCGCCTGGTAAAGGGCAGCTGCTACACTGATATCAGGGTCCAGTCCGCTGGCTGAGGAGGTGACTAAGTCAATCGGGATTGGTAAAGGATTATTGTCGTCAGCCTTTAGTAATTCCTGAATTCTGTTCCTAACATTTTTTATAAAGGTTGGGTTAGTTAAACTCAAATTTGAACCGCCGGATGCAGAAGCATTGTATGGCTGAACGCCAGTCGCAGAAGGGCGCCCCCAAAAATATTGAGGCTGGTCAAAATACTGACCAATCAAGATAGAACCAACCACGTTTGAATTTCTCAACATCAGGCTTCCATTAGCTTGATGATGAAAGAATAATTGGGCAAAACCGGTGATTATTAATGGATAAACCAAACCAGTCAGGAATGTAAATCCCAAAAACAATAATATTGTTGTTCTAAGTAATTTGATCATCTACATAACCTTTTATTAAATCAAGTGAAACATAACCAGGATTGAATCAATTAATTTTGATCCCGATAAATGGTGCAATTAATCCTCCAAGACCAAAGATCAATAAATTATCCTGTAATAATTGTGAAGCCCCAACTGCTCTGTAACGAACGCCCTTCAAAGCTAAAGGAATTAATATGACAATGATCATGGCATTGAAAATAATGGCGGATAGAATGGCGCTATGAGGCGTTGCCAACCGCATCACATTCAAGTACCTCCAATTCTGGATAAATGCTGGCAAAAGCCGCCGGGATGATCGCGAAATATTTTGAAACATCATTGGCTATGCTGAAGGTTGTCAATGCCCCTCTCGTCATCAGCAACTGTTTGCCAATTTCCACGATATCAATTAGTTTGGTTGGGTTGCTGTCCAGATCTACCATGTTGGCAGCTTCCCGTGCTGGTTGTGTCCCTGTGTTCATTGCCACAGCCACATCCGCCTGAGCCAAAGCTGGCGCATCATTGGTTCCATCTCCTGTCATGGCAACCAATCTGCCTCCGGTTTGAAATTCCCGGATCAGGGCCAGTTTTTTTTCAGGGGTTGCCTGCGCCAGAAAATCATCCACTCCCGCTTCAGCAGCTATTGCAGCCGCGGTCAGAGGATTGTCCCCAGTTATCATGATGGTCTTAATTCCCATCTTTCGTAAATGGGAAAATCGTTCTTTCAATCCGCCTTTAATAATATCTTTCAGGTGGATGATCCCAAGAACCGAAAGGTTGCGCATCACAATCAGAGGAGTGCCTCCATTTTGTGCAATTTCTTCAATCTTTTTCTCAAGCCCTTCGGGGATCGGATTTCCAGAGTTTCGTAATTGATCCAGGATTGATTCTGGCGCACCTTTGCGTATGCTGACCCCATCGTAATCAATTCCGCTCATACGGGTTTGGGCTGTAAATGGAATAAACCGCATCCCTTTTGGCGCAAATTCACTTTTTCCCAGTGTCTGGCTTCTTAAACCATATTTTTCTTTGGCAAGGATGACGATTGAACGTCCTTCCGGTGTTTCGTCGGCAAGTGAAGACAGTTGGGCTGCACTGGCTAAATCTCCAATGCTGGTGCCCCCCACAGCAATAAATTCAACCGCCTGCCGGTTTCCCAGGGTAATTGTGCCGGTTTTATCCAGTAATAAGACATCCACATCACCTGCGGCTTCAACCGCCCGCCCCGACATGGCGATGACATTATGTTGAATTAAGCGGTCCATACCGGCAATTCCAATGGCTGATAGCAATCCGCCGATTGTTGTAGGGATGAGGCAAACCAGTAAAGCTATCAGCACGGTGATTGTCACGGGGGATCCCTGGTTTGCTGTTGTTGAGCTATATATTGAAAAGGGCAGCAGCGTAATACACACTACCAGGAAAATGATGGTGAAAGCAGCCAGAAGGATGTTCAGGGCAATTTCATTGGGTGTTTTCTGCCGCTTGGCGCCCTCAACCAGCTCGATCATCCGATCTAAAAACCCCTCTCCAGTATTGGCAGTGACCTTAACCACCAGCCAATCTGAAAGTATACGCGTCCCTCCGGTCACTGCGCTGCGGTCTCCCCCCGATTCCCGGATGACCGGGGCCGATTCACCGGTGACAGCAGATTCGTCAACAGAGGCTATTCCCTCAATGATCTCACCGTCCGTTGGGATGATATCGCCGGCTTGGACAACAAAAAGATCACCTTTTTTGAGTTCAAATGAAGGCACACTTATGTAATTCTGCGGTTGAATGCCTTTGGAAAATGTCTTATCTAATCTTTTTGCTGAAGTTTCTTGACGCGTTCTGCGTAAGGCAGCTGCCTGAGCCTTCCCGCGCCCTTCAGCCAGAGCCTCTGAAAAATTGGCAAACAGAACAGTAATCCATAACCAAATGACCACTTGGCCGATAAAACTTGGTACATCTTCGCCATGCCCGGTTAGGGACTGCACCCAGAGGAATGAGGTTAAGAGGCCTCCAATTTCCACTACAAACATGACTGGATTGCGCATCATCCGTAATGGATTCAGCTTGTTAAATGCATCCATGATTGCCCGGCGATATAATCTCATTTGCAGTTGGTCCGATTTTCTTAATGAAATATCCATGTTTATGCACCAATAAAAAACAAGTGTTCAACAATTGGGCCTAAAGCCAGGGCGGGAACGAAATTCAGAGCGCCCACGATCATGATTACTGCAATTAACCAGGCAACAAATAAAGGTGAGGTTGTTTGAAGTGTGCCTGCTCCAGCAGGTGTATGCCTCTTGCTGGCAAGCGAGCCTGCCAGCGCCAGAGTAGGGATAGCTAACCAGTATCGCCCCATCAGCATGGCAATTGCCCCTGTAAGGTTATAAAAAGGCGTATTGCCAGTTAATCCTGCAAACGAGCTTCCGTTGTTATTGCCCTGCGAGGTGAATGCATATAAGAGCTGACTGAAACCATGTGCCCCGGGGTTGGAGATTGAACTTAATCCGGCTGGCAATAATGTGGCCAGAGCTGTGAAAAATAAGACAACCATTGGCATAATAAGAATCACCAAAGATGCCATTTTCATTTCAAAAGGTTCGATTTTCTTGCCAAGATATTCCGGTGTGCGTCCAACCATCAAACCAGCCACAAAAACTGCCACAATCACAAAAATCAACATCCCATACAACCCCGATCCAACCCCCCCAAAAGCTACTTCACTTAATTGCATCAGCAGCAGCAGTGCCATTCCGCCCAGGGGAGTAAATGAATCATGCATGCTTATTACCGCACCAGTTGATGTAGCAGTGGTCATTGTGGCAAATAAAGCCGATGGCGCTATCCCGTTGCGAACTTCCTTGCCTTCCATATTGCCGCCGGATTGGTAGGTGGTGGGATTTTGATCCACGCCTAATGCCGTAATCCGAAAATTTGGCATTGTCTCCGCAGCATAGGTTAACCCGCTGAAAACCATCACAATCACTAACATTGCAGTTAAAATTGCCCATCCCTGGCGGGTATCACCGGCCATTTTCCCAAAAGTGTAGGTCAGGCCAGCAGGGATACAGGTCTCGGCCAATAATAAAAGAAAACCTGTCAGGGCTGATGGGCTCTCAAAGGGATGGGCAGCGTTGGCGTTGAAAAACCCTCCGCCATTTGTGCCCAGGTGTTTGATTGCTAACTGAGACGCAGCCGGTCCAACAGAAATGGCTTGTTGAGAGACAACATATCCCTCAATTGAGTAAGGTTGGATTAGGTTGCTGGTGACGGAAGTGGACAAAGTTTGTACAACACCCTGAGATACAAGGAGGAGGGAGAGAATAAATGAAAGAGGGAGAAGGATATAGAAAACACTGCGGGTAATATCAACCCAAAAATTACCCAGTTGCCTGCTATTGTGTCGTGTTAATCCGCGAATGAATGCAACAAGAATGGCAATGCCAGTCCCCGCAGAGAGGAAATTCTGTACAGTCATACCCAGCATTTGGGTCAGGTAGGTAAGTGTTGTCTCTCCGCCATAGTTTTGCCAGTTGGTGTTGGTTACAAAGCTAACTGCAGTGTTGATTGCCAGAAAAGGAGATACCGCTGGCATTGATTGAGGATTAAGCGGCATCAAGTTTTGAAAACGTAACAGCAGGTAGAGAAAAATTACTCCGATGAAATTGAAACATAACATGGCTTTGGTATAAATTTTCCAATCCATTTCTTCAGCAGGGTCAATTCTTAAAACCCAATAGAAAGTATTTTCCAACGGGGCTGCCCATCTTGAAAAGAAAGTGCTATCACCCTGGAATACCTTCGCCATATAATTGCCAAGAGGTTTAACTATCAATACAAGCGTGGTGAAATAAAACAGGTAATAAACCCAGCCATATACCGTCATTAAAACCTCTCGGGGTGTAAAAGCGCAATAAATAAATAAATCAATAAGAGAATTGAGATGATTCCCGCAGCCAAATATAGAATATTCACCTGGCTATTCCTTTATTTTTTCTATCATTTCGATAAATCCGATACTGCTTGCGAAAAAAACCATAATTAATAAAAGTGAAATTAGATCCTGCATTTTTTCCTTTCTTCTCAGCCTTGCTTATATCTCAAGAAAAGTTAAGATGGCGTTAAGAACTTGAGATTTTCCTAATATGAGATTACCCGGCCAATCATTAAATGATCAATATGGCAGAAAATAGCAAGATAATCCTGCGTGATTTTAAAAAAGGATAGAACCATAATCTGATGGCTCGAAAATTTCTTAATAAAAATTCCCCTCTATAGTTGTTTATTAATAAAAGTACAAGGCCAGTTACTTAATGATGTCTTCGAGGATATCTTAATTACCCTTCAGGGAAAACACTTTCCCCGATGACAATTGTCCTCTTCAGGGGAGTATAGTCCTCACAAGAAGTTTAAAGTCCTCGTAAGGGGGCTAAAGTCCTCTTAAGGGAAATTTAGGTCAGTTTTTTGTTTGTCTATAGCGTCTATATAGTAATCAAAATTGGGGTGAGCTTGCCCACCGAGCCCACATTGCCCACCTCACCTACCCTGTATTGTTTCAATTGCACCTGAGTTGCCCTCAAAATCGTAAGGGCGAACTAATCACAAATCAATGGATAACTGCCATGCTGTATCACAGCATCCCGCAGAGCCAGAATATTTTCGGGCGGAACGTCTGGTAAGATGTAGTGAGTCGGCGCCAGAATGTAGCCTCCACCGGGACCTAAATGGCTCATAATTTTTATTGCTTCTCGCTTGACCTCTTCGGGTGTTCCGAATGGAAGTACCTTTTGAATATCGATTCCGCCATGAAATGACAGCTGGTTACCAAATTCTCGCTTGAGCCGTTCATGATCCATCTCTGCAACATAAGGCTGCACCGGATTTAATATGTCCAATCCCATCTCACAATAATCTGGGATTATCGAATATACATCCCCATCGGTGTGGGCCATGAGTTTTCCATGAGGATTGTATGATTGAAATAAGGTCTTTGCCTGATTGTACAAACGGGTGAAATACGGCTTAATGATGCGCCGGAACATAACCGGGCTCATTAGCGTTCCACGTTGAGAGCCCATATCATCACCAGCCAGCCGCAAGATTTGCAGATATTGTCCACAGGCTTTTAAACCAGCCTGGATCAATCGGATGGAAATATCAGTCAAATGGTCAAATAACTCACCAACAAATTCCGGGGCTTGGACAAGGTCAATATAGAGTTGTTCCATTCCCCGAAGCGCGACAGCTTGCTCAAATATGGGGGTATTAAATTTACCAACAAGTGCAAAGTTTGTCTTATTATATAGAAAAGCTGCACGCTCCGGCAAACCATCCGTCAATTCTGCGGCGCCGGGATCAGGCCAGGGAAATTCTTCAAGGTCCCTTATTGATGCCTCTGCTAATGGATGGAAATCATTGGGATATTCCAATCCGGTGCTGTTTTCGATTTTTCTGTATCCAACCCCCCAAATATCTTTATAGGTTTCAGTACCATATTCAAAGATAGGTTCATTTTTCCAGGAATTTAGACCTAAATAATATAGATCGATATTCATCTCGTTGAGGAAACCCAGCGGTGGTGTGACATTAAGCGAAATTGAATTTGGGAAGAGTTCCGTGTCATTAGCAAAATGCAGAGCTTTTTCGAGCTGCCGATAAGCGCCATAAGTAAATGTGCAATCGAAGGGCACTCGGTCTGGTTCATTATGCTCCAGTGCAGTAATGACACGTTGGCGGGAGGTCATTTCATTCATTGGGTTCATAACTTCTTTCTGGTTTATAACACAGACAGGCGCTCAAATACTCTGGTATCTTTTAGCGCCTTATAGATAGTTTGATACAAATCAAACATCTCATCATAACGGGAACGTACTGTTGGGTCAGGTTCATAGCGCTTCTCAATACGCACAAAATTTTCTGCTCCTTCACCCACATTACTGTAAAGCCCTATCCCAACCCCAGCACAGATAGCGGCACCTGCCAGTCCGGCTTCATGAATCGCCGTTTTCACCGCTGGTAAACCATATACATTTACGCTGATCTGGTTCCAAAAATCAGACTTGGCCGCCCCGCCCCAAATTCGCAATTCGTCAATCTGAATACCTAACCTGCGTGCCGCTTCGACCATGGCGCGCATTTCCAGACAGATGCCTTCCAATATTGCCCGGTTAATGTCATTTTTATTTGTAGCCAGGGTCAATCCCAATAAAACACCCCGTGCTTGCGGATACCAGCATGGCGCACCTGCACCAGCTAAGGCGGGCATGAATAACACGCCTCCTGCACCAGGGGCAGATAAGGCTGCGGCCTCATTTAACAGGTCGTAGGCGTCTAAACCTTTCTGATTGGCAGCTTCCTTTTCCATTTGGCTGAGGACATCCCTGTACCATTTAAAGCTTGCCCCTGAGGCCAGACAAATGCCTTCCATTTCCCAACTGCCCTGAACAACATGAGGCTGGCAATTGAGGCCGATTTCCGGATGGCGCAGGGGCTTATCTAAATAGATCAATATGCCGCCGCCTGAGCCAATCCCCAGGGAAACCGTACCTGGTTTGACAATCCCCAAACCTGCTCCACCGCATTGCAGATCGCCACCTGCAGTCACCACAGGTGTGCCAACAGCCAACCCTATGGCTGCAGCAGCCTGTGCCGAGATTTCCCCAACACGCTCGCCGGAATTTGCCAGGCGAGGCATTTTTTCCAGCGGAATCCCAAGCTTATCCAATAAATCTCTGCTCCAGGAAAGCTGATCCACATCCAGCAAACCCATATAACCCGCATCAGCTAAATCGCAGGGTGGATTTTCCACACCAAGCTGATGGAGGTGTACGCACTGAGTACTGCCAAATGTTGCAGTGCGTTCGAATAACCCGGGATCATTTTCTTTAATCCAAAGGATTTTTGAAAGAGCCGCTGTTGTCGAAACAGGCAGTCCGGAAATTTCATAATATTGCCGGGTTCCAATTGATAATTCGATGTGTTCGCATTGTTTGATGCTTCGGGAATCCTGCCAACCGATAAAATCAGCCAATGGGTTGCCAAATTGATCTAACGGGGCGAATGTTGCTCTTTGTGACGAGATTGCTACCGCAGCGATTTCTCGGTAATTGCAGCCCGATTGGTGGATGAGCTGATGTGTTACTTCGCACTGTGCAGTCCACATGGTTTCAATCGATTGCTCAACCCAGGATGGGCGTGGATAAATTACGCCGTATTCATGGTAACAATACGCAATTTGCTGGCCTTCTGGTGTAAATAATGCTGCCTTTACACCATTAGTGCCCAGGTCATATGAAATCAGATATTTACCCAAGTAGAATCTTTATCTTTCCACCAAGGCAATTGATTCGTTCAGCTGGTGAAGTATCTGGCAGGTCGTCAAATGAAGAATCAATGATTTGAAGCTGACCTTTACCGCATTGAATCCATAATCCTTTACCAGTCACAGCCAGCACTTCCCCAGGCAAAGCCCCTTCTGCTGGCAGTTCTTGTTCGGCCGGAACAACTTGTGTTTTCCAAACCCGAAGCTTATGGCTTGACATCAGAGTCCAGGCACCGTCAAAGGGGCGCGTTATGCATCTTGTCAAATTCCATATTTGAATGTTGGTTTGCTCCCAGTTTATTTCTGCGATATCCCATGAAAAATTAAATACTGAGGCAATAGATTCATCTTGCTTGTTATGCGGTGCATTACCTGCTTTCGCTAAAGGCCAATTCTCTCGAAACATCGCTCCACCTGCCTCAGTCAAGCGATGACCGCAGGTAAAACCTGTATCCTCAGGTAAAATATCGACCGATGCCTGTGCGATGATATCGCCAGTATCAATACCCGGATTCAACCAGTGCATGGTGATGTAATTGCGTGTGTCGCCAAACAAAATGTGGGTGAAATAGGGTGACAAACCACGAAAACGTGGAAGGCCGGTAGGGTGGATATTGATGCATCCATATTTAGGGATAGATAGTATTTGATCTTTGAAAATTCTTGAGTAATAACCGGAAATGATGAAATCAGGAGACGTCTTTCGGATTACTTCTACGAACTCGGGAGAATTGATTTTTTTTGGCTCAGGCTCATAAAGCGGAATGTAATTATTAAATGCTTTGGTCCTCACGTCATATTCCGGTGGGACAAACCAACCGCCGGTTCCCGGCCATGCAGCTACACCAGCTATCTCATCGCCAGCTTTAAGCAGCTCATCAATATACAAGACTCCCATATAATGCGAAGTGATTAAAAATACTTTTGCCATCTCATATCTCCTTGGTAATTTAATATTTTCCGTATTTAAAAGCGGTATCGAACATGGCGATAATATTTTCCCCGGGGACCAAGTTCTGAATATTGTGAACATTTCCCAAAATAAAGCCGCCGCCTGGCGCGAGTGCGTCAATATTATGGCGTACTTCATTTGCAACATCTTCAGGCGAACCGAAAGCCAATGCACCCTGCGGATTGCAGGCTCCACCCCAGAATACGATATCCCGGCCAAAATCGCGCTTTAACTCAATGGGATCCATGCCCTCTGCCGAAATCTGAACAGGGTTAAGGATATCCACTCCCACATCGATTAAATATGGAATCCATGGTCTTGCTGCGCCGCAGCAGTGAAAGAATATCTTGGCTTTCGTCCTGGATTTCACAAAGTCAAACAACCTGCGGTGTAAGGGCATCAAATTTTTCTCATACCACTTTGGATTGATCAGCGGTCCAGTCTGGCTGCTTAAATCATCCCAATATACCCAGACATCCAGTATATCCCCCACCTCATCCATCATGCGCCGCGTCGCTTCGAAATAAATCTCAAACATCTTTCCCAGAATAAGGTCAGTGAACTTTTGGTCAGAAACCAGACCCATCAAGTACTCTTCCATTGGCATGATACGGGCTGGCTGCTCGAAGATCCCCCCACCGAAGACCGAAAAAGCGGTTAATGCCCGGCCTGAAGCGCGCACATCAAGGCAGCGCTGCCGGAAACCTTGCCACCGCCCATTATTGTTGGGATCTGGCCATTTTTTCCATGAACGCACAGCCTCAACTGACGCCTTTTCGATTGGGAAAATCCGATAATCAAAGTAATGGCCATCTTTTGGCCTGAATAACGGTGGTACCCCATTCATCCACATATGTGTCAAAGGATTCCCCATAACTGATACTGAGCTTCCAGGTGTCAGGGCTCCCCATTGCTGCTGCTTGCACATCAGAATGCAGGCGGTCATACACCTCTGCATGAGGAGTGACCACACCCGCCCAGGCTGCCCCGCCCAGATCTTCATGCTTCCAACCAGTAGGCGTCAGATTCAGGCATCGCCGTAAATCATCATATGCTTGATAACATATGGTCGTGACACCAGTCCCGGCGAAATCAATCGGCACTCGATCAGGCTCTTTGTGATTCAGAGCAAGAAGTATGCGCTCTCTTGAGTTCATAGGCGTTCTTCCTTGTCTTTGCCCAAGCGAGTTAAGGCATTTCTGATCTAATTACTTTATGAGTTGCTTTATCGAAAAAGTAAAGTACATCGGTTGGAATGCTTATAGCGGCTTTATCGCCTTCACTAATTGCATTATTTATTGGTGAAATCACATCAAAAAGATAATCTTTGACTTTTATCGTTATCAATTGATGATCAAACATGTATTGAACGCTGTAGACCTCTCCCTGAACCTGTCCCTTGCCAGCTTCGTCCAAAATCACATCAGTTGGGCGCAATCCCAGAATGACTTCAGTGCCAACGGGGATCTGGCCTATGAGACCGCCGGTTGTGATTGAGAACGCATTATTATCCGAAACAAAGTTATCTTCCTCGTTAATTTTCCCATCAAAGAACATCATTGGTGGGTCACCAAAGAGCTGGCCTACCTCTAAAGCTGCCGGCAAATTATAGATTGTTTCTTTCTGATCAAACTGCAGCACTTCACCCTTGAATAAAACGACAACCCGGTCAGCAAGTGAGAGGCTTCAAGATAATCGTGAGTCACGTAAATGGTAGTTTGGGATAAGCTGGCACGTATTCGCTTTAGCTCTCGACGCATGGCATTTCGCAATTTTGCATCCAGGTGTGAAATGGGTTCATCAAATAAATATATTTTTGGGTCACGGACCAGGGCTCTCCCCAGTGAGACGCGCTGCCTTTGACCCTGGCTTAGCTGGCGGGGAAAGCGTTCCAAGAGCATATCAATCCCTAACAGTTTTGAGACACGGTCGATACGTGTTGAAATTTCGCCCTCATCTTTCTTGTATTTCGGGGATCGAAGTGGAAAAGCCAGGTTATCATGAACAGTCATTTGCGGGTAGAGAGCGTAGTTTTCAAAGACCATGGCCACATCCCGATCCTGCGGAGACGATAGCGTGACATCCTGCCCATCGATTAATATCGTGCCCATTTCAGGATATTCCACTCCGGCAATACAATTCAAGGTGGTTGATTTACCTGCTCCTGAAGGGCCGACAATGACAATAAATTCACCGTTCTTGGCTTCAAAGGATACACTATTAAGTGCCTTAACAGGTCCAAAACTTTTACTGATGCGATCAATTATTAAGGTAGCCATTTTTCACCTAGTAAGCGATCCGCAGGGTCGTCGCAGAATCAAAGATATGTAAATCCTCAAATTGAGCTGTTAGACAAACATCGTCTCCAACGTTATGAGGAATTACTGGAGGGGTAACACATTCCAGTATAGAATGGTCCACTTCCACCTGTGCAATGCCATTCTTTCCCAGAAATTCATGCACAATTAATCGTGCTGGCAGGGTTCCAATCCCCTTATTATTTGAGGCCTGGACAACATTTAACTTTTGAGGTCGAACCCCGACCATGACATCTTTACCTGAATATTTTTGAAGAACATCTTTGGCAGAAGAGGACAGATCCTCAAATGCATATTTCAGAATTAATCTGTTTGTCACTTTGCAAGATCAGCTTCAACTGGTTTTCAGAAACATCAAGATTGCATGGAAAAAGGTTCATCGGTGGTTCGCCAATAAAGCCGGCCACGAAAAGGTTGGCAGGTTTATTGTAAAGTTCAAGCGGTGTCCCAATCTGTTTAATAACACCCAAATCCATCACAATCACCCGGTCTGCCAGCGCAACTGCTTCTACCTGATCATGAGTTACATAGATGACTGTGGCATTGGTAGCTGTCTGCATATGCTTGATCTCAGCTCGCGCGCGGTAGCGCACGTCTGCATCAACATGAGAAAGCGGCTCGTCCATCAGGAACACAGTTGGCTCACGAACCAGTGCACGCGCCAGTGATACGCGCTGTTTCTGACCGCCGGCCAGACTTTCCGGAAAATTATTTAGGATATCAGTTATGGAAAGGGATTCAGCTACTTTTCGTACCCGCTTATCGACGTCTTCTTTGGTCAAATTCATCACATGCAATGGGAAAGCGATGTTATCGTAGACGGTCAGAGGAGGATAGAGGGCATAGGTTTCAAACGCCATTGCTACATTTCGTTGTTGAGGTGTCAAATCATTGACTACTTTCCCTCCCACTTTAATCGTTCCACTCGTGATGGTTTCCAAACCCGTGATCATGCGCAAGGTTGTGGTCTTGCCGCAGCCCGAAGGCCCTAAAAGGACTACCAATTCGCCGTCCTCACAGGTAAAGGTTGCTCCTTTTACTGCATCTTCCTTGGCGCCATAATTCTTATGGACGTTTTCGATCTCTACTTTTGCCATATTGTTTAATCCTTTTTGCCTCTTATTTCACTGAACCAAAAGTCAAACCGCGGACCAGATATTTCTGGACTGATAATACAAGCAATAATTCCGGCACAATAGCGATTACAGTTGCCGCAGCCATTAATCCCCATTGGATTTCACTGGTTCCCATAAAGCTCAGCAGCCCAACTGTAACAGGCTGTGTATCCATGCCGCCCAGCATCAGTCCCATGATGAAGTTATTCCAGCAAAAAATAAAACACAGCACCAGGGTTGCCGCTAAACCAGGAGCGGCCAGCGGTAATATCAGGCGGAAGAACGATCCCGCCCAGGAATACCCATCGGTATGCGCAGCCTGTTCAATGGCGATTGGGATCTCTTCAAAATATGAGCGCATCATCCATATCAGCAGAGGAATTGCGATCAACTGGTATATCAATATCAATCCAGTATAGGTGTTGTATAAATGAAGCTTCTGGTAAAGTACATAGAGCGGAAGGATAATGGTAATTTCCGGCAAAAAGCGGAAACTCAGGAAGGTAAATGCCATGGTTTCTTTGGCTTTGAAACGCAGCCGGGCAATTGCATAGGCTGCCGGCATTCCCAAAAGAAAGGCTAACGTAACAGCTCCAACAGACAGGATCAGGCTATTTTTAAAATACTTTAGGAATGTCGAACCTGATACCAAACCACCTTTTCCTATTCCAAAAAGCGCCTTATAGTTATCAAGGGTTGGAGTGAAGAAGAATTTTGGCGGCATGGAGGTTACATCAAATTTACTTTTGAAGGACATCATCACAATCCAGATAATGGGCGCGGTGAGATATATTGCCACCACCAGCATACCCAGGTAGATCAATAAATTATTATTTCTTTTCTCTTTCATCGGTCACCTCTTACATCGATCGCATTGATTTGCGCCAGCGGCCTGCCAGCCAGAAGCTCAGCGCGTAGTTGATAATCCAGAGCATCAGTACTTTGGCGATCGCAGATCCCAGGGTAAAAAACTTGAAAACTTCCCGATAAACCAGTACGGGGATTGTGGTCGTTGAGTACATCGGCCCGCCTTGCGTGGTGGTAAAGATGATATCAAATAATTTCACAACGTCAACAACCCGGAAAAGCAGCACGACCAAAATGAATGGTTGGAGCATCGGAATCATTAACCGGCGGATGACAAAAAAGAAATTCGCGCCATCCACTTCAGCAGCTTCAAATGGCTCCTTTGGTAAGGACTGTAAACCGCTAAGCAGGACCAATGCGACAAAGGGTGTGGATGACCATATTTCGATAAACATCACAACAAACCGTGCTGACCATGGATGGGCGAGCCAGGCAAAGTCACCTAAACCGAATAAATAATTGATCGGGCCTGTGTTGGCAGCCAGCATTGTCCTCCACATCATGGCGGCAATGACCGGCGGCAGCATGAGCGGCAGCATGAGCAGTGTGCGCATCAGGCGAACCCCTCTTACCGGGTTATTTAACAATAAGGTTATTAAAAAACCAAATAGAAACTCAAAAAACAACGCGGTAAATGCAAACAATATCGTATTGACCAACGCTTCCCAGAAATCGGGGTTAGCAAAGAGCCGCGTATAATTTTGGAAACCGACGAACTTATGAGTAGGTTTGAGGAGATTGAAGTTGGTAAAACTATAATACACCGCGATCACAAAGGGATACATAATTCCAATTAAGGCAAGCATAGCCGGAGCAGTCATGATCACCGGCAGCCAATCTCTCCTTTTTCGGATTGGGGGCTCATCTATCACTTCTGGTTTCATTGCTGTAGTAACCATTTATTAGTTTCTCCTACCTTTTTCCTCTCTGACAGGGTAATCCGTGAAAGAAGAAGGATTAATAAAAATTACGATAAAGTGTGCGGATCATTGAGACTCCGCACACTTTGATTGTGTCGCTTACTGAATGGTACCCGATTCTGTGAGAACCACAGTTATATCTGCAGCTATTTGATCCATGATAGTCTGCATATCCCCTTTTTCGAACCAGTAATCATGCAAACCTTGCAGCCACATTGTCTCAACGCCCCAAGATTCCACCATCGGCGCAACCAGCCAGGCAACATCCTTTTCCATCGTCTCACCGTAGGCCTTACGGAAAGACCCATCGCCAAACGATTCAGAAAACTCTACAACTTCCGGGCTTTCCCAAACACTGAGGCGGGTTGGCCAGGAACCGGTTTTCGCAAACTCAATCATGCTTTCCTTGCTTGAAGCCCACATGATGAATAACCAGGCTGCCTTCGCCTGGTCGCCGGTTGTCTTGGCATTCATGCTAAATCCCCAGGTCCAGACACTGTTTAGCCTTCCGCCCTCACCAGCAGGCGGGCGGACATAAGCCAGCTTGCCGGCTACCTTGCTTCCTTCTCCTTCATAGACAGGAACAAAGTCACCGACATCAACAACCATGCCATATTGGCCGGTCGTGAAACCCTGCTGGACATCAGGCCACATCATGCTGGGCCATTCAGAGGAACCATAAGCCTTGAGCGTATCCATGTAGAGCGTCTGGTATGCGACAGACTCAGGGTTATTCATCGCCGGCGTAAGGTCTTCATTAAAGTCCCGTCCGCCATATGAGAATAATCCACCGTAGAATGGTCCACTTAGAGCAGTTGCATCTAATGAACCGCGCTGAACGACTGGATAGAAGGGCTGGCCATCCACTTCACCACCAGTGAGTTCCTGGAGTTTCTTGGCGGTCTCTGCCCATTCGTCCCAGGTATCAGGAGCTTCTAACCCATATTTGTCGAAAAGATCTTTGCGGTAGGTCAGTATTGATAGTACTGCGTCGATCGGTACGCTCCACAGATCGCCCTTTCCAAGTCCCTCCGGGCCGGGGACGCCGTTCCAACGGTTGGAGTCAAAAGCCCAGGGATAAAAATCATCCACGTTCCAATCTGCGGGTGTCAATGTTGGGTCGTTTAAATATGGATCGAGAGGCTGAATTTGCTGTGCAGCTGAATAGCCCCAGTTAATGGTCGGGCCGCTCATAAAGACGTTGAATTGGTTGGAACCGCTCGTCAAGTCAATAGTCAGCTTATTCCAGTAATCGCCTTCTGAAACGACCAGATATTCAAGATCAATCCCGGTTTTATCGATAAAATCTTGAATGTTGTTTCGTATGGCAAGAGCCATTGGGGTTTCAGAAAGATAGACAGTGAGTTTTGTTCCCTCAACCTGCCTCCAGTCAAACTCACCCGATACCGGTTCAGCGGCAGCGGGTTGCTCGGCGGGTGCTTCTGCTTCTTCAGCGGCTGGGGCAGCTGTCTCCGCAGGCGCGCATGCCGCGAGAAGAACAGAACCGATTACAAGAATCACTAATGAAATTTGAAGTGTTCGCTTAAACATATTTTCTCCTTATTATTTTTAGATCGTAAATACAACCTTAAAAAACTGATTGATCATCCTGGTTTTCCGGCTTCCTCCTTCTATCTATTTAATTTTCTGCTCAATACGTTGCATGAATTTGTCTTCAAGCCTTTTTTATAATTTTCAATACCCTCTTCAGAAGCCTTGAAATTTATTACATAAATCCGAAAAAATACTTTATTAATAATATAATTTTCTTTGATAAAAAGTCAATAGGCAAATGTACGGTGTCCAGAAGATACCATATACTATGGTCACCAAGAATTAAACGCTGTCTCTGGGGTGCTGGGTCGTACCAAAAGCCCGGGCAGCCAGATATTCCTGAAAGGAGCAGATCATGACACATCCGCTTAATGCAGTTACGGCAATTCACAATGCGTTTCGAGCTGACATGCAGAAGATCGATACAGCTGCGCTTGAGGCGGCACAGGGCAAAGCAGGGCTTACACCGGTCATTGATCGTTTCCGATTCTTCAACGAGGTGCTTGTCTGGCATGCCAGGGGCGAGGAATTGGTCATTTACCCAGCCCTCGAGACTGTAGCGCCTTTGGTTGCTGAGGCTTATGTGATGGATCACCGCGGCTTGGATGCTGCTTTCGACGCGCTGAATAATGCGGCCTCTGCGGGAGGTTCCTTACAGATAGCGCGTGCTGCTGCGGCGTTTAAATTTCATCTCGACCTGCACCTGGATAAGGAAGACGCGCACCTGTACCGCCTGTTCAGGGAGCGCATCCCGTTGCCCGACCAAACCCAGGCGGTAGGTCAGATGGCGAGCCATACCCCTCAGGAACGTTTCCCGGAGGCAGTAGCGTGGATGTTCCCCCTGATGGGGAATGACGATCGCGAGAACATGATCCGTGTTTGGCAGATGGTAATGCCCGCCCGGTGTTTGCTGGCATCAAACCGCTAATCATCAAGGCAGTCGGCGGTGATTGGTCAGAGCTGACGAAGCGAATTCCTTCCTTGATGGACGCGTAGATGGATGCTCCCCTGCTTTGAAGATATGCATAAATGAGTGCCTGAGCTGAGATTTTAATTTGTAAACGTAAGTTGTTGCCATCGACCATTCCCAACTTTCAAAACACAAAGTTGAAAGGTGGTCATAACTGGCTTCATCCCTGCATTTCCCAGCTTCACGCACCCATCGCAACACACAAACTTCGGCAGGCTGCACTCCAGGTCGGTCATCATTGAAGCGGATTTATGATTTGGCAGCACTTCACGTGGTGTCAATTTACTTATTCGCTGATTTGTTTTTTCCTCAGGGGATCAGGGCATGTTTTGAAAGCCAGCTTTCAATTTCTTTTTCTGCGTTTTTCACCTTGCTGCCGCGAATCGGGAGGCCTTCGAGTATTTTTGCCTGCGGGCAGGCCTGTTGGATATCGCTCTCGCTCTGCCCCATACCGCAATTATTTTGGTAATAGCTTCCTGCTAAGGTATAGTTGGTTCATACCCCATGGATGAAAGCAATTCTGCTGTATATTCTCCTGCCTGCTCGCTGGGATGCTCACCATCCGTGCTGATCAATCCTTTTACTTTTGGATCCTCAGTATGGTCAGCACCATTAAAGGCATCATATCTGCTGAGGAAGGGGATATCCAGGTTTGCGGAAGCCAGCCGGGCGGCGCCAGACATATTTACCCAGCAGCCAGTGCAGCTATCGAAAACGCCATGCTCTTGCCACATGGCAACCAGCGGATTATAAATATCAGTGCCTCTCAGAATAGTCGGCTGGCCGTCACGCAGCTCAATGGTCTTTCTCCAAATAAATTCCATATCAGCAGTATATTGCTCAAACCTGTCTGGGTCGCAGGCGCCAGGTTGGCTTCCTGAGAAGCAGGCGTCCAATTCTATGGGTTTGCCGGGTGCTTGTGAATCCAGGGGATTCACGAACATAAGCACGTATTCAGCTTCTTTCAGAGCATTTGGAAGGTCCTTGAGGTTATAGCGCTTCGATGTGCCTGGTTCCAGCACCTCTTTCACTTGCCCTGCACTTAACGCACCCAGAGTGAAATCATGGATTATTACATCCACCCCCTTATCAGCCTTGATCTTTTCTGCAAGTGCATCAGCGCTATTCCAAAGTGAGGAATCTCCGATGATCACCACATCCCAGACTGCTCCCGGTCCTGCGGGCATCTGTAAAAGGGTTGGAGTAGGCTGTGCTTGGTCTGGCTCTTTCCGGGGAGTGCAGGCAAATAAGACGAAAGCTGATAACAGCAGGCATGCTATTATCCTTGTTTTGATGGTAGACATTTTTTCCTCCTTTAATCTGTTGCTGATAAATTAATTCTGATGTTCCTCCATTGCGCTTATTCTGTTGTTAGCAGGAATCATTCTTATGTTCTCCGCAGCTTTGCCGGATGATCAGCTCTACCGGCAATGTGATGCGCGCCTTGGCTGGCTTTTTGCTGCTGATCAGCTTATTCAGCATTTTCATGGCTTCATATCCCAGCCGAATGGATGGTGTGGCAATTGTGGTCAGCGCCGGCTCGACCAGGTCGGCCGCCGGGATATCATTGAATGAGATCAGGGCAATATCCTGCGGGATGCGCAGCCCCTTTCGCTTAATAGCCCTCATGCTGCCCAGAGCAAGCGTGTCGGCAATTGCGAAAATGGCGGTGGGGGGCTTTTCAAGCTGCAGCAGTTTTTCGGTGCCTTCAGCCCCGGCCGCCAGGCTGTAATCCGGGACTATGGCAGAATAAATCGGGTTGTGTACTTTTCCCGCTTCATGCATGGCTCTGGCAAAACCCTCCGCGATAGGCTTAACATTGCTTGCTTGCGGATCAAAGGTGACCAGGCCGATCAGGTCATGCCCGTGTTCCAGAAGATGCCGCGCAGCTTGGTACCCAACTGAATCAAGGTCAATATTGACAGAATACCCCGGCAATCCGGGGCATCAACCGTAACAAAGGGTGTGCCGGGGAACCTGCCATTATCCATGGAAGAAGCATCAAGATAATCGCTCACATCGTGCGAGACTGAGCAGGATGCCGTCAACCCCTTTGCAGAAAGCATGGCGAAATCGCGCCAGGCGGCCTGTGGGTCATCATGGGCGTTACTGAGCAGGATGAGCGTATCATTAATTTCAGCGATTTGCTCAACACCCTGCAGGATTGCATGATAAAACGGATTACCCCAGTCAGGGATAATTACGCCAATAATATTGCTGCGCTGTTCAACTGGCAGTTGGGCGAAAAGCGCGGGATTAAATTGGAGAACATGCGTGCCTTTTCCCCGCCGGGTTTTCAACCAGCCCGTCTGACTCCAATTTGTGATAGGCACTGCGAACCGTGTGGAGGTTTATATCCAGCTTCCTGGCCAGCTCTCGGATGGGCGGGAAGCTGCTCACCGGCTTTGAGTTTCTTCGTGACGATCAGCCAGGTAATCTGCTGTTTGAGTTGATAAGCAAGAGTGGTGCCGTGAGCCGGGTTAACGAACCAGATCATTAATAAATATCCATTTGTTATATTATACTATAACAATAGTACAATGTCAATAGGTGTTCAGATTCCAGCATTTTTGATTGCCCGCCTGTCCCAAATTATGGCTGGCATAGGGTTGATAAGAAGTAAGGCGGTCAGTCCCATTCCATCAGCTTCTTTCAGCCTGCCGCACCTCGTTCTTAATAAAATAAACCCGGCAGTGGGTCTGCCAGGCTTTCATTGACACAAATTAATATGTTAGCTGGCTTAATTAATCTTCTTTGCCCATTCCGCCGCCCGCTCAAGCTCACCTTCCGCCAGCGGCCCTTCTGAATCCGACCACAAAGAATCCTTCTGAAGGCATGGCTTCAGTACCGCCTTTTTTCTTTAACGCGTCCAGCATGGGCTTATCCGCGTAGCCAAAGATGCCTGCAAAGAACTTCAGAATACCCGGCACCTTTTCGTTCATGGCGATGCGGGTATCAAAAGCAGCCACCCTCACGCCTTCAAGGCTTTTCGCCGGGATGCTCTTTAGAAAGGCTTTCATGGCGGGGGTTGGCTTGAATGCCCGCGTGGGTGAACCGGCGATCAATAACATCAATACCTTTTAACTGGTCAAGGCTGGCATCGCCCACCCGGCACAGCGCCACATCTTTCGGGTCGCCCAGAGCCTTGCCGATTGCCTGCGCGATTTTCTCCGTGTTGCCAAAAACCGAATCATAAACGATTAATGCTTTCATTGCTTTTTACCTCCAGATTAATTAAGGATAATTGGTTGCTCCGAATGATAATGCATGCTTAGAAATCAGATCATTGAGTGAACTTGATGATCCGAAAATATTGATCCCGTTCACTTCGGTATCACTACCGTCCTGCGCTTGTCCGGCGATTTAAAGACGTCCACTGCCAGCCCGTAAATGCCTTCAATGGTTTCAGGCTTCAAAACATCTTCCGCTTTCCCCAGCGCCGCCATGGCGCCGTCTTTCATCGCCAGCACCTCATCGCCGAAGCGCGCCGCCAGGTTCAGGTCATGCAGCGCGATCAGCACTGTTTTGTTCTGATCGCAGGCCAGCGCAACTGCCAGCTCCAGAAATTCGATCTGGTAGCGCAGGTCGAGGTGCGAGGTGGGTTCGTCCATCAGCAGCACGGGCGTATCCTGCGCCAGCGCGCGCGCCAGAATGACGCGCTGCCGTTCGCCGGCAGAGAGCTCCCCGCTCAGGCGCCCCTTAAAGCGCGTGATATCGGTCAAAGCCATGGCTTTATCTGCAGCCTCCTTATCTTTTTGGGTGGTGCTGCCCAGCCAGTTGATGTAGGGTGTGCGCCCCATCATCACCACTTCGTCAACCGTGAACGTCGGCGGGATATGGGTGGATTGGGGCACCACGGCCAGAAGGCGGGCGCGTTCCTGCGCGTTAGCGCTGCCAAGGTCAGTGCCGTTAATATGCATTTCCGCATTCACCTCCGGCAGCACGCCGCTCAGCGCGCGGATGAGCGTGGTCTTGCCTGATCCGTTGGGCCCGATCAGCGCCAAAATGCGCCCGGCGGGCAGTTCGAAGCGGATATCCCTGAGCACAGCCCTGCCGGCATAACCGGCTGAAATGAGGTTAACCCTGAGCAGCATCGCCTACCACACCTCCCGCCGTGCCTGGCGCAGAATGATCAGGAAGAAGGGCGCGCCGGCCAGCGCGGTAATGATGCCCACCGGCAGCTCCTGCGGCGCCATCAGCGTGCGCGCCAGGATGTCGGCCAGCAGCAGAAAAGCCGCCCCGCCCAGGATGGAAAGCGGCATCAATCGGCGCGCGTCGCCGCCCCACAGGCGGCGCATGATGTGCGGCACTACCAGCCCCACAAAGCCGATGATGCCCGTGAAAGCCACCGCGGCCGCAGTGGCGAGCGTGGCTGCCAGGATGATGATCGTCCGGCTGCGGGGTACATTAATGCCCAGCTGCTGCGCCTGTTCTTCCCCCAGCTGCAGCACATTCAGGCGGTATGACATGGCAATTAATACGCCCAGGCCGGTCAGGACGTATGGCAGCTGGCCGATGACAGGTTTCCAGCCGGCCATATTGGAGCCGCCCAGCAGCCACACCAGCGAACGGCGCAGTTCGCCGCTGGCATTGATCATCATGAATGAGGTCAGGGCTGTGGCAAATGAGGATACTGCCACGCCCGCCAGGATCAGGTTGGTGACAGGCAGTGTTTTGCCGACCTTGGCCAGCGAGTAAACGATGAAAACGGTCGCTAACGCGGTGATGAATGCGGCCAGCGGCACAGCCAGAAAGCCGGGTATGCTCGACGGCCAATCTGTTGAAAGCGCAAGCACAGCGCCCAGACCCGCGCCGGAGGCCGCGCCGATCAGGTAGGGGTCAGCCAGCGGGTTGCGGAACAGCCCCTGATAGGCGGCGCCGCTGCCGGCCAGGGCTGCCCCGGTGGATGCCATCAGCAGTGTGCGCGGCAGGCGCAGAGTGAACAGGATGACGCGCAATTTTTCATCCATGGGCGTCGCAGGCGGCATGCCGCGCACGGCGTCCCACAAGGCGGCGAGCATGGCCTTGATTGGAATAAAAATACTGCCCACCCCGATGCTGAGCAGAAAAGCAGCCAGCAGGACGGCCAGGGTCAGCGCTATGGGCCGGGTCAATTTGGACATTGTTTATTCAAACGCCTCAGGGTGCAGAATCCTGGCCAGCGCTTCCAGCCCGTCCACCTGGCGCGGGCCGATGCGGGCGATCAGGTTATCATCAAAGGGCAGCACCCGCCCTTCCTTCACGGCAGTCAGCGCATCCCACCCGGGGCGCTGCGCGACGGATTCAGGTGTGACGCCCCACATGGCGTCGCCCAGCAGGATGAGGTCAGGATCCATACTGAGCAGCGCTTCCAGTCCGATCTGCGCCCATTCGCCGGATAAGATAGCGCCGATATTGGCGCCGCCGGCTTCTTCGATCAGCGCGTTATAGAACGTGCCGGGCCCGGGTGTATAGGGCTTGGCCGGGTCAGTGGCGTCCAGTTCGTAATACACGGCCGGTTTATCTGAAATATCCTTCAATGCCGCTTTCACTGCCTCTTCGCGCGCGCGCAGATCCGCGATCAGTTTTTCCGCTGAATCGGCATGTCCGCTGAGCGCGCCAAGGGTTTGAAGCGATGCGTAGGTGCCCTCCAGGTCTGAAGGGTTACTCAGGTAATAGACTTTGAGCCCCAGGTCTTCAAGCGACTGGACCAGCTCAGGGGTATTGATCGCGCCCGCGATCACCAGGTCGGGCGCCAGGCTGACGATGGTTTCAAGGTCATAATCCCCGAACCCGCCGCCGATATCCGGCAGCGTTTTGGCGCTTTCAGGGTAATCTGAAAAGGTATCGCGGCCGGCCACCTGTTCGCCGGCGCCCACCGCGAACAGCATCTCGGTGACGGGCGGTGAGAGAGAGACAATTTTTTTGGCGGGCGCGTCCAGGTTCACCTGCCGGTCGAGGCCGTCTGTGAGGCTGATGGCGCCTGATTGGTTTAAAGCCGTGCCGCAGCCTGCAGCCAGCAGTGCCGCCAGTATAACAAGCAATATCTGAAACATTCTTTTTTTCATGAATCCTCTGCCTTGTGTTAATTCAATACAGCAATCAGGCGGGGGATAAATAAAATCCCCTGCCTTCCGGTCAGGGGATTGCTCAGGTTCTTTCGCGCATACTCCACCTCCTGTCCGCGAGGGCGGTAATAATGCCGTTTCTGGCGGGCGTCCTGGCTTGGAGATGGATCTCCTTACAGTTGCGGGACAGCGCCGGACTTCCCTTGCAGGTCACCGGCTTCGCCTTTGAGCCCTCCCATCCGGGGGATCGGGCACCAGAGCGGCTGATTGATTTGCTGGTATTGTACAGATGATTGCCGCGCGCGTCAAGCGCTGCCGCAGGCAACCCGGATATTGGGGAGGTGCTAGTGTGCAGGTTGGGTTGACGCTTTCCGAAGCCTTCTGCACGCGCAGAAGGGTGAGGTACCCAAGCCGGAGCGGCTTCAAGACGCACCACGCCTGGGTACTGCCAACCCAACATTTCACAACCGTTTTCCTCCCCTGAAGCATTGGGGCAGGCGCAGGAAGGGGAAGACAAAATAAAATAGAGCAAAACCTGGTGGGGGAGGGAAGCAATTAAATTATGTTTTATTCAGTCAATGCACAGGCCATCCAATTCAGGATCGCTGAACGCATCCACCGGCTGCGAGCGCTGGATGGTGCCGTCCTTATGAACTGCGACATCCACACTTTGGACAATGTGCGGGCCGCACCCGCATAAATAGGCGTCAAACAGGTGCACGCTGTAGCCCTCATCCACAGCATTTACGTAAGTCTCCTCCACTGTGTCTGAATAAAGCTTGGGTTTGGGAGACTTGTGCAGATCGTTCACCGCCGAAAAACCTGTAGCCGCGATGGCATAGCTGAGCGCTTCTTGCGGTGATTCAATGGGGGCATATTGAGCCGCCAGCCCTTCCAGTGAGTCGATCAGGCGCATATTGCCGTCCACAGACACAAGGTAACGCACATAACGCCTGGCCAGACATTGGTTTACAAAAACGGATGGGATGTTTTCATCAGGATCATGGCTGACGGTTATTGCCGCTGCCAGGGGGACTGCCGGCGACAAACCGCCAAGACTGTCAGAGGGTTCAGAGATGATGCCGATCGGATATTCCAGATTCCTGAGTTCCTCAGGCAGGCAGTCAGGAGATTCAAAACATCCCAGCCCTGCGAAGTAGGAATTATCCATTTTCAGGTCATATTCATCTTCCTGGATGACCTTATTAAAAAGGGTGAGCGGGGGAAGCCGGCAGCTGATCACACTGAAAAGGATTAACCAAAAAGCATAGAAGGGCCGTTTCATCAATTCCTCCTCCTGATCAACAATTTAATTGTAGCAAAAAGTGGGAATATCTTTACATAAAAGAGAATCCTGAAGAGGCTTAATTTGATGTAAAATACTTCCCCAATACCTGGATTCTGCGGCTTTTGTGCCGGAATTCTTTCTCACACTTTTTTCAGTGAAATGATGTTCGCTTATCACAGGTGAGTTTTTCTAAATGAAACTCATATCTGCAATAGGTTGTATAAATTTGGAAGAAGAATGCGATGAACACTAAAACCGTACCGCTGATAGTGATGGGGCTGGGCCGGGTGGGCGCAGAAGTTGTCCGCCAGATATTGGCCTGCGCTGAATCCATCCGGCGTTTTGAAGGGCTGTCTTATGCCATCATCGCCCTGGCAGACAGCCGCGCGGTCTTTGGCAGCCAGGACGGGCTGGACGGGGCGGACCTTTCTAAACTGCTGGCGCATAAAGGATCCGGTTTTTCCCTTTCAGATTTCCCCGGGTCGCTGCCGCTGTCTGCGCTGCCCGGGTTTTTTGCTTCCGGCGTCCTGGTGGCAGACACCAGCGCCTCTGCTGATACTGCGCCGTTTCTGCGCCTGGCGCTGGAAAAAGGCGCTGCCATCGCCCTGGCCAACAAGCTGCCGCTGGCACTGCCGTGGAATGAATCCAAGGGTTTTTTTGATAATCCAAAAGTGCGCTGCGAGTCCACTGTGGGCGCCGGCCTGCCGGTCATCGCCGCCCTGCGGGATCTGCTGGCAGGCGGGGATGAGGTCACAGCCATCGAAGGCTGCATGAGCGGCACCCTGGGGTATCTCTGCAGCCAGCTGGAGCAGGGCCGACCTTACAGCGCCGCGGTCATGCAAGCCTTTCAGTCAGGATACACCGAGCCTGATCCGCGCCAGGATTTGGGCGGTCTGGATGTCGCCCGCAAGGCGCTGATCCTGGCCCGCACCGCCGGATTCTCATTTGAAATGAAAGATATAAAATTGGAATCGCTCTACCCTGAATCAGTGGCAGGCCTTTCAGTTCAGGATTTTCTCCAAAGCCTGCCTCGGCTCGATGACCAGTTTCAGGAGCGCGTTGAAAAAGCCGCGTCTGAAGGCAAAGTCCTGCGCTACCTGGCAAGGGTTGCACCGCAGTCCATCTCGGTCGGCCTCACCGCTGTGCCGAAAAGCAGCGCGCTTGGCGCCCTGCAGGGCGCAGATAATTATTTTGCTTTTCACACCCTGCGCTATAGCGCTGCGCCGCTGGTTATCGCCGGCCCCGGCGCCGGCATCCCGGTGACAGCCGCGGGAGTGATCACTGATTTGAATCATCTGTCAAACTCTCGCGAAAGGGAATAACAGCCATGCACTCATCCCCTAAAAAAGATATTGTGATTATGAAATTCGGCGGCACTTCCGTCGGCAGCATTGATGCCCTGCGCCAGTCGGCGCAGATTGTCGCAGATGGCGCCCGCGATTGGCGGCATGTGGTGGTGGTCGTCTCCGCCATGACAGGCATCACCGATGCGCTGCTGGCCTCAGCCGCTGCCGCCGAGAAGGGCGATGGGGCAGCTTCAACTGCCGCTATCGACGGCATCCAGAAACGCCACTTTGAAACGATCGCCGGCCTGCTCGAAGAAGGCCTGCCCCGAAAAATGCTGGAAGACCAGATCAGTCAGTTTATCGCGGAACTGCGGGCTTACTGCCACAGCATCCAGGTGATGGGTGAAGTCACTCCGCGCGGAATGGATACCATTGCGCCGCTGGGCGAGCGCATGAGCGCGCGCATTTTTTCCGCCCTGCTCAATCAGATGAAAGTGCCGGGCCGGGCCGTGGATGCCAATGAATTGATCCTTACGGATAACAATTTCACCAATGCCTCGCCTTTAATGGTTCCCACCCGCGCACGCGTAAACGGCAGCCTCGTTCCTTTAATGGAGCAGGGCATCACGCCGGTCGTGACGGGTTTTGCCGGGGCAACTGAAAGCGGCATTACCACCACGCTGGGCAGGGGCGGCAGCGACTATACAGCCGCGATTCTGGGTGACTGCCTGGATGCGGACGAGGTTTGGACCTGGACGGATGTGGATGGGGTGATGACAGCCGACCCGCGCATTGTGCCTTCAGCCAGAGTGATCCCTGAACTTTCCTACAGCGAGGTGGGTGAGCTGGCCTATTTCGGGGCCAAAATCCTGCATCCCAAAACCATCCGCCCCATCATCGAGCGCGGAATACCCCTGTGGGTTAAAAATACCTTTAATCCCGAATTTCCGGGCACACGCATTTCAAGCCATTTCCAGCGCCCGCACGGCATTCTGACCGCCATCACCACCATTCGCAGCCTGAGCATTGTCAATGTTGAGGGGCGCGGAATGCTGGGCGTTCCGGGTATTGCCGCGCGTACTTTCAGCGCGGTTGCGCGGCAGAAAGCCAGCGTATTAATGATCTCGCAGTCTTCATCCGAACAGTCCATTTGCTTTGTGATCCCAACCGACAGCGCCGCGCGCGTGATCCAGTCGATTGAAGAAGAGGTCGCGCTGGAGCTGATGCGCGGAGATATTGACAAAGTCTGGGCGCTGGACAAAATTGAGATCGTCACGGTCATCGGGTCCGGCATGCGTGAAACGCCGGGTGTTTCAGCCCGCATCTTTGGGGCGCTTGGCAGAGCCGGCATCAATGTCATGGCCATCGCCATGGGCTCATCTGAATTCAGCATCTCATTGGTTGTGGCTGAAAAAGACGCCAACCAGGCAGTGCAGGCTATCCACTCTGAAGTTATTGAGAAAGAATCAGCTTAATAAGGAGATATTATGCCAAAAATCCCTGTCGCGGTCCTCGGCGCAACCGGCATCGTCGGGCAGCGCTTTATTGAAATGCTGGCCGGCCACCCCTGGTTTGAAATCGCCGCCCTGGTCGGTTCAGACCGCAGCGCCGGAAAGCCCTACGGCGAAGCTGCCAACTGGGTGCTTGCGGGTGACCCGCCTGCGGGCATTAACGAAATGCAGGTGCTGCCGCTCAGCGCCAATATTCCGGGCAGGGTCGCATTTTCCGCCCTGCCGGCCGGGATAGCCAGAGAAATTGAACCGGATTTCGCGGCCGCCGGATTCGCGGTGTGTTCCAACGCCTCCGCTTACCGCACCGAGCCCGATATCCCGGTCATCATCCCGGAAGTGAACGGCGATCATCTTCATATGCTTGAAAACCAGCGCCGGCGCGGCTGGAAAGGGTTGATCGTCACCAGCCCCAACTGCACCACCACCGGCATTGTCATGGCGCTGGATCCGCTGCATAAAGCCTTTAAGGTCAACCGCCTGATGGCCACGTCCTTTCAGGCTGTCTCCGGCGCGGGCTACCCGGGCGTTCCCTTCCTGGGTATTTATGACAATGTCATCCCGTATGTTGCGGGTGAGGAAGAAAAAATGGAAAAAGAAACCAGGCTGCTGCTCGGGCAGATGGTCAACGGGCAGCGCCGTGAAGCCGAAATTGCCGTCTCCGCTCAGGCCAACCGCGTGCCGGTCATCCACGGCCATACCGTCTGCATTTCAGTCGGGTTTGAAACTCGCCCGTCAGTTGAGCAGGCGCTGGAAGTTTTTGAATCTTACCGCGGGCTTGAAAGCGTGCGCCATTTGCCCAGCGCGCCTTCAAAACCGGTGGTCGTGCGCCGTGAGCCTGACCGCCCCCAGCCGCGCCAGGACCGCGATTTTGAGCGCGGCATGGTCTGCACGGTTGGGCGCGTGCGCCCCTGCCCGATCCTCGATCTTCGGCTGGTGAGCGTGACGCACAACGCCATCCGCGGCGCCGCGGGCGGGTCGGTGCTGAACGCGGAATTGCTGAAAGCCGAAGGCTATCTCTCCTGAAATACAAAAATCGCAGGTAGGTTGGAGGAACTGCACTTCCTCCCCCGATGATTCACGGGGGAGGCGCAGGAGGGGGGAATACTATTTTTTTTCTATTCTTATATATAAAGTAGGTCAGGTTTCAACCTGACAAAAGAAAGAGGGCTGCGCAGCGCCCTGGTGAGGGTCGCGCAGCACCCTGATGAGGGCCGCGCTGTTTTAAGTTCTCCCCCAAAGTTTTTTGGGGGAGGCGAAGGAGGGGGGAATATTATCGATTTCCTGTTTTTATATATGAAGTAGGTCAGGTTTCAACCTGGCAAAGGAAAGAGGGCTGCGCAGCACCCTGATGAGGGCCGCACTGCTTAAAATTCCTCCCACGAAGTGTCACGGAAGAGGCGTAGGAGGGGGGAATACTATCGATTTCCTGTTTTTATATATAAGGTAGGTCAGGTTTCAATCTGACAAAAGAAAGAGGGCCGCGCTGTTTAAACTCCTCACCCCGAAGTTTTGCGGGGGAGGCGCAGGAGGGGGGATACTATCGTTTTCCTGTTTTTTACTTTTAAAGCAGGTCGTGCACCCCGCCCGCCTTTCAAACCAGCCTGTTAGAACCGATTTGAGCCCCTCCCTGACCAAAAGTAAATACTAACAAGTATTGAACCGCGAACCATAATGGATTATAATAAGAAAGATAGATAGTAAGATAGTTGGAATATACAACTTTCTGGAGGCAAAATTGAGCGACATTTCATATTACCGCACTCGATTGCGTGTTAAAGGTCAGGTTACGGTTCCTGGCGAAATCAGGCAAGTTCTTGGCGTCAAAGAAGGGGATGAACTGGTTTTTATGATCGACGAGAATGGATCGGTGATGGTGGAACGGGTGCAGCTCATTCCTCCAGATCAGGCCTGGTTCTGGAGTGAGCGCTGGCAGCGCCTGGAACGCGAAGTTCAGCAAGATATTGAAAAGGCCAGAATTCACCAGTTTGATTCAACTGAAGAAACGCTGGCTTTTTTGAATAAGGCTGCCGGGGAAAATAATGCCGAAGATACAGCTGACTGACCGTTTTATTGCCTTGTATTGCAGCTTGCCGCCTTCCATCCGCAGGAAAATTGACCGCCAGATCAGACTTTTAGCCGATAACCCGCGGCATCCGTCTCTGCAGACCAAAACCATCCAGGGCACCAATGGCATCTACGAAGCCCGGGTCGACCTGAACTACCGCTTGACTTATGAACGCTTGCCCGGCGACATCCTCTTGCTGCGTGTGGCGGCCAAACATGACGAGGCATTGAAGAAACCTTAAAAAAAAGTTCTTTTTTCAATTGGCAATCTTGTTAAAGCTCATGGGCCATCCCTGCACGCCTTTCGAGCCAGCCTGACAGCAACGTTATCAAATCCCCGCCTTCCTAATGAGGAGGGAAAAATTGAAAGACCTATACCGCTTTGCCTTTACAGTTATATAATAATAAGGTTTTACAAACCCGATTCTCATAAGAAAGGGGAAACCGTTGCCAGCTGAAGCCCGCGCGCGCATCAAGATCAACAACCTCCTGACCGAGGCCGGCTGGCGCCTGATCGATTCCACCGCCGGAAAAGCCAATGTCAAACTCGAAGCTGCCATGCGCATGGATGACCTGGGCGCGGATTTTGAACGTATTCCCCGCGGTGCTGCCGATTACATTTTATTGGACAGCAATCTTTTCCCGGTCTGCATCCTCGAAGCCAAATCTGAAGATAAAGACCCCCTTATAGGCAAGGAGCAGGCGCGCAGATATGCCGCAACCCAGAAAGCGCGCTACATCCTCCTCTCTAACGGCAACCTGCATTATTTCTGGGATACCGAAAAGGATAACCCCACCCGCATTTCGCGTTTTCCTTCACTCGAAACCCTCGGCGTGCTGGATGCTTTTAAACCCGACCCGTCCCGCATCCCCGCTGAACTGGTCGAAAGCGACTATGTCGTTCTCACCAAAGCGCCCGGCTACAGCCGCGACCCCGATTATCTCAACCCTGACCGCCGCGAAGAATTCATAAAAAGATTCGGGCTCAAATCCTGCGCGCCTATCAGATTAATGCCGTCCGTGCGGTGCAGGCCGCTGTGAAACAGGGCAAAAACCGCTTCCTGCTCGAAATGGCCACCGGCACCGGCAAGACCCTGGTTGCTGCCGCGCTTATCCGCCTCTTCCTGCGCACCGGCAACGCCAAACGCGTTCTTTTTCTGGTCGACCGCCTCGAACTGGAGGAGCAGGCTAAAAGAACTTTGAACGCTACCTCGAGCCGGATTTCCACACCGCGGTTTACAAACAGCGCCGCGGCGACTGGGAGCGCGCCGAGATTCTGGTCACCACCATACCGTCCCATTTCCCACGATAATAAATATCTGAAGCTCTTCAACCCCACCGATTTCCAGCTCATCATTTCGGATGAAGCCCACCGTTCCATCTCCGGCGGGAACCGCCAGATCTTTGAGTACTTCATGGGCGCCAAGCTCGGCCTCACCGCCACCCCGCGCGATTATCTCAAGAATGTGCATTTCAGCGATACCGATCCGCGCGAGCTTGAGCGCCGCGTGTTGCTTTCAACCTACGAAACTTTCGGCTGCGAAAGCGGCGAACCCACCTTTCGTTACAGCCTCGCAGATGGCGTGCGCGACGGCTGCCTGGTCAACCCCGTTGCGCTGGACTGCCGCACCAACATCAGCACGCAGCTGCTTTCGGAGCAGGGCTTTGCTGTGCAGGCGCCGGAAGAGGAAGACGCGGCCATCTTTCACGCCCGCGATTTTGAAAAGCGCTTTTTCTCCGACATCCCAACCTCGAACCTGCCGCACCTTCATGGCGCACGCCGCGCGCGATCCGCTCAGCGGCAAGATCGGCAAAAGCATCGTGTTCTGCGTCAGTCAGCGCCACGCTTCCAAAATCGCCCAGGTCTTAAACCGAGCTCGCGCATGAACAGTTCCCCGGCAAATACAATTCCGATTTTGCCGTGCAGGTCACGTCCTTTATCCCCGACGCGCAGCACATGACCGTGCAGTTTGCCAACAACAACCTCAACGGCAAAACGCGCTTTCTGCCCGCCTACGCCAGCAGCCGCGCGCGCGTGTGCGTGACGGTGGGCATGATGACCACCGGTTATGACTGCGAGGATTGCTAACCTGTGCCTCATGCGCCCCATCTTCTCGCCCACCGACTTTGTGCAGATCAAGGGCCGCGGCACGCGCGTCTTCACCTTCAGCCACTTTTTTCAGGAGGGCAGCCGCCGGGAATGAGTCAATAAAGACAAGGAATCCTTTAAGCTCTTTGACTTTTTCGCCAACTGCGAATATTTTGAAGAGCATTTCCCCTACGACCAGGTCATCCAGCTTCCTGCGCTCAGGCGGCCCTCAGAATCAGGTGCCTTTCCGCCTTCAGCCGTGATTGCCGATCAACCCCATGAAGCTGAGGTGTATCTTCCTGACCCCCTGAAAACCATGGACGTGCTAAACTTTGACGGCGGTATTATGCGTGTCGATCGTGGGCTCTACGCCAGCAATTTCAAAAAAGATGCCAGCAGCGTGCCTGCGCTTAAAGCCGCTGTAGAAAGCGGCGATCAGGCAGAAGCCGAGCGCCTGGCGCGCGAGCATTTGCTAACCGCCCCGAAATGTTCTACACCATCCAGAGCCTGCAGAAAGCGTATGCCGCCGAACGCCCGCTGGACCTGTGGGAGATCCTTGAATACATCTTCGGGCAGATACCCGGGTTTAAACCCGCCGCGAGCTGGCCGAAGAGGCTTTTGAGCGTTTTGTGCAGGCGGTGGGTGTGGATAACCAATTCTATTTGCAGACGCGCGAGATTTTCGTCGCCTGCCTGACCGATAAGACTTTCCGGCAGGATTTGGCCGATCAGCAGTTTGGCAAATATGCGGCTGACCCGCAGCGCTTCGCGGCGCTCAGCAAGCTTGGAAAAGATAACCTTGCCCGGCTTTACGGGTATATTAAGGGAATACTGCTACCCCTTTGGATAGGACCTGCCCATGATGAACGGCGACATGAAACGCAAGATCGATACCCTGCGGGATTTACTTGTAGGGGTATTGCCGGTGCCCACCGACCAGATCAAGCAGATCACCCTGGCGCTGATCTACAAGTTCATGTCTGACTGGAACCAAATGTTAAAGGACTGGGCGGCGGGGATTTCTTCAGCGGCGATTACGCCCCCTTCGCCTGGACGCGCCTGATGGATGCGGCTGTATCTGCTGTCAAACGCGTCAGGCTCTACCGCGACGGGCTTGAAAAATGTCCGCCAACCCCAACATCCCCGAGCTCTTCCGCGAGATCTTCCGCGGGGCTTACCTGCCTTTCAACAATCCCGCCACGCTCGATATGTTCCTTAAAAGTGTGAATGAGATTGAATACACCCATTCCGAAGACCTGGGCGACGCTTTTGAGCATCTGCTCTCGGTCATGGGCGCCCAGGGCGACGCCGGCCAGTTCCGCACCCCGCGCCACATCATTGACTTCATCGTTGCCGCGGTCGACCCGCAAAAAGGCCAGCGCGTTCTTGACCCCGCCTGCGGCACCGCCGGCTTTCTGGTCAGCGCCTACCGCCATATCCTAAAAGCCAACACCCGGCCGGGTTCGGATGACATGGGCGGAGCGCTTGCCCCGGATGAACGCGCGCGCCTGACGGATGATTTCTGCGGTTACGACATCTCCTCCGACATGGCGCGCCTCTCGCGCGTCAACCTCTATCTGCACCTCTTTCCTGACCCCAAAATTTACGAATACGACACCCTCACCAGCCTGGAGCGCTGGGATGAAATGTACGACTGCATTCTCACCAACCCGCCTTTCATGTCGCCCCGGGGCGGCATCCAGCCGCACAGCAGGTTTTCCATCCCCTCCAAACGCTCCGAGGTGCTGTTTGTAGATTACATCCTCGATCATCTCACGCCTGATGGGCGCGCGGGCATCATCGTGCCCGAGGGCGTCATCTTCCAGTCGCAGAACGCACACAAGGCGCTGCGTAAAAAACTGGTGGAGGAGAATTACCTCTACGCGGTGGTTTCGCTGCCGGCGGGCGTCTTTCAGCCCTATTCGGGTGTCAAGACCAGCATCCTGCTCATTGACCGGGTCCTCGCGCGCCGCAGCAGTGAGATTCTGTTTGTCAAGGTGGAAGCGGATGGTTTTGACCTGGGCGCGCAGAGGAACCCGATTGAAAAGAATGATTTACCGGAAGCAATTAATGTTCTTAATCTTATTAAGCACAATCTAAATGATAAAAGGGGGGATAAACCATCTAAAAACAATAAGCGATTTTTATTAATTGAAAAAGAAATGATAAATAGAGATGGTGAATTTACAATTTCATTTGATCGATATCGTGAATCTGTTGATCATACAAAAACAAAATGGCCACTAATTAGCATTGCAGATTTATGTGTCAAGATATTAAGTGGGGGTACACCTTCTACAAAAATTGAAAAATATTGGAGAGGTAATATTCCTTGGATCAGCAAGCGCGGATATTGTTGATTTAAAAACTGCTAAACCCAGACGATTCATTACCGAGGAGGCAATAAAAAATTCAGCAACCAACCTTATTCCTAAAGACAATATTATTGTAGTTACTAGGGTTAGTCTTGGCAAATTGTTCCTAAATGATTTTGATGTTTGCATCAGTCAAGATTCGCAAGGTTTAACACTTAAGCAAAATTTTGTGATTCCTAAATATTTAGTCTATGTTTTACAGAATGAAGTGAAGAAATTTAAGGACAACAAGTCAGGGGTCGACAATTCAGGGGGTAACAAAAAAGCAATTAGAGTTCATACAAATCCCTCTTCCTCCGCTCGAAGTCCAGCGCGAGATTGTGGAAGAGATTGAGGGCTTCCAAGCAGAAAATCATTGACGGCGCGCGCATGGTCGTCGACAACTGGAAGCCGCGCATCAAGGTGGATCCGGAGTGGGAATTTAAACAACTTGGTGAAATTGCATCATTTATTAGAGGTCCATTTGGCGGGACTTTAAAGAAAGATACTTAAAAAGGATGGGTATCTTATATATGAGCAATATCATGCAATAAATGACGATTTTTCCTTCGGAAGATATTACATTGATGATGCAAAATTTCGAGAAATGCGAAGATTTCGTGTTTCTGCAGGTGATTTACTTATCAGTTGTTCAGGGACAATGGGGGGAAGATATCAATAGTTCCGGATGATTATAAGGAAGGGATAATTTATCAGGTTGATTAAAGATAACAATTGATTCAAAATTAGCAAATAACAAATTTGTTAAAATATCTTTTGGAGTCAGAGCCTTTTCAAATTAAATACTTTAGAAATCAATCAGGTTCAGGTATTCAAAATGTAGGCTCAGTGAAAATTCTTCAAAAAATGTTAATACCGTTACCCAACATAAATATTCAAAACGAAATTGTTCTACAAGTTGAAAATGAAAATGTATCTATTGGCTTCTTAGGATATTGACCCACAATTACAGAGTAAAAATCGATGAGGTTATCAATAACCTTTGGGATGAATAGGTGAGAAAAATGGAAATCATTAGTGATATAACGGCAAGTATTGATTTAATTCGTGATAGTGAATTGTTTAGGCATTGGCTAAATAGAATCAAGACTAGCCCCGGTGATCTCATTGTTTTTAATAATTCATTTATTTATCGTGAACAAGGAACAACAAAATCTGATTACTTCATTGCTTTGGTAATTGGATCTGATAAGAAAATTGTAGATATAAAAATCGCAAAAGATATTTCTTTTGAATTTGACTTTAAACATTATGCAAAATCAAAACATGATACATTTCCAAATTTGATTCCAATGAATATTGCGATTGATGAACAACTCAAAAATATCGGCAAAATAATTTTTACTTTAAATTTGTTCGGTAAAAGATGATATTTTTATTAACAGTAAGAGATTAAATTGGAAGATTTTGAAAGAAATTGTTTGGGATCCGAAGCAGAGCGAATTAATAAAAAATAAAAGGTTCACAAATAAATATTAAAAAATCCTTTCGATGAACAAATACTTTGGGATGGTTTGTCAGATTATTGCTGTCAAAATCAAATCTCAATTAGTGATGTAGAAGCAAAAAATAAATTTGGTACGGCACTAGATAATCTTCAAGGTAATGCACAAGCGCATTTAGAATTTCCGATTAAAGGCAAAAGAAATGTTTATGGTTTTACAGACTCAATCATCGAAATAATAAAAAAAGAAAAGCAGAGTATGAGGAATCCATTTCTATTTGTCATGGGGTTAATGATGTTAATCAGGAAGCACTTAAATAACGTTTTAAGAATTGCTTACAATTTTACTAATGATGTAATTCCGTTCCTTGACTTATTAATTAGCATTAGTGATTTAAAACCAATTATTCTTTGGTCAACAATTGGGGGAGTATTTTTTATTGTCAGAATCATTTCGTAATTTACCATGGACTAGATCAAAAAATAAATTTTCAATGAAAAACAGACTATTAATACTGTTGGCGAGGCACGTAATAAGATATTTCACAATCTTTTTCCATTTGAAAAAGCATTGTGCATTTCTCTTCCTCAAAATTCATTTACAAATACTGAATTAAGGTTTTCTTGAATATGGGTCAAACAAGAATAGCTTTACTTATCAGGATAAAAAACTTGTCGACTTATTTCTAACCTTTACGCGTGCGAAACAACGTCCTGTCCCATCGGCCTTCTGGGAAAAGAACATAGAAGTTATGGGATAAGTTAATTAACATATTTGAATCAACAAATAGAATTATAAAAAAGATTTTTCTTTTGGTAGATTAATGATCTTAGTTATTATCAACTTTAAAACCAGCAAATTTTATGCAATTAGGAGGTTATATGCCTAACGTTACAAATAGAAGAACAGGCGAATTTCTTAGAAAAGTTGTTGAATTTCTAATAAATAAACCAAATGGTGAGCAGCCAAAAAACATATTCAAAATGATTGCTGAAACTATAGAACTCACTGAATATGAAAAAGGTTACTTTAATACAGCTGGTGACTCGCCACGTTTTATCCGGCTGATAAGATTCGGATCGATAAATTTGGTTTAAGCAGGGTGGTTAATTAAAGACCGGGGTGTTTGGTATCTCACCGATGAAGGAAAACAAGCATATGACCTCTACCTTGACCCGCAAATCTTTTATGAAAAAGCAAAGGAATTATATAAACTGTGGTTAAAAAGCCAAAAAAAGGAAAGAGAAATTCGAACAGTTGATGAAGCAGAAGAAATTGAAGATATTGAAGAAATTGAAAGCGTTAGCATAACCTTTGAAGAGGCCCAGGAAAAATCCTGGGATCAAATACAGGATTACATAAGGAGCATAGAACCTTATGATTTTCAAAGGTTGGTTGCAGATCTACTGGACGCTATGGGTTATTTCGTTGATTGGGTTGCACCCAAAGGCCCCGACCAGGGCATTGATGTGATCGCCTTCACCGACCCCATTGGTACGAAATCTCCTCGTATTAAAGTCCAGGTGAAACATAAACCTGGCACATCCATAGATGTTGGGGAAATGAGGGAATTTATTGCCGTCCTGGGGGTTGATGATGTAGGCATCTATGTATCAACTGGGGGTTTTACCAGGCAAGCTGAAGAGGCGGCGAGAACCAATGAAAGCAAGAAAATTACAGTAATAAATATGAAGAAATTCTTTGAACTTTGGGTTGAGTACTATGGTGGTTTAAGTTACGATGCAAGGGTCAAGTTTCCTTTAAAACCCGTTTACTATTTATCACCTGATGAATAAGTTAGGTTGCTCAATAGCTATTAGGGATTAATTATCGATAACATGATTAGCTGTTAATTATGTATCTCTATTTTCATGACTCATGGTCAGTAAATATGCTTTTTTACCTTGAATCAGGTAGCGTAATAAATGGGTTGATTTACAAATAAAAGGCATTTTCCCTGGGTCGTTTGCAGTTTAATTGTTTGGGCGGGGTTGTTTCTCACCCCTCAGACGGGTCTTGAATCCCCAGCTCCTCGCTCGCTTTTTTATATTCTTTCCCTTAGCCTCTTCAATACCCCCTTTATATTATACGTAAGTATATATAATTCTCGCTTCTTCGTTCCCGGCGGTTGTGCTACAAAATGCAAATCCCCCGCATTGCCGGGCGGCGGCTTATGGCATCATTTCTTGCTCGTCCCGTGCGGCGCGCTCGGGCGCTTTTCATACGGCATGGGAATGTACTCCACCGACGGCCGGCGCGTGCGCGACTGCGGGTAGAGGTTCATCAGCTTGTACACATCTTCGGGCATCTTGTTGCTCACCTTGATGCCCAGTGCTTTGGCTTCTTCAAAGCTGATCGGGTAATCATGCGTCCACTGCCCGCTGGCCAGTGTCTCGGCCAGCTTTTCGGCCTCCTCCGGCGAATACTGGCAGCAGGCGATCTTGCGGATGGTGTCTTTCACCTGCGTGATGGCTTTGCGCGCTACATCCGCCAGGATCATGGTTTCATCATCAATATCTTTGGCCGGTTTATCGGCCAGCACTTTGAGGATGGAGACCGCCGGGAAATTCCCGACCTGCGGGTCCACCGGGCCGAGCACGGCATTGTCATCCATCACCACCTCGTCCGCTGAAAGCGCGATCATGGTGCCGCCAGACATGGCGTAGTGCGGCACAAAAGCGGTCACCTTGCCCTTGCGTTTTGCCAGGGCGCTGGCGATCTGCTCGGCGGCCAGCACCAGCCCGCCGGGCGTGTGCAGGATGATATCGATCGGTATGCGGTTGTCGGTCAGCTTGATGGCGCGCAGCAGCTCCTCGGAATCCTGGATGTCAATATAGCGGGCAACCGGAAAGCCCAGAATTGACATGCTCTCCTGCCGGTGGATGAGCGCGATCACGCGCGACCCGCGCGCCACTTCAATTTTGCGCATCAGGCGCATGCGCTGGGCATCCAGCATGCGCTGCCTGACGAGCGGCGCGAAACTGACGAGCAGTAAAATGATCCAAAAATAGTTGATAAATTGCATGGCGCCTCTGATTGATTAATCGGTTTATTTAACAAGATTATACCCAATCAGGTAAGCATGCTGCTCTTTTTTTCTATGCTTTGGCGGCAGCCAGTCAGCGCCGCCAGCTATCCGGGTTATGCAAAGTGATGCTGAGCCGCAGAACTCCCCGGCTGAAATGACTATTAAAAGAAATATTTTGAACCGGGCAGACTTTCTATCAGACCGCAGCGTGTAAAATTAGAAGGTACGCTCTAAATAAAGGGTCACAGGATAAGCCATGCTCAAACTGCTTCACTTTGCGGATGCCCACATTGATCTTGCCCGCCAGGGGCGGCGGGAGGCGGAAAGCGGCCTGCCTTTAAGGGTGCTCGATTTCCTCAAAGCGCTGGATGCCATCATGGATGCCGCCATTTCTGAAAAGGTGGACCTGGTCATTTTCGCGGGCGACGCCTACCGCGACCGCTCTCCCGCGCCCACTTACCAGCGCGAATGGGGCCAGCGCATCATGCGCCTTTCGGCGGCCGGCATCCAGACCCTGCTGGTGGTCGGCAATCATGATGTCTCGCCCGCCGCGGGGCGCGCCCACACGCTGCAGGAATTTGAAACCCTGCAGGTTCCCAACATCCATGTCATCAGCAAACCGGTGCTTTTGAAACCGGCTGATCTGAACGGGCTGCCGGTGCAGGTGATCGGCATTCCCTGGCTCAACCGCTCCGGGCTGGCGGCTGCCTATGAAGGCCAGGCCGTGGATTCGGAGGAAATCAACGGGCAGATGGAAGCCAGCCTGACCCGTGTGATTGAAGATTTGATGGACAGCCTTGACCCGGGCCTGCCTGCCATCCTCGCCAGCCACGTCTCGGTGCAGGGCGCGAGCTACGGCAATGAGCGCAGCGTGATGCTGGGGCGCGATGTGGTCCTTTCGGGCTCGCTGGTGCGCGATGAGCGCCTGGATTATGTGGCGCTGGGGCACATCCACAAAGCCCAGAATCTGAATGAGGGCGGCCACCACCCGGTCATCTACCCGGGCTCCATCGAGCGCGTGGATTTTGGCGAGGTGGACGACCGCAAGACTTATGTCATCGCGGAGGTGGGGCGCAACCAGACCACCTTTAAGCAATATGATCTGCCGGGCAGAAAATTTATCGACCGCTTTATAGAGCTGGCCGGCAGCGACAATATCCAGGGGCAGCTCCTGTCGGTTCTGCCGAACGCGCGGGATTTGAAAGACGCCATCATGCGCCTGGTGGTGGTGTACCCGCATGACTGGGAAGCCCTGATTGATGAGCCGGCCATCCGGCGCGCGGCTGAAGGGGCGTTTGAATTTCATTTCATCCGCCGCCCGCGCGTCCAGGCCCGCCTGAGGCTTGCGGGAGGCAAGTCCATCGCCTCGCTGAAGCCTGTGGAACTGCTTGACCTGTACTGGAAAACCGCTCCTCCCGCGGATGAGAAGCCGGAAGCCCTGAATGCCATGGCAGATGAGATCATCCATGCGGTGGATATGGGTGCTGTCAGCGGGGATGAGGAGCTGCCGTTATGATACCGGTCTCGCTCACCCTGCAGGGTTTCTTGTCTTATAAAGAGTCTGTCAGTATTGACCTGTCGCCGGTTGAGGTCGCCTGCATTTCCGGCGCCAACGGGTCGGGAAAATCCTCCCTGTTTGACGCCATCACCTGGGCTTTGTTCGGCAGGGCGCGCCGCAGCGATGACGCGCTCATCAACGACGCGTCTGATTCATGCCTGGTGGTGCTGGAGTTTGATTATGAAGATAACCGCTACCGCGTGCAGCGCGAAAAACCGCGCGGCAAAGGGGCGCTGCTTGAATTTCAGATCCGCATGGCAGACGGCGGATGGAGGCCGCTGACCGAAGCCGGGCTGCGCGCCACCGAAGACCGCATCCGCGATGTGCTGCGGCTGGATTACGACACTTTCATTAATGCTTCTTTCTTCCTGCAGGGCAAAGCGGATATGTTTACCCAGCAGGCGCCCGCGAAGCGCAAGGAGATCCTCAGCAGCATCCTGGGCCTTGAAGTCTGGGAAGGTTACAAAGATGAGGCCGCACTCCGCCGGCGCGCTGCCGCCAATGAAGCCGGAAACCTGCATGTCTGGTTGGACGAAGTGCTGGCTGAACTGGCCGAGGAACCCGAGCGGACTGAAAAACTCGGGCTGCTGACCCAGTCGCTTATAAAGACCTCCACGCTGCGCGGCGAGCTGGAAAAGCGCTTAAGCGGCGCTCAGCAGCTGGACCAGGAACTGCGCCTGGAAGGCGACCGGCTTTTATTAATGCAGAACCAGATTGAAAGCGCGCGTGCGCGCCTGGCTGCCGTAAACACCGGCATCGCAGAACGGACCAGCGACCTGCAAACGCAGGATGCGCTGATCAGCCGGGCTGACCGGATTGAGGCGGCTTATCAAGGCTGGCAAAACCTGCGCGCTGAATTGGAGCGCTGGAACAGCCTGGCCGAAAGTTTTCACGCGCTGCAGAGCCAGAGGGCAGCTTTGGATGCGCGCATCCAGGCTGAAGGCGCGCGCCTGAAGCAGGAACTGCAGGGGCTGCAGGTAAAGCAGCAGGAAAACTCGGAAGCTGAAGCGCGCCTGCCCGGGCTGCGCTCGCAGCTGCAGGTCATGGCAGCGCATCACGCTGAAGTGGAAACCCGCCTGGAAGCACTGGCCGGTCTTGAAGAAGAGCGCTCCGCCGCACAGACGAAGCATGCTGAACTGACTGCTGAATACAGGCAGCTGCAGGCCAAAAGTAAAGAAACCGAAGAGCGCCGCGCTAAAATCGCCTCCGCCGCCGGCAGCAGCTGCCCGCTGTGCGGCCAGGATTTGACAGAATCGCACCGGCAGGAAATGCAGGCGGATCTGGAACGCGAGCTTGCCCGGATTGCTGACTCGATCAGCGCGCTAACCGCTGAAGGCACTGCCGCTTCAGAGGCGATCAAAGCCATCGATCAGCGCATGGCCGAATTAAAGCTTCCTGCGCGAAAAGATTCCGGCTGAACAGAAGGCGATGGGGGTATTGACCGCCCAGGCCGAGCAGCAGGAAGCCGTCATAAACCAATGGAAAGCAGTAGATGCTCAGCGCCTGGCTGTTCTGGAAGATGTGCTTTCGCGGCAGGCATTTTGCCCTGAAGAGCGGGAAGAAGCGGCGCGCCTGGATGAAACCATCCTGGCCGGCGGGTATGACGCTGGCGCCCATGAGGCCGCCCGCAAAGCCGAGCTGGCCGCGCGCGCCAGCGAAACGGAGTTCCACTCTCTTGAAAAAGCCCGCGCTGCCATTGAAGGCCTGCGGCGTGAGTTAAAAACACTGCAAGCCAGCAAAAGCGACTACGAGGAAGAGATCAGTTCCCGGACAATCGAATCCACCAGTCTGCAAAGAGCTCTCGCTTTAAAAGAGAAACGCTGCCTGATCTGCCAGCGCTTCAGCAGGAGCTCAACAGGCAGAAGGAAGAAGAAAACAGGCTCAGGCTTGAAACCGGCGGCGCCCAGCAGAGAGTGGATGTGCTGGAAGTGCAGCGCAAACGCAAAGCCGATTATGAAGCGCAGATCGAAGACCTCAACCGCAAGATAACGCGCCTGAAGCTGCTTGAAACCGCGTTTGGCAAAGACGGCATCCCCGCGCTGCTGATCGAACAGGCGCTGCCTGAAATTGAATCGCAGGCCAACGAGATGCTTGACCGGCTGAGCGGCGGCAGCATGTCATTGAGCTTTGAGACCGAAAAGGAATACAAGGATAAGAACCGCGGCGACAAGAAACCGACGCTGGATATTCTCATCTCGGATTCTGCCGGTCGCAGGGAATATGAGCTGTTCTCGGGCGGAGAAGCCTTCCGCGTTAACTTTGCCATCCGGCTGGCGCTCTCGCGGGTGCTGGCAGGCCGGGCGGGGGCGCGGCTGCGCACGCTGGTGATTGACGAGGGTTTTGGCAGCCAGGATGCTGACGGCCGCCAGAGGCTGATCGAAGCCATTAACATGGTCAGGCAGGATTTTGCCAAGATTCTGGTGATCACCCACCTGGAAGAACTCAAAGACGCTTTCTCTTCGCGCATTGAGGTGACCAAAACGGATAACGGTTCGCGTGTGGAGGTGATCCCCTAATGGCGGCGGTCCCGGAAAAGATAGCGGTTCAGCAGCGCGTTTTGCCTTCTTACCGCCTGCCTTTTTTTGACGCGCTGGCCGCGGAATGCGGGCAGGGCCTGAGTGTTTTCGCCGGTGAGCCGCGCTCTGGCGAGATGCTGGATATCGGCGCCCGCCCCTCGATCGCAAAGTTCCACTCAGGAAAGAATATCCACCTGTTTAACGGCCAGTTTTATCTTTGCTGGCAGACGGGTCTGATGCAGTGGCTGCGCGCCTGGCAGCCGGATGTGCTGATCATGGAAGCCAACCCGCGCTACCCGAGTTCAGGTTCAGCCCTGAAATGGATGAAAGCGCGCGGCGGCAAGGTCATCGGCTGGGGGCTCGGATCGCCTGTTCCAGCAGGTTCTTTTTCAGAAATTCGGCTGAATTTTCGCCGGAAGTTCGTCGGGCGCTTTGACGCGCTGGTCACTTACAGCCAGCAAGGTGCGGAACAATATGCCGCGCTGGGGTTTCCGCCTGATTTGATCTTCTGCGCTCCCAACGCGGTGGCGCCCAGGCCGGTTCAGCCCCTGCCGGAACGGCCTTCCAGTTTTCGGAATGACAGGCCGAATATCGTCTTTGTGGGGCGCCTGCAGGCGCGTAAAAAAGTAGATATGCTTCTGCAGCGCCTGTGCATTGCTGCCTGCTGAAATGCAGCCCTCGCTTGTGATTGTGGGTGACGGGCCGGAACGCCGCCGGCTTGAAGCGCAGGCCGGCAGGGATTATCCGGAAGCCCGCTTCACCGGCGCGCAGCACGGGACAGATCTCGAAAAAATTTATCGCGAGGCAGACATTTTTGTGCTGCCGGGCACCGGCGGGCTGGCAGTGCAGCAGGCCATGTCTTTCGGGCTGCCGGTGATCGTCGGCGAATCCGACGGCACCCAGTCAGACCTGGTGCGGCTTGAGAACGGCTGGATGCTTGGCGAGGCCAGCGCTGAAGAGCTGAGCGGGATATTGCAGTCCGCGCTGGGCAACCTGCCGCGCCTGCGCAGGATGGGGGCCGCTTCATACCGCATTGTCAGCCAGGAGGTCAACCTCGAAACCATGGTGGACGCTTTTATATGCGCCATCCGCAGGGTGACGGAGAAATGACGCATATCCTGTTTGTCGCCGACGGCCGCAGCCCGATCACGCAGAGCTGGATAAAAATGGTCTTAGGGCTTGGCTGGCGGGTCTCACTGGTATCCACTTTCCCGTGTGAAAAAGTCAGCGGGGCTGAAATGGCTGGTATTTTGCCGGTCGGGTTTTCAGCGCTGGGCGGAGGGCAGGTTAAGATCGCGGGCGGTAAAAGCGGCTGGAGGCAGACGCTGATCAACCGCTTCAGGCCGTTGTTTTTAACCTTTCGGGCAACACTGGCGCCATTGACGCTTGGGCGCTACCAGAAACAGTTTATCAAAATTGTGGATGATATGAAACCCGATCTGGTGCATGCCCTGCGCCTTCCTTTTGAAGGCATGCTGGCAGAGAGCACGCCTCAATCCATTCCCTTAATTGTGTCTATTTGGGGTAATGACCTGACCTTCCACGCGCATACTTCACCTATGATGGCGGCGCATACCCGCCGCACCCTGAAGCGTACGGATGGACTGGCTGCTGATGCCTCTCGGGATATTCTGCTGGCCAGCCAATGGGACTTGCGGGGCGGCATTCCTTCGCTGGTTGTGCCCGGCAGCGGCGGCCTGGATCTGGATGCGCTGAAAAAGGTCCTGGAAGAAAAAAAGCTTCCGTTCCCGCTCCCTGAAGGCAGGCCGATTTTTGTCAATCCGCGCGGGTTCCGCCCGGGCAGCGTTCAGCAGGAGGTTTTCTTTAAAAGCCTTCCGCTGGTTATCAAGAAGATCCCCGCCGCTTTTTTTGTGTGCACTGCCATGCAGGGCCAGCCGCAGGCAGAGCGCTGGGTGGCGGATTTAAAACTGGGGGAGCATGTGCTTTTGCTTCCCTATCTGCCGCAGGATCAGCTCTGGCGTCTTTACTCCCGGGCTCAGGTTTATGTGTCGCTTTCCAGCCATGACGGAACGCCCAACACCTTTCTGGAAGCCCTGGCATGCGGGTGCTTTCCGGTGGTGGGGGATATCGCTTCGCTGCGGGAATGGCTGAAAAACGGGGTCAATGGCCTGCTGGTTGATCCGCGCGATCCGCAGCAGGCAGCAGACGCGATGATCAAAGCCGTTACGGATGAAAGCCTGCGTAAAGATGCACTGAAAATGAATTATGAGATGATTCGCAGCCGGGCGGAGGTTTCAGGCGTAAGGGAGAAATATCGTTCTTTTATTCAGCTTGTCTTGAAAAAATAACCTCAGCCTCCGGATTTTAAAATCCGGCTTAAATCCGCGCCCATCCCGGTTTTGCTTTCAAAAAGTATCCCATTGATCCCCATCGCTGCCGCAGCCTCAATATTATTCTGGCGGTCATCAATAAAAACGGCCTCATGCGCCTGGCAGCCGATGCGCTCCAGCGTAAGCTGATAAATGCGCGGGTCAGGTTTGATCAGTTCCACATCCGCTGACACAATGATATGGTCAAACGCTCCGTCCACGCGCCAAGAGCGCTGCATAAAGTCATGCACATGTGCGGGAAAATTCGTAAGCAGGGCGGTGGTGTAGGTTTTCCGCAGCTCGCGGATCAGGGTGATCATCTCCTGGTCGATGTAAAAATCGTCAATTACAAACTTCCTGATGATTATTTTCTTTTCAAGGGGCAGTTTTAATTCAGTTAAAAGATGATCATAAAATTCATCATCGCTGATCGCATTGATATCCCACAGGTCATTTTTGTGGTCGCTCATCACGCGGTCAACCCCTTCGGTTGTTACTCCCAAACGTTCAGCCAGCAGGCTGTTGAAAGTGCCGCGGATGGGAAACAGGACCACTCCCGCCAGGTCAAAGATAATCGCTTTAATCGCCATTATCTAAATTCGCTGAGATGAGAAACATCATCCATGCGCACCAGCCGCGCCTGGCCGGCGTCATCGATTTCGATTTCGCTGATGCTGCAGGGGTGCATGGAATAATAGTGCATCCCTTTGGGAAAATTCCTGCCGAAGTGATGGATGAGGATGGTGTTGAAAACTGCTGAATGCCCGACCACAATGGAGATCCCGCCATTATTTTCTTCCAGTATTTGCCGCCAGACAGCCAGCACCCTGCGGCGCAAGTGCGGATTAGACTCACCGCTGGCCATGCGCAGGAAAAGATGATAATAGCGTTCAAAGAAACCCGTCAAAGGGTTGGTCTTTTGAGTTGAGGGGTCCTTGAATGTCTTTCCTTCCAGCCAGCCAAAATCCAGTTCTTTAAGCCCATCCAGAGAAATGGGATCCAAATTCACACAAGAGCTGATAGCCTGAGAGGTCTGCATGCAGCGGGTAAGCGGGCTGGAATATAAATGGCTGGCGGGGACTGATTTCAGCGCCTGCGCTGCCTCGTCTGCCTGACGTAAGCCGTTGTCATTCAGGGGAATATCAGTGATGCCGTGTAAAATGTGGTTTTCCACCCAATCGGTAACGCCGTGCCGGACAAGCAGTATTGTTTTCAATAAAAAATTCCTTCTGACGCAATCACTTACCCTTACTCAGCTGTCATACTTTCCAGCCTGTTCATACCCATACGGTTATTGACTGCAATCAGTTTATCAAGGTCAGCAAGGGCTTTCTCCCGCGTTTTAAAGTGGATGGCGTGCATACCGTAATCCGCTGCTCCGCGAATATTGACGATGCGGTCGTCAATAAGAACGGCTTCTTCTTTTGAGACGCGCAGTTTCTTGAGTGTATAGTCAAAAATATCCGGGTTCGGTTTGATCATCTTGATCTCCCAGGAGATGATGATCTCATCAAAAGCGCCGCTTACGTCCCAATGGTTTTCCAATGAGGAGCGCAGAGAATCAGAGTAGTTCGAAAGCAGGGCTGTTTTAAACCGTTTATGGTACTCGCGCACAGCTTTGATCATGATCGGATCAATAAAAAATTCATCTTCAAAGAGAGATTCCAGCTCGGGCAGCCTGCTGTGGGGCAGTCCCATCAAATCCAGGCAGTACAGCCAGTAATCCCGCTGCGATAATTCGCCGATATCCACGCGGTCGTTGACTTCGCCATGAAAGATGCTTCCGACCTGCTCAACCGGGATGTTAAGGCGTTTCGCAGTAGTTTCTTCAATCGTGTCCTCATTTGATATGAGCAGGACGCCATGAAGGTCGAAGATCAGCGCTTTGATGCTCATAAGGTGCTCTCTCCAGGCAGGTGGTCATGTTCATTGACCGAGAGCAGCTGAGGGCCATTGCCGTTAATCGAGATGCGGCTGACGCTGCAGGCAGTGATGGGAAAGGTGTTCACATTTAGGCGCGAACCGCCAAATTCATGCAGCAGGATAATCCGTAAAACCCCGGAATGCGCAACAACCGCCACAGTCCCTTCAGGGTTATCCTGTTTAATTTTTTCCCAGACGGTTCCGATTCTTTTCTTGGATTTCCAGAAAGGTTCTCCGGTAAGCGCGTTGATTGTCAGGCGGGAGACCACATAAAAAGGAATGAGCGCTTTGCGTTCTTTAACATAAGCCCACCAATCGCGCTTGCCTTCCTGCCAGCCGTAATCTTCCTCGCGCAGGTCATCAAGTGCGATTGCCTTGACGCCTGAGGTTTCAGTAATTTTTTCGGCGGTCTGAACCGCCCGCAGCAGCGGGCTGGAATACATCCGGTCAATTCTGGTGCTTTTAAGATATTGGGCAGTCGCTTCCGCCTGTTTCAGGCCGAATTCGCTTAACGGGCGGTCTGAAATACCATGCAGGATCTGCTTTTCAATCCAGTCCGTATAGCCGTGGCGTACTAATAAAAAAGTTGTCATCACACTCCATTTAAAAAAAATTTCACCGCCAATCGGTGGCAAACAGGCCTATTCTACTATTAAATTAACAATTGCGAATTATTTTAGATGCGCGGTGTCATTCATGCGGATGATTCTCGCGTTTCCCGCTGAAGGGACTTCCAGTTCGGTGATACTGCAGGTATGCAGATTGACCGGCTTGATATCTTTATAGATGGCATCCGGGAGCAGATACTTCAATAAATAGTTTATCAGCACCCCGTGAGATACGATGAAGATTGAACCCTCGCTTACTTCGGCGGATATCTGCTCCCAGCTGTTCGAAGCCCTTTTGCCGACGTGTGAAAGGGTTTCCCCGGTCGCCTGAGCCAGCATGACCTTGGCCAGAAGGACCAAGCGTCTTAATCCATGCGGGACCTCATCCGGCGAGGCAAAATAGGGCCTGCATTCATAAAAACCGAAATTCATCTCCCGCAGGGTATTTAATTGGATGAGTTCCAAACCTGGATGAGCGCTGGCGATAATTATGGCAGTTTCTAAGGCGCGGCCCATCGGGCTTGAAAAGGCGGCGCTGAAATTTATTCCGCCCAGTTCATCGGCAGTCCGCTGCGCCTCTTCCCGGCCGCGGGCGCTGAGCGGGCTGTCAGATGCGCCCTGCATAAGGTGCTGTTCTATATCTTCGGTGGTCCCGTGCCGGATTAGGATGAGTTGATGCATGATTGCTCAATTCTAATTGGCTTTTGAACGAAAATTTCTGATTATTGTTTCCAACAAAGCGGATGGATGTCTTTTGACGGGGATACACCGCTCGGATATACTCTTAATGCGAGAGAATCAAAATCCAGGAGATTTTTATGACAAATGATACAGCCTTCAAGCTGACCTATGCGACCATGTTCAACCCGCCGGAAGAACTGCACACACGCTTTGAGGATGCGCTTGCCAGGGTTAAAGCCAGCCTCGGACAGGAACATGCCATGCTCATTGGCGGCAGTGACCGCAAAGCCCATGCTGCCTTTGAAGACCGCAGTCCGATTAATACCGATTGGATACTTGGCATTTTTCAGCAGGGCAGTGAACAGGATGCGGCGGATGCGGTTGCCGCAGCCCGTGCGGCTTTCCCGGCCTGGAGCGGTCGCCCCTGGCAGGAACGTCTTGCGCTGCTGCGCAGGGCGGCTGACCTGATTGATGAGCGCATTTTTGAATTCGGCGCGGTGATCGCGCTGGAAGTTGGCAAGAACCGCATGGAAGCTCTGGGTGATGCTGCAGAAGCGGCAGACCTCATCCGGTATGCCTGCGACCAGGTGAACGCCAATTCCGGTTTTATTAAAAAGATGGGCGAAGACCCGCTGCAGGGCTACAAGGCGGTCAACTTTTCTGTCCTGCGCCCTTATGGTGTTTGGCTGGTGGTGAGCCCCTTCAACTTCCCCGCGGCGCTGACGGGCGGCCCTGCTGGCGCGGCTTTGGCGGCGGGCAATACCATTGTTATCAAACCGGCGTCCGATACCCCCTGGGCTTCGCGCCTGCTGGCGGAATGCTTCCGCGACGCGGGCCTGCCGGACGGCGTGGTCAATTACGTCACCGGCCCCGGCCGCACCCTTGGGCAGGCGCTGATTGACAATCCGGATGTAGACGGCATTACCTTTACCGGCTCCTTTGATGTGGGCATGGGCATCTACCGTCACTTCGCGCAGGGGAGCTATGTGCGCCCGGCCATCCTTGAATTGGGCGGGAAGAACCCTGCTATCGTTTCCAGGAACGCGGATATTGAAGAAGCGGCACTGGGCATTGTGCGCTCGGCCTTCGGGCTGCAGGGGCAAAAATGCTCCGCCTGCTCACGGGTTTATATTGAGCGTCCGGTCTATCAGAAAGTCCTTTCGCGTGTGGTTGAGCTGACCAACAAACTCGCAATCGGCGACCCGACCGACCGCAGTGTTTATCTCGGCCCGGTGGTGAATAAAAATTCATTCGCTGATTTCCAGAATTATATAAAGGAGATCAATGAAGCCGGCGGCAGGTTTTTAACAGGCGGAAAAATTCTGACAGACGGCGAATTCAGCAAAGGGTATTTTTGCGCTCCCACGATTGCTGTTGATCTTCCTATGGATCACCGCCTGTGGAAGCAGGAAATGTTCGTGCCTATCACCACACTGACCCAGGTTGAATCGCTGGATGAGGCTATGGGTTATGCCAATGACGTTAGCTATGGGCTGACAGCAGGTTTTTATGGGTCGCTGGATGAAACTCACTGGTTCTTTGAGAATATCCACGCGGGCGTGACTTACGCCAATCGGCCGCAGGGCGCAACCACCGGCGCGTGGCCCGGCTTCCAGCCTTTTGGCGGGTGGAAAGGCTCGGGTTCCAGCGGCAAGAACGCGGGCGGGCTGTATTACGTGCAGCTCTATATGCACGAGCAAATCCAGACGCTGATCCAAAAAGCCTGATCAATTAATAAACTCTGAAACCACCTGGCAGGTAATCTCAGGTGGTTTTTGTTTTATTAATAACGCTTTTGGATTTCGTTCACTTGTGGTTTACAATCCTGAAAACCTTTAGCTGGATTTGCGTGTTTATAAATACAATATTTCTGACACCATGAGGTCCGCAAAATGAAAATTCGCCAAATCAATACAGATGAGCGAAAAGATATAGAGACTTTCATTCATTTACCTTTTGCCCTCTATAATGATCACCCGCTGTGGGTGCCGCCCCTGGTGGATGGCATGAAAAGCGCTCTGAATTCCACGGGCGCATCCGTCATACCAGCATGCGGAATCTGTTTTTTTTATTGCTGAATCAGAGGGTGATCCAATCGCGCGCGTGGGTATTATCCATAACCGCCGTCATAATGCCCACACCAATTCAAAAAAAGCTTTTTTTTGCTTCTTTGAATCCGCTGATGACGCGCAAGCTGTGGGCGTTCTTTTTAATGAGGCATTTGGCTGGGCAAGAAGCCGCGGTCTGGATATGGTAATCGGCCCGCGTGGATTGATTCGGCTCAGACACAACCGGCGTATTGGTGGATGGCTTTGAACATCCCCCGGCGCTGAATGTCCCGTACAATTATCCTTATTATGACCGGCTGCTGTCTGACATTGGATTTATAAAAGACACAGACCATTATTCAGGGTTTATTGACCTGAAGAGCTATCAGTTTCCCGAGAAATTTATTCAGGTTGCGGAGAAAATCCGGAGGCGCGGAGATTTCCAGATCAAATCCTTTTCTGATAAAACAGAATTGCTGAAATGGGTGCCCAGGGCACTGGAAGTGTACCGGTTGTCCTTTGTCAATAACCATGAGTTTTACCCGCCCACTGAAGCAGAATCCCAAACCATCATCAACGACCTGATGGATATCGCCGATCCGCGGCTGGTCAAGCTGATTTGCACCATGGGGAAGTGGTCGGCTTTATTCTCGGCTACCCCAATATCAATGACGGCATTCGCAGGGCAAACGGAAAGCTTTGGCCGCTCGGCTGGTATTATTTGAAGCAGGCAAAGAAACACAGTAAATGGGTGGATGTAAATGGATTTGGTATTCTGCCTGAATATCGCGGTATGGGCAGCAACGCGCTGCTTTATTATGATTCGTTCAAGACTCTTCAGGATCTGGGGTTTGAGCATGCGGAAATGGTAATGGTCGATGAGAATAACTACCGCAGCAAATCCGACAACCTGACCATGGGGGTGACTTTTTATAAAACCCACCGCTGTTATAAAATTGGTATTTAAGGAATTCTCAAATATGAAAAATCCAAAAATAGATAAAAATCCGGAAAAGCTATCCTTTGTCACCAAATTCTTTTATGGCGGAGGTGATATCGGATTCGCGCTTACCGATACCATCATCGGATTATTATTCGCAAATTTTCTAATTAAAGGTGGTTGGCTTATCGCCCTCACAGACCGCTATTGCTATCCTGGCAGGGCGAACCTGGGACTGGATCAATGATCCGTTAATTGGCAACCTCTCCGACCGGACGCGCTCGCGCTGGGGACGACGCCGTGTCTTTCTTTTATTCGGATTCATTCCCTTCGCTCTGTCTTTTATGGCGCTGTGGTGGAAACCGCCATTTGACCAGAGCTGGATGCTGGTCGGTTATTATGCCTTTGCTTTCATTTTGTTTGACGCGGCTGCGACACTGGTATATATGCCCTATTACGCGCTAACACCCGAATTGACAGAAGACTATGATGAACGCACGTCTCTCACCACTTTCCGTATGGCTTTTTCCATTATTGGCTCCCTGATCGCCTTTACTATCCCGCTGGAGATCATCGGCGAACGCACGCCTGAAAAAGCCGCCATCGTTTTCGGCACCATGGTTGTTTTCGGCATTGTGGCGGCGGTGCCTCTGCTGGGCACTTTTCTGACTTCCAGGGAAAGGAAAGAGCATCTTCAGGAACCTAAACCCAGCATCCGCGAATCAATCCGCGCGGCGATTCAGAACAAGCCTTTCCTTAATGTGGTCGGGATCTTCCTGTTCACTTTTACCGCTCTGAGCATTATTGAAGGAATGCTGCTGTTCTTTATCACTGACAGCCTGGGCATGGGCGAATATGAGACGATTATTCTCGGAAGTGTGTTTGTAACCGCACTCATCACATTGCCGTTCTGGAACTGGGTTTCCAACAAGAAGGATAAACGCACCGCATATATTTACGGCATGATCTTTTTTGCGGTAGTTATTAACCTGCTGGTCTTTGCCCAGCCGGAGTGGGGCCTCGCGCCGGCGCTGGCGCTTTCAATTTTGTCGGGCATTGGCGTTGGCGCAATACAGGTGCTGCCATGGTCCATGCTGCCGGATGCGATTGAAGTGGATGAACTAAATACCGGTGCGCGCCACGAAGGCATGTTCTACAGCCTGGTGCTGCTGCTGCGTAAATTCGCGCCTTCACTGGCGCTGCCTTTTACCTTGCTGGTAATGGAATGGAGCGGTTATGTTTCCGGGGCGGCGCAGCAGCCTGACAGCGCCATCCGGGCAGTGAAAATGCTCACCGGTCCTATCCCTGCCGCCCTGATTATGATTGGCGTAATCTTTGCAGTGCGCTACCCGCTATCACGCGCCAAATTCAATGAGATACGCGCTCAGCTGGCTGCCAGGCGTGCGGAAGAATAAATGGGGATTTTTTTAAAAAACCTGGAAAACTAAAAACCTTCGAGCTTTTTAATGGGGTTGATTGTTAAGGTCATCAACCACATAATCTTCAATCCGGTCGAGGTTAGCTTCAATTTCACAGATGACTTTTCCTTTGACAGAAATTCCCGCCTCATGGATAGATTGCCGATCACCGCTTTCAAGGGGATGCCAGTCGGGCAGGGGCTGGCCGCGCAGAATAAGGCGGTAGGCGCAGGTATCCGGCAGCCATTTCAGAGCTTCAACCTTTGATGGGGTCAGTTTGATGCAGGTGGGCATGGCGCATATGCGGTCATCATATAACTGGCAGCGGATGGAATCCAGGTCCAGGAATCGGCAGGCGATGTTGGTCAGTTCCACTTCACCGGTTTCCTCGTCTTCAATTTTAAACAGGCAGCAGATTCCGCAGCCATCGCACAACGCTTCCCATTCTTCGAGCGATAGATCCGTCAGTTTCTTATGCTTCCAAAAGCCCTTGCGGATGGTCATCGGCTGCTTTGGTCGCTGGTATCGGCGGCTTGGATAAGCATTTCAGCCAGTTTGCGCGCCTCAACTGCGGTGATATATAAATTGGTTTCTCCGGCATACAGAATTTTCTCGTCCTCCGGGCCGTATTCCTCAATGCATACGCAAATATTATCGTCGTATTCTTTATCGTTCTTTTCATAAAAAATCTCAATTTTCAGGCTGTCGTTCAGAAGCTTAATTGCCATTTTTGCCTCCGATATGATAAACGGATGATGTTGCATTAATCATAATATATATCTGGATTACCGGGACTGCACCGTTTTATGATAACGCTTATTTCAAGAACTGTATTCGTTGATCTGTAAAAATATTGGTATAAATAAAATACTAAAAACTGGAGAACATCATGTCAACCGTAAATGAATTGCTGGCAGGAAAATTTGTCTGTTCAAAATGCGGCCAGTCAGGCGCCCATGTGGAAAATCTGTCGATGTCCGGCACCGGGATCTCGCGTGTTTTGAGAATCCAGCTTTATGAGTATGCTTTTATATCCTGCGTGAATTGCGGTTTTACCGAAGTTTATAACCTCAAGATGCTCAAAGTCCGTGGATAATTTCGTGTGATCCTTTGTCACATCCGGCAGTGAATAGCCAGTGATTAAAAATATTTAAGAACCTTCCTAATCCCGGTTAGTGGGCTGCTTCATCGCGGCTGCGATTTTATCCGCCCAGGCGTGGATCATTTGCCAATCCCTGAAATCGCCGACGGGTGCCTTGAGGGCTTTGACGATCAGCTTTTCGGCGAATTTCAGCCTGTCAGTATCAATCACGCCGTGAAAGAAGATGATATCCCGCGGTTTGATGCGCTCAGCGATAGCTTTCAAATCTTCAGGAAAGCGCCAGCCTTTCATCAAATCCTGCGGGTCGCCTTCTCCTGTAGGTCCATCCGAGAAGAACCACACCGGCATTTCAGCAAGGCTGGATTCATTGGCTTTCAGAAATTCAACCGCCTCTTTCATCCACATTCCCATATAGACACCGCTGCCCAAAATAATTCCCTTGTATTCTGATACACCTGCAACCTCTTTTACGTCACGGGCTTCAGCGTCAACCCCATCTTTGGTAAGCCGCAGGGCGATTTTTTCTGCGATCTGGGCGGTCGCGCCGTATTTGCTGGCATAGGCAACTAAAAGTTTTCCAGACATACTATTCCTCCCAATTCAGATGTATTAATTATTGATAAATGACAGTTTATTCATCGGACTGATTTCTAATACATTTTACTCACAAAGAAAATGGTTAAAATTATCGTCAATCCAGATTTTTCCAAAACAGGCTTGAATCAGGTATCATTAAACCTGTTCAATTAATGGAGATTTTATGAAAACTGGCAAAATAAAACAGATTACTGCACTAGTATCCTTATTGGCTTTGTTTTCTTTTACGTCTGCCTGTAAGGGGCAGCCTGCTGCTGCGCCGGCCGCTGAACTGCTTAAATTTTAAGGAGTTTACCCAGGGAGAGGGGAAAATAGCCTTTGCAGCCCAGGCGAGCGAGGCATCTATGTTCGATCTGTATTTCATCAATGCTGGAACCGGAAAGCAGTACCAGGTCACGCAAAACCTCAAATCTGATATTGCGCCGGATTTTTCGAGGGATGGCATGCGGCTGGTATTTTCCTCCGACAGGCGCGGCACATATGATCTTTTTACCATCAACCTGCCATCCGGAAGCCCCATCCTGGTTTTGGAAAATTCGGCCAATGAAAGCGAACCGCGCTTTTCGCATGATGGCACCCGAATTGCGTATCAATCGGATTCCTATGGTGATAATGATATTTTTGTTATCCTTGCCGGCGGTGATAAACCAGTCCGATTGACCGAAGAGGATGCGCAGGATACCCAGCCGTCCTGGTCGCCGGATGGTGAGCAGATAGCCTTTGTCTCTGACCGCGATGGTGATTTCGAAATTTTCACGATGAATGTAGATGGCAGCGATGCAACGCAGATGACCAGCAACAGCGATTACGAGGCAGCGCCCGTTTGGTCGCCTGATGGCGCACAAATAGCTTTCATTTCAAAACGCGGCCCCCATTTTCAGCTTTACCAGAGAGAACTGACAACGGGTGTGGAAAAACAGTTGACCGATTTTTCTGGAACCGTTCACTCGCCAGCCTGGTCGCCGGATGGAAAATTCATCGCTTATATACTCGATTCAAGCGAGGGCAGCCAGGTGAATGTCTATGAGCTGTCTTCAGGAACATCCTTCCGACTCACAAGCGGGTTCGTCAAATATGCCGGTTTGAGCTGGTCGCAGGAGTAACGCCCGGTTAAGGTTAAAAAAAAGAAGCCGGCGTAAACAAACCGGCTTCCACAAAAAAGGGAGGAGTCTTTAGTGTTCGCCCTTACTGTTGACCGAACCCAGCCCGCTGATATTCTGGGTTAATTCCGGTTCGCCATAATATGCGACTGAGCCCACACCCGAGACATTTACATCCAATTTGTCTTCCACCCAGACCACAGCACTGCCCGCGCCCGTGAGGTTGATTTCGGCTTCATCGCTGCGCAGATCGCCGGCTTCATAACTGCCTACGCCGCTCAGTGTGATATCCTGGGTTTTGGTGCTGCCGGCGATCACAACCGCGCCCGCGCTGGTGAGATTTGTTTCCAGGTTTTCGGCTTTCAGGTCGTCAACTTCAATGCTGCCCGCGCCGGTAAGGCTGACTTTGAAATCGCTGGTGTTTAGCGAGAGGACCTTGATGGCGCCGGCGCCGGTGAACGAAATCTCATTCAAATCTTTGACAGTCAGGCTGAAGGTTACGTGCTGCACAGGCCCGCCAACATAACCGCGGCGGGTTTTAATATAAAGGGTGCCATCGCTTACTTCTGCGGTGACATAACGCAGATAATCACGCGGCGCTTCGATAGTCAGCGCTTCTTCGCTGCCCTGGTTGATAAGAAATTCACCAAAGGTCTCGATTACCACACGGTTAAATCCGCTGACAGGTATATCCCGCGTTTCGACAGGCCCTGCAGCGCAGCCAGGAAGCGCCAAAATTGAAATAGCCATTAGTAGTGTAAAAATCTTTTTATTTAAGTGTTTCATTTGTTACCTCGCAGCTTGTTGATTTACTCTTTGCTTTTCTTCTTCAATATACGCAAGCAAAGTAAAAAGGATGCGCTGAGCCAAAAAATACTGTATACGCCAGACGATACCCCCTTTAATATTGACTTCCCAACCACACTTGGCTAATATCCTTTCAGTCGAAGGATCTTTAATATGAAGAAAAGACGTTCCAGAACCACAGCCGAAGGCATGGCCATAATGCGCGCGATTGAAGCTCGAAAACCAGGTCGCTAGGTCCGGGCGGCTGGATCCAGATGGCTAATTTTATGGTTTTCGGTGTGCTGCTGCTCATCTTTACGCGCGGCATTGCAGCCGAATTACAAACCGGAAAGGCATCCAGGGGCGGACCCGTCCTTCTGACAATCATTGCCATCCTTTTTATCATTTCCGGTATGTTTGTTATGGATCCAACTGGTACACCGCTGAATCAGGCCACCATCCGTGGCAGCATGCACGGCCTTGCAGGCGGGATTATTTTCATCCTGATGCCCATCTGCTGCTTTGTGTTTCTGCGGCGCTTTCACGTGGATTCGAATTGGCAGTCTTTTAAGGGATGGACACTTGCCCTGGGGAGCATCATTGCGTCTGCAGTAATTTTGCTGACCCTCTCATCAAAATTACCTGCAGTGGAGAGCGTTTTCAAGGATTGGCTTGGCCTTATCCAGCGCATGATCATCATACCCTTTATGCTCTGGCTTGAACTCTTTGCCTGGAGATTCCACAAATTGCTCAAACAGGGTTAGGTGGGGTCTGGAGTAAATCATTTCCGCCCTCAACGATGCGGGGACTTTGCGTTTTGTAGCACAACTGTTTAGAGGATATAAATTTTTACGACGGATTAATGACTGGATATTATAGACAGCTATAAAAATAACCCCCTGCATCGCTGCAAGAGGCTTAATCACGGCAGAAAAACCGGTTATTTTTGCTCAGGGGTTTCGGGTGGTTTTAGCACCGCTTCTTCACTGGCGCGGATTTTTTCCTTTTTCTGCTGCTGGTAAGAGAGAAGGATCAACACGTAATTGACCAGCGCGGCGATGAAGAATACCCACTTCAGAACCATATAGACTGCACCCTCATATTCTGTCAATCTCTGGCTGATGTAAAGAAACACCAATCCAATCGCCAGCCTGGCTGTGTAATCCTTTTCCGGAAAATACTCTTTAATGTCTTCGGCATAATTACCTCTTGTTATAAGATGATCAGGATTTTACTTCAACCAGCTCAATCAGGTTTCCATCCGGGTCGCGCAGTTTGATCCAGCAGGAATCGCGCCGCTCCTCAATATTGGATTCAAGTTCAACCCGCAGGTTTTGCAGACGGGCTGCCATCTTGTCGAGGTTTTCAACTGCCAGAGCGAGCTGCGGAAATTCAGGTGGAAAGGCATCTGCGGGCGGAGTAAATTTTCCCTTGGCTAAAACCAGGGCGCTATCGCCAACCTTAAAGAGCGGCATATCGCCAGGCTGGGTAAGCAGCTCCAAGCCTAATATATCACGGTAGAACTTAATGGCTTTTTCGAAATTCTTGACCCAGATAGTAACCGTTGCGAATTTTGTGACCATAATTTCCTCATATTTTAAAAGCAGGATATTTAAATTGCTGAATTCTCACTGCTGCAGGCTGGAAAGGCAGCGAATTCAATAATCATGTTTGATTTAATAACCATGCTTTGCTGCTTTACCAGCCGCTGCGCATCAGTGCTCATTTTTTAATAAATTGCAATTCAGACCCGCAGTATCCGCAGAATTTATTGTCAGGCGGGTTCTGACGGTAACATTTCGGGCAGATGGATACATCCTTACCGCCGCTTATGTTGAACGGCCAGGCGGCATCCCGTATTTCCCGCTCTTCACTCCCGGGGTGTTTTAATATTTCGCGAATTTCCGGCAAGCGCCGCAGAATAACCAGCAGGATTGGAGTGGCGATCAGAACTGCAATAACCAGGGCGCGTACCAGGGGATGAAGGTCTGAAGCCGAATTTCCCATTGCGGTAATTGTATAGTAAAAGCATCAAAACTGACAGCACATGCCGCCGGCTGATATAATTGGACAGGTGTTCTATAAGACAGGAAAGCGAGGTAAAGATGGACCTGTTTGACCATAATTTGCAGGAGAATCTGAAACGGGAAGCCCCGCTCGCCGCGCGTATGCGCCCGCGCACCCTGGATGATTTTGTCGGGCAGGAGGATATCATCGGCGAAGGGCGGCTGCTGCGGCGCGCGGTGGAAGCCGACAGGCTTTTCTCTTCAATCATCCTGTGGGGGCCGCCCGGCTCTGGAAAGACCACCCTCGCCAGGTTGATCGCCAATTACAGCAAGTCCTATTTTTCAACCATCTCAGCGGTCATGGCAGGCAAGGATGAACTGCGCAAGGTGATTGAAGAAGCACGCGAGCGGCGCCGCATGTATAACAAGCGCACCATCCTGTTTGTGGATGAAGTCCACCGCTGGAACAAAGCCCAGCAGGATGCCCTGCTGCCGAGCATTGAAACCGGATTGATTATCCTGATCGGCGCCACTACCCAGAACCCCTATTTTGATGTCATCCCGGCGCTGGTCTCACGCTCGCGCATCTTTACCCTTAAGCCTCTGGATGAAGCCGCCCTTGGAGCGATTCTTGATGGCGCGCTTGCGGACAAGGAACGCGGGTATGGGGCGCGTAAAGTGGATCTGACAGATGAGGCCCGCCGGCATTTGATCGCCATGTCCAACGGAGATGCGCGCTCACTGCTGAATGCCCTGGAATTGGCGGTGGAATCTACCCGCCCGGATGAGGAGGGAGCGGTGTATATCGATCTGCAGGCAGCGCAGGATTCCATCCAGCAGCGCGCGGTGCATTACGACAAGAATATGGATGAGCATTACGATACCATTTCCGCGTTCATAAAATCTGTGCGCGGCTCTGACCCTGATGCCGCGCTGTACTGGCTGGCCAAGATGCTTAAAGCGGGGAGGAGCCGCGCTTTATTCTGCGCCGGCTGCTCATTCTGGCTGGCGAGGATATCGGGCTGGCGGATCCGCAAGCCCTGCAGGTGGCTTCGGCTGCGGCATACGCTTTTGAATATGTGGGCCTTCCCGAAGGCATTTACCCAATTGTGGAGGCAACGCTATACTGCGCCACAGCGCCGAAATCCAATTCGGCCGGAGCGTATTTCAAAGCCGCCGCACTGATCGAAGAGCAGGGAGCCAAACCTGTTCCGATCCACCTGATGGATGCCAGCCGGGATGCCAAAGGCTTTGGGCACGGGCAGGGATACCAATACCCCCACAGCTTCCCGGGGCATTGGGTTGAGCAGCAGTACCTGCCGGATGAGGTTAAAGGGCAGCGGTTTTATGAACCCTCTGAAGAAGGCCGTGAAAAAGAAATTAAAAAACGATTAGCAGATTTAAAATAATGAGAAATGCTTTTTCCAGCCCTTTGCATGGTTTGAATAATAGTGCCGGGTTTCACTGTGCTCAACCCAGCCTGCTTCTGCAAACGGAGTACGGATGGGTTTAGCCAAGGTGATCCCGGTGTTGGGCTTCACTTCGCTCAACCCAACCTACTCAGCCCAATCTGCCCGGCCTAATTTGCTTTTAGATAATTCTCGATCGCGAATAAAATATTATTAACTGCCCTGGCCCGGTGGCTGATGCGGTTTTTCTCCGGCAGATCCAGTTCCCCCATGGTTTTGCCGAGTTCTGGGAAATAAAAAATGCTGTCATAACCAAAACCCTGCGTACCCCGTTCCTCGGGGATGATCTCACCTTCGCAGGCGCCATGAGACACTTGTACGCTGCCGTCCGGCAGCGCCAGCGCAACAGAACAGGTGAAACGGGCAGACCAGGGGCGCGGGTATTTTTCCAGGTTCTTCAGCAGCAATTTTCTGCGGTCTGCGTCTGTGGCATCCGGTTCAGGCGCGTAGCGCCTGGAGTGCAGCCCGGGCGCGCCATCCAGCGCGTCTACTTCCAGACCAGTATCATCCGCCAGGGCTGCGAGAGCGCAGGCTTGCATGAAAGCCGCGGCTTTCAGCCGGGCGTTCTCATTATAAGTTCCGCCTGTCTCATCGACTTCCAGGTCAATTCCAAGATCATCAGGCGTGACCAGTTGAAGGGGCAGGTCGCTTAGAAGATCCGAAATTTCAGTTAACTTGCCCGGATTATTGGTGGCGATCAGCAGTTTTTTCATCATGGATTGTTAATTTTTATGAATTTTATTAAAAAAACTTGACTTGGGTTACCCCGCGTGCTATAATCTTTCAAACCCCACTAATTTTACTGGAATTATCGTGAATTTTAACCGCCGACCTTTCCGAATTAACATTGGTTTTCTAATTAACCAACCCGTTGGCACCCTGCGCGAAATCCCGATTGAATCTGATCGTTACATTCTGGAGAATGAATTTCCCGTTGAGGATCTGCGCGGGGTGATCTCATTAGCCCGAACCCATAACGGCATCCGCTCGCTTTCAGATATTCACGCTCTGGCAGATTCTGAATGCGGCCGCTGCCTTGAACCCTTCAGGCAGGTGCTGCATACCGAGTTTGAGGAGAATTTTACTTTTGATAACCGGCCGCTTTCAGAAGAAGAGCAATTCATACCTGAAGACGGCAACATAGATTTTGAGCCGCTCATCCGCGAATACCTGATGCTGGAAATGCCTTACAAGCCGGTCTGCCGGCCGGATTGTAAAGGCCTGTGCGCTGTCTGCGGCCAGAACCTGAACGAAAAGGACTGCGGCCACCCGCGCCCGAAGTTTGCGTATAAAAAACCGCCAGCGGGCTTATATTCAAAAGAGCTATCAAAAAATTAGGGAGAGAAATTTGAAAGCAGCCAATCCTGAAAGTAATAATAATGATACGTTACTGGACTCGCTGCTGGATAAGGCAGACGAGCAGGGCCACCTGACGATGGACGACCTGGAAGCGGTTATCCCGGCCAGCGGTTCAGGAGCCGAAGCGCTGGATGAATTGGTCGGCATACTGACCGATCAGGGCGTTGATGTTGTTGTATCAGAGGAAGAGGAAAGCGAAGAACCGTTTGAGGATTTTTCCGATACCGATATGGATCCCTCTGCCGGTTACACGCGGGTTCCTTCAGATGACAACATCAGCCTTTACCTTCGCGAAATGTCGCAAGTCCCGCTCCTTAATATGGAAGAAGAAGTCTCGCTGGCAAAACGCTATGAAGCCGGAAAGGCAGCCCGCGACCAGCTGATAAGGCAAGAAAACGACTGTGCGCTGGACGAAAAACTTCAGCTGAAAGCAATTGAAAATGACGGGCTTTTGGCGAGAGAGCATTTGATCAAAGCCAACACCCGCCTGGTGGTCAGCGTTGCCAAACGCTATAACAGCCGCGGTGTTCCGTTCCTTGACTTGATCCAGGAAGGCAACCTGGGGCTGATGAAGGCGGTTGAGAAATATGATTACCGCCGCGGGTTTAGATTTTCAACCTATGCCACCTGGTGGATCCGCCAGACGATCACGCGTTCAATCGCTGACCAGGGACGAACCATCCGGGTGCCTGTTCACATGGTCGACCGTATCCGGGTTATGTATAAATCCATCCACCTGCTGGAACAAAAACTGGGGCGCGAACCAAATATCGATGAACTGGCTGAACTGATGGAGATCCCCAAGCAAAAAGTAGAGTGGATGATCAGGGTATCCTGGCTGCCGCTGTCATTGGAAACCCCCATTAATGAAGATGATGATGAATCGGAATTGGGTGACTTTGTGGAAGACAGAGACAATCCAACTCCGAGCCAGAGTGTTTATACCAAACTGTTGAGTGAAAAGATTGATGAAATCCTTGAATCGCTGCCTTTCCGCGAAGCGCGGATTTTACGCCTGCGATTTGGGCTGGAAAACGGGCGTTTTTATACCCTTGAAGAAGTTGGCAGGAAATTCGGCTTGACGCGTGAACGCATCCGCCAGATAGAAACCAAAGCGCTCCGCAGGCTGCGCCACCCGCGCCGGATCAGGGCAATTAAAAGAATATATGTAAAATTTCTAACCGGGTTTGTTGAACTTGCTGAGGAAGTCAGAAATATGTTTTTTGACTTCCAAATTCTTTTCATAAATAACCATATGCCCGGCTCTTTCAATAATTAAAATCCGTGTATTCTTTAAATGCCGTCTGGTTCTGCGCAAGCTGGCAGGCGGCGTGATCTGATCATCAGCGCCGCCGATGATCAAGGTTGGAATTCCCGATAGATCAGATTGGCCATCGAAATTAAAATCCGACGCGATTAAAAGATCGGAATGCAGCACATCAGGGCTTATCTTTGCCATAGGTGAAAGCATTTTTCTGCGCTCAGCCTGCGGAATGGCAGAGTGGAACGCAGCCTCGCTGAAGATTTCAATGGCTTTGCGGGCATCGGAGGGTTTACGCAAAGTACCCAGTAATTCCTGCGGCATATCAAAACGGTCGCCGCAGCTGGCGGTAATAAGCCCGCTGACCTGTTCAGGGTAGGCGTTCGCATAGCTGAGGGCAAGCGCACCGCCCAGCGAATACCCAAGCAGCCATACGCGATAAAAACCCATCTCTGAAATAAATTGGTGCAGCCTGCGCACAAGGCAGCGCATGCTGTTGCAGGTTGGCTGGAGAGATTGTCCGTGGCCCGGCAGGTCAAGTGCGAAAACACGCTGACCGGGCAGTCGCCGCAGGTTGGAGGGCCAGCTCATAAGCGATCCGCCTGCGCCGTGCAGCAGGATGACAGGAAAAGTAAACCCTTCTGAATCCCCGATGTAATTGCGGTAAAAGAGTTCAGCGCAGATGGGCATGAGGTAATTGATCCAAAAATATTCTTAAAGAAAATTTAATTAATCATTTTTGTCATATAAAACGCGGAGCGCCTAAAACCGCGTTTTTCATAATATTGCCGCGTGCCAACCGCCGCGATTACTGCCGCTTTTTTATATCCTGCCTGTCTGGCAATATCCTCGGCTTTATCCAAAAGTGATGTGCCCAGCCCGCTGTGCTGGGCGGCGCCAGAGAGATCTGCTCCAACCTCAAGCGACTGGCCAAAAATATGCACCTCGCGGATCAATGCGGCGCCGGCCAGTTCGGGCATGAGTGAATACAATTCTCTCCTGGTATCAGCTGTTTCATGCGATGCAGCAACAGGCGGAAGAGACAGGCGCAGATATCCGGCTAATCGGTCGTCGGATGTGGAAAAGTTGATAAAGTGCTCTTCGCTATCTGCGGGATGGTAAATAAAATCAGTCAGCAGCAGCGCTTTGATATCAACGGCCTGGCCCTTGATCTCCCGGCAGCGCACACAGCGGCAGCGCTGGCCGCGCCTGGCAAGTTCTGCCTGAACATCCTGCCTTAAGCTGGAGCGCCTGCTGCCATCGACAATGTAATCCGAAGGGATGTCGCGCACCACGCGATTGACACGCGCGTATTCGGGAATGGCAGGTTTGATGTCAGCGATAAGCTGGACAAGGTCATCGGTTGAATAAGGATGATAATCTCCCTGCTTCCAGAAATCATATAAAGGCGCTTCTTTAACCAGCTGGGTGGGATAAATCTTGAGTTCATCCGGACAAAAACCGCCTGACCACATGCGGGAAAAATCCAGCCGATCGGATTGGGGGGTGGCGCCCAGCAGGTTGGGCATCCAGTGCAGCACAATCTTAAAGCCGGCCGCCCTGAGCAGCGCAGTGGCTTTTAATGTCTCCGCAACCGAATGGCCGCGGCAGTTGCGGATGAGAATGCCATCATCAAAACTCTGCGCACCCATCTGCACCTTGGTAACGCCCAGCCGGCGCATTTCTGCCAATTCTGCCGGGGTTACCATATCCGGCCGGGTTTCAACCACCAACCCCACATTGCGGCTGCGGGCAGTCTCGTTGGCTGCCTGCGCTTCTTCAAGCGAGGCGGAATCTGCGCCATTCATGGCGTCAAAGCAGCGCTTGACAAACCAGGTCGCGGTAATCTGCCGGGTAGGCAGACCAGGAACCGCCCAGGATAAGCAGTTCAATCTTATCAGTTGGATGGCCGGTGGCATTATAGGATTCAAGGCGCGAACTGACCTGGAGGTAAGGATCAAAATGGTTCTGCCAGGCGCGCGCTGCGCCCGGTTCTTCTTTTAAATCGGATTTAGGCAGGTCCTTGTCATCCGGGCAGAAAAGGCATTCACCCGGGCAGGCGTGCGGTTCGGTCAGGACAGTTACGGTGGAGACGCCTGAGAGCGAGCGGGTGGGTTTCATGCGCATCCTTGCCAGCAGCCCCGCATCTTCGGCCATCAACCCATCAAGGACCTGCTGGTGATAGACGCTTATCAGGATATGTTTGGCAATATAACCGCCCTGCGGTAAGGGGTGAGAACGGATCGTCTTTAACACCGCTTCGCCGGCTTGAATTTCAGCCAAAACGATCCTGGCGGTTTCAAGCTGTTCATCAGAATACTGGCGTGAATTCTGCCAGCGTTTCATTCGGTTTTCCATTTTTTTTATAAAAAATATCCTGCAGGTTCTTTCGGGACGCTATAATCAACGAAGATGAAACCAGAAACAATCGCTCAGCTTCATCGTATCAATCAGGAATTCTATCAGACCTTCTCGAATTCCTTTGCCGCCACCCGCAGGCGCGTTCAGCCCGGAATCCGAAGGGTGATAGAAGAAATACCGAAGCAGGGTAATTGGCTGGACATCGGCTGCGGCAGCGGCGCGCTGGCCGCAGAATGGCTGAGGCAGGGCAGAAGCGGGTTATATTGCGGTATTGATTTCAGCCCGAACCTGATTGCTGAAGCCGAAAAAGAAATGTCGAAAATCCCGCAGAATAAAGCCCTTGAAGTTCAATTTATAACAGCCGATCTCATTGATGAAAGCTGGCAAATTCCTTTTGAAAAAACTGTTTGGGATGGCGCTCTGTGTTTCGCAGTGCTCCATCATATTCCCGGCGAGGACCAGCGGAAGAGACTATTGCGCGTCAATTGCCAGCTTAATCGGAAGGGATAAAAAACTATACCTGTTCGGTCTGGCAGGTCAAAAACAGCCCCAGGCTGACGAAGCGCATTCAGCCCTGGAGCCTTGCCGGGTTGGATGAAAACGATGTGGACATGGGCGATGTGCTGTTGGATTGGCGCGCTGAAGACAGGGAAGGAAACCAGCAGAACGGTTTAAGGTATGTGCATATTTTCAGCGCAGAGGAATTATCGTCATTAGCTATAAATTCAGGTTTAAACCTGACGAATGTTTTTATTCAGACGGCAAAGAAGGGAATCTTGGACTCTACCAGAGCTGGGTGCGCACATAAAATAATAATAAAAAAAATTTTTGAATATCAAAAAAGTGTACAATCATATTAATTAAGTAATAAGGAGTTTGAAATGGCAGGTCAGCAAATCGATTTATTATCACTTTTCGGGCAGGCATCACAAACATTAAAGAAGAACCAAACCTCGTTAAACAAGGCTGATTCCTATAACCACGATCATGGCGACAACATGGTTGAAGTCTTTGATGTGATTACCCAGGCAATGAAAGAAAAGGAGAACGCAGATCCGGCTGACCAGCTGGAATACGCGGCGCAATTGCTGCGCAACAAAACCAAAAGCGGCTCAGGCGCTGTTTACGCGGATGGCCTGCATAATGCCGCCAAGCAGGTGGGGGGCAAGGAATTGAACACCGGCACCATTATGACCATCATCGAAACGCTGATGGGTTCTGCCAAGCAGCCCGGCCAGCAGCCGACCACAGCCAGGCGGACGGAGGGGATATGCTTGGTTCGCTGTTGGGCTCATTACTCGGCGGCACAGGCAGCGGCGGTGCCAGCAGCAGCGGCGCAAACGATGGGTTTGACCTGACCGACCTGCTGGGCGCGGGCATGAATTATATGGCCGCCAAACAGAGCGGAAAATCAGATGTCGAAGCGCTGACCGGCGCATTAATGTCCGGCAGTTCCATGGCGCAGACGCCCTACCGCGCGCAATCCGGAGAGCTGGTCACTTCAGCGCTGCTTGGCGCGCTGACCTCCATGATGAAAAAGTAAGTTAGATGCCTTTTTCAAACACCCGCCTTCAGGCGGGTGTTTGCTTTAAGGCGTTTATAATTGCGGAACACTATTTTAAATCAAAGGACAGCAAAACCACCATGAATCTGATCCTGGTCCCTTCCGCTTTTCTGATCTTCCTGCTCGCCTGGATGCTTTTTCGGACGATAAAGCTTCAGCGCGCGCCGGATGAGGTTGAACCCGCACCAAAATCACCCATTGACGCCGCCATACTTGCCCGCCATCTGTCGCAGGCTATACAGATCAAGACCATTTCAAATATGGAGATGAGTGAAGATGACCGAAAGACTTTCCTTGAACTGCATGAGTGGATATCCAAAGCCTACCCGCTGATCAATGAAAAACTGCCCCGCACAGTCATCAACGATTACAGCCTGCTCTACACCTGGGCAGGATCAGACAGCAAACTGAAGCCGGTGCTGCTTAACGCGCATATGGATGTTGTTCCGGTTGATGAGGCCACCCGGCATGAGTGGAAAGCAGACCCCTTTGGCGGTGAATTAAGGGATGGGTTTGTCTGGGGGCGCGGCGCCCTGGACATGAAGGGGGTAATGGTCAGCCTGCTTGAATCAGTTGAGGCTTTGCTTAATGAAGGTTATCAGCCGCAGCGCACCATCCACCTGGCTTTTGGCCATGATGAAGAGATCATGGGCTACCAGGGGTCATTAAAAATTGTGGAACATTTCAAGGCAAAGGGCGCGCATCTGGCAGCAATTCTGGATGAAGGCGGCATTATGTCGCTTGGTGCGCTTACGCCCGCCGGCATCCCCATTGCCTTTTTAGGGAACGCGGAAAAAGGTTTTCTGACCATGAAGCTGTCAGCCGCAGGCCAACCCGGGCATTCTTCCCGGCCGCCCCGGCAGACCGCCATCAGCATCATCGCACGCGCCATCGCGTTGATGGATGACAACCCCATGCCCTCGCGGCTTGCTTACGCCCTGCCAACGCTGAAGAGCGTCGGCCACCTGCTGCCCTTTGGGATGCAATTTGTTCTGGCTAATGAATGGCTTTTAAAAGGAATCCTGGTTAAAAAACTAAAACAGAATCCCGATACTGCCGCGCTGCTGCACACCACCAACGCGGCTACCATCATCGAAGGCGGGATCAAGGATAACGTGCTGCCCTCATCCGCGGCTGCCAAAGTTAACCTGAGGCTTATGCCGGGGGATACGATCGAATCCGTGCTGGCGCATTTCAGAAAAGCGGTTAATGACCCGCGCGTGAAAATGGAAGTGGATCCGCAGACCGGCGGCTGGGAAGCTTCAGCCGCAGCGCCAACCGATACACCCGCTTACCGGACGCTGGAACTGGTTGTCAGGCAGACTTTCAATAATGTCCCCACAGCCCCGTTCACTTTCCTGGCGGCAACCGATTCACGCCACTACCAGCCGATCTGCGCGAATATCTTCAAGTTTTCGCCTTATTTTGTCAAAGCGGAAGAACTGAAAGGTATCCATGGGGTCAACGAACGCATCGGGCAGGACGCGCTGGCAGGAATGGTCGCTTTTTACTACCGGCTTATGAGGGTTTGGGGAGACGCGGGATTCTAACGGTCAGATCTTTTCAAGCTCAACGCGCATCACAAATCCATCAGTCGCGCCAAAGCGGTACTTGTAATCTTCACCACCGCGCATGAAATCAAATGATTTTTTCCTGTTTTCGATGGCGTGCTGGATGAGATAACCCAAAAGCACCCAGCCGGGTGAATACTGGCTGAAGCGGTAATCAAAACCCGAGTTATAGACCAGGATATGCCCGTTGTAATCGAAGCATAAATAGCCCGCTGCTTTATAACCGTCAATGGTCAAAAAAGAGAGCTGCAAATAACCGGCCTCGAAAGCCCAGTGAATAATCGCCCGCATTTGATCGCGCATTTGCGATGTCAGGAATTTTTCCTTATCCTCGTCCAGAACCATTAAGTCGAAGAAGGCATTGATTTCTTCATCAAGGGCTGCGGGGTCATCCGCAAAATACCATTTCACTTCCGCGCTTTCATCCGCCCGGCGCAGTTTGCGGCGAATCTCATGGCGCTGTTTTTTATCAATTCCGGCCAGATAGGAATCCCAGTCCGCTGCGAGCGGGATGGCGGGGGTGTGATAGGCATTTTCAACCTTAACCGTCCAGCCGGAATCGGGCGCAATCTTTTGCAGCAGAGCATTGGTCGCCGAGCGCTGCGGGATATTCACAAAAACCAGGGAAGAAGGCCCAAAATCCGATTGAGTGCACAGGTATTCCGTTGAAGCTCCAATAAACGCTTCCATGTCCTCAGGCCGGGCGATGAAATCAAGGTAATCAGAAATCTCAATGCTGCCAAGAAAATAAGCTTTGACCTGCCCATTCTCCTGATTGCTGAAAAGAGGCGCAATGCCTTTCAGTTCACTGCCCTCCCAGCCTGTGAGAATACATAAGCGCGCTTCAGCCGGCCATTCCCCGCCGCCCCTGTAATCCCACCAGCGCTTGAGGTAGCCGTATCGCAAAAAGGGAACATCGGTCGCGCTGTGCGACAGCAGCTCATCCCATTGGGAGCATTCAATTTCGGAAAAATCACGATGAAGTCTGATTTGCATAATAATTCAGGCAGGATTATACACGCTGCAGGTTAATTGTCTATTTTATTTGTCTTAGAATTATTGTAAATACGGAAGACAGCCAAGTGAACGCAAAATATGGAGTGATACCTGAAAAAGAAAAATGTGAAATTAAATCCGATGAACTTTTTCCTGAATCACTCTAACCCAATGTGCTGCTGGTGTGCGCGGATATCAGCAAGGTCAGCGTGGGCGCTGAATGGTCAGGGTTTTGCGCGCTTTCACCCATAATTTAAAGAGAAGAAACCTGGAATACCCACTCCAACCTGGAGTGAAGACAGACTGACAGGAACAGGCCGTCCGCAACCTGCCGCCGCTATGTTAGAATCCTGGAACAATGAAAGCGAACAAATTTTGGCTGGCTTCCAATTCACCGCGCAGGCGCGAAATTCTGACCTGGGCAGGCTGGCAGCTCGAAAAAGTATCCTCCAACGGGGATGAATCCCGGCTTCCGCTGGAATCTCCCGAGCAATATGTGGTCAGGATCGCAGAGCTGAAATCCAGGGTGAACCTGGAAAGCGCATCGGACTGTGATTTCATAATCTCGGCGGATACCATTGTGGTGCTGGATGGCAAAGTTCTGGGCAAGCCCAGAGACGCAATGGATGCAGTGGAGATGCTGGTTGCTATGCGCGCAGGCCAGCACTGGGTGATGACGGCCGTTGCAGTAAGACATGCCGGCCAGGAAAAACCCCGGCTTGAGCTGTGCAAGTCAAAAGTCAGAATGCGCAATTATTCTGATGAAGAAATTCAAAGATATGTTGACAGCGGCGACCCATTGGATAAAGCGGGCGCCTATGCGATCCAGGATCGCGGCTTTCATCCGACGGAGGATTTTAGAGGATGTCTGGCCAGCGTGATGGGCATGCCTTTGTGCCACCTGGAGAGGGCGCTGCGCCGCTACCAGGATTATGAACAGACGGATTGGCCATCAATTTGCCAAAAGAAATTAGAATATAGCTGTCCCATCACCAGCCGGATCATGGCTGGCGAGGACATTGGATAAATGAATGTTGGAGATTTAATAGATGAAATTTAGAAATATATTGTTTGTGCTGGTTATCGTTTCAATCTTTTTGACAGCCTGCGGAGGCAGCATGCCTGCCCTGCCGTCAAATGAACTGCCCACGCCGCAAATCAACGTCTCATCCGCGCCAAAAGTGGATGAAGCCGCGAAAGCCTTTTTAAGCGCCTGGGAAAGCGAAGATTATGACGCGATGTATCAGCAGCTTTCCAGCGCTTCGAAGCAGGCTGTTTCGGCTGAAGAGTTTGAAACATTCTATAAAGACACTGCGTTAAATATGAACCTGCAGTCCCTGAAAACTGAATTCATATCCAATACCACCAATCCCTCTTCCGCTGATGCCAGCATCAAAGCGAATTACACCACCGGATTATTTGGATTAATTGAGCGGGAAATTGTAATACCCCTGGTGCTTGAGAATGGCGCCTGGAAAATCAACTGGGATCGCGGGCTGGTGATGCCTGAGCTCGCCGGCGGAAACCGCCTGCAGGCAGAATCTACCGGCTCGCCCCGCGGGGCAATTTATGACCGCAACGGAGAGGTGATTGCTGACCAGACCACGGCGTATGCCCTGGCCATTATTCCAAACCAGATTGAAGACGGTAAAGAAGGCATTCTGCTCAACCAGCTTTCCAACCTGACAGGACGCACAGTCGAATCCATTCAGGAATCTTATGAAGATATCCGGCTTACGAATTGGTATGTGCCGGTGGGTGAAGCTTCTGAAGCAGAAGTGCAGGAAAGGTGGGATGTCATTATCCTCACTGGGCGGCCTGCAATTGAGTGAATTTACTTCCCGCTATTATTACAACGGCGGAATCGCGCCTCAGGCAGTGGGATACGTGCAGCCTATTCCGCAGGAAAGGCTGGATGAGTTCAGGAAACTGGGCTATCTGGGCAGTGAAGATGTCGGCCAGGCTGGTTTGGAAAAATATTCCGAAGACGCGCTTGCCGGGAAGCCCGCAGCTTCTTTGTATGTCGTGGATGGCAATGACCAGGTTGTCTCCCTGCTAAGCCAGGCTGACCCGGTGCCGCCCCTGGATATCACGACCACCATTGACAAGAACCTGCAGATAGAAGCGCAAAAAGCAATGCTTGGGTTTAAAGGAGCGGTTGTGGCTTTGGAAGTGGATAGCGGCAGGATCGTTGCCATGGTCTCCTCGCCCGGCTTTGATCCAAACCTGTTTGAAGCAGACAACCGCAATTCGATTGAACAGCTTGACGGCATGCTGAACGACGGCCAACAGAGGCTGCTGAACAGGGCGACGCAGGGGTCATATCCGGCCGGCTCAATATTTAAGATCATCGGCATGGCTGCGGCTCTGGAAAGCGATCTGTACACACCCGAAACCACCTATTACTGCGGCTCTTACTTTGAAGAACTGCCCGGAGAAAGATTTAAAGACTGGACGGTAGATAAAGAAATACCCCCAAGCGGCACGCTGACGCTTGTTCAGGGATTGATGAAATCCTGCAATCCATGGTTCTATCATATCGGTTTGGACCTCTTCAGGCAGAAAGGCGCGAAGTATCTTTCAGATATGGCGCGCGGATTCGGGCTGGGGGCTGCGACCGGCATTGAGCAGGTTGCCGAGGACGAAGGCCAGATTGTAGACCCCAGGTCAGACGGCGATGCTGTTCAGCAGGGAATAGGCCAGGGAGATATGCTGGTGACTCCGCTGCAGGTGGCGCGCTTCACCGCGGCTGTTGCCAACGGCGGAACACTCTACCGGCCGCAAATAATCGAATCTATCACAAATTCAGCTGGCGAGGTTGTATATTCATTTACGCCGGAGGTCACCGGAACACTGCCTGTATCCGACGAAACTTTGGAAGCGATTCAGGAAGGAATGCGGCTGGTTGTGCGCTCAAAATCCGGAACAGCCCATATTCCTTTGGGTGACCTGGGAATTCCGATCTACGGCAAAACCGGCACAGCTGAAAATCCGTTTGGAGATGCACACGCCTGGTTTACCGGATATACCGACACACCCCGCACAGACAAACCAGACATTGCGGTTTCGGTGATCGTTGAAAATGCCGGCCAGGGATCTGAGATTGCCGCGCCAATTTTCAGGCGTATTATCGAAACTTATTATTTCGGCGGACCCCAGAAGCTTTATCCTTGGGAATCAGATTTCAACGTTACCCGCACGCCAACGCCAGAAGCCACGCCAACAGTTGCAGGGAGGACCGGGTCAGCATCAGCGCCAAGTGTGCCCGGCCAGGCCCAGTCAACCCCCACCCCATCCGGATGAGCCAGCCAGTAAAATCCGGTATCATTGTCCGTTCGCGATCGGGATTTTATACCGTCCATACAGACTCATGTGATGTGACCTGCCAGATGCGCGGCCGCCTTAAAGAGGAAAGGCTGAATTCATCGCTGGCAGCCGTTGGCGACAAAGTGGAGATTTCTCTTCTACCCGATGGCAGCGGCGTGCTTGAATCTATTCTGCCCCGTGAGAAAGCATTCTTCCGCATGGCGCCTACTGCCAGGGGGGAATTTAAACAGGTGATGCTGGCCAATCCCGACCAGGTTGTTCTGGTCTTTGCTTGCGAAAATCCCGCACCCAGTTTTCGTATGCTGGACCGTTTTTTGGTGATCACAGAAAAACAGAAGATACCTGGTAATCGTGACCGCGAACAAGACAGATCTGGTGGGGCGCGAAGCCGCAAAGAGGCTGTTTTCGGTTTACCCGGAACTGGGCTATCGGGTAATCTTCACTTCAGCCAAAGATGAAACTGGTGTAGAGGATCTCAAGCAGGCGCTGATTGGAAAAATCAGCGCTTTATCAGGACCTTCAGGCGTTGGCAAGTCGAGCCTTCTGAACCGCATACAGCCGAAACTGGGATTATTAATCGGTGAATTGAAGGAGTCTTCCCAGAAAGGCAGGCACACCACTGTGGTGCGTGAACTGTTTGCTCTGGATGACGGCGGTTTTGTGGCGGATATGCCCGGCCTGAGGACGCTTTCGCTGTGGGATACCGAGCCTGAAGAACTGGATGGATACTTTCCGGAACTGCGCGGACTGGTAGAAAACTGCCAGTTCAGCAACTGCAGCCATACCAGCGAACCGGGCTGCGCTGTGAAGAAAGCCGTTGAGGAGGGTAAGGTAAATTCTCTGCGCTATGATTCTTACATCCGGCTGCGGCTGGGCGACAGCTAATAAAACAGCCACATCTTTTATAATTCAATCAAATCTTTCAGGAGCACTAATATTATTATGAAGAAGTCCGCAATTATTTTTATTTTATTCAGCCTTGCTATGGGCGCGTGCCAGGTGGTTAACCCACCGCCGCCGACAGCCACGCCTGTCCCTTCAACACCAACCCCTCTGCCGCCCAAAGAGTTAACCGTCTGTCTGGGGAATGAACCTGAATCGCTTTACCCCTATCTGGCCAATTCCTTGGCGGCAAAAGACGTTATGCAGGCCATTTATGACGGCCCGATTGACATTGTGAATGGAACGCCAGTCCCTGTCATTCTGGAAAGCATACCCAGCCTGGCAGACGGCAGCGCTTATTCAACGCCCGTCGGTGTGAATGCCGGTGATGAGGTGATCAATACCGCCGGCGACCTGGTTTCACTGCAGGCTGGCGTGCAGATTTTTCCAGCCGGCTGCAGCAGCCCTGCCTGCGCGATCACCTGGGACGGAAGCACAGCTATCCAGATGGAACAACTGACAGCAAACTTTAAGTTAAAGGAAGGGCTGACCTGGTCTGACGGCCAGCCGCTGAAAGCATCAGATTCTGTGTTTTCATTCAATGTCGCATCTGATCCTGCCACGCCGGTCAACAAGCACAAAACTGACCAGACAGCCGCTTATAGCGCAACAGATGACCTGACCGTCCAATGGGTCAGCAAGCCCGGGCTGGCGACGGATGAATTTGAATCCTATTTTTGGACGCCTCTGCCGGAACACATTTTGGGAAAATTCAGCCCCGAAGAGCTGCTGACCGCGGAAGAGGCTAACAAGAAGCCGATAGGCTGGGGGCCTTATGTGCTTGAAAGCTGGACGGAAGGTGAAAGCCTGCGCCTGATCAAGAACCCTTCCTATTTCAGGTCGGGCGAAAATTTGCCCTATTTTGACATTCTTAACTTCAAATTTCAGGGTTCAGTTGACAGACAAAATGCCGCCCAAAGCCTGGAAGGCGGCTGTGACTTAATTTCGGATTCCGCACTGGATATCGCCAGCATGGGCGCAATCAAGGCTGTTCTGGAAGGATCGGGATATCAATTGATTACGCATGAATCTGAAAGGCTGGAAATGCTTGCCTTTGGCATCACACCGGCTGCTTATGATGATAATTATTACCCGTACGGGGTGGACCGGCCTGATATTTTCGGCGATGCACGCACACGCCAGGCGATAGCTGCCTGCATTAACAGGCAGGCCATTGTTGATGAGCTGGTTAATGGCCTGGCAGGCGCTGCGGATTCTTATTTGACTTCTGACAACCCGCTGGCTGCGGGGACAGCCCTGACCGAATACACTTATGATCCAGCTGGCGCGATTACCCTGCTGGAAGCCGCCGGCTGGAAGGACCTGGACCAAAACCCTGAAACGCCCCGGGTGCATGGCGGCAACGCGCGCATTCCATTTGGAACAGCCCTGGAAATATCATTGCTGAGCTCGACCGCTGACCTGCAGGGCAAGATTGCCGGCAGGATAGCCGCGGATCTTAAAGCATGCGGGATCAAAGTTAACGCAACCCAGATGCCCCCCGAAGAACTTTATCAGCCGGGGCCTGAGGGGATTATTTTCGGACGGAAATTTGACCTGGCGTTACTGCCCTGGGAAACCGACCCTGAATTTAATTGCGGCTATTTTGAATCCAAAGAAACACCCTCTTCCGCCAATTACTGGCTGGGCGACCTGACGGGCGGCGCCAACTTTTACGGATATAAGAATCCGGCTTATGACGCAGAATGCGAGCGCATGAAAACAGCCGGTCTGGATACAGCCCTGCGCCAGCAAAGCGGCAGCGGATTACTGCAGACCCTGTCGAATGACCTGCCTTTTATCCCGCTTTTCCATTTTCCGGAAGGCTATTTGAGGCGCGAAAACCTGTGTTCTCCCGCAGAAAATCAAAATGAGGCCAGTATTTTTACATGGATAGAAAGTATTAATGATACTGGCGGGTGTTAATTCCCTGTGATAAAAGAAGAAGAAAATTATCACAACCTTGCGGGAATCCAGGTCATTTGACAGTGGTTTTTAACTGTTGTAAAATCTTACAAATATATCCGGGCTTTGCGGATTATTTTTGCTTACCTGCACAGCCCGACTCCCAGGAAAAGGGTAAGGATGCATGGCTGAATTATTAAGCGTAAAAGGACTTGAAACAAGATTTCGCACACAAGAAGGTACTGTTCACGCAGTAAATGGCGTATCTTTTAAATTGGATGAAGGGGAAACACTGGGCGTAGTGGGTGAAAGCGGGTGCGGAAAAAGCGTTTCAATGCTTTCACTTCTGCGCCTGATACCCATGCCGCCCGGCGAAATTGTCGCGGGCACAGTTGATTTTCAAGGCAAGGATTTATTGAGATTGTCCTCTGAGGAAATACGCCATGTTCGCGGCGCCCAGATTGGCTTTGTATTCCAGGATCCCATGACCTCTTTCAATCCGGTGCATACCATTGGCCGCCAAATAATGGAACCATTGGAAATTCATCTCGGCATGAATAAAGAACAAGCCTGGGACCGCGCGGTTGAATTGTTGAATATGGTCCAGATCCCCAACCCATCAGACCGCATGAAAGATTATCCGCATCAATTCTCGGGCGGCATGCGGCAGCGCGCCATGATCGCAATGGCTCTTTCATGCTCGCCCCAGGTGCTGATTGCCGACGAACCCACGACCGCGCTGGATGTGACCATTCAGGCGCAGATCATTGATCTGGTTAAAGAACTGCGTGATGAACTGGGTATGGCAATTATCTGGATCACGCATGACCTGGGCGTGGTGGCCGGCCTGGCAGAAAGGGTCAATGTGATGTATGCCGGCTATATCGTTGAGGAATCAAAGGTCAAGGATATTTTTCAGACACCGGAACACCCCTACACCCTGGGCCTGATTCGCAGCCTGCCCCGCCTGGATATGGAAGAGAAGAAGCGCCTTGTTTCGATCGAGGGCGTGCCGCCTGTATTGTTTAAACTCCCGACATTTTGCCCCTTTGTTTCGCGCTGCACCTTCCGGGTTGAGAAATGCCTTCAGCAAAACCCGCCGCTTCTTACGGTTGGAAAAGACCATAAGGCAGCCTGCTGGGTGAATACCAGAACCGGGGAGGTGCGCCAGTGACCACCAGCGAACCTATCCTGAGGGTTGAAAACCTGAAAATGTATTTCCCGATCAAGCGCGGGGTTATCCAGCGCACGGTTGCGTATGTGCATGCGGTGGATGATATCAGCTTCGAGGTCCGTAAGGGCGAAACGCTGGGATTGGTCGGAGAATCTGGCTGCGGCAAGACGACCACCGGGCGAACGATCCTGCAATTATATAAAGCGACATCCGGACATGTTTTCTTTGAAGATAAAGACCTGACCACGCTGCGCGGCGAAGAACTGCGCCTGATGAGACGCCGCATCCAGATGATTTTTCAGGATCCTTACGCGTCGCTGAATCCGCGCATGACCGTTGAGCAGATTGTGGGCGAGCCGCTTGTAATTCACGGCCTGGCACGCGGCAATGCGATCCGTGAAAAAGTCAAAGAACTGCTCACAATGGTTGGGTTGAACCCAGCCTATGTTGACCGATACCCGCACGAATTCTCGGGCGGGCAGCGGCAGCGCATCGGTGTTGCGCGCTCAATTGCGCTGGAGCCGGATCTGATTGTATGCGATGAGCCTATTTCAGCCCTGGATGTTTCCATCCAGGCGCAGGTGGTGAACCTGCTGGAAGATCTGCAAAAAGAACTGGGCCTGACCTACGTTTTTATCGCTCATGATCTTTCAATGGTGCGGCATATCAGCACACGCGTCATCGTTATGTATTTGGGAGTGCTGGTGGAACTGGCTGACCGCAAGGCGCTTTATGATAACCCGCTGCACCCTTACACCATCGGTTTATTATCCGCAGTACCTATCCCCGACCCGTTCGTTGAAGAGAAACGTGAACGGATCATTTTGCAGGGTGATGTGCCTTCTCCAATCAACCCCCCTTCCGGCTGCCGCTTCCGCACGCGCTGCCCACTGGCGCAGCAGCTTTGCTCTGACCAGCGGCCGGAATGGAAGGAAGTGGAACCCGATCATTTTGTGGCATGCCACTATTGGTATAATAGTAAGTCACTTAAAAGGAGGTGATGCGTCGAAGGGATGCATACCGTGATATTTGCTTTTAATTGAGAAAGAAGAAAATAACCCAATCGGAGGAGTTAAGATGCGTTCTAAATATTTTGCAGTATTTACTGTAACCATGATCTTCGCGATGCTCGCGGTTTCCTGCGGCCCAACAGCCGCGCCGGCAGCCAGCGCAGCAGCTTCGAAAGACCCGACCACCTGGACAGAGGTCACCTTTGGTGAACCCGAGACCCTCGAACCGTCCCTGACTTACGAAACATCAGGCGGTGAAATCCTTCAGAATGTTCTGGATAACCTGGTATTCTTCAAGAAGGATTCCGCGGTTGATTTCGTTCCCATGATCGCCACCGAAGTTCCCTCAGCGGAAAACGGCGGCATCTCGGCGGATGGCAAAACCTATACCTTCAAGATCCGCCAGGGCGTGACCTTCCATGACGGCACCCCCATGACCGTTGAAGATGTTGCTTTCACTTTCCAGCGCAACATCCTGGCCGGCGGCACCAGCTCACCGCAGTGGATGATGGTTGAACCCATCTACGGCGCTGGCCTTTCAGACATCTCGGAAATTGTGGATGCGAAAGCCAACGGCGCTGACCTGGCTGATCCCGATGCCATCCTCAACGGCTATACCGATGCGACCCCTTATGATGACCGCGAAACTTTGGGCACCTATGACGCAGCAACCCTGAAAGAAGTCTGCGAAGACCTGAAAGCCCGAATCGTCGCTGATGAAGCAGCCGGCACCGTGACCATTCAACTTCACAATGCCTGGGCGCCTTTCCTCGCAACCCTTGCGGGCGGCGGCTGGGGCGGCATCCAGAGCAAAGCCTGGGTAACCGCCAACGGCGGCTGGGATGGCAACTGCGATTCCTGGACACCCTTCTACGGCTGGACCTCGGAAGAATACAATGCGACTGCCCTCGGCAAGAGCATTATGGGCACCGGCCCTTACATGTTTGACCATTGGACCACTGGCGAAGAAATCGTACTGAAAGCCAATGAGAACTACTGGAACACCGAACCCATGTGGGAAGGCGCTCCAGTTGGCGCACCCGCGCTCAAGACCGTTATCATCAAACAGGTGGATGAATTCAGCACCCGTTTGGCAATGGTGCAGGCTGGCGATGCAGATTCCGTGATCGTGGGCTCTTCAGAAGACTGGCCTATCGTTGACGAACTTGTCGCCGAGAAAGGCACCTACGCACAATGGATGGCAGGCGAACCACTTGAGGTTATCAATGCCGGCCAGCCCCTGCGCCTGATTACTGACATTGAAGTTCCGCAGTCACGCACCGATGTAGGCCTGCAGTTTAAAATCAATACCGAAGGCGGCAACTCATTCATGGGTTCCGGCAAGCTGGATGGCGATGGCATTCCCCCGACATTCTTCTCTGATCCTGCAGTTCGCAGAGCGTTCAGCTACTGCTTTGACTATGACACTTATCTGAGCGATGTCCTGCTTGGTGAAGGCGTTCGGGCGCATGTGCTTATGCTGCCCGGTATGTCAGGCTATGATGAAACCAGCCCTGTTTATGAATATGACATTGCAAAATGCCAAGAAGAACTGGCGAAATCGTACTGGACCACCTGCACCGAAACCGATACAGCCGCTGCTGATGCCGAAGCTGCCGCGAAAGCCGCTGCCGACGCCGTAGCCGCATACGTTGCACCCGCTGAAGGCGCAGAAGCCCCCGCTGAAGGCGCAGAAGCCCCCGCTGAAGGTGCAGAAGTTCCCCCAACCCTGGAAGAATTAACTGCTGCCCAGGCTGAAGCCGATGCCGCTGCCGCTGAAGCAAAAGCTGCCGCAGATGCCTGCGAAGCCAAACCCCTGAGTGAAGTTGGCTTCAGAGTATCAGGTATCTATAACACCGGCAATACCCAGCGCCAGACAATTGCAGAAATCCTGCAGGCTGGTTTGCAGGAAGCCGGCGAACAATATGTGGTAGAAGTTGTTGGTCTGCCCTGGCCGACTTTCTTGCAGTCAAACAGCGCCAAGAAGCTGCCCATCTTCATTATCGGCTGGCAGTCAGACTATTATGACACCCACAACTGGGCGTACACCTTCACAGCCGGCTACTATGCTTTCAAGCAGAACTTCCCGACTGAACTGAGAAAAGAATTCTCAGAGATTTGCAGCGAAGCAGTTGTGATGACTGATCCTGTGGCACGCGACCAGTTCTACAAAGATAACTTCAACACTAAATATCATGAAGTCGCGCCTTCGATCCTGCTCTTCAACCCGAAGCAGCGCCACTACGAACCGCTGTACGTCAATGGCTACTATGCCAACCCGATGTACTCCGGCCGCTGGTACTATGTACTTTCCAAAGATTAATCCTCTTTGGTGAAACAACCTATTTGGGGAGCGCCGTACGGCGCTCCCCAGAACAGGAAAGGAATTATTTTTAATCAATGACCCAGTATATTATCCGCAGGCTGATACTGATACCGCTTATCCTGGTCGGTGTGACCCTTCTGATCTTCGGAATGCTTTCAATCCTTGATCCGGCGGAACGCGCCTCGCTTTATGTGCGCAGTATCCCCAAGAACGAGCATGTGATGGATTCCATTATTAAGCGCTACGGGCTTGACGACCCCTTTTTAGTCCAGTATTACCATTGGATGACCGGAAGAAAGGATCCTGATACCGGCGAGACTGTGGGCGGTATTTTGAGGGGTGATTTTGGGTATTCCCGTTCAGGCAATACCACCGTCGCTGAACTGGTCAAGCGGCGCTTCCCTGCAACTGTTGAGCTGGTATTATTTTCTATCATACCTGTCATTGGCATAGGAATTTGGTTAGGTATTATTGCTGCAGTAAATCATAATAAACCGATAGACCAGGCGGCACGTATATTCAGTATTATTGGGTATTCATTCCCCTCATTTGTTCTGGGGCTGCTGCTTCTGATGCTTTTATACGCCAACAACGGCTGGTTTCCGCCGGGCAGAATCTCGGATACTTTCAATGCAGTTATCAGCGGGCCCGGATTCAACAGCTATACCAGTTTTATAACCATTGATGCTCTGCTAAACCTGCGCTTTGATATTTTCCTGGATGCGCTCAGGCATATGATACTGCCGATCATCACATTGTCGTATATTTACTGGGCGCTGTTCCTGCGTGTGATGCGTTCATCTATGCTGGAAGAACTGCACCAGGATTACACTACCACGGCGCGCGCCAAAGGTGTGAGCAATAAGGATGTCATTAACAACCACGCCCGCCCGAACGCCCTCATCCCGGTGGTGACCATGGCCGGCATGACCGTTGCAGGCCTGCTGGGCGGGGTTGTGATCACCGAAACCATTTTCAATTATCCGGGCATCGGGTCAGCCGGCGCCTCTGCCGCTGTTCAGCTGGACGTGATCACGGTGCTTTCATTTGTTTTATTAACCGGAGTGATTTTATTATTCTGTAATTTAATCGTGGATATTGCCTACGCTTTCCTGGATCCGCGCGTAAGGCTCTCGTAGGAAGGAAAACCAATGGCAGATCTTAAAGTCACAGATATAAAAGTCGGCGGTTTGATCGGGGAATACACCGAACGAAGAATCGGCCGGCTTGAAAAATTGCTGGGCCCCGAGCTGGCGCGTATTATCATTGGCATTTTCACCAATCCCTTATCCGTCATCGGATTTGGCTTGATCCTGTTCTTTTTGCTGGTGGCTATCTTCGCTCCGGTTCTCGCCCCTCCAGTGGAGGGTGCCCGCGATCCTTATAAAATCCCGCGGGATGGTTTCAGCCCGTATCCAAAACCACCCGGATCACTGTGGGAGAAAAAGCCGCCTGAGGTGCCTTTCTGGTATGAACCCGTGACAGGAAAAGACGAATGGATTCATTTTTTTGGTACGGCTTCGGGCGGGTGGGATATCTACTACGGCGTTATCTGGGGAACCCGGACAGCCATTAAGGTTGGCGTCATCATCGAAGGCATCACCCTGTTTCTGGGAATTCTGGTTGGCTCGCTGGCCGGGTTTTACGGCGGCGGTGTGGATACCTCCATTATGAGGTTCACAGAAATATTTATGACCTTCCCTTTTATTCTGTCTGCTATGACCCTTTCGGCCATACTGACCCCGATCTTTGGCAGGGGGCTGTGGCCGGCAACCATCGCGCTGATCGTGTTCGGCTGGATGGGATACGCCCGCCTGATACGCGGCGATATTCTTTCGGTCAGGGAGCGTGATTATGTGATGGCGGCAAAAGTAGTGGGCGCGACTGACAGCAACATCATGTTCAAGCATATCATCCCGAATGCCATTTACCCGACCCTGGTGGTGGCTTCGCTCGACATCGGCACAGTTGTGGTGGCCTTCGCCGCCCTGGGTTTTCTGGGGATCGGCACGGAAGTCGGCTACGCGGACTGGGGCCAGCTGGTGAGCTTCGCGCGCAACTGGATACCGCAGCTCGCCAAATACTGGTGGATACTGGTTTTCTCGGGCGCAGCGCTGCTGCTGTTTGTGCTGGGCTGGAACCTGGTGGGCGACGCCCTGCGCGATATCATGGACCCGCGCATGCGCGGCAGGGGCGCGTAAGCAAATTTTAACTTGATGAAATTCAGAAGGTTTTACGGGAACGTAAAACCTTTTTTATTACTTAGGGCATAACGGGCAAATTATGTTAAAATTCATACCCGTTCGTCAGTTTTGAATACTGGGGCATGGTGCAATGGCAGCACACCGGCCTTTGAAGCCGTGGATCTTGGTTCGACCCCGAGTGCCCCAGCCTGAAAAGCCATTTCACACATCAATTTCCTTGAAGAGGGAAATTTTTATTTAAACGAGAGGGTTTCACGGGTTATTGATGAAAGTGAACCGGAAGTGGTATATGCGGACGGACCATTTGTGCGCGCGCAAACTGGGGGAGGTTATTCAGAATGAGAATAAGATAATAGATCTGGATACGCCAGAAGAGATAGGGATATTGGAGGAAAAATAAAATAATTGGAATAGAAAAACATAATAACATTATATAATAATTATAAATTTTTGCACCTTGGGAGGGAGTAATGAAAAGAGGAACGTTATTATTGTTGGTAATTATGATATCTGGTTGTGCTAAACCTAATGAAGGAATGATTCAAACGGCTATAGCAGAGACTGAAAATGCACAAGCAACTTTGACTCCAACATTAACTTTGACTCCAACATTAACTTTGACTCCAACAATCACATTAACACCTACTATTACCTTGACACCAACCGTTACCATGAAGCCAGCGGAAATGACCGCAACAGTTGTTCAGGCAACAAAAGACTATCAAGCAGAAATGAAATTAGCCACCGCTACTGCTGTTCAAGCAACAAAAGAATATCAGGTTGCAATGAAAATGGCCACTTCAACAGCAGTTCAGGCTACTAAAGACTATAAGGCTTTATTTAAGGCAATGTCATGGAAAGAGCTAAAAACTTATCCGGATAATCATAGCGGCGAAAAAATAAAAATTAGTGGTCGAATCCTTCAAATCATTGCAGGCCAGGCAATGTTAGTGTGGTATCCCGGGACTTACGATGTATTCAAGGTAGATTTTGATAATGAGTTTTCTGGGTTGTATGAGAATGATGCAATCACTGTATTTGGCACAGTCGAGGGCATGTATACCTACGATACACAAGGTGGTGGTTCAAACTCTGTACCATTAATAAAGGGGGAGTGGTTTGTGAAAAATTAAAACAAGCTTACAGAAATCGAGATTAATGAATCTGATATCCCAATAGTAATGTGGGTATTTGCGAAAAAATAAACAAACGGGTGTTGAAAAACACCCTTTATTTTTATATAATCACTGATAAGGAGGATTTATATAATGGTCGAAAATCAAAATCAACAAGCACCGTTACCCGTAAAAATTAAAAAACCTTTATGGAAAATAATTACCATTATTGTATCAACACTACTTATTATTAGTATCATAGTTGCATTTTTTATTATTGACAATAATAATAAGGTGCTTAATTCTTGGAAAGATTTATATAAAGAAGCAAATGAAAATAATTTGAATCAGGAACAAAAGATCCGCGATTATGAACAGAAGATAAAAGAAAATGAATCAACAATTGCTCAATTAGGGCAGGATAAAGAACAATTAAGGCAGGACCTTAGAAGATATTTTGATGATTTAACAATTGAACAAGAAATTACTTCCGCACTTTTATGTGATAAAGGGTCAAGAGATTTTACGGATGTTAAATTTTAATTACGGTGGGAATACAGCAATGAACCGTGAATTAAAGAAGTTTGTTGAAAATAATCTTGAATTAAATGAAAAAATAACTGGGTCAACCTGGAATCCAATTTGGAATAATGTGGATGTTGCCATGCATAAAATTTCAATTACAGGGAATATTCGTTTCTATTTTATTGCTTCCTATGCAGATAAGGATTTCCCCGAATTAAAGAATTCTATCTATTGGATTGATCGGGGTTGTTTCTTAGATTTCCCCAATTATTAATTCAATCAAAATCAATACTGATTAGAGAGCTGAAAAGTCTATATTTTGTTTATTAAGATGTAAAAATAATGGGCTAAGAGGAAAAATGAATCAAGAATTATCACTTAACAACAAGGATTCAAATATAAAGAATGTCGCAGATATTAAATTTAGAAGTTTTATTAATATTCGCTATCATTCTAATGATTCTTTGCGTGTACCAATTCATTAAGATTAGTAATATTCAAAAAGAATTAAATTCTTCAAAACAAGATATCGCCAAAATTGCTAATACATTAGGGGGGTTTGCTTCGATTGAAGCCACCTTAGATATGGCATCAACAATTGACAGTAATTTCGATACAATATTTGCTCAATTAGATTATGTTACGGATCTTGCAGAAAATGCAAATAAATATGCACACATCCATAATTAAAGATTGTTTTTTTAATAATTGTGTCTTCAGGAGGAAAATATGCCAGCATTTTATACTCCAAAAAATATTCAAGAAGCCCAAAAAGATTATGATAAGTGTTGTGAAATGAGAGATCGATTTTATACAGAACACATAGAAGTCTTAACCAAGATATTACTTTGCATGATGGTGTGGAGCCTATTAGCGATAATGGGAAAATAGGAAAAATAAAGGCCCAATACTTAGCAATAAGGAAAGAATGTGAAGACAAATTAGAGATATTGCGAGTATTCAAAAGGGCAAATGAGGCTGATGGGAGTAAATAATCAAATTGAAAAAAGGGAAAATAGTATACATTATGTAGCTAACAAAGTAACCCCAGGCTCTGATGTGAATACAAACCAGAGACCTTACCCAACCACCTAGTGAACGAATATCAAGCTGACTTGAATATACCGAAAAGCCCTGATGGTCGCCGAGGTTTTTGTTTAGTGAAAGGGTTGATAAATGCATTTTAAAAGGCTTCGGTTATTGAGAAAAAAAGAGATTTGAGGCTGGGTATAACCCTGTTTTATCCGGGCAAGTGCATTGGCAGCACACCGGCCTTTGAAGCCGTGGATCTTGGTTCGACCCCGAGTGCCCCAGCCTGAAAAGCCATTTCACACATCAATTTCCTTGAAGAGGGAAATTTTTACTTAAACAGAGAGGGTTTCACGGGTTATTGATGAAAGTGAACCGGAAGTGGTATATGCGGACGGGCTTATTTGAGAATGCGTAAACGGGTGCAGGTCATTGAAAATGAAAAATAAAATTTGAACGGAATGCGCTGGAGGTGACAGGTATATCTTAAATGAAGCAAAATAAACAAAAACTTTTTTTCAAAGTAATATATTGATAAGTAAAATAAACAGCAATTTAGGGAAGAACGTTACTTGCATTTATTAAATAATAAAATATATTTAAGTGAATGAGGGGGGGTAAATCGCATGGTTGGCAAGAATTTAGAAAGACAGAAGGAGGATTTTATGCGTTTAATCAATAAAATGGCCTTCGTCATAGTTTTCATTGCGCTCTTAATTACACCAGTTTTAGTCATTGCTGATTCTGGTGGATTTGATGAATGGGGTTACAACTACCAAGCTCACATATTTAACGGCTATTACTGTGATGCCTATAAAGATGCCGCCTGGTGTCAACCTTATGCTGATGTCAAAATCGTTATGAAGTGGAATGACGCTTGGCTGTCAAACAAGGATAGAGATGGTGACGGCAGCCTTGACCGCCATTATGGTTTCACCTCTTATATCGGTTCAGGGGCCTGGGAAACCAATCACATGTGGGGTACATACATTGGCGAAGATGGTTTAACATACGAATGGGACGAATTTTACAAGATTGTTGCCAAACCAACTTCCGATTATATATGTGCTGAAAATGGTGGTTATGAAATCTGGGGCGAATTTTGTGTTGTCCAAGATATCTATAACGACCCTTATTCAGGTTTTGAGGGCAATACATTCCCGCCAGGTAATCCTGGATTTGGGACATATAAATAATTTAACCTAAACATTTTAGAAAGGATGAGAATTTATTCTCATCAATAAATTGCCAACCTAAAATAATCCGGAGATTTTCTTCCGGATTATTTATTAAATTACATTAATTAATTATCGGCATTTTTAAAAGATTATCATAATTTACAAGGTATTGACAGTGAAATATAAGAGTTTAAACCGGATACATTCGAAGTGACGGGGTTCAGCCAAAATTATAATTATGGGGGTTGAAAAACACTCCACATATTTCATATACTCAATATGACAAGGTGAGGATATTCAAATGAGTGGCATGCGGATTGTTGACCATCGCGATTCCTGGCCGGAAACAATTGCAGCATTGGCATTATTTATACTTTTGGGATTGATATTAATATTCAACGAAGTGCCGCGAGGGTGGAATCTCCCGGATTGGGTATTTTCTTTTTAATGCTTTTCCTTTTAACAGGAATAATAATCTCTCTGCTTCTTATTTTATGTGTCAGCTGGATAAAAATATTTTCCACGCTGGTCTTATCCGTATGTGGTTTTTAATCTTTTTGTTGTCTTAGAATCTGATGAACAAAGTTGCGCCTGGCTTTTTGTTTGGCGGCGAAACGTGGGGTTGGCGGGCTTGGGTCCCCTTTGCTGCAGTTGTTTTGATCTCGGCGCTGATCACGCGCTCTTTTCATCCTCTCAGAATGCTTTTCACCAACATTTTCGATGATTGGACATTACTAACCTTTGGCTTATTAAGTTGCATGCCTGTGTTTATATCTGTTTATTTTGATGAGATCAATAACCTTTATTCAATTTATTTTATGGTTATCCTTGCCTTTCTGATGGCAGGAACCGTCATTATATATATGCGGAGCGCAAGTCAAAGAGCGAGAATAGGTGTATTGCTGGTCGGTATATTTCTGATAATAGCGATTGCAGTAGCAGGATCGACCATTTATTGGCTCAACCATGGAGGTACAAATGTTCCGGCGCCTATCATCGGGGGCATCATTGTTTATTTAATAATGTTCTCACCCGCGCTGATCAGTCTTTTTCACAGGACAGGAAAAGTATAATCTTCGCAAATTAAAGGGAAAAATAGGGAATTCAGACGGAAATGAGCCCTAATCTATAGGACGTGTTGCGATGGAAACATATCGGACTTTGAATCTGTAGGACCTGGTTCAACACCAAGCCCCCGAGCCTATATAATACAAGTGAAAATTAAACATTATTGTAAATCAAAACTAATACCTTTTATAGGTTTACGAATCTCTTCAAGCATTTGCCTATCAGCTGAATTATTTTGCTATTAATTACTTAATAATTGTTAATAACCATGTGGTTCACTTATATTTATTGGTTAATTTGAAGCCAATATAACTAATATCGCAATAATAATGATTACCAGAAAGAAATATCCAATACCCTTCCACAATTTCTTATTGCCTTCATTGTTTCTTTCTTGGCTTGCGAGCAACCACAAATGCTGCTCCCATTCGGATAAATTATCTGGCCGTTTTGTAATTACTTTTCCGCTCATCATTCCTTTGTACTTATTAAATAAAACAAGATCGCTTTCGTTTAGTTCTGATTTTTTAGATTTTAATTTTGTTTGTAGTGATAATAAATATAACTGCTGCAATTATTAATAACCAAATCATGATTTCCGCCTTTTTACAAATTTTTCAATGTTAGATTCTATAAAATAATTATTTTAATCCTAAACTTTTTTGTCCTCCATAATCTCTATCTTTCACCTTCTCAGCTTTTTTAAAAGTTAAGAAATGATGCGGTTTTAGGTTAATCAGGTCTTTTCCGTTCAATAATTCATATACAGTAAGAATCTGGATTCTCCAATTACTTTCTAAATAATTATTTGGTTACATTATATATAATTAGCTAGATTATCGAGGAGGAAAAATGTATATAATTTACGTTGACGAAGCTGGGGATTTTGGCCTGGAGAAAACTCAAACACAATATCTCGCATTATCTGGATTAGTAATTCATGAATTGCGTTGGAATCAATATTTGGATAGGCTTGTTGCATTTAGAAAGAAAATGAAAAATGATTTTGGTTTAAAACTTAGGGAAGAGATCCACGGAGCAAGATATATTACAAGATCAAAAGAGTTTAGTAGAATTAAAAAACATAATAGACTTGCTATTATTAGACAGTTTACAAATGAGGTGGCTAACTTAGAAGATATTAATATCATTAATGTGCTTGTTGATAAAAAAGATAAAAAACCACCCTATGATGTTTTTGAAAAATCTTGGGATGCTCTATTGCAAAGATTTGAAAATACGATTAAATATCATAATTTTCCTGGCCCCCAAAACGCGGAAGAGAAAGGCATAATAATTAGCGATAACACTATAAACGAAAAGTTAAAGAGACTTATCAGAAAAAAGAGAAGATACAACCCAGTACCATTTAGAAAAGACTCAGGTCTTGGTTCCAGAGACTTGAAAATGGAATACATAATAGAAGATCCAAATTTTAGAGATTCGCGTGATTCCTATTTTATCCAAGCAGCTGATTTGGCAGCATTTCTTTTGTACCAATATCATACACCAAATATATATATGAAAAATTCAGGGGCAAGGAAATATTTTGAAAGACTTGATCCTGTCTTGTGCAAATACGCAAGCTCTGGAAATAATTTTGGAATAGTTTATCTTTAAATTAATGGGGCCCTTGCGGGCCCTGGGGAATCCTACTAACCGACTAGCGGGGTTGAGATCCATTTTCATTATAGCATCATGGCAGGCTTTGTCAAGTGCCTTTAATATTGTTAATTATTATCTAATTTATTTCGCAAAATTATCCGCTAGGCTTCCTTTCGAATGCGCATATCTTAAGTTACACCGTTTGTCTGTTTTAGGTATCTTCTGTGATTCAAATGATCACAATGCCCCATAAACATTTGCAAAGAATAGATACAAACCCGTTATTAAACAAAAATAACCAGCGCCTCACGGGGTATGCGGTAATGATGAAAACTGACTGGTCGTCACTCTTGACCGGAGAATGGAATAAGCTGCTAAGTCCACAAGGCTCTTAGCAGCAGCAATATCAGCAGCACCGCAGCCAGGTTATAGAGAAAAATCTTAATTTTGTTTTTCAGTTTCGGGTCCATGGGTTAATTATCACATAAATCTGTCAAACATTGGATAATGATCCTCAAGCGAATGGTTCTAAAAGACCACTCTGACCGATATCGCATGCAATCGCGGTTATCTCCGCCGGGCGCTCTGGTTGTAATCAGCCTGCACTTTCGCTTATAATCATTTTTCCAGACATGATTATTTAGGGTGAGCATTAACTATGGCCAAAAATGACAAGAAAGTTGATGTTTTGATCCTCGCTGCGGGCATGGGCACACGCATGAAGTCTTCCAAACCCAAAGTGCTGCATGAACTGCTGGGAAAACCAATGGCGGGTTATATCCTTGACGCGGTAAAAGGCCTGTGCGCGCAAGCGCCGGTTGTGGTGGTGGGCAGCGGGGCAGACCAGGTGAAGGCCCAACTGGGCGATAATGCCCGCTACGTTCTGCAGGATCCGCAGCTGGGCACCGCGCACGCCGTGGGCTGCGCGAAGGAACTGCTGAAAGGCAAATCCGACGCGGTCATTGTGGCCAATTCCGACTTTCCGCTGATCACCGCCGAAACTTATAAGGCGCTGCTGGATGAGCATTTCAGGACCGGGAGCAAACTCACCGTGTCAACAGTCACTGCTGAAGACCCGCGCGGATTCGGGCGCGTGCTGCGCGATCAATCCGGCAGGATCATGCGCATTGTGGAAGACAGGGAAGCAACGCCCGAGCAGAAAGAAATCCGGGAGCTGAATTCCAACCCGTACTGCTTTGACGCGGAGTGGTTGTGGACCGCGCTAGACAAGGTTGAAAAATCCGCGGCGGGGGAATATTACCTGACCGACCTGATCAAGATCGCCTATGATGAAGGGTTGACAGTCGCTTCCATTGAGATTCAGGACCGGGATGAATCCATCGGCATCAATACCCGCGCACACCTGGCAGAAGCATCCAAAGCGCTGCAGAAGCGCATCAATACCCGCTGGATGCTTGAAGGCGTGACCATGATCGACCCCGATAAAGTGTATATTGAGGATTCGGTTAAGATTGGCAGGGATACCGTACTGTATCCCGAAGTTTATCTGCGCGGCAGCACCACAATCGGCGAAGGCTGTGAAATCGGCCCTTCGGCTTTGATCAAGAATACAGCCATAGGCGACCGCTGCCGAATTTTGTTCGCCATGCTGGAAAGCGCCCGCCTGGAAAATGATGTGGATATGGGCCCCTTCGGGCATCTGCGCAAAGGTGCGCACCTGGATGAGCATGTGCATATGGGCAACTTCGGTGAGGTTAAAAACTCGCATCTGGGGCCGGGCACCAAAATGGGGCATTTCTCCTATCTGGGCGACGCCGAGATCGGGGCCAATGTCAATATCGGGGCTGGAACGGTCACGTGCAATTTCGATGGAGAAGGTAAATTCAAAACCGAGATCGGCGACGGCGCGTTCATCGGCAGCGACACCATGCTGGTAGCACCTGTGAAAATCGGCAAAGGCGCCAAAACAGGCGCCGGCTCGGTGGTGACGCATGATGTGCCGGATGAAACGGTGGTGGTGGGCGTGCCTGCCAAACAATTCAAGAAAGTACAGAAATAACACTGCTCAAAGGATGGCAAAAATGGAACTAACCCAGGAACAGAAAGTTGATCTTGTCAGGATCGCGAGCCAGGTACGCAAGTGGGCTTATGTGCCTTATTCCAAATACCAGGTCGGCGCGGCAGTGTTGACCGAATCGGGGCGCGTCTATGACGGCGTCAATATTGAAAATGCCGCTTACCCGGTGTGCGTGTGCGGCGAGCGTGTGGCGATCTTCAAGGCCGTTTCCAACGGCGAGAAGGAGTTTCAGGCTATCGCGGTTGTCACCAAAGACGGCGGCACGCCGTGCGGTTCCTGCCGGCAGGTGATGGCAGAGTTCAGCCCGGAAATGCTGGTGATCATCGCGGATGAGAATGAGACCATCAAAGCCGAGAAAACAGTTGCTGATCTGCTGCCGGGGGCATTCAAGGCAGACAGCCTGCCATAGCCGGCTTTTTCCATGCAGACGTCCGAGCGGATCAGGAAAGTTGAAGCGGTCATCATCTCGCATAAGGATTTCGGGGAAGCAGACCGCCTGATCAGGCTTTTTTCACTGGAACACGGCAAGCTCAGCGCCATTGCCAAAGGCGCCCGCAAGATCCGCTCGCGCAAGGCCGCGCATATTGAGCCGTTCACATATACCGCACTGGTGCTGGCTAAAGGCCAGTCTTTCTGGATCATCACCCAGGCGGATACCAAGGCGGGATACCCCGGCATTCGTGAAGACCTGCGCAAAACCGCTAAGGCGGCCTATGTGTTGGAGCTGGCAGACCAGCTGACCGGGGATGAGCAGCCCGAACCCGCGGTCTTTCATTTGATCACAGAGACACTGCAGCGAATTGACTCGGTCCAGGACCCGTTCAACGCGGTCCTGAATTTTGAGCTCAGAATGCTGGATTATTCCGGCTTCCGCCCGGACCTCTTTCACTGCGTCGGCTGCCATAATGAAATCCAGCCGCAGGATCAGTTCTTCTCTGTCCAGCAGGGCGGCGCGCTCTGCCCGGCGTGCGCAAGGCTGGGCGGGAGCAATATCGCTGTTTCGCAGAACACCCTTAAATACCTGCGCCATTTTCAGCGCAGCGCTTTTTCAAAGGTGGCAGAATTAAAAGTGGAAGAGGCGACAGCCAAAGAAATTTACCGGGTGATGAGCCCTTATATTTCATACGTCACCGAGAGAAAACTGAATTCACCGGAATTTCTGAACCAGATCAGCCACCTGGGCCATGAGACAGATTGAAAGAATGATTTACAATTATTCCATTAATGTAAAAGGCGGTTAAAGATGCTGCTGGACAAATATGAGCATACGCATGACCATTCACGCGAAGAAAAAATCCGGGGGCTGGTAGAACAGCTGGACGCGTACATCGCGCAGTACCACGGCGGCCGGGTGGAGTTCTGCTCGGTGGAAGGCAGCACGGTCTATGTCCGGATGGGCGGGGCGTGTTCCGAGTGCCCGCTTCAGCCTGCCACGCTCAAAGGGTGGGTGGAAGGCACAATCAGGCAGTTCTTTCCGGAAATCGAGCAGGTCGAAGCATGCAATTAGAAATTATCAGGCTGGGTTGAGCCTAGTAACTTGAGCGGTTATTACTTAAGGATGCAAATCCTGCCTATTGCCAGTAATTCAATAAATATTCCCAAATATTTATGATTTTTTACCTGCTATTACCTTCGAGATAATGCTCCTGCAATTATAAGCAGAATTAATCCAAGACCAATGTAAACCCATTCAACAGGAAATGTGCTGAGAAATGGCAATGTATGGATCTGGGTTTTACTGACAAAATCTAATCCCGCATCTGTTATCTTCACAAGAGATAAAAAACCTGAAATAAGAAACACAAAACCTATTACAGAAATTAAAGTACTCATTTGACCTCCGGCATCTTTTAATAATTATATAGTTGAAATTTTTGTCATATTAGAAATCTGGTTCCTTATCTCAAGTAACCTTTGATACCGCGTCCGGGCAAAGAGGCAGGTTGAAAGAATGATAAACAATTATTTCAAGGAGCAAGAGTCGGTTGAATATGCTGCTGGACAAGTATGAACACATGCATAACCATTAACGCGAAGACAAAATTCGGGGGCTGGTGGAACAGCTGGACACATGCATCGCACGGTACCACGACGGCCGGGTGGAGTTTCGTCAGATAGAAGGCATGATCAGGCAGTTTTTTCCCGAAATCGAGAAGGTCGAAGCCTGCGATTAAACGCATTAGGCCAATTGAATGCCGGCATAAATTTCAACAAGCGGCCTGCAAAATCAGGGCTTTCATCTTTTAGCAAAACCACGAGAAAGCAACATCAGGGCTAATCCGAGAAACAGATATATATATGCGCTTGGAAAGGTATTCAAAAAGGGCAGCTGGTGAATCCGGGTTTTCATGACAAGATCTAATCCCACGTACGATATGTTCTACAATGGCAAGAAAACTGGATAATGAAAACACCAGACCAATAATAAATATCAAAGAACTCATTTTTCCTCCAATTTCCTTAAATCAATTATAAAGAGTTCCCCTGTTTGCGGGGTAACCAAATTATTAATACCGCTTGACAATAGAATATATGTTCTATATAATAAGAGTATGAACCTCTGGCAGTATCTGAAGGCAGAAAACAGCCTGCTTATCGAACGAGTTTGAGAACGAAAACCTGCTGCGGCGCGTGGAATCGCTCGCGGAGCGTGAAAAGCGCGCACCTGATGAGGTGATCCTCTCGCTGCTCAGCCAGGCGCTGGAAGCGCAGCGCGGCGCGGACCATGCCCACCGGCGCTGGGAGGCGCTTTCACCGCGTGAAAAACAGGTGGCCGCGCTGGCATGCATCGGGCTGACCGGCCGGCAGGCTGCCGCGCGGCTGGTGGTTTCACCTGAAACGGTAAAGACGCATATGCGCCACATTCTGCGCAAGTTCGGCCTGAACTCCCGCCGCGAACTGCGCGCTGAGCTGGAGGGGTGGGATCTGAGCGAATGGTCTGGCGGGGGCGGCTGCTGAGCAGCCTAGCGTTTAGATTAATGCCTCCGCGTGTGAAAACACCGGAGGAAAGATTAACCAGGACAGCATTGAAAAAAACGCAATCTATTTGGAAACACTTTTTACAATAAAATCCAAAACCGGGCAGCTTTATTCCAGCACGGGTGCAGTGCGCAATTCAAGCGCATCTTTTTGATCAACGCCCGCAAAACGCGGCAGCTCATTGATACTGGTGCGGTTGAGGCGCTCGGCCATCTTGGCCAGTGATAAGCGCATTCAGGGCCGGGCTTGCTCATTAGATTACGAAGAGCCTGGGCGTGAATCTGCAGGAGGCTGGTAACCTCGGTGGCTACAACATTGGCTGTGCGCGGCACACCGGTCAGGGCGGCAATCTCGCCAAAGAAATCACCCGCCATCATTGTGGAAAGCGAACGATAGCTGCCCTGCTCATCGGCAATTCCAGCCGCTGTGCGTCCAGCCAGAATGAAATAAGCTGTATCGCCTGTCTCGCCATGACGCAGAATGGTTGACCCCTCAGAGACTTCAAAAACCTGTGCATCCTTGATGAAATTGCTTCGTTCTCTGGTAGAAAGTGCGCCAAGAGAGGGCAGGAGCATTACCAATGCATCCATATCCGCCGGGACAGCCAAGCGCCCTAAACCGAGGACCGGGCTGGTTGGGGCTGCTCTAAGCAAGTTGAGCGCCCTCTGCCATTCCACTTTGTTCTGCTTCAGCCCGGGAAGCACCAGCACCAGAATCCCGCCGCCAAGCAGAAGGATGGCGCTGCAAAGATACATTACCCGTATGTCAATGAAATCGGCAAGACCGGCGGCGGCCATGCCGATCAAAAATAAAACATCGCGTGAAACAAAGAAAACGCTGTTCACGCGCCCGCGCATTTCGCGCGGTGTATTCCGCTGAATAACCAGCCTGCGGGCAATTGAGGAAGGCGCATTGAAGAAACCGGAAATTGTCACAATGATAATGGCCAGGGGGATGGAATGCGTAAAAGAATAAGCGATACCGGCAAGCGCCATACCCAGGTAGCTGGATGCAATCCATGCGCCTTCACGCATCCGGTCAAAAAGACCGGCCAGGAGCAGACTCGCTGCCACAAAGCCGAGCGAGGTTAGCGCCTCCTGTATGCCGTACTCAAATTCAGTGGCCTTCAGCGCGCGCATGGCAAAGGGAAGCAAGAGGGCATTCGACAATCCAAACGCTACCAGGGCAGGAACCTGGGCCTGGAAAAGCGAACGCAGGATGGGGGTATCAAAGAGCTGGCGGACGCCAACCTTTAAGTTTTCCATTACCAACCCGGCGCTGGTCTTGCCTTCAATCTGGATAGGCTGCACATGGATGAGGTAAATGCAAAAAGATGAGAAAAGGAACGAAAGCGCGTCAAGGTAAAAAGCCCAGCTGATATCAGCAGCCGAGGCAATAAGCCCTGATGCGGCAAAGCCGATGGCAGTTGATCCGAATGAGCTGATTGCCATGAGCGAGTTGGCAGCTGCCAGTTCTTCTTCTGAAGCGACTTCAGGCAAGAGGCTCTCATGGGCAGGGTCAAAGAATTGGCCGAGGGCGCTTGAAAGCATGACGATGATATACAGCCAGATAACGTTATACGGAACAAGAACGGGAATCAATATAACCAGCAAAGCGCGCATCAGGTTGGTGGCGATCATGATCTTTTTACGATCAAACCGATCCACCAGGACGCCGGCAAACAGCCCCACAAACAGGCTGGGGGCAGCGGTAGCCATCAGCATGAGGCCGACGCTCATGGCAGAATTTGTCAGGCGGAAGATCATAATCGAGGCAGCCAGGGAGGTCAGCGCCGATCCCATCGTTGAAACGAGCTGGCCGGTCCACATCAGCGAAAAGTTCCGATTGCTGAAAGATCTTAAATGGAGATAAATTCTTCGGAGATGGTGAACTGGCGTCTGACATAAGTGTTCTCCTTAAGTCAGCCTGGTGAGGTCCAGGATCATTTCTTCCAGTATATCAAAACCACCCTGCCAGAAATCAGGCGAGGAAATATCCAGGCCTGCTTCCTGTAAAATCCTGGCGGGCGCTTCAGAACCGCCATAAGACAAGATTTTCAGATATCTGGGGATAAAAGACGCTCCTTCGAGACGGTATTGCTGATACAGGGACAATACCAGCAACTGACCGAAACTATAGGCATAAGTATAAAAAGGCTCATTGTAAAAATGCGGAACTGTAATCCATTCCCATTTGAACTCTTCGCTCAGCTCAACACTATCGCCAAATTGTTCTTCCAGGTTTGACATGTAATGATCAGCAATTTCCTCAAAGGATTTCCCTTCAACAAGCAGGCGGTGGGAATCCCGTTCAAAGATGGTAAAAAACGCCTGGCGCAGCACGGTTATATAGGCATCATCAATGGTGCGAACCATCAGGTCGCGGCGGATAACGGGATCCGGTTCTTGGCTGAGCAAGTGACCGGTCATATTCATCTCGGCAAATACTGAGGCGGTCTCAGCCAGCGGCAGGGAGGCATGGAACGTCATGACCGAATGATTTCCGGCCAGCATGGCATGAACGGCATGGCCCAGTTCGTGCGCCAGCGTGGGAATATCACTTGCCCGGCCGATGAAATTGGTCATCACCCAGGGGGTTAATCCGGGCAAAACCGCATAACAGAAAGCACCCCCGCGTTTGCCATGGCGCGGATGAGAATCAAGGTGATGCTCATCAAAAACCCGCCCGGCCAGCTGCGGCGACCTGCGGGGAAAATTCCTGGAAACTATCGAACACCATTTTTGCTGCTTCATTAAAGCTGTATACCTTATCTGCTGTGTTGAGCGGGGCGTAAATATCGCAGCGGCGCAGCTTTTCCAAACCCAGCCAGCCCGCTTTAAGGCGGAAATAGCGCTGGAAGATGCCGGCATTTTTCCGGCAGACTGAAAGCAGCGTGTCAACCACCTCATCGGGCAGGTCGTTGCCCAGGTTGCGGGCGGAAATGGCTGATGAATAACCCCGCAAAGTAAGTCCCTCGGTATGCCAATCCCTGACCCGATGGCTGTAGATTTGAGCCAATATCGTCGAGTTCTCGATATAAACCCGATAAAATTCCTGATAGGCCGCAAGTCGGATATCGGCTGAGGCATTAAAGAAATAACTGCTCAACTCATCACGAGTGAGTAGTTTCTTTTCACCCTTGATATCCAGCGAGAAAGTGAAGCGATTGGTGATCATTTCATAAAGACCAACCAGCGCATCAATCCCGTTAGTATCCTTAAGGTTGATTAACTTTTCCTCCACCTCACTTAAGGTGTAAGGTTTAAAGCGGCGGACTGATTCAAGGAGGTATTTGAGATCACCGCTGCCGGAGATCAGTTTTTTGGCTGCTTCATCTGGCAGATCTTTGAACCATAAATCAAAGAACAGAATGCGGTTTCCGAAGCTCGACCATAGACTGGTCCAGGCGGTCGCGCAGGTTGAGGGCGGCTTCATTCTGCGTGTCCTCTGAAAACCACAAACTGGCATAAGCCTGCACCTTATCCATCAAGGCATTCACTGACTCAAGTTTCACCAGAATCATGGTGAACTTTTCTTGTGAGATCTGATCGGTCATCTCGCCTCTAAAAGCCTCCAGACCCGATACGTCATGTTCCAGTTTTGAAAGAGCTTCTTTGAGTGACTGGTCAAAGGGATCAGGCAGTAAATCCTTCAGACTCCAGCGGGTGATATTCTCGGTGAATTCCATTTGGTCCTTATAATATTGGTTTTGGTTTATGAGGTAGGATCAGCCTGCTGCACAGCATGGCTCATATTGGCCGAGCAGGCCAGCAGAACTGTTTTGACCTGGAAGGGCGTAAACTCAGGATGTTTTGCCCGGATTAAGGCAACAATGCCGGTGATATGCGGGGCGGCAAAGCTGTTGCCGGTGCAGGTCAGGTATTGTTTATTATTCCAGGCCACATCGATTTCAATACCGGGCGCTCCAAATTCGACCGGCGGAAGGGGGTTGTAATAAAAAGTGAAAGGATCATGGCCTGCGTGGGCAGCGACTGATATAACCGATGAATACTGCGATGGGTAACTGGGTGCGGGGATATTATTTACGGCTGAAATAATATTCACATTCTTGAAATAAGCCTGGTCAACCAGATCGTGAAAAAGACCAAAGTATTCCTCTTTGGCAGTGCTGAGGCTTAAATTGACAACCTGCATGCCATTTTCAATTGCCCAATCCAATCCGGCTGCAAATTGAATGGCCCGCCCGTGCATATCCTCACCCAAGACGCGCACGCTATAGATCTCAGCGTCCGGCGCAAGTGAATGGATAATGCCGGCACACGCGGTGCCGTGCCCGGAGAGGTCGCTGGGCGGATCGTCTGGCTCGTACCGAACCCAGTTTTCAGCATCTGCGTCATATTCGACGATAACACCGCCCCGCACACAATCTGCAAGCACCGGGTGGTCGTGTTCCACACCGCTATCTACCACGGCCACACGCACACCCCGGCCTGTGCTTCCCCCAAAAGCCCATTCAGGAGTCAGGGCGCTGATGGGACCCGTGGAGAAAAGCTGCTGAATTGCCTCAGCTGTAAATTGTTCTGACCAGGCGGGGCGTAATGGTTCATCCATCTTTACCTGCGCCTGACCAATGAACGTTTATACTCTGCGAAGACTTTCAGAACCTGGACACAGGCTTTTTGTTCCGCCTCGCCAAGTGCGCTTATCTCATTAACAAATCGGCCAGCGCCAGCAGATCCGCGCCTGTCTGACCGCTATTATTCCGGTCTAAAGCCTTCAGGAGTTCATCGGCCTGAGCCGATTTTTCTGATTGCACCAACCGCCTCAAGCCCATTACCAATGCATCGTTAATCGCATCAATATTTTGGGATTGATCAATAGCGATAGCCGCCTGTTTGGCGAATAACGCCAATAAATCCATATCCTGCATCCCGAAGGAAGAAGCGTTAATCTTATCAAGCACTTCCATAACGCCAATGACACGTTCTCCTGCCAGCAAAGGCGCGGCAAGGATCGAAGTGGGTACATAACCTGTACTTTTGGCAAAATCCTGGTTAAAGCGCGCATCCTGGCGAACATTTGAGACAGCCAGCGGCTGGCCGGTCATTGCCACATAGCCTGCAATACCCTTGCCCAATGGAAATTTCATGCCAATCAAATCACGGTTGGCCGCGCCGTATGCCACTTTAAATACCAGGACATGCTCCTGTTCATTGACAAGGAGAATCGAGGCTGCAGCGGCATTGAAAATACGCGCCGCGGTTTCAACAATGGATTTCAGGAGCTCGTCATTTGAATGAGGCAATATTGCATGCCCGCTTGCTTCAATGGCTGATAATAACTGTTTCAATTGCTCTGAAAGGGGATTTGATTGCGGGTCAGTATTTGTTGTCATTGTATTCCATGCTCACCATGATAAGACAAAACGAATTCTCTGCAATCTTATCAATTGCAGAGAATCCACTCTTTTTGAACTTGCATGCAGAAAGTTCTAATGAACAATCCTGTACACTTCTTTGGCCTGGTCAAAGACGACCCGCATATTCATCTTGTGGGCGGCGGCCTCATCAGCGGCGGGTGTGACGCGCGGGGTGACTTTGGAGTCCACGTTCATCTTGTGTGCGGCAGCCTCATCGGCAGCGGGTGTGACGCGCGGGGTGACTTTGGAATCCACGTTCATCTTGTGTGCGGCAGCTTCATCGGCAGCGGGGGTGACGCGCGGGGTGACCTTGGATTCCACGTTCATCTTGTGGGCGGCGGCTTCATCGGCAGCGGGCGTGACGCGCGGGGTGGCTTTGGAGTCCACGTTCATCTTGTGAGCGGCGGCTTCATCAGCGGCGGGCGTCACGCGCGGGGTGACCTTGGAGTCCACGTTCATCTTGTGGGCGGCGGCTTCATCAGCAGCGGGCGTGACGCGCGGGGTGACTTTGGATTCCACGTTCATCTTGTGGGCGGCGGCTTCATCGGCAGCGGGCGTGACGCGCGGGGTGACCTTGGAGTCCACGTTCATCTTGTGGGCGGCAGCTTCATCAGCAGCGGATGCACCAAATGGGGTGACCTGAGAACTGATGTTCATCATATGGGCAGCAGCTTCATCGGCAGCGGGCGTGACGCGCGGGGTGACCCGGAAATCCACGTTCATCCTGTGAGCCTCTACCTCATCCACTGAGCTGATAACCATCCCATCCAATATATTGCGCTCATCGGTCTTCAGTGTGGCGCGAAGTGCCGACAGTTTCTTAAGCAACCGTTCAAATGCCTGTTCTTGCTTTTCCATTTTTACTTCTCCTTTCAGAAATATTTATTATTAACTCTAAAAAAATTTTATCATTTCCAGCCGAAATTATCTGTCACCCAGGTGACACAAAATTAATCGATCAGCCACTCCTTCTCGAGATCAGAAAATTTGTCATGCCTGAGCAAAAGGATACGGCCGCGGCCGGTGATAAGCCAACCTGCCCTTCGCCAGCGGCCAAGGACTTTTGCCACCGTTTGGCGGGTCAGACCGGTGCGCTGGGCCAATTCTGCCTGTGATATAGTGACATACCCTTTTTCAGACTCCTGTTTGTCCAACTGCAGCAGGAGGCGCGCCAGGCGGGCCTGTGCGTCTAAAAAAGCAAGCGCGCTTTCGCGCTCGCTGCTGCTGCGCAAGCGATTGGCGGTTAAATCAAGTATCCGGCGCGCCAAAAGCGGTTCAGCATCGATAACATCCAGGAATACCTGGCGAGGGAATACCAGCAGCTCACTATCAGACCTGGCGACGGCGCTTGTCGAGCGGGATTTTTTGGTAAGCAGGCCCAATTCGCCAAAGAAATCCCCTGAATGCATCTCGTTGATCACCATTTCACGCCCATCGGAACTTTCCAGAAGGATGGAAACAAGACCTGAGCGGACAATATAGAATTTTTCCGAGGGATCCGATTGGAAAAAAATAAATTCTCCTTTTTAAATCGTTAACTTTCCAAATCGAGCCATGGCCAGTAAAGAGGTATCGCTGAGATTGGAAAAAGAGCGGCATTTGCCCCAGGTAATCTCTCACTTCAGACGCACCGGCGTCATGCTCTGCCATTGCGGTTATCCCTTTGTCCTTTTCACCGCCACAGTTGTAAAATCGTCCTGATGGGGAATTCCTTTAGTGAAAGCCTGCACATCCTGCCATAATAGATCGCAGATTTCCTGAGCAGGCTTCATGCGGTTGGAGATAACAGACTGGCTGAGCAAATCAAAACCGAATTCCATCCCCTCCAGATTTTCAGGCTCGCTTACCCCGTCGCTGTAAAGCAGGAGCGTTCCTCCGGAAGGTATGCGGATATGCTGTTCATCAATGGGCAAAATTTCGAAAAGACCGAGGGGCTGCCCTGCAGATGCAGGAACATTGACGATCTGACCCTCGCCATTAAAAAGCAAGGGGGAAGGCTGGGCAACGCGGGCAAAATGAAAATCCCCGCTGCTGCAGTCCAGAATGCCATATACCAGAGTAACAAACATGCCTTCAGAATTCATTTGCAGCAGGTGGTAGTTCACATTCTTAAAGGCTTCCACAGGGGAGTCTGTGCGGATGGCCTCTGCACGAATCAGGCTGTAGGTCAATGCCATGAAAAGCGCCGCCGGCACTCCTTTATCGCAGACATCTCCCACAACAATCCCCAGGCGGTTCTTGCTCATTTCAAAAAAAGTATAAAAATCTCCGCCAATCTGCCGGGCTGGAATCATGAGGGCGCCAAACTCATATCCGGGACAGCGGGGAGGCTTTCAGGGAAAATGCTTCGCTGGATCCTGGCAGCGATTTCAAGCTCCTTTTCGAGCCTTTCCTTTTCGATAATCTGTTCCTGAGCTGCTTTCAAGTTCTTCGTAGGCCTGCTGCAGGCGCCGGTTTTTTTCTTTCAGTTCCAGGATGGTAATATTTTCGGATGTTTCCAGCCGATTGCTGAACATGCGGATAATTTCATAAGCGAGCTGAGGCTGGCGGTGCAGCAGGGCATCAAGATCTGTATGGGATACCTGCAAAAGAATCAGCGGTGTGAGCGACCGAACGCTGGCAGTGTGGCATCCATCTCTGCTGAAAAGACTCATCTCCCCCAGCAGGGTTCCCGCCTTGCGCACCCCGAGGATGCGTTCATCTTCACTGCCCAGTGATTTTACAATTTCTACACTGCCTTCCATCAGAATAAAGAATTTATCATCCGAATGCCCTTCCTCGAAGAGTATCTGATCGGCCTGGAAATTCAGTGATGGCAGGGTCGCCTGCAGGTGTTCTATTTCCTCCAACGGCAGTAAAGAAAAAGGAGGGATTTTTGCAAGCGTCAGGGTATGCATGCCTAAACTTTCTGGTCCAGAGGAACTGAAAAGACCTGAACTTCAACAGTCTTTCCTTTGAGCTGGAATGGTCCTTCAGACTCAGTTTTTATGCCGCTGATCATGGAACTGCGGGTCGCACCATCAATGAGGATTGGTTTACCGACCACTTTGGTATGTGATTCCAAACGGGAGGCCAGGTTGACCGTGTCGCCAACGCAGGTATAGGTCGCCCGGTGCATCGTGCCGGTATAGCCGGCGATGACCTTGCCTGAAGCGATGCCAATGCCAATCCGGATCTCAATTTTTCCCTGACTCATGCGGTCAACATTAAGCAGCTGGATCATATCGATCATATCCAGGGCAGCCTTGACCGCACAGTCGCAGTGGTCTGGCTGGGGTAAGGGTGCACCGAAAATGGCCATCAGCCCATCCCCGACCATCTGGTTGACCACACCGCCCTGGTCGCTGATGGCTTCAAACATCAGGGTATAGTAGGTATTCAGCAGCTCAATCGTTTCATCGGGCGTCTGGGATTCGGCGATGGTTGTAAAGGAACGGATATCTGAAAACATAACCGCAGCCTCAACGAATTTGCCGCCCAGAGCAAAGCCGGATGTTTCGAGGTCGGTGGCCACTTCAGATGTGGCAAACTTGCGGATGAGTTCGCGCTGCTGGTCGCGAAGACGCTTCTTGTCCAAACTGGCCCCAATGCGGGCTTTGAGCAGTACGGGGTTAACCGGTTTGGTCAGATAATCCTCAGCACCCATTTCGATACATTTGACTACGCTGTCGAGCTCTTCAAGGGCAGATGTGATGATGACCGGTATATCGCGCAATTGAATATCGGAAACAGCTTTTTCCAACACCTGATAGCCATTCATCTCGGGCATTTCAATATCCAGCAGAACCAGGTCATAAGCTTTGGCGTGCATCATTTCCAGCGCCTTGGAACCGTTCTCGGCCATATCAACGCGGTGTCCCTGCTGTTCAAGGCTGCGCGAGAGGAGCAGACGGTTGACCTTGTTATCATCCACGACCAGCAGGAGGCCCGTGCTGGTATCAGGCATGGCTCAAGCCTTCCAGCGCCTGCCTCACGACGGGGTAAGCGCCTGAGAGCGCTGCTACCTTTTCTGAAGCCCCTTGCAGATCACCCCCGCGGCCCATCATCTCGAGCTCTTTGGCCAGGGCGCCAAACTGCAGGGCGCCGAAGCTGTTGCTGGTGGACTTTATGGAGTGAGCCGCCAGGCGGAAGGCTTCGCAATCCTGTTTGGTGAGAGCCTGCTGGAGATTGGACAGCAATTGGGGGGTTTCGTCGTAATACGCCTGGAGTAATTCAATGATAAAGTCAGCGCCCATTGACTCCCTGAGGGCTTCAAAAGTGGGCAGATCGATATCGGAGTAAGTGCTCATAATTTACCTTTGTGTAATGGGATTACCTTCATCAGGGCTTTGATCAGCTCTTCCCTGCGGATAGGCTTGCTGATATAATCATCCATGCCGGCTTCCAGGCACATTTCGCGGTCGCCCTGCATGGCATTGGCGGTCATGGCGATGATGGTGGGCCGCTGCCCGCGCGGCCATCGGGAGCAGATGCGCCGGGTAGCTTCGAGGCCGTCCATCTCGGGCATCTGGACATCCATCAGGACCACATCATAAGTCTGGCGCTCAACAGATTGAATCGCTTCAATCCCGTTGGAAGCCACATCCGCCCGGTAGCCGATCTGCTCCAGCAGGCGCAGGGCCAGTTTCTGGTTGACGAGCATATCCTCAGTCAGCAGGATGCGCAGCGGGTGGCGTTTGGCCATTTCCGGATCGGCCTGCACTTTGGCAGCGGGGCTCTTTTTATCTTCGGCGGGCTGGGCGGCAAAGATGCCTGCCAGGGTATCGAACAGCTGGGAGGGCTTGATCGGCTTATTGAGGAAAGCCCCAAAGAGGCCTGATTCCACCTCAACCTCGCGCCGGCCGAGTGAAGAACTCAGCACCAGCGGCAGGGCAGCGGGATCACGCAGTGAACGGATGTGTCTGGCCAGGGTAAGGCCATCCATGCCGGGCATCTGCATATCCAGGATGGCCAGGTTGAAGGGGTCGCCCTGTTTGATCCACTGCAGCGCCTCCTCAGGTGAGCCGCTGTCGCGGGTCTGCATGCCCCAGTTGCCCAGCTGCAGCGTCAGGATGCGGCGGTTGGTGGCATTATCATCCACGATCAGGACGCACTTCTCATTCAGGTTCGGCTGAATGCCGCGCAGGTCGCGGCGCACCCGTTCGGGCATCTCGACTGCTTCAGTCCGGATGGTGAAATAAAATTGAGAACCCTCGCCGGGGACACCCGTACTCTCGGCCCACAAATCGCCGCCCATCATGCCAGTCAGGCGCTTGCTGATAGCCAGCCCGAGGCCGGTGCCGCCGTATTTGCGGGAAGTGGACGAGTCAGCCTGGCTGAAGGATTGGAACAGGCGCCCCATACGATCGGGCGGGATGCCGATGCCGGTATCGCGGACGGTAAAGTGCAATTTAATCTTGGGCGCGGTTTCAAGCACCCTGACGGTGACAACCACTTCACCCTGGTCGGTGAATTTCACGGCATTGCTTAATAAATTCAGCAGAATCTGGCGCAGTCGGGTCACATCACCCAGAATGGCCGGTGGAACATCACTCTCCATGATATAAGCAATGTCCAGATTCTTCTCGGCCATCTTTGGAGCCACCAGGTCAAGCGCGCTTTCAACCACATCGCGAAGATCGAAAGGCTGGTTTTCAAGGTCCATCTTGCCGGCTTCGATCTTGCTGAAATCGAGAATATCATTGATGATAGTCAGCAGGGCATCGCCGCTGTTGCGGATGATCTCGGCGAACTCAATCTGCTCAACGGTGAGGTCGGTATCCAGCAGCAGGCCGCTCATGCCGATGATGGCGTTCATGGGGGTGCGGATCTCGTGGCTCATCATGGCCAGGAAGGCGCTCTTGGAGGCATTGGCCGCTTCGGCTTCTTCACGGGCTTTTACAGTCTCGCTGAAGAGACGCGCGTTTTCAATGGCGATGGAAGCCTGACGGGTAAGCCCAAAAAGAAATTCGAGGTCGGCTTTTGTGAACACTTCTCCCCCAACGCGCCAGACGACCATTATGCCAGTGACCAGGTCGCCTGCTTTCAGCGGCACCACCATCATCCGTTCGGGAGCGTCAGGCGTTACTGTTCCAGGAACGGTGCGAGCGCGCGGATCTTTATTAGCATCTGCAATGACTTCAGCTACGCCGCGGTTGACAACATCGCCAATAATTCCTGCACCAATTTGGATAGTATCATCGAGGATGCTGGCGGCGTCTTTACCGACTACGGTCATGGCGCGAAAGGTTTTTCTATCTTTTTCCGGCAGAAAAACCGCGCTGGTTTGGCCTTTCAACAGGTCAGTGGCCCGGGTGGCGATGCGCTCGAGGACGGTTGCCAGATCAAGCGTGGCAGTGATCTCCTGGCCAACCTCGGCAATAGCCGCAGCTTCCCGCGCGCGGCGCTGGGTTTCCCCGTAAAGGCGCGCTTTCTCAATGGCCACGCCCACGTTAGAGGCCAGGGTGGTCATCAGTTTCATATCATCTTCGGTGAAGCGGTCTTCCACCCGGGTGCTCTCAACACCAATAACACCAACAGCCTTATTACCGGTGATAATTGGCGCGCCGAGATAGGAGAGGGCTTTTTTCCCGATCCTTTTCGCGCCCAGATTATTCAGTTGGGCATTGAGGTCTTTGTTTATGAGCAGCGGTTTGCCAGTCATAATAATCTTGCTGGTTAACCCTTCGCCAAGCTGAATTGAATCCGCTCGTTCGCCATGAATGTAAGGGAAATGGATCATTTGTGTCTGATCATCCAGCAGGGCTACGTAAACTATGTCAGCTTTAAAGGTACAGAGCATCTGCTCGCCGGTAAGCTTAATAAGGTCATCAAGCTCGGTGGTGGAGGCAAGCGCCTGCGCAAGCGTATTGACTGTTGACAGGTCTGCAGCACGCTGTTCAGTTTCTTTAAGCAGCCGCTGGGTTTCATGGAACAGGCGCGCATTCTGCAGAGCGGCGCCCAATGAACCGGCGATTGTGGTCAGAAGGCGGATCTCGGGATCACCAAAAGCATTTTCACGTTCAAAATTCTCGATGGTGATTCCCCCAAGCATGCGATCTCCGCTGATGACCGGGATAGTGATTCCTGACTTGCTGGAATCAGTACCGGGCATAGCCAATCCTGCCAGCGCATCTCCCTCCGCTTCAGTGTTCCAGACAACCAACGGTTTGCGCGTTCGGATGACGCCATCCGGCCTGGGGGTGGTAGGAGGAACGGTTATACGTTCTCCGTGTTCATATATATACAGGTAATTTACCAGGTCATTTTTTTCATCATACCAGCTGATGGACAGGTCACGCGACTGGAAAACCTGCCTCAGGTTGTCGCCAACCAGATCGACGATACCCTGAAAATCCAATTTCGCTGCCAGCCCCTGCTGGATGCTGTTGATGACAGCCAGTTCTGAATTACGCTGTTTGGTTTCATTGAGCAAGCGCTGGGTTTCGTCGAAAAGGCGGGCGTTCTCAAGCGCTACGCTCATGCTGTTGGCAAGCGTTTGCAGCAAACGCACATCTGAGTCGCTGAAGGCATGCTCCTTCTCCATGTTTACGAGATCGATCACCCCGCGCGCCTGGTCGCCAGAGATTAAAGGCACAAACACTGCTGATTTTTCCAGCTGTGTGCCGGGTATGATATAGGAACCATACTTTTCCATTTCCTGCAGCATGTTTTCGTTTATCACCAGGGTTTCCCGCGTTTTTATCACATGCGCGCTGATCCCCTTTTCTGGAAGGGGATCGGGGTCAATGGTGATACGATTTCCATTTTCATAGGTATAAGGGAAATACTCCATGTTGCTGGCAGGGTCATAAATGCGAATGCCTATATCGTTGTTATGAAAAATCTCACGGATCTTGTCGCCGACGGTATCATAGATGCCCTGGATATTCAGTTCAGCGGCCAGGGCTGCCTGCATGCTGTTGATGACGGCCAGTTCAGCCGCGCGCTGCTCAGTTTCTTTGAGCAGCCGCTGGGTTTCATCAAACAGGCGGGCATTTTCCAGCGCCACACTCATACTGTTGGCAATGGTTTGCAGCAAGCGCACATCTGAGTCGCTGAAAGCATGCTCCTGTTCGATATTCATCAAACTGATCAATCCGCGCGCCTGGTCGCCGGAAATTAAGGGCACAAACACCGCTGATTTTTCTGCCTGCGTGCCGGGTATGATATAGGAACCATACTTTTCCATTGCCTGCAGCATATTATCGTTTACCACCAGGGTTTCCCGCGTCTTAATCACATGCGCGCTGATTCCCTTTTCGGGCAGGGGATCGGGGTCAATGGTGATACGTTTTCCATTTTCGTAGGTATAAGGGAAATACTCCATATTGCTGGCTGGATCATAGATGCGCATGCTCAGGTCAGAATTGTGGAAGATTTCGCGGATCTTGTCGCCGACGGTATCATAGATGCCCTGGATGTTCAATTCTGCCGCCAGAGCTGCCTGCATGCTGTTGATGACAGCCAGTTCAGCCGCGCGCTGTTCGGTTTCATTGAGCAAGCGCTGGGTCTCATCAAACAGGCGGGCATTCTCGAGCGCCACGCTCATGCTGTTGGCAAGGGTTTCAAGCAGGCGCACATCCGAGCTGCTGAAGGCATGCTCGCGCTCCATATTTGTCAGTTCAATTATTCCGCGAACTTTATCGCCTACTATCAGCGGCACAAAGACAGCCGATTTTTCCATTTGAGTTCCGGGCAGGAGATAGCTGCCAAGTCTCTCCATCGTTTGCGCCATGTTCTCATTGACTACCAGAGTCTGCCGCGTGCGAATGACATGCGCGCTGACACCCGTTTCCGTCAGCGGCACTGGTTCCAGGGTACTCATAACCCCGTTTTCATAGGCATACGGAAAGTGTATCAGATTGGCTGCGGGGTCGAAGATCCGAATTCCTACATCGGCATTGTTAAAGATCTCGCGGATCTTATCGCCGACTGATTCATAGATACCCTGGATATTGAGTTCAGCAGCCAGGGCTGCCTGAACGCTGTTGATGACAGCCAGTTCGGCAGCGCGCTGCTCGGTCTCTTTCAGCAGGCGCTGGGTTTCATTGAACAAGCGCGCATTCTCAAGCGCCACACTTAAACTGTTGGCAATGGTTTCGACCAGGCGCACATCCGAATCGCTGAAGGCATTTTCCCGCTCCATATTTACAAGGTTGATCAATCCGCGCACCTGATCGCCGGATACCAGAGGCACATAAACTGCTGATTTTTCAGGCTGCGTACCTGGAAGCGTATAACTGCCGTACTTTATTGTTTCTTCCTCAATATTCTCGTTGACCACCAGGGTTTTCCGGGTTTTAAACACATGCGCAGCAAATCCTTTATTTAAAAATTGCTGCGGAGGGATCGTGATCCGTTCACCATTTTCAAAGGTATAAGGAAAATAAATAAGATCAGCGGCAGGGTCGTAGATGCGGATACCCAGGTCAGAATTGTGGAAAACCTCACGGATCTTGTCACCGACCGTGTCATAAATCCCCTGCAGGTTTAATTCGGAAGCCAGAGCCGCCTGAATGCTGTTAATGACCGCCAGTTCGGCTGCGCGCTGCTCGGTCGCCAGCTTGGACGCCTGCAGTTCTGCAGTACGCTGTTCCACTTTGTCCTCAAGGGTATGCGCCCAGGCGGCATTTTCAATTGCCACAGCAGATTGATTGGCCATAACTTTTAATAAATCCAGATCCTGGGAGGAAAAACGTCCGAAAATGCCGTCCATTTCGGTATAGATAATCCCGACCTGTTTGGCGGCAGTAATCAATGGAACGCACAGCACCGAGCGCTGTTTGAGGGGGGATGCTTTTTCAGGGAGGTAGCGCAGAACTGGCTGGCTGGAATGGTTTACTTCGTTTAATATGGGCCGGATTTTCTTAAGGAAGGCCGATTCTGATTCACCGGCCGGCAAATGCAGAGCCGCAGGAACTCCCTTCGCAATAAGTTGATCTCCTCCCATCAGGAAAAGGGCGGCACGTTCAGCGCCCGTCAGTTCAACGACCTCATTGATTATGAAAGGCGTCAATTCTTCCGGGTTCTGCCTGGCGTTCATGCGCACACCGATCTCAATCAGGCGCTTGAAAGGTTCGCTGATATTTCCTGCGTGTGAAAGATGATCGGTCAGCAAACTTAGTGGCACTTTGCGCAGGGGGGCTTGTTCCAGCCAGGTTTGGATAATCCTGCGGTTTATCCTGACTTTATTAAAATAATTGCGTCGAAGGCCTTCATCGCTCAGGTTGGCAACCCTTTTCAGCGTAAATTCGCGTGCCCGATCGAGGGTTAGCCAGGCTTCTTCAGCCATATCTTCAGAAGGAGAAAGTTTTATTGCTTCTGAAAGGGCTGCATAGCGCCACCACAGAACTTCAGCTAACCAATTCCCTCCAGAGGCAGTAATTGTGGTTTCACCGAATTTCTTAAGCAATTTAATCGCCCTGCGAGTTGTCTGCAGAGCCTTTTCCAACCGGCCCATAGATAACTGTGTTCCCCCAAGCCATGCGAGGGCTTGCACCTGTTCAGCCATCTCCAGCTCAACCAATTCCTTGTATGATTTTTGAAACACACGGGCTGCTTCAGCGGGATTCCCTTTGTCCAGGATAGCACGTCCAAGGGATAGCCTGGTGGGCGGAATTATAGATTTCTCGCCCATTCGCAGAGCTAATTGGATGGTTTCTTTAAGGATCCTGATGGCCTCATCCAGCTCTCCCAGTTCAGCCATGGCATCGCCCAGATTGCCCATGTAAAAAAGTTCACCCACTTTATTCTGGTATTTTTGCGCAAAGGCAAGTGCATCCTGGATCATCTGCCTGGCGCGTTCGTATAGACCCATATTGATATACTGGACTGCCAGGTTGTTCTCAATCATCATAAAACGTTCACGGTTGCCGACCAGAGCAAAAAATTCCATTGCCTGTTCGTACCAATTGCGCACTTTGGCAAAATCAGGTTCGGAAATGGCCAGCACATTTAATGCATTTCCCTGGCCTTCCAGGTCGCCAACCTGACTGTAAAGCTCGAGAGAACGCTGCGCCTGTTTCTGGGCAGTAAGTGAGTTTCCCTCAATACTGTTGAGATAACTCATGATCCAATTCGAGCGGGCTTCTGATGCCAGATCGCCGGTCGAACGGTTAATCTGAATGGCCTGTTCGCCGGCTTGCAGTGCTTCCTGAATTAATCCCTGCCGGCTGTACGCGTCACTGAGCGCATTAAGACTTTGAGCCTCGAGAATCCGGTCTCCAATACTGCGGGAAAGCTGGATGGCTTGTTCTGCCACAGACTGGGCTTTTACCAATTCCCCGGTTTGTGTGCTGGTATTTTCAAGATTAATTAATGCCTTTATCTGCCTGGGCACATCCCCCATCTGCCTGGAAAGGTCAAGCATTTTTTCACCATCACCTGAAGCATCATCGAAAAACCCCATCCGACGAAAACATTCGTGACGCTTTGCTAAGAGGTCATATTCAGCGAGCAGTGAACGCGAGGGGTTACCTTGAAGCAAATCCAACGCCTGTGTATAAAGGTCAATGGCACTCACCCATTCCAGGGCAGATTCGGCTTGTGAAGCAGAAGCCAGCAGTTCTTCAAATTTATTCTTTGGAACAGGCACTGCACTGGATGACGACTTCACCTGCCGAATATTTTTATTTTTCATTTACCAGCCACCCCGTCAATCAGAAATTTGACTTTCCTTCCATTCACTCGCCATTATATTAACCATACTAAAAAAAGCAAGAAAAACTTTAAAACTTGCGTGAAATTAATCTAATTATAGAATATTGCCTGTATTTTTGCTGAATTGAAATACTCTATAAAAGTTAAGACTTTTCTCGTTAACCCCAAATTTTAATGCCCGTAAAGCTCATTTAATCTTTCTGATTACATTAAAGCAATCGTTCATCAATACACATATCTCTTTTGCGGATTGTAGCCCAAGTATTGAAATCCAGGAATTTTTATGATTTGCATAACCCTTTATATTTAAATGTATTTATACCTTACAGTTATAAATTGGTAGTTCAATTATCTATACACAACCACTCAACATTGGCATGAAGGTGAGTATTAATTGTAAAATTGCGCCATGGGAAAGGAAGCAGCATCTAAAAGAATTTATGAAACCGGCAGATATATTATCGCGCAATCATGATATTCACATGCACAGCCGGGACTTCAGCGATGGCAGCCACCCGGTTATGGATGTCGTTCAATTTGCCGCCCGATGGCAGGATTCCCCGCGCTGGGTGGGTTTGTCAGATCACAGCCCGCAAGAGGAGGATCAACTTCTGCTTTATATTCACAAATTAAGCAGCTGCAAGCAGGAACTGCTTGATCAGGAGGGCATCACACTGCTTACAGGGATTGAACTGGAATGGAACTCGACGGGGCTGGTTTGCGGTAAACTGCCGCTGACTGGATTGGATTATGTCATCGCGGCTTATCATGGGGGAAAATTTTCCACAGCCGGACAAGCGGAAATGTATTATGAGCTTGTCACACACCACCCCTATTCTGATGTAATTGCCCACCCGGATCGTTTTCTCGGGAGTGTGGATACTCTTTCAATCGGGTGGGAAAAAGTGTTCAATGGCTGCAGCAGCAGAGCGGTAATCTGCGAATACAACCTGACCACGCCATTGCATCCGGAAATCCTGGCGATCGCGATTGACAATACGGATGTTAATTTTGTAATCGCAACAGATACGCACGATTTCCGCAGCCTTGCTGTTCGGCGGGTTATTGATGCCTGGAGTGAAATGCTGGGCGGCGGGTACGAGCCAGCCCGCGAGTATCTGATCAGCCTGCTGAAAATGACCTGCTCAGCGGCGCAAACCAGAAACCTTGCCAGGTTATTCGAAACCAGGCAGCTGCTGGATGGCCTTCAAAATAAACTTTATCTGCGTTCCCTTAATTCAAGTGAAAATGCAATACTTCTGGCACCTGAAGAAGAAAGGTTAATTCAAACCCTTGAAGACTTCCCGGAGTGCACTATTGATAAGGATTTCCTTTTTCAAAGGCTGGATCGTTTTTCGTCTTTACCCGCTGAAAGAATCGTCAGCCTGCTGAAGGAGGGGGAATTCAAAAATGCGGTTAGCGCACGGGCGGCAAAAAAGGGAGCCGCACAACCCGCCGGATCAGAGCATGAAATAAAGCCGGGATGAGCATAATATTTACTGCCAAGGAACCATTTTCCGCCAAATCCATGCAGCGGTCCTGCTGCTAGAAGCTGGGCGCGGGGAACAGCCGATTGACCTTTTTATTTTCTACAATGAGCAGGAGGCCCGTGCTGTTTTCAGGAATAGCTTAACCCTTCCAGCGTCTTTATCAAGTTTTCTCAATTGCTTGCGAGCGCGGCAGCTTTTTCAGGAGATCTTTCCAGATTGCCCTCTCGACAATTGTCAATGAATTTACATTACATTATGTGCTCTGCCTAATTATTATGTCTTCATATATAATGTCCCATTATCTTCACCGTCTTCTTCACGGAAATGAATCTTCAAAGCAATCATCTCAAAATAGAAAATTTCTCTGTAGTGGGTTTAATTGTAAGTAATTATTAAAATATGGATAACAACCTAGCATGTTCGGGAGGGCGTTTAATGAAGAAAGTATGGATTGATACCGACCCAGGCATTGATGATACCTTTGCCATAGCGATGCTTTTTGAGGCCAAAGACAAGATTGATGTGGTTGGCGTTTCTTCAATTTTTGGAAATGTGGGAGTAGAAACTACAACCAGGAATACAAAATTATTACTGGAAGCTGCAGGAAAGGATAACCTTCCACTCGCCCGCGGGGCCAGTTTTCCACTCTATGTTCCTTTAGACACCTCTCCATTTGTGCATGGAAGCAATGGCATGGGCGACATGCTTTTGCCTGAAGCCTATATGAAAGAAAGCCCTATGCGCGCTCCGCAAGCGATCGTCGATGTTATTCTGGCTAATCCGCATGAAATCACCCTGCTTCCCATCGGCCCGCTGACGAATATCGCGATGGCTTATCTGCTGGAGCCAAAGATCGCAGAATTGGTCAAGGAAGTCGTTATCATGGGCGGAGCGGTGCGCTGCCCTGGAAATATCACTCCTGCCGCAGAAGCCAACTTCTTTCATGACCCGCATGCTGCGCAAATAGTCATCAATGCCGGGTGGAAAATAGCATTGGCAGGGTTGGATGTCTGCCCCTTCGGAATGATCCCGCAGGCTCTTCTGGATAAGGTGTACGCAGCTGATAAGCCGCTGGCGAAATTTATCGCCGGGGCAACCCCCTTCTTTCAGGAATTTTTGAAAATCTTTAATGTCTACGGTCAGGTGGATTTCCCCGACTCGCTGGCTGCCGCCTATTTATTGGCGCCTGAAATATTCACGATAGAGGAAATACCGCTGTATGTCGAAACCGAGGGCGCCTGCATGGGGCAATCGCTGCCTGTGCCCAGCGGCAAATGGTATGAAGACCTTAATAGCAGGGCGCATTATAAGGCTGATGATCATATCTTTCCTGTGAAGGTCATGTTTAAGGCTGACACTGCCGGATTCCTCGAATTGATAGAAAAGCTCATTACATGATCCGCTGGCTCCCCGATGGGCCCATTAAAGAGAAATAAATGCATAACTGGTTAATACGTCTTGACATCTGGTTAAATTTGGCGTAATATATGAAAAGTAATTTGAAGAAAGTATTTCAACAAACTTAATAATGAACTATTGAGAAGAAGTGCTAAATCGAATTCAAAATCAAATCGCAGTTTCAAACCCCCTTTTCTATTACTACGCCTCAGTCAAATCTCCTCATTTCATTTATCGCTGGCACGAAGTCTGGTAATCGAAGTTTAGACTATCCTGATCAAGGGATAGTTTTTAATTTAAAACTGCTCAGGCTATATGGTTGTATTTTTAATATTTCAGGAGGTATGAATGACAAGCCAGGATAAACACAGCGCACGACAGCATCATATTGATATGGAAAAAGGAGATGTGGCCCCAACTGTTTTAATTCCCGGAGATCCAGGCAGGGTGGAAGTCTTTGCAAGCCTGATGGATGAGGCCAGGAAAATAGCAGAGAAACGGGAGTACGTCACCTATACAGGCACCAAAGATGGGGTGCCGATCAGCTGCACAAGCACAGGATTAGGCTGCCCCCCAACGGCGATCGGGGTTGAAGAACTTATCCGCATCGGGGCGAAGAACATCATTCGGATAGGCACGTGCGGAGCGATCCAGGATTTTTTGGAGCCGGGGCATATGATCATCGCGACAGGCGCGGTGAGAGGAGAGCATACCAGCGAAGAGCTGATATCAATGGAATATCCGGCGGCCGCAGATTACCGGGTGGTGCGGGCTTTGGTAGATGCCTGCGAAATGTTAAAGCTGCCCTACCATCTGGGAATCATTCGTTCACATGATGCATATTATATGGAATCTCCACAGGCACATGGCGACTTTTTCGCGCGCATTAAACCCTGGCAGGACATGGGTGTGCTGGCATTGGAGAATGAGTCTTCAACTTTGTTCACCATCTGCAGCATGCAGGGGATCCGCGCAGGCACTATCCTGGCAAGCGGAAACGCAATATATAAACCCGACGCAGATGATTGCGACTGGGAAAGCAATGTCCGCAATATGGTCAAGGCAGGCATTGAAGCTGCCAAGCTATTGCATGAACGCGGGTTGGCATAATAACTTAGGAGGTGAAAAATGGAAAGACAGCATCATATTGGATTATTACCCGGAGATGTAGGCGAGACCGTGTTCCTTCCGGGGGATGTTGGCAGAGCAAAGGTAATTGCTTCACAATTTGACGATGCAAAATTAATTGCGCATAACCGCCAATATATCACGTATACAGGCACTTATAAAGGGGTACGGGTAAGCGTCACTTCCACCGGGATTGGCTGCCCCGCTCTGGCAATCGCAGTAGAAGAACTGATCCTGGTTGGCGGTAAGAATTTTATTCGCATCGGCACCTGCGGAGCATTGCAGAAACACGTGAGGCTGGGCGACATCATCATTGCTTCTGCGGCGGTACGCGGGGACGGCACCAGCCGCGAATATTTCCCTCTTGAATATCCGGCTGTTGCAGACTTTCACTTGCTGGAAGCAATGGTAGAAGCGGCTGAGAAGAATAATGTGAAGCCTCATGTGGGATATATTCGCGCCCATGACACCTTTTACGCTGAAAGTATTCTGGCAAACGGAGATTATCTAAAACTTGACCAACCCTGGATTGACAGCGGGGTGCTTTCAACCGAGAATGAATCCTCCACGCTTTTTACTTTAACTACAGTTCGAAAATGCCGCGGAGCGACCATACTCACACCCGTCGGACACCATTTATTCCCGGATGAAATGATCTCGGATGAAGAAGTAGCCAAAGCAATCGATCTGGAAACAAAAATATCGCTGGATGCCGCAGTGATCCTGGCCAACAAGAACTTAGGTTAGAAGCAGCGGGATAAGCCATGCAATTGGAAGAATACAACGCCAAGATAAACGCGAATTATCGCTGGAATTTCTTCTGGATGGCGCTTGACAATATGATGTTCTTCTTCATATTCATGGGCTTATCCCCTTATACAATTTTGCCGTTTTATGTTGAAAACTTTTCAAGTTCAAAAATATTAATCGGGCTCATACCGACCCTTTACCTGGTCGGGTCAACACTCCCGCAGCTTTTTATGGCGAAATTCCTGCACCAACGGCGCGAGCGCAAAAAATATCTTGTGATTATCGCATCCTTTCAACGGCTGGGAATCCTTGGACTTTTTCTTTTGTCACTTGCACAGCCCAAATTTAATCTGACAGCCAGTGCAACCCTGGTTATCTTTTTCCTGATGCATACATTACAAAATGTGGCCAGCGGATTCTACCTTCCTGCCTGGGTAGATTTTCTTGGGAAAACTATTCCCAGGCGCAGAGGTTTGTTGTTTGGGATCTCAAATTTTTCCGGAGGGCTGCTGGGCCTGGGCCTGGGATGGCTTCTAATCTATCTTCTGGATAAATACCCATTCCAACAGGCCATGCCTGTTATTTTTGGAATTTCCCTGATCGCCTCATTAATTTCATATGTGTCCATACTTTCATGGAGGGAAGTTATTCCGCCTGACTCATTTTTTGAAGAGACAACCGCTGAAGATAAAACATTTTCGCGGGTATTGGGGGACAAAAACTTTGTGAATTACATCATCTGGCGGGGGGGATTGGTGATTCTGGAAATAGCCACCCCCTTTTATACGCTTTCGGCGCTTGAAACGCTTTCGGCTGGGGCTGCCCAGGTTGGTATATTTACGACCATCCTGGCTTTCTCTCAAGCCGTATTGAACCCGCTGTGGGGCTGGCTGGGGGACAAAAAGGGTTTTCTGCGGATCATACAGATCGCAGCGCTTTCTGGAATTGTCGGGGCGGTATGCGCCATCGCAGTGCCCTCTTTGACAACTTATTATGTGATTTTCTTTCTGATTGGAGCAATGATCAGCGGGCTTCAAATTTCAAACCTGAATATCATTTTCGAGTTCAGTCCCAGGAACTTAATTCCGTCATACACTGCCGTAAGCCAGTTAGCCCTTACGCCTTTAGCCAGCATAGTACCTCTACTTGGAGGCATAATCGCGGAAAGAGGCGGATATAATATTGATTATTGGCTGGCAGCAAGCCTGGGTTTAGTGGGTTTACTGGGTCTTTCCAAATTTGTCAAGAACCCAAAGAAAAAAGAAATAATTCCTGCATATGTTGAATAGATCAGCAGGATTTTTGAAAAAGAAACAAGTGAAAAGTGAGAGGAGAAGATATGGCTAATTAAGGAAATGCAGCATGCCAGACAGCATCATATCGACATGGTAAAAGGGGATATCAGCCCAACGGTTCTGATACCTGAAGATAAGGAAAATGTACAGTTGTTCGCCAGTCTGGTCGAAAACCCTAAAAAAGTAGCGCAAAAAAGGGAATATTTAAGTTATATCGGGGATAAAGATGGCGTATCCATCAGCTGCACCAGCACAGGCATTGGCACTTCACCAACAACCATTGGGACTGAAGAATTAATACGCATCGGCGCAAAGAATATCATACGAATTGGCTCATGCCAGGCGATTCAAAATTTCTTAAAACCGGGAGACTTAATCATAGCAACCGGCGCGGTACGTGATGAACGCGCGACGGAGGAATTTATTTCCAAAGATTATCCTGCGATGGCGGATTACAGAATCGTGCGCGCTTTGATAGACGCCTGTGAGAAATTAAGCCTGCCGCACCATATCGGAATAGTCAGGACACACGATGCGTTTTATCTCGAATCACCTCTGGCATCCGGGGATTATATGGCCAGAATAAAGAAATGGATAGATCTGGATGTGCTGGCGCTCGATACTGAAACATCCGGCTTATTTGTCATTGCCGGTATGCAGGGCATCCGTTCGGGCGCATTATTATTATGCGGCCATCCGATTTCCAAAGGCGATAAAGATGACCCGGAGATTGAGAAGCATAAAAAGAATTTAATGCTTGCCGGTATCGAAGCAGCGAAAATCCTTCATGGACGCAAACTGGATCAAATATAATAATAAAGGGAGATCATATTAAATGAAAAAGCAACCTCATATTCGATTATCTCCTGGAGATGTTGGAGAGACTGTCTTTATTCCCGGCGATGTCAGCCGGGCAAAAATAATCGCGGATCATTTTGATTCACCCCAATTAATCGCAGAGAACGGACAATTCAATACTTATTCAGGAACCTTTAAGGGGGTTAAGGTTAGTGTTACTTCAACCGGAATTGGCGGCGCTGCGGCAGCGATCACCATCGAAGAATTGATCCGGGTGGGTGCAAAAAATATTATCCGCATTGGGACGGGGGGAATGATGCAAACCTGGCTGCCAAACCCCGGCGTTCTTGTCATTACGGGCGCGGTTACTGGCGATGGAACGGCACGCGAATATGTGCCAGCAGGTTACCCGGCAGTGGCTGACCAAAATATGGTGGAAGCCATGATGTTGTCAGCTGAAGAGCTTAATGTAGAAGTTCATGCCGGACTGGAATGGTCACATGATTCATTTTATGCCGGCTCGAATTTTTCAAAATTAAGATATCCTTGAGATTGAAAAGCCATGGATTGATTCCGGAGTATTGATTGCTTCTCAGGAAGCTTCAACCGTTTTTACAGTAACCAGAGCAAGAAAATGCCGCGGGGGGACGATCTTATGCTCCGCGGGCTGCCACCAGCATCCTGAAAAGTCTGCAACAGCTGAACAAATGACAAAAGCAATATCCGATGCTACTAACATTTGTTTAGAGACAGCGTTAAAATTATATAAGCTGGACCATTCATAAGAATTAAAGGCCTGAGCATGAAAACCCTATTAAAAAATGGAATAACGTTTAGCCCCGGAGAGCTGGAAGTCAGACCAACGAATATCCTTATTGAAGATACCCTGATTCAACAGGTAAGTGAAAAAGATATTGAGGTATCAGCGGATATGTCGGTCTATGACCTGAAAGGAAACTTAATTGTGCCGGGTTTTATTGACTGCCATACCCACCTGGCACAATCTTTCGGGCGCGGAATTTATGATGACCTGCACCTGACCCAATGGCTGCATACCATGAGCTATCACTTCGATCTGACAGAGGAAGAAGCCTATCTGGCAACTCAGCTCTCATGCATGGAAGCAATACGTTCGGGAACAACCACAGTCGCCGAAATGACCACCGCGGGCCCGCATGGCCAAGCCTGCATCCAGGCCATTGCGGATTCCGGGCTGCGCGGAGATGTGTGTATGGCGATCGGTGATTATCAGGAGGGCGAAAATCCACCGCCTGATTTAAACACGACACAGTCGCTGGATGTAATGCGGAATCTTTATAAAAATTGGCACGGGGCTTATGACGGGCGAATGACTGTAAGAGTCAGCCCGGTGGGTTTGCCGGCCTGTACTGAAGAATTGATTAGAGGTTCGAGAGCATTGGCTGATGAGTTGGGTGTGGGAATTCACACACATAACTGTGAGGGTGAAACTGAGACCGCGAACGCCTATGATAGATTCAACTGCAGCGAGGTGGAGGCGCTTGAACGCTTTGGTTTGCTAGGCCCTGACTGCCAGCTGGTTCACAACATCTGGTTAACTGAGCATGATAAGGAATTGATCGCTGAATACGGCTGCAGTGCGGTCACATGCCCTTCGACCAATACAAAAATAACCGATGGGATGCCGCCGATGCCGAGTTTACATAAACTTGGGGTAAATATCGCGATTGGCTGTGACGGCGAATCAAGCAGCGGGACTTATGATATGCTACAGGAAGTAAGATTAGTTTCGCTTCTGGGAAAAGTAAGCACAATGGATGCTGCCATGTTCACCGCCAAGGAAGCCTATTCGATGATGAATGTCAATGGTAGAAAATCAATCGGTTTTGATACTCAGGTTGGCGAGATCAAGCCGGGATTTAAAGCTGATCTGACAGTGATCGAATACCCTTCCCCACACCTAATTGATGAGAGAAGATTATTATCCAATCTGATCTTTTCTGCGACAGGCGGAGATGTGCTTTCGGTTATGGTAGATGGAAAGCCACTGTATTGGAACAGGCATTTTATCAATTTCGATGAGAAGGAAGTGCTGGCAAAAATATTATCTGCAATGAGAAAAGCCACCCACTTGCTTCCTTAAGGATATAAAAATTTTTCTAAGGGATAATTATAAAAAGGAGGTGCCATAAAGAGAAAACATTTTACTTTTAGTTGAAGAATAAGAAAAAACATAAAAATTGATTAAGGAGAATTAGAATGAAAAAAATTACAATTTTGGCATCAGTCTTACTGGTTTTGGCGGTTGCCTTTTCTGCGTGCGCTCCCGTAGTTTCACCCAATGAAGCAGCACAAACGTCAGCGCCTGAGCAAAAGCCAATGGAAACAACTGCACCGGCAGAAGCAGCGCCTGCGGAAGAAGCGCCTGCCTTTAAAGCCGCTATGGTCACTGACCTGGGCGGTCTGGCAGCCAGTGAAGAGTCAAAAGGTTTCTCTGACCTGGGTTGGGACGCCTTATTAAAAGCCTCTGAAGAATATGGCTTTGAGGTTACCCTGGTCGAATCCAAGGAATTGGCAGACCTGGAACCGAACATGACCAAACTTGCTGATGAGGGTTACAACTATATTGTGGGCGTAGGTTTCCTGTTCACTGATGCTATGAACGCGGTTGCCCCGAAATACCCAGACACCCACTTTGCCATAGTTGACAGCGTTGTGGACTCACCCAATGTGGACTCTTTGGTATTTACCGAAGAAGAAGGCTCGTTCCTGGTCGGCGCTATGGCTGCCGGAATGAGCAAGTCGGGGACCATTGGCTTTATCGGCGGCATGGAAGTTCCGCTGATCGAGAAATTTGAAGCTGGTTATATCGCCGGCGCCAAATCAATCAACCCTGATATTAAAGTGCTCTCCAATTACACCGGCAACTTTAACGATGTCGCTTCGGGTAAAGAAGCATCTCTCGTCCAATTCAACCAGGGTGCTGATGTAATTTACGCAGCAGCAGGCGCTTGCGGTCTGGGCACAATTGAAGCCGCAGCCGAACAGGGATTCTGGGCAATTGGCGTGGACACTGACCAGGATGGATATGCACCCGGCCATGTTCTGACCTCCATGCTGAAGCATGTTGAGGTAGCTGTTTATGAATCCGTTGTAGCTGATTATGAAGGAAAATTTACCGGCGGCGTCAAGGTCTTTGACCTGGCGGTTGGCGGCGTTGGTTACAGCGAGATGAAATACACCAAAGACCAGGTACCAGCGGAGTTAATTAATAAGGTGGATGTGCTTTCGGCAGCAATTGTTGCGGATAAAATTGTGGTCCCAACCACACGCGATGAAGCCAATGCTTTTGTTCTTCCACCATTGTAGACCAACCATAAAATTTCTGTTCAGGCAGGAGGGAGTAATCTCCCTCCTGCTCACTAATTAGAGGAGGCTCAATGCCATTTATCCTTGAAATGCGCGAAATTTGCAAGCGATTTGGGCATGTCCAGGCAAATGATCATGTTAATCTGAAAGTTGAACCGGGATCAGTACATTCAATTGTCGGGGAGAATGGCGCCGGAAAAACAACGCTCATGAACATTCTCTATGGGCTGTACCAGGCGGATGCGGGTGAAATATTCATTCATGAGAAAGAAGTCAAGATAGAAGATCCATCTGACGCGATTCAGCTGGGTATCGGTATGATCCATCAGCATTTTAAGCTGATCCCGGCCATGACGGTTGCAGAGAATGTAATGCTGGGTATGGAACCCCGCAAAGGCAAATTCGTTCTCGACATTAATAAAATGAACCAGCAAACTAAAGAGCTGTCTGACCGATATGGGCTGGCAGTAGAGCCCGATGTGCTGGTTAGAGATATTTCTGTCGGCATCCGCCAGCGCGTTGAAATATTGAAAGCGCTGATCCGGCAGGCGAATATCCTTATATTAGATGAGCCGACTGCTTTGCTGACACCGCAGGAATCAGAAGATTTATTTGAAATCATACACCGCCTTCGCGGTGATGGAAAGACAATCCTCTTTATTTCCCATAAATTAAAAGAAATTATGCTGATCTCTGACAGGATTACTGTCATGCGGGACGGAAAAGTTGTTAATACAGTGGAGAAAGCCGATACCAATGAGGTCCAGCTGGCCAGAATGATGGTTGGACGGGATGTTTTTCTAAAGCCTGCTCCGCCTTCCCCAAAGATAGGTGATGTGATATTAAAGGTGGAAAATCTTGACGCGGTTAATACATTCCACCGGCAAGTACTTAATGGCATATCCTTTGATGTCCGCTCAGGAGAAATACTGGGGATAGCCGGGATCGACGGCAACGGCCAAACTGAGTTGGTTAATGCCCTTATAGGGATTCAACATCTTAAGAGCGGAAAGATATTGCTAAAGGGAAATGAAATTTCTCATTTATCCGTCAAGAGAATGCGCGATGCCGGAATTGGCGTAATCCCTGAAGACAGGTTGAAAGAAGGGCTTATCGAAGACTTCAACGTTCAGGAAAATTTATGCCTTGGCCAGCAGCGCAACAAGCCTTTTTCTAACGGCCAATTAATTTACTGGAAAGCTATCAGGGAAAATGCCAACAAGCTGGTAAAGATGTTTGATATCCGCACGCCGAACATTGACCATCAGGTCAGGCTCCTTTCAGGAGGAAACCAGCAGAAGATCATAGTCGCGCGAGAAATTTTCCATGCGCCGGATACCATCATCGCCGCACAGCCCACCCGTGGATTGGATATTGCCGCAACCGACTTTGTGCATGAGCAGCTGATAAAACAGCGCGACCAGGGTAAAGCCATCCTTCTGCTATCACTTTCGCTGGATGAAATTTTGCTGCTTTCGACGCGTGTTGCCGTCATTTACAAAGGCGAAATAATTAAGATTGTTAATAAAGATGAAACCACGCCTGAAGATCTCGGGTTGATGATGCTGGGAGGATCCTATGAACATATTGCGGTTGAATAGGAGGATAAAAACTGATGGTGAAGCTTAAAGCTTTTATTCAAAAGAGAGAGCCATTCTTTACAACGGTTATTGCCGTCCTTCTGGCTTTTACTGTAGTGGGAATAATTCTAGCCCTTACGGGCAGAAATCCTGCAGAAGCGTTCTATTATCTGCTTAAAGGTTCATTTGGAAGTGTTTACAATATTGCCAATACGATGTCCAGGGTTATTCCCCTGGCAATCGCTGCAACCGCATTCCTGGTCGGCGCCAAAAGCGGTGTATTTAATGTAGGGATCGAAGGCCAGTTATTGCTGGGGGCGCTGGCATCCGCGATCGTGGGGTATATCATCAAGGTTCCCAAGGTTATCCACCTGCCGTTGATGCTGCTGGCAGGCTGTGCGGCGGGGGGGCTTTATGCGCTTTTTCCGGCCTGGCTGAAGGCTTATCGGGGTGTGAATGAAATATTGAGCACCATTATGCTCAATTATCCCGCCTTCCATTTTACCCACTACATGGTCACAAAAGTACTTCCTATAGAGGGAGTTGTTCCGGCAACCCCTTTTATTGCCGATACAGCCCGCTTCAGCTCGCTTATCGCTGATACCAGGCTTCATGGCGGAATATTCGTCATGTTCCTGGTTGCATTTTTAGCATATTTTTTGTTAAAAAGGACGGCTGTCGGTTATGAGATGCGAGCCGTCGGGACGAATAAGGACGCGGCGCGGTTTCACGGAATTCCGGTTGAGAAACGCATGGTGCTGGCATTCTTCCTGAGCGGCGCCCTGGCAGGCTTGGCAGGAGCAGTCGAAGTCGCCGGCGTTCATTACCGCTATTTGGACCAATTTTCACCTGGCTATGGATATGACTCAATTACTGTGGCAATGGTGGGGCTTTTAAACCCCTTTGGCGTGATCATATCTGCCACATTATTCGGCGCATTGAAGACAGGCATTTTAGATATGGCTGTCTATACTGAAATTCCGCGCCAATTGGTGACGCTGATCAACGGTATTGTTGTTTTGTTCATAGCTGCGAAAACCGTCATCAGTACAAGAATACTAAAACTGGTTGAAGATGAGGATAGCATCGAACCCAAAGATAAAACTTTGAAGGATTCTCACAAGGAGGTGGTTCTATGAGCTTTATTGATGTTATCCAATCAGTTTTTACTTTTTCACTTCTGTATTCAACCGTCCGAATCAGCATTTCAATCGTATTCGCGGGGATGGGCGAAATGATTACGGAAAGATCGGGTGTTTTGAATATCGGTGTAGAGGGCGTCATGCTGCTGGGTGCGTGGTCAGCCGCGATTTTCTCTTACTTTTCCGGCAATCCCTGGATCGGGCTTTTAGCTGCTGCTGTAACTGGTGTGGTGATAGGCGCATTGTTTGCGTTTATTGTGGTAAACCTGCGGGCAGTTCAGGCAATCACCGGCCTGGCAATATTTTTACTGTCTGCCGGCTTATCAGGCTTTCTTTTGCAGATCATATTTGAACATGGCGGAAACTCTCCCCAGGCTCCCACACTGCCCATTGTCCACCTGGAATTTCTTGAAAATTTTCCGATAATCGGGGATATCTTTAATGATCAGTCCATCCTCATGTATCCTGCCATGCTGCTGCCATTTATTCTGTACTTTGTTTTTTACCGCACTCATTGGGGCGCATGGTTAAGAGCGGCAGGCGATAACCCCAAGGCATTGGCTGTTGTGGGGATCAATCCAGTGACCGTCCGCTATGTTGCAATCATGTCGGGCGCTCTGCTCGCCGGTATTGGGGGGGCTTACCTTTCAATTTCCCAGACTTCTTTATTTCAGGAAAATATGGTTGCGGGGCGCGGATTTATTGCACTGGCCGCGGTAATTTTTGGAAATGTAAAACCGAGGGGTGTGTTTTTGGCATGCATGTTCTTTGCTTTTATGGACGCGCTGCAAATCACTCTGCAGGCTGTGGTTCCGGCAGGCGTCATCCCGCGGGAAATATTCATGTCACTGCCCTATGTGCTGACACTATTAATTTTGGCAGGCTTTGTCAAGCGCAGCGGAGGCCCGGCAGATATCGGCAACCCTTATGTCAAGGAATCAAGATAAGAAGTTAACAGGATTGCCCGCGAATAAAAAAGCACGATTTTCTCCAAGATGACCAGGGGATCGGCGGGAATTCCGCTTTGATCCCCTGGTTATTATTGATTAATGAGATAATGTATTCCACCTTGATTTTTTTGTTAGCGTAATTTAGATTTGATGTGTTGTCCGGCTAAAGTTTTTCGTATGTGGTGATAGTTTTCCGATACTTTCCAAAATTGATTTCAGGGGTGAGGGGCAGCGCATCTACCCAGACACCACAGGCAGCATGTATTGCCGAGGTTAGTGCCGGGGCAAATGAAATATAGGGCATTTCAGCCATACCCCTGGCACCCAGCGGCCCATTAGGATCAGGCTCTTCAAGGATAATGGCATTTAATTTTTGAGGGATATCCATGATGGTTGGGATCAGGTAGGTTGCCATACTTTTTGTAAGCATGCTGCAGTTTTCGTATTTGATATCTTCCAACAATCCATAACCCATAGCCTGCACAACCGCCCCTTCTATTTGACCTTTTACCTGCATGGGATTAACTGCTTTTCCCACATCATTGGCGCATACCACTTCAAGGATGGTAATTTTGCCAGTAGCTTCATCCACTTCGGCTTTAACTGCTTCAGCAACATATCCATACCCGTAATTTGGATGGTTTTTGCCCCCAAATTTTTTGCGGTCAGTTCCTTGAAGAGGCCTGTACTGGAATTTCCCAACAGCCGGCCGCTGCTCCTGCCTCCAGGCTTCAAGAGCGATCCTGGCTGCCTGAATGATTGAATTTCCGGACATATATGTCAGACGGGAGGCAGAAGCACTGCCCGCATCATCTGTGAGGTCTGTATCTGAGCTGATCACCTCAATCGCTTTTATGGGTAAATCCAAAGCCTGGGCAGCGAACTGAGCATAAACAGAATGGGCGCCCTGGCCCATATCTGCGCCGGCAAATTTGACGACCGCTTTTTCGATAGATGCACTGCCATATAGTTCAATGGCAACAGAACTTGAATCTGGGGGTATACCGAAGGATTTATAGCCGGCGGAAAATCCAAGCCCGATGCGCCTGTTTTGCCCAGGTTTTGTTTTTTCAGGCTCCTGATTTACCAGTTTCCAGCCTGATTCTGTCAGAGCCCAGCCCGCATTAACCGCGCAGGTGCTGATCACCTTTTCAATACTGATCCCGGCCGGAAGCGGCGTACCCACTGCAGACAGGCCGCCCTCTTTTATGATATTCCGCATGCGAATCTCAACCGGATCAATGCCCAATTTTTCGGAAAGCTTGTTAATCTGTGATTCAGATGCAAACGTTACCTGCGGCGAACCAAATCCTCGAAAAGCGCCGTTAGGAATATGATTGGTATATACGGCAGCCGCCTCAATTTTTACATTGGGGATTTGATAAGGGCCAATGGATAAAATAGCCGCACTTGATAAAACCGCCTCTGAGGATGAAGCGTATGCACCGCAATCTGCTATGATCTCCATTTCAGCGGCAATTATTTTCCCTGACTTTTTTGCCCCCCATTTGGCCCGGATAATAAAAGGATGCCTTTTAGGATGACCTAAAAAAGATTCCTCTCTATTCCACACCGTTTTTACCGGCCGGTGAATGCCTTTTTTATGTAAATATAAAGCAGACAAGGCCAGAGTTATCTGAACCGAGATATCCTCTTTACCGCCAAACGCACCGCCAATCGCGGCATAGGCAACATGCACTTTTTCTTTTGGCAGCTGCAGAGCATGGGAAATTTGATTTTGATCATTATGCGCCCACTGACCTGATGTAACAACATGGACGCGTCCATTTTCATCCACATAGGATACTCCTGCTTCGGGCTGCAGGAACAAATGTTCCTGCGCTGGCGTGTGATATTCTGACGAAATTACCACATCCGCACTATTAAATGCCGCTTCAATATCGCCCAGGGAAATCTGCTTCCGGCATAAAATATTGGATCCGTTATGAGGATGCAATAAAATTGCGTTTTCCTGCATTGCCTCCAGCGGGTCATTTAGAATTTCAAGGTCTTCATAATCAATTTTTATTAAACGGCTGGCTGCTTCGGCAATATCCCTGGTTTCAGCTATAACCAAGGCAATTTGATCGCCGATAAAGCGCACACGGTCGGCATAGGATTTGCCGGACCCGGGCCCGCAAAGAACGGGCTGATCATTTGTTATGAGACCATATTCATTGCAGGGGACATCGCGCGCCGTAAGCACAGCCAATACACCCGGTAATTTTTGAGCCTCTATAGAATCAATACGCCGGATGAGCGCATGCGCCCTATCTGAAAATACTGTTTTCATAAAGGCTTGATTAGGCAGATTGATATCGCCCGGATATTTTGCCTGTCCGGTTACTTTTGCTGCTGCATCAATACGGTTTATTGATTCGCTGATCTTTTCGGGCATTCTTTATCTCACGGACGCATATAAAAACACAAATATCATTAATAATATTATTATTTATGGGCAACAATAATAACACGTAGATAGCCTGTCAATATTAACTGATTAAATCCAGGGGTAATTAAGTGAATATGGACAGAGGCTTTAAAAAGGGCAATTGATAAAATACAATACCAGATAAGAAAACAGAAAGACCATTATATGAGCCCTACAGGTTTATCTAAAGACAGCGAGCTGGATGGTTGGCGCGCGAAGGACATTTACTGTTTCGCCGGGTGACGCCTGGAAAACACTTTTATCTGAAGAAGGCGTTAGTGCATGGCTGGGTGAACTGCCGGGTTTTAAATTGGCTCAAGGCGCAGCATACCAGCTGCCGGACGGCACCCGCGGCAAGGTGACTGTTTTTACCCCCGGCTCCCATTTGCGGCTGACATGGCAGCGGGCCGGCTATCTGCGCGCTGCAATTATGCAGGTGCGCGTGATCCCGAGCGGAGAAAAAACAACGATCGCCTTTCATCAGGAGCATCTGCCAGACGCTGCCGAGCGCGCCGAGCGCGGGGAGTATTTCAGGCAGGCGCTGGACAGGTTGGCGGAATTGATCGGAAACGGAGAATAGCAGGTTGGGTTGAGTAATAAATTCAGGCAACGTTTTAACTTATTGGGTTGGCAGTACCCAAACGTGGTGCGTCTTGAAGCCGCTCCAGTCGGCCTTGGAAATGTCCACCCAGCTTTCAATCATTCCCTTCTAGCCTCGTCGTGCATTGGAAGGTCGTTTGGGCAGGGGAGGAGAATAGGATGATCGTTCGTAAAAACCAACTTTAGTTGATTTTCCCCCTCCTATGTCCCTGTCTACATCGGGGTGGAAGACTGCTCTTTCCCCTCCTCGTTTGAGGAGGGGCGCAGGGGAGGAGTGATAGGATAATCGTTCCTGTAAAAACCAATTTATGGTGTGCTCATTTCCCTTCCCTATGTGTCCTCTGTGCTACATCGGGGTGGAAGACTGCTCTTTCCCCTCCTCGTTTGAGGAGGGGCGCAGGGGAGGAGGGATAGGATGATTGTTCTTGTAAAAAACCAATTTATAGTGTGATTATTTTCCCTCTCCTATGTGTCCAATGTGGTACATCGGGGGGGAGAATGATGATGAATGTTAGGTGGAAGGCTGCCGAGCCAAGCACCATTAAGTATTTATAACCTGATTTAAGGATGGTAAAATTCTGCGGCTTGAGGAGATTGGCTCCCGGTTTGACCAACGGGAGTATTTTTTACGATACTGATGACTGATTTCTGGCTGCTGCTGGTGATTGCCTTCGGGCTGGCGATGGACTGCTTTGCGGTCTCGCTTGGCATTGGCGCGTCCCCCAGCCCCTGCACACCGCGTTCCATTTTCCGCCTGTCCTTTCACTTCGGGCTCTTTCAGGGCGGAATGACCCTGCTGGGCTGGCTGCTGGGCAGCACGGTGGTGAACCTGATCGCGGGCTTTGACCACTGGATCGCCATGTTTCTGCTGGCCTGGGTGGGCGGGCGCATGATATTTGAAGGATTTTCCAAGCATGAGGAAGAACCCGTTGAAACATGCAATGATCCCACACGCGGCAGCTCGCTGATCATGCTTTCGGTCGCCACCAGCATTGACGCGCTGGGCGTTGGCCTTTCACTGGCGCTGCTGAATGTGGATGTTCTGGCAGCCAGCCTGATCATCGGCGCGGTATCCATGTTGGTGTCCGTCATCGGCCTGCTGGGCGGCAGCCGGCTGAGCCGCCACTTTGGCAGGGGCGTGGAAGTGCTGGGCGGGCTGGTGCTGATCGCCATCGGACTGCGCATCGTCCTCACACACACCGTTCTGTAGCCTATCCCTGCCGGGCAATGAGCCTTTACACCCAACCTCTGGCTAACCCGCTATTCACCCCTTTTACGACCCCTTAACCCCCGCGCGGGGGATGACAATATAGAAATATTGTTCTATTATTAAGGCATGGACGCACTCACTTTACCCCTTTCAAACCAGCTGCTGGTGCTGACTGCGCCGCATGCGGCTGTGAAGCTGATGCTGGAACTGGCGGCGCGCCTGGCGCTGACCGGCGAGCTGCGCGTGCTGGACGGCGGCAACCGCTTTAATGTCTACCCGGTGGCGCGCATCATCCGGCGCTACAGCCCCGAATTGACCTCTGCCCTGGCGCGCATCCGCCTGGCGCGGGCTTTCACCTGCTACCAGGCTGCTGCCATGCTGGCCGAAATGCCTGCCGAACCGCGCCCGCTGCTGGTGATTGACCTGCTGGCCACCTTTTATGATGAGAGCGTAAACCTGAACGAGAGCCGCCGCCTGCTGGCGGGCTGCATCCCGCACCTTCAGCGGCTCAGCCAGGCCGCGCCGGTGGTGGTCAGCGCCAAACCGCCCGCCCCAATCAGCGCTGAACGCGCTGTGCTGGCAGAGGCCCTGCGCGGCGCGGCTTCGGGCGCCTGGCAGCTTGAACCGCTGCCCATGCCTAAAGCGCCCACGCTGTGGGACCTGGGAGCCTGAGCATGGGACGCACCCTGCCTTCCATCACCCAGGAGTTCATGCAGGAGCAGGAAGCCTTTGCGCGCTTCCGCCGCGCCCTGCGCCGCGCTGACCAGCTGGCGCTGGATGACCTGTTCGCCTCCGCCCGGCAGCACCTTTCGGCGGCGGCCTATGCGGCGCACGCCCTGCCCATGGAAACGTTTCTGCTTTCCATGCTGCTGGAACAGCACAAAGAGCTGCTGCGCCTGCGCCGCGAACTGGATGAACTGCGCGGGGCGCCGCATGGCTGACCTGACCGGCTGGCTGCTGGACCTTTATGAGGATGAGCGCGGAGGCGCGGCGCTGTGGCTGATCGGCGACGACGGCAGGCGCCACCGCCTGCAGGCATGATTTCCCCGTAACTTTCTATGCCGCCGGCGAGCGCGCCCGGCTGAAAGACCTGTGGGACTGGCTGCGCCGCAACCCGCTTCAGCCGCGCCTGACCAAAGACCAGCGCCGCGACCTCTTTCAGCCTGAACCCCTGACCGTGCTGAAGATTGAAATGCAGAATGCCGCGCGCCAGCCGCAGCTTTTCCGCGAGATCGCGCAGCGCTTCCCCGAGCTGGATTATTACGACGCGGACCTTTCCATCAACCTGCGCCACGCGGCGCGCTATGGCACCTTTCCGCTGGCGCGCTGTTACGCGCGCGCGGATGAGGACGGGCTTATCCAGGAGCTGCGCGTGCTGGATTCACCCTGGGACCTGGACCCCTCCAAAGCGCCGCTGCGCACACTGGCGCTGCGGCCGGACTGCGACCCGGCGCACGCCGACCCGCAGGCGCTGATTGCCAGCCACGACGGGCATGAATACCGCTTCCCGCTGAAGGATGAACGCCCGCTGCTGGTGAATCTGCGCGCGCTGCTGACGCGCCTGGACCCCGACCTGCTGCTGACCTATAACGGCGACACCTGGCTGCTGCCGCGCCTGCTGGATGCGGCGCAGAAGCACAACCTGCCGCTGCCGCTCAGCCGCGACCCTGAGCGCGGCGTGCTGCACAAGAAAGAAGGCAGCTACTTCTCCTACGGGCAGATCATCTACCGCGGCCAGCAGATTCTGCTCTACGGGCGCTGCCATATTGACTGCCGCAACGCCATGATGTGGCAGGACTACGATCTGGAAGGCGCGCTGGAGACGGCGCGCATCACGGCCCTGCCCATCCAGACCGCCGCGCGCGTCTCGCCCGGCACGGGCATCTCTTCCATGCAGATCACCACCGCGCTGCGCAATGATATCCTGGTGCCCTGGCGCAAGCAGCAGGCCGAACGGCCCAAAACCGCCGCTGACCTGATCCGCTTTGACCAGGGCGGGCTGGTGTATCAGCCCATCACCGGGCTGCATTTTGACGTGGGCATGATCGACTTCATCTCCATGTACCCCTCCATCATGGTGCGCAGCAACATATCGCCCGAAACGCCCTTCCCCGACCGGCTGGGCAGTTCCGATTACCCGCCCGGGCTGGTGCCGCTGACGCTGGCCCCGCTGCTGGAGAAGCGCGTGGCGCTCAAGCAGCGCGCGCTCAGCCTGCCAGCCTGGGATCCGCGCCGGCGCATGGACAAGGCGCGCTCTGAAGCGCACAAGTGGCTGCTGGTGACCTGCTTCGGCTACCTGGGCTACAAGAACGCGCGCTTCGGGCGCATTGAGGCGCATGAGGCGGTGACCACCTGGGGGCGCGAGGCGCTGCTGCGCGCCAAGGAGGCGGCCGAGGACATGGGCTTCAACATACTGCACATGTATGTGGACGGGCTGTGGGTGAAGAAGGACGGCTGCCGCCAGCCGCAGGACTTTCAGCCCCTGCTGGAAGAGGTGGCCGCGCGCACCTCGATGCCGGTGGCGCTGGACGGCGTTTACCGCTGGGTGGCTTTTTTGCCTTCGCGCGTGGATGAACGCCTGCCGGTGCCCAACCGCTATTTCGGCGTCTTTCAGGACGGCAGCGTGAAAGCGCGCGGCATTGAACTGCGCCGGCGCGATTCGGCGCCCTGGGTGGCTGACGCACAGCGCGAAATGCTGCGCTGCCTGGCGCTCGCCGAGACCCCTGACGCCCTGCGCGGACAGGTTGACGCGGCGCTGGCTATTCTGCGCGGGCGCCTGCGCAGCCTGCGCGCCGGGCGCGTGCCGCTGGAAGACCTGCTGGTGGGCAAGAAGCTCAGCAAAGAACTGGCCGGCTACCGTGTGCCATCGCCGGGCGCGCGCGCCGCACTGCAGCTTATGGCGGCCGGCAAACCCACGCGCCCCGGGCAGCGCATCAAACTGCTGTTCACGCGCGGCGGATCCGGCGTGCATGCCTGGAACCTGCCTTCAGCGCCCGACCCGGCCGCGCTGGATTTTGCCTATTATGAGGACCTGATGCTGCGCGCGGCGGCTGCATTGCTGCAGCCCTTTGGGGTGGCGGAAGAGGACCTGCGCATTCGTGTGCGCGATGACCTGGGTGAGCAGCTTGCTCTGCCGCTTCACGCCTGGAACCGCCGGAGGGCGGCTGAGAACTATAATCCGGACTTTTTCAATACCAATGCTGTCTGCGCCCTGGCAGACAGGGTGTAAGGCGCGGAGGACCATTGTCGTAAATGCATATTTTTCTGACTGCCTGTGACAATCAGTATGATGCGGTATTGCGTTTTATGATATGAAAGGAATAATTATCACCGGCGTGCTGCGCCTGCCCCGGCTCGTCTGCTATAAGGAGGGTGCTATTCTCCGGAAATAACAAAAAATTGACTGGCAGAATCGAAAATGTTACACTGATCATAAATCGGAATATTAATACTCGGAAGGAGCAGGCAAATGGCTATTCGTAAATCATCTGCAGTCTGGAAAGGCAGCTCAAGAGAAGGGAGCGGCATTGTGCGGCTGGGCTCGGGGGTATATGAAGGCCCTTACACCTGGGTTTCGCGTTTTAAAGAAGGTCCCGAAACCAATCCAGAAGAGCTGATCGCCGCAGCCCACGCGGGCTGTTTTTCTATGGCTCTCGCGTCAGGCTTATCCAAGGCTGGCCACGTTCCCACGAACATCGCCACCACAGCCGAAGTCATTATGGATGAAAGTCCCAAAATTACAGGCGTCATGCTTTCAACTGTCGGCGAGGTTCCTGGCATTGATGAAAAAACATTCATTGAATTTGCCGAAGATGCAAAAAAGAACTGTCCTGTGTCACGGGCGCTCGCGGCAATTGAAATCAGCTTGACGGCAAAACTGGCTTAAAGAAGTACTTAAAGACAAAGCCCCGCACAAGGATACAAGGTGCGGTGAAACCAGATAGCTTTGTATGGCTGGGTTGGAAATATAACAACCCCAGCCACTTAAATAATTTTGAGCGGCAAATCCCGACGGTGTTGAAATGCTGGGTTGGCAGTACCCAAGCGTGGTGCGTCTTGAAGCCGCTCCGTCTTGGGTACCTTATCCTTCTGCTCGGGCAGAAGGCTTCGGAAAACACCAACCCAACCTGCTCAATAGTACTGAGTGAATCGAAGCGGAGAAGAAAAAGGCTGCACCTTTTTACTCCCGAAACCACGCCCCTGGGGTGCTGTTGCTCCGCCTGTAATCGTGATAATCTATTACCATGAAAGCTGAAAAATTCTCGAGGAGTCTGACTTTTATGGTTGTTCGGGGCATACTTTCAATTTTATTTCCCAAAGCAGCAGAAAGGCCAAGATACCAGGTTGTCCTTATTTGAAGGGAGTTAATATGTCTGTAGAAAGCCTTCCTAAACTAACCAAAACCCCAATCCCGGCGCAAACCCGAACCCTGAAGTGGGAAGAGTGCATCGCGAATGGCAAAGCACTGCGCGAAACCGCGGCCCGAAACGCGCAGCAGGAATGGAAACCGCCTGCCAAACGCGCTGACCCGGTCGATCTGCTGATCAAAAACAGCGAAGGCCGCATGGAAAACCTGCTCCCGATTCGCTACGGCAGAATGGTGGTGAGCCCGTTTACCTTCTACCGCGGCGCCGCGGCGATTATGGCCTACGACCTGTCGCACACGCCCTCCACCGGCCTGAACCTGATTGCGTGCGGCGACTGCCACCTGCTGAACTTCGGCGGTTTCGCCTCAGCCGAACGGAAACTGGTCTTTGATATCAATGACTTTGATGAAGTTTCAATTGCCCCATGGGAGTGGGATGTCAAACGCCTGGTCACCAGCTTTGTTGTGGCCGGGCGATCCAACGGATTCGCACAGGACGACTGCCAGGAAGCTGCCTGGCTGGCCGCGCAAAATTACCGCAAGCGCATGGCAGAATATGCCGAGATGCCGGTTCTGCAGGTCTGGAACGACAGCTTTGACCTTGAGGCGATCCTGGAAAGCATGGTCGATAAAGATATAAAACACCTTTATTCCAAAGAAACTGACATCGGCGAAGCAGCAGAGCGCCCATGAGAAAGAATTTGCCAAGCTGACCTTCAGCGCCGGCGACACGCCGCGCATCGTTGACCAGCCGCCGCTGATCTTCCACTACGGTGATCAAAGAGATACAGAATTCCTGCAGACCGCTATCGCTACCCTGAAAGGATACAAAAAGAACCTTAGTCTGGGTGTGAGTTTTGTGCTGGACCGTTTTGAGGTGGTGGATGTGGCCTTCAAGGTGGTGGGTGTGGGCAGCGTGGGCACCGTCTGCGGGATCATCCTGCTGATGTCGGGCAGGGGCGATCCACTATTCCTGCAGTTCAAACAGGCGCGCCAATCGGTGCTGGAGCCTTACTGCGGAGCCAACCCGTATGAACATGCCGGGCAGCGAGTGGTTGTCGGCCAGCGCGCCATGCAGGCGGCAGGGGATATGTTCCTGGGATGGACGACCGGCACAGGCAAGGAGAAATTCATTTCTACCTGCGCCAGCTCAGCGATGCCAAGATTAAACCTGTGATCGAGGTTATGAAGCCGGGCAACCTTAAAACTATGCCGGCCTTTGCGGCCAGGTGCTGGCGCAGGCGCATGCCCGCTCAGTCGACCCGGCGGTGCTGACCGGTTACATGGGTAAAAGCACTGCCTTTGAAGACGCATTCGCCAATTTCGGCGCGGCTTATGCCGAGCAAAATGAGCGCGATCACGCCGCCCTGAAGCAAGCGATACGAGCGGGGCGCATTGAGGCGTGCATGGATGAATGAGTAAATTTTGGCAGGTTGGGTTAATAGTACCCAAGCGTGGTGCGTCTTGAAGCCGCTCCGGCCTGGGTACCTCGCCCTTCTGCCCGTACAGAAGGCTTTGGAAAACACCAACCCAACCTGCTGTGACCTTAATTAATCAAGCGATATATGAATTTTGATTTTCAACTCCCATAACAGCAATATGCCCACCCACTACATTCCACACTTCCTGCGCGAAGCGGCTGATGAAATAGCGGTCATGAGAAACCATCAGAATGGCGCCTCTGAAGCCTTCCAGCGCTTTTTCAAATTCCTGACGGCTGGGGATATCCAGATGATTGATGGGTTCATCCAGAAGCAGCAGGTTGCATTTATTCAGCACCAGGATGGCCAGCATCAGCCGCGCCTGCTGGCCAAGGCTCAACTGCCCGGCCGGCTTGAGCGCTTCATCGCCGCCGATCTGATAACCAGCGAGAAAATGCCTGGCTTCCGTCTGGCCGGGAAAGGCAAAGCTGATGTTTTCAACGGCAGACTTTTCTGCCTGCAGCCCAGAAAAATCCTGCGACATAAACCCCGCCCGCACACTTTGGCCTAAAGTGAGTGTGCCGCCCAGAGCAGGAATCTGTCCGGCAATTGTTCGCAGCAGGGTGGTCTTTCCGCAGCCGTTGGGGCCGGTGATGGCGGCGCGCTGAAATGCCCGAACCTGCAGGGTAATATCCCGGATCAAAGGTTCGAGTTGCGCGTAGCCCACGCATACGCCCGACAGCTGCAGCACGGAACGCCCCAGGTGCGGAGTCTGATCAAATTCCATGCGGATGATGCGGTCTTCTTTTGGTTTGCTGACACGCTCATCCGATTGGAGGTAGCGGTCCAGTTTCTTTTCGCGCGCTTTGGCTTTTTTTGCCACTTTTTTAGCAATGCCCTGCACGTAATCCTTGGCGCCGGGATTGCGCATTTCAGTCCCGCCAATGCGCACCGAGCTGGCCTGGCGTTCGTTGTGCACTGCGCGCTCTTTGGTCCTGGCGATATCGGCTTTCATCCGTTTTATTTCTTTGCTCTGGTCCGTAAACTTAGACCACTGTTTATCCACCTCGGTCTGGCGCTGCTCAAGATAGGCGTCATAATTCCCCGCGTATGAGCGCAGCCGGCCTTCACGCGGATCAATAACCAGCAGGCGGCTGACAGTGTGGTTCAGGAAAGTGCGGTCATGCGAGACGATCAGCGCGGCGCTGCGTGTCTGGCGCAGCCAGCCCTCCAGCCATTCCAGCATGCCGATATCCAGATGATTGGTGGGCTCATCCAGCAGAAGCACATGCGGATCATTAAGCAGGATCAGCGCAAGCGACAGGCGTGTTTTTTGCCCGCCGCTGAGGTGCGCAATCGGGAGCGCGGGGTCCAGATTGGCCAGGCCCAGGTTCGCGGCAATGGCCGCGGCGCGGCCGGGATCGGCGGACTGAATGCGGTTCAGCAGCTGGTCGTAGCGGTCCGTGAGGCCGGGATCAGCCGGGTTTTCTGCTAATGCGGCTGCGGCTGCCGAAAACTGCTCATCAAGCGCCTGAACTTCGCCCGCGGCACGGCTGAGGGCTTCACCCAGAGTGAGATGCGGGTCAAACCCTGAATCCTGGGCGAGGCAGCCGACGCGCCAGGCGTTAGGTTTGTGGACGCGTCCGGTGGTGGGCGCCTCCAGCCCGGCCAGAATGCGCAGCAGGGTAGTCTTGCCGCAGCCGTTTGGGCCGATCAGCCCGACCTTTTCGCCGGGGTTAATGCTGAAAGCTGCACTGGTAAATAAAGTTTGAAGATTAAAGCGTCTTACTTAATCAGAAACGGCAAGCATTCCTGCCTCCTCGCAAAATAATCGCTGGAATTCCGCGTCACGCGGAAAGCGGCGCACTTCATCAGAAATAATCCGATTTCAGCGGCTGAGAGGGTTAGAAAAACTTACCGATTTACCATTATGAGTCTCTTTTAAGTACCTGCGGAAATAATAATAAGAATCGGGAATTGTGTCAAGCACGGCTCAGACAAAATTAATAAAATTCCTGCAAAGATAATCCCGAAAATTGCGTAGAATTCAGATAAATGCATAAAGGATGGGCTTATGAAAACAAGAACAATCGCGAAAACTTACGCGGGCACACCCTCAGTGGACGGTGCGGGAGTGAGCCTGAACCGCATCATAGGGCACGCGGATACGGCTGATCTGGACCCCTTTCTGCTGCTGGATTTCTTCGATTCACGGGATCCGGAGGATTACCGCAGGGGCTTTCCCTGGCACCCGCACCGCGGCATTGAGACGATCACCTATCTGATTGACGGCCTGATCGAGCACGGCGACAGCCTGGGCAACAAGGGTGTGATCGGACCAGCCGGCTGCCAGTGGATGACGGCGGGCAGCGGCATCATCCATCAGGAAATGCCCCAGCCGGCGGAGCATATGCTCGGCGCGCAGCTGTGGCTGAACTTGCCGGCAGCCCACAAGATGACGGAACCGGCTTACCGCGATATCACCGCCAAAGACCTGGCGATTTTCGAAGATGAAGCGCTGCTGGTCAAGGTCATCGCGGGTAATTTTATCGGAAAGAAAGGGCCGGTCAGCGGGACCTATATTGACCCGCTTTACATGGATGCCGCCATCAAACCCGGCGGGCATTTTGAGCCGGCGCTGCCTGAAGCCGAAACTGCGTTCCTTGATGCTTGAGGGCGTGATCCAATTCCCTGACGGGAAAAAAGCCTCCGCGGCGGATACAAAGGGAGTGCTGCTGACCAGCGGCGGACAGGTGGCGATCGGCGCGCAAGATGGCGCGCGCTTTTTGTTCATCGCGGGCAGGCCGCTGCGCGAGCCGGTGGCCTGGGGCGGGCCGATTGTGATGAACACGCGCGAGGAACTGTCGCTGGCGTTTAAGGAGCTGGACAGCGGGACATTCATCAAGCATCAGTAATTTTTATTTTAGGAATGCCGGGTTAGCAGTACCCAGGTGTGATGCGTCTTGAATCCGCTCCGGGCGGCATGCCTCACCCTTCTGCGCCTACCCCGCCAAATATCGGGGGAGGAGAGACGCTCTTCTCCCTCCTCATTTGAAGAGGGCGCAGGGGAGGAGTGACAGGCTGACCGTTCTTGTTGAAAGCCAATTTATGGTGTGATTATTATCCCCCTCCTGCGCGGCTTCCGATAGTACATCGGGGGAGGAGGACCACTCTTTCCCCTCCTCTTTTGAGGAGGGGCGCAGGGGAGGAGAAACTAAGTTGGAGATTATTCTCCGATACTATAGAATAAATACAGTGTCCATCAAACCCTGCATTCCACCAGAAATTACATCAACGCCGAGTGAGCTCGCAATCAGGCAACGCCCGCAGAAAGAAAATTATGGCAATTCTTATCCGCCAGGAAATTCAATAATCTAAAATTCCGCAGGCAGCACTTGATAGATCCATTTATTGTGGATTTTTACTGCTCCAGGAAAAGAAATTAATTATCGAGATGGATGGGGGGACGCATATCGATAATGGGATGCCTTTTCTCGATCTAAAGAGAGAGGATTACACTTGTAAGGCAAAAGGTTATAAAATCTTAAGTTTTCTAAATAACGAGGTCATTTCCGCAACCGCAGATGTTTTCGAAAAGATCCGGCAGCTTGTATTACTAATCCCCCTCCTATGCCTCCCCCGTAAAACATCGGGGGAGGAAGACCGCTCTTTCCCCTCCTCTTTTGAGGAGGGGTGCAGGGGAGGAGAAGCGACAGACTGCCCGTTCCTCTTGAAAACCAATTTATGGTGTGATTGTTTTCCCCCTCCTACGCCTCCCCCGTAAGGCTGTATAGACCGGGGACATAGGTGACACAAATTCGGGGACATGGTTGACACATTTTCTATTCTAAACGCAAATCAATCTCAGACACCTTGAAATGGCAATAAAACACGTCAAAATAACCATCAATTGCTGTAGGCCAAATGGCGATAGGTTGGTAGCGAAAAGCTTTGCTGATCTTGAAAGCATGGCCCCGAAAGGATATCCTGCCTTCCATGTCCACCATGCGAACAATATCATCCGGGGTATACAAAATTGGCGGTAAAACCTCCGGGAAGGAGTGCTGGCTGGGTTGGAAACGTTCAGCTGGAACCGCCTGATTGAGTGCCTGATGGGGTCGTTCCTGGTTGTAAAAATCACGCCATATATCGAAATGGTTTTGACAATCCTGCAGGTCATGCAATTCGGCATGGTCGAGCAACTCGGCTTTGAAAGTGCGATGCAGCCGCTCATCCTTTCCCTGGGTCTGGGGATGATAAGGACGTCCATGAGTCACAGCGATACCCAGCCGCATCAACCAGGCGGTCAAGATGGTGTAAGGGGTCTGATAGTCACACCCCCAGGGAGAGCCGTTATCCATCAACATGCAATCTGGAAGGCCGTATTGGCGAAAGGTGTGGGTAAGGTGAGTCTGCACGGTACTCCAGGTTTGATTGGGACAGGCTTGTAAGCCCACCAGAAAGCGTGAATGGTCATCCAAAATGGTCAAGGGGTGGCAGTTGCCTTGATCGATCCTGAAATATCCTTTGAAATCCATTTGCCACAGTTCGTTGGGAGCTGCCCGCTCAAAACGCTGCATGGGTCGGTGTTTGACAGATTCCTGCGGGTCAATCTGCCCATTGCGCTGCAGAATGGCAGTGACTGTGCTGGCAGCAGGTAAACCTTGCCAACCTTTCCGTTCTAAATATGCATTGATCTTCACACCACCCCAACTGGGATGATCTGCACGAACCTTCAATATGGCTGCTTCTATTTCTTTTGAAGTCTGATTGGGACTCAGATGAGGCCAACGGGATCTTTCCCGCAATCCATCCATTCCCGTTTCTGTATATCGCCGCAACCATTTGTATCCCGTTGTGCGACTAATTCCGTACTGTCGGCAAAGGGATTTGATATTATTCCCTCCCAGCTGAACTTCATTGATAAATTCTAGTCTCTCTGACATAGCTGTTGTCTCTTTCCAGGGCATGGCAGCTCTCCTCGCTGATCTTTGTTGCCCTATTCTAAATTCTTGTGTGTAAGCTATGTCCCTGAAATACTGTAAGCTATCTCTCCAGTCAATAGGGAGGAAAACACTCCCCCCTCCTGCGCTTCTCTCGTGATGCATCGGGGGAGGAAGTCTGTTTTTCCCCTTTTGCTCGCGCAGAAGGCTTTAAGAGAAAAACGCCCTGCCAGCGTCCACTTCACTTTTTGACAGGTTGAAATGCATGCAGATTGCGGGTAAGGTGTGAGGCAGCTGGAAGTTCTGATAAACCAACCTGACCCGCTATCCTGTTTGACGAAAGAGAACCCATGGCCTCAAAATACTGGATTAACTTTTACATCGAGATTCTGGACAACCCCAAGATGGGGCGCCTGCCGGACGCGCTGTTCAGGCGCGCCGGTTGAATTGTTCCTGATCGCGGGCGAAAACGGGTGTGACGGCGGGCTGCCGACGCTGGCGGATATGGCCTGGCGTCTGCACGCCGACGAAACCGGGCTGTATGGCGCAAATGGAGGACCTGGAGGCGCTGAACATCCTCAGCCGGGGCGCGGAAGGCGGATGGCGGGTGGCGCATTCTCAGAGGCGCCAGGCGGCCTCGCCGGCGGTGGAACGCATGCGCCGCAGTCGGGAAAGCGCGCATATGGAAAATTCCGTGAAAGGTTAAGCGCCCAGTGACGATGATGTATACGGATCGCAACGCAGATACAGATATAGATCAGACAGATCTAGAAACGTGTAGCAGATGCAGATGGAAGGGTCTTGCAAGAGCCAGACCCGGACATCCCGCGCCGCAGCGCCTTCAGGCGCGCGTGCGGTGGGGATTATAGATTTTGAAAAAGAGGTCAGGCGCATCGGTAGAAGGGGCTTGCGAGCGAGCCCGGACATCCCCGCGCCGCAGCGCCTTAGGCGCGCGTGCGGTGGGGAATATCGATTCAGAACCAGACGCCGACCCCGGCAGCGTACATGCGGGAAGAGGGGCTGGTGAGGCTGTTCGTCGAGAAGACCGGGCTGCCGCTCTTTATGGGCGGCGAGGAGAAATGGGCGCGCGCGCTGGAGCGCATGAAGCAGGCCGGGGTGGATGAAGGCGATCTGGAGCAGGCCATTGACGAATGCCGCAGCAAGGGGCTGACGATCGCCTCGCTGGCCTCGCTGGTGAACCCGGCCATCATTGCCATGTCGCGCCGCCGGGCGGGCCAGCCAGAGGATTACCGCCGCTACCTGAAGG
>CAVRPM010000008.1:0-586125 GCA_963723145.1 uncultured Chloroflexia bacterium
ACCACTTTCCTGGGTGTCTGAATTTCATTTTTGACCAGTCGCATTGGGTTTCTCCCTGGAGATTTTATTATTCAACCAACTATACCGCGGTTTAATGCGAGTGCATCTGGATTGCCAGGCGCAGCTCTTCGTGGTCTTTGGCATATTCCTCAAGGCTCATCCCGCGGCTGATTGCTTCCCAGCCCTGGCGCAGGCTTGCGGCACCGCCGCGTGGGCCTTGCGGGTGGCCAAATACTGCTCTGCCGGGTACAATGCCAAAATCAATCGTTCCGAGCATCTCAAACAGTTCTTTAAGCGATGCCAGCCCATTGGCTGCCGGCGGGTATTGGCAGCATGGGTTTCAACTGCCCATTGGTTTAAGGCAGGCGTCCGCGTTGGCCAGCACATCTTCCTTGCTGGCTTTCATGCGCGTGTCAAAACCGGAGTAGATCAATCCGTCATATCCGGCCATGCGCTGTATCTTGGTAAAGACTGGTCTTTAACGCCGAACCATCGGCGAGTCGGATGTAGAGCTGCCATAAAATTAAGGTGCGAAAAGATCGGAACCCTGGCATGTTTTCGCAGCATACGCACCGCACTGAAGCCCGTGGTCATGCCGTTGACCATCACCGCGTTGGCACCGTTGGCAACCGCGATATCATGAAGTTCAATCAGCCGTCAACTTCATCGGTAATATTGGTCAGGTAAATTTTCTTTTCACCGGTCTTCTCCTCAGCCTGTTTTCTCAGTGCTCCCAGCCGTTGAGAGCGTTCGCGCACTGTTGACCAGCCACGTCTCCCAACTGTTCATCGTCCTTGGCAATATCCAGCCCGCCCAGCCAGGCCTCATAGCCGATTTCTGCAAAGGGGTCAGGCGGCAGCCCGACATTGGGTTTTATCACTCCCGATAAACAGCGGCCGGTCATAGACTCCCAGCAAATCACGCAATCCCTGTACACCAACTGCGGGCCCTGAAAGTCCGCCAGGTAACTGTCAGGAAAATCAATATCCAGCAGGCGTATCGCGCATATATCCGGCGCATGAAAAACACCCTCACCGCAAACCGCGGTCAGCAAGTCGGGAATCTTGGTACCGAAATTGCCAAAAGGGTAGCAGATGGTGGCGTTGGCCGCGTAGAACTCTGATCATAAGGTTTGCCGATCAGCGATGCCAGAAAAGGGCTGCAGGGTTGGGTGGGTTTATCCAGGTAATCAGGCCAACCACTTTGGCGCCGAATTCGGGGCAGTAATCTTCTTCCACACCCACACGACTCCACTGCGCGGTAGACATTTCCTGGCATAGGTGCGCGGCGGCTTCTCTTTGGGTCAACTAGCGATTCAAAATAGTAACTAAGAACCAGGTATTTTTGCGGATCAAGGTTTGCCAAGTCAGCATAAAAGGCGTCAATATCGGCTTTTAGCATAATTCTCCTTAAGATACAATCTACTTATTGAGCAGATCTTTCATTTTTCTTTTATTAGCGTTTCTTGTCCAGTGCGTTAATCAAGTCCACTTTGGGTGTGATCTGCCGCCGGCCGTGAATTCATTTTCCAGCCATACATCCAGCATTTTCTTGGCTGCGTTCACGCCGATCACCAGGGATCCAAAAGTGGCCACTTGCGCGTCATTGCTAACTCGAGCCCGTTCGGCGGAATAGGCGTCATGGATCACTGCGGCGCGCACACCGGGTACTTTATTGGCTGTGATAGCCATACCAATGCCGGTGCCGCACACTAGAATGCCGCGGCTAAATTTTCCATCGCGGAAACTTCTCCGGAAAGTTCAATGCGACATCCGGATAGATTGACAGTTGCCAGTATCGGAATTGACGCCGATATCCTCGACCTCATACCCCAGTTCTTTTAGATAATCACGCAGGTCATTTTTAAGCGGTAAACCAAGATGGTCTGCCCCGATGAGTGATAGGTACAATTTTATTGGCCATTGTTCTCACCTTTTTCATATTTAGGATCCCGTCATTTATAAAGAATAATATACAAACTAAACGAAAAAGAATGTACAAAGGGAATAATCCAAATAGATTATTCCCTTTGTAAAGACGTACCTATGCTTTGGAAAAATCTTCAATGAGCTTGGCAACCTGTTCCATATCTGATTGGGTGCCAACAGTCACCCGGAAAAAGCCCTGGCCAGGCATATTGCGCCCGCCAGAAAGATTGCGAACAATAAACCTTCTTTCCAGTAAAAGGTCAACATAATCCTCAGCGATCTTACCAGTGCCATCCACATTTAGCAGCACAGAATTACCCTTGGATTTATAAACGGTAATGCCGGGCACCTTGGCGATTTCATCCTGAAACCAGTCGCGCGATTGAATCACCTTTTTAATATTGCCGCGGATATATTCGATGTCTTCCAAGGCTGCGAGCGCGGCAACCTGGGTTAATAGGCCCACATTCTCATTCACACGGATCCGGTTGATGTAGCTTATGATTTCCGGGTTTGCCACAACAAACCCAAGCCGATCCAGCCAATCCCATGGCTTTGGAGAAAGTTCTGCTGATAATGAAATTAGAATATTTTGGAACCAGGTCGCAGATGTGCTGTTCAGAGAATTCTACATAAGCTTCATCCACAACTATAATGCAGTCAGTACCGCATAATTCCTCAATGACCTCTTTTTTAATCAGATTGCCGATCGGCGCATTGGGTCGTGTAATGATAATCATTTTGGTCTTTGGGGTGATCTTGCTGGTAAAGTCTTCCGCAGTATATTCAAAATTCTTATCAGGGATCACATCCACAATTTTTGCTCCAAAAATTACCGGCCGCCTGGCATAAGGGGAATAATCCGGTGATGGTAATAAAATTTCATCTCCTGGATCGATAAAGGTATGCGGGAGCATGTCGATAATTTCCATTGATCCATTGCCCAACGTAATCCATTCTGCTCCGCCCTTTATTCCCACATAATCAGCCAGCGCGTTCAACAGCTTGATATTTGTGGAAGGGTCCTCAGGATAATAATTCACCATCGCGGCCATTGACTTTATCGCTTCAACCACTTTGGGAGAAGGCGGGTATAAAAGTTCGTTTCCCATTAACCGTCTGAGCGATGGATTTTCCCAGGCCATATGGAAATGGTCCAGGTTATATAATTTGCTGTTTTTTACGCCTTGGCTTACTTTATCAATCAGTTTCATCTTTCACCTCAAATTTTCTTAATAAATTCAATAATTGCTTTAGAAGAGCCTGTTTGCAGAAACAGGCTCTTTTTTTGGTGATTACACTGCGGTAGCAGCTTTTTTATTTTTTAAATAGCGCAGTCGGAAAACGATCGAAATAATAACTGCGACAGCTAATACGGCGATAACACCAAAATATCCTAAGGTGGCAAAATTCTCACCCAGTACACCTCCAACGAAAATCTCGGGTGTGAAGGCATTGATCAATGAGGAAATGCCAGTCCCCTCAGGAATTTGCATTCCCTGTGTTTTTGCTACCAGAGTTGACCAGGGCGCGACCCAGATTCCCAGAATTGTGCCCAGGACGGCAACGATTATGGCGGTGATAAATGAGCGCAGCATGTCAAATCTGTTCGGGGCGATCAGGAAGATCCAGATGAAAAGTAGGGAGGGTAGGTCAGCCAACGGCAGCATCACAACACCCGGGATGACAAATGCCAGGATAAGCATCACAGGGATCATCAGGACGACCATGGCAAGGTTAGTTGTGTTGCCGACTGCGATAGCGGGGTCAACGCCGATATACAATTGCCTGCCGCTGGCGGATTTCTTCATCATCTCAGCCGCTGCTTCAGTGACTGGCACAAGCGCCTGCATGACAATGCCAGACATCATGGGTAATAACACCAGACCGATTGCCAGGTTGATACCGAGCATAATGCAGTCAATCCAGTAGATCCAGCGCCAATGCCCATCAGCACACCCATGATAAAGCCCAATACTGCGGGTTCGCCGATCACGCCATACTTTTCCTGAATTTTTTCCGGAGTCCAATCTACATCTTTTAGGCCTATCTTGTCAAGCAGTTTGGCAATATAGTGGCCAAGCGGTCTCCAGATGACGTTGCTGCCTTGATAGAAAGATAAACCCTTGAAACCCAGGTCTTCAGTATATCCCCGCTGGGCAAAGAAATCTGTCATCGTCAGAGAGAACCACCCAAAGGCTAATGAGCAGATCAAGCCTAAAGTAACATTCTTAGGTTATTGAATACACCACCAGGAAACCAAAAATGTTTTCCCAGAAATCCCAGATGTTCAGGTTAAGGGTGTCTGTCATCTGGTAAAAACCATAAGCAGGTTCAATCCGATCAAGAGCACTACGATAACATATGCCCAGGGGGAACCCCATGCGATGGCTGCGTTTGCCGCCCAGCCCACATCGGCATAGGTGAAAACACCTCCAAAACGTTCCGCTAATGCCACCGCTGCTGGAGCGATTTTGGCTAGAAAGAAGTCAACAACGACGTACACGCCGCCAAAGCCAACCGCGATCAATAAGCCGTTTTTTATTGCTTTTATGAATTTCAACCCTACAACCAATCCGGTGATGGTAAATACAATAAAAATCATGAAAAGCGGACCGGCGAGTCAATTAATGGATCGAGAATCGGTTTTAAGAAATCGGTATTCATTACAATCTCCTTTTTAATAAATTATTGTGGTTCATATAGAAACGAAAGATTTCTGTTATTTGATTTCACCTCCTTGTCATAATTGCGCCTGATTAAGACCGGGCAATCAGGCTTTCCCAACAGGTTGCCCTAAACCCTGATCTTTTATGTAAGTAAAGATGGCTTCATATAATTCCGCCTGGCCAATAGTGCTGATGAGAGGCACTCCGCTGAAGACTTTGATATGTTCGCGCTCATGGGTCTGGGCGGTTGCTACCACCAGATCCGGCTTATACATGTCAACCAGAGTGTCAAAATCCGAGATCTTGCCCTTCTTGATAACGATTTTCATCTTGCGACGTTCTGCTTCATTTTCCAGCTTCACAGCCGCCAGGTTTGTTGTGGCTACTGATGAGCCGCACATCACTAAAATCACTGCGGGTCTTCCCATAATTTTGCTCTCCTTTTAGTTAGTTCTATTGATAGGTGATTAATTTCACCTTTAATTTTATTCATTTTGTTCTAATTTTCAATTAATTTTTCCGCTCATGTTCTCTCAGGCATATTGGCTTTAATCTTTTCGATAATTAAGCTCGCGTTTGCCGTTCGCGCGAACTCTACCAGAATCTCGGGCTGTCCGAATACATTCGAGATCGCCCGCAGAAAATCAATATGGTCCTTGGGTTCTTCAATGGTGAGCATGAATACCAGCCCAGCCATCACATCTCCGCCCGAGCCATCCATTGAGCCAAACGACACCGGTGTTTCAAGTATTCCAATGGTCAGGGAGGGTTTGATCGCCCATTCTGCATCGGCGTGAGGGATGGCAACTTCGATCAGAGGAATATGCAAGCCGGTTGGGTACTTGGCTTCGCGCTCAAGGATCGCTTTGTGATATCCGGGTTTGGCATAGCCTGCATTAATAGCCGCACTGGATAATTCTTCCAGAACATCTTCGCAGGTTATTTTGTTGACCTTTAATACGATCAGATTATCAAGAATATCAGCTGCCATGTTGGTTGTACCTTTAATCAGTGATTTTCGCCGCGAACGTTAAAATAAAAATAATTACAGAGCATGCATTTCTTTGATGCTGAAACGCATTCCCACATTTACAGAATGGATTATACAAGACTGGTCTGAAAATCTGATGTGTGAGTTGTGCCTTTAAGTAATTGTGACAATAATGAATCAAGCGTGGTAAAATAATTTAATGGCTTCCCGCACACCTGAAATCAATATCCGCCAACAGCTTATTATCTGTGCGCTGCTCAACGCGCACGGCAAAAGCACGCTCAAAGAGCTTCGGAAAAAACCTCTCTCAGCCCCCGCGTTCTCCGTTATAACATGGATATTGTGCGATCATGGCTGCAGTGCTTTGAAATTGAGTTTATCAATCGACCAGGCTATGGTATTGAGGTGGTCGCTTCGCAGCAAACAAAAAGCGATTTGCTGGAACAGATAAATACCATGGAGGGGGGTGATATCGTCCTATCCAGGAAACAGCGTGTACGGATTATTTTGCTTTACCTGCTGACATCTGAATCGCCTCTGACAGCCAAACACGTCGCCGAAGTGGAAGAATTTTCCCGCTCTACCCTGTTTAAAGATATCCGTGATATTGAATCCTGGCTGGAAGGGTACCAAATCAAATTATTACGGAGATCAGCTAAAGGTTTGTGGATTGAAGGTCCAGAGGAATCCCGCCGATTTGCCTTGGCGCGGTTGCTGCGCGAGGAACTGGGTGATATTGCCTGGTATTCCCTTTCACGTTACTTTTTAGACCATCAAAAATTTGCTGGTTTTTCTGTCTCAACACGGTTTAATCGCTTCATGGAAAAACTGGATCTAGCATTCGCGCGCCATCTGATCTATTACACTGAAGAGAATATGGGCGTGAAACTTGCGGTGGTTTCGCAGGTCGAAATTATGGTTTACCTTGCGGTTGCAATCCGAGCCTCTGCAGGAAAATAGGCAGTTGGATGGTACAGTAGATGAGGAGATGCTAACCAGTAGCGAATACGCTTCCGCTCAGGCAATTGCCTATAGGATTGAAAAGCATTATCACCAGACGCTCAACGATAAGGAAAAAGAGGTGATTGCAGCCCTTATTAAAAGCAGCAAACTGGATCTGCCGGATGTACCTGTATCGCAGGATATTGTTAAATTTTATGAAGCCTCATTGGAGAGCATCACACTGGCACAGAATTTAATCAATATTTGCTCCATGCGTCTTCATCCTATGATCAAAATTGACGAATTGCTTTTAAATGAACTGGCAAACCACCTGGATTACGCAATTTTCAGACTCAAACACCACATACCGATCCGAAACGCTTACCTCACAACCTTGAAGGAAAAATACGCCCAGATCTACCGCGTTGCTGAAAACAGTGTTTTTATCCTTGAGAATGAGATTCATATTCAAATCCCTGCGGCTGAAATCGGATTTATTACAATGTACCTGCTTTCCGCCCTTGAACGCCTTCAAACTAAAGAGGATTCGCGTCTGACGGTAGTGATCGTCAATGACGGTGTGCGTTCAAAAAGCTCGCTATTAAAATCACGTCTTGAGGTTGAGTTTCCCAACCTTAATATTACCCAGGTCATTAATACTTTCCATGGAATTCCTGATGGCCATATAAATGCCGAGGTCATCATCAGCACAGTTCCTGTTGATAACGCCCCGCTTCCGGTTATTCAAACCAGTCCTTTTTTAGAAGTGGAAGATATTAAGAATATTCAACACTGGATGGCGGAGAAGAGCCATTCCCGCAACCGGCGCAAGCTGCGCGACCTTAACCAGCAAAATTCTCTGGTTGACCTCCTTAAGCTGCCGCATCTGGTTTTTATGGAAAAGGTTGAACAGTGGCAGGATATCGTCTCCGCAGCCAGTCAGCCCTTGATTAAAAGCGGCTGCATCCAGCCGCGCTACATTGAAGCCATGGTTGATCTAATCAAAAACCATGGATTCTATATGTACATGGGATCCGGGGTACTTCTTTTGCATGCCAAGCCGACAGACGGTGTTAATGAATTGTGCATCAGTTTGTTAAAATTGAAATCACCTTTCCATTTAAAAGACCAGCGCATCCCGGACTTTGATTTGATCTTCGTCCTCGGTGCGACCGATGACAATTCACACCTCACTTCCCTTTTTCAGCTTAACGAGCTCATCCAGTTTCCGCTGTTTATGGAAAAAATCCGTCAATCCACTCACCCATCAGAAATCATTAATACGCTTTGGCAGTGGCTGCCGAAATTGCCAGAATCAACCTGAAACCTGGCATCATCTCGGGAGAATTCTCTCGTTTTTAACATTTTTGAAATATTAGTATAAATTTGTCACATGTCCTTTTTACAGAATTAAAGCAATTAGAAAATGGAGGCGTATTCTATAATTATTGTAGCTTTTATCAAGCTTATGATTCATGAAGTTGGTTTTTGATTGCAGGCAGAAAGATCAATTCTTGACCATAACCCTGATGAGGAAAATAATGATCGAAACAGAACTGACAATCATGAGTGAACAGGGGCTGCATGCACGCACCGCAGATTCGTTTGTCAGGCTGACAAATCGCTATCTCAGCGATATTCGAATTAGAAACCTCACCAAAATATCTAATTTTGTTAACGCAAAAAGTATTCTAAAAATTCTTACGCTTGGCATTTATTACGGACACAGAATACAGATTACAGCAGAAGGTCAGGACGAAGCAGCAGCTATAAAGGAAATTGCTGCCCTGATAACCAGCAATTTTCTCAATTAAACAATAGCAAACTCACCTCGGAGGAATTTTATTTCAGTTTCCACCGATCCTTTTTAAATGGCGTAAACGCAGTTTGACAAAACCGCCGACCTGCTTAAACTGGATCCTTCCACCAGGGATTTTCTGCGCTGGCTGATGAGGGAGTTCCTTTTCCGTATCCCGATCAGGATGGATATTGGCCGCATTAAGAACTTTCAGGGTTACCGTATCCAACACAATGCTTACCGCAGCCCCTGCAGAGTCGGTCTGCGCATTCACGCTTTTGGAACAGCAGACGAAATCCGCGTGCTGGCTACCTGTATGACCTGGAAATGCGCGGTAGTGGATATTCCCTTAGGCGGTGGGATGGAGGGTGCGATCGTTGACCCTTTAACACTTTCGAATAGTGAGAAAGAACGCCTTGTGCGCGGCTGGGTGCTGCGAATGTGGAAGAACTTTAGGCCTCACCTTGATGTTCCCGCGCCAGACGTGGTCACCACTCCGCAAATGATGGGTTAAATGGTGGGTGAATTTTCAAAACTTACCGGCGAATATACGCCCGGATTAATCACTGGTAAACCAATAGGCGGCGGTTCGCTCGGTTGCTCCGATGCCACCGGTTACGGTATCACCTTTACCATCCGCGCAGCCATGCGCACTTGAGTTTGAATAGCAAAAAATCACGTGCCGTTTTATAGGGATTTGGCAACGTGGCGCAGTATTCAGCATCTGTTATACGAGTGCAAAGCCTTTTAAAAAGAAAAAAGCCCGTTTCCGGGCTTTTCCTAAGGAGAGAGTCAGATGAATTTTTTTAATCTGATAATTCTTATTATAATTATCATGTTTATTCTGTCAATACGTTTGATGAGAATTAACAATTTTCTTACAAACTTTTTTTCTTAAAATGTTGGTAATAATTATAAAAATTTCTGATCTTTTAACTGTAAGAGAAAAGAATTTTCAGGATCTTTCCCCATAAGGAATTTACGCTGCGAGTTGTTAAGAAATTTGGTGCTGATTTGCACCATCAGGATTCCTCTAACTAATCCGAAATTTAGCAGTTTACCCAAGGCAAATTATCAATTTGCAATATCTTGCGATTTAATAAAACCAGCTCGCCAAACCGGCGAGCTGGTTATAAGCGGGGCGACCAAACCCTATTATTTCTTACGTCTCAGGTCAAATCCTTCCAGCACCATGGTGAAGCCGAAGAGCATCAATCCCATGAGCATAGACCATTTCTGAAGACCGGCTATATCTACACCCTGGTCAACACCGGTAACCGGAATAATAAGCGGATCGGCAGGTACACCAGCTCCACCCGTTACAGGAATAATATTGGTTGTATCACCGCCGCCAGGATTCGTATCTGTGTTTCCGCACGTCTTATTGGATGTATATGTCGCGCTGCCTCCGCCTGGCCAGTTGACAATCAAAGTATGGTTTGATGGTCCACAGAGCGTATTACCAACTGGCAATGAACCGCCAGCCGGGAGAGTTGCACCTCCGGGGCTGCCATCCAAAGTCCAGGTAACTGGAACTGCCATACTATTGGGGTTTGTTATAGTCCAGCCAAGGTACCAACCTCCCATTGACACACAGACGGGGTCTCCAATAACAATTGACTCAGTAATACAGGTGAAGTCCGCAACGCCGCAGCCGCAGAAACCGGGTGACAGCTTATTGGGATCTTCGACGCATTCATCCGTGCAATCTGGCAATCCGTCTCCGTCTGAGTCATTATCTAGAACGCTGCATCCGCACACTCCAGGTTCAACTTTGCCGAAATCATTTGGGCAAAGGTCAATGCAATCTGGGGTTCCGTCACCATCAGAATCAATATCTGCCACACCACAACCGCAAATGCCGGGTTCACTCTTTAACGGGTCATCCAGGCATGTATCATTACATTCAGGAATGCCGTCACCATCAGAATCGATATCTGACACACCACAGCCGCAAATTCCGGGTTCAGTTTTTAACGGATCATTCAGGCAGATATCATTACAATCTGGAATACCGTCACCATCGGTGTCGGTATCAGCAACTCCACATCCGCAAGCGCCAGGAGTTATCTTTGCTGCATCTACATCGCACTCATCCACGCAATCTAGTGTTCCATCACCGTCAGTATCGGTTTCAGTCACACCGCAGCCGCAAATTCCTGGTTCAATTTTATTTGGATCATTTACGCAGTTGTCCTGGCAATCGAGAACATGGTCCCCATCAGAATCAACATCTGCAGTACCGCATCCGCACGTTCCCGGATCGACTTTATCTGGGTCGCTTGAGCAGTTATCCAGGCAATCAAGCGTCCCATCACCGTCAGAATCTACATCAGGAATACCACAGCCACAGACGCCTGGCACCATTTTATCTGGGTCATCGGGACAATTATCAATCGGCGGGCAAGCGGCTGTCGGTTCACAGGCAATCGTCCCGCCACAGCCATCTGGTATATCAGTTCCGTCATAACCGCAAGTGGTTGGACAAGACCCTGTGGGTTGGCAGCATGCGGGCAGAGGACAAGGCCGCGTATCACCATTACCAGCCTCGCAATCCTGGCCTTCGCCGGATTGAGGAATGGTGATGGTAAATGTTTGTGTTCCGGTTCCGCATGAGCCTTCGCAGGCACTCCATGAGCCCACGCAGTCCACATCGGGTGGGGGAGGGTAACCGCACTTGTCATTTTCATGATTGGGAGTTGTAATACAAGTCAACCCAGGGCAGCAAACGTTGTTTCCGCCGCAAGGGCCGCCTTCATCTTTACATTGTGTGTTTGGGTCAGCGCATTTTCCATTGACGCCATTGCAGTTGCCTGAACAGCATTCGTCGCTTGCCGCACAGCTATCGCCGTTTGGTTTGCATGTTGGCGCGCATGCTTCAGTATTGCATGCCTGTGTTGTCTGAGTGCATTCAGCCCCACCGTTTTGGGCAGGTATATCGATAATAAACGATTGTGTGCCGCCTCCGCACGGAACTGAGCAATCCCCCCAATGTCCTGAACAATCTACCGGTGTTGGAGTGCAGGCCTGTGTATTGCATGTTTGTGATAGTTCTGTGCACTGTCCCGGTGAACCGCTGGTTAATGTGCGTGTTTGTGTTCCCCCGCCGCATGGAACAGAACAGGGACCCCATTCGCTGTAAACGCATGCAGGAGGAGCAGCCTTAATAGAAAATAAACTGATTCCACTTAACCAAGCCGGAGTTATTGAATCAAATTTGTCATTCACGCTTTCTTTTATATTCTTGCTGGAAGATAAAACCAGGTTTGGCAATCCAAGCGCTTTCGGGGTTGATGCCCCCTGCTCTTCTTCCACACTGGCTACTACCGTTGCGACCTTGCTAACCAGTGGCAAGGGAATCATTCCAAGAATCAGGAATGTGATTCCCAGAATACAGGTGATTTTCTTGAAAAAATTCAGGTTTATATTCATCTTGCCCTCTTTTTCTCTCCTACTTCAATTTATAAATTTCGAAAATTAAAACCGGTCAGATTCTTACATGACCGGTTTCGCTATTGGCTACTCTGCATGCAGTGGGTCAAATGAATTAACCCGAATAAGCGACCATTTTTACATGCAGGATTATCGCTTTCAATACATGGGGGAATTAATAATACTATTTATAGGATATCACTTATCAAATAAAAGTCAATATATAAAATCATTTCTTCAATTCAGCATATGGTTTAATCACTGATATGAAATAAATCCAGCTGTATTTAAGGTCTCTTTACAAAATAATCTTCTTTTCGATTCACTATTCACAAATCTTGTAGATGACCTGAAAAATATAATCTAAAAATTATTGTTTTGCTTGATCAGTTATTCTGTTAATAGAACCAGCTCGCTATATCAGCGAGCTGGTTATAAGCGGGGCGACCAAACCCAGTTATTTGCTTCGTTTACGGTCAAAACCTTCCAGCATCATGGTCATGCCGAACAGCATTAATCCCATGAATATAAACAGTCTCTGCATTCCAGCCAGATTAATACCCAGGTCGACGCCGGTCACCGGGATAATTAGCGGGTCAGTCGGTCCGCCTGCGCCGCCAGCAGTCACCGGGATGATTCCTGCACCCGAACCATTACCATTACCTGTACCCGTTCCTGTACCCGTTCCTGTACCCGTTCCTGTTCCTGTACCAGTACCGCCGCCAGCAGGAGGTGGGCATGCCTGTTCATTACATGACTGGCTTGAAGCGCCTTCACATTCAGTTCCGCCATTTGCAGATTGAATTGCGATGGATCTTGTCTGTATGCCGGTGCCGCAGGCTGCCGAGCAAGTGCCCCATTCACTCCACTCACAATTGATTGGGCAAGGGGTTCCCTGGCAAACGCGCGTATCGCCATTTTCCGCATCGCAATCCGCGCCGCCCGGGTCAGCATCTCGAGTAACCTCAAAGGTCTGAACGCCATTTACACCGCACTCGCCAACGCATTCTCCCCAGGCTCCTTCGCAGCTCATCGGGCATTCGGGCATCTGGCAATCTTGGGTTGCACCATCAGCAAATTCGCATGCGGTTCCGCCGTTTGCGGCAGGTGTTGATATGGAATAGGTTTGAGTACCGCCCTCACCGCAGCTGCCTTCACATAATCCCCATTCACCGGCGCAGTTGACCGTGCAGGCGCCGTTATTGCATGGAATTTGATCGCCAGCCTTGTAGGTGCATTCTGCACCGCCATTTGCTGCCGGAATATCTATTACAAAGGTTTGTGTTCCAGCACCGCAGGTTGCCGAGCATGCATCAAAGTGGCCTGTACAGTCGATCGGGCATGGATTCGTATTGCAGGCTCTGGTTGCCTGGTCGGCAAACTCACATGCCAATCCGCCGTTAGCGGCCGGGGTTGACACCAAAAAGGTTTGCGACCCGCCACCGCATGTTTTGTCGCAAGTCGTCCACGCGCCCACGCAGTCTACCGGGCAAGACGGCATATTACAGCTTCGTGTCGCGCCATTTGCAGCTTCGCATTGCGCGCCGCTGCCTGACTGCTGCACAATGATGGTAAACGTCTGGGTACCGGAGCCGCAGGTGCCTTCGCAGGTGCTCCATGAACCAACACAGTTCACATCAGGCGCAACAGGTGCATGGCATTTTTCATTTTCTGAGCCATCCACCGCACCGCAGACTAAACCGGTGCAGCACTGATTGGCACCGCCGCAGGGCTGGCCGTCAGTCTTGCATTTATCTTCGCCTTTTTCCTTGCAAATGCCTTCTCCAGCGCAGATATTGCCGGAACAACAATCCGCGTCATTGCTGCAGGTACTGCCAGTTGGGTTGCAGGATGGCTCACAAACCGAAGTTGCCGCGCAGGTAACGTTACCGCCGCAGCCATCGGGGACTGTTCCACCCATATAACCGCAAGCAGCTGGGCATAGTTCCTGGCCGCCTGGAACACATGCGGGCAGGCACGCTGAGGTGGCGGCGCAGGTTTGTATTCCTCCGCAGCTATCAGTTACATTGCCGCCGGTATACCCGCATTCTGATGGACAAGTCCATGAGGGTATGCATGCGGCTGGCTGGCAGATTCCAGCAACACAGTTATCGGATTCGCAGTTGTTATTATTACTGCAGGTTTCACCATTAGCCTTCTTACTGGCTGTGAATCGCAGGTTTGGCAGTCCAAGTGCTCTCGGGGATATGGATTCTTGCCCCTCTTCCAAGTTCTCGCTTGAAGTCAAAACCAGATTTGGCAGCCCTAATGCTTTTGGGAATACCGCATCACTTCCCTCAACCACACTGGCAGCCGCCGTTGTGATCGTGCTGACCACCGGCAAGGGGATCATTCCCAGAACCAGGAATGTGATCCCCATTACATAAGTGATCTTTTTGAACGCTTTCAGATTTTTACTCATTTTGCCCTCCGCCTTCTCCTATTTTTTTATAAACTTATTATTAATCATTAAAAATAAAAACCGATCAATAAAGCATTGATCGGTTTCGCTACTGGCTACTCTGCGTTCAGTATGGGTTAGGCGGCTTACCCAAGTAAGCGACCATATTTGCGCGCAGGATTATCGCCTTCAATTAGTGTGAGTTATTCAGTTGTACGTATAGAATAGCACTTTTTAAAAAAAAGTCAATACCCAATATACGGTCCCTTTTTGTGATATTCCCCTATATTTTGTGTATATTGGCATTCTATCGCCCTTGACCCTTAATTACTCTGAAATTTCAAAAAACGTATGCGCCTGGTGCGGGATGTTATACAACTCTATTGTGAATATATAAGGCTTGTCCCAAATAATACTGCTTAGCTAAAATTCATCCGTATGCGCTCTTTAACATCTTTAAATTTTTCTGCCAGGTTTCTAGAAAGGTGGTTCGCTGCAATAAGATGCCCGCTTGCGCGGGCATCTTATTATGTTTAACTTTCACACATTATTTTTTATGTTTCTTTTCCTTTCTGGCTGCGCCTCTCATCATCAAGCCGCTGCCCAGAAGGACTGAACCTGCCACAAGCATCAGCCTGCGATAGAGCGAGAAACCGCCATCCAGATCCACACCCGTTACCGGGATGAGCAGTGGGTCTTGGGAAGCCACAAACGTTACCGTTGTCGTATCTGGCGGATCTTCTGTAACAGGCTTGCAGACTGCCTGGGCTGACTTTGAAGCCTCACCAAATTTCCATGAGGCGTTAAGTGTATAACTGTCATAACCCGTGGGTGTGTTGCCTATGAAATTTGAACCTGGCGACATTGTCCCATTACCTGGAACGCCGTTCAGCTCCCATGACGCGCTCACACCAAAATCATTGGGGTTGTTGATATACCAGGCTAAGTAATAGCCGCTTTCTCCTGGTGTGCAGACTGCATTGAGTGTCAGGTCTAACTGCTGTTCTTCATATTCACAGGACCCATCATCTTCAGTAGCTTCCGGATTGAAGTTGGTTGCGGTTCTGTCCATACAGCCGAGCACTTCCTCTTCGTATTCACAGGAGCCATCATTCTCAGTGGCTTCCGGGTTGAAATTGGTCGCGGCCTGGTCCATACAACCGGGGATTTCCACTTCCTCATACTGGCAGGAACCATCATCCTCAGTCGCATCCGGGTTGAAATTGGTCGCGGCCTGGTCCATACATCCTGGAATCTCTTCTTCCGTGGGAGCAACGTACCAGAAATGGATCATGTTGTAGCCTTTATATCCGTTAGCCTGAGGTACGTAAGAAAAAACTTTCACGTTTCCCGCGCTGTCAAATTCAACACAATATGTCGTTTCGTCGCAGGTTTCGCCTGATCCAACTTTAAAGAAAAACCATTCATCCCCTTCTTTCACGGCTACGATATTGGCCGTATTTCCGCCGATTTCAGGCAGCGCATAATCTTTTTCACCATAGGTACCCTGGTCTGTATATTCATTAGGGTTTGTGACGGGTTCGTCAGTCTCACAGGCATTGTTGGTCACACAGTCGCCATTGCTGTAGGTATTGCCAAAATCCGGCAATTCGTTGGCGACATTGGGATCATCACCAATCGCGCTGCTCACTAACATGAGGCTCATTGTTCCTAACTTCAGCCCTGAAATGCCTTCAAAGAGCGGTTCGGGTTCAGGCACTTCTTCTATGAGCGGCTCATCAGTTGAAATATCCCCGTTCAAAACTTCCTCTGGAGCCGGATCCAATACCTCTGATTCAGGGGGAACTACTTCTTCGGTTGTTTCCAATGGAGGTTCTGCTACCGATTCCGGCGCTGGTTCAGACGAGGGTTCAAGCATTGGTTCTGATACGAGGTCAAGCATTGGTTCTGATACGAGATCAAGCACTGGTTCTGATACGAGGTCAAGCGCTGGTCCAGGTGCTGGATCTTCAGCGGGAGGAGTGCTTTCATCAGGTAAGGGGTCAGCCGCTGCGCTGTCATCCGCGCTGGCCATCCCTACTCTGCCGATTACCGGCACAGGAATTAAGCCCAGCAGCAGGGTTGTGATGCCCAGCACCAGGCTGATACGTTTGTAAATACTATTTCTTTGGTACATTCTGCCTTCTTTCTTTTATTAATTACCGGTTATTAACCGGCTCCACTTTTGGCTTCGCGGAACTCTTCTCCGGGTGAGGCAGCGGCATGTTCTCTTCCACCCGGTGCAAGTAAAAAAATATTCCGTATCTTTGCCTTTTAATATCACTTAATGGATATTATTTATCATATTATAGGAAAAATATTTTTGTTTGCAATGCATTTACGTGGAGTTAATATTTCTCTGATAAAACCAGAAGCCGCCTTAACGCGGTCAGCCTGCTGAGGCAGCAGGCTGACATAGGCGAGGCGATCAGGACTCGATAAAGCTAATGGATCATCTCTGAACTGTCAAACATATAGGCGCCGAATTCACCCGCCATTACCTCAAAACTGCGCGGCGGCGTAACAGTGTTGCCTGCGGTTTGACCAACAACCTTCAGATCATACCAGCCTGGGTCTGCCACAGGAATGGTCAGCGTAAAGTCCCAGTTGCACACATCTCCGGACCAAACACAGGAAGGTGTGGTTGAGAAACCCCAATCCGGGTTCTTTAACCCTGCGCCGGGGTAAGCAGCTGCCAATTCGCCCTGGATCCATGCCCTTGATGAAAGCCGCAAGGTTGCGTTGGCAGAAAGGTCAGCAATACCTTCCTGGTAAGTTTTATTTTTAGATGCGCAAGCCCAGACTTGTTGAATTATTGAATGCCAGCCGTGCGGGCAGTCTTCATCCACCCCTGCAGGTAAAGGATAAGGTTCACCCGCCGCACCTTCAACACAGGCAACTTTTCGGTGGGCGACAATTTCCCATTTGGAATATGAAACCGTGGTTGGTGCAATAGTTACGTGCCATTCGAGCGTAACCCCATTCTCAGCCGGGTCTTGACCGATTACCAGGGCGTTTGCCGGGGCAATCTGCTGAGCACTTGCAGTGATCTTGCCTGGGGTTATCCAGACGCCGCCGCAATCATCACCTTCATGAAGCGGTCCGCCCCCATTGCTATTCCCGTTTCCGTTGCCATTATCGTTGCAGCTTTGAAGACCATTCCCGCTTCCACACGAAGTGTCTTCATATGCACCGCCGGTAACAGGGATAAATCCTCCGATCCCCAGGAAGACTACATCACCTTCACCAGGTTCACGGGATGATGTGATTAAGAAATTTCCCCATTCCTGCACAATATTATATTCATTAGGACCGATAAAAACTGTTTCCCCATGCGGGAGCACCCATTGGGTTGAGTCGGTTTTTGTGTTATCCTGTCCGGTTCCAACACCTGGATCTTCTGGTGCATCACCACCTTTATCCTTGCCGTAAACTGTCCCCGTTAAGGTCATTACAGCCAGCATCATTAATACAAGTGAAACCCGCCAAATTGATTTTTCCCTTTTTACTGTTTGCATGCTTTCCTCCGATTTTTTACTTTTAAACCGGTTATTAAAAATTAAAAACCGGCCCAATAAATCGACCGGTTTCGCTATTAGCTCCACTGCGCACTAAAAAGGGTTTGGCGGCTCTCCCCAGTTAAGCGACCAGATAAATGTGCAGTTTCATCGCTTTCACTACTATTTAATTATTAACATCATTATATGGTGTAAAAAAAAATTGTCAATACCCAATTTATTTTTGATATACCTGAGGGTTCACGCAATTTGGCAGTACTTCCCGCTTCAAGCCTGCCAGCAAATTTTCGGCTGCCATCACCGCCATACGCTCGCGCGTGCTTCTGCTGGCACTTGCGATATGGGGTGTGATTACCAGATTTTCCAGTGCCAACAAGGGATCATCCATCAGGAGAGGTTCGGGGTCCGTAACATCCAGTCCCGCAGCGCCCAAATGGCCGCTCTTCAGTGCGTCAAATAAAGCATCCTGGTCCACCACTCCGCCCCTGGAAGTATTGACTAATATCGCGCCGGGTTTCATTTTGCCTAAGGTTTGATGATTGAACATCTTGCGGGTTTGGTCGGTCAGCGGAACATGAATGCTGACAAAATCACTTTCTTGCAGCAGCTGCTCAAGGCTCGCCGAAACCGCATTGCCCGGCTCATGGCTGCTGTTTTGATGGATTGGATCGTGAAAAAGAACCTTCATGTCAAAGCCCGCTGCGCGCTTTGCCATTGCCTGCCCGATACGTCCGAACCCCACCAGGCCTAGAGTTGCCCCAAAAATATCCGCTCCCAGCAAACCCATTGGTTCCCAAGTTCGCCACTTTCCTGCCCGCACCTGCCGGTCGCCTTCAGTCACTCGCCGGGCAGCTGCCATAAGCAGCGTGAAGGTATGGTCCGCCGTCGCTTCGGTCAGCACCCCCGGAGTATTGCCAACCGCGATGCCGCGTTTTGTGGCTTCGGCAATATTGAATATTATCAAACCCCACGGCATAGTTGCTGATTACTTTCAAACCAGGTCCTGCCGCGTCCATTACAGCACCGTCAATTCGGTCAGTCAGCAAACACAGAATTCCTTCCGCACCTGATACGCCGGCTAATAATTCCTCTGTTACTGGAGGAATTTCGCCCGGCCAAAGGTTCACAGCGCAGTTTTTATATAACATTTTCAATCCCTTTTCAGGTATCCGGCGGGTCACAAAGACTATCTGATGTTGCATCATATTTATCCTCAATACAAAGAGTTTTATTTCTATTATTTTAAATGACTTTTATTAGTATTAAAGCAAACCTGTCGTGTTGTGCATTTTATAAAAGCCCAATTCCTACGCCATCTTGCCCAAAATCCTGAGCATATCGAAGGGTCTTGCCATGAAAAGCTGGCTGCGAAAGATTTTTAATTTGGTTAATTCGAGGTTCGCTCTATAAGTACCATGACAAATCTTCTATATAATGCTGTGGTTAATAAACTGGCACAATCCGGTAGATATGGTCATCCCCGTCACGCACTGACCCCCGCCCATCACGGTTGCTGGTGGAAAAATAAATATATCCATCCGGACCTTGTATAACGTCCCGCACCCGCCCTACATTATTGATAATTTTCTCCACGGACACAATTTGACCCGCATCAGTTTCAGACAGCTCGAGCATCACCAGCCCTTCTCCGCGCAGTGCACCAAAGAAAAGGTTTCCGGTAAACATGGGCAGCAAATCCGAAGAATAAAATGAAAGCGACGCGGGCGCTTCAGCTGGTGTGAACTGGATTAAAGGCGGAATTGTTCCTTCCAGGGTATTGGTATGCGAAACCAGCGGCCAGCCGTAATTACCGCCTGCCTTAATCAAATTAATTTCATCACCGCCCGGCGGCCCGTCAAAACCAGATGGCCCGTGTTCGGTTGAATACATCAGCCCGCTCTCGGGCTGCCAATCGATTCCCTGGGGATTGCGGTGCCCATAAGACCATATTGGAGACCCCGAAAAGGGATTATCGGCAGGGATGGAACCGTCCGGGTTAATACGCAGAATCTTGCCCGCCAGTGAATTAATGTCCTGCGCTGATGAAGGATCTAGCGCATCCCCATTGGTGATATAAAGTTTTCCATCAGGCCCAAAGCGTATGCGGCAGCCGGCATGGTTGCGCGCCGAAGGTATCTTATCCAGAATGACCGCATCTATACTGAGTGATGTTCCATTATCCAAAAGCTGTACCACTCTGTTGGCGCTTCCATCAGAACCTGAATAGGTATAACAGGCATACAGGTATTGGTTGCTTTCATATTGCGGATCAGCTGCCAGCCCCATTACCCCTGCTTCACCACTCGCTGCTACATCTTCAAAAACAAATATTGGATCGGGATTTAATTGCCCTCCGATAATTTCGCGCACTGATCCGCCGCGTTCTGATACCAGAATACGGTCAGCAAAAGTAAAAACGATACCCCACGGGACAATTAATCCCTCTGCCACGCTTTCAACCTTCCAGCCTCTGACAGCCGGTATTGTCGGAGCTGTGGTCGGTCGAGCAGGAACGGGGGTTGGGGGTATCCCGGTATTTCGCGTGACCTCAACTGATGGGAGCTCAGCAGTACATGCCGAGATTAAAAACATCGAGATGAATAATAAATAGGAAAAAGCTTTCATATATTTATTGTAGAAAGTTAATAATCAGATCTGCCTTAGCATAATATAAGAAATTTTAAAAGAATAGGCTTTTTTAAGAACCTTGGCTTTAGTGATTTCTGATTATTGAGCAGATCTCAAGAAGATTATCTCTACTGATAACGGGGTCCTAGAAGGTATTAATAGTTTAATAATTGCTACAACTGGCGCTTAAGTTCTCCTTTGGCACGAAGTCCCTATAAAAGAAAGAATATTCTGATTGAATTTTAATATTTTCAATTCAACTTTCCAAAAATAACCGAATTTGAATAAATTTCTTGATCATTGACTTCATTAAAATGCTTATAGAATTAATTGACTTTTCGGATAATTTTTATTGCCGCAATAAATGCAATTATTAATTATTACTGAAACTCACCCTTTACTTTTTGTGTAATTAATTCTATAAATAATAATCAGACATTCATGCATAAAAAATTAATATTTTTTAAAGCGAGGCCATTATGGATTTAATTAAATCGATACAAGCATATGCCAAAACTATTCCAGCGGATTTCAAGGAAAAGAAAGGCTCCTGCGACCTGTCTTTTACGGTCGCAGAACGAAAAGGTTTTCTATCAAAACAAAAACTTACCTACCAGGCTAAATTTCGCATTGATGAGCAGGAAAAAACAGTCCATTTCGCCGAGATATTAAAGAGGCTGCTTCTGGTATGGACGCCAGTGCGGGTTATCAAACTTCAAGCTACAGCACCGGCAAAGGCGGTCAGCAAAATTCGGTCATTGAACAGCAGTCTGAGCAGTTTGGAAAGAAATACGACTATCAATTTGATTTTAAAACAGTGCGCACTCAGATCGAAAATCTGGCTAAAGAAGCCGGGTTTGATTTTCAATATCAAATTACATTTAAAGGGTTGTGAAACAAACTCGCCTGATTCGAGATAATCCTTAAGAATAAAACAAAGTTTAGATTATGGAACAATATTCCTCAATCAATTCATTTCTTTATTTGTTCTCGGAACTAAGCGAAAGAGAAAATCTGGATTTTAACGAATTTTAATGCAGAAGATAATTTATTATGAAATTATCTTAAATGAACGAAAAGCTGACCAGCTGCCTGTTTGGCCATAAGTATTGATTGACCTGACTCTCCAGTAATAATTGGTTCCTGTTCCGCTATATGTAAGCGGTTTGGCTATGTATTCAGTAACACCATTGACCACTTGCTGTTGGATAATCCCTGAAAATCCGCTGTTTTTTGAGATTTGAATTTCATAACCAGTGGCGTAATTCGCCGTGCTCCAATCGAGGAGCGGTGTAGTATCCTTAATCTCGGCCTGATTTGCGGGAGCAGTAAGTTTGGGTGCCGCGGGTATTGGCGCCTGGATCACAATTGTGCGGGACTCGCTCCAATTGCTCCAGTTGCCTGCCTTATCACGCGCGCGCACCTGCCAGAGGTATTTGCCAACTGGCTGTGTGGGTGGTTTATGGCTGGTTATATCGACTTCAGGTGAGGTATATAAAACCTGCTCTACAGTTGTGCTGTATCGGAATTGGTAGAAAGCTCCTCCGCTGACACTGGTCCAGTAGTAGGTCGGGGTTCCTTTATTGACCTTGTTGTCTTCTGGAGTATCTAATATGGGAATTTTCGGTGCTACATTATCCACTGTAAAATTGCGGGTACTGCTCCATTGGCCCGGCTCATTCTCCGCATTGATTGCCCTCACACGCCAGTAATATTTGCTGTCCTTTTGCAAATTGACTTCGGTTGATAAAGAACTTGCTGTGGTTTCATCGCGCCATATCATATCGGTTTTAAAGGTATCGGTAAATGCCACCTGAAGTTGGTATTGCGTCCCGTAAGGCACATCAGACCAATCCAGGCTTGGCTTCTGGTTCATAGTGAACATGTTATTCAAAGGCAGCAAAAGGGTGGGCGCCGCCGGTATTTTTGGTTTAACCAGCAATGTCCTGGCATTGCTCCACTCGCTCAAGTTGCCAGCCGCGTCCCGCGCTCGAACCTGCCACAGAAGTATGCCAAGCGGCTGCTCACTTGGTTTATGGCTGAGGGCAGTAATCTCTGTTGAGGAATATACCAAGTCACCCGTTTCTGTTGTGGTCTTAAATATGTAATACTTGGCGCCCGATGCTGCCTTCCAGGTAAACAGAGGAGTTCCCCGGCTGCTCCCCTGATCTGCCGGTGAAATCAGAACCGGCTTTACCGGCGCAATAGTATCAACGGTAAGGTTTCTTGAAGAACTCCAGGCGCCCGCATCGTTAAAGCGGTTGACACCGCGAACTCGCCAGTAGTATTTTCCATCCGCCATGACCGGTGTTGTCAGGCTTAACACTGAACCCACATTTTTTCTAAAGATCGGAGAAGTGAAGGCTGAATCTCTGGCGATCACAATCTCATAGGAGGCTGCATGCTTTGCGGTTGCCCACCTTAGGTCAGGTGTGTTGTCATTGGTGACGAACCCGGAAATTGGCTCCAGAAGCGCAGGCGCAGGTGGTTTGGCAGCAATTTTAAAGGAGATCACATAATCACCGCCAGGCAGGCCGTCGCCATCGCCATCCAGCAGGGAACCGGCAAAATCTTTTACACTTCCGCTGCCAGAAACTTTAAAACGGTATGTCGCGTTTTGCAGAGCATTATTGTTATTAATATTCAGAGTGAGAGTGCGGTTTGTAGTGTTATATGACGCGCTATCAATCACAATGGGAATATCATCGCCGCCGCCATCAAGGTTATCAGCACCCAAATCCACCAGGGAGTAATTCGGCAAGCTGGCAACATCATCAATTCCGTTGGAATAATACATAACTTCATCATATGTGACCAATAACTGGCTAACGCTCACACTAATGTCTTCATTAATCACAATCCTGTTATCCGCCGTATGCGATATCGAGTCCAGCTTGCTCACCATGGGCGCAATACGATCTTCCAAAGGCTCATACACTACATAGGTCGCGTTGTATCCAACACTGGAAGTCCCCGCCTTAATATACATGTAGCCTTGATCGCCCCACCACGTTCCCCAAGAATTTCGGAGGATCCATACGGTCCCGTATACAGGATCTTCTTTCCAACCGGTAAGAATGATGGCGTGGTTTGTAGCCGATCCGCTGCATGTCTCGTTAGTTGTAAAAATTCCCCCGTCATAATTGTCAAATGCTGTTTTGCTGCAGACAGATGCCGCCACAGGTCCCTTGCTGAATATGATGTTTTTAAGTGTTTCCGTATTCGGAATCGTGTTCCAGTTCGCGTCCACCCTTTGCCAGCTCATCAATCGGTAGGGGTGAGCGACAGCGTAGCAGGCGGATTCAGAACCTGTGTAAGGCATATCTGAATCAAGCACCGCACCAGTTTCGCTCTGATTTTGAGCAAGTGTGGACACATGATATTTATGGCTGTCCGGAAAGCCTCCGCTGCAGCCGTTATTGTAATTCTGGGTACATGAGACCAGAAATTGTTCTGAGAGGTCAGCCGATATACCGTTGATCAGCATCGCCGATTCCATCACACCCACCGTCGCGAAAGCGTAGCAGCTTCCGCAGCTCCCTTGTTCACGAATGGGCGGTACCATGCCGCTGTCTCGCCAGTCAAAGCTGGCAGGTACAGCACCTAAATTACCCATATCAGGTGGTGATTGAAATGGGGGAGGTTCGGACATGGCAGAAACCGAAAGAGCCGTTAAAGAATCGATCTCGAAACTGGAAAGGTCGATTTCCGCCTCAAACGGAATATTTAGAAATATACGTCTTGTTGGCGGGACATTTTCTTCCCATGAACTTGAGTATTTTAAAGAAAGCGAATAATTCTCTGACTCGTTGTTCCTGAATGAAAAAACCTGGCGTCCGGTGGCGCCGATCGTATTACTGGCTGAATCCTGGTATCCGGAATTTGTTTCAGAGATTCCCGTAGATTGAACCGTTCGCCAGCTGAAACCCGTGGTGATATTGGAATCCAATATTAACTGCCATTCTGAAATTGCACTACCGCTACTGTTGATCCAAATCTGCGTAATGCCACCGGTTGTCCCAAATCTGGGCGCCAGAATCCCCAGATAAATTCTTTTGAATTGCTCCAAGCCCCTGTCGCCATCAATTTCCAGTTTAAAAAGGATTCCATCATCCTCCACTGATATGCCAAGGGTATACGAAACTCCTGGTTCATTTTCCAAAGCTGAAAGGAATCCGCGCAATTCTGCTTCTGCTGCACCTTTTCCGCCCAAAGCGCTTATCACAGCAGAAGGATAGAACAGGTCATATTCGATTAGCCAGTTTTCTTCATATTGAGTTGCAGTTGGTGTTGGGGTGGTTATTTCTGTTGGGGTAATAGCTGGGGTGATAGTCGTAGATGGTTCAATCGTCGGAACAACTGCAAATGTTTCAGTTGATGCAATTTCCGGCGTGACTGTTATTTCTGGTTCAGGCGGCAGTGTATTCGCAGCTTGGAGTATGTCCGTTGGAGTATTCTCTACAACCGGCGCCTCGGTTGGTGGCGGTTCAACTGTGGGCGATTCGGATGTCTGTATCTCGGGTGTGTTGGTTGCCAGAGCCTGTGCCTGAACAACCAGTTTTGGAGAACTCAGGCAGAGCGCAACGAATATCGCAATTGCGATAATCCAAAAGTTCCAACCCTTAAATGACAAGGTTTTTCTTCTCAAATTCTTTTTTACTTATACGTGCAACAAAATATTTTTAAACCAGGTTAACCGTAGTGAAATGAAAAAGACGAAAGAGGTCAAAATAGTATAACCTGAAAGAATAAAGCGATTTATAAATAGAATAACAGAATTTTTTCACAGCAATACTATTTTTCAGCACCCCGCTGAATCACATGGTATATATCCTTTGATGAAGCTGCATGATAAATATCAGAGATGATCGTTTTAGACTGGATCAGCATTAATAAATCGCGGATGACCGCTGTTTGCTGTTTAAAATCTTTCAACGCCAGCATAAATACGACCGGTACATCCAGTTCATCCGGATCGTTTGACCCCATAATACGGAATTTTACAGGCTCGTTGAACACCGCAACAGCAATTCCACTTTTGATCACCAGGTCAGGGTCGGCATGGGGAATGGCAATCGCCACCGGTTGGGTAGGCAGCCCGGTTGGGTAAGTCTGTTCACGTTTGTAAACATCTTCCCAATAAGCTTCTCCCACAAAGTCTGCCTGCGCCATCAGAGTACCCAGCAGCTTTATTGCCTCTTCGGTATTGGCCGCTTTCGCGCTAACCCGCATCATTTTTTCGTCAAATAATTTTAAGAAATTTGGATCCATACTATTTATTATTTCCGGGTTAACCTTCTACCCATTGATCAACTGTCTGGGTTAGTACTTCATCAATGGCATCCAGCGCAAAATCAAGTTCCTCCCTGGTGATGCATAACGGCGGAGCGATAAAAATGCCGAGGGGGTGGAATTTTATATTAATGCCTCTTTTTAAAAATTCATAATCCAAAGTACCAATTTTTCCGCTGTCATTAGTGGCGCCATTATCTTTTGAGAAACTGAGTTTGGTTTCGCGATTCTTAACGAGTTCAATAAATTGAAATAATCCCAATCCGCGCACATCGCCGATGGATGCGTGCCTTTTTTGCATGTCTTTCAAGCGTGTTGAGACATGCTCACCCAGGTTTTTGCTGTTTTCAATCAGATGTTCATCCTTGTACACATTGATGGTCGCGATAGCAGCCGCGCAGGAGATCGGGTGGTTTGTAAAAGTGCCGCCTGACCATAGGGTGTGGTCCTCAAAATATTCTGCGATAGCCTGTGAGACCCCTACTGCCCCCAAAGGCAGGTGGCTGCTGGTTAAGCCTTTTGCCATGGTCATGATATCCGGCTGCACATTCCAGTGGTCCACGGCAAACCACTCGCCGGTGCGCCCAAACCCCGACATAACTTCATCCACAATCATCAAAACGCTGTACTTGTCGCATATTTCCCTGATTGTAGTCAGGTAATCATCACGGTGCGGGTAGAGAATGCCGTTCGCGCCGATTATGCCTTCCACCATCACGGCGGCAACATTTTCGGCACCTTCATAATCAATAACCTGTCCAATGTGCCTGGCGCAATGTGCGTTGCAGGTTTCCGGTTTAAGTCCAAAATCACAGCGGTAACAGTAAGGCGCCGGTACATGCACCACACCAGAAATACCCGGTTCCATCGCCCAACGTCTGGATTCGCCCGTGAGGATACTTGTCGAAGTTGAAGAGCCGTGGAAAGATCGGTAAGTTGTAATAAATTTATTCCTGCCGGTAAATTGCCGTGCGATCTGGTGTGCATGGTCGTTGGCATCTGAACCGCTCAGGCAAATTACCGATTTTTTAATGCTGTCCGGGGTTATCTCCGCCAGCAGCCGCCCTAACTCTGCCCTTGGATGGGTGGCATATCGCGGATCGACAAAACAAATACGGTTTGCCTGGTCGCTGATTGCTTTTACTACCTTCGGGTGATTATGCCCGGTGTTGACGCACATGTATTGGGAAGAAAAATCAAGGTATCGTTTACCATTTGCGTCGATAATATAGGAACCTTCCCCATCAACAATCACGCCGCGCGGATTCCAGCCGCTCTGGCTGCGATAATTAGTGAATGTATAGCGGCGGCACATCTCCGCTACTGTTTCTCTGTCTCTCTCCTGCCAAGCATCATTAGGCACGCAATTACCTCTGGTTGTGATTTTCTGCAATTATTTGACGGTTGGATAATTTTTCAAAATTAACAAAATGAGCGATAAAGTTGAAATTAATATGCTGAATTATAACAAACATGATTTGCGGAATTAATTTTATTCCAGTTCTTTAAGCGTCCCTTTCGCTTCCCGTTTCTCGGCTTCTTCGAGAATTGTTTGGCTGCCGCGTGTAGCGATGCGATCTGTGCCAGCTGCGCGGTATTGCAGAAACTCATCCAGTGTGCGGATGCCGCCAGCTGCCTTGATTTTCATTTTAGGTGAGACGCTTGCCCGCATTAATTTAATATCTTCCAGTGTTGCTCCGCTTGTGCCATACCCAGTGGAAGTTTTAACAAAATCCGCCCCCGCTTTATCACTGAGTTGGCAGGCTTTGACTATCATCTCTTTGGTGAGAAAACAATTTTCAAAAATTACTTTTAATATTGCTCCATTTGCATGCGCAAGTTCTGCCATCGCCCGGATGTCATCCTCTACATAATCAAAATCTCCTGCCATCATGCGGCTGATAGCCATCACCATATCCAGTTCTGTTGCCCCGTCATCAATAGAGCGTTTTCCCTCAAAAACCTTAACTTCCGTCGGCACTGTTCCATGGGGAAAGGCAACCACTGTGCTCACCGGCACACCGCTGCCATTCAGGAGTTTGACAGCACGGGCAACATCAAAAGGCACAACACTGCATGTGGCCACCTTGATATTCTTTTGATAATTCAACACCTTCGAGAAATTCACCTTCGGTAAGATTAGGGCGCAGCAGCGAATGGTCTATCATTTTTGCAATATCAGAAACAGAAAGATTCATAGTTTTTAGATTCCTCTAGATAGATTAGGGATTCAAACTGCGAAATTGTAACAGATTACCGTTTTTATTCGTAATTATGGAATTTTTATCAACTTATTTTTCAAACGAAATTGCCGCATTAATATATCAGGCTTAATGCAATATTGTACGAGTGATCACTAATACGTTCAAGGTTGCGGAGCGATTCAACAAAAATTGTATCCAATTCTGGATTACATATACTTTTCTTTAACCGTTCAATATGGTTTAGTTTGTATCTTTTCTCAAGTTTGTCAATCTCGTCCTCACCCACGATTACCTGGTCAACCAATTCCCGATTTTCTGTCTTAAGGGCTTCCAATGCTGTTCCGTATGTCTTCAACACATGGCTGGATAAGGTCTTCAATTCCTTGCGTCCATATTTGGTGAGTCCGTGTTTTTTCGACTCAATTTCTTTCCCAAATTCCGCCAGGTTGACAGCATGATCTCCTACACGTTCAATATCTGTGATCAGGTGCTTCAAATCTTCAAGCATTTCCTGCTCTTTTTGGCCAAGTTTTTCACCCGGGATACTTTCCAAAAATGATTCCATAGTATGGCAGATTTGGTCAATATCCTTTTCGTGTTTAAATACCCACTTAATACCTTCCTCGCCTTCCCCCAAAATCGCATCAGTCGCTTTTTCGACCATCTCATGGGTGATCCAGCCCATACGCAGCACTTCCTCTTTTGCCATTTGAACAGCCATGACAGGCATATTCAGAAGCCGCTGGTCAATAAAGCGGGTTTTTCTTTTTTCCTTGTCTTCTTCACGATCCGGAATAGCATTTTCTATAAATCGGGCCAATGATTTTACAAAAGGAAGCATCAAAATACTGACTACCACGTTGAAAATTGTATGCGCATTTGCGATTTGGCGGGGCAGCGCATCTGCTGTCCCGGTTACAAAATCAGTAAAAGGGTGGATAAATGGTAAGAAGAGGAGAACGCCTGCGATATTGATAAAAATCTGCGAGTACGAAGCGCGTTTGGCGCTGGAACCAGACTGCAAAGCCGCCAGCCAGCCCATGATGCATGATCCGATATTCGCGCCCAGAATGATTGCGATCGCAACCGGTAGTGTAATGCTGTTGCTATGTCCCATCGCTATCACCAGACCGGTCATGGCTGTACTGCTTTGAATTGCCGCTGTGAAAACCGCCCCAACCAGAACACCGAGAACAACATGTTTGCTTAATAAAATGATTGCTTCCTGGAAAAAAGCCATCTGGCTGATGGCACTCCCGGCCCTGGACATTAAATTCATTCCCAGGAACACTACGCCAAATCCAAACATGGGTTGCCCGATCATTCGAAGCTTAGGCTTGTTGGAAAAGAACATCATAAAAAAGCCAATGATCAGGAAAATTAAGTTAAAACTCCCAATTTTGAACGAAACTAATTGGCCAGTAATTGTGGTGCCAATCTCCTGCCCCAGCATGATTCCGATGGCTTGCTGGAGAACTAATAAATTGGCATTGATTAACCCGATCATGGTTACCATCAATAGCCCGCTGCTCTGCATCAATGCTGTTGCGGTCATACCGAAAAAGGCCTGCCTGATCGGATTTTTTAATGATTTATCTAAAAAAGTCAGCAGCTTTGCTCCTGCTACTTTTTCCAATCCTTCGCTTAATAAATGCACCCCATAGATAAATATTGCCAGTCCGCCGAATAATTCTAGAATTGATTGAAATGTCTGCATGAGATAATTTTATCTAATTCTGTTTTTTAAACAATTTATAAAAAAACATTTTTTAAGAAAGCTGTGCTATAAATGGCAAAATTTATAAAAGATTGATATGAGAAAAATGGAAAAGGAGTGATATATGACTAATAGAAGAGAATTAAAGGGAAATCTCAGTGCATTTATCACAATTTTCATCTGGGCGTCATCTTTCATTTTTATCAAAATACTATTAAAGGATTTTTCACCCATTGAAATAATGTTTTACAGGCTTGTTTTAGCTTATATCATTTTATTTGCAGTAAGCCCCCACTTCATAAAATATAGAAATATAAAAGAAGAACTTCTTTTTTTGGGTGCCGGACTATGCGGTGTGACGTTGTATTATCTGTTTCAAAACATTGCCCTTTCCTTGACTTCGGCTTCTAATGTAAGTGTCCTGATCTCAATCTCTCCATTTTTCACAGCCATTTTCTCAAGATATTTTGCCAAAGAAGAACAATTTAGTTCCAATTTCTTCATTGGTTTTGGTGTTTCAATCATTGGAATTTTTCTTATTGGTTTTAACGGCAATTTCATCCTGAAATTAAATCCTGTCGGTGATTTATTTGCGGTCCTGGCCGCTGTTGTATGGGCTATTATATTCCGTGATCTTGAAGAAGATCAGCACACTTAATTACAATACGATCCAATTTACCCGAAAAATATTTTTTTACGGGCTTCTGCTGCTTATTCCCTTATTGAACCTGTTTAATTTCCAATTCGGTTTAAGCCGGTTTGGTCATATGCCAAATTTACTAAATATTTTGTTTTTAGGAGCTGGGGCCTCGGCATTATGCTATGTTACCTGGAATTTCGCAGTGAGCGTTTTGGGAGCAGTAAAAACCAGCGTATACATCTATGCGATTCCGATAATTACCATTGCAATTTCTGCAATTGTCCTGCATGAGAAATTTACTTATGTTGCCTTATTTGGAGTGGTACTGGTGTTGTTCGGTCTTTTTCTTTCTGAGAGTAAAACGAGAATCGTTCGTGAGAATTGACTTTAGATAATTTTTTGATGCAGCAAACCAGTGATAATTTTTACACCTCCCTCAGTTACAACTTTTGCCAGTTTTTGCCCGTATGCCCGATTGGCGCGGCGTGGATAACGCTTGCGTAAATAATCTGGAATGCCGGGCATGTTTAACTCTACTATCTCTGGTGCATTCTCCATATGAACAAGTTCTGGATAATAGTGCAGCATCATAGATGTCTCCCACTCAGCGGCGTGATCGAGTGCGTACGGCCATGTTTTTTCAACTGAATCCATTTCCTGAATAGAATCCACGCTGAATTCAAAAGCCGAAAGCATAACTCCTTTTATACTTTGTGATTCCTTTATAGCTCTGTTTATTGCGTTCAAATGTTCAGTCTCGCTGTGCCCAGTGAATATCACTGCGATCTTAAATCCCATTTTGCTGTACCCTTCCAGTAGTTCAATAATCAATCTAGATAGCGAATGTTCGCTGATGGTATCAACGCTACCGAAATACCCCTTTTCCGGTTTTAGATTTCGGCTGATTCCGCATGAAAGCGGCGGCGCCACAACACAGCCTGTCAGGGCAGAAATTTCATTACAGGTCGCCTGACTTAGAAGACTATCTACTCCTAACGGTAAATGATCTGCGTGCCATTCTGTTGTGCCAATTGGAATAAGAATGAGCGGTTTTTTAGATACAATCGCTTTTAAGGTTTTGGGGTTTAATTCAGCAAGGTGAACTGGATGGTCCATCAGTAGAGTCTCTTTCTTTGGCAAGGTTAATTGGATTATATCCAACTCAGGCAATATCTTTGTTATCTAATAAAATCCGGTTACAGCAATTTCACCTGAATAAGATTTCTTTAATTCTATTTTTTCTTTTTGTCACAGAAAATATGCACCGCATCTCTCACAAACCTTGCTCCGCCCTCACGTATCCGTTCGTAATTAATTGCGAATCGTTCATCTTCAACCCACATATTTGACAGATTGCGCATAAATTCAACATCGCAGGTATAAAAATATTTGTTGATATAGGCATAATATTCTTCAATGGCTGTTTGAATTTCCGCATCATCTGGTTTAACATTCGGGTTGGTACCTACCATTCGAATGGTAAGCTGCCCGCCTTCTTCCTTTATTGCCTGCTTCTGTTCTTTCGAATAGCTCGCCCATTTCCTTTGCGATTCTGCGTATTGAGGGGTATGCCCCCATCGCCGCCTGGCTTCGTCCTCATACTTGGTTTCATCAAATCCCTCAAATAAATCCTGTTCTTTCATTCTTGATTCTCCTTTAATAACATTTATCGTATTCTCCACAGTATCAATCAATTTTTGCAATCTCAATGCGCGATTTTTCAGCGCGGTTCGGTGGTTTTCCAATGCACCGACCAGGTTGAAATCTGGTTGGGCCATAATGAGTTGAATATCACCCAACGGTACGTCCAGCTCCCGAAAGAACAGAATCTGCTGAAGACGCAGCAAACTCTCCTGATCGTAGTAACGGTAGCCATTAATTTTGCTGCCGGCTGGTTTCAGCAATCCTATCTCATCATAGTAGCGCAGCGTGCGTGTGGTTACTCCTGCAAGATTCGCGATCTCTTTGATACTGTAAGTCATTGTTTTTTTATTCTCAAAGCAATCTTACACCTTAACGTTACGTTAATGTCAAGCGCAAAATTTTTCGCAAAATATGGCATTATCTGACCACCATTAGTGGGTTTGATTTTCTTTTCTTGCCATATATGGGGTATTATTTCTCGCAAAAATATGTTATTGTAATTAAAATAAAACGAAAAGGTAAACCCGGCGAAAGCCGGGGGCGCAAAGCCATGGGTCTATATGCGATGCATTTCAGCAATGATTGCCAGGCTGCCGTAATAAATTCAGGCAGTTTTATTTTATTTGTTCTATCGAAAAAAGAAATCGCAATATTGCGATTTCTTTTTATAAATTAAGAATAATGAGAAAGTAGCAATATAATTAGAAAAAGGGCTAATTCGAGGGCATTAGCTCATGTTATAGTTACCTGTGTTAGTAAAGGGATTTAATGAACAGGGAAAATAGAATTTTTAATTCATTTTCGTTATTAACCGGCAAAACCGTACTGGTTGCTGTTGCCTACATCTTATCAAGTCTCCTGGGTTATTTATTTACCTCAACAAGTTCTCCACTTCCCATCATTTGGCCTCAGGCAGGTGTCGCGCTTGCTTTAACTTTACTAATAGGGTCTGATGCGCTTCCAGGAATCCTGATTGGTTCTTTTTCGATTGCTATTGCTTCGGGAATACCAATTACATTTTCCTTAATTGTGGCAGTAGGCAATACGCTTGCCGCTTTTTTCGGTGGGCATTTTATTCTGGCAAGGAATGATTTTTCCTACACCCTGGACAATATGAGTTCAATTTTTAAATTTTTCCTGATAGGTGTGCTTTTTAGCCCCGTCATTTCGGCCACCATCAGCATCCTCGGGATGCTTTTCATGCAGATCAATATTGGCGAGGACTTACCCCTTATTTGGGAAACAAGATGGCTGCGTGAAGCACTGGGAGTACTCGTATTCACCCCGATAATCATTGTCTGGTTTGGGAATCCACTCCCAAAGTTCAGCAAGAAATCGCTTATCGAAGGAGCGGCAATTCTTTTCACTGCGATAAGCTTCGTCTCTTTTATCTTTTTTGAAAGATTAAATCATAATTTTGCGAATACGATCTCGTTCCTGATAATTCCCATCATTTTCTGGGCAGCTATTAGATTGGATATTCACGGTTTAATCTTAATTAATTTCTGTTCCTCTGTCTTATTCCTTTGGGGAGTAACAAACCACATGGGGGTGTTTTTCGTCAGCGATCTATCATCTAATTTGTCTTACTTTTTTATTCTTAGTACGATGTGGATTACTTCGCTTATCCTTTCTTCTTCGATATCAAAGTATCAAAAAGCCCAAAGAAGCCTTTCGGATCTTAGCAACCATGATGCTTTAACAAACCTTTATAACCGGCTTTTCTTTGATACCGAATTGAATCGGTTGGATAAGAGCCGTCAATTTCCAATAAGCATTATCATGGCAGATGTAGATGGTCTTAAGGAAGTGAATGATTTATTTGGACATTTCACCGGCGATCAGGTATTGAAAAACGTTGCCGGTATATTCTCTTCAGTTTTTCGGCAGGAGGATATTATTTCGCGGATAGGCGGCGATGAATTTGTCGTGTTGCTTCCAGGCACCGGCGCCTCGGAAGTCAAAATGATCATCGAACGTATGAACAATCGTATCGATGCCTATAATATCGAAAATCACGACCTTCCAATTAATATTTCTCTGGGCGTTTCAACAGCTAACCAGGGAGAGCCGCTCAGCGGGCATCTAAAAATCGCTGATGATCTCATGTATGAGGAAAAAGAAAGAAAGAAAGCAGTGGAACGAATTCCATATTATTTTCAAACACAAAAAGCAATCGACAAATAAAACCGGCTTTATGATTTATATTATCGTAAATATTTATTGAAGAAATCTAAAACAAGTTGTGAATTCTCATCAGTTTTGAACAGCTTTCCTCCATGAACACCCCCGTCTATTTGCAGATATTGGACATTTTCCTCCCCAATAGAAGCGGATAAAACTTCCGCCAGGTTTTTGCTTTGTTCTGGTGGGACTCTGCAGTCATCTGATCCATGCTGGATAAGAAATGGGGGATCTTTTGTGTCTATATAGTTCATTGGGTTTGTTTTGTAAACCAGATTTGGGACAGTCTGAATTGGTGCGCCCACCCACTTTGATTCCGCCGAATCCGGATCATTGTGCCCGCCCGGGCAGTGTGTTCCTTCGAATTGTTCATCCATGCTTAATAAGTCGATGAGTCCAAACCAATCTACAACCGCCTGAATGCAGCTGGATTGTTCTGCATTCCCCAACTTTGCTCCTTCCAGTTCCTCTACACCGCAGGTAATACCCAGAAGAGCTGCCAGTGTGCCGCCAGCAGATGAGCCCCATGCGCCAATATGATCTGGGTCAATTCCAAATTTATCAGCGTTTGCACGTAAATACCGAACTGCGGTTTTTACGTCATGGATCTGTGCAGGATAAATAGCCTCTTCACTTAATCGGTAGTTGATGCTCGCCACAGCGTATCCTTCTTTTAAGAGCATCTTCACCCTTCCAAGCTCAGCCCCATTTGCTTTATCGCCAGTTATAAAACCTCCGCCATGGATAATAATCACCAGCGGGAAGGGTCTATTGCCTTTTGGTATATACAAATCAAGAATTTGCGCATCAGATACCGTGGCATAGGCTAAGTCCCGATAAACCTTTTTTTCCTCGGGTATGGTTATTCAGGTTCGAAAACCATCACCGCTGTCCTTTGCGCATTGGATAGCGTGGAAAGTTCTGGTAGTTCTGTTAGATTGTTGACACACCCAAGTCCTAAACCAAAAGAGATCAGTAGCATTAACAGCAAAATATTTTTTGTTGATTTTCTGGTTTTTGAATTTAATTGAATAATTTCTTTCATGCAGTAGGAAAGGTCACCTTCAATTATTATAGCGATTATTTACGCTCAAAAAAATCGAGTGATAACGACCAGAATCCAAGTCAGCGGATTAACAAAAAAAGAAATGGTAGCCGCGCCTTCTGGCATCGCGAATCCCTGCTGGGCGACAACAGCAGTCACTTCAGGTGCCAGGTTGGTTGCCAATATCATCACGATGCTCATGACTATTGCACTAGTAACCAGCATCTTAAGAAAGTCACCTCTTACCAGAGGCGCAATCATGCAAATCGTATAAACCAATCCGGAAATACCAGCAAAGGGAATTAATGAATTTCCAGGCAAAATAGGAGCAAGGAAAATTAGAATTGGAATCAGTAAAACACTGATTATCAGGATCATTTCATCATTGGCCATCACTGCTGAATCCATACCAATTAGGACAGTTCTGCCATCCTTTGCAAATTTCTCCTGAAGCACTATCTTGGCCTGTTCCGAAATTGGTTTGATGCCTTCCAGCAGAATCCCGACAACTTTTGGAAGCAGAATCAGCATACCTGCTGAAGCCATCCCTACCATTAAAATATTCTTGAAGGTCTCCCCAAAGTCTAACCCGCTTCCAATATAGCCTAATGAACCGATTAATATGCCGATTGCCAGCCCAACGATAATTGGGTCCATCAAAATACCAAGTCTTCTCTTTAAATTCCGGCATCTTCAATTGTCATGTTTCCGTGCCACCCGATAAGATCCCAAATTTTTGCCATTGGCCATGCCAGCGCCCAGACGATGACTGCAAATCCATGCGCAATTGAAATATCGGGTATCTTTAAATAATCCTGGATCATCTCCGCTGAGGCATCTGCGAGCAGCAAAGTGATCAATTCCTGGATGAGAGCAGCAGCAATACCCCATCCAAGACTGCCCGTAAGGAGCATGACAAATGAGCCAGTTAATGCCCACTGCCAATAATTCCACATATCTACATCCAGTGTACGGACTAATCTAAGCGAAACAAGGATTATATTAAACAGAAGGCCGATAACCAAAATTAACGCCCCGATCACTGTTCCATAGGCGATTGTGGATACTGCAGGCCATCCCAGATCTAAAACGGTTAATCCCATATCATGGCGTTCAACCATCTGATTAACTGCAGGACCGACAATACTAATGACCATACTATTTACCAGTGAAAATCCTAAAAATCCTATTCCCACCTTTACGCTGTTGCGAATTGCATCAACAAATTTCATTCCAAAAGCAAGAGAAAGCAAAGTAAGAACCAGTGGCATCATCAATACATTGCCCAAATTGGTGATATAGGTTAAAAAGTTCATAATTGCGTCTATGACCGAATTCATATTATCTAAACCGCCTGTATAAAAATTTTGCTAAGTATAAAGGATTTATTCAGTCCTGGCTGGCTGATGAGAAAATTATCGCCAAATAAATTATCAGAATTTATTTAAAAATAATTCGATCAGTTCTTTGATAAATTCTCATTTGAAAGTCAATAAAAAACCGGTTTTTTGTTTATTATTGAACATTACCTCGTAGTATAATGCTCATTAATGTACAAAACTTGCCATTTTTCGGGATTTGGAGGTCATTTTCCAGAACAGGTAGAATAAAAACTCGCTAATGATTGCGGGTTTTGTGGTTCAAATTGAATCTCCATGAACAGAAAATGATCAATTTTAATAAACCCAACCTCCGGCATTAATTATTTCTTACAATACCAATCATTCATCCAGATAAACTGGATAGGACTTAGAATTGCCGGGGTGGTGAAACGGCAAGTTGTTTTCTTTCGTCATCAAATAAAAATATTTTTTGGGAGGCAGGATCAAATGAAACAATGGCTGAAAGATCTCTTCGGTGTTGAAAAACCAGTTATTGCCATGTGCCACTTTCAGGCAATGCCGGGCGATCGCGATTACGATGCCGAAAGAGGCATAGATTGGATTTTGGAATCGGCACGCAATGATTTGCGCGCGCTCCAGAACGGAGGCGTGGATGCTGTAATGTTCTCCAACGAACGCAGCATGCCCTGGATGACCAAGGTAGAACCTGTCATTCCAATGACAATGGCATATGTAATTGGCCAGTTAATGAGTGAAATTAAAATTCCATATGGCATCAATGTGATTTGGGATCCAACCGCTTCAATAGACCTGGCAGTCGCCAGCAAGGCGCTTTTCGTTCGTGAAATCTTTACAGGTGCTTATGCCAGCGACTTTGGTTTATGGGCCCCCAATTGTGGCGAAATTATCCGGCATCAGCGTGCGGTTTGTGGCCAGCATGTGCGCCTGTTCTTCAATATCACTCCCGAAGCCGCAGTTTATCTCGGTGGACGTGATCTAGCCAGCGTAGCGAAGTCTACTGTTTTCAACACCCGTCCCGATGCCCTCTGTATTTCCGGCATGACCGCGGGTATGGAGACTTCTCTTCAAGACTTGAAAGTCGTCAAAGATGTGATCAACGAAGTCCCTATTTTCGCCAATACCGGCGTTCGATTGGAAAATGTTGAACAGCAGCTGTCGGTCGCCGATGGCGCTATTACCGGTACAACCTTTAAACGTGACGGATATATCTGGAATGAAGTAGATGAAAAACGGGTTCGTGCGTTCATGGAAAAAGTGAAGTCCATTCGCAAATAAATAAAATATTTAAACAAATCACTGGAGGAAACCATTATGGATAAAAGATGGCATCAGCTGGCTGATCTGCTGGTTAATTGGGCAGTTGAAGTAAAACCGGGCGAAAAAGTAATGATCGCCATGCACGAAGTCGAAACCTTGGATATGACCATTGCAGTTTACCGTTCGGTAATCAAGGCAGGCGGTTTTCCCCAAGTGCAGTTTTTTTCGGATTACCTGCGCCGTGAGGTTCTAAAAAACGGCAATCTTGACCAGGTAAACTGGATTCCTGAAATTGAAGCTTATGGTATGCAGTGGGCGGACGTTTATTTTGGATTACGCGGCGCTCACAGCCTTTATGAGTTTTCAGATATTCCCACTGACCGCCTCAGCATGAACCAGCGAGCGATGGGCAAGGTGTCCAATTTGCGCTGGGACCATCCCCGCTGGGTGCTGGTGCGCGTTCCGAATGAATCTTTTGCACAGCAAGCCAAAATCCCTTATGAAACTATGCTGGATATGTTCTTCGATTCTTCTCTTCTGGATTACGAAAAAGAAGTTAAGGAATGGAAACGTGTCGCTGATATCCTCGAAAAAGGCTCTCAGTTCCGAATTTTAGGAAACAAAACGGACCTGTCATTCTCGGTTGACGGTAGAAAATGGGTCATTGGTGATGGGCGCATTAGTGTGCCAGATGGAGAAATCTACACTTCACCGGTCGAATCCACCATAGATGGCACAATTTACTACGAGTTTCCCGGTGTTTTAGGCGGACGTATTATGAATGATATCCAACTCACATGGGAAAAAGGCAAGATGGTTTCAACTACATCTTCAACGAATCAGGAATACCTGCGCGAAATTGTCGCAACTGATGCAGGCTCCAGCCTGATAGGTGAATTTGGTTTTGGCGTTAATAACCTGATTAATATTTATACCACCGACATATTGATTGATGAAAAGATTGGCGGCAGCATTCATACCGCTCTCGGCCGTGCATACCCAATTTGCGGTGGCACCAATAAATCCGCCATCCATTGGGATATCGTTAAAGACACTCGTCAGAATACTGAAATGTTCCTCGATGGCAAATTGGTTTTTAAAGACGGCAAGTTCACCATCTAGGCGCTGACCAATGAACTGGCTGCAATCCTTATTTGGCGTAAGTAAACCAATCATCGGCATGGCGCATTTTAAGCCGCTGCCTGGTGATCCAAAGTATCAATCTTCAACTGATATTCAGCAAGCTGCTCAGTTTTTAATGCGTGATATCGAAGCTCTTCAGGATGGCGGTATTGATGGCATCATGCTCTCAAATGAAGGCAGCTTACCCTGGGTGCTGAACCCCGAGCCAGTCACCGCAGTCGCGATGGCTGCACTTATCGGGCTGGTACAAAAGGCATTTAAAGTGCCATTCGGAGTGCATGTCATCTGGAGCCCGATGGCAACCCTTGATCTGGCAGCGGCAACAGGCGCTGATTTTGCCTGGGAGGTTTTTACAGGCGTATACGCCAGCGACTTTGGCTTGTGGAATACCAACGTCGGAGAGACATCTCGCCATCAAAGGCGCATCCATGCCGAATCAGTTCGCTTGCTGTTTGAAGTCGTACCTGAAGCCGCAGTTTATCTGGGCAGCCGCTCCATCAAAGACCAGGTTCGGTCAACAATTTTCAACGCCCGGCCTGATGCCTTGTGCATTGCCGGATTAAAGCCAGGTGAAGCAGCTTCACTTGAAGGCGTCATCGCTGTTAAAGAAATTACTTCAGAGATTCCAGTACTTGTAAGCACCGGGGTAAATGCTTCAAATGTTAACGCCCAACTTTCGGTTGCAGATGGTGCAATCGTTGGCAGCGCCTTGAAAAAAGATGGCAATCTTTGGAACCCCGTGGATAGAGACCGTGTAAACATTTTTATGCGGATTGTAAAAGAGCTTCGCGAATAAATATTAAAATTTAAATAATCTTCAATTAAATCAAAAACCTGCGTGCTTTATTGAGTTATCACGCAGGCTTTTATTATTCTGCATTAAAAGATCTCTTTCAATACTGGGATTCGTTATAATACTTCTGCCAATGCGTAACAGGTTACAACTGTGGAAACAGATGACACAGCAATTTTGGTCATTGGGTGAATGTTGAAATTCCTGATTCCAACTGAAATTTCGACCTGCACAATAGGATGAATCAAATAAACAGCGAAAGTGTTGGGGCATGCAAAAGCTGTCTGGTTGTGATCCATTTAAATCTTGACACACAACCATTTCATACAGGCTGAATGTAAATCTCAATTTCATGATTTGCAGTATGCTTGATTCTCAAGTTCATAAACTCTGAACTCTTCATTTTCATACACTGCTGGCATTCCAAAAACATTATTCTTTTCAGAAACCAGATAATCAGCATCATATTTACATGCAATTTTCAAGATATCACCTTCTCCCAAGCCGTTATAGGCTTTTCGGGTAATTGTTTGATTCTTGAAAAAATTACCTTTAAATTCATCCATCGCTCCAGGTGCAAGGCTTTCAAAGCGCGGTTTCCACGATGTGAAATATTCAGGTTTTAATGCGATCTCAAACAGGTCATACATGGTAGCTATCGTTTCTCGCTCGGAAAAAACCCGCCAGTCAGGTTGGTATAGCCCAACTTCATACGGAGGTGTAATAAAAATTGCGTCTTTGGCTGTGTTTTTACGCGCCCAATTCTGTATGTCTATCCAGGCAGAAGGGCTGGCATAAATTTTAATTCCAGGTTTCCAGAGATTTAAAGCCATAAATCCCAATGAGTAAATTGTTGTCATAACCACCAAAATTAATACTGCCGCATAGCTGCGTTTCATCAAAAGTGAAGGATAATTTTTATAAACTGCCCATGCTAATAAAGGAAAAACGGGCGACACAGAAAAAATCAGGCATCCTGAAATAAGAATCATATTCCCCCCGGTAATTTTCCCTGAAAGATATTCGTTCGCCAGATAACCGGCAAAATAGACGTAGGCAAAGATCAGAACAAAAAGGCTGGCGCGGCTGATCTGCATTTGAATGATAAAGGTAATTGGCGCCCATATCGTGGTGATTATCTGAACCACCAGGATCATGATCAATGCCACCATGAAGTGCGTCATTTGGTTGTTATGCGCGCCAGAAGGGTTATATCTTCGGGCAATGCAGAATAAAGCAATACTGCTGAAGCCGCCCAACGTCAGAAGAAAAAAAGGTGTGGTTGAAAAAAGGTAAAAAATCTGATAAAGCGCCCCTCGCGTTATTGCTGTGAACCATTCAGAGCGCTGGCTTAAATCAAAACCTGTTTCACTGCTGATTTTCCATATCAGCACAGGCAGCGCTCCCAGCAAGAACAGCCCAAGGTTGATGGCAAGTCTCCTCCAGCTAATTCTGCGGATATCAACCAGGCTGCTGAAAATCAACATTACCAGAACAAAATTGGTCATCAATAGATTCAGGTTGTATACCAACCCCAGCATCAGGAAGGCCACACCATACTGCCGGCGTAAAAAATGATTTACCGCGAATAGTAAAAATGGTAAGACAAATGTGCGGCTTAGCAAGCTGAATTCGATCACGGGGAAACCTACAAATCCCGTATGTACAACTACGAAGCTCATTACTGTGAACAGAGCAGCCAGCGGTTCGCTAAATAAAATCATACTCAGGTCCCAGACAGACTGAAAGAACAGGGTCGTCACCAGGAGGTGTAACAGAAACATCGCCGGTTCTAAGGCACCTAATTTAAGAAATGGTAGAAAAAGATACCAAAAAAATGAAAATTGATCTGTCCGTAAATCAATAAAGGGGTCTTTAGGAAAGAGTGATGGATCAGCCGTGGCTTTTAAAAAAGGGATATGCACTGATTGATCGAAAGCACCAAAGTGATATCCAACAATTTCAATGGATGCCAAAGCTGCCGCCAGGAAAAATCCCTGGCGGAGCAAGGGGTAATCTTTTATTTGTTTGGCAAATTTGTTAAAGCTTAACTGCATTCAGCAGGCAATTCAATGGTGATTGCGGCATTGATATCTGAAAGCAGGAAATGAATCTCGGTCCGTAAGTACATCAGCATTGGCGCTGCTTTCGGGCGCATTGCGGGTTTCCAGCGCCACATCATACTTTACCAGATAATTGCCATCGACAGCCGACCAGAATTCACCATTGGATTGTGTTACCTCCGCGCCTGAAGTCATTCCAAGCCCGGCCACATTAAAGGTATAGTGGTTGCAGTTGACCCCCCCGATCGTCTCAGTACCAACCAAAACCGGATTTTCAACATTGATGACTGTATCAGTAAGGTTTGAAACGATGTTTATGATTTCTTTTTGGGCAGGTGTATATTCATCAGTTTCTGTTTCGCTTTCGCCGGTGTCATCCACTGTGCAGGTCACACCCCCGACCCGATAATTGGTAGTTGAGGAGCGGCTTTCTTCCGGATCTTCAGCAGAACTGCTGACGGTCACGTTCTGGGTCTTGGTATTATCACCGTTGGATGTATAGCTGGTCGTGACACGCATATCATTTTTGTCCTGGGGGGTTGGGCCGCTGGTTATGATCTGTACAGAATAGGTATAACTGTTCAGACTGGATAATCCTTCATTTATTCCCACAGGAGTAGTCGGCGCTTTTTCGATAACCGGCGCTGCACTGCTATCTGGTTGGATTGCTGCGCTGGTATCCGGTTGAATTTGTCCGCTTCCATCTTGAACATCGCCCGAAGCTGCCTCAGGCGTTTTCTTAGGTGTGGCAGATACTGAACATGCTAAAGAAATTAATAACAAGAAAATAATTACGAGATAACGAGCGCCTTTTACTCTGGACATTTTTTCCTCCGAATCGAAATATGGATTTTTCATGGAAATTTGAGCACGAATAAATTATCCTTCCACTTTCATTAATTTTACAAGATTTTGACGAGAGAACCAGAATGCCGGAATTCCCGAACCAGCCAGTGTGATCAATCCTGCGAATAATAAGCCTGAAAGAATAACATTCAGATTAAAAACCGCTTCGATCGAAATGCCAGCCGTCTGCAGAGGTATTAATTCGCTGAGAATAATTGCTTCAAAAACACCAAGGCAGATTCCGATAGCTGTGATACCCATTCCCTGAGCGAACATATACCATAACAGAGAAAGCCTCCCAAATCCAATACTCTGCAAAATTGCCAGCTCACGCCTTCTGAGCCAGGCTAACCGCCACAAAATATTGGTAAGTGCAACTGCCACAGCTACACCCAGTGTTGATGTTATGATCCCAAAAAGATCGAAGAATGGCTTCCATTCACTTAACAGATCCTGTCCGCTTTCCCCCTTCTGAACTATCGAAACACCTTCCGGAAGCGAATCTCCGCTTTTCAAGCTTCCGCCAGCCGGAATAACATAAACAGATACATCGCTTCCCCATCCAAGTAACGATTGCGCATCTTGAATTGAGATCCAGGCTTCATAATCCGCATAGCTTCCATTCGCAAAAACTCCAACTACCGTAAAATCCCGCCCCCGGATCTGAATGGTATTCCCAGAATAGGCATTTCTCTGCTCCGCCAGTTTTACTCCCACCATCGCCAGCCGCGGTGTGTCACCTGGCTGCAAGGGGCGGCCTTCAACCATCTGATATTCTTCGATCTTGGAGTAATTGTCCAACTCGATACCGCGCAGAAGAATGGCGTTTTCAGGAGAGGTGCCGGTTATAGTGTGCAGTTCTGCCGCCACACGGTTAATGCCTTGTTTGTATAATTTATCTCGCAGGCTGGCAGAAAGGCGGCTGCCGTAAAATTCCCCCATACTTCCTGTCGCTTGTGCCAGAAGATAATTCTCCCGAATATTCTCGTATCGTGATTCAAGACCGGTCTGATAACCATTTAATAATAAGAATGCCAATATCGGTATAGAAACCGTCAGCCCCATTGCCAATGCTGCACGCCATCGGACAGCCAATTCCTTAAATCCCAAAAATGCAATTCTCACAACGCTTAATCCTTCAGCATATGGTTAACATCCATTTGCAGCATTCGCCGCGAAGATAACCAGGCACCCAGCCAAGCCAGTGCGATAGTCAGCATTAGCCCAATAAAAATAAGCTGCCAGGTTATCATAAAAGTTATTTCGAAACCCAGCACAAACATTTGGGCAAAGGTCCGCTGATAGGTAACATACCCAAGCGCAGCCGCAAGGCCGAGGATATAGGCCAGAATGCCCTGCATCAAAGCCCGCATGCCCATCAGTTTGCCTAAGAATTTATGTGAAAACCCAATTGAGCGTAGAATGCCTATTTCTCTCCCTCGTTCAGCCAGGCTCAGGTTAGTTGAGTTATAGGTTCCAAAGCTAACAGCCAGCAGCGCCAGGTTGCTTGTGATGTTCATAAGGCTGATGATATCTTTAAAGACCTGATTGTTTCGCCGGCTGTATGTATCTTCAAAAAAAACCGTATATCGATCCGCCACTTCCGGCATATTCTGTAGTTGTGAGCGAACCACTTCAGCGTCCGCATCTTCAGCGACCTGAACAAACATCATCTGATAACCGCGCTTCATTCCAAAAAGATCTTGAGCGTTTTCGAGGGGCATCCATACTGAGGCAAAAACCGATCCAGGCAGGCGTGCAATGGCGGTGACTCGGAATTGGCTGCCAAATATTTCCAGGGCTGATCCAATTTTCCAGTTGTTGGCTTCTGCCGCGCCTTCGCCAACCGCCACCTCTCCCGATACTTTCGGCCATTGTCCTTCCAGCAGTTCCATGTGAAATACACTTGCCCAATCCTCCACTCTGGCTGCTCGCAGTTGGATCATATGATCATTAATCCGTAAAAAACGAAAAATCACTGGTGAAACCTTGCTGATTAGTTCGGCAGGCATTTCTTCAGCAGCCTGAACTGCTGATTCGTCCAAGAAAGCATCACCCGGATGTATCGCATCAGCCTGGACCACAATCAGGTTCCTGCCAGTTTTTGCGGATTCATAAAATTTTGATACGGATAGGGAAAAAGCGCTGAGGATAAAAAAACTAAAAATAACTACTGCTATGCCAAAAACTGTGAGCGACATACGTGCCCAGTCATGGCGTATATCTTTTATTAGAAAATGAACTGCGTCAAACAGGTGTTGTCTCACTTAATTCCCCGTTGCGTAATTCAAAAAGTCGATCTGCGAACTCAGAAAAACGTTCATTATGGGTGGCAACCACAAAAGTTGTTCCCATATCACGATTAATGCCAAGCATTAAATTGATTACTTCATCTGTTGATTTCGCATCCAGATCACCGGTGGGTTCATCTGCCAGCACAAGAGCGGGTTCCCCTGCGATAGCCCTTGCGATGGTCACACGCTGCTGTTCTCCACCCGAAAGCTGGCTGGGTTTATGCAGCCCGCGGCCATTCAAACCAACCCGTTCCAGCAAAACTTTCGCCCGGTCCAAAGCCTCGCACCTTCTTGATACCTCTTGCCATTAGCGGCAATGAGACATTTTCAAGGGCATTGATAGAAGGTAGCAGGTTATAAAATTGAAAAATAAAACCAATATTTTCCCGGCGAAATCGGGTCAGTTCTGTTTCATTAAGTTTCTCTAATTTTTCCCGCTAACCGTCAGCGAACCTGAGGTTGGCCGGTCAATTCCGCCCAGTAAATGAAGCAAAGTGGATTTTCCCCCGCCGCTCGGGCCGAAGATGACCACGAAGGTTCCCTGACTTATTGCCAGGTTCACATCCCTCAGTGCGACAACTACTTCTTGGCCGCGCTGGTAAACCCGCCCAAGCGATTCTGTTCTAATGATGTTTTCGGCGGCGGATGGTGAATACATAGGTTAAATATATAGTATCGATAAAAATACATTTAGGAATTATGAGTATTTTGTATAAATATTCTTTTTCTTGCTTTAGCATTATTGTGCCTTTCACTTGTATAATTAAACGGTAAAAACAAATAAATAGGGTTGGATTTTCTAAAATAAGGAGATGGAAAAATGATTGGTTATGTGGGAAATATTGAAGAACAAACACTTAATAACAATTACTTTCGCCAGGTGATGTTCACCGGCACACACTGCCAGCTCGTTGTAATGTGCCTGCAAGGCGGCGAAGAGATCGGCCGTGAAGTGCACCCAGGTACCGATCAGTTCTTCCGAATAGAGGAAGGCGAAGCGAAATTTGATCTTTAACGATACCGAGGAACACCTGGTAAAAAGCGGTGAAGCGGTCGTCGTCCCCGCGGGTACTTTCCACAATGTGGTCAATACTTCACAAACAAACCAGTTGAAGCTCTACACGGTCTATTCCCCGCCCAACCATCCGGATGGAACCGTTCATAAGACCAAAGCTGATGCCGATAAGGCTGAAGAGGCGCATCACAAGTAAGTAATGAACTTTTGAATTTAACCATCCAACGAATAATATACAACCAGTTTGGAAATAATTAAATTATTTCCAGACTGTTATCATTTGCACCTGGTAAATAAATATTTATCAGATCATAATGTCTTAAAATGTTAAAGATATAGTTCTCTCCGAGTAAACATGGGTTTATTTACAAAAGAATATCATCTTGAATGCATGTCATCGATAATTTTTATTCATGGTGGCGGCATTGGAAGCTGGATGTGGGATCCTCAGGTATCCTTTTTTCGTAATTACCATTGCATTGTTCCAGATCTACCTGCACATGGGATGAGTGCCAATATTACTCTGAAATCTGTTCCGGAAATGGCTGAAATGATAGCAGAGTTAATATATAAAAAAGCACATGGCGGTAAGGCTCATGTTGTGGGTCTCTCTCTCGGCGCCCAAATCACAGTGGCTCTGTTAAAATTTGCTCCAGAACTTGTTGATCACGCCGTTGTCAGCAGTGCCTTGCTCTATGACCCGCCCATGAAATGGATATACAGCCCCAGCTTTATCCGCTTTCTTTTCCATTGGGGATTTGAGCCTTTTAAGAATAGCAAACGCTATATTGAATTGAACATGAAATTGAAACCAACAATACCCATGAAATACCTGGATAATGTCTTCGAAGATAACCGTCATTATAATCTTGATACATTCACTGCACTAATTGCAGCAAACCAGGGTTTCAAGATGCCGCAAGGATTGGAAAATGTCCAGGTTCCAGTTTTGGTTTGCGCTGGAAAAAAGGAATTAAAGGCAGTGAGACAATCAGCTGTAGATTTGGGGAAAGTGCTTGCGAATGCAAAGACTTTTATTATTGATCCAGAAGGTTATTTGCCAATGGGGTGTGAGCATGCGTGGAACCTGAATTTACCGGATCTGTTTAATAAGACTGTTCATGCGTGGATCGAAAGCCAACCCCTTCCGGAAATGGGTAGCCAATCTTGAATAAAAAGCAGGTTCTAAATAGATTGGAGAACCACTGGGCAGAATTTAATGCCTCCTTCGCTGGTCTGACTGAAGCCCAAATGCTAGCACCTGGCATTACAAGTGCCTGGTCAGTGAAAGATATCATTGCCCATGTTTCCACCTGGGAGGAAGAAGCGCTGAAGAACCTGCCCTTAATCCTGCAAAACCAAAAACTGCCCCGTTATAAAAACCAGTATGGTGGGTTGGATGCTTTTAATGCCCAGATGACCGATATGAAACGCAGTTTTTCACTTTCAGACATCCTTAAGCAATCGGATACAATTCACCGGCAGCTCACCGCTTTCCTCAACAGTGTGCCCGAAGAAATGTTTACATTCAGAAACCCGCTTCCGCCACCGCCTGCGGTTGGATACCTACAGCCATTACCTGATCCATGCCAAAGCAATTCGGGAATGGCGGGAAAACTTAATATAAAATATCAGGCATTTCTGTTTTCCACCTGTGAATAGAAGGACTTTTTGGCTATTTCAACAGCCAGAACATAAAGTACTGTTAATCCAATGATTGCCAAAAGAAGCGGTGCTGGCAGCGGGATAAATCCAAATAAAGATCCAACTGGTAGATACGGCAGTGCCAGTGTAATGGCAATAATGATGAGTGTGCTAACCAGCAGGAGTCTTCCAGGCATGCTGCGGAAGAAAACACGGCGCGTACGAACTACTAGCGCGATTACCAGTTCCGTTAACAACGACTCTATAAACCAGCCTGTATGGAATTCTACTTCTGACGCGTGAAAGAGGTATAACAACACCCCAAATGTCAGCATATCAAATATTGAGCTTACTAATCCAAACCGCACCATATATCTGCGAATGAAAGCAGTATTCCAGCGGCGCGGCTTGGCTACCCACTCCGGGTCCACATTGTCACTGGCGATGGCAGTACCGGGAATATCCGACAGAAAGTTGTTTAGCAGGATTTGTGATGCCAGCAAGGGCAGAAACGGCAGGTACAGGGAAACCACAGCCATGCTGAACATGTTGCCAAAGTTGGCGCTGATTGTAGTGAGAATATACTTAAGCGTGTTCGCGAATGTCACGCGTCCAACATCAATCCCCTTCGAGAATATCCAGATCCTGTTTAAGCAGCACAAAATCAGCCGCATCTTTGGCCACATCCACTGCTGTATCCACTGAAATGCCGACATCAGCGGCATGCAGCGCGGGAGCGTCATTGATGCCGTCGCCCATATAACCGACCACATGATTTGTCTTGCGCAGCGCAAGGATAATCCGTTCTTTCTGGTTGGGATCAACTTCAGCAAATATAGTCGTCCGTTCAGCCGCATGCCAGAGCGCGTCGTCGGACATATTATTCATTTCGCTTCCGGTCATCAACCCCGTAATTGTCAGGTGAACGGCTTCTGCTACATGCCGCGCAACTTTTTCATTATCGCCGGTGATAATCTTAAGCTGTACTCCCCGCTAGCCAGATCGACAATGGTTTGCTGCACATCAACTTTCGGAGGATCAAAAAAAAGCAAAAAACCAATGAAAGTGAGCTCATTCTCCTCGGCACGTTTATAGGAGTCAGTTCGGATTTCTATTTCCTTGGTTGCCACACCTAATACGCGGAAGCCTTTGCCGCTCCATTCGCTGTAGCGTTGTTCAATTTCAGTACGCCTGGCTGCATCCAGCGGGTTTATTTGATCTCCAACCTGCACACGGCTGCAGATATTGAGGATGTTTTCCAGCGCGCCCTTCGTGATGAGGGTACGTCGGCCTTGGGCTTTATCTGTGATTACACTCAAACGCTTCGCACAAAGTCGTAAGGGATCTCATCGACCTTGAGTTCGGCGCCGGTTTCCAGTTTTTCTTCCTTGGCAAAAGCGCTGATGGCATCATCCAAAGGATTATTCATCCCGGTTTGATACTGAGCGTTCAGGTATGAAAAATATAGTACAGCCTTGGATGGCTGGCCTGCTGGATCTAACGCGCCGTCTAAATGAACCACACCCAATGTGAGCGTGCCTGTTTTATCAGTGCACAGCACATCCATACTGCCAAAGTTCTCAATTGAGTTCAGCCGGCGTACGATCACGCCCCGCTTGGCCATCTGCTGCGCGCCGTGGGAAAGCGTGATACTGATAATGGCAGGCAGGAGTTCGGGCGCCAGGCCAACGGCCAGCGCAAGAGCGAAGAGCAGCGAGTCAATGGGCGGTTTTGAGAGGAATATATTAATGGCCAGGATGATGACTACCATTACCAGCATCACTTGTGTCAGCAGACTGCCAAACCCTTGAATGCCTCGTTCAAACTCAGTCTGGCTTGGGCGAAGATTCAACCGATCTGCAATCTGCCCGAATACAGTTGCCCTGCCGGTTTGTGTGATTAATACTCGCGCGGTACCGCTTCGCACACTGGTACCCATAAATACGCTGTTGATTCGTTCGGCCAGGCTGGCTTTTGCCGGAACAACTCCGGGCATCTTTTCTGTTGGGAAAGTTTCACCGGTCAGCACAGCCTGGTTTACAAAGAAATCTTTGGTTTCCAGCACAATCCCGTCCGCCGGGATCAGGCTGCCAGCTGATAGCATTACCACATCACCTGGTACAACCTGTTCGGATGGAAGCAGCTGCGACTGGCTGTCCCTTAGAACAGTTGTTTTGATAGTTACCTGTTTCTGCAGTTTCTCGACCGCATTCCCAGCTCTGTATTCCTGCACAAACCCAAGTGTAGTGCTTCCTAAAACCACAGCCAAAATAATGACGGCATCCGTAAATTCCCCCACAAATGCGGAGATTATTGATGCAAAGATCAGGATAAGAACAAGCGGACTCTTGAATTGGCTTAAAAGCAGTCCAAAAGGAGAAGTTCGTTTTTTTTCCTTGAGGTTGTTTAATCCATATCGTTTAAGGCGGCTTTCAGCCTCACTTTGTGAAATGCCTGTATTAGATGAATACAATTCGGAAATCAGCTGATCGGGTTGAAGCGACCAGTAATCATCAACACCTGAGATTTCAGGCTGTTTTACCTGAAAAGTCTTGCCCAAGGATTTCATCAGCACTCAACGGACACAATTAAAATTTATATATTTATAAAGATAATTCTATCAGTGGTATTAACAAGGGTGTTAATATTCTTGGGAGATTATCTGTCAAAAGGTCTTATTGTTTGCTTTGCAAATCTCCTTGAATAATCATTGCATATCAACTATGATAGGATAAACAATCTTTTTACTTTGCCTTCCTATACAGATTGTAGACTGCTTAATGAGGGTATAAAAACTTTCAAGGAGTAAAAATGAAGAAGCAAGTCGGTTTGTGGATTGACCACCGCAAACGTGACGTGATTGTGAAAATCGAAGACGAAGCTGTTGAAACCGGGTATTAGAATCGAATATGAGAGAAGCATCCCGGTTTGCAAGCGATACGCATTCGAAGCAGTTAAGAAATCCGCAAGGGTCTACTCGAAGAGGATACGCGTGATCGGCAGTTTGAAGGACATCTTGATAATATATTATGAAAAGATATGTCTCTATGATCCATGATGTTGATTCGATTTGGATCATCGGTCCCGGGGAAGCCAAAATTGAACTGGAAAATTATCTGAAAAGCCATGCCTCTGCGTGCTGCATCGCCGGCGTTGAGCCGGCTGACAAGATTGACGGATAAGCAGATTGCGAGCAAAGTGCGTAAATACTTTTCAGCCGAGAAAAGCTGGATTACCTCACATGAATGATAACCATAAGCCCCACCGAACAATACTTAAAGCCATAGCTCACCGGGAAATGTTGAAACGGGGATTTCTTCCTGATTTCTCGACCGAAGTATTGGCTGAACTGGATCGATCCAGTCGCCGGCTAAAACCCCCGGTAATTCTGTCCGCGACTTGCACAATCTTCTATGGTGTTCAATCGATAACGATGACTCCTTTGACCTCGACCAGCTTACTGTCGCGGAAGCGCTGCCAGGCGGCCGGGTTAAAGATCCTGGTTGCCATAGCAGACGTGGATTCTCTGGTGCGGCGAGGTTCTGAGATTGACGGACATGGCCTGCACAACACCTCTTCAATTTACACAGCGGCTGCGATATTTCCCATGCTGCCTGAAAAATTATCTACCAATCTCACCTCTCTCAATATTTATGAATGAACGCCTGGCTAATGTCGTAGAAATGGTCATCCAGGGAGATGGCTTTCGCTCCTTGAATATGACATATATCCGGCCGTGGTCGAAAGCCATGCCAAGCTGGCTTATGACAGCGTGGCTGCCTGGTTGGAAGGAACCGGGCCTATCCCTGAAGCTGTTGCTGCATGTGCATGGCCTAGAGGAAAACTTACGCCTGCAGGATAATGCTGCCCAAAGCATGCAAACTCTCCGCCATGCCCACGGTGCGCTCAGTCTTGAAACCATCGAAGCAAAGCCGGTATTTGACGGGGATGATATCACCGGCCTTGAACCAGAATGAAAAGAACCGCGCCAAGGCCATCATCGAAGACTTCATGATTGCTGCCAACAGCGCCACAGCGCAATTCCTTGCGTCGAAAAGCATTCCCTTCTATTCGTAGGGTCGTTCGCACTCCCAAACGCTGGGATCGTATCGTTGAGATCGCCAGAGAACATGGTACCTCCCTCCCCGAATCGCCCGATTCCCTGGCGTTGGAAAGAATTCTTGTCCCAACAAAAAGCTAGCCAGCCCGCAGACTTTCCCAGACTTGTCACTGACGGTCATAAAATTGCTTGGGACAGGGGGAATATATTGCCGAACTGCCGGAAATCACGCCTCCTGGACATTTTGGGCTGGCAGTGCGCGATTACACCCACTCCACAGCTCCTAACCGCCGTTATCCTGATCTGGTCACTCAGCGTCTGTTGAAATCAACTTTCAAGCAGTGAGCTGCCCCCTTACAAAATTGAAGAACTTCAAGCATTGGCCTTACATTTTACCCAAAAAGAAGATGACGCCAACAAGGTGGAACGCCAGGTTGGGAAATCGGCTGCAGCGCTTTTGCTTTCACATCGCATCGGTGAAACCTTTGACGCCATTGTCACTGGCGCTGCGGATAAAGGCACATGGGTGCGCCTGTTCTCATTCTGGTGGAAGGTAAGCTGATGCATGGTTTTGAAGGCTTAGACATTGGCCACCGTTTGCATGTTCAATTGATTTCGGTAGATGTGGATCAGGGTTTTATTGATTTTAGAAAAGCAAATTGAGCTTTTGACTACCGTGGAAATTGCCTGCTTGATTTTTCTAAACCAAACAGAAAATTAATTTTGCCGGCTGAGCGAGTCGAAAAACAAGTGAAATCTTAAAACCCAGGGAACGTGTCCTGCGGGCATTGAACCATCAAGAAGTGGACCGTGTGCCTATCGATCTTGGTGGAACGCACAATAGCACAATGGGTAAAGGCGCCTATAACAATTTCAAGTCTTTCTTGAAAATCGATTCGCCTACGGAAATCTTGAACCTAGCTTTTGATACTGTACGCATGGATGAGCAGGTGCTTACCCGCCTGCCAGTTGACACGGTCTGTTTTCGCCAATCCGCCTTTACACACCCAAAGCCGCTGGTTAGATGACCATACACTGATAAGCGATTGGGGTGTTATATACCGCCGCCCAGAAGGCTGGCACCAGTTTGATATGGTCCGCATCCGTTGGCCGAAGCTACAATTGCCGATCTGGACCATTATGCCTGGCCTGATGTTGAGGATCCATCCCGCTATGCCGGGTTAGCCAGTTTAGCGCGCGATCTTCATGAAAACAGCTCATACGCGATCTGTGCTGCAACGCTGGATACTTCGATCTTTGACCGTGCCTGGGAATTACGGGGCATGCAGCAATTCCTGGAAGACTTGCTCATCAATCCGGAGTTTGCCCTGGTGCTGCTTGAGAAAGTAGCGGACGTTCAATATCGCCGTCATATTTATTTTTTACAAGAAGTGGGGAATTATATTGACATAGTGATGATCGCTGACGATATGGGTTTACAAAAAGGTCCATTACTACGGCCTCAGCTTTATCGCAAGATGATCAAGCCTTTCCATGCGAATTATGTGAGGGTTATCCGTAAGTACACAGGCGCCAAAGATCCTTAACCACGCCTGCGGAAGTATCGTTGATCTCATCGAAGATTATATTGACCTCGGTATCGATGCATGCAATCCCATGCAGGTCTCCGCAGCTGGCATGTCACCACAGAACCTCAAAGATCGTTTTGGTGGCCGTATGGCTCTTCTGGGGCGGTATCGATTCACAGCAAATTCTTCCAAACAGTATTTACGAACCTGCCAAATTGTATACTTATTAATGAGGGAAAAACTGTCGGGGTGATATCGATTCATAGCAAATTCTTCCGAAAGTACCCTCCGATGAAGTACGTCAGGCCGTGCGTTCAACTTTAGAAACAATGAGATTAGGTTGTGGGTATATATTGGGTGCTGTTCATAACATTCAGGGTGATGTTCCTCCGGCCAACATCTGGGCGATGCTCGATCAGGCTGCAAATTTGAACTCAACAATGACTTAATTAGGAAAATCTGATGCCAAGAATTGAAATTAATACCCCCGCCCCCGATTTTGCCCTGGATAATTTTCAGGGAGAGAAAATTCACTTGTCCAGTTTTAAAGACAAATCCAATATTCTCCTGGTATTCAATCGCGGTTTTACCTGACCCTTCTGCCGCGCGCATATGGCGCAGTTGCGCCAGGATTACCAGAAAATAGTTGAACGGCAAACTCAGATTATTGTTATCGGGCCGGAGGGCGCCAAAACTTTTGAAACCTATTGGCGCGAACAAGATCTGCCATTTATCGGCCTGCCAGACCCCAAAGCCAGCGTACTGAGACTCTTTGGTCAGGAAGTTAATTTATTCAAATTGGGGCGCATGCCTGCCCAGCTAATTATTGATAAAACCGGGGCCGTCCGCTTTGTCCATTATGGCCATTCGATGTCTGATATTCCCCCAAATGCCGAAGTCCTTGAATTGTTGGACCAGATAATGCAATCGCCGCTGAATAACACAAATAATAAATAATTTGACTTTTTATTTACTTGTATTAGATATAAAGTTTTCAGGAAAACTTACTCTAAAAAGACATTCCGCACGCTAAGAATCGTTCAGCGTGCGGAATGTTATTTAAATTCAGAAAGATTTGTCTGGCTTGCTAATAATTTACCCGTTCTTAATTAGCTACAGCAACAGTTGCCATGAACTGTTCCACCGCCTGCTTTAACATAGCCTCAGGCAGCGCTCCAACTTGTGTTTGGACGACTTTTCCGCCTGCAATGAACAGCATGGTTGGGATTCCGCGCACACCGTATTTTGTTGCCCATTCCGAATTTTCATCGGTGTTGACTTTCGCAACAACCAGTTTCCCGGCTTGCTCCTTGGCAATCTTGTCCAAAATGGGGGCCACCATACGGCAAGGTCCGCACCAGGGAGCCCAGAAATCAACTACTACGGGTAAGGTTGATTTCAATACCACACTTTCAAATTCCGCATCTGTTACATGTAAAGGTTCACTCATTTCAATTTTCTCCATTTAGTTTTTTCTTTTTATATTTATCAATTTGAATATTGCTTTTTGGATCTTATTTCTTCTACTTTGCCCAATCGGCCTTTATTTGTTTGCGCCCTCGCAGGGTTTTTTCAACTGACATACCGGCAACCGCGCCCTCGCCGGCTGCGACCACAATCTGTTTGATATGATTGCACAGAACATCGCCCACCGCATAAACACCTGTAACCGCTGTCTTGAACTCACGATCCACAACCAGGCAGCCGGTCTCGCTGATCTCAAGCTGTCCCTGAAGAAAATCAGTGATTGGCCTGCCGCCCCTCAGGTAAACAAAAGCGCCTGCCACTGGAATAACTTGTTCAGGTCGGCCTTTCTGTTCAAACCGGACAGCTTCTACGCTTTTCTGTCCAATTATCTCCCGCAGGCTTGCCTCCTTATAAAGCGTCACACTGCGGTTCGCAAGGAGTTCGTCCACCAGAACCTGGGGTGCTTTTAGTTCAGATGTCGGAGACAGGAAGTGCACCTGGCGAGTGAATTTTGTCAGGTACAACCCTTCTTCAATGGCTTCGTCGCTGTTGCCTGCCACTGCCACTTCCTGATTTCGGAAAAAGGCTGCATCGCAGGTGGCGCAATATGAAACCCCTCGACCCAGCAGTTCGTCCTCTCCTTTAACTCGAATACCGCGTCCCATTGATCCGGTGGCAATAACCACAGATTTGCCTGTGTATGTGCCGTTATTACCAAATACAACTTTTTCTTCCGAAAGAAGATCAACACCGATAACCCTGTCAGTGATGAATTCAGTTCCAAAAGAACGCGCCTGTCCGCGCATCCGTTCCAGAAGTTCTACACCGCTGATTTCATCTTCAACGCCAGGGTAGTTGGCTATTTTGCTGGCTATTCCCAATGCGCCGGTAGTAAGCCCTTTATCAATCACCAAGGTTTTAAGGTTGGCGCGCGAAGTATAAATTGCCGTCGTTGCTCCCGCTGGTCCGCCGCCAATGATCAGCACGTCATATGGCAGGGCTTTGTTTGAGTCATTTGGTGAGATATTCATGATATCTGTGGATTCTTCAAGGAGTTTTATCAAGCAGCGTGATCATTTCCCTGACTATCTTTTCCCGCTTGATATGGGAATTTACTCCAGAATCATGATCTAACTTTTCATCCATCTCTGCCAGGCAGGCAGTTGCATAATCCTGCAGAAAAACACGGCTGGTGGATTGCACCGCCGAATGAACTGCCCCGAGCTGCTGCATGATCTCCCGGCAGTCCCGTTCTTCATTGAGCATCGCCTGCACGCCGCGTATCTGTCCTTCAATCCGCTTCAGGCGTTTGATAAGCTTTTCTTTTGTTTCAGGGTTCTTGATTTTCATGTGGTTTGTCCGTTTTCTTACCGGCTCACGGCCGGTACCAGCCTACCCTGCTCAGGTAAACCTCCCGCCTGAACCGCAGCTGCTGCTGTTAGAACTGGTAGTTGCGGACGAGGGAGCAAAAAATGATGCCGGCGCTGAAATTATTTTATAAGTATCCTTACCCTCACAATCAGGGCAGTGTGGAACCATATTCCGATTCGGAGAATCGAACAACTTTTTCAAAAGAATTTCCGCAGTCATTGCAGTGAAACTCATATAGGGGCATCTGATATTTTCCTTTCTTTGTTATATACTATACCCCAGTATAGCATTATCATTTGTATTATCTGTCAAGGGTGTTTGCTGGCTTCATACAACATTTCAAAAATAAATACTTATTACCCACCGCAGTTTATTCCCATATTTATCTATAGTATTGTTAGTTCCAGCGATAGCCTATACCCCCTTACCTCTCCCAACATTTGGAGAAATATAATTTCACGAATTTCGTTCAATCAACCGGCATAGACCAATGAATTGTATGGAAGCGCCAGAGATTTCCTTGCTTTATCAATATGGCAGTAAAAACAAAGGGCCAGCGATATCCTGCTTTCTTCTCTCTTTCCCACCACCTCCGGACCCCAAAGTGGGCTGCTTCAACCAACCTTGTTCTGGGATCCATAGATGTGATCATTCAGGATTTCTTTCATTTGATCTAATGTCGGCTCAGTCACTTCATCAGAAAAAATATGGTCGGTTTGGAAAATGGAGCCAGTGGTTGATAACCAGGCTGTGTCCCTCATTGACGGTGATTTTGGCATCACCGACTTCCAGTCTCACATCTCCCCAATAAGTCCAGTCTGATTGTACAATTTCTCGAATGCGGGCTGTTCCATGAAACCACTCATTCTGGTTGCGTGCATAGGCGCCGATCCCGATGAGTTCAGTGTCATCACCTTCAATAAAAAGACCCATGAATTTCTCCAATTGCGAGACATCTCTGGCACGATACCCATCCTGAAATCGCTGCAGCACATTTCTTACTTCATCGGTCTGAGTAATCATAATTGATCTTCTCTTTCAAATTTAATATACGACCATCATTCTTATAATTAACATATTATCATTTCTTCGAACAAGCCAAATCGCCCTAAAGAAATCCCGGATTCTCCAAAATCTCTTTCCGTTCTGATGACCTCACAATTTTTTCCTTTTCAGTCAGGCAAATGAAATGGTAAACTAAACCCCTGAAATGGACACACCAGGTCTTCTTCTATTTCTCGATCGGTTGAATATTCACTACGAAAAACACGACCATGTTGCTGTCTATACCAGTGAACAGGCACGCCGCCTCATTCCCCCGCTCAAAGGCGACTCTGCTAAGAACCTTTTCCTGCGCGACCGCAAAGGCCGCCGCCACTTTTTGCTCTCGCTTCCTGATACAAAGACGCTGGACCTCAAATCTCTGGCAGTCTCCCTGGGTCTTTCCGGGTTATCACTCGCCTCTCCCGAACGATTAATGCAGTATCTTGGCATTACCCCCGGTGCGGTTTCTATTATGTCGTTGATCAATGACATAGAATGTAAAGTCGAAGTCCTGATAGATCTGGACCTCTGGCAGGCTGACTACCTCCAGTGCCACCCGCTGATCAATACTGCTACGTTGGTCGTTTCCCTGCCGGATATCCAAAAATTTATCACCGCCACCCATCACACTGTCAAAATTATTTCAATAAATACACCTCAAAAAACCTAAGACGCTCTTGCTAGCTCTTTTCGTGTCAATGCGATGAAATTCTAATAGTCTTCTCTGAACATCCCTTTGAGTCACTCCTCTGGATAGACCTTCCAGCCCATTTCTGCCAGGTTGGTGATATTGAATTTGTCCTTCGGTACATTTACCAGCAGGGTATTTCCTTCAGCCAGCAATTCGCCGTTTTCAGCATCATAGATCCCTGCCCAGCTTTCAGCGCTGTAGCCTTTATCCTGCAAAGCCTTCCCCACCAATTTGAGCGGCTTGCCTATCGGTACATTTTTGCGATATTTCACTTCCAGTTTTGCAGTGAACATGAAGCGCGTGCTGTCAATTAAACCCATCAGCGCTCGTCCGCTGATCTCGTCAATAATGGTCGCGATGATCCCGCCGTGCAGCACACCGGGGTATCCCTGGAAATGCTCAGGCGCGGTGTAAGTGCTTTCCACTACCCCTGGTTCGACTTCGTATATTCGCAGCCTCAGTCCGACCGGGTTCTCCAGCCCGCAGAGGAAACACATCTTTGAATTGGGTTGCAAATTACCTTTAACCATCTCGCATCTCCTTATTATTATTCATTATGACTTTCACCCTGTTGCGGGGATATCGCTGTGTATATTGAGCTATTTACCTTTAATTTTTCTTTTATAAAGGGGAAACAAAAGGAGCTACTCAATCTGCTTTGCCATGTTCAGGTTGGTAACTCGGTAGCCTGCTTTCTCATACAGAGCTCTTGCAGCTCTGTTAAACGCAAACACATGCAGTTCCATTCTTTTCGCCCCCATTTCGCGCGCCTGCTTCTCTGCTGCTTGTAATGCCTGCAAACCATAACCTTTTCGGCGGAAGGATTCATAGATTATAAAATCAAATATGAATCCCACAGGGTTTGGCCGATTGAGGTCCAGCATGAACCAGATTATGCCAACGGTCTGTCCTGTGTCTTTTTCGAGCAAAGTAAAAAAGAAGTGGTTTTTTGTCCACAGGCCATCCGGCAATTGGTCGCGAAATTCCTGTTCGGCACGCTGCAGCGCTTCATCCGCATGCCAGTTTCCTGAGGCAACTTTTTCCTGGGCATATTCCTTTGGGGAATGCCGTGCATACTCCAGATATACGTCTTCTTTCATCGGTACTAATTGAAGCACTGGTTTACTCCTTCATCCACCGGGTTGTCTTGTGAAAAATCTGTTGCTAGGTTCATTGTCTGATGATAATGAAAATAAAGTATAAAGCAGTGAATGCCATTTGATCAACTCTTATGCAAAGGTTCTCAATTTTCCTATCAAAACTTAAATGCTTTCCAAATAAATAAAACAACTCGTAATATCTGCGTATTTCATAATAATTATTCAACGAATTGAATAATTCTATGACCAAATAACCTACTCTGATAGACTATGAAAATGAATGACGGAAAAAGTAGTTTCAAAATGTTAAAAATGGAAACGCTGTTTCAAGTTGAGGATTTTGCCAAATGTAATGAGGGTGTTTTGGCAGCCGAAAGCTTCAGGTCAGCCGCAGGATCAAAAGGTGCGCAGGCTTTTCAGAGCGCTGATAACCCCAAAATGGTTATCGTAATTACAGAATGGGACAACCTTAAAAAGGCGAAGGCTTTTTCACAATTTCCGGCGCTGCGCAAAGCCCAGAATAAATCAGGCGTTCTCACAAAACCGGAAGTTTATGAACTAAAGCTAATCTGGGCAATCGGGATTTTCGGAAATTTATCTAATTTTTGACCAATTCATGTGCAGGGATTGCTTTCCAAACTAACAGCGCGGCAAGGAATGCCACAATTACACTGACAACTGTCCAGGTAATTTCTTCACTGATGCTGCTGTATGTTTGTCCGAAGATTAAAGCCGAAGAGGATATCCCGGCATGCATAAATATAGATACGAGCAGGCTTGCCTGTGTTCGCTGGTAAATTCTGGTTATGATCAGCGACCAGGCTGTCAGCAGGCAGGGTCCGAGCAGGAATACTATCAGCCAGATGGCAACTCCCTTGTTGCTGCTGCCGATGCCAATATAATCTGCGTAACCATGCCATAATCCTCCCCAAACCAAACCTAAAATTACAGTAGCGGCAAAGGGTGAAAACGATTTGAGCAGCTGCGGCAGGAGAAAACCGCGCCAGCCAAATTCTTCGGCAAAACCGGAAAAAATCCCCAGAAGCAGCCCAGGTATCAGCAATGCCATCATGGCATTTAGATCCACTTCGAAGCCAGCCAGATAACGCAGAAGCGGTGTAACAGCAGTTGCCGCAGGGATGATCAGCAAAGCCAGCCACCACCGCCCGACCTTCCAGTTTCGCAGGCGTACTTTGATTGATTGCATTCCTTCCCGACCGAAAACTAGCCTTGTGGTCAGCAGTCCGCTTATCGATGCCCAGGCTTGACCGGCAATCACAAATACAAAGGCGAATATCGGTGGATTGTTAAACAATCCTTTAGTCCCAATCAGCGGAATCAGAAAGGTCCATAATATCCAGGAAACAGGAAGCAAAAGAGTGATAAAGGTTGATATTGGGTGGTTTTTGATCCAGTTTTTAATATCCATGCGGAGCTCCTTTGATGAATTCTGATATTAAAAAAAAGTAGAACAACAGGACACAATTATAAATTATCTAAATAATTTAGTCTTTAGGCTGAAGATTTTAATGCAGCATAATCTTTCGCTTTAGCATACTATTAACAAAACTTTTTTATTGTGCTGGCCTCGCTGTTTGCCGTCTTATCATTGCCTGATACGCTTCCAGCCCTTCAACCACTCTGGGCGCGGCTTCGCCGATAATATTCGCCCCGGCTTCAAAGAACTCCACCGCCCCTTCGATCGTACCCGTGCTCCTCGCACATCCTTTGATTCCGAAATCTGGCCCAACCGCTTCGCGAATCAACCGGATTTGCCGGGCGGTTGGTCCGGGCGGCGCCCAACCCGTCTGGGTTTTAATAAAGTCCGCGCCGGATTTCTTTATAAGTCTGGCAGCCGCGCACAGTTCTTCGTCCGTTACGAATATGCACTCCACGATGAATTTAATCTCAATGCCGGCTTTTTGATTCCTCGCGAACGCAACCAGTTCGCACAATTCTTTTTCCAATTCATACATCATCCCGGATTTTAAAAAAGACAGATTGATGACCCCATCCAGCGTATCCGCACCCAGTTCGATCACCTTGGCCATCTCGGCCTTTTTTGCCTCAAAACTCATATCCCCCCACGGATATGAGAACACCCCGCCCACCATAATATCGGTTCCCGCCAGAAATTTCTTGTAAAGCGAGATAAAATTGCATGAGGTGCAGATTGTACGGATGTTGTATTTAATGGCTTCAGCCGCGCCCAGTTCCACCGTTTCCGGGCTGTGAAAACTGAGAACACCGCTGCCGCCTTCGAACAGTTTTCCAAAAGTCCTGGGGTTATAAGCCATTACATCAAACATGTTATTCTCCCTTTCAAGCTTGGTCAATTATCTTTCTTTTTATATTATATTAATCATAAATAGAATCACAACTTGTTGCAGTTAGCTATCTCTTAAGGCTGTATTTTCCTTACTTAAAGGTTAAAATGGCTAGAAATCCACATATTCTGAGCGATGCAAATTTTTAAGTCCGCAGTTCAGTTCGTCTGCATTATTGTGGGAAGTGCGGTGGTGAATCTTAGATATTGAAATAGTGAATTAATAAAAAAAAACCCTTTATCAAATTGCGATAAAGTGTTAATTTTTTACGGAGGCGCGATATAAAAGAGTCGCGCCTCCGTTCTTTTCTCCGTTTGATTACACGGTTAGAAAGTTAATAAAATAATTTTTTATATTCTATCCGTATTTGGGCTGAGAAAATTTATTCGAGGTTGATCTTGATCCCGCCCATGACTCCGGCTACGAAATTGTAGACAAACGCCACAACTGTGCCTGCCAGAGCGCCGACAGCGCCTGCAATGAGAGCACGCCAGAAGACCATGAGGAAGGTGTACATCGTGAATACAGTCCAGTTGCCCAGGTTCATATCAATCCACCAGGAGGTGGCTCCGAACATCCAGCCTAAGAGGTAATAGACAAATCCAAAGCAGAATGTCCAAAAGGCTGTCAGGACAGCGCCGTACAGTGCTAACGTTCCGACATCGACTTTCTTGATTGATTTCATTTTTAATTTCTCGCTTTCTGTATATGAATTAATAATTTTTTGTATTCGCCATTAAGAGGAAAGGGAGCATGCGTACTGCCATTTTCCCGCTTCCCCTGAGGTGACCTACGCACAATGAACTTTAATCATAAGTTTCGTTCCAGACCCTCCTTTCACTTGACTTATTTATTACATATATAATTCTATCATATCTCAAATCATTCTTGCAAGTATAAAAGGCACTACTCGCAGCTAAACTTCTTATATTTGATATTTCCTTCACAAGCAGCAACATTAAATCCTTGTATTAATTGTGCTTTAACATGGCTTAAAAATACATGATGCATGGTGGTTAAGTTCATCCATCATGCATCATGTGTATTTCAACTAACCTCATTCATTAAGCGAAGATAAGGGTAAAACCAAATCACTTCGCAGCAGGTGTTAATACCGGTTCGCTTACTACTGCTGCTGATTTGCTTTTCTTTTTTCGCATGAAGAACTTGATCACTTCCTCAACTAAAATCAGGCTGGCGGCGACCAGGATACAGGTCAGCCATTGATCGCCGGTCAGCGGGGCGGTATTGAACCACTTCTGCAGGAAACCCAGTTCGGTGGCCAGGAAAGTAAACAGAAGAGCCAGACCGTACAGTTTTAATTGCCGTGAGTCCGACAGATTTTCCCTTTAAAGATGGTTTCCGTTTCACTGCGTGCGCTGAGGCCCAGAAAAATATTGAACAGTGAAAATACCACAAACCCGGCTGTGATAGCCTGTGAACTATTGGGTGAATCGTAATAAGCCTCCACAACCAATGTGCCGATTGCGATAACGATGCCCAACACAACAACGTGCATCCACTGGCTGCGCGATAGCACTGGCTGGGACAGCGGACGCGGTTTACGCTCCATTATTCCCGGCGACGGCTTGTCAAAACCTAAAGCCAGAGCAATGGGAATCTGAATTAGAAAGTTCACCCACAGGATTAGCAGCGGACCTATCGGGATACCCTCATTGATAGAAAAGAAAGCTGCGCCGAGGAAACTGGCGATAAACGCGATCAGCGCGCCCATCTGATAGCGGATGAATTTGGCCAGATTATCATAGATCCCCCGCCCGAACTCAACTGCCTTAACAATGGTTGCAAAATTATCATCGGTCAAGATCATTACAGCCGCATTCTTTGATACTTCAGTGCCGGTGATTCCCATAGCTACGCCGATGTCGGCTTTCTTCAGGGCAGGTGCGTCATTAACGCCGTCCCCGGTCATAGCCACGATATTCCCAAGCCGCTGCAGCAATGTAACCAGGCGGATCTTGTCCTCCGGGGCGACTCTGGCAACTACGCCGATTTCATTCATGTCTTTCATTAAGTCTTCATCGCTTTTAGCTGCGAACTGGGCGCCGGTCAGGGCGGTGCCCTCAATACCCAATTCATGTCCGATAGCCGCCGCCGTCACAGCGTGGTCGCCGGTGATCATGCGCACCTGAATTCCAGCGCTGTGGCATTTGGCGATGGCGTCTTTGGCTTCGTTGCGTGGGGGATCGACAATGCCGACCATAGCCATAATAGTGAGATCTCTCATCTGGTCGATCAGTTTGCTTTTTGGATCGAAAGTGCTCGGATCAAAATCGCGCCTTGCAACAACCATGACGCGCTCACCAGCTTTTGCGATGCGTTCGTTTTCATCCAGTGCCAGCTGGCGGTTTTCGTCGGTGATAGGTTTATCATCTTCACCCGGCATCCAGTAAAAACTGCTGCGGGCGATTAGCACGTCTGGTGCGCCTTTCACAAAACAGCGCACAACAGGTTTTCCCTGATCGTTCTTCATATTGTGGAAGGTGGCCATAAATTTGTAATCTGAGTCGAAGGGGACCTCAGCTACACGAGGGTACATCTCTCGGGCGCCATCCACACTGATGCCGCCTTTCTCAGCCAGCACGATCAGCGCGCCTTCTGTAGGGTCGCCGATCAAAGCGCCTTTGTCCAGGCGGGCATCAGCGCAAAGCGCCATGGGTAGCAGTACCTGTTCAAGATCAACCTTTTCGCCACCAGCGCTCAGCAGTTTGCCTTCAGTGCTGTAAGTCAGGGTGTTTTTCTGCCAGGGCTGCAGGTCTGCGATGCCACTTGCAAGAGTCATTTCACCCTGTGTCCCATAGCCTTCGCCTGTAATTTTGAATCGGTTCTGGCCAGGAATGGTGAACTCACGCGCCGTCATCTTGTTGAGGGTCAGCGTTCCTGTTTTATCGGAACAGATAGCTGAAACGGAACCCAGTGTTTCAACTGATGGCAGACGCTTGACTATTGCGTTTTGTTCTGCCAGGGCACGTGTACCCATTGAATACATGGTAGTCACAACGGCTGGCATACCTGTGGGTATGGCAGAAATAGCCAATGCTATACCGGCTATAAAAATTGTTTCAAATTCCTGTCCATCCCTTATACCCATGATAACCATGAGAATGAAGGCAACCCCGGCCAAGCTGGCAATGGTGATCGTTAGCTTGTCAAGTTGTTTCTGCAGAGGGGTTTTCTCCGTCTCGGTCTTGTTGAGCAGTTCAGCGATGTGGCCCATCTCAGTATCCATGCCGGTGGTGGTGACGATCATCTCCGCGCGGCCGCGTGTTACTGATGTGTTCATATAAGCCATACAGTGACGGTCGCCCAAGGGAGCATCGACCTTGGCGATGATTTCAGTGTCTTTTGGTGAGGCGACGCTTTCACCGGTCAGTGCGGCTTCCTCAATCTCAAGGGTCGCCGTCACAAATAAGCGCCCGTCCGCAGGGACAAGGTTGCCCGCCTCCATCAACACAATGTCGCCCGGCACCAGGTTTTCAGCAGGGATCTCGATTGCCTGCCCATCGCGGCGCACACGCGTAATGTTCTTCATCATCTTTGACAAAGCGGCCAGGCTGGATTCTGCTTTCGATTCCTGGTTCAGTCCCAGAACGGCATTGAATACGGTCAGGCCAATCAGCACGAGCGAGGTGCCTAATTCACGGGTGAAAACATAGCTGATGATCGCGGTGCCAAGCAGGATTATCTGCATAAAATCCTGGTATTGGCGCGTAAACGCCTGCAGTCCCGATTCTTTCTTTTTCTCCGCCAGTTGGTTCAATCCGTATTTCTGCAGCCGCTGCTGCGCTTCTGCAGCACTCAAGCCCTTGGCTGGATCAACTTGAAGTTGCTTTCCAACTTCTTCGGCGGATAATGTGTACCATTTTTGTTGGTTTTCAGGATTTCCGTTCATATTAATTGCTCCTTCTGCTTTAATATTTCTGCGGGATTATTCGAAATGGATAATCCGGTTCCATATACTTGCCTTTTTCCTGCCGCTTGGGGAATTTGATCGGCTCCCGGGGTATTTCTTCGTAAGGGATCAGGCTCAGGAAATGAGTGATGCAGTTCAGGCGCGCCCGCCGTTGGTCATTGGATGGCACCACGTACCAGGGACATTCCGGAATATCTGTGGCAGCGAACATGGCATCCCGCGCCCGGGAATAATCGTACCAGCGGGCTTGAGCTTCCAAATCCATCGGGCTGAGTTTCCAAACCTTGCGGTAATCCTCATTTCGTTCTTTGAAGCGTTTGGCCTGCTCATCTTTATCTACTTCCAGCCAATATTTGATCAGGGTGATGCCAGATTGAATGAAGGCTTTCTCGACCATGGGAGTATTTACTAAGAAGTTCTCCACCTGCTGCGGTGTAGCAAAACCCATCACTCGCTCAACGCCCGCCCGGTTATACCAACTCCTGTCGAAAAGTACCACCTCTCCCGCAGCGGGTAAATATGGGATATAGCGTTGGATGTACATTTGTGATTTTTCCCGCTCGCTCGGCGCGGTTAGCGCCACCACACGAAAAACGCGTGGGCTGACCCGTTCAGTTATGCGTCTGATCACACCGCCCTTGCCGGCTGTGTCGCGTCCTTCAAAAATCACGCAGATTTTCGCCCCGCTAGTTTTGACCCATTCCTGCATCTTGACCAGTTCGACCTGAAGCTTTTCCATCTCCTTGTCAAACTCTTTGCGGCTCATATTTGGCTTCGGTTCTTTAACGACCGCCTCTGTGACAGCAGCAGTGTCTGTGGATTCTACTTCAACCTTCTTGTTTTTCTTCTTGTTCTTATCCTTATGCTTGGCCATCAATCCTCCTTTTTTCTGTTAGGTTATTTCAAATATTTAAGTTTGATGTGCGTTATTAATAGTTATATACAGACTATTACCCTAAATCACTTCCTTACGGGGCCAAAAACCTGGTCCAGCTGGCAAAAATTCAATCAGAAGCGAGGAGGAAGCATTGCCTCCTCGCTTGCTAGTTTGAGTTGTTTGGCTGATCTCAATAAACATTTTTCCATAGGGAATATTTATCTCAATAATCTGCTCATTCTTTCTGACACCCATGCTTTAAATGCCCATTGAGTATGGTTTTTATTATTTTTTCAGGGTGGCAGATTCCGCTTTACCCATTAATTCAGCGCCTTCAGCGATATCCGTGATGCCGGCTTTAATAGTTTCTCTTGCCATATCAGCTTCATCTTGCGCTATTTCAACTTCTGCCATACCTTTAATAGCATGTGCAACGCCTGCTGCGGCAAGCTCATCACTGCGCTCAGCCAGGGCTTGTGATGCTGCCATGCGGGTCAAGCCTTCAGCCGCTTCCTGAATGCCCATCTCTTCGATTTCCTGACCTTTGGCGGCCATCACCTGTGAAACGGCGCGGCTGCTCGCCGCTCGTACGATGGTATCGACAGCGACCTCATGAAGGGTTGTGCTGCGCAGGAACAAGAATTCTTCCAGCACAGGGATGTTTAAAAGTGCGACCACATTCCCGACCGCCTCCAGCTCTCCGGCCAGGCGGGCTAATTCCAGCCCGCTTTCCAGGTCGTTTTCACCCATTAATCCGACCATTGCGCTGAGCGTTGCCACATCCTCAGAATGTGCCAGCAGTTCAGCCCCTTCGGCTACATCCACAACACCGGCCGTAGCAACCACGTCGCTCAGGTCAGCCACGCGCTCGGCCACGATCAGCACATCCTCGGCGCGTGTCAGGTCGCTCGCCCCGGCTGCCAGGTCCCCTGCAGCTGCGCGGGTCATCACTCGACCAACATTAACCCCATCCACGCCAGCGGCCACACCTTTCGCACCTTTTTTGGCCGAGACCTCGGCATTGGATTTTACTGAAACATTGGCTTCTTTCTTTTGGCTTTTTTTGTCTGCCATTTTATTTCTCCTTTTGTATGATTATCGCTTATTTAAAGCATAATAAGTTTTCTTAAATGGAAATCCCATTTGTGATTGTACTAGTATGATAGCTTGGCATTCCATACCTGGATACCACCCGCGAGGTGTGACTAGGGTGTAGAAGTAATAGGTATCGAGATGGTTTTCAGAGGGAAATCTGATAATTCAATTGATCTCTAGTAAAGTTTCTCATACTGCTTTGGATTGAAGCATACCTGCCAATTCTTTGCAGCGCTGGGAAATTCGCTCTTGATCCCAATCAACGATTTTGCCAGCTTGGGCTTCACTCAGAATAAGGTTGATGTGGCGATGCAGCTCTTGCCGCGCACCAGGCGTAACCGCCTCCTTGCCAATGGTGTCGATCACCCCCAGCATATGCAGCAGGACGCTCGCATTGTCGCAGCTGGCGTGGCGGAGCATATCAAACGCTGTACTCAGCAGCTCGGCAGACGTCACCGGTTCCATAATCAGGCGCAGCTGGGTATCATTGTCGAAGTAATAGCGGCTTTTTTCTCCTTGGCGGATGAATTGCGCCAGTCCGTCCCCAATATAATCCAGGCAGGTCATGGCTGTGAAAGGATCATTGATCGCCGGTGACATGGCGCGCACCGCCATTTCGACAAGCTGGTTGACCGCATAGGCAATATCTTGGGTTGGAGTCCGATAGTTTCCAATTTCAAATGCGTTGTGAAAATGTTCCTTTAATTCATCATCAACTTGCGAGGCTGGCCAGACTTTGGCAACTGCGGTCTCCCGATGAATAAATTGGCCCGGTTTGAACAGGAGCTGTATGACCAGGTCATGTTCTCTCATCAGGGTCATAATATACGTCGGATCGACATATTGGATATAACCCGCGCGTCTGACGCGTATGGGGTAGGCATCTATCTCCGCCAGGGCGTTCAATTGGTTCTCATACTCGTTCTTGCTGTTATCGCCGCCGATCAGCTGCTCCGGCATCTCGGCGAGCAGCACATCCCGCAGCTCAGCGCCGGCCGCAGCAGCGATATTGGGCGCCTGCAGCATGGTGCTGATATGCTGAACAAGCAAAATTAAAGAACTAAATGTACCAAGCATTAACATAGCCCCAACCGTAGCCGTAAGTTGCGGGCCGTCAGGCTCGATATCCTCCGGCAGAATTGAGAGTGCGGCTGCCAGGCAATACACGAACGCTGCCACGAACATGCCAAGCACAATCTGGGTAACGCGGTCTCCCAGAAAAACTCGCAGCAGACGCGAGCCATATTGCGCTGCAACTGTCGAAAGTGGAATAGTGAGCAGCGTGAAAACCACTCCGGCGGTAGCCAGAATGGTGGAGCTCATACCAATCAGCATGCTGCGCAGTTCCCCGGGAGTACCCGTAAGGATGAAGCGGCTGTCCTCCAGGATCTCATTAGGGATCTGCAGATCGATTCGATACATGATCCACGCCAGCAGGACAGCGCCCAGCGACATGATCAGCGGGGCATACCAGAAACTTACCTTCCGTCGGTCCCTTTTCACACGGGCAGTTACCCTCCTTATTTTTCTGTTTCCCATACGTTGCTCCTGAGATTTTTATTAATTTGCATAATTACTTGCCGTTTATTCAGACGCCAATCTAATGATCTAAGGTTTTTTGGTTTTTTTTACGGTATCGCTGTTGGAAGTAAAAGTGCCTTTCATTTTTTCCCACAGCCCCTTCACATGTTTTTCCGCCTCTTGCCTTTCTTCCTTATTATCCTCCCCTGTATAGCGCATAAGGATCGCAATGGGACGCGTGTTTTCAAAATTTTCCATGATGATAATTAAAAGTAGGGTCAGCGGTACTGCCAGTAAGGCGCCAATACCGCCCAGCAGGTAGCCCCAAATAAACACACCGATAAAAACAATCACGGGCGATATTTTCAATCTGGACCCCATTACCTTAGGCTGGTAAAAGTTTTGTATTCCCCCGTTGATCAGGATATAGGCGATCAGGACAAAAAGCGCGGTCTGTGAACCGAACTGCGCGTAAGCCATCAGCACCGGCGGGATTAAGGCGATCAAGAAGCCAATTGAAGGGATATAGCCCATGAACCAGGCCAGCAGCCCCCACAACACCGCATAATCTACTCCTATAATCAGAAGCAGGAAAGTGTCGCCCAACCCTACCAGAAAATTGACTCCAGTCAGAACCGTCATATACCTGCGTACATCCTCAGTGAGCAGTGCAATCCGGTTCATGATTTGTGAACTGGCATCCAAACCTAGTCGAGATGGAGCAGGCATTGAAATGGCGGCGCTGATCATAAAAAAGAAGATTACCAGAGCTAAACCAAATTGGACCAGCAAGCCCATGATGGCAGACAGCAGCCCTTGCGTTATCGGACCTACAGAAGTTGTCAACTGCTCTATCTGAATGGTCGTTTCAGTACTCGTTGTCGAAGAAAGGTCTTCGCTGGCTTGCTGGGCAGCGTCTGCCGTGTAAACTGGCAGTTCGGTGGAAAGTTTGGTGATTGAAAAGAAAATCGTGGCGATGACCAGACCCAGGATCATGACAACCAGTAAGATGCTCAAAACCATCGCCAGCCAGCCGGGTTTGCCGCCCTTCATCAGGCGTATGGGGATCGGCAGTACAGTGATGGTAATAACCAGAGCCAGCAGGATCGGATTAATAATATAGGCGGAGCCGCGAATTCCGAACAAGATCACGAAGATACTGGCAAGCCCAACCAGATAAAACCCCAGACCTTTGGGTAGATTGTTCATGTTTCACCTCCATTGCATCTGCATCCGGTTCCACCGTTTCCGTTTCATGATAGCTCAATATCTCATATCCAACTTCGACTGGTTTGGCTATTGTTTTTCTCACCAAAATTATCACTTCAAGCATTGCACTGCGCCAGCATTAGGTAGTGAAAAACCTTTGTCTTTCTTATTTATTATAGCAAACACACAAGAGAGCAATGTTTGGTTAATATGTCTAAACGAAGACAATTAGCTGTGTTTTTTACTCAAAACTATACTTTATGAATACTTGGCAATTTTTAACCCTTAATGTTGCATATCCCAAAACGACTATTCTTAATTAGCGAAAATTTTTTGTTTATCTACTTGGCTTCATTTATAATTCTTGTGATAATGCCAATAACCTCTTCATTAATGTCATCGGTTCATTTTATATGGATCTTGTTTATGATTTTTGCCTTTCTTTGCGGGTCGCTCCCTTTCTCAGTCTGGCTGGAAAGCTCTTTTAAGATGGATGTGCGCCAGCATGGGGATGGAAATCCAGGCTCGGTCAATGTTTTCAGGGAAGGAGGCAAAGCGGTGGGTTTACTGGCTTTGACCCTGGATGTCACCAAAGGAGCACTGCCTGTTGGTCTGGCATACAATAACCTGGGGGTTCGCGGAATTCCCATGGTCTTGATTTCAATTGCGCCAGTTTTAGGTCATGCGTTTAGTCCATTTTTAGGTTTCAGGGGCGGTAAGGCGATTGCCACTTCGCTGGGAGTTTGGATCGGCTTAACAATTTGGAAAGCTTCGCTGGCAGGGGTAATTGCTGCATTAATTGGTATTGCTTTGACGCCTGTTTCCGGCTGGGCAGTCATGCTCGGCATGGCTGGAATCCTGGCAGCCCTTTTAATCTGGTTTCCCGACCCAATGTTCCTGCTGGTTTGGATCGGTAACACCATCCTTCTGGCTTGGACTCACCGCGCAGACCTGTGTGAAAGCCCTCGCCTGCGGCCATGGCTTGCGAAATATATTTTCCCGCCCGGAAAGTAAGCCTGAATGATAAATTACCTGACACACAATCTGATTACCCACCTCATATTTTTTCAGTTGGTGGTCCTGATGATAATCCTGAGTAACCTAGTGCTTCTCCATCGATCAAGGAAGCATGTTACGCCAGACGATCTTCCTATGGTTTCAATCCTCGTTCCGGCACGAAATGAAGAATTTAATATCGGCAGGTGCATACATTCACTTCTGGCGCAGGATTACCCATTTTTTGAAATCCTTGTGCTTGACGATCAGTCCAGCGACCGCACTTTTGCTATCCTCAGCCAAATAGCCGCATCAAAACCCGGGCTGAAGGTCCTGGCAGGCTCCCCTCCGACGGAAGGTTTATCAGGTAAGAATTGGGCCTGCAGCCAGCTGGCTGACCTGGCGCGGGGAGACCTGCTGTTCTTCACAGACACAGATACGGTTCACCAACCTCAATCCTTGCGTGCGGGTGTGACCGCACTCTTGGGTGAACGGGCTGACCTAGTAACCGGTTTCCCGTGCCAGCAAGTGTTGACCTGGGGAGAACGCCTGCTGGTGCCCTTTTTCTCTTGGGCTTCTCTCAGCTTCATCCCGCTCTGGCTGGCGTACAGGCTGCCCTGGCAGTCGCTCTGCATTGCGGTGGGGCAGATAATGCTTTTCCGGCGTGATGCCTATCAGAAAATCGGCGGACATGCGGGCATGGGAACAACAATTGTGGATGATATCGGATTGGCAAAAAAGATCAAAGCCGCAGGCCTGCGCTGGCGGGTGTCGAGTATATCAGACCTGATTTCCTGCAGAATGTATCGCAGCAGCCAGGATGCTGTAAATGGTTTCACTAAAAATTTGTTTGCAGCATTTGATTTTCGCCTGGTACCTTTTTTATTCGTATTTCTCTGGCTGGCTGTTCTTTTTTGGGTTCCTTTAATTGTCTTGTCTTTTTTTACTTTTGGGCAGGCGCCACTTGCCGGATTATTTGATTTAACTGTTTGTTTGAGCTTGTCACTGCTCCTCTGGCTTATCCCGTATCATGAAATGGGTATTCCTTCTTATTTGGGGTTGTTATATCCGCTTACGATCCTGGCTAACGAGGCAGTTGCCTTGCGGTCTTTTATCTACAGCCTGTCCGGCCGTTTAACCTGGAAAGACCGCCTGCTTGCTTGGCCAAAATGGAAGTGGCTGTAAATTTCGAGCATCATTTCGACAATTTGCAGTTTCCCAGACATATTTAGCATCCGGTTTTGACTTTAAAAATAAACAACAGTATACTTGCGATATCTGCCGCTATTAGTATCTAATAAGCATAATCTGGTGAACTGGTTGCGTCAGAACTACTGCTTCTTGTGCGTGTTTTAGATTGGCTTATCAACGACTGGGACACAATACTTCCAATCAATAGCTTCTTATACACCTCTAGGGTGTAGGTTATTGGTATAATATTGTCAGGTATATGTTAATTCAAAGCCAAACTGATTATAGTCAAACCCTTCTTCATTCTAAACTTAACCAGCCGCGCCTGCCGCGTGATCTGACCGTGCGGACAAGATTAGTGGAGCAGCTCAATGACGGTATCGACCGCCAGCTTACTTTGGTTTGCGGGCCGGCCGGCTTCGGAAAGACAACCCTGGTAAGTACCTGGCTTGACAGCATGGGGGCCGGTCAGTCTGCACCCGCATCCCCCCTGCCTGCGGCATGGTTATCGCTGGATGAGAAAGACAGCGATCTAAACCTCTTTCTAAACTATTTCATTGCCGCACTGCGCACGATTTTCAGCGAAGCTTGCACAGACACTCTGGCTTTGCTCCGATCCATGCAGAAACCGGCCCAGGCAACTCTCTTTACCACGTTCAATAATGACCTTGGGCAGCTGCCCGGAGAGTTTATAATCGTCATAGATGATTACCATACCATACAGGGTGTGGAAGTACACAACCTGATCAGCGAGTTGGTGTACCACTGGCCAAAATTGCTGCATCTGGTGCTGATCTCACGCATCAACCCGACCTTGCCGCTTGCCAATTTACGAGCGAAGGGGAAGATCAATGAGATTCACGCTAAAGACCTGCGCTTTACACCGCAGGAGACGGCTACCTTTCTGGGTAAGTTAAGAAAATTCAATGTAACTGAGTCAAACCTGCAGCTTCTGCAAGAACGCTTCGACGGCTGGATCGCAGGCTTGCGGCTGGTTGCCCTTACATCGGGTTCCACTGACAGCCAGGAATCCGTTATGTCAATCTTATCCAGTGAGAACACGGATATTACCCAGTATCTCTTGGATGAAGTGCTGATTCACCAACTTCCCGGGATCTATTCGTTTTTATTGAAGGTGTCTATTTTGGATCGTTTCTGTGTTTCACTTTGTGAAGCCATTATAGGGGAGACCGACCCCGCCTGGAATGTGCGTGCCTGTCTGGATTGGATTGAACGCTCCGAGTTGTTCATTATACCAATGGACAACAAGGGAGAATGGCACCGCTTCCATGATTTATTTCAGGAAATGCTGCAGCAGAGACTATCTGCCATGTCTGAACCTGGCCAGATAATCGATTTGCATCGCCGCGCCTCTTTCTGGTTCGAAGCTCAGGGCTTGATCGATGAAGCCCTGCGGCATGCCCTGGCAGCCGGCGACCTGGATCTGGCAGCACACCTGATGAACGCCGGACTGTGCGATGTGCTTAACCACGAGGATAGGGTGACGATGGAGCGCTGGTCGCGGCTGCTGCCGGATGAGAGCATCCAAAAACATCCGGGACTATTAATGATCAAAGCATGGACCTTGCAGTTCTACCTGGCGGATAGACATCCAGGTACAGGTTATACAGCAGATAGAAGAACTGTTGAATTCAGAAGTTGGAGCATCCTTACCGAGGATGATCTGAAAATTCTGCGCGGGCAAATTCTCTTTTTCAATTCTCAGCAGGCATTTTTCAGCAACCAGACAGCACTGGCAATTGAACTTTGCAGGCAAGCTTTATCGATTCTGCCTCCATCATGGGTTTACGTGCGCGGAGCAGTGATGCTTTACCTCGGCTTTGGCTTACAAGCCGACGGCCAGGCGCAGACTGCCGAACGGCTGCTGCTGGATGAGTATCAGTCTTGTAATGAAAAGGACAGTACCTATGCCCTGCTGCTCTTGCAGACACTGTGTTTCATTTATAACAATACCGGCCAGCTAGAAAAAACCAGGCAAATTGCACAAATGATATCCATGTATGCGGCATCCAGCACCAAAGCAATCACAAAAACATGGGGGAGTTTGTTTTCCGGGATGGTTAGCTATCAATGGAATGAACTTGAGGATGCAGCGCACCACTTTTCCTGGGTGCTCGAAAATCGCCCTTCAACCCAGATTACTGCTTATCGCGAGGCTATCGCGGGCATGGCCTTGATTTATCAGAATAGAGGGGAAATTGATAAAGCATGGCAATTAGTCGAATCGGTCAGCCAGTTTGACCTGGAACGGAGCGGGAGCGAGGATGATCGCACATGCTCTCTGCGCGCCAGGCTGCAGTTTATGCAGGGAGACCTGTATAAGGCCGGTCAGTGGGCTGATACTTTTTCCGGTCCGCCTCCAGATGAACCTTTACTATGGCTGGAGGAACCGCAGATCACCCGCGTACGCATTCTGGTTGCCAGGGGCGCCGATGCTGATCTGAAGCAGGCTCTGCATAATCTGGATATCCTGGATGAGATAGCCAGCCGGACACACAACACGCGCCACTCGATCGATCTCCTGATAATGCGCGCCCTTGTTCTGGAAGGACAGGGGAAATTAGGCAAGGCCAATTTTGTCTTAAAACAGGCTCTGGATCTCGCCCGGCCAGGAGGTTTCATCCGGGTTTTCATTGACCAGGCTACGACTATGCACAAGATGCTGCAGCGGCTTGCAGAACAGGATCCATCCGTGGGGTCAATTCAGCGCATCCTGGCGGCATTCCCGGAAGATGGCAGCAACCTGGCAGACAGCGGGAAATCCGCAAAGGCAGGGCAACTTCCATCGGAAAGTCGTCCAACTTTGGCTGAACCCCTCACTCCCCGGGAGCTCGAGGTCCTGGCCTTATTGCGGGAGCCGATTAGCAACAAAGATATCGCACTGAAACTTCACATTTCCTATGCAACTGTCAAACGCCACACCATCAACCTCTACGGCAAACTCGGCGTTAACAACCGCTGGGACGCCGTCGCCCGTTCAAAAGAAATGGGCATTCTCCTCCCTGAATAATACGACCTTTCTTTTAATAACCCGATGGTTCTACACCTTAGTCACACCTCGCGGGTGGTATCAACAAGCGGTCTATTGGGCTATTATGTTTTTATAATAATGAAACCCTCACTTTTTGACAAATCTGCACTGTATCAAATTTGTGTACAAGGCTGCATCGATCCGAACTGGTCTGATCGTTTTGAAGGTATGAGTATCTCTCAAGATACAACAGGGGATGGCTCTACATTCACAACACTGCAGGGTGATTTGAGAAACCAGGCTGCGCTGGCTGGTGTGCTCAACTCGCTTTATGAACTGCACCTACCGGTATTTTTGGTGAAGCGCGCCTCTCCTGAATCAAGCAACTACCATTTAACATTAATTAGATCGGAATCAAAACCACAAAAATCTGAAAGGAGAATTATTTTATGGCTACCAAAGAAAAGAAGGACAAGAAAGAAATAAAGGAAAAAAAGAAGTTCGAATTCCCATCCGCCTTTACGATCCTGTTTATCCTGCTGATTGTAATTGCAGCCGCTACCTATCTTGTCCCGGCAGGCGCGTACGACTATGACGAAGAAGGTTCGCCGATACCTGGCACCTATCATGAAGTGGAGCCAAATCCGCAAAAGCTGCTTAAAGCGCGGTTAAAGGCGCCCATCAGCGGCATGTATGGCATAGAGGATGAAACCGGCAATATTGACACATGGAACTTCGGCGAGCTATTCGGCGCGATTGATGTCGCCTTGTTCGTACTCGTCATCGGCGGCTTCCTGGGTGTGACAATGAAGACCGGCGCAATCAACGCTGGAATTTCCGCTGTGGTTGAGAAGTTGAAGGGCAATGAGAAAAAGATGTTCCCCATTTTGATGATCATCTTCGCTATCGGCGGCACAACTTTCGGTATGGCTGAAGAGTCCCTGGCTTTTTATGCTTTGATCATCACGGTCATGTTGGCCGCGGGATATGACGGACTGAGCGCTGCGGCTATTATCATGCTGGGCTGTGGGATCGGTGTTCTGGGCTCCACTATTAATCCCTTTGCCACCGGCATCGCTTCAGGTTTTGCCGGTACTACAATCAGCGATGGACTGGTCGGGCGGTTGGTGCTGCTGATCGTCGGGACAATCATTGGGATTTACTTCGTAACGCGATATGCTGAGAAAGTAAAAGCCGATCCAACCAAGTCGCTGATCTACGATATGAAGGCTGAAAATGAAAAACAATTTATGTCTGGCACGGTGGGTACTGATTTTGGCAAGTTCACCAAACGCCGCAAGTGGATCATGTTTGTTTTTGCTTTGGCCTTCGTGGTCATGATCTATGGGGTCATACCGTGGGAAGATCTGGGAATAGCCATCCCCACCTGGTGGTGGTGGTTCCCCGAAATGACCTCCAACTTCCTGTTCTTTGCCATTCTGATCGGAATCATCGGCAAGCTCCGGGAAAAAGAACTGGTGAATACCTTCGTTGAAGGCGCTAAAGATATGCTGGGCGTCGCATTGATCATTGGCGTTGCACGCGGCATAACGGTGGTCATGAATAATGGCCTTATAACAGATACAGTTCTGTATGCTGCCGAGCAGGCGCTCTCCGGTTTGAGCAGCGTGGGATTCATTATCGTTACTTATTTGCTCTACATTCCGCTCTCCTTCCTGATCCCGTCCTCGTCTGGCCTTGCGACAGTTTCAATGCCCATCATGGCCCCGCTCGCAGATTTCGCCGGTGTACCCAGCTTTCTGGTCGTCACCGCTTATCAAGCCGCCAGCGGCTTGGTGAACCTGATCACCCCCACCTCGGCGGTAGTCATGGGCGGTCTGGCCATCGCCCGGGTAGGGTATGGCGTCTGGATTAAATTCGTCACGATGCTTCTGGTTTTATTAGCTTTGCTTTCGATTATTGTGCTGGCCGGAGGCGTTCTGCTGGGAACCGGATGATCAGGAAATTTCACTGAACAATGACGAAATTTGGGTATTGTGTTTCAGTTCTTTGTAAGTAGTCAATTTTATAAAATTTAGCAATGAGGTAAGAAAGGAGATTTACAAATGGCATTCAACTTACGCAACCGCAACTTTCTAAAGGAGCTGGACTTTACTCCGGAGGAGTTAAAGTTCCTGCTCAAATTATCAGCCGATCTCAAAGCAGCCAAGTACGGCGGTTTTGAGCAGCAGACCCTGAAGGGCAAAAACATTGCCCTGATCTTTGAAAAGACCTCCACACGCACTCGCTGCGCTTTTGAAGTGGCGGCCTATGACCAGGGCGCCAAAGTCACCTACCTGGGGCCGTCAGGGTCGCAGATTGGCCACAAGGAGTCCATGAAAGACACCGCCAGAGTGCTGGGGCGCATGTTCGATGGCATCGAGTACCGCGGTTTTGGACAGGAATTGGTGGAAATTTTAGGCAAGTACGCCGGCGTACCAGTATGGAATGGCCTGACAGACGAATTCCATCCTACGCAGATGCTGTGCGACATTCTGACCATGCTGGAACACAGTGAAAAGCATCTCGGCGAAATTGCGTACTGCTACCTGGGCGACGCGCGCAATAACATGGGCAACTCGCTCATGGTCACCGGATGCAAGCTGGGCATGGACGTGCGCCTGGCCGCTCCGAAAGCTTTATGGCCTGAACCTGAGCTGGTAAAAACCTGCCGTGAAATCGCTGCCCAAACTGGCGCCCGGCTGACTATTACCGAAAGCGTTGAAGAAGGTGTCAAGGGTGTCGATTACCTTTACACCGATGTGTGGGTCTCGATGGGTGAGGCCAAAGAGGTTTGGGATGAGCGTATCAAGCTTCTCAAGCCTTACCAGGTCAACATGGATGCTGTCAAGAAGACTGGCAATCCCAATGTCAAGTTTATGCACTGCCTGCCCGCATTCCATAACCGCGAGACCAAGGTGGGCGAGGAGCTTTTCCAGAAGACTGGTATGGAATGTCTGGAAGTAACCGAAGAGGTATTTGAATCCGAACATTCGATCGTCTTTGCACAGGCGGAAAACCGCATGCATACCATTAAAGCGATCATGGTCGCGACGCTGGGCGATTAATTTTACTTGTTACACCATGTGTACATCGTGGAAAAATCCCGCGGTGTACACATCAATGGAATTATTAAATTTAATCTTTCTAAGTGCGCCTGGAGTATCATGATGCTTGAAAACATCGACATTCATCTTGCTGCTCAGCAGGAACCGTTGAAAAAAGCACTGGTTGAACTGGTCTGTATTCCCAGTGTAAGTGATGAAGGCCACAGCCAATACCCTTTTGGCGAGGCTGTTGATCAGGCTTTGCGTAAGGCGCTGCAAGTCGCCGGCGATCTGGGTTTTAGAACCCATTATGGTGCTGGCGGTTATTACGGCTATGCAGAGATTGGTGAAGGTGCTGAAATGCTGGGCATCCTGGGGCATCTGGATGTTGTGCCTCCCGGGAAACTGACAGATTGGGACCGTGCTCCATTCGAGCCAATTGAAAAAGATGGGCTGCTTTACGGCCGCGGCACGCAGGATGATAAAGGTCCGCTGCTGGCCTCGTTGTTTGCTGTCAAAGCGCTCATGGACGCTGGCGTGAAATTCAACAAGCGCATCCGCTTTATCATGGGAACCGATGAAGAAACCCTTTGGCGCTGCATTAAGCGTTACACCGAAAAGGAAGAGATACCCAGCATGGGTTTTTCACCCGATGCCATGTTTCCTTTAATATATGCAGAGAAAGGTGTGCTTCAGTTCACCCTTGAGTGCCAGAACCAGACGGACCTGAGGTTTACGGGCGGCTCGGCTTTCAACGCGGTTCCTGATTCGGTTTTCTATGACGGCGTGCTGGAAGAAGAATTGGCGGGCAAGCTCGATGAATTGGGTTTCGCTTATGAGTGGAAAGACGATGGGATTGAAGTCAAGGGCAAAGCCGCCCACGCGATGATCCCGGAAGAAGGCATCAATGCCATCGCCCGTCTGTGTTTGGCCTTGCATGCCATCGGCATCCAGTCCACAGCAATCGATTTTATCGCAAAAGAAGTCGATGAAGATCCCAATGCAGTCCGCGTGATTGGGGAATGCAGTGATGAACCCTCCGGAAAACTCAAGTTCAATATAGGGATGATCCATTTAGGAGAGAAGGAAATCATTTCTGTGGATTCGCGCATCCCTGTCACAGTTTCAAAAGAAGAAGTCGTGAAGAAAATTAGCTCCTCAGCAGCCGGCTACGGCATGGTATATAAAGAGTTTGATTGGCTGGCGCCTATTTATCTCCCAAAGGACCATCCCATTATTGCGACATTGATGAAAGTATACCGCCAGGTTTCTGGCGATGAAAAGTCTGAAATTATTGCTTTGGGCAGCGCAACCTATGCGCGCGCGTTTGATAATTGTGTCGCTTTTGGCGCCATTTTTTCTGACGAACTTCTGACCGAGCATCAGCCGAATGAGCGTGTGGACCTGGCTAACTTGTTTAAAGCCATGAAGATTTATGCTCATACTACCTATGAATTGACCAGATAATCTTATTGCGGATTACAAATTGGAGATAAGAAGAAATGATGGGTAGAGGTGGTGGACTTACCAGACCTGGCGGCACAATAAGTCCAATGAAAACCCCGGCAGCTCAGCCAGGGTCACACCCGCAGACTCCTGCTGGTATCAATCGGTACATCATGCGCCAGCACATCTTTGCGCTGGGGCAGGATTTTAATATCGCCAATGCCGCTGACCAGCCGGTCTTTAAGATCCACGGCAAAGTTCGTTTGATAAAAGAGTCATTGAAGTTCCACGACATGAAGGGCAACCTGCTTTATGTGTTGGATGAGAAAGTCATTGCGCATCCGGGAATCATTCGACATTAAGAAACCGGATGGATCACTGGCTGCCAGAGTGCATAACGCGATCATCGACCCGCTGCGCGAGCGGTTTACCATTGAAATTCCCGGCGGGCAGGATATGATGACTAAAGGTAAGGTTATCTGGGCGCAGTATGATGTTACGCGTAATGGGCAGCTGGTGGCGAAAATCTCCAAGCAATTTTCCTGGATAGCTCGCGACCAATATGTAGTGGATGTCCTTCGCGGCCAGGATGACTGCCTGATCCTTGCAATTACAGTAGTCATCGACATGATGGTCAGCAACGGGAGGTAAGCATGACAGTCGGACCAGTTCGAAAAGAGGAAAAGACATTGGTAACAGATCAGATGAACCAAGGTGAATCGATCCGACAGCCGTCCCTCAGGGATGCGCTGATTCCCCTGCTCTTCATGATTGCGCTTCTGATTTGCTCGATCGTGCTGTTCGGGCTGGATGCGTCAGTAGGCCCGCTGCAGGTAGCGTTGCTGATGAGCGCGGTGGTGGCAGCCGCGGTTGCGCACAAGAACGGCCACTCCTGGAAGAGGCTGGGCGAAGAAATGGTTAATGGAATCTCGATAGCGATGAGCGCCATTATGATCCTGCTCATGGTTGGGGCGCTCATCGGCGTCTGGAATATGTCCGGTACGATCGCGACGATGGTTTATTACGGCCTGAAATACATCGATCCATCCTGGTTTTATTTGGCCGCAGCTTTGCTGACCGGGATCGTTGGGATCGTAACTGGCAGCTCCTGGACCACTGCCGCCACGCTTGGTGTTGCTTTTATCGGCATGGCAAATGCAATCGGCGCTTCTACCGCCATTACTGCGGGAGCTGTGATCTCTGGCGCTTATTTTGGCGACAAGATGACCCCTCTGTCAGAAACGACTATACTGACTCCGCAAATCGTTGGCAGCGATGTCTACACCCACATTAAAAGTTTGGCTAAAGCCACCGTGCCATCTTACATCATTTCTCTGGTGATATTCTTCTTGATTGGGAGAAATGTTGACTTTGGAGCGGCGGCTGATACTACGGCTGCGCTCGACGCCCTGGAAGCATCCTACAACATCAGTCTGTTGAATCTGCTGCCTGTGGTGGTTCTGCTTCTTCTTGGACTTCGTAAGTATCCTGCGTTTCTCTCCATACTGATTGGAACGCTGGCAGGCGCCCTGGTTGCAGTGATTATGCAGCCGCAGGTTGTGACCGCCTTCGCCAGCAACCCCAGCCTGGGTTACATGATGGCATCTTTAAAGAGTGTTTGGATGGCAATGGCAAATGGTTTCACTTCTTCAACCGGCTATGAGCAGATCGATGCGCTGTTCTCGGGTGGCGGCATGGATAGTATGCTGATAACAATCTGGTTGATCCTTGGAGCGATGGCGTTTGGGGCTATGATGGATTTTGGAGGCTTTAACTCCCGGCTCATCACACCGATTATTACCAAAGTCAAATCCAATGGTGGTTCCATTGCTACAGTGATGTTCACAGCCCTGGGATTAAACATCGTAGCTGGTGACCAGTATATCGCCATCGTGCTGCCGGCTCGTATGTTTATGGTTGAATTCCGCAAACGCGGTATTCACCCGGAAACCCTCGCGACCGCAGTGGAAAACTCGGGGACAGTGACCTCACCGTTGATCCCATGGAACTCATGCGGCGCATACATGTCGGCTGCGTTAGGCGTGTCTACATTTGTTTACCTGCCATACTGCTTTTTCAACATTATTAATTTTTTCATGGGGTTGATCTTTGGGTATACAGGCATCAATGTCATGCGGTTGCAGCCAGACTCACCTCTCCCGGCAGTGCCCCTGGCGGATGTTCCGAAAGTTGGTCTGGACAAATAATGATAGTTGAACAATCTCCGCAGGTATTCGATCGCTCGGTGACAGATATGTCAACCTTGCTCGTTTGCCTGCGGAAGATCGGCAAAGGTCTGATCGCCTGCGGCCTTTCAGCCGGGGTGGTGGAGAACACTTTGACCGAGATCGCGCTGGTTTACGATACGAATTGCGAGATCATAGCCTTGCCAAACGTGATCATGATCAAGCTGGGTGAATACTCCTTAGGGAAAATAGATTTCGCAGTGCAGCGTCTGACAACCGTGCAGCTGGATAAGGTGTCTGAATTTATAGAGCTGGTTGATCAGGTAAAGAATAAAAAAATCCCTCTTGCACAGGCGTTGGAACAAATTGACCAGATCGAAGTTAAAAAAATTCGCTTTCACCCGGCGGTTATAATTTTTGGATATTTTCTTTCATGTATTGGTCTCACAATGCTCTTTCGTCCCGAACTCAGGTCGCTGATCATAACAGGATTATCAGGTATCCTGGTTGGATGTAATCGTCTTGTTGTTTAATAAATCTTCGCGTTATTACATTCTGCTTCCGGTCATAGCAGCGATACTAGTATCGACTTTTATTTTCAGCCTCACCCGGTTGGGCATCATTTTTGGTCCGGCTAACCTGATTGTTGCTCCCCTGATTATCTTTCTGCCGGGCAGCCTCCTGACCACCGGCATGATTGAGCTGGCTTCCATGCACATCCTTTCAGGCTCCGCCCGCTTGATTTATGGCACAGCCATGCTGATGCTGTTGTTTATCGGCATCGCGGTTGGGTTATATTTTTCCGGGTTGGCCAATTATCAGGTGTATCCTTATGAAATGGTGGTTGTCTCCTGGTGGGCGCCCATCCTGGGCACTTTCCTGTTCGGCGTCGGCACTTTCATCCGCTTATCCGGGGCAAACCGCGATTTATTCTGGATGCTGCTAGTCCTGTATATCGCTATGCTGGGTCAATCCTACGGAGAGCAGCTATTAAATCCCTATTTTGGCGCCTTTTTGGGGGCTTTGCTGATGGCTCTCAGTTCAGAAATCATTTCCCGCTCACCCCGCCGCACACCGGCGGTGGCTTCGCAAATCCTGGCATTCTGGTTTCTGGTGCCCGGTGCCAGGGGTTTATTAAGCGTAACCAGCATATTGAGTGAAGATTTCCAGCGAGCTGCAATCGGGCTGGCTGAAATGCTGGTGCTGATCATTGCAATAACGCTTGGGGTGCTGTTGGGCACATTAATTATTTCTCCACAAAAATTTGTTCCAATTACTGCCGATGTCAATCAGCTCGAAAGGTAGGTTAATAAGATGTTTACTTCAATATTGAATATCATCCTGGCAATTCTGGTCCTCACAACTTTATATATTATTGTTCGTACCATTCTTTTCCAGAGATCCATTCGTGCCGCAGAAAAGTTTGATGGCATCGCAGTTGATGACAATCAGGTTGCCGAGCACCTGGCGCTGTCTATTCGCTGTCAGACTGTACCGCTTGATGATAAGGGCACTCCTGATCCAAAGGCCTTCAAGCAGCTCCACAAGTTTCTGGAGGAGACCTACCCGCTGGTGCACCAGAAGCTGAAACGTGAAGTTGTGAATGGCTACAGCCTGCTCTATACCTGGCTGGGAAGCCGGGCAGACCTGGAGCCGATTATGCTGATGGCTCACCAGGATGTGGTCTCGGCCGATCCGGCCACGCTTTCATCCTGGACCCACCCTCCTTTCGAAGGCAAGATAGTGGATGGTTTAATCTGGGGCCGAGGCACGCTGGATATCAAGAACCAGTTAATCGGCATCATGGAAGCAGCGGAAACCCTGCTTAATCAGGGCTATCGTCCAGAACGCACCATCATGTTCGGTTTGGGGCATGACGAAGAAACCGGTGGTGTGAATGGCTGCAAAGTTATGGGTCAGCTATTAAAAGAACGCGGTGTTCGCCTGGCTGGGATTGTAGATGAAGGCGGCGGAATCAGCGCTGGTCTGGCTGCTGGTGTGCGGGGTATGGTGGGGCTGATCGGGGTGAGCGAGAAGGGGTATCTGACAGTGGAATTCACTGTCAACAGCACGCCTGGCCATTCTTCTACACCGCCCCCGCAGACATCCATTGGTATCCTGTCGCGCGCCCTTGCCCGTCTGGAAGCTCACCCAATGCATACTCATCTACGCAGGCTGCAGCCGCTGTATCACGGGATTGGAAAGGCCGCGCCGCTCTATATACAGATTCCTTTTGCTAATGTGTGGCTTTTCGGACCGCTTCTGAAACGCTGGCTGGTGAAAAACCCGGAGATGAACGCCAGTATCCGCACCACAACTGCCTTGACCATCATCAATGGCGGCGTGGAAGATAACACCATTCCCGCCGAGGCGAAAGCGATCGTTAACTTTCGTCTTCTGCCCGGTGACAGCATCGCGGATGTTTTATGGCACGCAAAGAAAGTCATTAATGACGAGCGGGTGAAGATTAAGCCGGTCGAGGGTAAATTTAATGAAGCGCTACCGGTTTCATCGCGCACAGGTCCGGCTTACAAAGGCCTTCAGACCGTGATCCGTCAGGTGTTTGATAATCCGCCCGTGGCGCCGTTTGTCATGCTGGGCGGCACCGACTGTCAGCATTTTGTTGCAGTATGCGATAACATTTACCGATTCACCTCCGTGGAAATGGACGAAAGTTTTCGTGGCCTGGAGCATGGCATTGATGAGCGTATTCCGGTCGAAGCGATGGGTAAAATGGTCAAGTTCTATGCCCTTCTGATGTTGGTTTGGGGCACAAAAGAGATGATTAATAGAAAGGAAAAGGAAAACAAATGAGAATCGTAGTTGCATTAGGTGGAAATGCCATGCTCAAGCGTGGCGAACCGATGACCCATGATGTCCAGCGGACCAATATCAGGGTTGCGGCGCAGGCCTTAGCCCCTGTTGCCCAAAAGCACCAGCTCGTGCTTGCGCATGGCAATGGCCCGCAGGTGGGTTTATTGGCGCTTCAGGCTTCGGCTTATAAAGAAGTTGAGGCATATCCTTTGGATGTACTGGGAGCTCAGACTGAGGGCATGATCGGTTATATGATCGAACAAGAAATGGGCAACCTGCTACCCTTCGAGGTGCCGTTTGCCACTATCCTGACCATGGTCGAAGTCGATCCCAACGACCCTGCTTTCCAGAACCCGACCAAGTTTGTCGGTCCGGTATATGAGAAAGAGGAAGCCGACAAGCTGAAAGCCGAAAAAGGCTGGGTCTTCAAGTTGGATGGGGCCAAGTGGCGCCGCGTAGTGCCCTCCCCGCTACCCAAGCGTATTTTTGAACTCCGGCCGATAAAATGGCTGCTCGAACACAACACCGTTGTGATCTGCACGGGTGGTGGGGGTATCCCTACCATGTACGAAGCCGGCAAGCAGCGCTCGCTGGCTGGAATCGAAGCAGTGATCGACAAAGACCTGGCAAGCGAGTTGCTGGCGCGCGAACTGGAAGCCGACCTGTTTGTCATTGCCACCGATGTGGACGGGGTCTATCTGGATTGGGGCAAGCCTGGGCAGCGTATGTTGGGAAAAGTGACGATTAAAGAGCTCAGAGAGCATCCTTTCCCGGCTGGTTCAATGGGTCCGAAAGTTGAAGCTGCCGTACAATTCGTCGAAAAGACCGGCAAGCGCTGCGCCATCGGTTCGCTCAAGGATATCGAGAAGATCGTGGCTGGAGAAGCCGGAACGAATGTTTATCCATGACAATGAGATAGTTTTCCGATTATTAGCACATTCGATAGCCAGGAATAAGAATTGAACCTAATAAATCAATCAAAAAAAAGGAGATTAAGATATGAGTAACGAATTTGGTGTTCATTCAGAAGTAGGTAAGCTCCGCAAGGTGATCGTTCACCGGCCGGATCTCAGCATGAAGCGCTTAACACCCACCAATCATGACGAACTGCTCTTTGACGATGTTTTGTGGGTAGAACGCGCCCAATGGGAGCATGATCAGTTCGTTAAAGCCATGCGCGACCGAGGTATAGAAGTTTATTATCATTTGGAACTGCTCGCCGAAGCTCTGGCAGCATCCGAGGATGCCCGCCGAAATGTGATCCAGCTCGTCGCCTCAGAATACACCGTGGGCTGGTCACTGGTAGATGAGGTGCGCGAATTTCTATCAAAGCTGAAACCGGATATGCTTGCCAAGCATCTTGTCGGCGGACTTACCATTGGTGAGATGGAAGCCGGCGGCTTTGATCTGGCTAAATACAGCCAGATCTCCCTCATTGGCGCGGCCGCAGTGAATGAGCCAGGTTACTTTGTCCTTCCCCCGGTACCAAACACGCTCTTCCAGCGCGACCCTTCCTGCTGGATTTACAACGGCGTGACAGTAAATCCGATGTTCTGGCCAGCCCGACGACGCGAAGCGCTCAATATGCTGACCATTTACCGTTACCATCCCATGTTCCAGGCTGCCAAGTTTGACTTCTGGTATCCTAAACAAGGAAGATAATGGCGGATTCAACATCCAGGATTTCGGCAAGGCATCCCTGGAAGGCGGCGATGTCCAGCCGATTGGCAACGGTACAGTTGCCATTGGTATGAGTGAACGTACACAAGGACGCATGATTGAGCTGGTTGCTAAAAAACTCTTCGAAACAGGCGGGGCTGAGCGTGTGATTGCTGCGGTAATGACCAAAGATCGTGCCCATATGCACCTGGATACAGTCTTTACGTTATTAGACCGCGAAGTCGCAACCGCTTTCCCCAAAGTGGTCAATAACATCCGCGCCATCAGTCTGCGCCCGGGCAGCAAACCTGGCAACTTCCATGTCACCGAGGAAAAAAGCTTTGTGGATGCAGTGGCAGATGCCCTTCATATCAAGAAGCTCAACATGGTCGAAACCGGCGGCGATGATTATCAGATGCAGCGTGAACAGTGGGATGACGCCAATAATACGGTCGCGCTGGAACCGGGAGTGGTTGTTGCTTATGAGCGCAACACCTACACTATTTCCAAGATGCGCCAGGCTGGCATTGAAGTCGTCACTATCGCTGGCTTCGAACTTGGCAAGGGACGTGGCGGCGGTCACTGTATGACCTGCCCATTCTTGCGTGATGGAATTTAATTCATAAAGAAGGAATAACTATGAATAAAACTTGGCGTTGGATTATTGGCATCCTGGTGGGACTGATTCTGATCGGATTAGTGTTCGCTGGAGGATCAAGCCGCCAGGCTTATCGTGCTGCTCGGGGGGTGATTGAACAACGCGTTGAACTCAGCCAGGCTCAGATTGATATAGCTGTGGAGATGGCCACCAAGTCAGTCGATCTGGCGCTGGCAAGGTCAGCCCAACTTCCTGTTCAGGAAACCAAAGCGGACCTGATCAAACAGGGCATCGAGGAGATCGGCAACCGCTTGAAAGTGGCATCCGAAGCGCGCGGCGACGTGGTCATTGCTAGGTTGGACAAGGTCATTGAGCAGTTCAATAAGACGCTTCAAAACGTGGAAGACGCATCCGAAGAAGCGACTGATCCGGCAGTAAAATCAGCATTGGATCAGATCTATGGCATGCTCTTGGCCACCCAGGAACAGATTACCGAAACCATTTTAAGTAATCAGTAATAAAGATAAATTGGATGTTTTTAGAGCATATGCATATGAGTAACGGGGCTGTAAAAATCGGTGAATCATGCTGACAGCCATTTTGTGGGGCGGGCTTGCCGCAGCCTCGTTACTCGTGGGATATTACCTAGCTTGGCACAATCTTTCCAACCGCACTATTGGCATCATCATGGGCTTTGGCGCTGGAGCCCTGCTCAGCGCCATTGCCTATGAGTTATTACCCGAATCCATGCTGCACGGTGCGGGCATGGCGGTAGCATTTTGTCTCGGAGCCTTCGCCTTCTTTGGAGCAGATTGGTGGATTGACAACCGCGGCGGAGGAGATCGCAAGGATATTACAGGGGGGCAGGTCGGCTCAGGCTCAGCTATTTTCATCGGCACGCTGCTCGATAATGTGCCCGAATCGATCATCCTGGGCATGAGTGTGGCCCTTGGTGGTGCGATTAATACCGCTTTCCTGGTAGCCGTATTCATCTCCAACCTGCCTGAAGGTGTGGCCGGTTCCCTTAATCTTGAAGCCGCAGGCCATTCACGTAAAGATATCTTCTGGAAGTGGATGATGCTTGTCATTATCTCCGCAGCCAGTGCGGGGTTGGGCTTTTTTATTATCACCAAATTACCCCAGGCGGATGGGCGCTATGCCCAGGCCTTTGCTGCCGGAGCAATGCTGACCATGCTGGCGGATGCGATGATGCCTGAAGCATTCGAACACGGTGGCAAGCTGGTAGGCATTTGCACCGTGATGGGTTTCCTTGTGGCCGCAATCCTGGCGGTCAGGGGGGGATAATTGTAATTATCCCTTCCACGCTGACTTTATTATCTGTATTGTATGAATTCCCGTTTTAATCTGGCAATCAATTGCTTGAGCATTTAATTCAGAGATTTCATCTCAAGTTAGAAAATCTTTGTCTACCTCTCTCAAAATTCTTATTTGGCGCTGATTAATTCAAATTCTTTAAGGTAAATTTCGCCTTCAGGAAAAGCCAGACAAGCAAGGTATTTCTGGCAAAGTTCCGAACCGATAATCCCGCTTTTGCCGGTAACAAAAAGTGTTTTGTCCAATAAGGGAGGGAGAATTCCACAGCGGAGATTGAATTTAAGCTGTCCGAATTGAAAGGGTATCTCAAATACAGGTGTTTCAAATTCGCCCATGCCCGGATAAAAATCTTTTTCTTTGCCAATTGAAGAATACTGTGAAGCGATTTTGTGCTCGACATATGAAAGCTTCGCACCTGTATCCACAAACATTTGAATAGTTTTTCCTGCTGTCGAAAATGATGCCACAGGCACCCCCATGATGTCTGTCATTGGGAATCTATTTTCGGAATAAAAAAGCGGGCGGGAACTGAAACTGATTCTGTTTCTCAGAATATCCAGGGTTATATAATAATGCTTCATGATATCGGCGCCCAACAGGAGGTCCACACCGGTCCCCACCATCCTGCTAACGTAGTCCAGTGTCACGCCCATATAATCTTGTGACAGGGGATGCACTTCATTGAGAAAATACCACTCCTTTATGGCTCCTAAGCTGATGGGAATTCCTGTATCGATCAGGACAGAAAGTCCTTCGATTTTGGCGATTAGATGGCTATTTACCATCTGCAAGTTGTAATCCCTAACGTGGTCCCGGCCGCGCTTGGTCTGATATTCTTCCTGATGGTGTCGTTTGAAGCCTTCTTCGCCCATCCCTGTTTCGATCTCACTTGTCATATGTTTGTATTTAGTGTATGTGGAGGTTTGTATGTTCGCCCGGTGATAGTTAATTGAATCGGTCATTATATTTAAAGCCCCGGCGCGGTCCCCGGCTCTTTCCCGTTTCAAAGCTTCATTCGCCCGGTCGGCCATATCGACCAGTGCGAAGCGTGCCATTAGACCATGATCTTCCACAGCAGCCTGTTCTTCTGTTGATGGAACGATTTTTAAGGTTAGGGTACTCTTTGCTTCGCACTGTGTAATATCTTCGCCTTTTCCACGCGCAATAATATCAAACGCGATCTCGCTTTGTGCGATATTTTTGCCGCACTGAAGTTTAAGATAGACTGTCTGCTTTTTACCCGAGTACAGGCTGCCAAGCATGATTATTAAGTTTTCATCAACCACTTCGGCCTGCCATCCTGCAGAAACCTCTGCATTCACACCTGCCGGCATTTTGATGCTGATCTCGGTGTTGCGCAGAGATATATTGACAAGCTCCTCAAATTCACGCTCGAAAACCAGTGGGATGGCATTCATTGTTTCAAGAAAATGGAAATTTCCGCCTCCGTTGTTCGATATGGATTCCAGCAAATGCTCATCATAACCTGTGCCAACGCCGAAACAGGAGGTGGAAACCCCTCTGCGGAAGAGTTCTCTGGAGTGAGTCGCCAACTCATCGATATTTTGAATCCCGACATTCGCCAATCCATCTGTCAACAGCAGGGTTCGGTTGATCGTTCCATCAGCAGCCCCCTTTGCGACCTCCTCACAGCCTTTCAGCCACCCGCCGGAAAGGAAGGTGCTGGCGCCGGAATGGGCTTTTTGTATCTGGGTTTTTGCGCTTGTTTTATTATCGCTGGTCATGAATTCAGACGGGAAGATGGTTTCAACCGTGTCATCATATATCGTGACGGATGCTCGGTCATTTTCGCCCAGCAGGTCCACCACGTGCGCTGCCGCTTGCTTGGCAAAGTGCAGTTTTTCCCCCTGCATCGATCCGCTGCGGTCCAGCACCAGGCCTAAATTAAGCGGTGCGCGTTCCTTCTGGCTGTCATTCACGGGCGGCGTTATGTTGATTTCAATGATACGCGTGCAGGCTTTGCCTCGCGCGATAACCTGCTTATCTGCGGAAATTTGCAGATCAATTTTTTTCTCATTTGATTTTTTATTCATGGGTTCATCTCCTTATTTTGATTGGCTGCCGAACAGCGTTCGGGCATATTCGATCAGTTTTCTTACCTTCAGTTCTTCATCCATATCGATGGGTTCGCGCACGTTAAATTCAATGCCGTCATCGATCACAACGCGCTTCCAGCTTTCCTGATCGCCTTTTGCATAAACCTGGTGCTTATATACAGGAGCGGGTCTGGGAACTCTGGCAGGTTTCTTTGCGGCTGGAGTGCTGCTGTAGGTGTTAATATTTTTCTGGCCGGTTTCAAGGTTCCGCAGGTACTCCAGCGCACTGGAACCAGGGCTTGCAGTTGATGAATCACTGATGCTTTCCAATTTATTAATGGAATAAACCGGGTTGAGATCATCCTGATACTGGCGGATCTGGCTGATCTCATCCGCTGTCATATTGTTTAGCAGATGGCGGATTTCCTTTATTGGCAGGCGCAGATTCTTTAACCGCTGGATCATTTCAAGGCGCTCAAGATGCTGCTGGGAATATTTGGCATATTTTCCGTGCGTGTCAGGCCCTTGCAGTAAGCCCTCCTGAATATAGAACCGCAGTGTCCGCAGGGTTAATCCGCTGTGGCTTGCCAGGTCTTCCAAGGTCAGATCGTTATTCATAGGCTTTTTCTCTTATTGATCTTATTACAGTTATACTGTCATTATACAGTATTACTGTTTTTTGTCAAGCCTATTTCGTCTGAATATTCTTACTTGGGCAGAAATTTATTCATAACAACAAATAAGATTAATTTTTGTAAAGTAGCAATTAGCAATTATTCATCAATCGCTTATACGTTTCATTGAAATGGTTCTTACGGGTTGATGGAAGGTAAAAAAAACCTCCACCTAACTCACAAATGTTAGGTGGAGGTTCTAATTGGTCCATTTCAGGGCATAAACCCCTCATACAGGTATCTTCTTCACAAAAAAAGGATTCCCACTATGCCGAAGGCGATCAGGTAGGCGATCGGGTAGATGTAATTCATGGGTGTATCCAGGCGGTCGGCTTTCTCGCGCTGGTCGTTCTGCTCAAGCCATTTAAAGTATACATTCAGCGCCACAACCAGTGTATTGATGATGAATGTGATTGCCATAATTGCATCGATGAAGGTCAGGTATCCCATACGCGGGTAATTATCTCCCAGGCTGAAGCTGAAAGCAATGAACAGCAGCAGGTTTCCGGTTGCTATCTCAATGCGTTTGCTGTAATCCTTCAGAAAGAAAGTGATGTACGAAACGACGATGATCAGCAGGATGGGAATAAGAATGCGGAAGATGTAATAATCCAGGTGGCGAGGGGCGTTGAAATGAAAGGTAAAGCGCGATGTGGGCATTAGCGTGCTGGAGATAACGGAGCTTATCTGGGTGTCAAAGTCGGTCAGGATAAACTCATCTTCACCGTGATTGGGGTCGATTTCACTGAAGCCTTCAGTCGGGGCGAAAATATATTCCTCTTCGGGGTAAAGCATGTCCACCTTAATATAAAAATCCTGTTCATCGAATGGAAATGCAGTCCAGTCGAAATCGATCTGCAGGTTGGTGGAGAAGCGTTCCAGATATACCACATGCCCGGTGGAGTCAATTTGGATAATGCGGTTTTGCGACCAGCGGTTTCCCTGCTGGTTAAAAAATGTGAAATCAGGCCAGCGTCCATTAACGTCCTCTAGGAACTTGTTGTAGCTGTTTTCGGTATACATTTTCGCATTGCAGTCGCAGTCATCCTGGTTGAAAGCCAGCTCCGGGTCGCTCCATTCCAGTTTGAGCGTGCCGACCACGTTCATAATTTCATTGGGTTGGTCTATATTGATAATTTGCTGGAGCTTGAGTCCAACTTTAACAGGAATGACTAGCTTTAAAACACTTTCACTGTTTGCTGCCCCGATGCCGCCAAGCGCCTCAGGCGCGTTAACGCCGACCTGAAGCTTAAAATCCCCGCTGGTTTGCTGGTCGTTAAGCTTGCCACCCTGAATCTCCAGTGTATAGTTTGATCCGCCTTCCGGGAAGGTTTGTTTAAAAGCCGCCTGTAAGGGCTGTCCTGTTGGGTTGATTACGCCATTGACAGGTTTATTGCCGTAGTCGCGCAGAATAATGATGGGCTTAAGGTCGCCGCTGGTAGCTTTCAGGTTGACATACAGGGTGTCATCCGGGTTAAAGTCTCTGAGTTTGATAGAAATGACCGGCTTATCCGCGCTCAGACTGCCGCTGTACTCCTGGATGAGCTGCGATTCCAGCACGGTCTGGTCCTGAATAGCGATAACCGCGCCGGTGGGTTCAACCGATCCGGTCAGTACCTGCGGGGCATCCAGCGCGATGAGCAGACGGTAGTTGCCTGCGGTCGCGCGGCCGGCGGCGGAGAGCGAGCTGCTCATCATAAGAAGATAATCCCCATCACTGGGTATTGCGAATTCCAACGCCGCTGAATAGCCTGGGCCGCTGTCATCATCCCATGCCAGGAAGTATTCATTCCATAAAACCTGGATATCTTGTAAAGGATAAAGCGACTTGAGCATTATGTCTGCCAAGTCTTTTTTAAAGGTTTCATAAATCGGAGTAAGATCATCGGTCGCAGGTATGATCCCAATAGCAGGGTCCAGGTTTCCGGAGCTGTTTTCAGCAAAAACTTTTAGGATTTGTCCCTGTTTCAAACCTTCAAGGCGGAATACATCGATCTGCCCGGGCGCCAGCGAGCCATTTATCTCCTGAATTGGCGGTGCCTCCTGGGCAAAGGCGCCGCCCAGCGGCGCAAACAGGAGAAGTGTCAAGGTTAATAGAGATATGACGGATAAACGCATAATGGCAGCTCCTTGTAACTTAAAGTAATATCCCGAAAATACTCACACGATTTTCCATGTCAATTTCTTTACTTCATGGTTCACGATCACATCCTGATTTGCATTCAGGGTTGTATTGTAAAGATCCATCACGGTCTTGCAGGCTTTGTCTTTCATAAGCGGCAGGTTGTATAGAGGGTTCCAGCCATCAGGAATATTGTAAAACACAACTGCGTTTTAGTAAGTCAACACACTCCGGAGATTGTCTTTAATTGTCCCTTAATTATAATAGAGCAAAAAGCGTCCGTTATCAATCAGGATGATTAAATTCTTAATAAGCATGAGTACCCCGGGTTTTTGGCGGTCATGACAATATTATCTAGGTCTGGGCATGAAAACAAACCTTATAATATCCATTAATCTCCTGTATAACCGCTGCCTCGTGAGCTTGAAGATATTTAGCGGCGCAGACAGGGCAATTGTCATGAAAATCAAGATTATGGCGGTAAGACGCATTTGGGGAGCTCCTTGGAATATGGATAAAAGGAAATATTTATTCCCAGCAAATTTTTAAATATTAAACCCCGGAATTATGAGTGATACAAGTCATTTGAAGACATATCAAATCTATTATATTATGATAATTGGGCTGGTTTTGATTATCAAAATCAAATGAATGGCGCGAGAAAAATATTCAGATATTCTGAAACATATAATGGAATCTTTCCTAGATAAAGATCAGTGTTAATTTACAATAAACTTAAAGTGATACGAATTCCTTACCCAAACTGCTTATGCAGAAGGTGTCTACCGTTTTAATATTATTATTGGCCAAGGTTTTTTAAGTTGACGTTTTTTCAGAATTCAAGGGTCATTGCTGGTCTAAATTCGAAAATTTTCTGGTAACGCTCTGTCGCAATTCTTGGAACACCTTTCGCGGTGTTAAATCCGAGGAGGGATGCTGTAAAATCGAGATCCTGTAGGATCCTGGATCCGCGGCTAAATCCCTGGGATACGATGCTTGTAAAAACCTTTCCAGCGTAACGAGGCCGGTGAATTGTAAAACCGAACCGGTCAAGAAAAACTTTCATAATCCCTGACATCTGAAAACAGTAATTTGGGGTTGCGAAGATTATTCCATCCGATGCCTCAATCTTTTCAAACAGAATGTCCCGGTCATCCTTTAATGGGCAAAACTCCTCACCTTTCTCAAAACAGAGCCGGCAGCCCTTGCAAACCCCAAGATTGTAATCGCTCAGCGTCACGATTTCATATTCAATGTCTCCAAGTTCCTTTAAATTGTTCAGAAACTGAACAACAGCTTTGTGCGTATTCTTTTTATGCGCGCTTCCTACAAATGCGGTTACTTTTTTCATGGTTGCATCCTTTCTTATTGCACCTGATTTTGTTATCTTGCACTAATTTAACATTTGGCAAGGAAGCGCGCATCTCCCAAAGGGTATATTCAGGGGTTTATTTTTGAAAGGGTTTCAGTAAACCAGTTGAGTTGAAAACCTTTAAAACTATGAAATTAAAGGGGATATTATATCAAATAAACGTAGACTTATGATTGAGGATTTAATCTCGTTTACTGGATTTAAATTAATTCAAAATAATGATTTCCGTTGTCGTTTTCAATCATTTTTTGTCTCAAGAGCTGGCTATGATTACCTTCGCACTATCTCTTGCGCCATTTTCAGTAGCGATATTCTTTGCTAATTCTTTTGCGTTCGATATGATATTTTCTTGCATAGGCATAACGAATCGATTCAGCAAATTTTTCAGAGGTAAGTTTCTTTATTGGCATCGGTTTTGGACCAACACCCAGATCATATGCCCTTTGTGCCCAAGCAAATTGATCCAAGGCAAATGGGAATATCAAACTCGGAATTCCAGCTTTAAAACCTGCCGCTGATGTTCCCGCGCCACCATGATGACAGACAGCAGATACTTTTGAAAAAAGCCAGGAATGTGGAATATTGTCGACTGTAAATATTGTTTCAGGAATATTCTGAAGTTTCCCCATCCCGCTGATGATGGCGCGTTTACCTGCAATGGCAAGACCCTCAATAATAATTTTTGATACTTTTTCTGTTTCCTCACCAATAACCATGCTGCCAAAACCGATATAAATCGGCTTTTCCCCCTTATTGAGGAAATCCACTAAATCCATAGGTGGAAGGTATTCGTTGTGTTCTTCCAAAAACCAGTAACCATTCTGGTGAATGTTTACATTCCAATCTGTTGGTCTCGCAAAAATAAAATTACTGCAAGAGACAATTGCTGGATGTCGTCGGTCATTATGCCTTTCGAATGGACTACCATAATGTGCAGGCAAATGACCGAATTTTTCCTTCCAAAACGGCTTCAAGGATGCATCGGACGCCATCCAAAGCATTTTTTGTAATATTGAATAGCTGAAGGAGTTAATACCCGGCCTGGATGGGACTTTGCCATACAGGATGACAGAGGTCTGCTCCTTCGTTTTATTCAATGGAAACGGAGTTGCCAGGATGGACGGAATGCCTATTTTTTCTGCTGCAAAATATCCAATTGCCATTCCGGGATGATATACGATTGCTTCACTGTCTTCGCAGGCGGCATAATAGTGATCCACCATATGCACACCATATTTTTTCATTTTTTGAAAACTGAAAAACAGTTTAAGAGGATTATCAGCTTGCTGAGCCTCTCGAATCATATTCTTGTCCACATTTAGAGATTCAAAATCCACGTCTATGGAGAAAAAATCAATTCCATAACTTCGAACAAATTCTTCATGATTTCTGGATACCGCAATACGAACGTCTTTTCCAAGTCGTTTTAGTTCTATCGCAAGCGATACATAGGGTTGAACATCCCCTCGAGTCCCGCCACATAAAATTGTGATCATCTGCTAATCTCCTATTGTATAAATCATCCGACAACATGTTGTATAATATACCAAAGGGTTATTTACTTATCAACCAACAATATCAAGCAATATGTCGGATTCGTGGGAGATCCATGCACAAACAAGCTGAAAAAACTGAACAGACAAGGCAAAATCTCATTGAGGCGTTCTGGTCAATATATCTGGCAAAACGAATTGAAAAGATTACGGTAAAGGAAATTACTAATAAGGCGGGATACAATCGAGGAACATTTTACGAGTATTTCCAGGATGTTTACGAGGTGCTGGAGGTTATTGAAAATCTTTCTTTACCCACAATGGATGAATTGCCTCCGCTTAATAAGGTAAATACAAATTCGCCTTCTTTTATCAACTCCTTTATGGATCTGTATCAGGTGAAATATAAATATTACAATCACTTATTAGGGGATAATGGCGATCCGGCCTTCCAGCGTAAACTAAAGAACAGCCTCAAGTCCTCGATTATCAGGGCGTTTAAGAATAAAGAGAATATAGATCTCGTAGAAATTGATTTTATTCTTGAATACATTCTTTCAGGGATGATTGGAATTTTGTTGTACATATTTCAACAGAACCCAAATTTATCTGAAGATAAGATCGTCTCATTGCAAAATACTTTGATGCAAGGCGATATGGTGAACAAGCTCCAGAGAATGATGGAATAAATTGCATCTGTTCTTAAAAAGCCTACCAATATTGGTAGGTTTTCAGGTTAATAACCTACTCATATTGGTATATTGCATTGAAATCACTGGAATGATACTCTTGATCTATCTCAAGAAGAGAACCGTTTAGTAGTTAACTAATAATCTCTCTTCTCAATTAAATTGTTCAAGGAATTAGCGCATGTTTAAACCAAAAACGACCATTTCTGGTCGTCTGGAAAATAGTAGCGGGGCTTGGATTCGAACCAAGGACCTCCGGGTTATGAGCCCGACGAGCTACCGCTGCTCTACCCCGCAACAGTGGAACGGAATAATACCACGTCCCAGCGTGTATTGTCAAGCAACCCTCAATTTCTCATATAAATCGCTTATATTTCTGGCCTCTCCTGCCTGCTATGATACTGATACAACAGGAAAAAGGATCCCCTATGGCGTTGCTTGCTGAGTTGAAGTGTACTGTCTGCAAGGCGGGTGATATTCCTCTGAATGATGAGGAGATTAAAGAGAAGCTCACTCTCCTGCCGGGCTGGTCAGTGAAAGAAGAGAGCGGCTTCAAAAAGCTCTCGCGCGTCTTCAAATTCAAAGATTTCCTCTCTGCGCTGGGCTTCACGCACCGGGTTGGTCTTTTGGCTGAAGAGGAAGGGCATCACCCCACCCTCATCACCGAATGGGGCAAAGTCACCGTGGTTTGGTGGACTCATAAGATTAACGGCCTGCATGAGAACGACTTCATAATGGCTGCTAAAACTGACTCGCTTAATGTTAGTCAGGATTTAGATAAATAAGGATTTATCTAGATAAACCTTTGTCCAAAATTGCGAAATCTTCATCGGGTGATGAAGCAGGAGATGTGCCCTGATCGACGCGCAGTAACCGCTTTCACGCAGGCGTCAAGCCATGTAGATTTATGCTACTGGTGATTTTTTCAAATAAGTGGGGACTAATCCAGGTATGTTTGCGCCCAAAGTTCAAGACATAATAATCCCCACACACTGCGCCCGAACGCGCGTTCCGTGTCCAGCAGAGGGGTTACTTTCTCCGCGTCAAACCAGCCGCGCTGGCGCGCCGCCTTGCTCATCAGCGTATCGCGCACAAAACCCCGCACCGGCTCGCGCTGGTACCACTCACTCAGCGGCACCGGGAAACCCATCTTGTCCTGCCGTTCAACAATTCCCTTCGGCAGCAGGGGGCTGACAACCTTGCGGAAAATGTGCTTGGATCGTCCGCCCTCGAACTTCACCTTGGGAGGCATACTGGCCGCCAATTCAACAATGCGGTGGTCCAGCAGGGGCACGCGCGATTCCAGCGAAACCGCCATGCTGGTGCGATCCTCCACCTGCAGCAGCGCTGGCAGCAGGGTGAGCATGTCAAAGCGCGTCATCTTGTTTATATAAGACTTCAGCCCGCCGGAATTGAACACTTCCGCAAAAGCTCCAAAGGGGGAGTAGTCCTGGATGACACCGGCTGTGTCGGTATGCAGCAGCCCGCGCAGCTCCGCGCCTCGGTCGATCAGCCTGAAGTAGCGGCTGTCCTGCTCTCCAAACAACCCGCTTTTCCAGAAGTCTTTAAGCATGGGCTCGTAACCCTTAAGCTGTGTCAGGTTAGGTAGAATAGTGTCAAAGCGCACCACGTATTTCTCGGCTTCCTGTGTGCCCTGAATTCCTCCGCGAATGCACTCTTCAAGATATGCTACCAGGTAGCGTGTATATCCGCCAAACACCTCATCAGCACCCTGCCCTCCCAGCACTACTTTCACATTCTGTTTGGCGAGGCGCGAGACAAGCAATTGCGGGAAGAGGCCTGGCCCAGCCGCCGGCTCATCCATGGTGGTCATCAACCCTCTCATCTCGTCCACAAACTGGCGTTCGTCCGGAAAAACCTCGTGGTGGATACTGCCCGTATGTTGTGCTGCTAATCGCGCATAGTGCGACTCGTCATACCTGCCGCCATCCCTGAACCCGCCTGAGAAGGTGTGGATAGGTGCATCCAGCAGCGAAGCTGCCAGGCAGGTGACAGTGGATGAATCCAACCCGCCGCTCAGGTGAGCGCCCACCGGCACATCCGCGCGCAGCTGGATACGCACCGCGTCTTCCAACAGCTGCTTTAGCCTGGACTCAAAATAATCCGTTGTGTGGTCAGTATCCACCCTAAAGTCCAAGTCCCAATATTTTTGGATATGTGTCTCGCCGCCCCGCCCTATGCTCATCCAGCAGCCGGGCTCCAGCTTGTGGATGCCCTTGAAAAGCGTCTTTTCACGCAGGCAGAACTGGAAGGTCAGGTATTCCGCCAGTCCGTCCGGATTGAGTTCAGGGTTCACTAGGCCGCTCTGGAAAAGCGCCTTTATCTCAGAGGCGAATGCAATGCTGCCTTTATCTTGATAGTAGTAAAAAGGTTTGATACCCAGCCGGTCACGCGCCGCGAACAGCGTGCGCTCTACTTTATCCCAGATTACAAACGCGAACATGCCGTTGAGTTTCTTTAACGCGTCCGGGCCTTCATTCATGTACAGCCGCAAAATTACTTCGGTATCAGAACTAGAAAAGAATTGGCAGCCTTTGCCCGACAGCTCCTCGCGCAGCTCCAGGTAGTTGTATATTTCGCCGTTATAGATGATGTTAAAGCGGCCGGATTCATCAGTCATGGGTTGGTGGGCCGCTTCCGAAAGGTCAATGATGCTCAGGCGCAGGTGCCCCAGCCCCAGATTCCTGTCAAACAAAAAACCTTCGTCATCCGGTCCTCGGTGCTGGATGGATTTGGCCATGCGGCGCAGGGCGCTTTCATCCGCTGCCCGAGCCTTATCGTAATGGTAGATTCCGCAAATGCCGCACATGAGGTTAAAGGTTAATGCGTGATGCCGTTCTGCGCCGTTTCAGCGCTTCCAGCTTGTACTGCGCCACAGCTTTTTCCGAGTCTTCGCGGTAGAGTTTACGCAGTCCGCGGTACTGACTGCGCCAGCCGCCCAGCGGCCACCAATAGAGCAGCGCCATCAGCAAATAACCCAGCATGGTCAGGCTGCCCACCATTTTACTGCCGCCTTCCTTCTGGTCATAGCGCAGCACAAAAGGTACCTCAGCAAAGCGGCAACCGAGCACATTGAGCTTAACGATGATCTCCAGGGTGGAAGTGAATCCCATCCCGCGCAGCTGGATAAAGTTGTTGCCGTAGATTTCCAGTGCGTCCTTAATCACCGCTGCGCGGTAGGCACGGTAGCCGCAGGAATAATCACTCACACCGCGTATGCCGAACATTAAACGCATGAACATGTTGGCAGAACGGCTGATGAATGCCCTGTAAGCGTCCACACCCATCTGCCCGCCACCAGGCTGGAAACGCGAGGTGTTGACCACGTCGTAGCCTTCCTTAAGCTTATCAATCAGGTCGAACAGGTATTTGGGTTCGTGGGTGTCATCGCCTTCGATACGCACAATAAAGTCTTCCGGCTGGGCTTTCCAGGCGATGAATTCAAAACCATCACGCTCAGTCTCTCCCAGCCCGCGATTGATCGGATGGCCGACGATGTCCAGTTTTAGGTTTTTGCCTTTTTTCTCAAGGATCTCGCCAGTTCCGTCGGTACTGCCGTCATTTACCACCACCAGTCGGTAATCTACGCCTACCAGGGCCTTTTCCAATTTTTCCAAAAGCCTGGGTAGATCGCGCTGTTCATTGTAAGCGGGTAATAATATCCAGATCATTCCATAAATCCTAAGAGCTAGTATCACCCAGCCGCACCAGTTCAAATCCTGCAGCCTTCAGCGCAACTTTGTCCCACAGATTTCGTCCGTCCACCAGCAGAGGTCGTGCCATTTGCATTTTAAGTTTCTTGAAGTCCAGTTTCTTGTAATCTGAATGCGCCGTCATCAATACCGCGGCATCGCAATTTTCAGCCAGCGAGTAAAGATCACCAGCATATTGTGCTACAAACGGGTCATGCACCACAACCTTGGCGACCTCGCCTTCGAGAAGGCTCAATAAATAATTACTGGGTGAATTGCGCGTATCATCCGAATTTTCCAGGTACGCGTACCCCAGCAGCAGAATCTTCCTGCCATTCAGGCTGCCAAGGCAGTTTTTCAGCAGGTGCATCATATGACGCGGCATCTCGGTGTTTATTGCCCTCGCCGCAGGGATTAGGTGTACGCCTACATCCAATCCGCGCACTGCACTTGCCAGCAGCCAGGGATCTTTGGGGATGCAGTGACCGCCAACACCCGCGCCTGGTACCAGCATCTCACGGCCTGGCGATTTTCTCACCAGCTCGCGCACCTTCCACACATCCGCGCCCATGGCTTCGCAGATCAACGCTACTTCATTTGCAAACGCGATTTGAACATCGCGATAGGTATTCTCAACTGTCTTCACCAATTCCGCGGTGATCCAATCAGCCTCGTCAACTTCCGCTTCTACCACATGTTTGTAAAACACTTTCATTACTTCTGCGGTGGCATGCGAATCGCCGCCCACAACGCGGCTCATTAGGCGCAGATTTTTAATAATTTTCCCGGCATAACCCGTTCAGGGCAGTTGCCCAGGTAAAAGCCTTCACCGCACTTGCTTCCGCTGTATTTTTCCAACAGCGGGAGGGCGATCTTCTGCATGGTGCCTGGCATAATGGTAGATTCCACAATTACCAACACTCCCGGTTTCATCACGCCTGCCAGCGATCTGCATGCTTCTCTTAATGCGTGATATTCGGGGAGATGTTCGTCATTGACAGGTGTTTCCACGTCAATCAGAACCACATCCCGGTCTTTAAGAAATGAATATTCGGTAGCTACCTTAAACTTATCCGAAGCGACCCCTTCCGCAACCAACTCTGCCAAGCCCGGCTCTTTGCCTTCGATCGGTGAAATGCCCTGCTTGATCTTTTCAATGCGTTCAGTCTTTAGATCAACACCGACCACATCAAAACCCTTCTGTGCAAAAAGAGCGGCAACCGGCAGGCCTACATAGCCCAAGCCTATGACGCCAACCTTGGCGCTGCGGTCGGAGATAACCTTCTTTAAGGTCGGTTAAGCGGCATGCTAAACCTCGATCACCTGGTGAGTTTCGCCGGATTCCACCAGCGCTAGCGACAGGCGCAATGCTTCCAATCCGTCCTCGCCGGAAACAGGTACAGGGGTCCCGCTTTCAATAGCTTGTAAGAAAGCTTTCAGTTCAGCCTTAAGCGGTTCCTGCTTTTGCAGTTCAAAGCGCGTCATGATGCCTTCGCTTACACCTCGTAATGTATTGAGCGGCGACCACATATCGCTGGTGGCCTGCGCGTTTTCATAGAAAAATAGATCCTGAAGCAAATCATCCACATGGAACAGGCCTTTTTCACCTACCACCAGAGTCTCGCGGATTTTTTTGGGTGTTAGCCAGTTCAGTTCCAGAGCGCCAGTCAGGCCTCCAGGGAAGCGCAGCAAGCCAAACAGCAGGTCTTCATGGTTGGTATGGATTTGCTGTTCGGTCTCGGCGTAAACCCGAATTGGGTTCAACCCGGTAAGGAAGCGCATGATATCCACATCATGCGGCGCCAGGTCAACAACTACGCCCACGTCGCGGATGCGGGCAGGAAAAGGCCCCGCCCTGCGGCAGAAGATTTGAAAGATCCTGCCCAGGTCGCCATTATCCAGACGTTTTTTTAGTGATTGAATGGCTGGGTTAAAGCGGATAATGTGGCCAATCATCAACTGGCGTTTCATCTCTTCAGCCAGCGCTATTAAGCGTTTGCCCTCATCCACCGTTGCGGATATGGGTTTCTCAACAAGGATATGCATTCCTTCTTGCAGTGCGAAGGTAGCAACCTTTTCATGGTCAGAGGTCGGCACAGTGATTGATACCGCATCCGGTTTTTCTTTTGTTAACATTTCACGATAGTCGGAATAAGTGGGAACCGCAAAACGGTCGGTAATAACTTTCAAGGCGTTCCGGGCTCACATCCGATGCACCTACCAGCTGAATGCCCTCCAGCTCTGAATAGACGCGCAGATGGTTAAAGCCCATTGAACCGACGCCGATCACTGCCACTCGCATGGCTTATATTTCCTGCCATAAATTCGTTTATGGCATTGGACACCACCTCAAGGTCTGCCTGGCTTAGCGAGGGATGCACCGGGATTGAAAGTACATCCAGCGCGGCTGCTTCAGTTGCAGGAAAAACCTGATGGCTGCCGAACATCTCCATATAAAATCCCTGCTTATGAATCGGGACGGGATAATACACTTCTGTGCCTATCTCTTTTTCCTTTAAATATTCACGCAAGGCATCGCGCTTGCCTCCTGGCACGCGGATCGTATACTGGTGATACACATGCTTGTATCCTTCAGGAGTAAAAGGTGTAGTAACACCTTTAAGGTGGAGAATCGTAGAAAGCCGCATTCTGAGCGCGTTTGGCGTTATGAGTATTAAGCTTGGCCAGCTGCGCATTTCCTATAGCTGCATGCACATCTGTCATGCGGAAGTTATAACCGAGTTCATCATGATAATATCGCCTGCGCATGCCATGGTTGCGGATAACTTTACATTTTTCGGCAATTGCGTCATCGTCGGTAGTAATCATGCCACCCTCGGCGCTGGTCATATTCTTGGTCGGATAAAGCGAGAAAGTGCCTGTTCCAAATGACCCCGCGCGCTTTCCCTTGAATTCCGCTGCGTGTGACTGGCAGGCATCTTCAATAACTACCAGGTTGTGTTTTCTGGCAACCGCCATGATCGCATCCATATCACAGGTTAATCCATACAAATGCACCGGGAGGATGGCCTTGGTGTGAGGGGTAATAGCAGATTCAATCTTGCTCACATCCATATTAAAGGTATGCGGGTCAATATCCACAAACACTGGCGTCCCGCCTGCATAAAGAACTGAATTGGCGGAGGCGATGAAGGTAAAAGGTGAGGTGATGACCTCATCACCATCGCCAATACCATGCGCGAGCATCGCCAGGTGCAGAGCTGTAGTCCCTGAGGAGGTGGCTATTGCATGTCTTACACCGCACAACTTGGCGAAGCCCTCCTCAAAAGCCGCAACGCGAGGCCCTTGTGCCAGAATTCCCGAATCCAGTACTTCCAAAACAGCTTTCTTTTCCTCGTCTCCGATAATTGGTTTTGCCATATTTATCATTTTGCACCTGTCCATGAATCTTTTAGAATTTCGATCTGACGACCGCATGCGGGGCACTTTGCCACCACACTTGTTCCTTCTTCTTTAACTTTCTCCAATCGTTCACCGCATGGGCACACAAACCCGTGAAGCCTGGCGGGATTGCCAAATACAAGTCCGTAATCCGGAATATCTTTAGTGACCACGCTGCCAGAGCCTACCATCGCCCATTCGCCCAGAGTTATGCCGCAGCGAATGGTTGAATTAGCGCCGATGGCTGCTCCACGTTTGATCAATGTTGTACTCAACACCCAGTCATCTGCTGCTTTCGGTGTTCCATCTACATTGATAGCGCGGGGGCGCATATCGTTGGTGAAGCAAACGTGCGGTCCAATAAAAACACCATCTTCTACGGTCACACCGTGATACACAGAAACATAGTTTTGAATTTTTACGTTATCGCCAATTTGCACCCCAGAGTCAATAAAAACACCCTTGCCAAAGTTGCAGTTCTTGCCGATCTGGGCATCCGGCCGTACTTGGCCTTGATGCCAGATCCTGGTGCCTTCACCAATTTTAGCGCTATCAGCAACCTCAGCGGTTGCGTGAATGAATGGAGCCAAAAGTCACCTCCAGATCTAACTTGATTTAAGAATATCTATGATTTTATCAGCAGAATGGCCGTCCCCATAGATGTCAGGCCTGTTTCCTTCAGGATTAAAATCGTAAAACCTCGCGGCAATTTTACTGCTGTCCGCACCGGTCAAGCAATTCCATCCTGCATCCACAGTCTCAACCCATTCAGTCTCATCACGCAAGGTAATACAGCGCGTTCCCAGCAGATAAGCCTCCTTCTGCATTCCACCCGAATCTGTGAGAATACAGTCGGCATTCTTTTCCATAATGAGCATATCCAGATATCCCAGCGGTTCAATTATAAGAACATTATCCGGAACAGCCAAAGAGAATTGATTTAGCATTTTTCGCGTTCGCGGATGGACTGGAAAAATTAGTGGTAAGTCAATTTTATCCAAACCTTTGAGGATCGCTGCCAGGTTATCACGGTCATCCACGTTTCCGCTGCGGTGCAGGGTTAAAAGACCAAAGCCTTTTGGGATCAGCTCATATTTTGCCAGAATGGTTGATTTTTCTTCAGCAGCTTTCAAAAAAAAGAAAAGCCCGTCTGCCATTACATCGCCAGTATTAAAAACACCTTTTGTAATGCCTTCCCGTTTAAGGTTTTCAATCGCCAGAAGCGTTGGGCAGAACAAAAGGTTTGCCAGCGTGTCGCTGACCAAGCGGTTTATCTCTTCAGGCATAGACCGGTTGAAAGAACGCAGCCCTGCTTCCACATGTGCCATCTTAATCATACGTTTTGAAGCGCATAAAGCGCCTGCCAGAGTGGAATTAGTATCTCCATAGGTAATGATCCACTCAGGATTGTTTGCTTCAAGATACCTATCTATTCCTGTCAGCATACGGCTGGTTTGTTCATTATTCGAGCCACCCCCCACTTCCAGGTTCACTGCTGGTTCATCCATACCCAATTCAGTAAAAAACAGCCGGGACATATTTTCATCATAATGTTGCCCGGTATGTAAAATTGCTTCTTCCCCGCTATTATTCCATGCTTTTGAAACCATCGCGGCTTTAATAAATTGAGGTCGTGCCCCAACAATGTGGAGGATTTTCATAAATTTGCAAAATTCTATCATGATTCGTACCCCATCTTTTCGATAAAAGAATTACTACGGTAATAAGCAATTGCTCTCTTTTCATATGGTTGTCTTCTTCAAACTGATAAAATTACATTAAATGGCTGATGAGTTGCTGATTTCCCAGACCAAGGTCCTGCTCCCTCAGAGGCGAAAAGAGATTCTTTCACGCCCACGTCTGCTTGAGTTATTGAGCGATCTGCTTGATTTTCGACTCATCATTATTGCCGCTCCTGCTGGTTATGGTAAAACCTCCTTACTGATCGATTTTGCCCATCAGTTTGACTGGCCAGTCTGCTGGTTAGCTCTTGACCCACTGGATAATGACACTCATCGTTTCCTTTCCCACTTTGTGATGTCAATTAAAAGGCAATTTCCCGAGTTCGGGGACGAAGCCATAAACATACTTAAAACCACACCCGCTGATCAGCTTAATTTGGAATATCTGATCTCGGTTCTAACCAATGATATCTATGAAAAAATTACCGAACACTTCATTGTCGTTCTTGATGACTATCATTTACTCAGTTCTAACGGACTAATCGACACATTTCTTAGCGAATTTATCCAACGAGCTGACGACAACTGCCACATTGCCATTACCTCACGCAAGCTGCTCACACTCCCAGATCTTCCTTTAATGGTTGCTCGGGCGCAAGTAGGCGGCCTCTCCATTGAGGAATTGGTCTTCCAACCAGATGAGATTCAAAAACTTTACAATCAGGTCTTTCACAGGAATATTGATTTAAATGAAGCTTCGGATATAGCCACTGCCTCAGAAGGCTGGATCACCGGCTTATTGCTCACCTCGCCCATGCTGCGTTCCGGTTTAGGTGAACCGATCAAGGTTGCGCGCGCATCAGGTATTGGATTGTATGAATATCTCGCTCAACAGGTTCTTACTCAGCAGCCAGAAAATATCCGGGCTTTTCTCCTTAATTCTTCTATCCTTGAAGAATTCAATGCTGAAATGTGCCAGAAAGTAATAGGTAATGCGCTCAACCAGAATGAAAATTGGACCCGCCTTATGGAATCGATATTCCATAACAACCTGTTTGTATTGCCGGTTGATGATGAATACAAATGGTTGAGGTACCACCATTTATTTCGTGATTTTCTGCGTTCCATGCTTGAAAGTCAGCGCCCGCAGGATGCTGAAAAGCTTAGGCAGCATCTTGCCAAATATTTCTCTGAAAGAGGGGATTGGGAAAGGGCTTTTGATATTTACCAGCATTTGGGTGATATCCAGGCTATCGCTTCCCTCATAGAGCAGGTAGGTTCGGTTTATATTGCCAAGGGGAAAATCACCAAATTGTCCAATCTGCTAACATTACTTCCTTCCAGTGTGATATCCAATAATCCCTCACTGCTGTCGATCCAAGCATCTGTTATCTTTAATCAGGGACACATCCAGGAAGGCAAGAACTTGCTTGATAAGGTCATTGAAAAACTTGGAAGTGTGGAAAATGAAGGGGACTATGCTGACAACCTTATCCGAAGGTCAGCTGCTTTGCGGATTTTAGGTGATTATGATGCGGCTGCAAAAGACGCTGAAAAAGCTATTTCTCTGACATCAGAAAAACAAGGAATGGAGCCTCTATACTCAGAAGCGCTTAGAGCAAAAGGTACAATCCTTTTTCAAACCGGTTTTCTTAAGGAAGGCCTGGAGACATTGAATCAGGCGATTATGATCTGTGAACACGAGAAAAATGATGAAGATATCGCCCGTATTTTGGTAGAAGTTGGGGCTATTTACGAAAGACTTGGCCAGTTTATTGAAGCAGAACGTTCTTATGAAAGGTCGCTGGCATATTGGCAGTCCGCTGGAGATTCCATCTGGGTTGCAACCATTTTGAATAATCTAGGTGTCCTGCAGCACTCTAATGGCGAATTTATCAACAGTTTTTATAATCTCGAAAAATCAATGAAATACTCGCAGCTCACTGGCAACCAGCGCATGGAAGGTTACGCCCTGGCCAGCATAGGCGATTTATATAAAGACCTGGATGCCTTGGAGGAGGCCTCTGACGCATACCAAAAAGCACTTGAGATTGCCCAGCAGATCGAGGACCAATATCTTATTTTTTATCTTAAAATCAGCGGCTGCCAGATTGGCAATAAGCCAGAGTCAAATATCAAAAGCCGAAATACTAATACGCACTGCAATTGCAATGGCAAAAAAAAGCGGTTCAGCATATGATACTCATAAGATCATGCTTGAACAGTGTGCTCTTGAATTTGCAGTCAATAGATTTCAAGCTGTTCTTGAAAATCTTGAAATTGCTGACAAGTATTTCTCCAAGGAAGGTCACATTGAAGATAGCATTCGTGCTCAAGCCTTGTTCTTCACTGCATTGGCCAAGCTGGGTAATATTAAGAAAGCGTCAGTAATAATTCGTGATTTTTCAGTTGGTATAAGCGATCCATCCAGGTATATCCCTAGTGTAGTAATGCTCAATGAACTTCAGGAACAATTAAGATCTTTGATTTCCAGAAAGGAAATCGGGGTTGAAATTTCAGGCTTGTTGGCTCGTTTAATTGATTTTCATAAACTGACTCAGAAAAGCAGGCGCCGCATAAGGAAAGAAGCATCGGTTATTCCCTTTGCACCCGCAAAAATTGAAATTCGCGCCTTCGGCCGTGCCGAGGTGATTGTTAAGAATCACATTCTAGCGATTTCAGATTGGAAAACCCAAATGTCACGAGATCTCTTTTTCCTTTTTCTGGCGCATCCTGAGGGACTCACCAAGGAAGAAGTTGGCGTAATAATGTGGCAGGAACTATCACCGGCTGAATTAAAACTCGGATTTAAGAATGCCATCTACCGCATGCGCCACGCTATCGGTTCGGAGGCGGTCCATTTCCAGGATAATTATTATCAATTCAACCGCTCGATCGACTATGATTATGACGTTCAAAACTTTTTAAATGCCACCAATTTAGCCAAGGATGAAAAAAATACAGACAAACAAATTGAACATTACAAGACTGCCATCAAGTTATACCAGGGTTCCTACCTGCCGGATATGGATTATTCCTGGGTCATACCCGACCGCCAAAATTTTCATGAGTTGGCAATCAAGAATTTGCTTGATCTGACTCAGATTTTGGTCAAAAATAAACGATACGATGAAGCACTGACTTACTGCCACAAGGCGCTTCAAGAAGAAGCATTCAATGAGGATTTGCATCGCATGGCAATGGAAATATATTCATTGATGGGTAACAAAGCTGCAGTTTCAAGACAATACCAGCAATGCTTGAACATATTGAAAGATGAAATCGGTGCTCCTCCTTCTGAGGCAACAGTCATGTTGTATAAAACATTAATTTGACGTTAAGAGCACTTAAAAAAATATTTAGGCAATCTATCATTATTTTCCTTTCCCAACTTCAAGTAATATCCCGAAAATTGACTTAATAATTTCACATTTGTATAATGACCTCAGTCTTTCAAATTTATCTGGAGGGATAATGCGCTTCAAAGATAAAGTTGTTATTGTGACAGGTGGCGCGCGTGGAATTGGCCGGTCAATCGCTGAAGGATTTGGGAAAGAGGGGGCAAAGGTTGTTGTCGCAGACGTGCTGCAAGTTGAAGGAAAAAGTTCAGCAGATTCAATAAATGAACTTGGATCGGATTCAATATTTATTGAATCTGACGTTTCAAGTAAAGCCAATATCGATCATCTGGTTGATTTGACCATACGGCTATATGGTTCGATTGACATCCTTGTGAACGTTGCCGGAATTTGCCCATTCAAGGATTTTCTGGAAATCCCTGAAGAAATGTGGGATCATGTTTTGGATGTTAATCTAAAGGGAGTATTTCTGTGTTCGCAGGCAATTGCCAAAGTAATGGTTAGTAAAGGCATACACGGACGCATAATCAGCATCGGATCAATTTCTTCAATCGTTGGCGGTGCACAGCAGGCTCATTATTGTTCCTCAAAAGCCGGTATAAATCTATTAAACGCATCCATGGCCGTAGCACTGGGTCCTTATGGTATTACATGCAATGTTGTTATGCCAGGTCCTGTTGAAACAGATATAAATAAAGATGACCTGATCGATGAAAAAAAACGGAATTACTTTATCAACCGCACTCCTTTGCACCGTATTGGTCAGCCGCAGGATATTGTTGGCCCGGTCATGTTTTTCGCATCGGATGATGCTTCCTGGTGTACAGGTTCAACCTTGGTAGTCGATGGTGGGATTCTCGCAAATTTTCAATAATTGGAGGATTTCATGGAATACAAAATTGATATATTGAAAGTAGCCCAGTTCCCAGAAACACCGGGACCAGAAATTTATTGGATGTCCAATTTTGGAGATGATAAGTGGGAAACGCTCGCAGTATATGCAATATTAATACGCGGTGGTGGGCATACAATTCTTGTCAATTCCGGCGCGCCATTGGATTATCTGGAATGGCTTAACAAACTGTGGGGCGCTGGTACTAATTATCGCCACCAACTGGTTGTTAATGAAGAAGACCACATTGAAAATCGTCTTGCACAGGCAGGCGTCAAACCGGAAGAAGTGCAGCATATTATCATCACCCCGCTTCAACCTTACGCCATCGGAGGTATAGACAAATTTCCAAATGCACAATATCATGTAAACCGCAACGGCTGGGCTGAATTATTCGCCCCCCGATATAAATCCCATCCGCATGATAATTTTTATGCCTGTGTCCCCAAGAGACTTATCAGCTATATTTTTCTTGAAGCCTGGGAGCGGATGAATTTCATGAAAAATGAGCAAAACATCCTTCCCGGGATTGATGTTTTTTGGACTGGTGTGCATCACCGCAGCTCCGTGGCGGTAAAAATAAACACAAAGGATGGTAATGTAATTTTTTCGGATTGTTTCTTCCGTTACGAACACATAACCGAAAATCGGCTACTTGGGATCAATGAGAATATGTATGAAGCCCTTGAAGCTTACGAACGCATTCGAAACGAAGCGGATATTCTGGTACCAATGTATGATCCGCGGGTTCTAAAAGATCATCCGGGAGGGAAGATCGGTTATTAAACTTTTAAAGCTGCTTTCAAGAGGTTACTTTTGATTTTGAGTAATTTAATCGATATGGAATACTTCTTCCAACTCCAGCATGGATTCATCCGCACGCCTGCCGCCCAGTGCTTCAAAATAAGGCGCCATGGCAGCCTGCCATTTTTCATTGATCGATTCTTCTTCCATTCCTTTTAATGCTGTCGTGAAATCAACCGGCGTTTCAAAATACCCGAACAAAAGCCCATCCTCCCTCATAAATAAAGAGTAATTATGCCAACCGGTTCTGCTAAGCGCTTCTTTCATTTCCGGCCATACACTTTTATGCGCCTCCTTGTACTCTTCAATTTTGTCTTTGCGGACTTTTAATACAATTCCTATTCTCTTCATGCCATCTCCTAATATGCCAGTTCTACATGATCAAGATTCGATTTAAAAAGTTCAAAACTTTTATCCCAAGGCGTTTTATCTCCAGGCTCATAAGTCAATATTTCAAATGAGTTTCGGATAATTTCTACTCCTTCTTTCCAGCTCCCAACATCTTTATTGGCTATCGCCTGAACAATGAGGTTGCCAATGCCCGTTGCTTCAATGGGGCCCGTGATCACCCGTCTGCCTAAAGCATCTGCAGTTAATTGGCTGAGCAACTGATTCTTGGTACCACCGCCCACAATATGGATGGTGGACATCTTGCGTTCTGATACTTCTTCAAGCTTTTCGATAACATACCGGTAGCGAAGTGCCAGCCCTTGAAGCACTGCTCTGATAATTTCTCCTTCTGTCTGCGGAATTGGTTGGCCAGTGATTTGACAATATTCCTTGACCCTTTCAGCAGTCTTACCAGGGCGTAAAAATGCTGTGTAATCGGGATCAACAAATGATTTCAGCGAATCTGCTTTTTTTGCCCATTCAGTTAATTCTGTGTAAGAATATTCTTTCCCCTCATTAATCCACTGCTGTCTGCACTGCTGCACAACCCAAAGACCCATCACATTTTTGGAGAACCGGTAAGTGCCGTCCAAACCGCCCTCATTGGTAAAATTGTACTTATAACTTGCTTCATTAATTATTGGTTCGGGAGTATTCATTCCTACAATTGACCATGTTCCTGAACTGATCCAGATAAAGTCATCAACTTCAGCAGGAACCGCCGCAACCGCAGCACCTGTATCGTGGCAGGCAGGAGCAATAATCAAGGGTTGTGCTCCCGTTTCCAAGGCTACTGAATTGCGCAAAGGTCCAAGAATTGTCCCTGGTGCAACCACCTCGGGAAAAATATGTCTTGGAAAATCCATTGCTTGAATGATTTCTTTGGACCACTCCCGTTTCCGTGGATTGAAGAGCTGTGAAGTAGTAGTATCAGTGAACTCGGCGACCGCTTTTCCTGACAGCCAATAATTGAATAGATCAGGCACCATAAGGAATTTATCCGCTATGGATAATTGCGGGTCATTACGAACAGACATGGCCAGCAAATGATAGAGCGCATTTATCGGCATAAACTGTATGCCAGTTAATTCATAAATTTTTTCCTTTGGTATGCGATTGAACGCCTCTTCCATCATCCCGTTCGTGCGGCTGTCGCGGTAGTTGAACGGCGTACCTACCATCATGCCCCTTTTATCCAGCAACGCAAAATCCACGCCCCAGGTATCCACGCCAACGGCTTCTATCCTGACTTTTTTACCTGCCAGATGAATGGATTTTTTAATTTCATGCCAGAATCGGGTGAAGTCCCAAAGCATACTACAATCACTATCCAGCCCCGATGGGACGAGGTCAGGATACATGGTAGGAACCGATTCAGCGCCTGTCAAAAAGCGGTGTTCTTCTGAAAGTGTAATTTTTCCACTCTGAATCGTGCCTAGAATTGCGCGGCCGCTTTCCGCGCCCATATCCAAGGCCAGATAATGCTTCATCTCCGACATGGCGGCCTCCTTTGAAGCAAACTATTCCAGAAATGCTTTACGCATCAGTGCAGACATAGACATGGCATCACCTTCTGAAACCACCTTGCCTATCTCATTCCGCCCGATCTTGTCAAGAATACCGTTGAATCCCTTTATCCATTTTATAGATTCGTTTGCTGCGCGGATGCCATCCTCTCTATAAGGGAAAATATCCAATGCGTACCAGCCCTTATAATTCAACCGATCTAACCAATAAATTAATTCAAGGGATTCGATGGTATGTACCGAACCAAAAGTCATATCATCATCCCACATGCGCCAGTTATCATTGAAGTGCATATAAAACAACTTATCTCCAAAATAATGCAGCAGTGCAGCAGATTCGGCTGTATTTTCATAACCCTGCAGCGCATGGCCAACGTCAATCATTGCACCCACATTTGGTTTATTGACTTTATTTAGCAGTAATAAAGTTTTCCCCACGGAGGCAATAAAACAATGCGTACGCGGTTCTTTAGGTTTGTATTCAATAACAATTTTCACCTCCGGTACATGGTCAGCACAATCTGCTGTCCCTTCAATGAGCAAATCCCAAGCTCTTGGAAAATCAGCTTGTAAGGGATAGTCATAGCCATCCTGGCCAAACCACAGATCAATAACCTCGCAGTTAAGTTGCTTAGCCCATTCCATTGATTTCTTGACTTCATGAATGGCAGCCTTACGGACTTTCTCATCAATAGAAGTGAATGAACCCCACCCCCATTTGCCTGAAGCCCAGATATCCGGTGTAACACAGGTGACTTCAAAACCTGCATCCTTAACTTGTCGATGAATTTGTTCCACATTATGATCGTTGACATGCCATTTGCCCACCAGTTCCACACCGGTAAGATCTTCAACTTTTTGGGCAGCCTTTAATTAATTCATCTGTATTTCGCCGCTGACCATATCCCTCCAGAACATATCGGTCAGCACAGGCGTTAAAAGTATTGATGTTTGCGGAAAATTTTAAATTGGAATCCATGGGTTCCTCCTAAAAAGATAAAGAAAAACAAAAAAATAATTGCTGTTTGAAATAATTTATTGACAAAAAGCCAGGGTACGCAAAACGTACCCTGGCTGTTAAATATTTTTGAACTTAAAAATCGTAGTTGTCAATATTATTGATATCGAAGACAGTCGGAGGTCCAAGCAGGACTTCTCCATTTGCGCCAACGGTGTATTCGCCCAAACGACCACCGTCGAATTTCTCGCCTTCTTTACCCGTTATCTTGCCGCTTAACAGCGCATGTGCCATATAAACTGCGAGATAAGCCTGGTCTTTTGGTACCCACAAAGCAAACTGGGGCATGGTACCGCTTTTTACATATGCGCGCAGTTCATTGGGCAGACCAAGGCCGGTCACTTTAATCTGATCCTGTAATCCCTCGTCTTCAACCGCTCGGGCTGCAGCCGCTACACCAACGCTGGTTGGTGAAATAATCCCCGCCAGATCAGGATAGCTTTAGAATAAGCCTAAAGCTTCATCGTAGCTCTTCTGATCCACGTCATCACCATAAACGGTCCCGACATATTCCATCTTGGCATACTTGGGGTCTTCCCATTCCTTCAGCGCCCATTCGTTCCAGGTATTCTGGTTCGTCATTGTGGCACCGGCAGAAAGAATCGCCACTTTCCCAGCACAGACATCTGGCCCACCAAGGATATCGCACATCATTTTAGTCAAGCCGCGTCCAATTCCTTCGGCTGATGCCTGATTCTGGAATAACTGGCGGCAGTTGGTGTCTGAATCCCAGGAAACAACCACTTTGCCGTCTTTCATTGCGCCATCAAGGGTCGGGCAAAGTGCATCCACATCATCTGCTGAAACGAGGACAGCACTCACACCTTGCGCAAGAGCAGCTTCGATTAATTCTATTTGTTTGGCCGCATCCGGAGTATCGGGTGAATTGATGATAATCTCATACCCAAGTTCTTTCGCTGCTTCTTCTGCGCCTGGATAAGAGTTCTGCTCAAAATAAGGGATACCTGAAACCTTGGCAATGAAGAATAGTTTCTTTCCTTCAGTAGTCGCCTCTTTGGGCGCACAGGATGCCAATATTAAAGCGAAGATCAATACAACAAACAGTATAGTCTTCTTCATTTTATTTTTCCTCCATAAATTATTGTTTTTTTTTAACCATCAAATGCGATATTTAAAACCTGGACATTCCGATATTCCACCTCCTCTATATATTTAATTATACAGACCGTTTCAAGCCCCTATTATCTCCTTTTCCATCTGCCTCATTTTTCGGCGGCTTCTAACCTTTTCAACCAAACGTGGCAGAAGAATTGCCAGAATCAATAACATCCCAAAAATAATTTTTTGAATTTCACCCTGGATGTTTAATAAGTTCATGAGTAATCTAACCTCAGATACTAACCATAAGGATAAGAAAACACCCAACAGTGTTCCTGTTCCACCTGTGGTTAACACACCACCCAGAACAACAGCAGTAATAACGGTCAATTCATAGCCTGAACCAATGTCCGCGTCTACACTGCCGTATCGCGCTGCCAGAATCATCCCAGCGATGGCTGCCATGAATCCTGACATGGTAAATATGATAATTTTGACCTTGTCTACTGGTACACCCGAATACCTGCAGGTGTTTTCATTTTGACCAATGGAATATATATACCTTCCAAAAGCGGTGCGATGCAGGAGCAGAAAGGAAAAAAGTGCAAACACAGCAAAGATAATCAATTGAAAGGGGATTATTGTGCCTGGTAATTTTCCTTGTCCGATAAAATTAAATTCATCAGGAAATCCTTTTACAGTAAACTCTCTGAGCAATGAATAACCTATCCCTTTATATAGTGTGAAAGTTCCCAGTGTCGCAACCAGAGGGGGCAGTCTGACAACACCAACGAGAATTCCATTCAATAATCCGCCAAGAGTACCTGTCAGTATGCCACCGGATATAGCAAATCCCATCGGCACACCTGCTTCAAATAGCTTCGCCATGACCACAGTGCTCATGAGTAGATTGTTTGCTACCGAAAGGTCAACGCTGCCAGTTGCAATAATGATCAAGGTCATTGGCAGCGCCATAATTGCTATTTCCATTAAATTCTTTGAGTTTTGGATCTGATTCTTCAAGTCAATAAAATAGGGGGAAAGAGTTGAACCAAAAGACATCAAAATTAAAATAATTATGAAAAGCTGGAATTCCCATCTTGAAGCCAACCTGAGTAGTGAATTCATTTTATTTGATCTGGTTTCGGCTTTTTTCATTCTTAAGTGGACCTCCCGCAAATTATTGTTTGCCTAGCCTGCGGTAAATAAGCGTATCAAATACCACTGCAGTGATGATAAGCACGCCATTGATTGTCAGCCGCCAGAAAGGATTGATGTTGGATATTGTCAAAGCATTTAAGATAATCCCCAACAGCCAGGCTCCAAGAATTACGTTCAACACCTTGCCCGAACCCCCAAGAACGCTGACACCTCCGACCACACATGCAGCCACAGTTTGAAGTTCAAATCCAATTCCAGTTTCATTTGTTACTGAGCCATAACGCGATGCCCAAAGTATTCCTGCAAAACCCGCAAGAGCGCCAGAGATCAGATATACGCTAAAAATTACTTTATCCTTGGGAATACCGGCGACATCAGCAGCATTTGGATTGGAGCCTACCGCGTAAATTTGCCGGCCGAGTCGGGTGTATTTCATCATCAGAGAAATGCCTAAGGCAACAATAATCGCATACCAGATCAGCATGGGAATTCCTAATACTAGATTGCGGGTTAATTGCAGAAATGTGGGGGAAATGCGGTAGGTATTAACCCACTCACCGCCGCTGAAAACTACAACCATGCCGCGAAAAATACTCATGGTTGCCAAAGTTGCGATCAGCGGAGGCAGCTTCCCAATAGTGATCAATAATCCGTTTAGTGTGCCCAGAAGTAATCCCAGACCAATTCCCATGATCAATGTCAGTTCCATTGGAAAATCGAACTTATCCCGTATGAAAAGCCCTACCACCATTGCCACAAGTCCAACAATTGAGGAAACCGAAAGATCAATCCCTCGGGTTATGATAGCCAGCATCTGGCCGCAAGCCACAATAACCGTAAGAGAGATTGCTACCAGAATATCTTCAAAATTTGCTAAGTTAAGAAAATAAGGTGATCGAAGTGAAATAGCGCCCATTAAAAGGAGTGTTATCGCCACGATTCCAAGTTCACGCCAGGTGCTGAATGCTGATAATAAACTGCTTTTATTATTCTTTGCTTTAAGGGCAGAATTGCTTTCCATACAAATTGTTATCCTTTGCCTAAATAATTATTACTTTGCTCCTATGAGGTTATTGCAGCTGGTTCACTCAATGTTCTGGCTGTTGCCGCAGTCATGATCTTTTCCTGGGTAGCTTCTGCACGAACAAACTCACCAGTCAAACGCCCTTCGCACATCACAATCACACGATCACTCATTCCAAGTATTTCTGGCAATTCTGATGAGATCATGATAATCGCCAGCCCTTCACCTGCTAATTTACTCATCAATTCATGCACCGCGGCTTTTGTGCCCACATCGATACCGCGTGTTGGTTCATCCAGAATCAGAATCAGGGGCTCAGTGGAAAGCCATTTTGCCAGAACCACTTTCTGCTGATTGCCACCAGAGAGTTCCTGCGCAAGCTGCTGCAGGCCAGAAGATCGTACATCCAGCTTGTCATGCATTTCCTTTGCTTTCTTTGATTCTTCATTTCTGTTAATAAATTGAAGACGTGAAAATCTTCTAATTATCGGCAATGAGATATTTTTAGTGATATCTGATTGCAGAACAAGGCCATGAATTTGCCGGTTTTCAGGCACATATGCCATTCCTAATGCCATCGCTTTTCGGGGGTGCCGAATACTAACACGCTCTCCATTTATATATACTTCGCCGCCGTCAGGCGGAAGGATTCCGAATAAAGCAGTAGCAACTTCTGTTCTGCGAGCACCCACCAATCCAGCTAATCCCAGGATTTCGCCTTTGTGAAGTTTGAAGGATATATTCTCAAATAATCCTTCTTTCTTAAGCCCCTTCACTTCCATAATAACTTCACCGCGCTTAACCTCAAACTTAGGGAATAACTGTGAGATATTCCTGCCCACCATCATTCTTACCAGGTCTTCCTGTGAGATATCTTTGACATCTTTTGTGTCAATGTACTGCCCATCACGGAAAACTGTTACACGGTCGGCAATTTCAAAGACTTCTTCCAAGCGGTGGGAGATAAATAGGATTGAGCGATTATCATCTCTCAATTTCCTGACAATTCTGAACAGATCGTTTACCTCATGAAGAGTCAGCGAGGATGTGGGTTCATCCATGATCAGGATTTGCGCATTAGCGGTTAATGCTTTTGCAATCTCAACCATTTGCATTTGGGCAATTGAAAGACCAAGGACTTTTCTTTAACATCCAGGTTAACACCAAGTTCCTTCAATGGCACTTTGGCAAGGTCGTTCATCTTGCGCCAGTCAATCCCCCCAATTTTGTTTTTAGGTTCGTGGCCAATAAAGATATTTTCGGCAACACTCAGGTCTGGAAATAATGAGGCTTCCTGAAAAATTGCGGCAATGCCCAATCCCTGTGCTATTTGCGGATTGTGGATTATTACGGTATCCCCCGCGAATTCAATTACTCCAGAATCCGGGTGGATAACACCCATGATGATCTTCACCAATGTTGATTTTCCGGCGCCGTTTTCACCGACGAGCGCGTGCACTTCACCGCGGCGCAAATTAAGATGCACATCGCTTAATGCTCTGACACCCTCATAATTCTTAAGTATGTTGTGCATATCCAGAATGACTTTATGCTTGTTCTGCGAATCGGTCATAAAAAAGTCCTTTATTTTTTGCGTTTCGGCCTTTCTTAAAAGTTATAGAATTAAAAATAAAACTGGAAAATTTAATTTCCAGTTTACAATTTGATCTCCAGGCAGACAATATTTTTGCATTCTGAATTCTTGATCAAGATCAGTAATTCCTTCAGAATATTTTTCAAGCGCGCCATAGTATTTTCTGTCATTATCAATGACTCAATTTATCTATCACCCTGATAATCATTTACCTGTCTAGTTGTATGTACTGCAATCAAAGATATTAGCACAAGCCAAATCAAATGTCAATGACTTTTGGTAATCTTTGGAATAATAACAGTCAAATCGTGCAATTATTCCAGTTTCGTAATCTCATCATGATTGAGGTTTTTATAATTAAGGATATATCCTTTACCATTCTTTGAGATTACAGAAAGGTGCGTTTTTTTCATAAAACCTTCATTAATACTTTGGGGTTGATTTTCGCAGAAAGCCCAAATAAAACCCATCCATAAAATTGCGTGTCCAACCAATAAGACAGCCCCATCCCAATCCCGATTTAATAAATTTGTAAACAAAAATCGTTCAAGCCGCTGCATGACATCCAATAGTGATTCCCCTTCAGAAATACTGGCTTGTGGATACCCACTTTCCCAATTCGCAACCATATTCTTATAAACTGACAGAAATGCCGGATCGGCAATATCACGCCCATCCAGCCGCCCCAAATCAACCTCGATCAGGTCATTTGAATGAAAAACCGGCAAACCAATTTCTTCAGCCACTATTCGTGCAGTCTGGCTTGCACGTAAAAGCGTGCTTGAATAGATTGCAGCGATTTTTTTATTTTTAAGGCTCTTCGCCAGACTCTTGGCTTGGAGAATGCCTTTCTCGGTTAATTGGGGATCCACTGACCTGCCGATAAAAATATTTTCAAAATTCGATACACTTTCACCATGGCGCGCTAAATAGAGAGTTAAATTAGACATCAGGAAATTCCATTTTTATTTAATCTTATCGGCTCGATAACCGCACATAAAAATCATAACGGTCCCCGCGCCAGACAGAAATCAGGTACTCAAAAGGTTTGCTATTGACATCAAAAGTCAAGCGTGTAATCTCAAAAATTGGGTCACATTCGGATATGAGCAATAATTCAGCTTCTTCGGATGTTGCCACCCGGGTACGGATGGTCTGCTCTCCATCCTTAGGCAAAATATTATAGAAATGCTTCCAAAGGGGAAAGAATGACCCACTCAAGTCTTTTTTAACCAGATCCGGCATCAACAGCACCGGAAAGAACGCTCGCTGTAAACTGATAGGCTCTCCATTAGCAAGGCGCCTCCGGTATACTTCCCACACTTTTTCATTTTCGCCCAGGTTAAGGCTCGCGCGTATATGGCTGCGGGGTGTGACCTGATTAATGCTGAGCACCTCGGTCGCAGGTTCCCAACCCCGATTCCTCAGATCTTCTGTTGTTGAACACAGGTATGAGAGGTCCAGTTCTACTCGGCGCCGCCGCACAAAGGTACCACGGCCTTTTTCACGATAGATCAACCCTTCACGTTCCAGCATGTCGAGCGCATGCCGAATTGTGCCGCGATTAACTGAAAACAGGTCACAAAGTTCTGTTTCTGATGGCAGCGAAATTTCTGCATGATCCTCTTTTTCATCAATGTCTGCTATCGATTCACGCAGAACTTGAACAATCTGGTAATAGTATGGTACGGGTAAATCTTTGTTGATGCGGCGCGGGTTTAATAAACTCTCAGTCATTTTCTCCTTCTACCTGCTCACTTGTATAAACAGCTTTTCAGGAAAAATTTTACCATTGATCGCTTGCCTGTCAAAACCCCCTCGTTTCTTGACGAAGATTAATTTCTATGCTATATTTCTACCTGTCCACTTGTCTAAACAGGCTTAAAATAAATCATTTATTAATCATTCTTTCTGCGAGAAATCGGTTTTATGTCGTGCAAAAGCAAGCAGAAAATGTATTCCTGGAATGACCTGTGGGAATTTTGGCAAGATTTTAATAATTTTAAAGGAGAGAAACTATGAAAAGGCTGTTTGACCCCGATATGTTCGATTTTATGCTCGAAAGCGTCAATCACAATCGCTATATAGTCGCTACTTATTACATAGAGGATACTCAAGAGGATCAGGATTGGCTTGAGCATCTGCACCAGGTTCAACGCATGGCTCTGGAAGGCTCGACCTCCAGCTGGATGCGCGTTAAAGAAGATACAGGTGAAGTTCGTGAAAAGTTGACCAGTAAGGTCCTCGGTTATTATGAGATCCCAACTGAAAATAAGCATAAAAAAGCAGCTGTTATCCAGCTTGGTTTCCCGATTGACGCCTGGGATGTCAACGTCAATGTACCCATGATGCTCCTGACAATTGCCGGTAATGCTTTCGTGTTCAGCAAGAAGGTCAAACTTCTGGATGTGTATTATCCCCCTGAACTGGTCAATCGCTTTAAAGGTCCAAAGTTTGGTATTTCTGGGCTGCGTGAGTTAAAAGGAATAAATGACCGCCCAATGGTTTTGCATATCATCAAACCGAAAATGGGCATGACTCCTGAGCAGACCGCAGATCAGGTCTTTCAGACGGCTCTGGGTGGCGCTGATTTTGCAAAAGATGACGAGATGCTGGCCGACCTGGAGAATTCCCCCTGGGAAAAACGTCTTGAGGCAGTGCTGAAAGCTGTTGATAAAGCTGAGAAAGAAACCGGCAAACGTTTGACGTATATGCTCAGCATTACCGATTCTTACGAGAATCTCATACCCAAAGCAAAGCGCGCGGTACAACTCGGGGCTGAAGGTCTGCTTCTCGCTTATTCCTGCGGGCCTGCTGCTTTAAAAGTTCTTTCTGAAGATCCCGAAATTAATGTACCCATTCTTCTGCACATTTCTCATATGTTGGCAGGCTTGCAGCATATCAACTTCCCCACTTACTCCAAACTTTGCCGCCTTTGCGGTGCAGATATGATGCTTTCTCCTTGCATCTGGACTACCATTCCTGCCTCATCACCCGAGGAATGCGCTCGCAACTATCAGGAAATGGTTGCACCGTTCTATAATATTAAACAGACCTTCCCGATGCCAGCCGCAGGGATGTATCCTGGCCTTATGCCGGCATTGATGGAAGAGTTTGGCCCTGACATGATCATCCCCGCCGGTGGTGGGATGCTTGGGCACCCATCAGGCTACACAGCGGGTGCAAAAGCCTGGCGCCAGGCTATTGACGCAAGCATGAAAGGCATGAAGCTCTCGGAATATGCTAAAGACCATGAAGAGCTCAAGGTCGCCATTGAGAAATGGGGCATCCGCAAGCGCCCGCAAACTTATTGGGGTTATGTAAGCAAAGAATTCAACCCAGAATTTGCGGACAAGAATTTAGACCTATAAAATCTAATGCTGATCATTAAGAGCGTATGGGGTGTAAAGATCAATACCACACCATACGCTCTTTCAATATAAAAATCTTAAGAAAAAATGACTAAAAATTCCTTATCGAATATTGATTATCTGGGGATGTATCATCGTATGGTATTAATTCGCCGGTTTGAAGAACGGGTTAATGAACTATACATGAAAGGCCTTATCCCTTCGACCCTGCATCTATATATTGGCCAGGAAGCTGTTGCTGTTGGGGTTTGTACCAATCTGAAAGACAGCGATTATATACTCAGTACGCACCGGCCTCATGGACATGCGATTGCCAAAGGCGTCGATATTAAAAATATCATGGCGGAACTTTATGGAAAGGCAGGCGGTTGCTGCAAAGGCAAAGGCGGCTCAATGCATGTGGGCGATATTAATGTGGGTATGTTTCCTGCCATAGCTATCGTGGGCGGTAACGTTCCCATCGCTGCTGGTGCCGCATTGGCACAGAAATTACTGAATAACAATGGAGTAACGGTATGTTTCTTCGGTGATGGCGCGGCCAATGAGGGCGCCTGGCACGAATCAATGAATGCGGCAGCCATATATGATCTGCCAGTAGTTTTTGTTTGTGAAAACAACCTATACGCCGCATCCACCCCATTTAGCATGACCTTCAGAGTTGATAATGTCGCTGACCGCGCAGCTGGGTATGGCATGCCCGGAGTGGTTGTTGATGGCAATGACGTTTTAGCAGTTTCTGAGACCTGTTGCGCAGCAATTGAGCGCGCCCGCAGGGGTGAAGGACCTACCCTGATAGAATGTAAAACTTACCGCCAGTGCGGCCATTCCCGCTCAGACCCAAGGGGATATCGTTCAAAAGAAGAGGAACAGGAATGGCTTAAAAAAGATCCTATCCCGAGATTTGAAATTTGGCTGTTGGATGGCAACTATGCCAGAGGTACTGATTTGGCACAGATCAAGGAAGGGATAGAAAAAGAAATTGATGAAGCCATCGCCTTTGCCGAGAGCAGTCCCCTGCCCGAGCCGGTGACAACTTACACGGATGTTTTCAAGGAGTAGACATGGCAAAATTATCTATTGTTGAAGCACTCAGGGAAGCAATCCGCGAGGAGATGCGGCGCGACGAACGTGTTTTCTGTATTGGCGAAGATATCGATATTGAAGGCGGTTTTGGCGGTGCGTTTACTGTTACTCTGGGGCTCTCCAAAGAATTTGGTCATGGGCGCGTGATTGACACACCCATTTCAGAAATAGCGTTATGCGGTATGGCTGTTGGCGCGGCAGTAGCAGGTATGCGTCCGATTGCTGACGTCCAATATGGAGATTTTCTTTTTTGCATGATGGACCAGCTTGCCAACGAAGCTGCCAAACTGCGCTATATGTCAGGAGGTCAGGTTTCAGTTCCAATGGTAATGCGCGCCCCAGTTGGATCAACCCGCCGCGGTTCGCAACATGCCCAGAATCTTGAGGGTTTTTTCACGCATGTACCCGGCCTTAAGGTCGTAGCTCCTTCAACAGCCTATGATGCCAAAGGTTTACTTAAATCGGCTGTGCGTGACGGCAACCCTGTACTTTTTTTCGAGCATAAACTGCTTTATGGCTCAAAAGGCCAGCGCTCAGAAGTTGGCGCGCTTAGCCCTGTGGGGGAAGTACCGGAGGAGGAATATCTGGTTCCTATTGGCAAGGGCATTATCAGACGCGATGGTAAAGATCTGACTATTGTCGCCACGCATCGCATGCTTTATGAGTCTCTCGCTGCGGCAGATAAACTGGCGCAAAAAGGTATTGAGGTTGAGATTATTGATCCGCGTACGCTGGTGCCATTGGATAAAGATCTTATTTTTGATTCAGTGCGGAAAACCGGCCGATTGATGATAGTGGAAGAAGATAATTTGACTAATGGCTGGGGTGCTGAGATTGCAGCTCTGGCTGCGGATGAAGTCTTTGAATGGCTTGATGCGCCAATTAAACGCCTTGCATCACCTGATGTGCCGCCGCCTTTCGCGCCTGTGCTTGAAAAGGAATACTTACAGAATGAAGCCAAGATTATCTCAGCAGTCGAAAATTTGCTGTAAAGGAGGAAGAATCCATGCCCGTTGACATCCTTGTTCCACCCCTAAGCCAGACGTCCGATTCTCTGCTCCTGCTGGAATGGTTAAAAAAACCTGGTGATAAAGTGGATAAAGGGGAAGCCCTTTTTACCGTTGAAACCGATAAAGCATCTCTCGAAGTAGAGTCCCCTGAAAGCGGTACCCTCCTTGAGGTTTACGCCAAACCACAAACTGAAATAGCCGTACGTAGTGTGATTGGCAAAATTCTTAAATCCGGTGAAGCGCTTCCTGAAAAATTGGAATCCGAGAAAGAAGAAATTCACAATTCAATAAGCAACATCATTCCAATTGACTCAATTCAAATAGATAAAGAACCGGGGATGGAAAGCAAACCTTTCAACCGGGTTTTTGCCAGCCCGCGTGCCAGAAAACTTGCAAAAGAGAAGAACCTGGATCTTTCACTTGCGGATCCAACCGGGGTGCGTGGGATGGTTGTGGAACGCGATGCCATCCTTTTTTTGAAAAACAGCCTGTCTTCAAACGAAAATAAGCCTGAGCCCATGAGCCATATCCGGCGGGTAATAGCCAACCGTATGCTAGAAAGTCACTTAAAAACCGCACCGGTAAGCTATATGCGGGAAATTGACATTACCAATCTGGTTGCCCTACGCAATAAAGTTTTGGCTGAATTATCTGCGGGTGAAACAAAGCCAACATTCACTGATTTTTTTATTCATATTGTCTGCAAAGCGCTTTTATCGCATCCTCAAATGAATTCAACCTTCGAAAATGGAGACCTTAGGCAATTTAGTAATATCAACCTTGCGCTGGCTGTAGATACTGATAGGGGATTAATTGTGCCTGTGTTAAAAAATGCTGAACTGCTAACACTTCGCCAAATTACTGCAGAGCGGAAAGTTATAACAGAGAAAGCCATAAATGGCAGCGTAACACCAGATGATCTTTCACAGGGTACCTTTACCCTTACAAACCTGGGCATTTTGGGCATTGATTTTTTTACACCCATCATAAATCCGCCGCAAGTAGCTATATTAGGTATCGGCCGAATTAGAGAAATTCCAGCTATTCAGGAGGGTGGAATTTATTTCCGCAGCGTGGTTGGTATTTCCCTGACATGCGATCATCGCATTATTGATGGTGCGCCAGCGGCTAGATTCCTTGATACGCTGTGCAAATTAATTGAGAATCCGATCAGTGACTGACAGAAATTTGCGTAGGTAATAGTTGACAGGAAAAATTACCATTCGGAAAGGCAAACCATGGATGAAAAGCTGACAAGACTGATTGAGTTATCCAGAGAACTTGCATACCCCGCATATAATCTGGCTATTCTGGGAGAGGGCAATACAAGCGTGGACTGTGAAGATGGCACATTTTGGGTTAAAGCCTCTGGCAGTCAGCTCTCGACTATAACAGAAAGCGGATTCAGCCGCGTACAGGGGAAATATATTTTGAGTTTATTAAATGACCGGCAATTAGATGATGCGGGTGTGTCTGATGGTTTAAAGAGTGCCCTGACTGACTCAAAGATGAGCAAGCCATCTGTAGAAACCTTTCTTCACGCGTTGTGCATTTACGATGGTGGAGTCAAATGGATCGGGCACACCCATCCTATATCGGTTATGTCTATTTTGTGCAGCAAAGAAGGTGCGCGTCCCTTTAAACAGCATATTTACCCTGATGAAATTGTAGGCTGCGGTGAGATGCCTGCAGTTGTTCCTTATGTTGATCCGGGCTTGACGCTCGCACGCGCTGTGAGAGAAGAATTACGGCGTTATATGGACAAATTCGGATACACGCCCAAACTTATTCTGATGGAAAACCATGGAATGGTTGCGCTTGGACAATCTCCAGCAGATGTAATGAGTATATCTTTGTCTGCCGATAAATGGGCTCGCACGATACTGGGAACGTTTAGCATGGGTGGACCAAAATTTTTAACCGGAGAGCAGGTAAAGCGAATTGAAACACGCCCTGACGAGGCGTATCGCCGAAAAAAGATTTCAGGAAATTCCTGAAAGGATCACGACAGAATGGCAGTTTCACAAAGATTGATAAATAACCTTGAAGCCAGGCTGGATGACTTCAACAGGCAGGTTCGTAAGGATAGCCTGGAAGCCCTTAATGAATTAGCGATTAATGGCGATATTATTGTCGAGCCTGAACAGGAAGTTGCCAATCTGCACTGCCATTCTTATTTTTCCTACAACGGTTTCGGCTATTCACCAACCCATCTTGCATGGTTAGGTAAAAAAGACGGACTGAAATTCTTGGGTGTGGTTGATTTTGATGTTTTGGATGGTGTGGATGAATTTCTGGACTCTTGCGAGTATTTAGGAGTGCGCGCTGCAGCCGGCATGGAAACAAGAGTTTTTATTCCAGAGTTTTCTGATATCGAAATTAATTCTCCTGGAGAACCAGGCGTTTGCTATCACATGGGAATTGGCTTCACTTCAAGTTTCGCACCAGCATCTGCCCGCCGTATACTTGAAGATATTCGATTGCGTGCGGCACAGAGAAACTGCTGTATCCTGGAAAAAATCAATAAATACCTTGATCCTTTGATTATTGATTTTGAACGTGATATTCTTCCCATGACACCCTCAGGGAACGCGACCGAACGTCACATTGTGACCAAAATCGTTGAAAAAGCCTGCATGGAATTTGAAAATCCCTCTCAATTTTGGAGCGACAAACTTGGACTGACAATCGAAATGATCAAAGAAGTGATGTCAGATCCTGAAAACTTTCAGAATACCATTCGTAAGAAATTAATTAAGCGTGGAAGCATTGGTTATATCCAACCGACTGAAGATACTTTCCCTCTGATCGATGAATTCTATCAGGTGGTTTTCGCCTGCCAGGCAATACCATGTGCTGCATGGCTCGACGGCACAACACCTGGGGAGCAGGAGATTGAAAGGCTGTTGGATGTTTTAATAAATAAAGGAACCGCGGCAATAAATATAATTCCTGATCGTAACTGGAATATTAAGGATCCAAAGGAGAAAGCATTAAAGCTCGGCAATCTTTACCATGTTGTCCAGGTAGCTCAAGATCTAGACCTTCCTATTTTGATCGGTACCGAAATGAATAGTATTGGACAAAAAATAATCGATGATTTAAATATTATGGAGCTTTCACCACTTAAAGAAACCTTTATTGAAGGCGCCAATTTTATCCATGGTCATACCCAGATGCAAAAGCGCTGGGGAATGGGTTATCAAAGCCCATGGGCGTTAAAATACTTTGAGGACAGGAAATCCAAGAACGAGTTCTTCATTTCATCAGGTCAGTTGATAGCCCCTTCCAGAAATACCGTGGCTTATTATGAAACCATTGATGATAAGAAAACACCTGAAGAAGTGCTTGCCTGTCTAATTAATAACAAGGAGTAAAGAATGGTAAAAAGCAAATTTGAATCCTTCCGTGAAGGTTGCATGCCTGAAAAAACAACCAATCGCTTTTGGCCATTATACGGTGCCGGATTGCAAAACCTTGGTAAGGACGGTAAGTTAATCGAAGAACCAATGCCGTCTTATGGCGTTGATGAATTACTTGTTCGACATGATGCTTGCGGGTTATGCTTCTCGGATATCAAGATCATCAAACTTGGCGAAGAACATCCCCGAATTTATCGAAAAATGAATGAAAATCCAGTGGTTCTTGGTCATGAGGTTTCGATGACAGTAGTTGGGGTTGGCGATAATCTCAAGAATCAATATCGCCCTGGTGACCGTTTTATTCTTCAGGCAGATATATTCGTTAATGGTGTCGGTTATGCCTATGGTTATGAAATTCAGGGCGGTCTTTCGGAATACAACGTAATTGACCAGCGTATTCTGAATGGCGACAATGGAAATTACCTGATTCCCATTAAACCTCAGACTGGTTATGCGGAATCTGCTTTGGTCGAACCATGGGCTTGTGTTATCGCAGCCTATTACCTCCAATACCGTTCTGCCCTAAAAGATATGGGTACTGCCTGGTTTATTGGGCCTGAGACCAGAGAGTATTCCATCAGCCAAGGTTTTAACGAAAAAACGCATCCAGCCACAATGATATTAACTCATATGGACGGCGTTTTAGGTGCTTGGTTACGACAAAAAGCCAAACAGTTAGACATAAAGGTTGTTGAGCTTGAAGAAATTCCCGAAACATCAGGAGAGCCACCTAATGCCGATCAAGCAGATGACATTGTTCTCCTTGCTCCCTCTGCAGATTTGATTGAAAAAACCAGCCCATTTTTAGCATTTAATGGGATTTTGGCTTTTTCTGCGGAGGATAAACTCACACGTGCAGTCAATGTTGACGCCGGACGGATCCATTACAACCGTTGGCTTTTTGTTGGTGGTATTGAAACTGATATTGCTGCGCTCTATAACCACGCCCCAGTGCGTTCGGCACTGAAAAATGGAGGCAAGGCATTGTTTGTCGGCGCAGGTGGCCCAATGGGGCGCATGCACGTACAGCACGCAATAGAAACCACCAATCCCCCAGGACTGATCGTGTGTTCAGACGTCAGTGATGATCGCTTGACAGATCTGGATAATTCGTATTCCACTGAAGCTCGGGAAAAGGGGATTAAATGGCTTTGTGTCAATCCAACCAAAAAAGAAGAGTATGAAAAAGAAATGGCACAGTTCAGGCTTCAAGGATTCGACGATATCATCATGCTCGCTCCTATTCCAGCCGTGATTTCAGATGCCGCCCGGTGGTTAGCGCCAAAAGGTGTAATGAACATTTTCGCTGGTGTGGCGCGCGGAACCACTGCACAATTGGATTTGAATGATGCGATATATAATGACACCCGCATCATAGGGCATTCGGCTTCCAGCATTGAGGATATGATCACCATGCTTAATGAAGTTGAATCAGGCCAATTATCCTCCAATCGGTCTGTTGCCGCGGTAGGTTCGCTCGAAGCGGTAAAAGATGGTTTGAAGGCATTGATGGATGCGACTTTTCCTGGAAAGGTTGTTATATTCCCTAATATCAAGCCTCTCCCCCTAACAAGTATTCAGGAATTAAAACAAATTCTTCCTGAAGTTTACGCCAAGCTTAAGAACGGCAGGGAATGGACCAATGAAGCTGAACAAACATTTTTGGAAGAAATGCTTCCATAGTAATGGAACTAAAAATGAGTAAAGTATTAGCTGGAAAAACCGCGATTGTCACAGGCGGCGCGCAAGGATTGGGTGAAGCAATCAGCATGCGCCTGGCAAGTGAAGGCTGTCAATTAGTGATAGCTGACATAAAAGAAGATGGTATTAAAACTACTGAGGAAAGAATATATAAGGAATATAATCAAAAAATTCTTGGCATTGTCACTGATGTGACCAAAGAAGAAGATGTCGCCTGTTTAGTTGATAAAACAACCAGTCAGTTCGGCAGATTGGATATCATGGTTTGCAACGCAGGAATTTTAATTGCGGACGCAGTTGAAAATTTTCCAGCTGAAAAATGGCTCAGGGTTATTGAGGTTAACCTCTATGGGTACTTCTTGTGTGTGAAACATGCAACACGGGTGATGAAAGCTCAGCGGAGCGGTGTAATTATCCAGATCAATTCCAAATCTGGCAAAAAAGGCAGCTTCAAGAACTCTGCTTATGCTGCTTCCAAGTTTGGTGGTGTTGGATTAACCCAATCAGCAGCACTGGAAATGGCTGAGTTTGGAATCCGGATTAATGCCATTTGTCCCGGGAATTTACTAGACTCTCCTCTATGGGTTAATTCTCTATACAAACAATATGCACGTACTCGCGGCATCAGTGAAGAAGAAGTGCGCCAGTTTTATATTAACCAGGTGCCCATGAAGCGTGGTTGTTCTTATGATGACGTCTGCAATGTGTTGGTTTTTCTAGCGTCCGACCAGGCTAGTTATATGACCGGCCAGGCGATTAATGTCACCGGTGGTCAGGAGATGCATTAGAAATGGTAATTAAACCGGATCTTTCAGGCCAGGTTGCTATTGTCACCGGTGGGGGGCGTGGTATCGGAAAGGCAGTAGCACTTTCACTTGCCCGCTGTAAAGCCTCTGTTATCGTGGCTGCTCGCACAATTTCTGAGATTGAGGCAGTTGCTTCGGCGATCAGAATGGCTAACGGTAAAGCAATTTCTATCCAATGTGACATTGCAGATGAAGGCCAAATAAACCGGCTTTTTGATACTGTTATGGATAAATTCGACAAGCTGGATATTATGGTTAATAATGCCGCAATCGGCCGGTATAGCCCTTTCCAGAATTTCACTACCAGCGATCTGGATGACCTGATCGCTGTGAACATTCGTGGAACTTATATCTGCTGCCGTGAAGCACTTCAACGGATGATCTTACAGCGCAGCGGATACATCATAAACATTTCCAGTGTTGTAGGTTTTAAGGGATATGAAAATCAAAGTGCCTATACCGCAACCAAGCATGCAGTAGTGGGGATGACCAAAACGTTGGCACTAGAAGCGCAGAAGTATAATATCCGCGCAAGTGTTATCCACCCGGGTGGTGTAGATACAGAAATGGCAGGAGAAGCCAGGCCAGACCTCGATCGTTCCCTTTTAATGCAGCCTGAAGATATTGCCCAATCCATTCTTTTCTTATTGAGTCTATCTGATCGTGCCGCGGTAGATGAGATCTACATTCGGCGTCGGGGAGGCTCTCCTTTTTAATCAATTATTTTTGGAGGATATTGAATAATGACAGATAAGAAATCAAAAACTACCATTGAACGTGTATCAGCTATGATCGAAGAACAGGCGCTTACGAAAGAGCAGCTGATAGGGTATTTGCGTCAGACTATGGAGATCCGTGCTTTAGAGAACAATATCTCAAACCTTCTGGGCAGAGCGGTTTTAAAAGGCGCATCTCACCTTTACGCAGGATCAGAAGCTGTTGCTGTTGGAGCAGTTGGTGCTTTACGTGATGACGATTTGGTAACTAGCACTCATCGAGGACATGGACATGCGCATGCACATGGTGACACAGCCGCGAAAACCCCTGAAGAAAAACAGGTGCATTATAACAAGATGATGGCCGAGGTTCTCGGTAAATCTGGTGGATACTGCAAAGGCAAAGGTGGCTCAATGCATATCGCCGATGTATCGCACGGCAATCTGGGCGCTACCGGTATTGTTGGCGGGAACATCCCCGTTGCGGTTGGCGCTGCTCTCGCGCAAAAGCTGATGGCTACCGATAAGGTAGTACTTTGCTTCTTTGGAGACGGAGCATCCAATACTGGCAACTTTCATGAGGCCTTAAATATGGCTTCACTCTGGGACTTACCAGTAGTTTTCATGGTTGAAAATAATATGTACGCCATGTCCGTTCCCTGGGCAAAATCCAGTAAGCTGCCTAATGTTGCTGACCGCGCTTGCGCTTACGGTATTCCAGGTGAAGTGGTAGATGGGATGGATGTTTTAGCTGTCAGGGGTGCGGTGGAAAAAGCAGTAAATCGCGCCAGAAAAGGCGAAGGTCCAAGCCTGATTGAAGCAAAAACCTACCGCTACTTCGGACACAGCCACTCCGACCCGCGTGCTTACCGCACAAAGGAAGAAGAACAGACTTATAAAGACCGCGACCCAATCAAAGTTCTGAATGAAGAAATGAAAGCAGTTGGTCTTATTTCAGATGAAGAATTTGAAGGCATGAACCAGGCGGTAAAAATTAAAATGAAGTCTGCAATGGAGTACAGCGATGCATCTCCTGAAGCAGATATAAGCGAATTGGAAACAGATGTTTATGCTCCATCAGTTTTTACAGTAAAAGATATTGAAGATGAAGCTGTGCTGCGGGAAAAAGTTAAAGCAGACGCTTCGATACGCGAAATTTCTTACGCGGATGCCATTGTTGAAGCGCTGCGGGAGGAAATGAAAAGGGATAGCCATGTTTTTCTGATGGGCGAGGATGTGGGTTTATACGGCGGCGCATACGGCGCATCGCGCGGATTATTTGAGGAATTTGGCGAGTGGCGTGTGATCGATACGCCTATTTCTGAAGCAACCATAGGAGGTGCAGCTGTTGGCGCAGCAATGGCAGGTATGCGCCCGGTGGCTGAAATTATGTATGTGGATTTTACGCCGCTTGCCATGGATCAAGTTGCCAATCAGGGTGCCAAGAACCGCTATATGTTTGGCGGGAAGACGAGTGTTCCAATGGTTGTACGTACAGAAGGCGGAGCAGGAAGGGCTATTGCCGCTCACCACTCACAAAGCCTTGAAGCTCTATGGACGCATTTCCCGGGAATTTACGTGGTCATGCCTTCTACCCCTTATGATGTCAAGGGGCTACTTAAAGCTGCAATTCGTGACAATAATCCCGTTATGTTTATTGAACACAAGATGCTGTATAAGAATAAAGGCCGAGTACCGGAAGATGAATATGTGATTCCCCTAGGTATCGCGGATATAAAACGGCAGGGAAAAGATGTCACGCTTGTTACATATTCCCGCCAGGTGTTAAATGCGCTTGATGCCGCAGCCGCTTTAGCCAGTGAAGGAATAGATGTCGAAGTGATTGATCTCCGCTGTCTGAAACCCTTGGATATCGAAACGATTGTCAAATCAATTAAAAAGACAGGACGTTTTGTTGGCGTAACTGAGGCATATGAGAATACAAGTTTTATCAATGAGGTCATGGCACAGGTTAATGATCGCGCCTTTGATTATTTGGATGCACCTATGATACGTGTGGCTGCTGCCAACGTGCCTGTGCCGCGAGCTGAAATTCTGGAAGACTTGGCAATTCCCAATGTGACTCGGATTGTAGAAGCCTGCAGAAAGGTGGTCAGTTAATGGCTGAGGAACTCTTCATTCCAAAATTAGGCCAGACGGTTGAAGAAGTTACACTGTTAAATTGGCTTGTGAAAGACGGAGATCATGTTGATCAAGGCCAGGAAGTTCTTGAAGTTGAAACTGACAAAGCAGTCTTTAACGTTGAGGCGGTTGACAGCGGATATATCCACATCGGACCTTATAAAGTCGGTCAGATTGTTCCGGTTCTTGAGGTGGTAGCGATTATTGGAGAGAAAGAAGAGACTTTTACAGCATCAACAATCCCGTCAGTGGTTTCTGGCAAAGAAGAACCACCTGCTGACCAAGTATTAGCTTCTGTAAAGTTATTAAATAAAGAATACGTCAGATCAACCCAAGGATTGGCTGAGCAGAAACTGTTCACTTCACCGCGTGCCCGCAAACTGGCAAGTGGGAAAAAGGTGGATTTGAAGTTAGTATCACCGACTGGTGGTGGGGGAGTCCGTGTGCGCGAAAGTGATGTCATCGCATACCTGACATATTCACCTAAAGCCAGCCCGATAGCGCAAAAAATGGCTGATGATGCCGGGTTGGATCTAAGATCAGTAAAGGCCAGCGGTCCTCGCGGTGAAATAACCCGTATGGATGTTGAACTAGCATTAGCTTATCGTTCAGCACCTACCCCAAATGTTATTTCTGCCCCAGTATCCTCAATTCCATTACCTGAAATGGAAGTCGCCGAACGTCTGCCTTTAAAAGGAGTGCGTGGTGTAATTGCTGACAGAATGGGAGTAAGTTCGCACACCACTGCTCGTGTAACCCTACTAATGGATGCAGACGCCACCGATTTTGTGACATTGCGCGAAAAGATGAAAGAAAACTTTGAAAGTGACTGGGGCTTTGCACCTGGCTTTAATGATTTGCTGGCCAAGGTTTGTAGTTGCGCTTTACGCCGTTTTCCATATATGAATTCAAGGCTGAATGGTGATGTGATTGAACACCTCGCCAGAGTCAATATCGGAATCGCGGTTGATTCTGAAAAAGGACTATATGTTCCAGTTATCCGCGATGTGGATCAAAAGGATTTGCATACTATTGGCACTGAATTTCGCCAGCGTGTTGAAGATGTCCGAAGTGGAAAAATTTTACCTGATGCACTTTCAGGAGGAACCTTTACCATCACAAATCTGGGAATGTATGATGTAGATGGCTTTACGCCGGTTATCAACATGCCTGAAGCAGCTATCCTGGGAATTGGACGCATTGCATCTAAACCAGTAGTAAGAGATGGCCAAATTGTTGTCCGTAAAATCCTGACCCTTTCCCTGGCTTTCGACCATCGATTGGTGGATGGCGCTCCTGCAGCCAAATTTCTGCAATATATAAAGGAAATGATCGAGATTCCAAATGAAGTGACTTTAACCAGGTAATTAAAAAGGGTTGGAGAATTTTCCTCCCAATTTGATTTTATAGTGATATCTTTTTATTTGCCAATTATTATTACTCTAACATATTTTCGGAGTTAACCGCCAACTTCAAAAAATAAAATTTATTCCCATACTCCTATTTCAAACTCACCATTGGCTGAAGCCAAAATTACTTCCCTGGCTGCCAAAGTTCGTTATAAGTGATTGTCTAGAAATGTATTCTCCGATTTTCCCTCTTCACCCGCCATTTCAGGATATGGAGCAATTTTACTAATACCCGTGGAGATAAATAAAACGAATGGTTATTTACAACCTTAAATTCCTTTTTGGGAATATAAGGTTATCCATATCGAAAATAAAAGGTGTGTTTTTATCCAAATTCCGCCTTGTAATTTTTAATATTGGGATCTATTTTAAAATTATAATTATTCTTAATATGCCAGAAACACGCTCCCTTTTTACCCCTCATATGCCTGAAGTATATATTCGACCGGATATCGAATCTGTTTTTTCTAAGGCGCGTTCAGCTTCAGATAATACTCGCGAGGGGGAGGATGGTCTTTTCCGCCGTCAGGTGGTAATCGTTACTCCCGGCCGTCTTCTGATTAGTAAAATTTGTCCCCTACCTTCGGAAATTTCTGCTAAAGAAAAATCCCTACTATCCTCTCTAATATCGCCCCAATCCCCATTAAATGTTGCTGTTATCGCATTTACCTATCTTGAATCATTAAAATCAGACCTTCTTCAGGCAATTCCTTTTTTTGGATATCTGCTTGGATTTGCCGCTCTTGGTCATAGGGTCTGGGTTTTTGAAGGCCATTCTTCAGCGCTAACCGCCGGATGTCGTGATGCGGATTTCCTGCTCGTTGATAGAGAGATGCAACCCTTCCTTGGCGAGAATGATAATTGGCGCATTACCGCGCAAAAAGTAATGCGGGGACAAACCATAAAAATTATCAATCGCTAATCGTCAGGTTCTTCCTCAACTTTGCTTTCGATCAGGCTTGAAGTAATGGTAATTCCCTCTTTCATCATTTTATATATCGGGCAAAAGTGGGCTATGCGTAAGAGTTTTTCTCTCTCTAGTTCACTGAGATCACCCTTGAGCAAGATGTGCTCGTCAATCTCCTCGTTATATTCTTTTTCTTCCTCACAGTCTTCACAGTCTTCTCGAAAGACACGCTGGTATGACAAATGCATTTCCACTTCAGTCAACTTAATCTCATGGTTTTGGGCATAAGTATTCATTACCAGGGCAGTGCATGAAGCCAGGCTGCTGAGCAGCATGCCATAAGGGGTTAATTGGTGAATATCATCAATGTTTTCAAAGACATTCGAATGAATATCCTCCGGGTCCGCTGCCAAAAACTGGGTGCGAAACTGGCGGTCCTGTTTAACAATCACTCTCTCTGCCATATCATCACCTCATGCTTTATTAAATCATTATATAGAAAATTTGCTAAAAATAAAGTAAGAAATGTCTCAATAATCAATAAAAAAAAGCTCCTCTTTGAAAAGAGGAGCTATTTTATCGAATATGGCTTAAGGGTAATCCTGATTTAAGAAAAGGTTATAAGTTATATACCCATCCTTTAGGCTGTAGAACTTGATTGCAATTTTCTCTTTATATTGCAAAGCGCTAGGAATTGCCGCGGTGACTGTCTGTATTCCACCCGCGCCGGAATCAAAGCCGCCAGCTTCATACCAGGTTTTGTCAGCCAGAGCACCATCCTTCATAAAGATTGCAAATCGCTCATTTTCGGGGAAGTACTTGGTCTGAACAGTGACAGAATATCCTTTGTCGACTTCCAGTATTATGAATTGTGGATCACCTACATCCCAATTATTATAAGTGGTACCGCCGCTGGTTGTTGCAGCAGAATACCATGATCCAGTTTCATTATAGAAGGCATCATAATAGTATTTGTTGCTGTCAATACTTTCCAGCCGAATTGAAATAATTTCCTCACCTTTCAACTCATCAGGAATTGGAAATTTTGCATCGAAATTGCCACCTGCATTGGTAGCTAATTTTGATACTAGGTAACCTTTACCGAGGGAATCGCTAACTCCCATTTGGACATGGAAAGTCTCATTCTTCGGAAAGTTATCCAGATGGGTAATTACATAATCATCTTTGACTACATAGAAACCTTCAATTGAATATGATAGAGTACTTGCAGATACGGTTGTTATAACCGAAAAGCAGAGCGCCAGCACTAAAAAAATACTTAATTTATTTTTCATGGTTGCCTCCTTAATCACAGCACCTAACAATAAAGTTGCAATAAATATACCAATTTATGGTGTTTTTCAAAAATATTTATAAAAAAGTAAATAGTATAAATTCAACTATTTAATATTATAACGAAATCTATACGAATATCAATTACCAAAAGGAGTCCATAAATTATTAATGGAATAATGAAATGTATCTACCCCCTATTATTTAATGCCATTACTTTTAATTGATTATCTGTCGAGAATACCCTCGTTTACATATCTGGTAAGCTCTTCTACATTCAATTCGTTAATCCCTAATTTTTCGACCGTTCGGCCACGCCGGTGATAATCTGTACGATGAATGATGCAAGCCAGCCGGATAATGCTGTCCATAGCACGAACTGAAATACCATATTGCATTCCAATTGAAGCTATTGGCAGCAGGCTCATTGGAATGTCCTCGAAAATATAACGATGCGCAAGTGTTGAAGGCGCTTTTATTCCGTAATATCCACTTTGATTTTGAATAGCATCATAAAGCGTCTCACCTTCTACATCATATGCCATTTTTAACCATTCCAAAGCATTTCGAGCGCGTATACCAACAGCAGATGCCACAGTCACTCTCTCGCGGTCAAGCGCTTCAAGGACAATGGCGACTGAAGGGGTGACACCATCAATATAGAATTCAAAATCGCCATGTGTGGATTCTATTCGACCGGCATTTAGGATGGTCAAGGCTGGATGAAAGATCGCGCCCATGTTATTAAGCCCGGTATGCAGTACATTGACACCATCAATGAACTGGGGGTAAACGTCCTGGATTGCCTCCAAAACAATGTTTGTGTGTGTAGCTGGCAGCGCCGCCAAGGGAACTGCTTCTTTTATCCGAAAGATGCGTGCCTGCGCGGGACCATCAGATCGGCTTGCGTAAATAAATGTCTCCGCTTCTGCAAGAATATATTTTGCCAGGCAGCCCTCCCTCCTGGCTACCATATCAAATTCAATTGCACCGCAAGTTCTGCCTGGGTTTAGCAGAATCACCTGCCCATCTTTTAGGTGCGGTGCCATGACTTTTGCGAGGTCAGCATGGGCTGATGAAGGCACAACCAGCATGATCACTTGTGCATTTTCCAATGCCTCTTTCATGTCTGAAGTCACACACACCAATTGCCCAAAACCATGGGGACCGTCCGGATAGCTTTCAAGCTCAATGCCGCGACGTTTTTTGACCACCTCAATATGTGATGCTGTTCTGTTGTAAAGGGTTACCTCTTTACCCATTATGGCCAAGTGTGCAGCCATTGACTTACCGCCGTGACCAGCACCGATTATTGTATATCTTGAAGGTTGAGCCATAATACCTCCTTTTAAATAAATTGTTTCAGCCTGTCTGCTTCAGAAAGTTTTTTCCCCTGCTTATCAACAGCCTCACAAGCACCATTCATGATGCGTGTGGAAATTTCACCACGCGCGAACGGATTATTTTTTAAATGGGGTGCATCCAGTATACCTTTCTTTACAGAGTCGGAGAGATTTTCAGGAGAAATCAATGGGTCTCCTTCTGTATTTCTATGTAGATTTTGGATCACCATAATTGTCAATCTGGCTTCGTTTACAAGTTCTTCTTTTCGTTTAATAATTATTGGATCTTCCAGCATGGCAGGCTGACCCGCCAGGGCATTTTCAATGGCGCGCCTGCCTATTCGGCAAGCGTCTATCACATCTTCCGCTGTCGCTGCGTGGTGCGCTTCTGTGTGTCCTACAACATGAACAATATGAGGCTTTAGTGCCATTTGAACATAAATGCTGGCTGCTAAATGTGCCCGTGCAGCGTTAGTTTCCAGAGGATAACTGAGTAATCCAGTACGAGTCTGCCGCCATATATGAAAATTCTCATCCTCCAGCTCTGATATTAGCTCCAACACCGCTGCCATTTTAGCTAGGTCCATTGCGTCTGACGTTCCTGGTGGGCTGTTAAACATCATCTGGGCAATAAAGTCCTTTACACCAAAAGCCTTTGCATTGTAAGCTGCCAAATATGCTGAAACCACAAAAACCACATCATGTGCGTCTCGCATTCCCCAATGGTGGGCTTCATTAATTCCACAGGGAGATTGCGCCCCCCATACCAGGCTATTACTGACTGGTGCTCGCGGATGCTGCCTTCTAGATCCCAGGGTCCGCGTCCATCCATCTGATTGAACCAGAACAAGGGAATGGCAGCCCAGGCATTGTTGATGGTTTCCATATACATATCAGCGAGTCGGATAAAATCATCCGTACCGGAATACGTGCGCAGAAGAGGATAGTTTCCTCTGCGGCTCGCTGAAAAAAGGTTTCGGTAGTCCTGCTCAGTTCTAACCGGGACTCCCCCTGCCCCTGTTCGGCGCGGGTCCTGCCTCTCAGGGTGATAGAAATTTTCTTGCGCATCCTGATCAATACCCAGTGAAACCACATCTAACACTCGGGCATCAGCAATCATTTCGATGCCTTTAATTGTTGCTTCAATCGTGGGTAAACCAAAGATGTGCCTTAGCAAAGGGTACGGCGCTTTCCAGCGGATTCTGTTAATTGTTGTTTGCGGAAAATATTTTTCGTCTTTCTGAAGAAATACTTCGCCTTTAAGAAAAGCCAATATTTCCTCATAGGGTTGTTCACCATCAAAAACAGCGTTGAAAAACCCAAGGTTTTTTACTCTTTCTGCCACAGGCGGTGTTCCACCAAAAGCAAATTGAACACCTTGCGATTTCAGATCATCAGCCTCTTCTGCAAACTGTGCCAGCAGGCGTTCTCCATTTTCTGGCGTAAGCCGATATGATACTGCAAGTAAGTCAGCTTTCTCTGTTTTTGCTGTCTGAATTGCCTTTTCAATTGACACTGCTGGACCCAGGAAGATTGTACGCCAGCCAGCTTGTTCAGCCAGGCGCAAGAAATTTACAACTCCCGCCACATGCACACATTCCCCCAAGGCGCAGGCAATTACTATCTTTTGTTTGGGCATTTGACTTTCCTCTTATCTGGTAATCTTAGAATACCATAATATCACCGGAAAAACCTTGAATTTATTCTTTAGAAGAGAAATTTGTAAATGGCAGCTTGAATTCAAATTTATATTATTAACCCAATAATTGGGTTGATGATAAGATAAATACCCAAAACAATAAACGAAAGTGGCTTAATTATGGAAGAAAAACGATTAACCCGGTCAATCGTAATCACCGGTCTTATGGCTGCTATCAGCGTGGTTTTAGGGTGGACACATTGGGGTTTTATCCCCTGGTTTGGGGGTGCCGCCCTGACCATCATGCATGTCCCCGCAATTATTGCTGGAATCATTGTCGGTCCAATCTCTGGGGCTGTTGTTGGTCTGGTCTTTGGACTTTTCAGTATGATTCAAGCCGCTTTGGCACCCACAGGTCCGGCGGATGTTTGGTTTACCAATCCACTCCTTTCAATATTTCCACGCCTTTTTATCGGTCCAGTCGCATGGTTGGTTTACAATTCTTTGAAGCGCTCGCCTGTGACAGCTTTATCATTGGCCGGCGCGGCGGGCAGCTTGACCAATACCTGCCTGGTGCTAGGAATGATCGGATTACTTGGATATTTGCCGTGGCCAGCTTTGGTTGGAATTGGAATTGCCAACGGATTACCAGAAATGGTTGCTTCAGCAATTATCACCACAGCTGTTGTCGCCGCATACTGGAACCTACCTCTGGGTAAACGGAAGGGAGCAAATCTGGAATAATCTATAAACCGGCTTATAACCGGTTTTTTTATTCAATTGAAATTAATAGTATTGAAATCGAAACTAGTAAAAATAAAAATACACAGTCCCCGACAGAGAATTGATATTCAATCATACTGGTTCGATTTATTTTTCCCGCAAAACCTCGAGCAAGCATTGCATCAGCCAAAGTCTCCGCCTGTCTTAAGCTATTGTTAAATAATGGAATTATTAAGGAAAAATTTGCCGGATACGTCTAAAGAGGTTGCCTTTTCTTTCTCCCCACTCAGCTCCACGCGAAGCTTGCGATTTGGCAATTTTCTCCGCGTTGATCGCCAGGAATGGGATAAATCGCATTGTTATCTGAACCGCCATCGTCGCTGGTCCAATATGCACGCCAAGGTATTCTTAAAGGTTTGAGCAGCAAATCAAGTCCATGAATCATCTCTAAGGTAGCAAGGGTTGCGCTGGATACGGTTAACAGGATAACCAGAATGCCAAACCTCAATAGCAAACGGATTCCGGCAATTATTCCTTCAGAATATATTTCAGCTCCCATTATTCTTATTATCGGAAATGATAGGAGAGAATGTGGTGTGATGAAAAGCTGTATGATTGCCAGGAGGAGTAGAAATGGCAGCGGCGCTAAGAGGCCGCTCAAAGCGTATCTCCAAGGGATTTTACTTAGCATCAGAAGAAGTAAAACAGTTATTAGGCCAATTAAAAGCCCATATAAACTCTGAGTTACGGTTAACGCGATTATCAGAATTGAATATCCAGCAATCTTAGCTCGTGGATCTAGATTGTGTATCCAAGAATCTATTGGTAAGTATTGGCCAATTGTGACCTTTTGCAGGTATTCAAAACTGCTCATCGTTCTTCCCTAGATACTATTAATGAGATGGAAATTTCCAATTCTTTCAAGGAGATTATTTCGCTTGACAATGGCCATTTCAAGTCACATAAACGCTTGACGATGTGTGAAACAAGCGGGGCTTTTATTCCCGAGGATTGAAGATTCTTTTCATCCAAGAAAACTTTACCCGGGCTGCCATTAATCAGGTTTCGTCCATTCGCCAAAACGCTGATACTATCCATCAGGTCCACCGCTCCTTCGAATTGATGTGTGGAAATCACCAGTGTAATTCCTTCATTCTTTAATGATGCAAGATGGCTAATAATTTCATTTCTTGAAACCGGATCTAAACCTGCCAGAGGTTCATCAAGCAGCAATATCTGCGGTTGGGCAGCAAGTACTGACGCCAGGGCAACCTTTCGCCTTTCTCCTCCGCTCAGTGAGGGTATCAACCGGTCTTTAAATGCCTCAAAATCCAACCCAACTGCCTGCATGGCTGACTTCACAATATCCGCAATCTTTCCTGGTATGGAAAAGTTCCTTACCGCAAATGCGATTTCATCTCCAACAAACTGCTCAAAAACTTGGTCCTCAGGTTGTTGAAAAGCCAATCCCACTGAACGGCGGAGTAACCTGACATCCAATTGAGGATCATTTAGCGAATGGCCAAGAACATTGACTGTCCCAGATTGAGGCAGGATTATTCCGTTTAAGTGCTGGAGAAGGGTGGATTTACCCGAACCTGTAGCGCCAATCAAACCATGCGCGGACCCATCCGAAACTGTTAGGTCGCAATTTAGCAGCGATTGATGTGACAGAGGTGTATCGTGCATATAAATATGAGATAGATTCTTGACTTCAACGCAGGATTGCCTGTCATTTTCCTGCAATATTTTATATTTAGCAGTGATTTCTTTGCCTAAATAGAGCGGCAATGAATTAAGCAATTCATTTTCAAATAATATGTCTTTTGGGACGGAAGGAAAATATTTTCTAAGGGAATCAGCCGCCAAAGCAGCTTGCGGCAGGTCTAAGCCGTAAGCTCTTATTTTGGATGATGAAGAAAAAATCTCCCTTGGAGGCCCATCCATTACCAGAGAGCCCTGGTTAAGCACAAGAATTCGGTCAGTTTCTATCGCTTCATCCATCATATGTGTAATGAAAATAATTGTGATGCCTTCATTATTGAGGGTTTTCGCCTGCTGTATGACCATTTCTCTTCCGGACGGATCCAGCATGGCTGTGGTCTCGTCAAAGATTACACACTCAGGCCGCATAGCGAGCACACCAGCTAACGCCACCCTTTGAGTCTCTCCTGCGGAAAGCAGGTATGGGGGACGCTCATTGAAGGATGACAGACCAGTAAGTTCAAGAGCTTTATTCACACGAAATCGAATATCTTTTGGCTGCAGTCCCAGGTTACCAGGTCCAAAAGCCACGTCCTCAGCGACAGTGGTTGCCACAATCTGATCTTGAGGGCGTTGAAAAACCATCCCTACTTTTCTGCGGATGGTTGGATGGTTAACCTCGTCGCGAGTATTTAAATTATCAATAAATACATTACCCGTATCAGGGATCAATAGAGCATTAAGGAGCTTTCCGAAAGTACTTTTCCCCGAGCCATTTTGACCAATAAGCGCAACAAATTCACCCTTTTTGATTATGAGGTTGAGGTTTCTTGAAGACGTGAGGGTTGAAAGATTGGTTTTTAGAATATGAAAAAGATACATTATCAAATTGGATAAAGCTTTTCACATAATGATTTTAATCAGGAAACATGCTTCCGGAAAATTTAATTTAATAATTTTCAGATGAATAAGGTGAGATTAAGACTCCCAAGCCATAAAGATAAATTTAATATACAATGCATATAAGTCTCCCTGTCTTGATAACCAACGACACCCTAAATAAATTGGCGCGTATCTTGCTTATTTCATTCATGCAAACCAGTGATGATGAAAGTAGTATTTCTGATTATTTCATAAATCCTGCTTCCTTTATCTTTAAGTAGAAAATAGAATTCGCAGCATACATTTATTAAAATATCTGGATTAAAAAGAATCTTTATTTTCGTATAAGGCGTGCAGAATTGGCGAGGATTCCTACATCCGGAAGAGATTGCATAACTGCTGCCAAAGCTGGCGAAAGGAAACCAAATGCCGCCAGCGATATACCTGCCAGGTTGTAAAAGGCAGTGAAAAGAATGTTGGATTTCACTACCCGCATGGTGCGGCGTGCTATTTCAAATATACGCGGCACCAGCAACCAATCTTCACGAAGTAATGCTATATGGGCAGCTTCTATAGCGATATCGCTGCCAGTCGCACCCATTGCAATTCCAACGTCTGCTTGAGCTAACGCAGGGGCGTTGTTAATGCCATCCCCAATCATAGCTACATGTTTCCCTTCTGACTGTGCCATTCGAAGCATTGCAATTTTTTCTTCTGGCAATAACTTGGCGCGATATTCTATTCCCAATTCATCAGCTAAATACTTTACCGGTGCCTGTTTATCGCCGCTTATCAAAATAATCTGATGTATTCCCATCCTTCGGATAGCATCGAGTGCAACTTTTACATCTTTTCTCGGTGTATCCGCTGCAGCCATTATTCCAGCCAGTTTTTTATCAATGATAATGAAAAAAGTGGTTTTCCCTTGTGAAGCAAACCTCTCAATGAAATCAGCGGCCACTGCATCTTTGGTTTTCAAGGTGTTCAGGATTTCGACTTGGTGCTTCCCAACAATTCCCATTACTCCCTTGCCAGGAATATTCAAAAAGTCCTTTACTTTGAGAGGCTCAATACCGCGATTTTTTGCATTTTGGCGAACTGCTTCCCCTAAAGGATGCTCGGAGTATTGTTCAACCGAAACAACCAGCGTCAGCAGATCCTCCACTTTGAATTCACCAAAGGGTTCAATATCAGTTATCGTAGGATTTCCAGTTGTCAAGGTGCCGGTCTTATCCACAAAAAGCGTATCAACTTTAACCAGCGCTTCCAGGTACTTTCCACCCTTTATTAATATCCCCTGTTTGGCGGCTGAACCAATGGAAGACAGCATTGCTATGGGTGTAGCTAGTGCAAAGGAGCAAGAGCATGCAACCACTAGTGTGGCTGCTGCGGCCATTGGGTCATGCCTTAAGACCAATGTCAAAAGCGCTATTGCTGCTACAACTGGAATAAAATAACCGGCAAATTTATCAGCCACACGCTGCACATCCGCCCGGTTTCCTTCTGCTTCTTCAACCAACCTGATTACCTTGCCAAAAGTTGTATCCTCGCCAATAGCTGTTGTTTCTAACTTCAACATGCCAGTTTTAAGGATGGAAGCAGCAAAAATGATATCGCCTGGAAATGCATCAATGGGCATCCCTTCTCCGCTGATCGCCGATTGATCCACTGCTGCAGCTCCATCTATCACCACCCCATCAACTGGTACAGACTCGCCTGGACGGATTACGACGATGTCACCAAGCTTAACTTGGTTTGTTGGAATGATAAATTCTTCGCTGTTTTTTATTACCCTTGCCGTTTGTGGATTGAGCATGGTCAAGTCTTTGACTGCACTACGGGCTTTGTCAGTAGTGAATCCTTCAACAAATTCTCCCACCCGCATAAAGAGTACAACAACGGCTGCTGTTGGCCATTCTTCAACAAGAATTGCAGCGATGACACCCAAGGTCATCAAGGTGTGTGAAATCACCTGGCCTTTTAATGCTGATCGCCAGACATTCTTGAAAATCGGCCAGCCGCCAATCAAAATTAATCCAAGCCAAACATACCAGGGGATTAAAACAGACAGGCGCTCAAAGAATCCCAGCCCTTCTCCTACGATAGCTACAAACAGGACTATTCCAGAGACTACACCCATGGTAATCATTAATCGCCTGGACAGTGAATTTATTGAATCATTGCTATGATCAACCAATTGATGGTTTTTTTCGTAAACTGCTTCATAGCCTGCCTTCTTTATTGCTTGGTTAATTAATAACGAATCGGGAACTGAATTCTGATAAGCGATCTTGGCTTTTTCTGCACCTAAAAATACCTGAACATCATAAACTCCGGGCACAGAACGGATAGCATGGTCAACATGCGCCACACACTCGGAACAATCCATTCCTTTTATCTGGATTTCAATTACTTTTATATCTGTATCCATGCAGCTTATTATAGGGCTGCTTCCTCAAGGTATGTATTTAAGTTTCCTTAGATTTTCATAAGTTGAAATATCCTTACCAAAAATGATTATGGTCACTGTTTCACCTTATTTCACATAAGGAAGATTAAATTCATCAAGCCATGAATGGATTTATTCCTTTATTTGATCGCGTATTTCCCGAAATTTCTCCATTCTCGCTGTATCGCTGTCCTGAAATGCGGCCGGGTCATTAAAAGGCCAGAGTAAACGTTTCCCCATTCCGGGAAAAAATGGACATTTCTCTTCAGCATTACCGCAGACAGTAATCAGAAAGTCGAACCTAGTGTTCCCCAGATACGTGGATAAGGGTTTTGCATAAAGCCTGCTTGTATCATATCCAGATTCATTCAGTACTTTCAGCGTAAAAGGATTTATTTCTTTCGGTTCCAATCCAGCACTGAAAACCTCAAAATATTCACCTGCGTATTTTCTCATAATAGCTTCAGCCATTTGACTTCGAGCAGAATTTCCCGTGTATAAAAAAAAATCACTCGTGTTTTTTCCATACATATATCTTATTCTGATTCTAATTAAAAGGTTTAAATAATGGATTAACGGTTTGTTAAATAATTCAACAATAATTCTGGTGAAGCAAAAATAAAATTATTTTTTAGGATTTGGGTAAACCCTTTTAATAAAGAAAAACCGGCGTTCTGTTTAGTTCGCCGGTTTTTGTAAATAATGTATATTTATTGTCGAACCATGGTTTTCCTGACATCAACCTTATCTAACCTGAGCATCAGGAAGAAAGAAATTGCCATTCCGACGAGAGTAAATATCACGAAATTGGGCTGAAATTCTCCTTGATCTGACACAGCGTTGGAAAGAACCATCAAAAGCCGCATGATTACATTCATGCCATTCAGAAATATCGCAAAAGTAAGGGCGGTTTCATAACCTTTTATCAACATTATTCCAACAAACACAAAAAACGCTATAACAATCGCAATTAAGATGGGAGTTTTAATAAGGGTTGACAGGTCATAAAAAAGTACCCCAAAAATAGGCAGGACGAAAAATAAGAATATTTTTTTTACCATGCTCATAATAATCTCTCCTTTATCCTATCCGCCTAAATATGCTACAGCAACCATGGGATTCTCCATTACTTCTTTCGCATCGCCTTGCAAAACTACTGACCCAGTTTCCAGCACGTATGCACGGTCAGCAATGGATAATGCCATTTTGGCGTTCTGCTCGACCAGCAGGATACTGACACCCTGCTTATTTATTTCCCGGATTATCTCAAATATCTGTTCAACCAGGATTGGTGCAAGGCCCATAGAAGGTTCATCCAACAGCAGCAGTTTGGGATGAGACATCAGGCTGCGCGCTATCGCCAGCATTTGTTGTTCTCCGCCCGATAAAGTACCTCCTAATTGGCTGCGCCGCTCTTTTAGGCGGGGAAATCGTTCAAAAACATCACGCATGTCACTATCGATCTTGCCTTTATCTCTCTCTAGGAATGCGCCCATTTCCAGATTCTCAGTTACAGTCAGCGGCGCAAAAATTTTGCGGCCTTCGGGAGTGTGAATTATTCCGAGTTTGACGATATCCTCTGCAGCAGTCTGAGTGATATCCTGTCCCAGGAATTCTATGCAGCCTTCAGTAGCTCTTAGAAGGCCGGAAATTGTCTTCAATGAAGTACTCTTGCCGGCGCCATTGGCTCCAATCAGTGTGACAATCTCGCCTTCATTCACATGAAAGCTGACATCCGTCAAGGCATGGATAGCGCCATAAAAAACATTGATTTTTTCAACTTCAAACATCATTGCTTCCGCTCCTTGAGGAATTTCTTGGTCAACTCTGCTGCGCCAAGTCCAAGGTAAGCTTCAACCACTTTCGGATTTCCCTGGACCTCCTGGGCTGTACCGCGGGCAATTACCTCACCAAATCCATGACAGTGATATGTTCACATATACCCATGACCACTCTCATCTGATGTTCGATCAGCAGCACAGTCAGGTTAAATTTATCCCGGATGAAATGGATTAATTCCATCAGTGTTGCAACTTCTTTTGGGTTCATCCCCGCTGCAGGTTCATCCAGCAGCAGAATTTTTGGATTTGACGCCAGTGCGCGGGCTATCTCCAGCCGGCGCTGTTCGCCATATGGCAGGTTTTTCGCGATCTCACCCTGGTGTTTTTGAAGGTTGAATACCGTCAGAAACTCCTGCGCCTTTTCAGTTAATTCGTTTTCTTTTTTCTCGTAATGTTTATTCCGCAAAATCGCATCCGCCATTCCATAACCGGCATGCGGATGATAAGCGATGCGCACATTATCCAGAACAGTCAAATTTGGGAACAGCCGGATATTCTGAAAAGTACGGGCGATGCCCATCTGGTTGATCACAAAAGGAGCAAGTCCGCCGATATCCTGTCCGTCAAAGATGACCTGCCCATCAGTGGGTTCATAGATACCTGTGATGACATTAAAAATGGTGGTCTTTCCTGAACCGTTCGGACCGATCATGCCGTTAAGTGCATGCTCATGCAGGACCAGATCTACTTTGTGGACAGCTTTCAGACCGCCAAAGTGACGGCAGAGCTGTTTAAGCTCAAGAAGAGGTTTTCCGTTATTAGATGATACAGCAGCCATTTATGCGACCTCCTCGGGTGATGTTGTTTTCGATTCCTCATCTTATTTCTTTAACGGAGGAGTTGTGGCACGGATGAACGGAATCTCATAATTGCCAAACAAGCCCTGCGGTTTCAGTAGCATCATTACCAGAAGGAGGATCGGATAAACCACAAAACGCCAGGTTTCGAAACCTTCAGGCAAAACCAACCGCAGTACTCCTTCAAGGACCAGAGCCCACCCAAATGAGGCTGCCACTGTACCGGTAATGCTGCCCAGTCCTCCGAATACAACGATGATTAGCGGGTCAAAGGATTTGATAAATGAAAATGTGTTGGGGTGCAAAAAGCCGTTAATATGTGCGTACAAACCTCCCGCCAATCCGGCAAACATACTTCCAATCACAAAAGTAATATTTTTATAATATGCAACATTGATACCCATTGCGGTTGCCGCCGTCTCATCTTCGCGGATAGAGACAATCGCGCGGCCATAACTGGAATTGATCAGGTTGCGGATAACAACGATCGTAAAAAACAGGAAAAAGAAGACCCAAAACCATGTAGTAACTTTGGGGATGCCGATCATGCCGCGAGCGCCTTTCATTTCTTCAAAGCCAAACATTGTATCCGAGTTATCCAGTAAAACTTTTACAATGATTGTGAATCCAAGCGTTGCAATGCCAAAGTAATCTGATCCTAATGTAAAGATCGGTAAACCGAAAAGAAAACTGATTTCGGCGGCAACCATTCCGCCTAGAAGAACTGCGATCAGAAATACCAATGTCAAGGCGATATTTTCAGGGAGCGCGGACAGAAGTGCAGAAACCGGGGCATCTGCCAGAACGCCGATTTGAACCGCAACAATTCCAGCAATCAGGACACCAGCAAGGTAAAGAGAAAAAGCGGAGAGAGTATCCAGCCCGCGCATTTTATCCAACCACGCGGCTGACCAACAAAATTGCCGCACCAGTTAAAAGAGCAGCCATCAGTATCACTGTCAAACCAAGCGCACTGTTTTGCTGTGTCCAACGGAAGGTAATATCTGCCGCAATATACGCGCCAATGGCATAAAAACCAAACTGGCCAAGCGAGAATTGTCCATTGAAGCCGTAAATTAAGTTCAATCCGAGAGCGACAATAGCCATAACTCCAGCAAGGCGGATAATGGTACTCCAGAAGTTATTCAGAATACCGGTGCTAATCAAAATCTGGATGACTGCAAAAAGAATGATGGACGCCAGGATAAATACAAGGGTTGAAGATTTAAATCGTCTCATTTCTGCCGCCTATACTTTCTCACTGGTGATTTCACCCATGATGCCTTTTGGCCTGATCAGCAGAACGATGATCAGAATGCTGAAGGCAATCGCATCGCGCATCGGTGTTGAGATGTATGCCGCACTGAGCGTCTCCGCCTGGCCCATGATTAGCGCTCCTATAAATGCTCCCGGGATACTGCCAATACCGCCCAACACTGCTGCCACAAAAGCTTTTAATCCAGGTGTAACCCCCATAAGGAAGAAAACCTGCGGGAAGGAAATGGCATATAGCATACCGGCAGCGCCAGCCAGCGCTGCACCGATGGCAAAAGTCGTTGAAATGACCGCATCCACATTGATGCCCATTAAACGGGCCGTGGGTTTATCAAAAGCAACAGCGCGCATTGCCTTTCCAATCCTGGTTTTTTTAACAATAAATTGAAGCAGGAATAAAAGAAGGAAGGAGGATAGAACAATAATTAAAAATATATTAGAAAATATTACACTATTTGGTGGCGGGGCCATTCCTGCCTGGAGTGTGCCAAAGCCGCTTGGACCAAAATACCATGTTTTTACTTCAAACGGTCGCTCGTAGGTTATGTAGTTAGAAGTGAACACAAAATTCAATGCGCTGAAATATTCGAGGAAAAAAGAAATTCCAATTGCAGTGATTAATGCAGAAATGCGCGGCGCATTGCGCAGCGGTTTATAAGCAATTCGCTCTATAGTAAATGAGAGCAGTGCGCAAAGCATCATAGAAAAAATTATTACAGTTACCGTACCAATAATCTGGCCGACAAAAACCGGCACTTCCGGAAATAATGAAACGACCCATAAGTGCAAGTTGAACCGGGAAATCGCGAAATAACTGGCGAACGCGCCAATCATAAACACATCGCCATGCGCAAAGTTGATCAGGCGCACAATTCCATAAACCATTGTATAACCTAACGCGATAAGGGCGTAAACAAAGCCGAGCTGAAGGCCATTGATTGTCTGCTGCAGGAACATGGAAGGGTTATCAATCAATTCCTGGCCAAGTTTTAATACTGCCAGCGCGCCTATGATGCCAAAAAATAAAATCCCCAGGATTTTGCTTTTTATAATCCAGTTGACAAAAGGATTTCTCTCTTTATGTCCCATAGGAGGATCCTGCTTTCTGTGATGGATTTTTAAGGGGCGGTCTGCGAAAGGCCGCCCCTGGTTTTCAAAAAGTTTCTAACAATTACGGAGCAACAGAAGCAACAGCGGCAACTGCTCCATCTGCGACGCCGAGAACAACAGCGGATTTGATGGGGTTATGCTCCGCATCAAAAGTAACTGTACCGGAAACAGCTTCAAATGAAAGTGCTTCCATGGCAGCGGCTACTGCGGCTGGATCATCTTTTCCAGCTTTTTCAATAGCGGCCAGCATCAGATTGGTCGCATCATAGCCCAGGGTGGCTAATGCATCGGGTTCTGCGCCATATTTGGCTTTGTATTTTGCTACCCAATCCACAACGATCTGGCGGGTATCGGTGGGTGAATAGTGGTTTGAATAAAAACCACCATCGGCTGCTGCAAGGTCAAGGTCAGCTGAATCCCAGCCATCACCGCCCATCATCACTGCGGTCACGCCTTTTTCCTTGGCTTGGGCACCGACCAGGTTGACAACGTTATAGTAGTCAGGCAGATAAAGGACTTCAGCGCCGCTATCGGCAACCTTGGTCAGAATGGCCGAGAAGTCAGTGTCGGTGCCAGTGTAGTTCTCTTTGCCGACAATTGTGCCGCCCATTTCAACGAAGTTTTTCTCAAATGATTCGGCCAGGCCGCGAACATAGTCGTTGCCCTGATCAGCCATGATAAAGGCGGTCTTGAAGCCTTTTTCAGTGGCAAATTTCGCCATCACAAGACCCTGGAAAGGATCAATGAAACATGCGCGGAAGACATACTTCTTGGTGCTGCCGTCCACATTGAGAGTAACGCCGGTATTGGTGGATGTTGGGCTGATCTGAACAATGCCTTTCGCTTCGGCAATTTCAGATACCGGGATAGAAGCGGACGAGCAGACTTCGCCGACGATGTATTTGACGCCATCCTGGTCAATGACCTTATTGGCGGCATTCACAGCCGGGTCAGCAGTGCACTGGCTGTCTTCAACGACAGGGACGATTTTCATTCCCAAAACACCACCCTTGGCGTTCCATTCTTCCACGGCGAAATTGAAACCGTTTGTGGTGGAAGTACCGAATGTCGGTACAGGACCGGTCAGCGGGGAAAGGTTAGCAATTTTTATTTCTCCGGCGGCTTTTGGGGCGCAAGCAGAGATTGCTACAGCGAAAAGTACAACAAGGGACAATACAACATTCTTTTTCATCTTCTCAACTCCTTTGAGGTTGATTTTGTTTTTTGTTTGCTATGTTTTTTTTACGGTAAATCCTTGTTTCAAATTTCAGGCATCACCTCCTAAAAACTGCTGTGCTTTAATTATTCCGTTTTATAACAGAATCGGGTTTTCGTTAGCAGTATTTATTATTATTATCCGGTGGCTTTTTCTATCCCAAACTTATCCGGCCTGGTATTATTCTGAATTGTTAAAGTAAATCTTTAATTTGATTATTATTAACGGTTAATCATGGGGATTATGCCACAACTCCAAAGTCCTGTCAACAAATGTCATTTGGATTTATGACAGATATCATTTCTGAATTCTAGTAATTATTTTATTAAAAATAGGCTCTGAAATCATTTGTTAATATTTTTCACATTTCCTTTAATAGAGGAGTCGAGGTGATCTCATCAATTTTAAATACTCGGATTACCTTCTGCCTGTATGGTCATCTATACTTATGTTAAAATTTGTCTATTCATTCTGTCAATATAAACCGGGAGGATACGATGACAACCTTGAAGAAGGAATTTGAATTATTCTCTGAAAGAGCTGATTCTTTCGAAATTGATCTAAACAAAGTAATGTTTCTACTGAAAGCACAGGTAATTGAAACCCCCAGTTGGGGTTATGCAAACAGCGGCACACGCTTTCAGGCTTTTCCCTGGCCGGGTGCCGCGGTGACAACAACCGACAAACTGAATGACGCAGCCATGGTTCATAAAATGACCGGGATCGCTCCTTCTGTCGCTTTACATATTCCCTGGGATAAGCCGGAGGATGGCGATTTTGCTTCGATGCGGCAGTTGGCTGAAAGCCTGGGTCTCAGGCTGGGCGCCATCAACCCGAATATTTTCCAGGATTTCGAATATATGCTCGGCTCTATCGCCCATCCTGATGCGGCTGTTCAGCAGAAAGCGCTGGACCATATGATTGAGTGCTGTGCAATTATGGAAAAGACAGGCAGCAACCTGCTCAGCCTGTGGTTCGCGGACGGCACCAATTATGCCGGGCAGGATGACCTGCGTGAACGTAAACACCGGGTTGAAGAAAATTTGAAGAAATTAATGCCATACCTGCCAAAAGGATCACGTGCGCTCCTGGAGTATAAATTTTTTGAACCAGGTTTTTATTCCACAGATATCCCCGACTGGGGTTCTTCTTATATGATGACCAAAAAACTTGGTGACCAGGCGCAGGTTTTGATTGATCTGGGGCACCATCCCCTTGGTGCGAATATTGAACAGATAGTAGCGTTCCTGATGGACGAAGGCAAAATGGGCGGCTTCCACTTTAACAGCCACCGCTATGCGGATGACGACCTGATGGTCGGCAGCGTTAATCCCTTTGAACTCTTCCTAATTTATCATGAGATTTTCAGCGCGGTTGAAAGCGGCGACGTGCCAGCCAGCGGAACTGCCAAAGCTATTGCGTTTATGATTGATCAGTCCTTTAACATTGAAGGCAAAGTGGCTGCTATGATCCATTCGGTCATCAATTGCCAGGAAGCGTATGCCAAAGCGCTGCTCGTCCCGCGGAAAGCGCTGAAGGAAGCGCAGATGGCAGGCAACGTATTAGGCGCTCACCGGGTTATTACTGAAGCATTCAAGACCGATGTCCGCCCGTTGCTTGCCCAGGTGCGCGAGGAAATGGGAGTTCCAGCAGATCCGATTGAGGCATATTGGAAATCCGGTTACGAAGATAAGATCTGCGCAGAACGAGGCACCCACTCATCCAGCGGCGGTTACCAATAATAACCATGCAATTCAGCCAATCCGATGGATAATGCTTTCGCAATGAAATTCACTTTATTTTAAATCTGATGAAAGGTGCAAATTGATTCGCCTGGTTTGAATGAGTTAATTTCTAAAGCAGCGAATGTTATAATCCGGCCGACATGCTCTAATATAAGGAGAAGAATCCCATGGCATTGGATATCCAATCTACGCGAGAGAAAATTTGTGAAATCGGGCGGCTTCTATATGACCGCAAGCTTACCGACGCGGCGGGTGGCAACATCAGTGTCCGTGTTGGCGATAATATCTGCATAACCCCACGCTATGCCGGCTCAAATTTCCAGTGGCGTCTTAATCCAAACCAGGTGCTAGTCACAGATCGCGAAGGAAATCAACTGGAAGGCAACGGTGAACTTTCGCGTGAATCAAAAGTCCATTTCCGTCTGTTCAGTGAATTTCCCGATGGCAACGCTGTAGTCCACTGCCATGCCGAGCATGTGCTAGTTTTCTGCGCTGCGGGCGTGCCAATGATTCCGGTGCTGGAAAGCACCCTCAAATTCGGCGAGATCGGTTTTTGCGCTTTCGCACCCGCCCATTCTAAAGAACTGGCTGATTCCATTGCAGCTGAATTGCACAAAAAGGAAAAAGCACTTAAATCCCAGGCAGCTGCTGTAATGGCACCCTGGCACGGGTTGTTCGTTCTGGGTAAAAACCTGGACGCTGCCTATGACGCGGTGGAACGCATTGACGGCAACGCGCGCATCCTGCTGACCAGTACTCTTTTCTCGAGCATGGATGAAAAAGTGCCGGGCTTGAAATCACGCTCCGAAATGCTCAGGCAGGAAGCCGCAAAATTCGGCAAGGAATTCTAATTTATCCTTCAATATCTGGATTTTCTTAAGAAAAATAAAAATAATTAATTTTCCGAGGTCTGATGCTTGAAAAATTCTTTTTACGCCTACCCACCTCGCAGGATGAGCAATCAGTATATGAATTGATGCTCCGCTGTGATATCCGCGATGTAGGCTTTCCTGATACCGACAGGGGGGATGTGCACCAAGACTGGGAAAGCATCAACCCGGCGCGTGATGCCTGGCTGGCCTTTGACGCCAAGGGTGTGCTGCGTGGTTACTGCGCCGATTTGCCCTGGGGTGAAGGCGTGCGCATGACTATTTATGATGATCCTGGCACTGAAAATACCGACCTCTACCTGGGACTGCTGGTTATGTGCGAGAAGCGCGCGGCTAATATCATTCAGGATTTGAATAATCCAAAAAAACGCGGCATCTATACGCATGTTTCTGATACTGCTTCCTTTCAAAAATCAATTTTAGAGGAAGCAGGTTACAGGATAAAGAAGTACATCTTCAATATGCACAAAGAGCTTTCCGGAGGGGAGCCTGAACCTGAACTGCCTGACGGATTCAGCATTCGCACTGCCGTCGCCGGCCAGGATGAGCATGCTATCCATTCCCTGGTTCAGGAAGCCTTTGACTGGCGCGAACGCGATAGTCAGCCCTTTGATGAATGGAAAAATTTCATGATCCATCCGGATACCTTCAATGAAAAACTGTGGTTTCTGGCAGTCAAGGACGGTAAGATAATTGGCACCTGCTTGTGCTTTCAGCAATCGGATATCGGCTGGATCCGCCAGCTGGCGGTGGAAAAACCCTACCGCAAGATTGGCATCGGCCGCGCACTGCTTCAGCGTTCCTTCAAAGCCTTCGAGGGGTTGGGTCTGCCCAAAGCCGGTCTTGCGGTCGAGAGCGTTAATGCCCACGCCGTTCACTTCTATCAGACCGCTGGCATGTATAAAGCTGTCCATCTGGATGAATACGTGAAAGAGATATAAGCAGGATTTACTCTTTCAAGGGTAATCCGCGCGCATGAGAGGGCATTAGGATTCATATTCTGGCAAAGGATCTGGCTTTGATTATTTGTATAAAGAAGATGCTTCGCCTATCTCTTAAAAACAATGCCACACTGCCATCCCGACCCGAAAATGGAAGATTTTTCATCAAAGTGAATCAAACCTTGACAACTATAAATCCATCCTTTATCATATAGACATATTTATATTCGTCTATATATTATGCCGATCAAACTGGACTGTGTTGAATTCTGTAAAACCCTGGCGGATCCCACCCGGCAGAAGATCCTTGAGATGCTGCTGGAAAAGGAAAAAACGGTCAGCGAAATCGTTGAAGCCTTTAAGCTGACTCAGCCAACCGTCTCGCACCATCTGGAGATCCTCAGCCGCAGCGGCCTGTTGACCAGCCGCAAGGAAGGCAAGCAGGTCTATTACCGCACCAACCAGGATAATGTGGTGTACTGCTGCGGCAACCTGATGGCCAAGTTTGAGGCGGAATAATTATTGATATCTGCATATAGATGTCTATAAATAAAAACAATCAATTATTCAGGAGAGAAAAATGGCAGTTGATCAGAGCCAAAAAGACCGCATTACCCAGGCTGTAAGGAGTAAATATGGCAGCCTGGCAGAACAATCGATAGAAAAATCACAGCGCGTTTCCTGCTGCGGAGGCGGACAGTCCTGCTGCTGCGGAAGCGACAGCGGGCTTTCAGAAGAAGCGGCTGAATTTTATAATGCCGCGGAACTTATAGGATTGGCGGATTCTGTAACCGATATCTCGTTGGGCTGCGGCAACCCGACTGCTATCAGTGACCTTAAACCCGGCCAGACAGTGCTGGATCTTGGTTCGGGCGGTGGTATTGACTGCTTCCTGGCGGCCAAAAAGGTCGGCCCAACCGGCCAGGTGATCGGCCTGGATATGACCCCAAAAATGATCGATCTGGCGCGCGCCAACGCCAAAAAGCAAGGCGTTAATAATGTGGATTTCCGCTACGGCTATATTGAAGATATTCCATTGCCAGACGCAGCTGTGGACGTGATTATTTCCAACTGCGTGATCAATCTTTCCGCCGACAAAGCCGCTGTTTTCGCTGAAGCATGCCGCGTTTTGCGGCCGGGTGGTGTGCTTAACGTTTCGGATATTGTCACCTATGGCAGCCTGCCGCAGCAGCTGGTGGAGCAGCTTTCCGCTTGGGCAGGTTGCATCTCCGGAGCGCTGGATGAGGCAGAATACCTGGGGCTCATGCGCGCAGCTGGTTTTACGCGTATTGAGATTTTAGACCGCAAGTTTTATTCGCCCGATTTGATCACCTCGGATGAAGGTGTTCAAGCCTTCCTTGAGGTAAACAAGTTTGACCTTTCCAGTCTGGAAAAGAAGATCGCCAGCATCACACTGAAAGCCTATAAAAATTAATAATTTGATATATTTTCAAATTCGGTGCGAAGTAAATTTCTTTATTAACGACTAATTTATTTGTCCTTCACCTCTGTCTCTACCCAATGGGGATAGAAGTTATTCCGCCTGTCTCGAACCAGAAGATAATTGGGGTGAGGGAAGTCCTTTTTTCTATCATATTTTATTGAAGGCAAAATGTATAATAATCCTTTGAAAAGCGGGCTGTGATACAGCTGTAAAGCGTATTGCGGCCCTATGGATTTGATGTTGAGTGCATCAATACCCCCAAGTGTAAAGGTCCATTGTATTTCAGGGCGGAGATTTGTACTGAAAAGTATTGGAGAATTCGTAATCTAAAATTAACTAACAAAACACATGCATTTAGAGAAATACTCTCCAAAATCTATTATTGAATACTTTTTATCAATATTTTTATATTTCAATGCGTTGCACAGGCGATGCAGGGGTCAAAAGCCCGCACCACGCGCCCCACGGCGCGCTCCAGTTCCAGGTTGACGCTGTCTTCGGTAATATACCTTTCCGCAGCTACGCGCAGCGCGCGCTCGATGGCCAGCATATTGTGCACGGTGGGGATGATGAATTCGCCCAGCGCGATCAACCCATTCTCGATCACGTAGTGATGGATCAGCGGTCCGCGCGGCGCTTCCACCAGACCCCAACCCTCGCCGTCTCTGGGCGTATAAGCTACATGCGGGTCACCCTTGTCCAGCGGTGCTTCCAGCAGCACAGCCCCACGCTCAATGGCATACACCAGTTCGATCCCGCGGCACAGGTCAAAGAGCAGGATGGGGTGCGCCGGGTGGCCAAACTCCATGCGCAGGCGGCGCAGAAAACCGCCGGCCAGTTTGGTACCCATGGTGCGTGTCATGTTGGCGCGCGCCAATGAATTAGCCCGCATAACTTCACCTTCATACGAGGTGCGCCCGGCGTAGGAGTAATCGGTCTCTTCAAAGGTCAGAAAGTTTCGGAATTCGCCTGCCGAAAATTCGCGGCAGCACTCGCCCGCGGGGGTCATCACACGGATGATCTCCGAATTGTAGCGCGGGGTTTCTCGTTCAGTGGAGGTAATATAGAAAGCCGGCTGATCGTCGCCCCACGAGCCGATGCGCTCTTTCATGCGCATCGTTATCTCCCAGTAGAACTCCACCAGTTCGCAGGCCGCGGGCAGTGCTTCCAGCAGCCGATTGCGGAATAAGTCCGCCCTGGCAGTGTCAACGCTGCTGCTCATCCCGCCTACAACCGCCTTGACCGGGTGGATGAACTGCCCCCCTGCCAGGCTGATCAGGTCAGTGCCCAGCTGTCGCAGTTTAAGCGCCCGCCGGGCGATGCTGAACTGGGCAGTCTTGTCTGCCTCATCAGGCGAGATGTGGAAAATGCTGTCTACGCCCAGTCTATCGGGCATGGTGAAAACAAAAAGAGACGTGGCCTGGTTCTGGATAATCTGCCCAAGCAAAAGCAACTCACGCAGGTCATCAGCCAGCTGGGTCGGCTGTACGCCGTAGGCATTCTCCAATGCCTTAACCGACGCCACATGATGCGCGGTGGAGCATACTCCGCAAATGCGCGGGACAATCACCGGCATTTGTTCAGCCGGTACACCCTGCACCATCAGTGTGAAACCGCGCTTTTCCATAGCCTGGAAGCGCGTGGAAATCACCTTGCCTTCGCGCACTTCGATCTCAACACGCGCATGGCCTTCAATGCGGGAAAGCGGAAAGGTCAGCGTGGGCATCAGAGCACCTTCTCTTTCGGGCGCGGCGGTTTTCCCATCCCGGCGTAATCAGCAAACTGGAACAGAAACAGGGCTAACTGCGGCGATACCAATGCTTCGCGCATTTCGTCTTGTGGAATTTCAGTCAGCGCATCAAATACGCGCTGGATGCTGAACAGCCAGGCTTGTGAATCTTTTTCAATCAGCACGTCCGATGGCCCTCTGCAGCCAACGCAGGGATGGCCGGGTCGTGTGCACAGCGCGCGGCAGCCCCCGCGCGTGGATGAGCCCACGCACAGGTAGCCCTGGTTGATCAGGCAGATTTCGGGCAGCACCTCACCGCGTTGAAAACCAGTGAGGTGCTTTGGTTTCATATCCTTGAGTTTTTTTCGCCCGCATTCCTGACATACATTAATGGATGCCGAGAAATCAGGCGGTTCCAATAGTGCAGCCATGAAAAGTTCTGGCGTGGGCGGACAGCCTGGAAGATAGAGGCTGACCTCCGCAAAATCATCCACAGGCTGGCTTTTCGGCAGTAGACGCGGCAGGTCGCGGCGTTGTGTCTGAGACATGAACATCTCTCGCACCTCATCGCGGTTGCCCAGGTTGGCCACCCCGCCAGAAAGCGCGCAAGTGCCCACTGCTACCACTTTTTTGGCGCGCTTCACCGCCCGCCTCAGGTTGTGCAGATCCTCATCCGAACGTACCCCGCCAGAGATAAGCAGCACATCCACTTCGGGCACATCATAAGCGCTGACCACAAGCGGCATGTATACCAGATCAAACTGTTCTACCCACTCGCTGGCATTCAGCAGTGATACTTCACATCCGGCGCAGCCTGAGAGCTGCAGTACGGCAAATTTGGGTGGAGTTTTGGCGGTCACAGGTTCATCCTTAAGACAATTCTCTTTTCTATGGGTTAAAAACCACTTTTAGTATACAACGCCATTTGTGAAGAAAGTTGCAATATATTGGCACATCTTTTGCAACATCTTTAATGACCTTCAGGCATTTATTTGCCCGCGGGTTGGGAGCCGATATGTATAAATTTCTTTTAAAAACCTTTGCCATTCTGCTGGCGGCAGGCGGTCTTTTCATCTGGTTTCGAGCAGATGCGTCTGTTCTGGTTGGAAGTAGCGCACTGGGAATGGATGACAGTTCCACATGGCTGGCAGCTAACAGCCAGGATCCCAAGCCTTTTAACCTGCTTGAAGCGGCTGATGCGCGCATACTGCGAATTGATTTGCCGTGGAATGAGGTAGAATCCGCACCCGGTGCATTTGCATGGGCTTATAAAACTGACAATGGCTATAAAGATTTCACACAGCTCTTTTCGCGGCTTGAAAAGCGAGGAATCAAACCTATTGTAGTCCTCAGCGGCAGCCCTTCCTTTTTAAACAATCTTTATCCTCAGCAGCCGGTACAGCGTGAAGAATTGCTGGCTGCCTGGGAAAATTATATACAGGCTGCAGTTCAGCAGTTTGGCGATCAGGTGAATTTCTGGCAGGTCGGCGCGGATATTAACGATCCTGCCAGTTGGGGTAAAGTCATCTTTCCGACTGCGGAATCTGCCTTCTCACCTCCCGACCCGGCGCTTTATGCGGATATGCTTAGAATCGCTTACAGCGTTATCAAATCCGATCAAGCCAGTGATACTGTTATCCTGGGTGGTCTGGTTTTGGGCGGTGATTGCGCCTTTCATCCTTTAACTTATCTCCAGGCGCTCATTGACCTTGATGCCTGGTACGCGTTTGATGTGTTAAGTCTTGAACTCCCTGTGCTCAACGGCACACCGGAAACTGTCCAGGTGGACGTCTGTGCTTACGCGCCCATCCAGTCCAGCGGCATGCCTCTGGCAGACAGCTTGCGAACGATTACTGATTTCATTCAATTATCAGGAGTGAAGCCGGTATGGGTGCATAACCTGTCCTTTTCCGCAGGTGACCTGGCAGCCAAAGCCATTGAACGAAACACTCTCCCTGAAGTGGTGGAATCCGACTATATGGCGCGCACATCAGCCATAATCCTAGCTTATGGAAGCGCAGACAAGGTTTTCTGGAGATATACGCCTCTCTCCGGCGCACCTGGTGCTGTTGCCCTGCAGAGTTTCGCCAACCTCAACCGTGCCCTTGGCAGAACTCACAATAGTGACGGTGCAAGCCAAACAGACAGTGACTTTGAAACTGCAAGTTTCAAGGGAGGCGGCGGGTTGGTCATGCTCACCTGGCGCAAAGCAGGTGGCGATGAAGCGCTGCCCGCGGTAATTCCCGGTTTTAAAGGCTACGACCTGCATGCCTGGTCAGCGGATGCAGTCTCAATGAAAAATAAATTTGGGGTTGAACTAAAAGTGGATGAGGGGGGCAGCACGGCGCTGCTGGTCAGCGAACGCCCTGTGCTCATCAGCGCCAGGCCTGTGGAGTTTAAAGAATCAATCACTCTGCTTGCAGCTGACACAGCCAAGCAGGCTGGCAATGGGCTGAAAGCCAAATTTGCCAGCATTATGCAGGCACAGAAAGCTAAAGCCGCGCAAAAAGTGGCTGCCTGGGTAGACGAACAGCAGCAAAGCCTCATGCGGACTCTTAAAGACAGCTTTAGCCAGTGGTTAAACAAGAGCTTGGGTTTGGCCAGGATGTAAAATGGGATTATAGAGGAAAAATGAAAATCAATAAGTTCTTAATTGTCCCGTCAATCATTCTCCTGACATTAGTATCCTGCCAGGTCCAGGCGCAGGTAGTAAAAGCCACCACGGTTGAAGCATCCGTCCCGTCTTCTGAATCAACAAAATCACCCATTGAAGCGCAAAGCAAATTCATTAATCCCGATAACCTGGACCAGTTGGAGAAGTCTGCCAGCTTGCAGGCTTCCACTGGAGCCATGGACTGCGCCTGGTCATCGGATGGCAGCACGCTGACCATAATGGATACCACCCATGCGGGGTTTTATGAAGCCGCATCACTTTCTTTGCTTGGAGAATTCACCGGTGACGAATATACCGCGCTCTATACGGCCTCGCCGGATGCGTCGCTCGCAGCCTATTCTCTGGATGGCAAAAAAATCCAGCTGTATGATTTCACCACCAAAGCCGACTCATTAAGTATCACGCCTGATTTTCCATTTGGCGCTGTTTTCTTTTCCCCAGATGGAACTCAAATAGCAGTTGAATCTCTCGACGAAATCAAGGTCGTGATATACGACACATCCACAGGTGCGCAAGTCGATAATTTGAGCGGATTCGAAACTGCCGCGCCAGTATACAGCGCCGCGTTCAACACAGGTGGCAATTATCTGTTATGGATTTCTCGCGGCACAGTTCAACCAATGTTAATCATGGACCAGATTTTGCTCCCGGCTCTCAGCCACGAAGATTTCGTAGCGGTTGAAACAATGTCGCATGATAACAGCTGGGTTGCCACAGCCGCAGCGGGTACTTTAAACGGTGTCATGCAGCCTCTGGTAACACTCTGGTATGCCCCAAATGGTTCGGTAGTCTGGCAAATGGGCAACACTGAATACTTTAGTTCACTGGATTTCTCCGCTTTTGATGCCTTACTTGCCGCCGGTACCAAGAATGAGGTTGTTTTCTATGATATCGCATCCGGAAATGAACTCTCACGACTCAAAACCGGCGGGGATGTTATCAACAGCTTAGGTTTCTCACCAGATGGTAAATCGCTGCTCACCTGCAGCACCGATGGTATAGCAACAATCTGGAAAGTCTCCCCTTAATTACTATAAGTTTTCTAGCAGATGAGAAGCATTGTTATCTAAAGCGCTGCGCAGGATGCGATATTCCTGCACTTATGGGCTTTAATATAACTTTCATAAGAATTACATGGGCATCTTATGGATATAAATTGCGTTGACTCATAAGTAACTTGTTAAAATAAGACATGGACTAATGATTTATTATCAGGAGAAAATTTTATGGAAACGGCCACAAAAAAACCAAATGCTTACCGCTGGGCAGTTATGCTTGCTTTCATGGCAGTTATCGCTGTCAACCAACTGCTCTGGATCACCTATGCCCCGATAACCAGCGAAGCGGCAAAATATTACGACGTTTCAATTCTGAGTATCGGTTTGCTGTCAATGAGCTTCATGATCGTTTTTATTATTGTGTCCATCCCTGCTTCCTGGGTGATCGACCGCTTTGGAATCCGTATAGCAGTTGGAATTGGGGCAGTATTAACCGGTGTTTTCGGTTTATTGCGCGGTTTAGCAGGCAATAATTATTCTCTTGCACTCGCTGCGCAGATCATGATCGCCGTTGGTCAGCCTTTCGTTCTCAACGCCATCACCAGCGTCGCTGCTCGCTGGTTTGCACCAGGTGAACGTGCTACTGCCTCGGGTTTGGGATCGCTCTCTATTTATCTCGGAATTCTGACTGGCATGCTGATAACTCCTTTTCTTGCCCAACACTTCGGGATAGGCCAGATGCTCCTTATTTACGGAATTCTGTCGCTTCTCCCGGTTCTAACCTTTTTTATTTTCGTGAAAGAACGTCCATCAGACGCGCCAAAATCTTCAGAACCTGAAGTCCGTTCGCTAATGTTTGACGGACTGAGGGAAACCTTTAAGAACAGGAATTTCCTTGTGCTTCTGGCCATCTTTTTTGTCGGGCTCGGCGCGTTTAATGCCGTAACCACCTGGATTGAAGATTTGCTTAAACCAAGAGGGTTTTCAATTACTCAAGCAGGGGTAACCGGCGGGATGATGATTATCGGTGGTATTATCGGTGCGGTGGTTATGCCCACACTCTCGGATAAAAAGCATAAACGGGTGCCTTTTATTATCATTTCAATTCTCGGTGCAACCCTTGGATTGGCTGGTATCACCTACGCTTCGGATTATGTCACGCTTCTAGCTTCTGCATTTGTATTGGGATTCTTTCTGCTCAGTGCAGGCCCAATCGGGTTCCAGTTTGGGGCTGAGATCACTCGCCCGGTGCCCGAAGGCACATCCAACGGTTTGCTGCTTCTGATGGGACAGATATCCGGCATTTTGTTTATCTTTGGCATGGAAATTCTCAAATCACCTGCGACTGGATCCATGACCTCTTCTCTGAACATGCTCCTGGGTTTGATGATTCTTGCTCTACTGCTTTGCACACAGCTTAAGGAACCTTCATTGGTATAAAGAAAATTAATTGTTACCTAATTGATACAACATTATCTTAATATCATCACCCAAGCGGGGATGCAACATCTTATGCCCGCACTATTTATTTAATGGTTGTTGGTGAAGAATGATTCAAAGATAATAGAGGCGAAAATAATTCCGATTGTATAATGATTGTATTCGCTTATTAATCAATCAGCTAACCCATGAAAACCAGCCATAAAGACATTATGCTCCCTATGCAATTTCCCGAAACGCAGCCCAAATATCTGGCATTTGATCTTGAAATCTCCAAAGCTATTCCCGAAGGGTCAACAGATTTTAGCTGTTTCAGACCGCTGGGTATCAGTTGTGCGGCAACCCTGGCCAGCAGGGGAGAATTAATCCTTTGGTATGGCAAGGATATCCAGGGCAATATCACCCGCCAGATTCCAGTTGAACAGCTCAATAACCTTGTTTCCTATATCAAAGACCGCTACCTTGAGGGTTACAAAATTGTCACCTGGAACGGTCTTGGATTTGACTTTGACATCCTTCACGAGGAAACCGGCGGCAACTCCGATTGTAAATTTCTGGCGCTCAACCATTATGACATGATGTTCCACCTATTCTGCGAAAAAGGCTATCCACTTTCACTGGATAAAGCCGCGCGAGGCATGGGGTTATCCGGAAAAACTGCCGGGATGGATGGTTCAATGGCCCCCAAAATGTGGCAGCAGGGAAAATTTGACAAGGTACTTGAATATCTCACTCAGGATGTTAAAACAACACTTGAACTTGCGGTTGTATGTGAAAACGAGCGTCATCTGGAATGGTTCAGCAATACCGGCAAACAGCAGCGGCTTGCCCTGACAAAAGGCTGGTTGAACGTGAAAGCGGCTTTGGACTTGCCTGAGCCAGACACTTCCTGGATGTCAAATCCTTGGCCGCGCCTAAAATTTACCGGTTGGCTGGAAAAATAATTTGTTCTTTTTTAAAGAACCTGGAATTTCAATATTTATATAAGAGGGGGAGTGAAAAACAAATTGTTATAATGGCAAACATGCAAATGAGCAGTCTCTTAACCCGCACCAAAGAATTTCTCCATACTCCTAAGGGCAGGCAGACCAGCATGTGGGCAGCGTTTTTTATTTTTTGGTCAGGTATAGCCGCATATCTTCCTTATATCGGCGTCTATTACGAAAGTGTCCAGCTTAAGGGTGGCCAAATCGGCCAGCTCAACAGCATTCCGTATTTTGTTTCATTTTTCAGCAGCATCATATTTGCCTTTCTTTCGGACGTCACCAGGCGCCATAAACTGGTGCTCATGGTGTGCGCATTGGGAATGACAGGGGTTCTTTTTATTTACCCCTCAGCGCGTTCGTTTGCAGCGTTTATCCCAATCGTCCTTGCGTATTCTCTCCTATATGCCCCTTGCAATCCTATACTGGATGAAACTGCTCTGGCTTCACTTGAAAATCCTAACCGCTATGGCAAAATCCGGGTAGGAGGCTCAATCGGTTGGGGTATTATGGTTTTGGTCACAGGTTACCTCATTGATCATCTCGGCATGGGCTTACCAGTGATTTTCTATATTCACATTCTTTTCAATTTACTCTTTTTGATCAATATAGGCATTATGCCCTCGATCCATCGGGATGCTAAAAGCCCAGCCCATCAGGTATCTATCAAGAAAATTTGGGAGATGATTAAGCAGCCAGGATTTATGATCTTTATGTTGGTCATCATCATATGGGGTATTGCCGAATCCAGTATTGGGAGTTTCCTTTTCCTGCATATTAAAAACCTTGGTGGCAGTTCCACGTTGATGGGCATTGCGCTTTCGGTTTCTCTTATTGGCGAAATCATCACTTTTACCTACGCACATAAAATACAAACAAGATTTGGCCCGCACAAGATGGTTTTGATGGCCTTTGTTGTGCTTTTCGTCTGGCTTACAGGCTTATCGCTTATACGCAATCCCTATGCCATTCCATTCTTTCAAATCTTCGGCGGAGCCGGTTTTGCTCTTCTGCAATCAGGCAGTGTGGCCTATGTGGATCAGCGAGCTCCGCGTGAGATTGGCACTACTGCCCAGGCGGTCCGAAGCGGGTTATATTTCGGTTTAGGAGCGGGTATGGGCGCCATTATCAGCGGTATCTTATACGAATCTTCCGGATCAGCTTTCCTCTACCGAACTATGTCCTTTGTTACCGTGGTTGGTTTCTCCTTTGGGATAATAGCCTATCTGATTGAGCGCCGAAGAATTCAAACCAATATGACATAACTAAAAAAAACCGGGAGCTCCTCGCTCCCGGAATTAGAAGTGTTAATTTTTAAAAACGTGTTTATATAAATCCTGAGTTATTTTTCCAGCAACCGCAAGTTGATATCAGATTTTCAGATCTATCTATTTGGAATTTAAACACGATCCTTATTCCTCTTTTTTAGGAGTCTGTAATCCTAAAAGGCTCATGGCCAGAAATATCATACTGACCATTCCGATAACTAAATTAGTGAAGAAAGTCATGATCCACCTCATCTTCTGACAGGCAGACCGCTATTTTCGGCGTAATGGCAGGTCTGACTGAGCGATCAAATTGTGATAATCTGAACACGTTTTTTCAGTACAGAAATATCATTTCTTAATAAATTATGTCTGTATTATTTAACGCACAAGAGGCGAAAAAGTTTCTTTTTTTGGTTAAATTCAAGGAATTGATGCCGGCTTATTGCCAGACCCCGGCAATTGTTTCCCCGCAGTTGGGGCAGCAGCCCTCGTTTGTGATTCGGTTCTCGTGAATAAAGTACCCGCTGCGCTGAACAAGCAGTTGGTGGCATTTAGGGCAGAAGGTGTCTTCAAGCGGTCCCACCCGCCCGGGCAGATTGCCCGCGTAAACATAGCGCAGACCAGCTTCCTGACCAATGTCCGCAGCACGCTGCAGAATCTCTGGGCTTGTACGCTCTGCATCCAGGTGCTTGTAGGTGGGGTAAAATGCCGTTACGTGCCAGGGGATATCCATTGAAATACTTGCCAGGGTTCGCGCCATCCCCCAAAGCTCCTCATTGCTGTCGTTAAATTCGGGGATGACCAATGTAACCACTTCCACCCACATGCCCAACTCATGTGCCAGTTTAATTGTATCTAGAACTACCTGCAATTTACCTCCGACTGAGTGGTATTTTTCATCCGAAAAGCATTTCAAATCCACCTTATAACCATCGAGGACAGGTTTCAATTTGAGCATCACTTCAGGCGTGGCAAAACCGTTGGAGACATACACGCACCGCAATCCCTCTCGTTTAGCAAGCGTGAAGATTTCCACAGCCCATTCGGTTGTAATAAGCGGCTCATTATAAGAAGAAGCAATGATTTCAGCGCCTTCTTCAATGGCACTGTGCACCAGCTCTTCAGGTGTCACCCGCCGGATGTAATCTCCGCTCCTGGCAGAAGCCGGGTCACGAAGCGCTTGCGAACTGACCCAATTCTGGCAGAAATCACAATGAAAATTACAGCCCAGCATGCCAAAGGTCAGCGCTTTTGAGCCGGGCAGAAAGTGCATAAAAGGTTTTTTCTCAATAGGGTCAACCGCTGTGCCTGCCACGTACCCCCATGGCACCATTAACTGACCGTCTCGATTAAACCGCATCTGGCAGATACCGCGGCCAGCTGGTTTGATATGGCAGTGGTGGGCACAGGCCAGGCAGCGCATTGACCTGTTTTCCCCGGGCTCAAAAAGCCAACCCGGTTTGCTGAGAGCGTCCAGTTTCTCAAATAGAGCAACCATATTCCCATTATAGCAACCAAAAAATGCGGGGTGTATAATCGGTTGGATTCTAAAGAAAGTCTTGAGGAGGAATACTGTGCCAGAACACATGCCAATCTATATCGGGGATCAAGCAGTAGAGGAATTTATCAGGTTCTGCCAAGAAAACAATTACCGAAATTTTCTTCTCATAGCGGATGAGAACACTTACCGCGTTCTGGGCAAACGTATTCATGAGGCAATGATAAAAGAAGGCTGGGATGTGCTTCACATCATTCTTAAACCTGAGAGTCTTCATGCAGATAGCGTTACACTATCACGCGTTTTTGCGGTTTATGATGGACTCCCACGCATGTTTGTTGCTGTCGGCTCAGGAACCATAACAGACACTGCCCGTTTTACCAGCCATCGCTCGCAAAATCCATTCATCTCACTGCCCACCGCTGCATCGGTTGATGCTTACACATCTGTCAACGCCCCGGTAACAATTGGCGATTTAAAAGGTTCTATTTATTGCCAGGCGCCTGCTGCCATTTTTACCGATCTTCCAACAATTGTGAAGTCCCCAAAGTGGTTGACTGCGTCTGGTTTTGGCGATCTGATCAGCAAATTCACATCCTCCGCAGATTGGAAATACACACACATCCTCTGGGGTTCCAAATATGATCCCGAAATCTATGAAAAAGCGCTGGGCGCCGCAAGGCAGGCAGCGGCTGTAGCTGAAGGAATTGTTACGCATGAGCCAAAAAGTATGGCAGCCATGATGCAGGGACAATTTGACAGCGGGTTCTGTATGGCTGATTTTGGTAACAGCGCCCCGGCATCTGGCGGCGAACATCATATCGCTCATGTCTGGGAAATGATGTTTCATTGGGCAGGACGTGAAGGGCTTTACCATGGCAACGCGGTGGGGGTGGCCGCCATTATTGAAGCAGATTGGTATGAGCGCTTGCGTAAGTTAAGCAAAATGGATGCTGAAGAATTAATATCTCTTGCAAAAGTACCCTCCCGTGCGGAACAGGAAAGGACTATCCGTGAAGAACTTCCTGAGATCGCCGATGAGTTAATCGAGAGCAATCCCATTTATATACAATTGTCCGACCCGCAGGTATTGGAGCGCGTGAAAAGGAATATCCTGGAAAATTGGGATGAGATTCAGGCGATAGCAGTCAAAGTGCCGCCGCCTGACCAGTTCCGCTCCTGGCTCAAAAATTTGGGTGGGCCCATCACCACCGCTGAGTTGGACCTTTCAAGCAGCCAGGCAAAGACAGCGATTGATCATGGCCACTACCTCAGGGAACGGTTTTCAATCAACAACATCCGAAAATTATTCGGCTGGTAAACCAGTAACAATCTGCAAATCGCGTTTCGCGTTAATAAGAGGTAACTTTCCTTCCCTAACCGTCACTTTAAGAGAAGGGCAATAATTGATTCCCCTTATAATTACACCTGATGGATTCCAAATCAATCGCAGTACTCGAATTTCAGAAGGTGCTTGACCGCCTGTCGGGCTATACCTCTTTCAGTGCATCAGCCGCCATTGTGCGAGCGTTGCGTCCGACGAATGATTACACACTGGCCTCTGAACGCCAGGCTCGCACAACTGAAGCGCGGCGAGTGCTATCTGACAATGCCGATCTTGGTATCGGCGGTGCACGTGACGTACGACCGCTCGCTGAACTTGCGTCACGCGGCGGCGTATTGACCCCTGAAGAACTTATGGATATCAAATCCACGCTAATGTCCAGCCGGGATTTGCTGCGTTACTTGACCAAACTTACCCTTGAAATCCCTCATCTGAGGTTAATCGCATCCGGGCTTGAGGCCCCTTCTGGCGTCATTGAAAAAATAAGCAGCATAATTTCAGAAAAAGGCGATGTGCTTGATAGCGCATCAGCCAAGCTGCCTATTCTGCGCCTTGAAGTTAAGTCTGCCAACGATAAAGTGATGTCAAAATTGGGACGTATGCTCACTGAAAGCGCTACTGCGCGAATGCTGCAGGAACCGCTCATCACAATGCGTAATAACCGTTACGTTATCCCAATCAAATCAGAATACAAAAACCGCATGCGCTGCGTGGTTCAGGACCAATCTGCATCTGGCGCGACGGTGTTTGTAGAACCTTTGGCTGTTGTTGATCTAAATAACCGCTGGGCAGAAGCAGTATTGGCTGAAGGCCAGGAAGTCCGCCGCATTCTGGCGGAAATATCCGCATTGATTGGCAGTCACGCCATCGACATTCAAGCGAATGTGCGTGCTTTGTCCATGCTTGATTTTGCTTTTGCATGCGCTCGCTACGCTGATGATTTAAATGCGACAGAGCCTGTCCTGAATGGATTTTCGAGTGGAAAAAGTCATAATTCGGAATGTATTATTAAATTTACTCATGCCCGCCACCCCCTGCTAGATCCTAAATCAGTCGTCGCCATTGATATTGCACTCGAAAAAGGCACTCGTGCTCTGGTAATCACGGGTCCTAATACTGGCGGAAAGACAGTGACACTCAAGACCACAGGCTTGTTGGTTATGATGGCACAATCGGGCCTGCATCTCCCTGCCCAGTCAGGTTCTGAAACCTTGGTTTTCAGGGATGTCTTCGCAGATATAGGGGATGAACAGTCCATTGAGCAATCCTTATCAACCTTTTCTGGGCATATCACAACCATTGTCCGTATCCTCAAACACGCCGGACGTAATACCCTGATATTAATGGACGAATTGGGTGCCGGTACTGATCCTCAGGAAGGTTCTGCTCTGGCGCGAGCTATCCTGACCTTCTTGCTTCGCCGCCACGCGCCTTGCATGGTAGCCACCCATTATCCTGAACTGAAAGCATTTGCCCACAGTGCTAAGGGTGTAATGAACGCCAGCGTAGAATTTGATTTAAAATCGCTGCGTCCGACCTTTCGTCTCCTGACTGGAATTCCCGGACGTTCCAATGCCCTTGAAATCGCAAAGCGTTTGGGGCTGGATGAGGAAATTATTCAGGATGCACGCAAAATGATTAATCCCTCTGATCTGCGAGCTGAAGATCTGATTGACGAAATTCATCGTCAGCTTGAAAATGCCCGGCAGGCACATGCTGAAGCAGAACTGATCCGCATGGATGCGGAAAATGACAAAGCAATTCTGGCTGAAAAACTGGCTGCCATTGATGAGGAACGATTGAAAGTCCTTGAAGCCGCCCGTGAACAAGCGCGCCAGGATTTGGAAGAATTGCAGATACGCATTGAATCCCTGCGTCGCGAGACGACGTCTCTTGATCAACCAATTTCTAAAAAGAAAGAACTTCGCCGCCAGGCACAGGAATTGGAAGAAAAACTTAATACTCCTCTTGAAAGCGAAACTTCTCAGATTGCCCAACCGCGTCCGCTACGACCAGGGGATCGCGTTTTTGTTCACAGCCTAAAAACCGACGCAGTTGTTCTGGAAATTTCCGCGACTGAGGTCGAAGTGCAGGTGGGAAAAATGCGCCTGAAAACCAACCTGCCTAACATTGTCCGATCCAAATCAGGCGAACAGGCAGGGGCAGCAGGTTTGGATGCCGAGCTTTATGGCGGTGCGCATAAGGCGCTTTACCATCCTTCTCCAGGTACAGAACTCCATTTGCGCGGATTTCGTGCCGAAGAAGCCCTGGTAAAATTGGATCGGTACCTTGAAGAGGCTTACTCAGCAGGTCTACCCTTTGTGCGAATTGTGCACGGTAAAGGCACTGGCACCCTGCGCCAGTTGGTGAGACAGGCGTTGAGCGAATCCACGCTTGTTTCGCGGTGGGAAAATGCCTTAGATAACGAAGGCGGCGGGGGAGTAACTATCGCTCATCTTGGCTGACATTAATAGAAAAGATCGATAGTGGCTGACCTCTTGTCACTATCGATCTTTGTTGCACGGCCTCCCTAATGCCGCGCTGCGATGGTTATTTAATGAAGATAAGATGTCTTCAGAAATTTAATACATAATACACCACAATGAAACAAAACGCAAGCCTTGTCATGACAACATGACATAATACCGGGCGTATTAAGAGAAAGAGTCCGAATTTCGGGCTCTTTTGGGATTAACAAGAAGACATTACTCAACTGTGAATGTCGCTTCAGTGACAACCACATCATCCACAGTTAATCTGACCATATTTGTCCCAGTCGGCCAGCCATCATCCACAGAGCAGCTGAAATAAAAGCGGTCTTCTGGCAGATTGTTTTCAAGCATGATTAATTTTGTGCAATCTTCTACAAGCAGATTCTCGTTCACAATCCATTCTGCCTGAAGCCAGGATAATCTACCAAAATCACCATTACCAATAAAAAATACATTATCAGAAGGAGAGAAAACAGTTGTTGGTTCGATCGGGTCCATAAGAGCGGTTACGCCTTTAGCAAATTCCGTTCTTCTGACCACCGTTTCGATTGCATCCGCTGGGGGGATCACACTATATCCATAATCTCCGGCTTCTTTTCCATTAACTGAGAGGTTAAGAGTGTAGTATGGGCTGATATATAACGGATCTTCATGCGTCATTGAAAAACCGGCATATGTATCATTGCCTGCAGAAAACAGGGCGCCATTGTTAATCTCCGAAAGATCAACGGGGACTTCTGCAATCATCTTGTCCTTATACATGAATTTTGCCGTCATTAAACCTTCCTTAGGCCGTCCATTAATTCGAACGGAAACATTTACCTGTTCGGTTGGATCGAAGGTTGTTGTTGGGTCCACAGGTTTCATATTTTCATCCAGGTTTTTTGCGAACACAACTTCGGCAATTTCAATTCCATCAATTCCGTTTGTTGCTTCCGAAGTCTCTGAAGGACCCCCGCCGCAGGCTGCTAAAATGATTGCGGATAATATTAAAAGGATTAAATTACTTTTCATTCTCTTCTCCAACTGTAAATTTGTTTAATTATAATGAAATTCGAAATCAAGAATCATTTATTTCTGTTATGTTAATAAACCTTTTACGGGTAGGTAAATCCCGCAAAGCTGCCCTGGCAAAGAAAAGCCAAGCTTCCTGAATCAATATCATATTTAATCAGCGACGCAGTATTCCAGTCACTCATACGCGCCTCAATCACCAGTGTTTGGGAATCCAGCCATCCAACTGGTTTCATAAAGAAAACCTGCTTCCAACTTAAAACTTTTGCAGCCATAGCTGCATCCACCTCATGAATGGCGGCGCCTGCTGTGATTTCAGCCACCCTTATTCGCGGTTGAAAATTGGATGGTTCTTCGATCATTGATCCGGAAGCTTCAAGCCATGCAGTGTATTTTCCGTCAATGGAGAATACAGCATATCCTGCGCCGCGATCGCTTAAGGGATTGAGCGGGAAATTAACCATCTGGCCTGTTGCTAGATCAGTTACATGCATGGAATGATCTCCTTCAAGATCAAAGCTTATGCTTCCAGTCTGCGCATTATTAGGCGATAGTCCTTGAAAATTACGATCTGTGCCAAGCGCTTGCTTATTTTGGCCGGTTGTCAGGTCAAAAACAAACAAGCCCCGATTGATAGGAAAGATAATGTCCGCGCCGCCTATCCCCCATGCAGTGTGTGTAAACCATACCTTCAACGCCTGTTTACCGCTTGCTTCAACCGCTATTGGCATTAGTGCCATACCAGTCAGGTTATCATAAAAATCAAAAAAAGCTGCCGCGTTACCCAGAGTCTCAAGGGTGCCTGCGAATAAATAACTATGGGGGGAATTGCCATCATAAGTAACTTCAGAAAAAGCCACAACAGGTTGACCTATTGAGCCCGCCAGAGCAAGAAAGGCGTTTGTATTTCTCAAAGGCAAAGTTTGCTTGCTGTCACTTGTTAACAGAACCTGCTCTGGCTCCCATGAGTAATAAACAACAGGCGGATTAGCCGCCCCAGATTTCAACGAACCAGAAATGTGCAATCCTCCAGGATCTGATCTTCCAATTCCTGGAACGGGTAGGGTTATAAGCAATTTGCCTTCCTTGTCAAAGCAATTCAGGAAATCGTTGGCTTCGTCCTTAACACACAAGCCTGTTGGGGTACTCCTGCCAATCATGATTTCTTCCACGGAGGTTTCAAGCGGCGGAGCGCTGCTCTCACTTTCCAACGGCAGAGCAGGTAAATCCGGGGTTGCTTTGGGAGAATAATGATTGATCCCACATCCAGAAATATACAAAGCCATTGGTACAAATATGAAAACGCGAAGAAGCTTAATATTTTTCACTAACAAGTAACTTCACCTGGCGAGCTGCTTTCTTTTAAGAATAATTCTTTGATAATAACTCAGGATAGCACCAATATAGCCATATATTAGTGATTGCTGTGAATATAACAATTAAACTAAGACTGCCCGCCATTAACAAGCCGTCGGGCAGTTCTTGTTTAGTTTATTTACCTATGCCAAGTTGGTTCTTCACCAACTCGACATATTTAAGATGCTCTAATACTAATGAATATTATTTCTTGGTCAATCCGGTTTTAATTTCGCCGAGAGTCTCATTCATGCGAAACAGCAGGATGAGCAATTCACACCAAATTCTGACAAAAACCGGCCCAAGTACAAGATAAATCAATCCAAATAAAACAAAAACTCCTTGACCATCTCCCGTCAAACCATAAACGACCATACCTAGTGCACTAATTACGGCAAAGGCTACGCCGATCCAAAACAAAATTTGAATGATGGTTGGGGTGATCATTTTTCGAAATCCGAGATATTCTTGCATTCTTTCCTCCGTATTAATAAATTTGATTAGTTTTTGAATACTAAGTATTCACGAATAGTATAGCAAAAAACAGGCATGAGAATCAATTTTTTAATATGTCTCCCAGTGAACCCGCGCTTCATCATATTGGGTCCGCGGCGCTTTTTCTTCAGCTGGATACCCAACATAAATTAAATTAAAAGGAAAAACGTCTTCCGGGATTCCCAACGACTCACGCAGAAGTTTCATGACATCTTCTTTGGGATAAGAAGCTACCCAGCAGGTACCCAATCCTAATCCGGCAGCGGCAACCAGAAAATTTTCCGTGGCTGCGCTGCAATCCTGCGCCCAATACTTGTAAGCTGATTCATTCTGCGCAATGGCCAAGTTTCCACAAACGACCACGATTGCAGCTGCGTTGTAATTGCCATATTTCAACTGGGATCTTAAATATTTTATTTTTTCCTCGTCGGTCACTACAACAAATTCCCACGGACGGCTGTTGCTGGCAGATGGGGCTGCCATTGCGGCTTTGAGAAGAGTGGTGATAGTCTCTTTTTCCAATTTCTTTCGGTCATAGATGCGGATGCTTCTCCGGCTGAAGATGGTATTGATAATTTCGGTCATAATGTGTCCTTTCTATTTTTCCTTGAGTTTTACATAAATGGCTGCATTGCCGTCTTCGCCCTTTACATCTTTTACTTCAAATAATTTAGATTTGGCCCGAATTAATGTTGAAAGCTGGCTGTGCCCGTAGGTACGCGCATCAAATCCCGGATCCAGCTGACGCAGATGGTGTCCCAGTGTTCCTAGAAACGCCCAGCCGTCTTCCTGGACCGCGTTTTCAAAGGCTTGTGTTAAAAGCGGGGTAGCGTCAGGCTGCGGCGGTTCCTTGGTTTCTATATTTTCCTTGCTATCTTTCTTATGGGTAACGCGTTTCTTGGCTGGTTTCTGCGGAACGAGGTTTTCGGTATATACAAAAACATCACAAGCGTTTACAAATGCCCGCGGTGTTTTTTTCTGGCCAATACCCATAACAAAGAATCCTTTTTCCCGGATCCTTGTCGCAAGTCTTGTGTAGTCGCTGTCGCTGCTCACCAGACAAAAAGCATCAACTGCACCACTGTAAAGTAAATCCATTGCGTCGATAATCATAGCGCTGTCGGTTGCATTCTTGCCAATTGTATAGCGGAACTGCTGGATAGGCTGAATAGCATGTGTCTGAAGCGTATCCTTCCATCCGCCCATATTGGAAGTGGTCCAGTCGCCATATGTACGGCGGATTGTTATGATGCCGTATTTATTTGCCTCAGATAACATTTTTTCTATCAGGCTGGGTTGGGCGTTGTCCCCATCTATCAAAATCGCCAGCCGTCGGCTGTTGATTTGTTTTTCTAAATCATACATTGATCAAATCCTTACTATCCTATTGGATAATTATCTCTGATTTCATTATACCTTTACGCTTTCGGTGTCAGATCTTTTTTGAGAACCAAAGCCTGCGGCTTACTTCACAAAACCCAGTATGTTTGGCAAGTCCAAGCATCGCGAAGTTGTCAGACCTTGTGCCTAGCTTGGCAAATTCCATACCCCGGGTTTTCAACTGAATTAGTCCTTCTTGTATGAGTGCTTTTGCAAGTCCTATTCTGCGAAAATCAGGATGCACACCAATCGGATCTGTCCATCCCGCTGCCTCTCCGCTGATTTCGTTTTCATATGGGTTAATCTGACAGACACAGAACGCTGCCAGCCTGCCATCTCGCGTCTGCACAACCAGATCAAGCTGGGGATCATATTCTGGACTGGACATGATAGATTTTCTGATTTCCTTTGTCATTAGATCAGTCCCAAATACTGATTGATGTAAATTCAGGTATTCATCAAGTTCTTGCTCACCCGCTAACGGTCGGATTACAAATCCTTCAGGTATTATAGGGGGAGATAAGAAATCATTCAGGGTGTGTTGAAAGAAAACGGTATCGAATCCATCTCGTTTAAATCCCTCAGCCTGAAGGCTGAGTATTCGCTGGAGGTCTTCTCCCCGGCAGCTGGCATCCAAGTTAGGAATCACATCTTCCTTCTTACTTTTTTCGTGAAAAGCAGCAGAAGCAAATTTGACTGCTTCACTAAATAATTCATTGAATATTGTATTGTCCAGGCATTCAAATATAAGGTTGTTATAGGGGTCAACAAAGCTAAACGCGTATATTTTTCCCTTTTCGTCCTGCCAAACCAAAGTTCGCTTTCTGATATTCTCAAGCGCTAATAATTCATGCAGATCTTGAATATTCGGATAGTCCTTGTACCATTCTTTAGGCCGTGCCTGATGGATCACAGAAATCAATAATTCGTGCCTAGATGAGGTAGGCAGAGCGTCAAGGCTTTTCATCAATAATGAATAGCTATTCATTGACAAGATACCGGGTATAACCCTCTGCTTTTAAATGATTAAAGGCTTGCAATCCTTCTTTAGTCACTTCCTGTTTTATCTGAAATCCTTTTTCTGGATATATCAGGATCCGATGAAAATCCCCAACCATTATTTGTATGATTTCTTCCAAAGGAATTTCAGATGTGGCATATTTCTCAAAAGGAATTTTAGGAGAAGACACAACAACCTCAAGATCCGGCCAGTACAATTTCACGGTGGCAAGCGCACGTCGTTCCATGTATGGTTTGTGTACCAAAATAGTCGATTTGATAAGATATCCTTTTTTCTCCAACAGGTCCTTGGAAAAGAGAATGTTCTCACCCGTGTTAGTGCTGCGGTCCTCAACCAGAATATTTTCCTCAATGACCCCCGCTGCTTTTGCAACACGCCTAAATCGCTCGGCTTCGCTTCCCCGCCAGATATCCCTGGTCAACCTCCCTAATCCGCCAGAACAAATCAGTATTGGCGCCCAGCCCTTCACTACCAGGTCTGCCGCATATTCAGCCACGCGCAGGTCATGACTGCCCATCGCGATGATGCAATCCGATTTCTTAATGGATTGACCTAGACTCAGGTAATTCCAGAGGGTTTTTGCAGCATTCAGAATTTTTTTCTCCACCCTTTGGTCCTTCTCTTTTATAACCAGCCCTGAATCTGGTAGATGAATGCACCTAGATATTCCTTAAGTGCATTGGTCGTAAGCGCCAGGTTGCTGGCGTTTGGAACAATATTTAATATTTTGGTAATTAATTTTCCATCCTGGTTTTCTTCAGGTCCATGTCTCTACAACGCTGTAATCCACCGGCAGGGGAACTACTTCAAAGCCCTGTGCCTCAAATAACGCGACCGATCGCGGCATATGCATGGCAGAGGTAACAAGAAGGATCTTGTTTATTCCTTTTTCACCCAGCAATTCCTTGGCGTATAGCGCATTTTCGTAAGTATTTCGGGATCGGTCTTCAATAATTAACGCTTCGCCGGGCACTTCTAGTGATTTAAGTATTTCAGCCATGTCTTCAGCGGGTGTGGCGCTGCCGTCATTCAACCAGCTGATTTCGCCCCCGCTCAGAAGAATAAGCGGTGCTTTGCCGTCTTTAAATATCTTGGCGGCATAAAGCACACGGTCGCCTGCCCCATTGATCTCCACACCGGAGCGCGGAAATACAGCTGGCTCAGTCCCCCCTCCGAGCAGAACAATCGCTTCCCCGGTTGGGGTTTCTTCTGGCGGTTTGTAACGCCATTCCAGAGATCGCGCCAGCAGATTCGAAACACCGCTGGTGGAACTTAACCAAAGTATTGCGAAAGCAATTATGATAAGAGTCATGCTGCGCTTTCGATTGGCATTAAAAATCAGAGCCAAAACCAACAGAAAGCAAGCCAAACCTAATGGGTAAACAAACTGAGGAAGAAATTTTGATAAAAAAATAAACATGTTTTATTTGTCTTATACCTAAAAGATTGTAACACGCCCCTTTGCTCTGATTTTTAGATAGAATTGAGAAGTTTTTCTACTTTTTGCAGCGTTTTTTTGCAGAATTAATTGGAGAGTTTATGAATGAATTTGGTCATCTTGAAGCTGTAATTTGGGATATGGATGGAGTTATTGTAGATTCTGGACCGTACCACTTCCAGTCCTGGCATAACACACTCGAGCAATATTCAGTTTTGGTTAGCGAAGCTCAACTGCGCCAATTATTTGGGATGACCAGCCCCGAAGTTGTCAGAATCCTTTTTGGAGCGGAGGTCAAGGAAGAATTTGTCTCTCAACTTTGTGAGGAAAAAGAGCTGCTTTTCAGGGAAGCTATTCGGGAAGGCGCTGATTACCTCCCCGGGGTTGAAAATTGGCTGGATGCATTTAATAAATTCGGGATTCGCCAGGCAATTGCATCTTCTGGTTCCCAGGAAAATATCGATGCCGTCCTTGACGCACTCGATACCCGTCGCTTTCTGGATGAAGTGATTAGCGGTATAGATTTACCCAGTAAACCTGATCCCGCAGTTTTCCTGCTGGCGGCACAGAAGCTGGGTGTTCAACCAAAAAACTGTCTTGTAATTGAAGACGCTATTGCAGGGGTGAAAGGTGCCATAACCGCTGGAATGAAATGCCTGGCTGTAACGACAACCAACTCACCGGCGGAGCTGGTCTCGGCTGACTTAATCCTGGAAAACCTGGAATTTTTTAACAGTCACAATTATCCAGAATATGTTCCCATAAAATAGTACATTTCCTAATGCTAACAATAAGCATTTATGACTTTTTATTTAGGAGAAGAGTGCCTCGTTCAATCTATAATATATATTGTGTCTGACCGCAAAGAGCTATTTGAAAAATTCATTCAAAAAAACCGCCACCCTGGCAAAGCCAGATGCGGGGATTTTAATACCTGGAGGTAAAAAAATGAACCATTAATCTTCATCGTTTACTGGAAAAGAGCTCTTATTTGCCGCACTGCGGCATGAGACTCTGCCTGCTATCCCTTGGGTGCCATTCGCCGGAGTGCATGCTGGCTCATTGAAGGGTTACATGGGAAGCCAGATTCTGACAGATAAATCCAAATTGCTTGAATCGCTGCTGGAGGTCAACCGTCAGTACGACCCTGATGGTCAACCAGTGATTTTTGATTTGCAGATTGAGGCCGAAATACTAGGCTGCGAGTTAGTCTGGGCGGAAAAAGCCCCGCCATCGGTTGTCAGCCATCCTTTGGCGCAAAAAGCTGTCATACCAGATCACCTGCCCGAGAAGACTGATGGACGTCTTCCGATGGTGCTGGATACCATGCGCGCCATGAAAAACCAGGTCGGTCAGCATACTGCCTTATATGGATTGGTCACCGGACCTTTTACGCTTGCTTCTCATCTTCGTGGTACAGAAATCTTTATGGATATGTTCGACCGGAAAGAATATCTTGGTAAACTGCTGGTTTTTTGCACAAATGTTGCTAACCTTCTCGCAGATTTCTATCATGAAGCTGGAATGGACGTTATTGCGATTGTAGATCCGCTGGTGTCGCAGATTTCTCCCAAACATTTTTCCCAGTTCCTTGCTGGTGATTTTACTCAAATCTTTAACCATATTCGCAGCCTGGGTGCTTATTCTTCCTTTTTTGTCTGCGGAGATGCCACCAAAAATATTGAGGTAATGTGCCAGACTGCCCCCGATTGTATTGCGGTGGATGAAAATATCAACCTGGTGAATGCCAAACAAATTACCGATCGATACAATATCACTATCGAGGGTAATATCCCCCTTACTACCCGTATGTTGTTCGGAACACAGCAGGACAATATGAAATACATCCTTGATATGGTAGATGCTCTCGTTCCACAGGGCGGAGTACCGCAAAACCTGATCATTTCACCCGGCTGTGATATGCCCTACGATGTTCCTGCTGAAAATGTGGTTGGCGCCATGCAAGCCATTCGCGACCCTGAAACCGCGCGATTGATGGTCGCCTCATACCAAGCCGAAGCTTTGGATTTGGATTCGGTGATTCTCCCGAATTACAAATCGCTTAAACGCCCATTGATGGAAGTCTTTACACTGGATTCAGCCACCTGCCCTGCCTGCGGTTATATGATGAATGCCGCGCGGCGTGCCTGCGAAGAACTTGCCGGCAGGGTGGATATGGTGGAATACAAAATAACACAGCCTGAAAATGTCGCGCGTCTGGTCAAGATGGGTATCAAGAATCTACCAAGTATCCTCATTAATGGCGAGCTCAAATTTTCCTCAATTATCCCTAGCAACCGCGAATTAATTGAAGAAATAAAGAAACATTATTAGGATGGAATTGCACCTTGTCGGTGGTTTTCTGGGCAGCGGAAAAACCACTGCAATTCTGGAAGCGGCGCGGCTGTTGGTGGATCGAGGCCAGCGTGTGGGTATTATTACGAATGAACAAGGCAAGCATCTGGTGGATACTAATTTTTTTCGCATCAGCGGAATGCCCGCGCTGGAAGTCACCGGTGGATGTGTCTGCTGCCAATTGGATGATTTTAGTGATCGTATAGAAGAGATTACGAACAAATTTAACCCCGAGGTGCTTTTTGCTGAGTCAGTTGGTTCATGCGCTGATCTTGTTGCTACAGTAGTTAAACCGCTGGTGGATTTTCAAAAAACATCCGCACAGCCTGCCAGCTTGACTGTTTTCTGCGATAGTCGTCTGCTATTACGATACCTGCGCGACCAGGAACTGCCTTTCAGCGACTCTGTTATTTATATCTTTGAGAAACAGATAGAAGAAACCAACCTGTTGATTGCTAACAAAATAGATCTTCTATCAGAAAATGACGCCAAGGATCTGATCCTCCTTGCCGTTCAAAATTTTCCTCATAAAAAAATCCTCCCTCAGAATTCGCTTGACAAGCTGCAGGTAGATGGCTGGCTTACGTCTATCCAAACCAAGAACTTTTCTCTCCCGCATGCTTCTCTTGATATTAACTACGATATTTATGCAAAAGGTGAAGGAAAGTTTGCCTGGGCAGATCGGGACCTTCAGATAAATTTTTCTGATATCAGTCAAATAAATCTTATTGCAAATTGGGTTGCACTCATTGCGAAAATGCTGATAGATCAAAAAAACAAAATTGGCCATCTAAAATTTCTGATAACCGATGGTGAAAAAAATATCAGGTTCAATTTCAATATTTTAGATGATTTAGAGGAGAAACTATCATCTCTGACCTTAGAACTTAATCAAATTCGAAACAAGGACCTCAACCTGTTAATAAATGTTATGGTTGAGGGGAATGCGGCACTAGTAGAATCTATTCTTAATGAGGTTATCCAGAAAATAAAATCGGAAAAGGGAATATCCCTTCGTGAGATGGCACATTTTTCACGCACTCCTGATTATCCAAAACCAACAATACGTGTCGATTAGGCTGACAGGCGTATTTACAATGGCTCGATTATTTCTTGATACATATCTGGCCGTCGATTGCGGAAGGTTGTATTAAATGCTCTTTCTCTAAGCAGCGCATCATAATTTAGGGTTCCCCTTATTATTGATTCTTTCACATCATGAATTGGCAGTGATTCTATAATAATCTCGCCATCCGGGCCGGCAATCGTACTGTTTCCATAAAATACACTTTCGTCTTCTATTCCAACCTTATCACAGGCAATAAAGTAGTTTTTATTTTCGAGTGCCCGGCTGGCAGCCATCCGTGATAAGCGGCCAGTAGCATAGGTTCCAACCGGCCAACCCCAATTGAACATACCAATCAGGATTTCGGCACCTTTGAGGGAGAGAATTCGCGGCAATTCAGGGAACTCGGAATCATAACAAACAAGCAGACCTATCTTTCCCAGCTCTGTGTCAAAAACTTCTTTAGTACTGCCTGGATAAAAATAATGTTTCTCTTCGGCAGGAATATGCATTTTATGATGAACTCCAGCTATCTCACCCCGGCTATTAATCAATATCGCCGAGTTATAAAGAGTGGCTGTAATTGTCGGGTGAAGTTGTGCTAATCCAATAGCTATATGCACCTTGTGGCGTTTGGCAGCGTTGCATATTGCCAGACTGCTTGGGCCAGGTATCGGTTCAGCAGCCTCAATGAATTTGACATTGAATTCCATCATCCTGCCCTTTACATAACCCGTATTGCTTAATTCGGGAAAAACGATCAAGTCTGTAGGTAGTTCTTCACAGATCTGGTCAATATACATTAGGATTTTTTTGATGTTTGCTTCTCTGTCCAGCCATATAGTTTCCATTTGCACAACAGCGGTATGAATCTCATTTTTCATCATTCGTCTCCTGAATAATCCTGATTAAATTCTACTTGACTTGTAACATATTATTTTGTACACTTAACATAATGCACAACTTCGCATTAGTGAGCATATGTTCACTTAAAGGAGGACTTTATGAATAGTAAAGAACGAGTCAGGACAGCGCTTAACCATCAGCCATTGGACCGCTTTCCATTGGCGTTAGAAGCACAATCTGAAGTGATGGAAGTTCTGATGGGCTATTTTGGTCTTGAAAAACCCAAAATGAATGGCAGTGAGAAGATAGTCAGTTTTCAAAGTGCTGTTTTTGGAATTGACCAGGAGAATGAGATTCGGCGCAGGCTGGGTGTTGATATTGTAATAGTGGCTACCCCAACCGCCCCCCAAACTGTTGGCAATTGGTTTGGTCTCCCATTGACTCGCCGTCTTCCGAATGGGAAGCTGGAAGGTGCCTGGGGCATCATTTTCCGCGAATTTCAGTATCCATTTGGTACCTATATTGAGATAGATCACGCACCTTTAGAGGGTGTAGAATCCTTTGAAAAACTGGCCGCACATCCTAAACCCGACCTGGATCTTTATGATTTTGATGCTTTAGGTGCGATTCTCCCCAAATACAATGATTTCTATACAGTCCTTAATATGAACGGCTGCTTTGATTTCGCGCGCTTTATGCGTGGAACCGAGCAATTTTTGCTGGATCTAGCGCTGGAACCTAAAAAGGCAGAAGTGCTACTGGACAAAGTCAATGAATTTGCTATTGAGTACCTTGACCGTTGTATGGAAAAGGCCTCGGGATTGGCCGAAGCAGTTTTTTGCGGGGATGATTTCGGCTCACAGAAAGGTTTGTTGATTAGCCCAAATATGTGGCGTAAGTATATTAAACCGCGATATAAAATCCTCATCGAACGTGTGCATAAACATGGTCTTAAATACCTGCACCACTCCTGCGGGGGTATACGTCCGATTATTTCCGATATGATTGAAATCGGAACGGATATCTTGAATCCGATTCAGCCCCTGGCATCAGGAATGGATCCCGAAGAGTTGGGTAGAGAATTTGGCAAGGACCTGGTTTTTTATGGGGGAATTGATGAACAGCATACCTTGCCATATGGTACACCGCAAGAGGTCAAATCTGAAACCCGCCATTGCATCAATACTTTAGGAATGTATAATGGCTATATCGTCTCACCATCACATGCCTTCCAACCGGATACTCCGCTGGAGAACTTGTTAGCGATGTACACCGAAGTATTGGGGTATACACCGAAATAATTAAGGTTATAAAAAAAATATTAAAGGAGAAATGTACATGGAAATTCAATACAAAGAAATTTTTCAGGCAGTTCTTGAGGGTGACCTTGATACCACTAAAAGTCTGGTTGAATCCGCTCTTAAGTCCGGCAACAGCGCAGATTCAATTTTACGAGGAGGGATGATCCCGGCAATGTCAGAAGCCGGCCGTTTGTTTGAGGAGGGAGAGTATTTTGTGCCGGAACTTCTCATCGCTGCACGCGCCATGCAAGGCGGATTAGGGTTGCTCAAACCTCTTCTGGTATCTGAAGATGTCAAACCTGTCGGAAAAATTGTTATCGGCACTGTCAAGGGTGACCTGCATGATATTGGCAAGAACCTTGTGGGCATGATGCTGGAAGGTGCTGGTTTTGAGGTTATGGATCTGGGATCTGATGTTGATGCCCAAAAATTCGTGGAAGCCGTAAAATCCAGCGGTGCAACCGTGGTTGGAATGTCAGCTTTACTCACTACAACCATGTCTAATATGCCGTCCACTATTGAGGCGCTGAAGGCTTCAGGATTGCGCGACAAAGTCAAAGTCATTATCGGCGGCGCACCTGTTACCAAAGCTTATGCTGACCAGATCGGTGCGGACGGCTTTGCCCCGGATGCCAGCCAGGCTGCCAAACTGGCACTCAGTTACGTTTCATAATTATCTAACAGACTTCAATGACTCTGCCGCCTGTCAATTGCGGCAGGTCATTGCTTTTAATTTTTAAAGATTGCGTGTGGGGTGCCAGCTGCCGCCCACACTTCGGTATATTTCAATAAATCCTGGTCAATATAAGTCTCAATCGGACTCGTATGCGCTACCGGCGGTACACCGCCGATGGAATATCCAGTTTTTTCTTTTACATAATCTGCGTCAGCTTTGCTGATGGTTTTACCGATAACCTGGTTGACCTTCTTAATATCCATTTGGTTTTTTCCGCTGACTAAAATTAGTATTACTTCATCGCCACTTCGGAATACAAGTGATTTTACTATCTGCCCAATCTCAACGCCCGCCGCATTGGCTGCTTCCTGTGCGGTGCGCGTGCTTTCGGCTAATTCCAATACCTCAAGTTTTAACCCGAGAGTATTGAGATAATCCTGTACTTTTTGGGAGTTTTTGGTTAATTGCATTTCTTATTCCTACCTGCGAGTTTAAAATATTTTATACCATCCTGGATAAGATCAGTAAGATAAAAAAAGAAAACGCACAGGCACGGTTATTAATTCGAGCGGGGAGGGAGGGATTCGAACCCTCGGCCGAGTTTAACCCCGGCACTCACTTAGCAGGCGAGCCCAATCGGCCACTCTGGCACCTCCCCAGTCTGGAGACTTCAGGCGGAGGGAGAGGGATTCGAACCCACGGTGAGCCTTTCGACCCACACCTGTTTTCAAGACAGGCGCCATCAACCACTCGGCCATCCCTCCAGTTTATTAACGTTCCAGAATTTGGAATTTTAACACAATTCTCCTTGAATTATTCTTTATTATCCACCACCCCAGTTCCATTTATTTAAGGAATAATCATTCATTCGCCAGCCAAGTGAAAAGCAACAAAATAATATGTTTATTGAGATGTTAAAAGTATTGATAATACAGGTTTTAGAAACCCCCAATCTTATGGGACTTCAATAAGTATCACAGAAACATTATCATGTCCGCCTTTTTCAAGAGCACACAATACCAACTGCTGTGCAGCTTTTTTAAGTTCTTTTCCTTTTATACCAATCCTGATTTCCTTATCGGTCAGCATATCGGTTAAACCGTCACTGCAAAGCAGGATGCGATCGCCCTTTAGCAAATCCAATTTACCTGAGGTTTGAGTGCTTTTTTGAGCGATCTTGTCATCAGACCGAATGCGTAAATCTACAGCTGCGGGGTGCGTCGAACCGAGATAGCGGCTGAGCACATGTGCCAGGGGATGATTGCGGGTAATATTCTTCATATCAGGTATGCTAATCCCATTGATTTCCTCCAGCAAGGTGTGGTCATAATTCAACTGTTGAATAATTCGCCTTCGTATAAGGTAAGCGCGCGAATCGCCCAGACTGGCAAGGTAAAGGGTTCTATCGATTATCAACACACAGATGCAGGTCGCACCCATTCCCTCCAGTTTCTCGCTGCCAGCGCCGGCATTCAAAACTGCCAGGTTGGCTGCTTCGACTCCCTCGCGCAGCGCTGCCACGGGATCGGCTAAAGAACTAGATTCGCTGAAATATTTCATTACCGATTCAATGCCAATTTGGGCCGCAATTTCTCCAGCTCTATGTCCTCCCACTCCATCTGACAACACAGCCAAAAGTTTATGACGGAATGGTTTTTCAATTGTATCGAAATTACGTACCGCCAACCTGTCCTCATTATTTTGCCGAACCCTGCCCCTATGGCTTAGGCAAGCGTAAGGTATTTGTTGAGTATCAGACTCGATAAGTAATTCTTCTTCAGACATATTCCACTATCAGATATTTTATGCGTCTTTTATATTTGAATCAAAAAATTTAATTGATATATAGTATAGTTTGCCAATGTCCAATAATCAAAATACCAAACCAAATTTTTTCCTGGAAGGTTTTCGTGAACCTGTCAATGGGCTAACCCATTTTTTTGCTGCGATCGTAGCAATTATGGGCCTCACTTTTTTATTATTCAAAGGATGGGGAAATGATATAAAAATCGCAGCATTTCTCATCTATGGAATCAGTTTGATTTTAATGTTTTCTGCAAGCGCCGCCTACCATCTGGTAAATGCCAGCGACAAGGTGAGTGCAATATTAAGAAAAATGGATCACACTGCTATATACCTGCTTATTGCCGGATCTTATACACCCATATGTCTGATATTCTTCCAGGGTTTCTGGCAGTTTGGATTGCTTTCCATTGTTTGGGCATTCGCTTTAATTGGAATAATAGTCAAGCTTTTTACCATCCGCGCCCCGCGCTGGGTAACAGCCGGAATTTATCTGGTGATGGGCTGGCTATGCATCATTGCTATCGGAGAAATGCGCAGGACCTTACCTCAGGGAGCGCTTGTGCTGTTGTTTATCGGTGGACTCTTTTACACAATTGGGGCGGTTGTCTATGTAACAAAAAAAATGGACCTCAAACCTGGAATTTTCGGATTTCATGAGGTGTGGCATATTTTTGTTATTCTTGGGGCATTAAGCCATTTATTGATGATCGCGATTTATGCAGCATAATTCGATTTCAAGCATATCTGGAAAATATCGATTTTTACTATTTTAGGCGTCCGATTCGGTAACGAAAGGTTATACTACCGATCTGAACAAGGTCGCCATCATTCAATACCAATCCCTTGCTGGAAACCGGCGCGTAATTAACCCAGGTTCCCAATTCTGACCCAAGGTCAGCGATGGTTACTGAACCGTTTTCATGCCGCACAAGACAGGCATGCTGGGTACTCACCCCTGCCGCTTGAATAGGGAAGCTGCACTGCGCAGGATCCGCACCTATAATGATTTCCTTTCCATCAATACAGATCATATTCTCTTTTAAAGGTGAAGGCGTTTTACCATCCCAGACCAAGCATGGCGGCACTTCTTCCAATTCTGGTATTTCAATTTTCTTCTTTGCGAGCTCATAGCCTGTCTCGTCACTTCTATCATATAAACCGGGAATGCTTTGAATTAGCGGGTCAAGATTTCCTTGAACTATGAAATCATCGCCGTTTTCAAGTGCAGTTTTTCTCCGTCGTCGCAATTGCAGGCTAAGAATGATCGTTCCGCCCAGCGCAGTTATTGCAACAGGAATCCAACCTCCTGCCATAAGGAATTTCATTATTACCGTTAGCCAAGAAGGGTATAGAGAAGCAACTGTGACCATCACCGATACCGGAGGACTAATGCTTCGGAACCCAAGGATATCCTCAACCTCAACCGAAAGCAGGTGTTCACCGCTGAATTGGTATTCGTTCAGCGGCCAGGCGAAGATTCCAAAAGGTTCCTGCTGATTCTCGGCGATTGGCACACCATCGACATAAAGCCTTGTGGATTTGAGCTGCCGTTCATACCCATCAGGAAAAAGAAAATTCGCCTGGATGGTGATAAAACCGGGCTGCAGCGTTTTATCGCCGCCTGAATTAACATATTCTCTCTTCACTTCATCAGGCAGCCCCACAAGCACCGCAGTGGGTAGGTTAAGATCAATTACAAACGGTGTTTCTGGAGTTGCTGCAGTCTGGCTTCCGTATTTTCCCTCAACGCGAACTGTATGAACTCCACTTTGGCTGACACCCGAAGTATAGCGAAGGCGATAAACGCCACGCAGTTTGCCCATGTAATCTTCCACATTTGGCTGCTGCAGATTTTCTGGGTAAAAAAGAAATCTGCCGCCAGTGGAGGATGCAAGCGCAGTTAATTGTTCGACCGCTGGCGCGGTAGCTGCCGTATCGGGTGCCACTAGCCATACATTGATTGGTACACCCAATTCCTGTGCCCGCTTCTGCATAGTCGTCATGTTTGCCAGCGATTGATCAAGCGGCAATGGTGTTATTAAAAGAATAGCCTGCTTTGCATTCGAATTCGGGTCAGGCTGCGCAGCAATATCCAGGGCTTGAGAAAGGCTACCTAAGTCCGGCTGGAAATTAAAGAGATTAGGTTTGTAATTCTGCAGCAGGTTAATGTAAGTTCCTTTTTCTTGAACGCTATTTGCCAGAATACCTTCATTGCTGGTAAGGCTGTATTGATCAGGGGAGTTACTTTGAAGGCTTTGAAGCCATGAGGCAATTGCGTATACGGTTTCTTCATATCGAGTAGGGACAGTTGTGTCGGTACGATTGCTGAGAGTGGCGCCCAGGTTTAATGCAATGATTGTATGCAGACCAGGTTCCAGTAGCTGAGCTTCATTAAGTGTTCGTTCATAACCATCTTCGAACACCTTAAAACTGTTCAAATCCATTGAAGATATAAACTGCCCCTGAGCATCATAGGCATCTACATAAAGTGTTACCTTCGGAAATTGTTCCAGATCCGGCGGATAAAGTACAAGGCTAAACCCTCCTTGCGCCTGAACTGAATATGGAAGAGTGAGGAGCAGCAAGCTGAGAAGCAGAATTGGAATAAATTGATAGAAAATTTTCTTAGGAAATAACATTTCTTGTATTGTAACGGAAATTGCATCCTTGCCACTCATGGATTGTCTTTATAAACAGGAGGATTTAACTTATTTTTTTACATCTTGCAGATTAATCTAATCGCAGATCATTTATCGGGATGCTCATCTCATTCCATAGCATTATATTTTCTAAATAAACTACCCCGTAGCAGAATTATTCTCTCGACAAAATTTTTTAAGTAGAGATTGTCAAAATCAAAATAAATAATGCATTATTTCAAACACTTTTGATAAAATTGCTTTTTAAATCATAATGAAAACCACACTGCCAGCGCGAAAAATAATTACCCTGCTTGGCTTGGGCACGGCAGTATCCCTCCTTGGCGAATCTACCTTATACACAGTCCTCCCAAATCCGGCCATCGCTGCGCAAATAGGCATCACTCTCTCTATGGTCGGAATTCTTTTAGGCACAAACCGCGCCGTTCGCATTATCACCAATGGCCCAGTCGGATATCTCTATGAGAAATTGCCCCGCCGACCTCTGCTCATCATCTCACTTTTGCTAGGAGCATTCTCCAGCCTGCTCTATACAACAGGTGCAGGGTTCTGGCCACTGTTCATTGGTCGTGTTTCTTGGGGGATCGCCTGGTCACTGTTATGGATTGGCTGTAAAACAGTCATTCTCGAAGTATCTGATAGTGCAAATCGGGGCCGCCTGAATGGACATTATCAAATGTTTTATATGATCGGGATCGGTTGTGCATCGCTCATTGGTGCCATAATGACAGACATGATCGGTTTCTATAACGGACAGCGCTTGAGTGCGGTATTGATCTTTGCAGCCGCAGTAGCCTGGTACTTCCTGCTTCCCGAAACTAAATGCTCTGTAATACCTAGGGAGATAATGAAGGCCGAGCCCTCAAAAAAAGTCGGTATGCCTTTGCAAATTTTAATTTCTGCTTGTTTCATAATATTTATCGCCCGTTTTATTGACCGCGGACTTCTTGCCGCCACTGCACCGCTCTGGATGTCCAATTTGTTTGGAGAGGGATTGCAGCTCTCATACTTCTTTATCCCTATTGTGTCGCTGACCGGGCTTTACAATGCTATAAAAATCGTGCCCGGCATTCTCAGTGCGCCTGCGGCTGGGATTCTTTCAGATCGGTTGCGAAACCGCTGGTTAGTAATGGCTGGTGGGCTGCTTATCGGCGGGTTGGGAATCTGGTTTATGGGTGAACCTCTAATTGCATTGGCAGTCATAGGAGCTCTGATGGTTCCAGTCATCGGATCTAGCGTTGAAACACTTATTCCAGCTGTTATCGGAGATCATTCTATCGGATCCTCCAATGGCCGAATTCTGGGAATTATTTATATCTTTGCCGACCTCGGCTCAACCTTGGGACCAATGGTAGGGCTTAGGTTGCTTGATACATCACTGATGTCGCTTCAGGAACTTTATCATGCCTGCGTACTGCTGATCCTTGCAGCGGTGGCTGTTGCAGTTTTTGCTGGCTGCAAAAGGCTAAAACCGGCGGCTGTTTCTGAGTAAAAGCACATTACCTTGTTGAAATTCATATTCAGAGGCGGTAAGGGATTGCATTATTCGCCTCTCAACACTCAATTATGGGGGTCTTTCTCAAACCACCTCTTCAAATTTCTCTTAACTTCTTTTCTTTCTTCAATAGTCACTTCCCCGTCTTCTTCCATTGCCATCAGCACGCCACCGCAGACCGGTGGAAGTTCAAGAATACTAAAGGCTGCGTAAGGTGCAAGCCGCAGTACTGATTTTTTCAGCGGCGCAATAATTATCTCACCCGCTTTAAAGAAGCTGCCGGAGAGAACCACCTCAAAAGGGCGTCCGGTCAAACCCAACTGCCGGATAGCTCCTTTTGCAAGGTTTGCCAAACATTCCGCAGCCCATAATACTGTCTGTTTGGCAGCAGCATCATCTTGCAGTGCAAGCTCAATGATTTGCGGCGCAAGATTGGCTGTGATACGATGTTTCCCCAATACAATCCCTTCCACAAGGTCAGCCAGTGACGATGCGCTAAAGGTTTTCATAAAGAGTTTCGTCAGGCGTGTTTCTGGCCCACTCATTGTGTACTGCGCGATGACAGCTTGGGCTGCCTTAAGCGCAAGTTCCAACGCGCCGGCGCCCTCACCCCAGCGCATACCGTCTCCAATAGCAATCGCTTCCTTGCCATCCTGTCCGCGCCCCCGGCAGTTAAAGCTGGTTCCCGCAGCGATGCAGATGCCCCATTCCTCTGTTGTACCTGCATAAATACCCAAACCAGCATCGTTTACAAGTGCGACCTTTTTTGGCAATCCAACCCTGCATGCAAGTTGGTAAAAGTGTTCTCTCTGCGACGGCCAATCATAACCCGCCAATCCGAGCCCCGCGGCGCAGATATCTGTAGAGGTAATCTTGGCTGTCAAGCAGGATTTTTGAATAAGTTCGGAAAGCAGTACTTCAAGCGCATGAAATCCCCCAATCGATTGCGGATTTCCTGAACCGCCACTCACATATGCTTGCACATTTCCATAGCGATCTGTTATCAGAGCGTCGGTTTTTGTGGCACCGGTATCAACACCAAGGTAGCATCGTAAAAGGGTGGAATCAATCATCATAACGGATCAGCCTATGCTTTCTCTTTTTCATGTTCCTGGCAAAATAATTGCTCAATGCAATTAAAACATTATCACCCATTTAATCCTTAAAATCTGCGACTGCCATATTTTTCTCTAATTGTTTCAGGTCTGCAGCACCTACAATGGCACTGCTCATTTCTTACACCAGAAGCAAGATAAAAACCGACTTGATTAAAGCTGCTATCATAGTGCTTGAGGTTATGGTCAGGATTTCAGTGTTCTCTTTAACTTCTGGAGCAAGAAATTAGGTCACTGATCTGCGCGCCGAAGGTCTCCTGGGCATTCTTTGGAATATCGCAAAACTTTTTTCATGAACACCCAAACCGTTAGTAAGGCACACTCATTCCTCGTCGCTGCCAGAGTCACCAATGCCCAATGGTTTCCATTTATCTGCGTCCATGCGCAGGCGATGCAATCCACCTCCTCGTGTATGCAGGCGGTCAAATCCTTCGGGTTTAATAGTCATTTGCTGCCCATCCAGCAACCCGGATACACCGCCCTGACCTGGTTCAACACGTTTATGCTGGCAAAAAGAGCAGTTCGCGGGGTCATGAGATTTATAATCCTGCGGTTCCTCGTATGTGCTTACCAAGCCTTCATAGTTCCGCAAAACGACCTTATGATCTGAGCTGCTAATCAAGTAGTTTGGCATAACCGGAACTTTTCCGCCTCCACCGGGTGCATCCACACAAAAAGTGGGCACCGCAAAGCCGGAAGTATGACCTCGAAGACCTTCGATGATCTCAATCCCCTTGGAGACCGGTGTACGGAAGTGCCCGCCTCCTTCAACCAAGTCACAAATATACAGGTAATACGGGCGCACTCTGATGCGCACCAGGTCCTGAACCAGCTTGCGCTGAATATGAACACAGTCGTTTACACCCGCCAGCAGCACAGACTGATTACCGAGCGGGATTCCAACGCGTGTCAGCTTGTCACAAGCCTGTGCCAGTTCATTAGTGATCTCATTAGGATGATTGACATGAATATTAAGCCAAAGCGGGTGGAATCGCTGAAGCATTTCGCAAAGTTCGTCAGTAACACGCATTGGCATGAACACTGGCACACGTGAGCCAATTCGTATGATCTCAACATGCGGAATAGCGCGCAAACGGGAAAGTATATCTTCCAATAGTTTGGGTGCCAGGGTTAATGGATCACCTCCCGAAAGGAGAACATCCCGTACTTGCGGTGTATTCTGGACGTAATCAATCTGCGCATCAAGTTCAGCACGTGAGAATGTTGCGTTTGGGTCGCCCACCATACGCCCGCGTGTGCAATAACGGCAGTAAGATGCGCATTGGGTGGTCAAAAGCATTAGCACTCGGTCAGGGTAGCGATGCACCAAGCCCGGGACGGGTGAATGCTCGTCCTCCGAAAGTGAATCTTCCATCATGCCCGTAAATTTCACCATTTCCAGATCTGTGGGGATTACCTGACGGCGAACTGGGTCATTTGGATCGTTTGGATTTATCAGGGAAGCGTAATAAGGGGTTATTTCAACGCGAAAAAGATTCGCGCTTGAAAGAGCCTTTCGCTCGCTAGCGGTTAGTTCCAAAACCGGCTCAAAATCCTCAAGTGCATTCAGGCGGTGACTCAGCTGCCAGCGCCAATCTAACCATTGTTCATCGGGCACATCTTTGAAAAATGGGGCTCTTCTGGAAGGAAAATCATTCACTGGCATTTTTCGCTCCTGGGTTCTTTTTTGTGTGATTTAATTGTAACCCAGGCATTATGAATACTGTGCGAATATAACCATCAGTCACAGTTCACTTTGCTGGTTATATTCTTTCTAAACCTGTTTAAGGGAACTGTTTATCGAAAGTTGAGCAATTTGAACTCAAAAGAATATGCTTATATCAAATTTCCTCTTTTTTTATAAAAAGGGGCGATAGGAATCAAAAATATAAATTTTTTATAAGAAATCCGCGCTTATTAAGTCAAAATCTTGACTCGTAAAAACGCACATGGTATCATGGAACACTATAAATTAGCACTCAAAGGTTGAGAGTGCTAAATTGAAAGAAAAAATGAAAGAGTTGAGTTCAAGACAGAAAAGGATTCTCTCGCTTATAGTTCATGAGCATATCCGCTCAACTGAACCGGTTGGTTCACGCCTGCTGGTGGATAGATATCGACTGGACCTCAGTTCGGCCACTATCCGCAATGAGATGTCAGCTCTTACAGATGCGGGTTTTCTGCGCCAGCCGCATACCTCTGCCGGACGTGTGCCAACCGAAGCAGGATATCGATATTTCGTCGGCCAATTGATGAATGAGAGCTCACTGCCAGATGAAATGCGCCACACGATCAACCATCAGTTCTCGCAGATGAGTAATGATATGAAGCAATGGATGCAGCTGGCTGCTTCAGTTCTTGCCAGCCAGACTCACGCAGCCTCGTTGGTCACCGCTCCGCAGCCTGTGGAAGCACGCATCAAACATGTTGAACTCATCGCTACCCACGGCAGACAGGTACTGGCGATTCTGGTGATGGAAGGCGGCCAAATTCACCAAAATATTTTAACCCTTGAAGAACCGGCCAGCCAGGAACTTCTTTCAACTTTATCCACCAAATTCAGTCAGCTCTTTTCGGGCAAGAACTTAAGTGCGGTAAGCGCTTTTCAAGGTCCTCTCTCCGCGCTGGAAAGTGCCGTGATCGACTGGATGGAAGAAGAAATGGCACGTTCAGACCGATTGCCAACCGGTGAGATATTTATGGATGGCATCACGAATGTGCTTTCAGAACCTGAATTTGCTGATTCTGAAGAAGCAAGGCGTGCACTGCGAGTACTGGACGAACGCTCCACCTTGCAGGAAATGCTCTCGCGCACCGTGCTGCCAGAGACTATCGGCGGGGTTCAGGTGCTTATCGGAGGCGAAGGCCACTGGGATGACCTGCGGCAGTGTTCGGTCATCCTTTCAAAATATGGATCAGCTGGAATTGCCACCGGTACATTGGGTATTTTAGGCCCTATGCGAATGCCCTATGGGCAATCCATTTCCATGGTGCGTTTTCTATCAGGAATTCTCAGCGATTTTATCAGCGAACAATGGTAGTAAGGAAGATGACATATGACGGAAAAAGAAAAGAAACATAAACCAAATTTGGAAAAAGAAAAGGAATCAGAAGAGGTTGAGCCTTCAATTATCGAAGGACTTGCGGCTCCAGAAAGCCTGGATCAGGAAGCAGCCGAAACTGTTACGATTCCACTCAAGGAATACGCCGGCCAACTGGAAGAACTGGACGATCTCCGCAAGAAAGCGGATGATTTCAGCGACGGGTGGCAGCGCGAGCGCGCGGAATTTGCCAACTATCGCAAGCGCATCACGCGAGATCAGGAAACCGAAAAACAAAACAGCAAACTTGCAATTCTAAAAAAATATCTGGATGTTCATGATGACCTTGAACTGGCGATCAAGAATATGCCTGAGCATGTGAAATCCGATGCCTGGGTAAACGGTATCATGCTGATCTACCAGAAACTCAGCAACATGCTAAACGGGGAAGGCCTTCAGCCCATCCCTGCTGAAAATTGTGCTTTTGACCCGGCTCTGCACGAAGCAATATCGAGTGAGGAGCATGAGGGTTTTGAAAGCGGAAAAATTATTGAAGTAGTCCAGAAGGGCTACACTATCGGCGACCGGGTCATCCGCCCGGCGCGGGTGAGAGTTGCTAAATAGGAGGAACTCATGGGAAAAATTATTGGAATTGACTTAGGTACTACAAACTCAGTTGTGGCGGTAATGTCCGGTGGTGAGCCGATGGTCATTCCGACGGCTGAAGGTGAACGCCTGCTGCCGTCTGTGGTGGCTATCAATAAAAACGGCGAACGAATTGTTGGCCGTGCTGCCCGCAACCAGGCAATCGTCAACCCGGAAAACACAGTGTTTTCTATCAAGCGCTTTATGGGCCGCAAATTTAAAGACCCCGAAGTGCAGCGCACGCTCAGCCGTGTGCCTTATAAGGTAACCGAAGCGCCAAATGGCGATGTACGTGTTGTGATGGACGGTAAGGAATATTCACCGCCGGAAGTATCAGCCATGATTCTGGCCAAACTGAAGAAGGACGCAGAAACTTACCTGGGCGAAACAGTCACTCAGGCTGTGATTACTGTGCCAGCTTATTTTAACGACGCCCAGCGCAATGCGACCAAAGATGCCGGCAAGATCGCAGGCCTGGAAGTGCTCCGCATCATCAACGAACCTACAGCTTCTTCTCTGGCTTATGGGCTGGATAAGGTAAAGAACGAGACTATCGCAGTGTATGACCTGGGCGGAGGCACCTTTGATATTTCCATCCTGGAAGTCGGTGAAGGCGTATTTCATGTTAAATCCACAAGCGGCGATACCTTCCTTGGCGGAGATGATTATGACCAGCGCGTGATGGATTACCTGATCGAGGAATTCAAGAAAACACAGGGCATGGATCTGCATAATGACCGGCAGGCTCTGCAGCGGCTGAAAGAAGCAGCGGAAAAAGCCAAGATCGAACTTTCCTCAATGATGGAAACCGAGATCAATCTGCCCTATTTGACCGCAGATGCCAGCGGTCCCAAGCACCTGGTGATGAAGCTTTCACGCTCTAAATTGGAGCAGCTCACTAACGATCTGACCGAAAAGACCATTCAACCGGTCAAATCAGCCCTTAAAGATGCCGGCCTGAAACCTTCAGAAATTAATGAGATCGTCATGGTGGGCGGAATGACGCGCATGCCCGCGGTTGTGGATGTGGTACGCAAAGAGTTCAGCAAAGAACCCCACAAGGGCGTCAATCCTGATGAAGTTGTGGCAGTTGGAGCAGCCATTCAGGCTGGCGTGCTGGGCGGTGATGTTAAAGACATCCTTCTGCTGGACGTAACCCCGCTGACCCTATCCATTGAAACCCTTGGCGGTGTGGCAACGCCCCTCATCGAGCGCAACACCACTATCCCAACACGCAAGAGCCAGGTTTTTTCAACAGCCGGTGATAACCAGACGCAGGTGGAAATCAATGTACTGCAGGGTGAACGCCCGATGGCAACTGATAATAAATCGCTTGGCAAGTTCATTCTGGATGGTATCCCCCCGGCACCGCGCGGTGTACCGCAAGTTGAGGTAACCTTTGATATTGACGCCAACGGCATCATTAACGTTACCGCTTCGGATAAAGCCACTGGCCGCAGTCAGAAGATCACCATCACCGCGTCCAGCGGATTGAACAAAGATGAAGTCGAACGCATGAAGCGCGAAGCTGAACAGCACGCGGAAGAAGACAAGAAGCGCAAGGATGTGATTGAAGCCCGCAACAACGCAGATAACACAGCATACACTGCTGAAAAATTATTGCGCGATTCCGGCGATAAAATTGACGAGGCTATGAAAACTGAGGTGAACAACCTGGTCGCTAAAGTGCGGGAAGCCATGGCCGCTGAGGACGCGGATGCTATCCGCAAACAGACTGAGGAGCTCAGCCAGTTGATCCAGAAAGTCGGCGCCAGCATGTATCAGCAGCCTGCCGGCGGTGCAGACCAGGGCGCTGGACCTTCGGAAAGCGCCGGTCCGACAGACGAACCGGGCAGCACTCCTTCAGGTGATGATGACGTGGTGGATGGGGAATTTAAAAACGTTTAAATTGCGTATAATAAGCGCTTGAAATAGTAAGAGGCGTATTCGGGCTGTGTGCCTCAGAATAATACGCCTCTTTATTAATACAAAGGAAGTATGGAAAAAAGGGATTATTACGATATTTTAGGCGTTAAAAAGTCTGCCAACCAGGATGAGATCAAATCTGCATTCCGCAGCCTGGCACGGCAGTACCACCCGGATGTAAACAAAGAGCCGGATGCCGAAGAACGCTTTAAGGAAATCAATGAAGCCTTTATGGTGCTTTCTGATGAACAAAAGCGTTCCATTTATGACCGCTACGGCCATGAAGGCCTGCGCAGCACCGGCGGTATGCCTGACTGGAACACAATTGATCCATTTGATATATTTGAGCAGTTTTTCGGCGGTTTAGGCGGTTTTAGTTCGCGCAAGACGCGCAATGTTCCCCGACGAGGTGAGGATCTGTATTACTCCATTTCTATGGAATTTAATGAGGCAGCTTTTGGCGCTGAGCGAGAACTTGAAATTACGCGTGATGAGGTCTGCGATCGTTGCAAAGGTAATGGTGCGGAACCCGGAACCAGCCCCGAGACCTGCAACACCTGCCAGGGCCGCGGTGAAGTACGCCAGGTGCGCCAGACATTCCTTGGCTCGATGGTGCAGGTGACCACTTGCCCTCAATGCAGCGGTACAGGCCGTGTAATCACCCACCGCTGCAAAACCTGCTCGGGACGGGGTTATGAACGCAAGTCTCTCAAGAAGACTGTACCTATTCCCGCGGGGGTTGATAACGGAACGCAGATCCGCCTATCTGGTGAAGGCCAGCCCGGCGCCAGCGGCGGACCGCGCGGTAATCTTTACATTGAGGTCAAGGTCAAAGACCACAAGTATTTCCATCGCAAAGAAGATGACGTGCTGCTGGATCTCAATATCAATATCGCTCAGGCGGCGCTGGGCGCAGACATTAAGGTGCCCACACTTGAAGGGGATTCCAAATTGACCATCCCGCCCGGCACTCAGCCCGGCAAGGTATTTAAGCTCAAATCCAAAGGCATCCCCCACTTGCGCGCCAGCGGCAGAGGCGACCAGCTGGTCATTGTCAATGTCGAAATCCCGGCTCGGCTTTCCAGCGAACAGCGCAAACTGTTTGAAGGCCTGGCTGAAACACTCGGAAGCGAGGTATTGCCCCAAGAACGCAGTTTTCTGGATATCCTCAAGGATGTCTTGGGTGGATAAAGCCGCCTGGGTTGAAGTCGCCCTGACTGTTACCCCGGAGCAGGCTGAAGCCGTGGCAGAAGTGCTCGGCCGGTTTACCCGTGAAGGCGTGGTCATTGAGCAGCTCGCAGACCAGGAAACACGCCAGGAGAATACTATCCTTAAACCTGAGGTGCGCGTTTACGGATATTTCTTTAATGATGAATCTGTGCCGAACCGCAAAAAACAGGTTGAAGAAGCGCTCTGGTACCTGGGCCGCATCCAGTCCCTTCCCCCCGTTGAGTTTCGCGAGATCTATGACCAGGACTGGATGGAGGCCTGGAAAAAGCATTACGAACCAGTCACAATTGGCAGCCATTTGGTCATTCTGCCTGCCTGGGTGGAAAAAGAATTTCCAGGGCGGCTGCCTATCCGAATCAATCCCGGCATGGCTTTCGGCACCGGCACGCACCCCACCACGCAGTTATGCCTTGAGTTTCTGGAAAGCCTGGTGAAACCGGGCCAAACCGTGTTCGACATCGGCTGCGGCTCGGGTATTCTTTCCGCCGGTGCGGTTATTCTGGGCGCCGGACGCGTAATCGCGGTAGATATTGATCCTGCGTCTGTGCAATCCACTGCCGAAAATTGCGGCCTCAATCAGGCGGCTGAAAAGGTTGAAATCGCACGCGGCTCAGCGGACCTTATCCGAAGCGGAAAATTTGGCGTTATTCAAGCCCCGCTGGTGGTGGCTAATATCCTGGCATCGGTTATTCTGATGCTGCTTGAAGAAAAGCTTGCCGACCTGGTTGAACCCGAAGGGCACCTGATCCTTTCCGGTATCCTCGCCCATCAGGCACAGGGGATCATTCAGTCTGCCTATGACCAGGGTCTTATTCTCAATGAAATAAAACAGATCGAGGACTGGAATGCCATCGATCTGATCAAATCATAAGATCTACCTCAAGATATCCAACCAATTCCGAGCGAAGCATAATAGCCCTGAGCAGCAGTAATGTGAAGTGGCTTACCTGATTGATAATATATTTTTACCCCCGTGCTCATGCAAAGAGCAATTTTCAATTAATAATTCTGCAGTGATCTAAAAACCACTAGTTCTAATTTGCTCAATTATTCTTCGATAACGTATTCCCAGGTAATCGTGGCTTTTCCTTTAACAGTAGCCGCTACTGAACAGTATTTTTCCTCAGACAACCGGATGGCATTTTCTGCATGCTTCGGCTCAAGCCCTACACCTGCCAGGATATATTTTAGATGAAAATGGGTAAAGGTCCACGGAGGGTCAGGCTCATTTTCTCCAGTAACTTCAACTTCCAGTTTTTTCAGCGTGATCTTTTGTTTTTCAAGGATCCCGACAACATCAAAAGAACTGCAGGTTGCCAGTGACACGAGCAGTAAATCTGAGGCCTTCATACCAACGTTATCTTTTGCGGAGGACATCAGAACGGCATGGTTGGTGGAATCCACGCCGATAAAAGTACGGTCACCTGCCCATTTGATTTTTGCGTTGGCCATGATCAATCCTCCAGCAATTTATTGTGAATTATAAATAGGTTTTACGTATTTAGGCATCGGCATTCCAAAAATATTTACGCTTGACACAGAACTAATGTTCGTGTATGATATAGCACAAATGTCCGATTAATTATCGGGTAAGGAGTCACCATGGCGCGCAGAAGCGAAGGATTGAGCAATCGTCACAAGAAGATTATCACTTTCCTGACTGAATTTCAGGAATCAAACGGGTATTCCCCATCCATCCGTGAGATCGGCGAGAGTATTGATGTGCGTTCAACCTCTCTGGTAGATTATTACCTCAAACAGCTTGAAGACCTGGGTTATATTTCACGCGAACAGCATATCTCACGCAGCATCTGCCTGATCAAGCCTGCCGAATCTGCCATGTCTGCATCAGAACGCGTTGCCGATGGCATCCGCAAAGCCGGCAGCATTATTGACGAACTGCTGCGAATTCCGGTGATGGGGCGAATCGTGGCCAGCGAGCCCATTCCCATGCCCGCCACCGACAGCGCCTATTTTGATTCCGAGAGCAGCATCGAGATCGCGCGCAGCCTGCTGCCCCCCAAAGAAAAAGGCGATGACCTGTTCGCGCTGGAGGTCCAGGGGGATTCTATGATTGATGCCATGATCCATAACGGCGACATCGTCATCATGAAGCGCTCTCAGCAAGCCCAGAATGGCGAAATGGTTGCCGTTTGGCTGGATGACAAGGACGAGACCACCCTGAAGTATTTCTTCAGGGAATCGAGCCGCATCCGCCTGCAGCCTGCCAATCCGACCATGGGGCCGATTTATGTGGAGAATCCCGCCAGTCTGCGTATCATGGGCAAGGTGGTTTTGGTCATCCGTCAGATGCAAAGCACCCTTCCAAAATCTGTCGCGCATTAATTTTCAATACATTTTTTTCAACAATTCACATAGCCGTCCCAAACTACCGGGCGGCTTTTTCGTAGGCCTTTGCAAGTGCAAAGGCCGGAGACCCCTGAGCACCGCTGGCATCCAGCCAGCGGAAGCGAGGGGGTAGTCACTTTGCAAGTGCAAAGGCCGGAGACCCCTGAGCACCGCCGGCATCCAGACGGCGGAAGCGAGGGGGTAGTATCTTTGCAAGGGCAAAGGCCGGATTGAAAAATATATCGTTGCACTTTTAGAGTTACTCAGCTTGATTATTGACATTGCTCTTGTAAAGGCATAATATATATATACCAAAGCGGATACAACGCAGCCCATCGATCAGGAGGGATGTGGCCGCCAATCAAAACAAACGGGGGATTCAACATTATGACCTCAGGGCAGCCCTTTTCAGGGTTGTTTTTAATTTAATTTCCATACATTTTTTGAAATGAAGGGAGGGCATATTTATTCAATTATTTCCGGGCGCGTCAATTTATTTTATTAAAGATGATGACAGGAGAAAAATTATGAAAACAAAATTTATCGGGCTGGCGGTTCTGGTGCTGCTGGCCGCGTTATTCATCAGCGGTTCGGTCTTCGCCGAAGGCGAAGTGCCTCTGCCTTTGGGGGACGAAGTACCCTTGCCTTCGGGGGTCGAAGTGCCGCCTGCGGAGCCAGAGGAACCAGTGGAAACTGCAGAAGCAGCCGCGTCGTTTAAGGTGGCACCACCCGTGGAGGTCGCAACCCCCGAGGAACCAGCCGCGGTTGACAACCCGGTGGAACCTGCACTAGAAGAAACTGGCGTTGAAAGAACTGGCTCTGAACAGGTTGCAGTGGAAGTTCAATCAGACTCTGCGAATGTACCAGCAGATGCAGAAGCACCGGCATCATCGCAACCAGAGCTTGCTGACGCAAGCGGTGATCCGCTGGTGCTGGCAACTGAAACCAGCGCGGAGCTGCTGAATAACGCTGATCCGTATTTCAATGTTGGAGCCGTCAAATACTGCTTTGTTCCCGACGCAGGAACCTGTGATGCGAGTTGCGGAGTTTGCACCAAACAGAATGATCCTATTCAGACTGCCATTGATTACATTCAAGATAACGGCATTATCCCGACAGACGGGAAAATCTACGTTGAAGCCGACACCTACAATTACTCGGTAACCATTGACGGTTCCCTGGCCAATCTCGCGAACCTCAAAGGCCTGATCGGCTTGCCAGATTCAGGCTATATTTTTCCGACTATCAATGGCGATGTGACCGTATCGAATACCATATCTGGTTTCACGATGAGCGGTTTTATTATTTAACGGTGCAGTCTATTTCCCGAATAATGCCGGCGCCCTGCTGCTGAAGGATCTTGAGGTGGAAAACAGTACCGAACACGGAATTAAAATCGCCAATCACATCGGCAGCATCAATCTGAATGGAATCATATCCAACACAAACGCCAAAAATGGCTTGGAAATCACCTCCACTGGCAATGTCTCTGTCAGCAACAGCGTTTTCAATGAGAACACCAGAAGCGGGGTATTATTCACGATTATTGGCACGACCACGCTCAACAACGTAGTCGCGAACGGAAACGACCAATATGGAGTTCTTGCTGAAAATACCTCCAGCATGACCATTAAAAACGTCATCACCACTAGTAATGCATGGGGTGGCCTTCATATTGAAACCCTAGGTGCTGTGACTGTCATTAATAGCAGCACAAACGGCGACCGAGGCACACCTAATAACCAGGGTGGCGATGGACTGCATATCGAAACCAGCGGCGCAGTGAATATCACCGGCCTGGGCGCATATGGCAATGATGAGAACGGCCTGTTTGTCCGCACCAAAGGCGCCATCACGATCTTTGGTATTTATGCCTTCGGCAACGGCTTTTCAGGCGCAGACCTGGACAACTGCCTGTATGACGGCAAGCAGTGCCTGGGTACGGGCAGCATTAACCTGCGCAACGCCAGCGGCAAACTGAACGAATTAACCGACAACGACCACTTTGGCCTGTGGGCTCTCAGCAAGGGCGCCATCACCATCACCAACCTGCGCGCCAACGAAAATGACTCGGACGGCGCTTACCTGCGCAACTCACGCGGAGGTTCCACAGCTCCCATCACAGTGAATACGCTCGGCGCGGTGCGCAACGATTTCTCCCGCAACGGGTGGTATCAGGTCTTTAATCCGCCAGATGGCGATTATTACCAGGTGCTGTGCAACGGCTTATCCGCCCTTTCTGCGGGAAACATCAGCGTCATCAATACCGACGCATATCAGAACCAATATACCAGTCTGGGCATCTATCTCGATTCGAAAAGCTCATCTGCACCCAGAACGGTTACGCTTGTCAACAGCAGCGCGAGCGAGAATGACTGGGCTGGCGTGATGATCTTCGCTCGCGGCAATGTAACTCTCACCAATGTAACTGCCAACAACAACGGCGGCGATGGCGGCATTCATGTGGATAATTGCCTGGATTGGGTTGGCGGTGAGGATGGTATCTGCCTCGGCAATGGGACGGTGCACTTGACCAAAGTCAATGCCCATAATAATGGGAACACCGGGATTCAGGTGCTGTCCAAAGGCTTAATCACGCTGCTCGGCGCCGATGCCGGAAGCAACAGCAATACAGGCATTTATCTGCGCAACAATTATTCCGGCGCTGCCGCCGGCATGGCCATTACCAACATCAATGCCAATGATAACAATGATTCAGGCCTTGTGGTTCTATCCAACGGTTCCGCCGATTTGGCCAACATCAACACCCACAACAATGCCAGGCGCCACGGCGGTATCGGCAGCGGACAGACCGTGCAGGATTTCTTTAACAACAATCAAGGCCCAGAGAAGTGGTGGTTTGATGCTGTCTGGAACAATACGCAGAATGTCACTCTACGGGCTGACGCGCTGTGGGACTTGAACCGAACGGACTTTGACCCCTGGATCGAACTCTACGACGGCGACACAGATACTCAGATCGGGGTTGCTGTGGACTGCCTGAGTGTGGAAGGCGAATGCAGTTTCGAATTCCTGCCTTCCGATTTCAGCTACATTGCGGATCATTCTTTTTATGTGCTGGTTGGCAGCAGCAGCAACGACGGTTTTTATCACCTGTCGCTCAACGATTTCGACCCGGGTGATGGTTCCACGCAGATGTTCTGGGTGAATGGAGTAGCTGTCACTGTCGGCGGCAGCATCACCGTACGCGACATAAACTCCTCAAACAACTCACTGGTCGGTCTGGGTTCGGCAGTGACAGGTAACGGCAATATCACGCTTTCCAATATGGGCATTTACGGCAACGGGGCGGAAGGCGTTTACCTAACCTGCGGACAAACTCCCGATTTCAGTGATTCCGGTTTTGGAACGGGCACTATCACCATCTCAGGCAGCAATTCCATCAATGACAATGGCTGGGATGGGCTTTTCATGGCAACAAGCGGCGCGGTGAATATCAGCAATATGGATGCCTCCTTCAATGGGCAGGAAACTGGAAGCTCCGGCGTTCGTATCCGCGATGATTGTAATGCAACCACTGTTACGCTTAACAATATCAACGTTGGGGAGAACGGGGCAAATGGCTTGTTCATCAATGCAACCGGCAATATTACACTGACAAATATCAGCGCCTGGAACAACTTCGGCGAAGCCGGGATCGACATGGCTAATACCATGGGATCCGGCACGATCAGGCTCACCAAAGTAACCTCAAACAATAATCAAGGCATCGGCATTGATCTCTACTCAAATGGCCTCATCACCCTCAATGAGGTGCAGGCCAACAGCAACTGGGGGCCTGGCATTTGCCTGAAGAACGATTTCGACGGTGCCTCCGCTGGCATCGTGCTCAGAAGCGTGCGCGCCGATAACAACGGCGGCACCGGCATCACTGCCCTGACCAACGGCGCGCTGGTCATGTCTACTATCAATACCAGCAGCAACGCCATCGTCTGGTCCGGCATAGATGCCAGCACAACAGTGCAGGAATACTTCAACCAGGGCAAAGGCCCGGATCACTGGTGGTTTGACGCGCAGGCAAGTGTACCCATCACCCTGAAGCTGTGGGCAGATGGCTGGAGCGACTACGACAGCGGCTGGATGAATCCCTATGACTTTGACCCCTTCATCAAAGTGTATGATGACCAGGGCAGTGAGATAACTTCCAACCAGAGCGTCAGCTTCCAGTACCTCAGCGCGGATATGCACCATGACTTCTACCAGATCGTATGGACTCCAACCAGCGACGGCTCTTACTACCTCGAAGTCGGCAGCACTTACCTGGGCACCGATTTTGACGGCAATAGCGGCTTCTACCGACTATCAATCGACGACCCCGACCCGTCAGATCCGGAAGTATTCTGGGTGGACGGCCTGGGTTATGACGCCGGTGGGAACGTTTCACTGAGCGGGACTAACAACTTCATCGACAACGAACAGGCCGGCCTGATCGGCTGGAGCGGCGGCAATGTTACGCTCGCCAATCTTTTCTCGTGGGGGAACGGATGCGAGGGCATTCTGGTGGACAACACAGCAGGCAGCGGCAACATCACCCTTTCTGGAGCCAACGGCTCCCTGGGCAACGGCTGGGAAGGGCTGCGGGTTGAAACCAACGGCGCTGTCAGCATCAGCAATCTGGAAGCCAGCAACAACGGTCAGGACGGCATCCGCATCGTCGCGAATACCGACCTAAAAACTGTCACGCTGACCAATATTGTGGCTCTTTGGAACGGAATCAGCGGCCTGGAAATGGAAAAATATGGGGGCACCAATGGCCTCACTACGCTGAATAACGTGCGCGCCTGGTTCAACGGCGAAGACGGCGCGAATGTGGATACCCACGGCTACAATCTGACGCTGCTGAACAGCTCCTTCATGTGCAACGGCGATGACGGGTTTGTGTACTGGGATTATCCGCTGCCGATTATCTTCACCAACATCGGCAACATCTTCCTTGGAAACTCCGGCGACGACCTGCTGATTAAATATATGCCTTAGATAATCAGACATAACTGGAACAAGGTACGCAGCCAGGAGCGGGGTTTCCCGCTTCTGGCCATTTTAATCCCCGCCGCACAGCGGGGACAGTTTTTGAATGCCCACTTCCGCACCTTTCGCTGATAAGATGAGGACAGTCCTTTTTGCCTTTTTGAGCGTCCTTGTTTCATAGTAAGGGAGGTCGGCGGTTTATAATACACCCCGTCTGTAAAATGGAGAGATGAGGTTATTGACAATCTCATTATTAAAATATATGATAGGTTTTAAATAAACAGGTTCACAATGATCCAAAGCCGGGAGGGAATTGGTTGCTTATCGACGTATAAGGGGGATGTATAATTCCGCACCCTTGGTTTCCTGTAGCAGGGTTCTTATTGATTTATCTTGTTCCTTTTTTCCGACCCAACAGGAAGACATGCCTTACGCGATAAATATCCTTACCTTTCACCCACAAAAACGTATTATCAGGAGGTATTAACATGAAAACAAGACTATTCTGGCTGGCAGCACTGACGCTGCTTGCCGCGTTAATGATCAGCGGGACGGCTTTCGCCGAGGGCGATACGCCGCCTGCCGAAGCGCCGGCTGCTGAGCCTGCCGAAGCAGAACCTGCTGAAGCAGCACCTGAAGAAGCACCGCCCGCTGTACCTTTAGCCCCGGCTGCTGAGCCCGCCGAAGCCCCGGCAGTGGAAGAACCAGCTGCGGCAGCCCCTGCAGTAATAGAAGAAGCTCTGCCGGCAGCCGAAGAGGCTGCGGTGCCTGCTGAAGAGCCGGTTCTGGTGGATGCCGCAGGCGAACCCCTGGTGCTGGCCAGCGAGGAAAGCGCAGAGATCCTTGCTGCCGCAGACCCTTACTTTAAATCAGGCGACACGACCTATAGTTTTTATCAGGCGGCTGGAGCATGCCTGGGAGCGCCAAACTGCTTTGACGGTCTGGCAAACCCCATCCAGTCAGCCATTGATTACATCAGAGACCACGGGACGGTACCAAATGACGGCAGTATTTACGTGGAAAAAGCCACCTATACCGGCAATGTCGTTGTGGATGGCGACCTGGCGAACCTGAATTCGCTCACCGGGCTGGTCGGCCTGCCAAGCGGTGGGCTGTTCCCGACAATCAGCGGTACGCTGACGCTGAAAAATCTGCCCAACGGCTTTTCGCTGCTGGGCTTTAATGTTACCGGCGGCGTTCTGGTGGAGAACAGCGATGGCCAGTTCAAATTCGATATGGTCACCGGCAACCTTACCATGAACACCGTGAATTCCAGCGGCTCTACCGGTACCGGCATCCATATCAAGGACCACAGGGGCAACATCGTACTGGACAGTGCAATCTCCAACAATAATACAAAAGATGGACCTAATCCAGGACACGGTGTGTGGGTAGAAAACCAGCTGCTCGGCAATGTGACCATTACCGACAGCTATTTCCAGGATAATGAAAGCGACGGCATCAAACTGGCTGCCAGAGGTATTGTCACCATTGACAATGTGGTTGCCAACGGCAACACCATCGGCATCAATGTAAATACCTGCTCGGCCCTGACCATCAAGAACACGGATGCCAGCAATAACCAAACCGCCGGCATCTGGGTAGATGCAATGGGCAAAGCGGTCACCCTGGATAGCGTTACCGCCTATAAAAATGGCGATAGCCATCCACTGATTGGTTATGGTATTTACCTGAGTCAAGTGGGCGCGGTCAATGCCAATAAAGTGACCGCTAATGAAAACTTTAAAGACGGACTGCGCATTAACACTATCGGTACCATTACGCTCACCAGCATTACCGCGGTGGATAATGATGATGACGGCGTCGTGGTAATATCACCCGTCAGCGCGGCAGCCATCAACGGCATTGTAACCAATGACAACGATTCAGTGGGATTGGTCGTCGAAACCAAGGGCGCCATTATCCGCAATGCGATCGCGCTCAATAACGGCGATGGAGGCATCCTGCTCAAACTGAGCGGAGGAACAGGCCTGCTGGAGAACGTGAATGCCAATGACAACACAGGTTGGGGCGTTTATGTTGAAACCAGCCCGGCTGCAGTGGTCAATATAAGCCTGAAGAATGTGGGCGCCAGCCGGAATGACGGCGGCATCCATATTGAAACCCTGGGTTCTGTGACCCTGGTCGGCAGCGGCGCTTTTCAAAGCAAAACCTATGACGGTGTTTATATCGCCACACGCGGCGCGGTCAAGCTGACCGACCTGTGGTCCGGCTACAATGCCGGCAGCGGGCTGAAGATTGAAGGTATTTATACCGAAGCTTTCATCGGCAGCGAATGGAAGAACGTCAGCATGGTCAGCCCGGCTTCGGTGCTGATCAACATTTCAACCAACAAGACTTCCCTTAACGGGTTCCAGAGCAACGGCCAGGCGGATGACTGGGTTCTGGGTGTGCACGGAGCATTTATCATCTCTGAACGCTCAGTGGTAATCAACGACTTTAACGCCAACGAGAATCACGGCTACGGCATTTATGTCACCGGCCCTGAACTTTATGATATCGCGCTGGGCTATGATGTGCTGCGCCGCTCAGGTGCGGTGACCATCGCCTGCACCCTTCCCAACCAGCGCAGCAGCGCCGGCCAAAATATGTTCGGGCTTGAAATCTACTCGGCCGGGACGGTGACCATCACCGGCCTGGATACCTGGGAGAACTCCAACCACGGTGTGGATGTTAACACGCTGGGCGCCATTGTGCTGCGCAACGCGCGCGACAACCGCAACGGCGAAAGCAACAGTATCGCGCTCTACAACGATGAAGCCATCGGCTTCATGCCCGTGACCATCAGCAACGTGGAAGTATACGAAACCCAGGCTGACTGGGGCGCGGCGCTGCTGGTGCACAGCAGGGGCGCCATCAACATCACCGGGATGAACATGTGGGGCAACAACAGCATGGGCGCGGCGCTGGCTAATGCCATGACCGGCAAAGGCAGCATCACGGTCAGCAATGCCAACATCAAGCGGAGCGCGGCAGGAGATGGCTTGCAGGCTTTCTCCAACGGCGCGATCATCCTGAACAATGTCTATATCTATGAAAACGGGCAGGCTGGCGCCTACCTGACCAACAGGGACGCGCCCATTCTGGCACCGGTCACCCTGACAAACTGCGATTTCAGCCAAAACGAGAGCGGCCTGAAAGTGGAAAGCAAAGGCCTGATCACCCTGCGCAACGTGAGCGCTAATGATAATAGATGGATAGGCATTGACCTGTTTAATAACTACAACGGCACCGCGGCCGGCATCAACCTGACCAATGTCAGCGCTGACAATAACAACGGCAGCGGCATCATGGCCCAGACCAACGGGTCAGCTGTTCTGAACAGCATCTATACCCATAATAACGCCAAACGCTGGGGCGATATCAGCAGCGGTGAGACCGTGCAGGACTTTTTCAACCAGTCCCAGGGCCCGGATAATTGGTACTTTGCCGCCGATTATGATGTTACCTACACATTCAAGATTCAGGCAGACGCAGCCTGGGACTTAAACCGGGCGGGTTTTGACCCATTCGTTGAGCTTTATGACGGCAGCGATAACCCAATTGCTGTATCAGTCTATTGCGAAGAGAATGATTACTGCGAATTCGATTTCAGGCCGGATGATTTCGGATACACCGGCACAGACAAGTATTACGTCAGGGTGGGAAGCAATACCAATGACGGATTCTACCGCCTCTCCTTCAATGATTCAGATCCGAGTAACCCGACCATGTATTGGGTGAGCGGCACAGGCGTCACTGCCGGCGGCAGCATCACGGTGAACGGCATTGAAAGCCACAATAACTCGCTTATCGGCCTGGGGCCTACCGTTACCGGCAGCGGAACCATCACACTTTCCAACCTGCATATCTCCGACAACGGAAGTGAAGGCATTTACATCCAGGGCAATACCGGCGCCATCACGCTCTCGGGCGACAGCCACACCCACTGGAACGGCTGGGAAGGGCTGATCATTTACACCAACGGCGCGGTCACCATCCGCAAGCTGGATGCCAGCGGCAACGGCCAGCCTACCGGAAGTTCCGCGGTCAAAATCCACGGCGACAGCGCCCCGAAAGCGCTCTCGTTCAGCAATATCAACATTGACAATACCGGCGGCGTTGGCCTGTGGGCGTTTTCCACCAGCAATATCACACTCACCAATGTCAATGTCAACAACAATAACAACACCGGCATCTACCTCGACAACTGTTTGGATGATGGTTTGGGCGATGCATGGGCGCGGGTTTCATCACCTTCAACTCGGTCTGGGTAAACAACAACTTCGGCCTCGGCATTGATATAAAGTCCAAAGGCGTCATCACACTGAACACTGTGGATGCCAATAACAACGCGGATGGCGGCGTCACACTGATCAATAAATTCAACGGCGTCGCTTCCGGCGTGGTGCTGGGGGCGGTGCGCGCGGATGGCAACAACAATAACGGCATCCGCGTGGTGACCAACGGCTCGCTTGTGATAGCGAATACCAGTGCCAGCAACAATGCCAAAACCTGGGGCGGCCTGGAAAGCGGTAATACCGTGCAGGATTTCTTTAATAACAACAAAGGCCGTGACGGCTGGGGCTTTGAAGCCGTGGAAGGCACACTTTACACGCTGTTGTTAAAAGCGAATGGCTACGGCAGTATCCCCGACCCGTTGAACCGCTTCAGCTTTGACCCGTTTATGAGGCTGCACGATCAATACGGCAGCGAGATCACAACAGGCCTCACCATCACATCAGCCGTTGATGACTACTACCAGATCGAATGGACACCGGGCGCCGGCGAAGGCGGGTGGTATACCCTGGAAGTCGGCAGCAGCAATGGCGACCTTTTTGATGGGGAAGCATATGACGGCAACAGCGGTTTCTACCGCCTGTCAGTCAACGACTCGGACCCGACCGATTCTACATCTTATTTCTGGGTGAATGGTTTGGGTTACGAGGCCGGCGGCAACGTCATCATGACTGGCATCAATAACTTCAGTGATAATTCACTTGCGGGTTTCATCGGCTTGTTGAGCAACGGTGCGGTTTCGCTCACCAACATAACCGCAAATTTCAACGGCTCTGAAGGCATCTATACTGACAACACGGGCGGCAGCGGCAATGTGACCATCACAGGCAACAATGATTCCAGCATGAACGGCTGGGAAGGGCTGCGCGTTGAAACCAACGGCGTGGTCAGCATTGCCAATCTGGGCGCCGGCGGCAACGGCCAGGACGGTCTCTATATTCAGGGCTTATACTGCAGGCAGGCAGGTGACGCTGGTCAATGTGACCGCGACCGAGAACAAGCTGAAAGGGCTTAATCTGGTCAGCCACGGCGTCGTGGTCCTCAGCAACTTCCGCGGCTGGTTTAACGGTGAGGACGGCGCGAATGTGGACACCAGCCGGCTATAACCTGATGGTATTGAACAGCACCTTCATGTGCAACGGCGGATACGGTCTGGTTTATAATGTTACCCTGCCAGTCGCTTTCACGAATATCGGCAATATCTATCTATGCAATGGTATTAGCGATTTGGAACCCCCTTTCTAGAAAATGAATTCCAATGAAAAACAGGGCGGCAGATGCCGCCCTGTTTTTTTATTTCCCTCCCGCAAGGGGAGAGGTTGGGTGAATGAGGAGAAAGACAGGCGGCTACCCTTGCCCGCCAAATCCTCATCAACCAATCGGCGCCCAACAAAATGCCCTTATGGCAGGGACATTTGCCCGCTAATCCGTGGTCATCCAAACGTCGCCCAAGGGTGGGTGTCCTGCCAGAAATTATTTTAATACAGTATGTTCAGTATTTACAGAACGTTATAAACATGGTATATTAACAACCCTATTTCAGTTTACATAATGTGAAAATATCATGATCGCACAATCCGCAAATCATAACCATCGCCAGGGATTAACCGCAGCAGAGGTTGCCCAGCGGCAGGCGCAGTACGGCCTGAATACGCTTCCAGAAGAGAAGGGGCCTTCTCCCCTGACGATTCTTCTGAATCAGTTCAAGAGCCCGCTGGTGTATATCATCCTGACAGCCGCGCTGGTCTCGCTGCTGGTGGGCGAGCTGGGCGACTTTTTCATCATCATGGTCGTGGTGGTGATCGACGCGGTCCTGGGTTTTATTCAGGAATATCAGGCTCAGCGTACCTATGAAGCGCTTAAAAACCTGATCAAGGAAACCGCCACGGTAATGCGAGACGGGCAGCGGCTGGAAGTGGAATCCAGCCAGCTGGTTCCCGGCGACCTGGTGCTGCTGGCCAGCGGCGAGCGCATCCCGGCGGATGGTGAACTGGTGGAAGGCGTTGAAGCTATCGGTGGATGAAGCTATCCTGACCGGGGAAAGTGAACTGGTTATGAAGGCTGAGGGGGCTGCTGATGCAGGAAAACTGTATATGGGCACCACAGTGGCGTCCGGGCGCGGCTTGATGCAGGTTACACACACAGGTCCGGCCACTGAACTCGGAAAGATCGCCAAGAGTGCGCAGGAGCATGTAGAAGCGGATACGCCGCTTCAGGCGCGCCTGAAAGCATTCAGCAAAACGCTCACCCGCCTTGTGGTTCTATTCACTGCCGGCATTATGGTCGCCGGATTGTTCATGGGGAATCCTTTTTTTCAGATGCTGCGCACATCCATCATTCTGGCCATCGCGGCAATTCCTGAAGGTTTGCTGATAGCTGTGACTGTTATTCTTGTCCTGGGGATGCGCAAGATCCTTTCGCGGCAAGCCTTGGTTAAAAACCTCCTGGCAGTAGAAACGCTGGGATCGGTATCAGTGATATGCACCGATAAGACTGGCACACTGACCGAAGGGCGCATGCGCGTTTCGCGATCAGAGTTCACGCATCCCAAAGAAGCGCTGGAAACCACGATCCTGTGCAACAACCTGGAAGGTCCGGTGGATATCGCCCTGTGGGAGTTTGCCAGAAGCATCCTGAAGAGCAATCCCCAGGAAAAAGCGGATGAAACCGAGCGGCTGAGTGAAGAGCTTTTCAGCAGCGAGACCAAGTTCATGGCAGCCTCAGTAAAACTGGCTGATGGCGGCACACGCGATTATCTTAAGGGCGCGCCGGAAATTGTTTTGGGGATGTGCGCCATTGCAGAGGATGAGAAATCAGAGCTCCTTCAAAAAATTGACCTTTGGGCAGGTGAAGGGCTGCGCCTGATAGGGCTGGCATCCAGGCCGCATGAAGACCTGGCACATCATGCTGGTTACGAATGGGCAGGATTGGTCGGCATGGAAGACCCGATCCGCCCGGAGGTGGTGGAAGCCATCCGTACCACACAGCGCGCCGGCATCCGCGTCAAAATGATCACCGGTGATTACCGCCTGACCGCCGAGCGGATCGCCCGCAATATTGGATTGCTTGGTGAAGGCGAGGAAATCCTGGAAGGCAAAGATTTGCAGGAAATGGATGACCAGGCGCTGCAGGAGCACATCCAGAAAGTGGCTGTTTTCGCGCGCATCCGCCCGCAGGATAAACTGCGTATCATTAAAGCGCTGCAGGCGAAAAATGAAGTCACCGCCATGATCGGCGACGGGGTTAATGACGCGCCCGCTCTGAAACGGGCCAATATCGGGGTGGTGGTGGGCAGTGCGACAGACGTTGCCAAAGAGACAGCCGATCTGATCCTGATGGATAATAATTTCCGCACGATCGTGGCTGCGGTGGAAGAAGGGCGCGTTATTTTTGAAAACATCCGCAAGGTGGTTGCTTATACGCTTTCCAATTCATTCGCTGAAGTGCTGACCATTTTTATTTCTATGATGCTGCGCTGGCCGGCGCCGCTGACGGTAGCGCAGATCCTGTGGATCCACCTGATATGCGACGGGCCTTCGGATATCGTGCTGGGTTTTGAGCCCAAAGAAAACGGCATCATGGATGAAAAACCAAAATCCATCCATGAACCCATCCTGCCCAGGCTGAATCTCATGCTGATCGGCGTGATCAGTACTGTCAGCGCCATCGCCGCCCTGCTTCTTTTCGGGCATTATTACACCATTCACCACAACATTATGGAAGGCCAGAGCATCGTGTTTGCCAGTTTCGCAGTGAACTCGATGATTTACATTTTCGCTTACCGCAGCCTGCGCCAGCCGATGTACCGCATGGCGCCGCTCAGCCAGAACAAGCCGCTGGTTTTTACCGTTCTGGGCGGGCTTGGACTGGTGCTGATCGCCTTTGCCCTCCCCGGGCTTCGGTCCCTGCTGGGTATTGTTCCGCTGAGTCCTGAGCAGTGGGCAGTGGTGGCAGGTATCGCATTCGGGCTGCTTTTTATTGTAGAATTATCTAAAGCGATCAGCTACGAGATCCACCAGGGAAGAATAAAAACCCTGCTGGCGGCAATAAAAAGGACCCATTAAACCAAGATGCCCGCGCAACCGATTGAAGAGAAGCATTTTATTGAGGATATCGGCCTGTTCTTTGAACAGATGGGGCTGCCGCGCATGGCCGGCCGCATTTTGGGTGTGCTGCTCATCTCTGATCCGCCGCATCAATCCATCACAGATATTGCTATCGCGCTGAGGGCGAGCAAAAGCTCCATCAGCACCATGGCCAGGCTGCTGACGGAATATGGCTTGATCGAAAAAGTAGCCGCTCCCGTCCCGCGGCAGGATTACTACCGCTTTAAAACCGGCGGCTGGATCCTTTATATGCGCCAGTGGCTGGGACTCATGTCAGAGCTGCACAAGATTGCGGAGCGCGGGCTGGTGTTGATGAAAGACAAACCAGATGATCTTAAGGAACGGCTGGAAGAAGCGCACGACCTCTTCTCGCTGGTCGAAAGCCAGTTCCCCGCTCTGCTCAAAACGCTTGAAAAAGAGCTTATAACGCGTTCAAAAAGCCAGGGGATTATTTAGATAAAAAAGCGTCTTCCAATGCTTTTTAATAAAGGGGGAATATTAGACAATCTGTCATCAATGAAGCTGTCTCATGCATGGTTATTATTAAGCAGTTCAAAATATTTTTTATAATGGTTCAATCAACCTAACTCTTCACATTTATCTTGTTTGCGATCTAATTTTTCCATAAAATGATTAAGAGAAGAATTGCATTACAATCCCTGTATGACTAACAATACTTATGATGATTTCAGCCAGGATTATGACCGCTTTGTCAACTGGGGATCGCGCCTGCAGGCGGAACTTCCTTTTGTCGAATCGCGGTTAAAAGAGCTGGGGCTGCCTGAAGGTAAAACTCCCGCCATCCTTGACGCTGCCTGCGGGACAGGCATGCACGCCATAGAATTGGCGCGCCGCGGTTACCACGCGGCCGGCGCCGACCTGAGCAGCCGGATGGTTGAGGTGGCGATGCAGAACGCCCGGGAATCAAGCGTAAATGTGATCTTTCAAGTCGGCCGGATTTAAGGATTTATCGCAGGCTTTTGCGAAGGAAGAAACATATCCATTTGACGCGCTCATCTGCCTGGGCAACTCCCTCCCGCACCTGACCACTGAGGAAGATATCCGCGGGGCGCTGGTGGATTTTGGCGACTGCCTGCGGCCGGGCGGGCTGCTGATCCTTCAGAACCGCAATTTTGACGCGGTCATGGCCAAAAAAGAACGCTGGATCGGACCGCAGTCGCGGCGCGAGGGCGGCAGGGAATGGCTTTTCCTGCGCTTTTATGACTTTGATTCGGACGGGTTGATCACCTTTAATATCGTCCGCCTGCGCCGCGAGGGTGATGAGCCCTGGGTGCAGAACATTTCGACCGTGCGGTTGTATCCGCTGATGAAAAATCAAATGACGGCTTTGCTGCAGGAATGTGGATTCACGAACTTGCGCTTTTACGGGATCATGGATGAGGCTGCCTTTGACCCGCTGCACAGTGAGAATCTGGTGGCTGTTGCGCAAAAAGTATGATATTATACAAATAACATCAGATTTATCTGATTAATGAATGATTAATTCCATGCCAAAACGTTGGCTGATTACAATAGGCGTTTTCACCGCCCTTACCATATTAGGGTACGCCCTGATTCTGAACCCGGTCTTTCAGGAGAAGGCTGGCTGGCATTTAAGCCAGTGGGCCGGGCGTATTCGCATCTGGTTAGATCCGCCTGCTGAAGTTGCCTTTTCGGTTGCTCAGCAAAGCGCGCCAGATTCTGCATCAGTCCCTACCCCTGCCTTGCCGGCAATTGCGCCTGGCCAGATAGCCACCGATGAAGCTGAAGAGGAAATCCAGTATAACTTTGAACCTGTTCCGCTGGCCTATGCCATTGAGGGCGGCGCTTATTTTTCACAGCACAACCGCTGGAATTACTGCGGCCCAGCCAATATCGCCATGGCATTATCTTATTACGGTTGGGAAGGTACGCACGATGACGCGTCCAAAGGGCTGCGCACATACAGTAAAGACAAGAATGTGATGCCCTACGAGATGGCCGAATTCGCTGAGGAGCAGGGACTGGGCGCTCTTGTGCGTGTTGGCGGCGATTTGGACACCCTGAAACGACTGATCGCAGCCGGCTTCCCCGTGGTTGTTGAAAAAGGGCCGCACTTCCGTGATATTCACTACCAGATGACCTGGATGGGGCACTACCAGACTCTGACCGGGTTTAACGACCAGGACGGCTACTTCATTGCGCAGGATTCTTATATCGAAGCTGATTACCAACAGCCTTATGAAGCCCTCATCAACGAATGGCGTTCGTTTAACTACACCTATATAGTGATTTATCCGCATGAAAAAGAAAATGATGTGCTTAATCTGTTGGGCAGAGATGCCGATCAGGATCGCAATTACCGCAACGCGCTGGATAAATCGCAGGAAGAGCTTTATCAAACCACTGGCGTAGACCAGTTTTTTGCCATGTTTAATTACGGTACAAATCTTGTGAATCTGCGTGATTATGCAGGCGCGGCCAAGGCATATGACCAGGCTTTCCTGATGTACGACGCGCTGCCTTCGGACCAAAGCATCCGCCCTTACCGCATTCTTTGGTATCAGACTGGGCCCTATTACGCCTATTATTACACCGGGCGGTACATGGACGTGATTGAGAAGGCTACCAAAAACTCGATTGAGATGGTTCGCGATGATCTGCCGGCTCTGGAAGAGAGCTTTTACTGGCGTGGAATGGCCAAAATTGCCATTGGCGATCAGGACGGGGGCATTGATGATTTTCGTACCTGCCTTGAATACCACCAGGATTTCACCCCATGCGTGGTTGAGCTCAACAAACAGGGAATTTTTCCATTTAAAAGCCTGGGCTTCAGCCAATCAGCTGATCAATCGCATTCAACACACCCTGAAATGAACATAGGGCGCGATAAACACAGTATCTGCGACACAATTAGCTTTGACACGGACTGCAGTTTCATTTCAGGGGAAGTACTAAGCCGCCGCTGGAATTAAAGATGATTACTTGAATCCTTAAAGAGGATATTCTTTAAACCGCTCTGGCATAAGCACTTCACACTCGGCTTTGCCTTTTTAATCTTTCTCTCAAACTCGCGCAGGTCAATCCTCTGCAATGGCGGCAGTGCCAGGCGCGGAGGTGAAAAAAACGGCCGCGGCGGTTTTGAAAGCGGGTGGAACATATCATCCCAATGGCTTGGGATAACCAGGTGCGGCTGGACCTTTTCATCATTTGCGCGTACCATCGCTTGCCTGAGACAGCCCGGCAGATAAGCATTTCCGCCGTCTCCGCCTTGTCGGTGCGCGTGCTGCTCCAAATCAATAATCGCTTGCTTTGATAAGTGATCAGAAAGCTCAGGCAGCTGTCCATACGGTAATCCCGCAGCCGCAAGGGGGTTTGCAGATCCATAGTCAACCGCCCGCTCGTGTAACCCGGGATCCAGGGATGCGCTGCCGGGATAACCTTTACATGAATATTGTCAATGGTAAATTCATCGCCCGCTTTGATCAGGTGAGTTTGCTTTTCAGAAACCCCCAGCTTCTGCGCTAATTCACAGGTATTGTAGGAGCCATGTACAGCTGCTCCAGTCTGAAGGGCTATATCCGGAACATCCATAAAGTGGTCAAAATGGGTATGGGTGACCAGGATATTGTCACATCTATAGATATGCGCCTTAATTGCTGTGCTGTCAGGAGCGGTCCTGCCTGAATACACCCGGGATTGCCTTGGCCGTGTTAAGTAAGGATCAACCAGTAGAATACTGTTTCCCAGATCGAATTCAAAACCTGCGTTTCCCAGCCAGCGAAACTTTATTTGCATAGTCCTATTTTAACCAGCCCTGCATTCAGCGAGTATTAGGATTTATAGTAGTTTTTAACTAGAATTCTGTGTAAATCTTTATGAATCTAAGTTTAGTCTTGTCCATGGTGCATTATTTGGATGCAACTTATCCAATACCTGCGTTTTTTAGGGAGATTTGATGGCCATACGCCCTTTAGATAGTGTAAACAAATCCCTTCCAGGGTTAGAAGGCACCCTTTTTGAATACGGCGGGCATGGATCCCTGCGCAAGCATGACGCGGACCCCTTTGGCTCTGCGCTGGTGGATAAATCCATTGAGCGCGGTAAAACCCTCAAGAATGGCGGCGGTGAATTCGACTTCGTCAGCCAGTCTAATATTGGCACTTCCATTATTGGTGATGCTCTGGCTGTGATAAAAAAACTGGTTTTCGAAGATAAAGCCGTTACTTTTTATGAATTAAAAGATGCACTGAACGCCAACTGGCAGGGTGAGAAGAACCAGAAAATACGCCGCATGGCTCTTGCGGTGCCAAAATTCGGCAATGATGATGATTATGTGGATGAGCTTGTAGCGGATGTATATAATTCTTACCCTGAGCTGCTGCCCGGCTATAATAACGAGCGCTATGGCAGCAGACCGATCGGCTGCGGCTACACTATGTCCACATCCAATATCTCATCTTATGTGCCATCTGGTATGGATGTAGGCGCGACGCCTGACGGGCGTTACGCGGGCAAGCCGCTTAATGAAGGCGCCTCTCCTTGCCTTGGCGCTGACAGGCTCGGCCCCACCGCGGTGGTTAAATCCGTTTCCAAAATGCCCAATAAGCGTATGGCTGGCGGACAGCTGCTCAATATGAAGTTTTCGCCCGGTGTGCTGAAAGGCCAGGATAACCTGGATAAATTCGTGGCATTTCTTGAAGCCAACCGCCTGTTGGGCAATTTTCACATCCAGTTCAATATTGTGGATACCGCCGAACTGCGCGACGCGAAGCTGCATCCCGAACGCCACCAGAACCTGATGGTGCGCGTGGCAGGTTACTGCGCCCTGTTCACCTCGCTTATTCCCGAGGTGCAGGATGCAATCATTGAACGCACTGAACAGCAGGCCTGGTAGGAATTTAAAGCAGATATAATCAGCGCGATATGCCGCTTTATAATCCTGACCTGGGGCTGATCTCGACCGTACAGAAATACTCCACCAAAGACGGCCCGGGCATACGCAGTACTGTTTTCTTCAAAGGCTGCCCGCTGGGCTGCCTGTGGTGCAGCAATCCCGAACTAATCCGTTCCCAACCCGACCTGCTCTATACACGTGAAAAATGCGAAAGATGCGGAACCTGCACTGAGGTTTGTCCAAAGAAGGCGCTTGCTTTTAACGAGGATGGTTATATCTCGGTTATCCGCGACCTGTGCGACGGCTGCGGCGATTGTGTCGAAACCTGCCCGAACAGCGCATTGGAATTGATTGGAAAATTGGTATCTGTAGATGAACTTTCCAAAGAATTGCTCAAAGACCGCGTTTTTTACCAGACTTCCAGCGGAGGTGTAACTTTCTCGGGAGGCGAGCCGCTGTGGCAGTCAGGCTTTGTGGCGCAGGTCGCGCGCTGCATGAAAGCAGAGGGCATCCACACCGCGCTGGATACCGCCGGGGATGTGGGCTGGTGCCATTTCGAAGAGGTGCTGGATTCCATTGATCTGGTCCTTTTTGATGTTAAATTTGCCAGCCGCGAATTGCACCGCCAGTTCACCGGACGGGAGAACGACCTTATATCAGCCAATCTTCAATTGCTTTCAAAACTGAAAGTCCCTTTGCATATCCGCCTAGTGATGATCCCGGGCATTAATGACACAGAATCTGAAATCCGCGCGCGCATGGAGATCGTAAAATCGTTGAAATCAGTTGAACAGGTGGATATCCTTCCCTATCACCGCTATGGCGCAGGTAAATACGCGCGTCTTGAGCTTGAATATCCGCTTATGGAAATGGAAGAATATCAACCCGATAGAATCGCAGAGATATCCTCCCTGATTAGTAATTATGGTTTCAGGATAACGATTGGGGGATAAAGTTTCTATATAGCAACCATAATAAGGCTTGGTTGGTTGTAGTGAGTTTTTACTTGATATGATTGATTTAATTAATTATTGAGTTGATTTTAACAAATTTGGTTAATAAGCATAAAAGAAATCCGGAGAAAATCTTATGCCTTCCATCCAGCGCAGCCAGCTTGCAGGAATGAATATTCACTATCTTTACTATTCGTTGGATTATTTCCTAAAGGCGCAGGCAGAAATCGGATTCGAAACGATCGAATTATGGGGCGGCATGCCGCATTTCTGGCTGGACCACCTTTCATTCAGCAATTGCTTAGCCATTCAGAAGAAGATCAATTCATACGGATTGCAATTGGCGGTTTTCACGCCTGAAAACTGCATTTACCAGTACCAGGTTGCCGCGCGTGAAGAGAGCCATATTCAGAAAAGTCTGGCATATTTCACTAACGGTATTCGCGCCGCAGCTGCGCTGGGCTGCGCCATCATGGAGATCAATTCGGGTTGGGGAAACCGTGATGAAGATGCCCGTGAAGCCTGGAAACGCAGCGCAGAAATGCTTAATAAGTTAGCGATCGTTGCTAAAAAAGAGGGTGTGCTGCTTGCTCTGGAAACCCTTAGGCCTGAGGAGTCCCAACTCGTTACGAATCTTCCCGCAGCACAAGCAATGCTGGCAGAGGTCAACCACACCAATTTGAAACCAATGATAGATACATGTGCCATGGGTGTAGCTGGTGAAACCCTGGAAGACTGGTTTAATGCTTTCGATAAAGAGATCATTCATATCCATTTCATTGATGGCACTCCCTATGGCCACCTCATTTGGGGAGATGGCGATCGCCCATTAGCGGCATTTATCCAGTCATTAAATGATCATGGTTACAATGGCCATCTCGGGCAGGAGATCACTGACTTCCGCTATTTTGAAGACCCGGCTGCCGCTGATCGGCGAAACATTTCGCAATGGATGCCTTTTTTGCTAGGGTGATCCCCAGAAATATCCTTTTCCGCTATAATTGCTTCCCGGCCAATGGAACCAATAACACATCATGACAAAACCACCAACCGCGGCTACGTGGCTGCGCTGGCAAGCACGCTCTTCCTGGCGCTTACTGCCATTTTCATCCGCTTTCTGACACTCAACTACCAGATCCCCGCTCTCATCCTCACATTCTGGCGTGAATTTTTCGTTGCCTCTTTCCTCCTGATATTCTTTGTTCTGTTTAAACCCGCCTTGCTCAAGGGTGCGCGGGCACATCTTCCCTACCTGGCGGTATATGGATTCGTACTGGCAATCTTTAACGGCTCCTGGACACTTTCAGTGGCTTTGAACGGCGCCGCGGTTGCGACAGTGCTGGTGTATTCATCCACGGCATTCACCGCAGTCCTTGGCTGGCTCATACTGAAGGAAGACCTAGGGGTTGCCAAGATCATCGCAGTGATCCTCAGCCTGGTGGGCTGCGCGATGGTGGCCAATGTGCTGGACCCTTCTCTGTGGGCGCTCAACGCTGGCGGTATCCTGACCGGCGTTCTGGCAGGACTTTGTTACGCGGTCTACAGCCTTATGGGTCGTTCCGCCTCACAGCGCGGGTTGAATCCATGGACAACACTTTTCTACATCTTTGGCTTTGCAGCCATCTTTATTCTGCTCATGAACCTGGGGCTAGGTCGATCTCTGCCTGGTGGGGCTGCCCGGCCAAACGAGCTTCTCTGGTTGGGAAATTCAATGGAAGGCTGGGGTGTTTTGTTAACGCTGGCTATAATCCCAACTTTATTCGGGTATGGGCTTTACAATGTCAGCCTTCAATACTTGCCATCCAGCGTTGCCAATCTGATTATGACCAGTGAACCGGTCTTCACTGCCATTATTGCTTATTTTATGTTCGGCGAAGTGCTCTCACCCGTGCAAATTGCCGGCAGCGCGCTGATTCTGGCGGGTGTTGTAATTATCCGTTTAACCGGAAAATAATTGGGTGAAAAAAATATAATCATTTCCCTTGAAAAAAATGATTATTTTGATTTGTGATTGCAAAATTGAAAAACTTTAGCAAACTTATAAGAGTTACTCTTTCCAAATTTCTTTTAGAATGGCTTTAGCCTGATCCAGGTTCTGCACCAGATGATAGAGCATCATGGCGCGCAGGGCTTTGCTATAATCCTTTTCTACCACTGCTTCTGTCCACAGCATTTCAAAAGCCGCATTCAGCCGTACCATTGCCTGCAGATCAGGCTGGGCAGGTGCTGGCAGCAGGGGCATGAAACCATGCCCGCTGACCAGTGTGGGAATCTCCACAATTGCCTCTTCCGGCATCCATTTTATTGCAGTGCCATTTACGACATTGAGTGTATAAACCTCATTGGCGTCATTGGCATGCGCAGTCATTACCGGAACAACAATTGCGCCATACCAGTGAGCACCGCGCTGCGAAAGGGCTTGCGGTAAACCTCGGATGCCGGATATATAGTCCTTCATCACAAGCGTTTCGAGCTCCATCAGCTGTTCTGCGCGTACTTTTTGCTCGTCACTCTGTTTTTCAAAAACTCGGTTGGCATGATAGTAGTATTTAAAATACGATGTTGGTATGCCCCCCACAGCACGCGCGATTTCCGCGTCCACTGGTAAGCCGGGTATCTGTTCCATCTTAGAAAGGATCTCCGGCATCAAATCCTTTCCCTTCCAAACGACCTTCACGACCCAGCCAAAGTGGTGCATGCCTACATATTCAATCCATAGTTCTTCGTAAGGTATTTTAAGCATGGCCGCAATATTTTCGCCAATGCCAACCGGCGAATCACACACGCCCACAATATTAACTTTTGAATAGCGCGAGGCGGCATATTGGATATAGGAGTTGGGGTTGGTCAGGTTGAGTACGACTGCCTGCGGTGAGATAGCCTCAATATCATGGCAGTACTCCAGCACTACAGGGATGGTGCGCAGCGCGTTGCTCATCCCCCCGGGACCGTAGGTTTCTTCGCCTAGAATGCCGAACTGCTTAGGGAAGCGTTCATCATAAGCGCGCGCTGTATAACCATCCACTCGGATCTGGTTGAGGATATAATCCGCATCTTCCAATCCTTTGCGGGTGTCGGTTTCAAAGGTAACTTTAAGCGGTATTGCTGCGTATTCCGCCAACCGCGCACTGGCAGCAGCCACCTTCTCAAGTTTGTTCCGCGTTCTTCCCACCAGGCATACTTCAAAAGGCGGGCGATCTGATCGTTTTGCCAGTTCCTGTACCAACAGCGGTGATGCGATGCTGCTTCCGCCCAGTACGGTCAATTTCTTATGCTCAGGCATTTCCTGCTCGCTTGGAGATTAATCTAAACCTGATCGTAATATGACAGGATTGTCTTCGCGACTTCGCGGGCTTCATCCTCACGCAGGGTTTCAAACATGGGCAGATTGAACACGCGGTTGGCATATTCAGACCCGACCGGAAAATCGGTTTCCTTGTAACCCAGGTCCTCATAAGCACGCTGCATAGGCACCAAGATGGGGTACATGGCAAAGGCGCCAATTTCATGCTCGTTCATATATATCAGCAGCTTTTTTGCGTTCTTCCTCATCGGGAGTGATGGTTGCGTAAGAATAATAGACATGGTGGCAGTAATCTGCAACATAAGGCAGCTGCAGCGGGGTGTCTTTCAACATCTCATCATATATCGCGGCAATCTTGCGCCGCCGGTTATTCCAGTCATCCAGATTTTTTAGCTTTACGCTCATCATGGCTGCCTGCAGTTCATCCAGGCGGTCCTGGAAACCGATCACCTCATGGATAAATTTCACACGCTGCCCAACGTAGCGCAGCATCTTGATCTTTTCGTAGAGTTCCTGGTCGCTGGTAGTGATGATGCCGCCATCCCCATATGCACCCATATTTTTGCTTGGATAAAACGAGAATGCAGCTGCATGGCCTAGTGAACCTACCCGGCGGCCTTTATAGTAACCGCCGTGGGCATGCGAAGCATCTTCCAGCACCCACAGGTTATGCTTTTTAGCCAGTTCCATCAATGGGTCCATATCCACCACATGACCATAAAGATGCACGGGGATTATGGCTTTGGTTTTGGGTGTTATTTTCGCTTCAACCAGTTCAGCGGTCATGTTATAGGTCTTGGGATCTACATCTACAAATACAGGCGTAGCGCCGCAGTAAGATACTGCGAAAGCTGTCGCCACATAGGTATTGCATACCGTGATGGCCTCATCACCGGGTCCAAGTCCCATCGCTTCCAGGGCAATATGAAGCGCCTTGGTGCCGCTGGAAATGCCAACGGCATGCTTGCTGTCGCTGTAAGCCGCAAAATCTTCCTCAAATTGCTTAAGGTGCGGACCAAGAGTGTATTTACCGGTGGGCAGCACTTCCTTTACTTTAAGCATCACTTCATCGCCGATTTCCTCCCATTGGCGTTCAAGGTGCCCTTCGCCAATACGAGAGGGTTTGGTCAATCCTTGCACCCATTCGGGCACATCAATTTTGCGGGTTAGGTCAATTTTGGTCATTTTTTTTCTCCATTAATTGGTTATTGTTAAAGAATTGCGGCAGGTAGGCTTTATGTGCTTCCAGCATCTCATCTACCAGCTTCACCGCGGTGGGATAATCCGGCACAAGTGGGTTCTGCAGCATGGCTAAAACCGCATCTTTGTGCGATCCGCTGACTGCAGCCTTAACCACCGCTGATTCCCAGGCTTTTGCCTGAATAGCCAGCGCTCGTATTGATTCAGGGAAATGCCCCATTGAAAGCGGTGTCACGCCGTGCGCACCCACCACGCAGGGCACTTCCACTGAAACATCCTCTGGGAAATCTGCGATGCAGCTGCCGTTGCGCGCAACCACTATCTGTACGTCGCGCCTGTCAAGCATCAGCGAAAGAATCAGATTAACCGCCGCCTCGGAATAGCGTGCTCCCCCGCGCAGCATCAGTTCTGCCGGCTTGACCAGGATTTTTGGATCAGCATACATCTTCAGCAAATCTTTTTCAACTTCAAGCACTACCTCGCCGCGAGTTTTTCCAGCTTCCTTTTCTTCACGGACACGGTCGGGATGATAGTAATAGTACTGCAAGTAATAAGTTGGCAGAACGCCCAGTGTACGGATGAGTTCGGGGTCAAATTTTGGCATTTCCTTGATCTCCAGCATCTCTTCTAATCGGTCAAAGAGAATCTGGGTAACATCCTGGCCTTTTATATATACTTTACGCACCCAGTTGACATGGTTCATACCCATCCATTCAAGAAATACATCTTTGGGTTCAACGTGGAATGCTTCTGCCATGCCGGCAATAGTATTGATGGGGTTATTACACAAGCCAACTACGTTCAGGTTGGTGTGCTTAAGCAGCGCTTCGGTCATAATTCCGGAAGGATTGGTAAAGTTGATATACCATGCATCCGGCGCGTATTTCTCCATATCGTTGGCAATTTCAAGGCTGACGGGGATTGTGCGCCACGCTTTCAGAGTGCCGCCAGGGCCGGTAGTTTCCTGCCCGATGACATTATATTTGAGCGGTATCTTCTAATCCAAAATGCGCGCGGCCATATGGCCAACCCGCATGGAGGAAAGCACAAATTTTGCGCCTTCAACAGCACGCGGCCGTTCAAAGTTGAGTGTTACTTTCGTTTCGAGTTCGGCATATCTCACCTGGCGTTGAGCAATCCCGCCCTCGATCTTCAACCGCTCTTCGTCAATATCAAAAAGCGCAATCTCACCGACTTTCAGGTCACCTTCGTGCTGGATAAAGCCATCAATTAATTCAGGGGTATAAGAACTTCCCCCTCCAATCACCGTTACTTTTTCAATTTCTGCTCGCGACATTCCTTTACCTCCGCCTCCAATGCACTGATGCGTTTTGCCATGCGGATGTATTGTTCATTGTTATCAATCTCTGCCCATGCCAGCATGAGCAAATCAAGCGCGTGCACCAGCAGAACCGAGAATTCAATTGACTCCCCTCGGGCTGCTTTTGTGATTATGCTGGTGTTGATCTTATGAGCCTGGGTCTGTTCCTCATTGGCCTGCTGCAAAGCTGCCTCTGCCTCATCCCATTTTCCTACTTCGGCAAGGTCAGCTGCTTCTTTTGCATAACTTCGGGCGCTGCCCCCATGCAGAATTAATTGAAAGAGCGTCTGCTCCCATTCATTATCCATTGCCATAATTGAATTATCCTTTTCTATCTTATATTATAAATGGGAGTGATCGTCCGATCGAATAGTCTGCCATCCCTTGCCATTCTTGCGAAACTCGGAGATTCCGCAAGCAGTCCATGGGCCTGCTGACTGCCACCCCTCCATACTCTCACCTTTAAAATAACGTGTCATAATGCTCAAGATCCCCCAGTGGATAACGAGCAGCACTCGCTGGCCGCTGTGGCGCTGAATAATTTCTTCAACATTCTTCACGATTCGGTTGGAAAATTCTCCATCACGTTCACCGCTGACGTGCAAAGAAAATTTAATAACAGGATGCATAAAAGCCGGTCCGGTTAAGTCGGGCTCAAAAATTGCCAGGGGCTTGCCTTCCAGCCAGCCATAATTACGTTCGCGCAGCCCATCCACAGGTACAGGCTGCATGTTGATAGCATTGCCAATTATTTCTGCTGTACGTAAAGCGCGCCCAAGGGAACTGGCATAAAAAGCGTCAAATTTTTGTCCGCCAAGGATTTCTGCAGTTTTCTACGCTGCTACTATCCCGCCTTCGGTTAAAGGAGCATCTAATTGTCCATGAATGCGGTTATCCGAGATCATTGTGGTTTCGGCATGCCGCACCAGGACGATTTCTGTGGAATTCGTCATTATAAAGGTTGTCTTTAAGCGGTTATTATAATGGCTCGGCTGAGTCAGCAGCACATCGAAACCCTACAAAAGGATTCTTGCGGTGCGGAGTGTGCATACGCACATGGTAAGTCTTCGCCTCTTCAGGTCCATCCAGCCAATCGCCGCCGCGCAGGGGTGCGCGCAATTGCGAGGGGTTACCCCCTCCTATCCACTCCCAAACATTGCCAGCCATATCCACACATCCATAGGGGCTGTCCCCTTCAGGAGAGTATTGTCCAACTGGTGTGGTATCACCTGAAAATACGTTAGCTTTTTTGATATCCCATTCATCTCCCCAAGGCCAGGTCCGCCCATCGGTTCCGCGGGCAGCTTTTTCCCATTCTTCGTCAGTAGGCAGACGTTTTCCTGCCCACTGGGCATAATCTGCTGCGCTTTTCCAGTTCACCTCAACCACAGGGTGGTTTTCTTTACCTTTTAGCCAGGTGTGATTGCGCCAGCTTGCAGGTTCCGAGTAGTGTGTTTCATCCACAAACTTTTTAAAATCAGCATTTGTCACCGGATAAACGTCAATAAAATATTCCTTGGTTTCCGCTTCTTCTTTATCTTTGCCGTAAAGGAATTTTCCGGCAGGTACTTTGACCATCGGTCGTCCGTCTTTGCCGCTGGTAAAAATTGGGGGGGTATTTTCTGCCATTATTTTTTCCTCCTTGTTGTATCAATTTTATTTTCCTACTGAAGTTAATTCCTTACTCAACCATCGATAACCAAAAATAAACACAGCCAGGTAATATGCTGCCGAAACAACCGATGTCAATGGTTCAGTAAGCCCAAGAGAGACCTGGCCGGGATTTTCTTCACCTAAAATCATCTGCACGAGGAAAATGATCCAGGTAAATGCGCTGTATCCCAGCAGGGCAAGCCAAAAATCCCGTTTCTTTCCAAGAACAGAACTCGCTACCAGATACCCCTGCGCAGCGCTGATCGTAAGCAAAGCAACACGGAAAAGGATCAATGCAAGAAGCGCAGCGGTTAACCCGAATAGGGTCTCATTAGAAATAAGTTCCAGTGTTGCAGCTTGAATATTGCCGTAAGGAAGTGTTACGCCAAAACCCTGAAGCAGAACGCCCACCCCTGCGGTAATCAGTATCATGCCGATAAAAACCTGGGCGATAAGACCAATACCGAATCCTAAAGCCAGGCCGCCGCTCACAACATCTTCCTTCTTTTTTCGATAATTTTTTAAAATATAAGCATACCAATTTGCACGAAAAGCGTGGTTAAAACAGCACCTAAAAGAAAAGACCAGGGGTTTGTAATCGGATCGGTATTTGCACCACCAGAAATAATTTGGCGGATTAAGTTTTGCAGAAAGGTGCTTATAAAAAAAGCGGCAATCCAGATGAGCACTCCCCAATAAATGCCTTCCTTTTTATAATCCGGTCGGAAGCGGGCGATAAGTCTCATGGGGACGCCTGAAATAAAGATGAATAAGAAACCGCTGACCACTACCAGCAGACCTTTAAATACCATAAATGCCCTACTTTCCTGATTTGAGTTTTTTAAAGATTACGACCAGCTTGGTTTTACTTGCCAGCGTCTCGTTCCCGAATTGCTTCCATGACCTGATTAAAGATCATCTCACCATCCACCATGCCGTAAGCGATGGTGTCGATATTGAGCACAATGCTGCCATAAGGGCCAGCTGATTCTTCGATGCTTTTCTTTTTGAATCGAACCTGCGGCGCAACCAGTACCACATCCATCGGGTTCTCTGCGAAATTCCAACGTGAGATTTCGGCTGTCTCAATCGCTTTCAACTCAAAGGGAACTCCGGCATTGGCAGCCGCCACAGCGGTTTTGGTCTCTATCAGGCTTGAGGACATACCCATTGCGCAGACCATTAAAACACGGATTTTCTTTTCTTCTGCCATCGTTGCTCCTTAAAATAAGGATTATTCATACATTCTTTTATTAGTGAACTGCGATGTTTCTATTCGATTTTAGTATATCGCAGTTTGGGAAAGTAACTTCCATGCTGTGCTAAATAATCATCCAGTATCCTTTTGGCAATATCGTAATCAGGTACCAGCGGATGCAAAGTGAGAGCCTTCAAAGCCAATGGGTAGGAATCCTTCACAGCCGCATCGATTGTCATCCGTTCATATGCCTTCACTGATTTCATTAATCCAATGTCAGCATCTGGTAAGGAATACATCGCAAATGGCCGAATAACACCGTTGCCTACGAAAACTGTAGTCTCGACCACATCATCATCAGCCATACCGGGTAATGCGCCGCGGTTAGGTATATTCAGGATCATTACTTTAGGCTTGACTGTAAGCGCTTCAATAACGTTCAATGCGACCGCTGAATATCCTTCTGCGGATTCTTCCATCACGTCAGGATTCTCCTGTTCTTTCTCCATCCAAATCATCAGAGACTAGCTGTGTTTGCTGGCCGGTTTCAAGTGTCATATAGGTGCCTTGCCGCTGCGCCAGATACCGCAGGTAAACCGACTGGATCTTCTTTGGGTCTTCCTCTTCATCACGAATTTGCCGCAAGCTGGCGTAAAGCTGCTGATTAAACGGCAGAATCTGTAAAGCGCGGCTCTGCCCAGATTTCAGCAAGTTCTCCACCGATTTTCTTGGATAGGAATAAAAGTAAACATATTCATTGGGGATCGTTCCCAGCGCTTCAATCTCATGGATATTAAATGGGAAATGCTCCAGAAACCCACCGTTATCCTTAATTTCACGGATTATATCCGGCACCATATCCCGCCCATTAAGATAGAGCGCTCGCATCCAACCCAAGTGATTGATACCGTAATATTCCGGGAAGAGCTCATCCGGTTCAATCTTCAAAAAAGCTGCCGCTGCGCGCAGCATGGCAGAAGGGTTATCGCAGATACCCACCGCATGCTCAAAGCCAGCCACACGCGTAATGGCTTCGGTCAGAATGCCGGCTGGATTGGTGAAGTTTAGCAGCCAGGCGTTAGGAGCCCATCTTTCAATCATCTCAACATATTTCAGGATGACCGGCACTGTGCGCAGCGCCATTGCAAAACCCCCAGGTCCGGTAGTTTCCTGGCCTAAAACGCCATACTTTAACGGCACCTGTTCGTCGATCACACGCGATTCAAGGCCGCCTTCTCGGAAGGTCGTCACAATAAAATCCGCATCCCTGATAGCGCTTTTTGCGTCAGTAGTCCATTCAATATTGAATTTTGCCCCTTTGGCCAGCCGCGGTTTGCAGGCTAGCTTCATCAACTCCAGCCGCTCTGGATCGATATCCATCATGCAAATACTGTCTAAAGGCAGGCGGTTCTGGTATGCGAGAACGCTTTGAATAACCAGCGGAGTACGAACCCCCCCGGCGCCTATAAAGGTGAGTTTCATCGGTTCAACCCCTTATAACTGAATGGGGGATGTGAATAAGCCACATCCCCCGGAATTGCTAAATGAAGCTGCCCGATTATTTGCCGGCAACTACTTCGTGTTTAATACTTCCTTTTCCCAGGCTTTAAAGCAGGGTACCAAATAATGCCTGGGATGATAAATTCGGTAATGATGGCTATGATGATGGCTCTCCAGTCATAGCCGGTTGCCATAAACATTAATAACGGTGAAGGCAGCGTCCAGGGCGCCAAGATATATGTTTCGTTAACCAGTCCAAATGAGGTCGCTAGGTAAGCCACTGTGACATTCAAGAAAGTGATGAGGATGAACGGAATGCCAAGGATGGGATTGAAGATTACCGGCGCGCCAAAGGTGATGGGTTCATTGATATTGAAAATCCCGGGCGGAATGCCGAGCCAGCCCACACGGCGCAGCCGTGCAGATTTGGAGCGGGTGAAGTAAATGGCCAGCGGCAGGGTAGCACCAGAACCGCCTGGCACAACAAAGGAGCGGAAAATGCCAGTGTAAATGGCGGTCGGTTCTAATCCAGCAGCGACTGCCTGGGCATTGGCCGCCAGGTTAGCCTGCCAGACAGGTTCAAGGGCTATACCAATTGTTAAATCGCCATGGATACCCATCGTCCACAGGAATGCGTGGAATGTTTCAGCAATTGCAGCCGCCACATAAGTGGACATGGTCGGTACGACTGCGCTGAGTACCGTATACAGGAGTGCAGCAACGTCAATGCCGAGGATGAAGCGTATGAACCACCAGCCAAATGCAAGGACAGTGCCGGGGATGAAAGCCGCGAAAGAGGCTGAAATCGCAGGCGGTACACCTTCTGGCATTTTGATGATAAGGTTCTTTTTTATGAAGAAATTAAACACTTCTACTGATATGACCGTGATTACAATCGCCGTGAACAAGCCTGTGTTGTCCAGATATGTGCCAGGTTCTCCAGCAGCCAACTGCGGGCTGGCAACAAGAATGAAGGACATAAAAGAGAATAAGACTGGCATCAATGGATCCAATCCTCGGCGGCGTGACAGAGCATATGAAATCGACAGGACTACATATAGCGACAGCAGACCGAAGGTCACATTAAATATATTCCATAACGAACTCGCCATTATCGGAGGCAGTGAGTTTTCCAGATAACACTCGGGTGCGTCGTAGAAGCACAACGGGAATTGGAGGATTATCAGAACGGTAGCGCCCACAATAATGATTGGCATTAGGGCTACAAAGCCGTCGCGCACTGAAGCCAGGATGGGCTGATCAAAGACCGGCGCCATCTTTTCCATAAAAGCGGACATCTTATCAGTCCAATTGCCCTTTTTCTTTTCAGGTGACATGGTTATTACTCCTTTTTTTATTTTTTTATTCAATAAAATGGGGTGATTGTGGGTTTATCTTTCCCTGGTTTATACCTCCTTTCTTCTGATATTAAGAAAATTTATGAAATCCGGAAATAATTGATTCTTCCGGAAAATAAAACACCCTGCTGATTGAGCAAGGTGTTATAGTTGTAAGACAAGCGCATAATAATAGCGGGGGCATTTGAAATCAAAGCCCAAATCAATGAAAAGTTGATCATTTCCCTCCAATAAATCATGGTCATTCCCATCAATTAATATATATTATACAGGCTTGAGTAATAAAAAATCAAATATTTGTCATACGAATCTTGTCAAATATTCATATGTTATTTTGCAATTCTTATTAATGAAAGATTCAATAATTTATTATCGAAGTTTATTAATGGGAATATTTTTTGAAAAATCGGGGTTCGGAGGTTCAATTAAATTGAATTAACTTATAGCGGTGCAAATGCCGAAGGTGGGAATCGAACCCACATTCCCGAAGGAACACGATTTTGAGTCGTGCGCGTCTGCCAATTCCGCCACTCCGGCATGTGCAAGGAAGTATATCCAGTTTTAAAAGCAGGGTCAAGGTGTTAATTATTTAAGAAGAAATATCTGCATTTTTATTTTTTTATATATACCTATTTATTAGGAATAATCGCCTTCTCACCATCCTAACCGTATATAATTGAAGGAAATTTCAAACCGGATGGATTTATGAGATTAGGAATTATTGGTTTACCCCAGTCAGGCAAGACCACCATTTTTAATGCACTTACTCGCGGCAATCAGCCCACAGGTGCAGCGGTTGGGCGAATGGAAGTTCACACCGCGGTGGTAGATGTGCCTGATGAGCGCGTGGACCGCCTGACATCTATGTTCAACCCGAAAAAGAAAATATATGCCAAGGTGACATACGCAGATATTGCAGGTCTAGGTGGCGCTTCTGACAAGGGTGAAATAAGCGGCCAATTATTTAACCAACTCACCCAGATGGATGGTTTTATCCATGTGGTGCGCTGTTTTGAGAACACTTCAGTTGCCCATGTACGCGAAAGCATTGATCACTTGCGTGATATCCAATTGATGGACGAAGAATTTATGTTAAATGACCAGATCATGATAGAACGTAAGCTTGAAAAGCTTGGCGAAGAACAGAAGCGCTTTATGGGGCGTGATAAAGCCGTTGTGGAACGTGAAGCGAATCTTTTCGAAAAATTACAGCAGACCTTGGCAGCTTCTACACCTTTACGCAATATGGAAATTTCCGATGAGGATGAAAAGATAATGTCCGGCTTTGGTTTTCTTAGCCGCAAACCGATACTTATCCTCCTCAACCTTGGAGATAGCCAAAAAGCGCCAGTTGTGAATTACCCTCAAAAACGCAGCCAGGTAATTGACTTGCAGGGCAGATTGGAAATGGATTTGGCGCAACTGCCTCTGGAGGATGCTGAAATATTTATGGTGGAATATGAAATAAAGGAATTGGGGCTCAGCCGCCTGATTTCTGCTTCTTATAATTTGCTTGGCTTGATTTCTTTCTTCACGGTAGGAGAAGATGAAGTGCGTGCCTGGACCGTCCGGCGCGGAGCACTGGCGCCAGAAGCGGCTGGCGTGATCCATACAGATTTGGAAAAAGGCTTCATACGCGCCGAAGTGATTAGCTATGACGATATGATTGCAACAGGCGGTATGGCTGAAGCACGGGCAAGGGGAAAGCTGCGGCTGGAAGGTAAATCATACCCTGTCAAAGATGGGGATATATTAAATATCCGCTTTACTTCTTAAGAATTCATCGCCTTTACCCAACCTCAGGGAACTGTCTTCCAGTGAATCGGCGGTTTCTTTCTACAAGGATCGCTATTTTGACAACCTATTTTGTTCGTAATAGCGCATCCAAAATGCTGGGTGCAACTCGCGAAGTCATATCCATACTTAGCGGGGTGACAGCTACCATCTTTTCCACACGCACTGTATAAATATCATTATCCGGCGGGATCTCATCGTCTTTAAGGATATTGGAGGTGATATATCCCTTGTCCTCAGGCTTTCCTTCCCTGACAACATATGGGCGAAAGTAGCGCATCTTCGCCAGACGGGTTACCTTCCAGGGTGTTTCCGGGGTAGCTTTGTCGGGTACTACCACATTAAGCACGTCCACATCTTCAGGCATTTCATTCTCTAGCAGTCTCTGCGCGAAAAAACGAGTGAAGAAAGCCGCGGCAGAGAAATTCACATCCATATGATAGGAATCATAATCTTCAAATATTATCTGCTGCGACATTGCCAGCGCTGGAATTCCCAGGGAGGCAGCTTCAATAGCTGCGCCGACCGTACCGGAATAAGTAATATCCGTGGCAAAATTTTCTCCATAATTTATGCCAGCTACTACAAGATCCGGCTTCTGCGGGACAACTTCCAAAATTCCATGTGTCACTGACTGCGATGGAGAACCGCCTATGGCAAATACATCCCACTCCTGGCCTTTTATAATCATTTTCTTCTTGGTAATACGGCCGTCGGATTCCTTGGCAAATCCGCGCCCGGTGGCAGACATATGGTCTCGCGGTGCGGCGACTGTTACATAACCCAAGTCAGAAAGCGCTTCAGCGGCCGCCCAAAGTCCAGGGGAGTCAATGCCATCATCATTGGATAATAAAATATGTTTTTTAAACGGCTTCATGGTTTTTTTTCCTGTTTAAACAGAAGGAGCGGTGGTTACCGCTCCGTTGATGATGCCCCCGGCAGAACTCGAATCTGCAGCCTTTTGCTCCGCAAGCAAACGCTCTATCCAATTGAGCTACGAGGGCTCGGGATTAACCGTGTGCATAATATACCGCAGCGAACGCCTGCCGTCAAGCGCGATAATTGATATGCTGCAAATAAACACGTGTCATGGCAAGGAGAAACCACAAAAATCAGATTGAAATCCATTTAATATTTTCAAAGATTCTCTGTGCTTTACTATACTGTTTTTAGGAAATTTATCTAAATTGAATATCAGAATAGACAGCACATCATTACCGATCTATTTTAATTACCTGTGATTCTCTTTCTTTATTCGTATCCTTACCTGGGTAAAATTCATATTTTTTTCTAGGGAGCGAGATGCGAGTAATAATTTAAATCTCCATCCAAATCAGTGTCATTACCAAAATAACTTACACCCATCATGGCAGGTATGCCGTAATTGTCATAAGAGATCTCAATTCCGTTTCCTTCATTACCGATAAAACTGCAGGTATAGAATATTTTAAGTGAGGGAGATTTTGCCCTCATATACAAACCATCCCCATCAACACCCTTTCCATTGGACATACTATGAAGACTCCTTATCGTGACTGCGCCTTGTGTAATAAGATGTACGCCATGCCATTCATTTAAACGCGTCACTGTGTTGCTAATGTTGATATAACCTGTTCCAGTTTCATTGCTCAGAACCATGCCGCGCCCCGCATTCTGGATCGCAAATACCCGGTCAATCGTGATGATACCGTTAGAATATACAGCCAGCCCGGTCGCGCCATTATCAGAAAAAGTATTCTCTCCCAGCGTTCCCTTAATATTTACAAAACCGCTGCCCAGGCAAACCAGCGATACATCATCCCAGTCGCAGTTATCTACATAAACACCGTTCTCAATATTATTGATTGCCAGTATATTGTTCAGAGTCACATCCCCGGAAGAATAAATCTCCATTCCCTTCCACAGGTTATTGTTAACCTCCACCCGTGAAATATCAATATCTGCGGCAAAAACGGTGCGGTTATCAATATAAGCTCCGCTGTAACCGTTATCCCTCAGGTACATGCGGCCGCTGTTTCGGATGGCAACCAATCCCCGTGATTGTGCATAAAGGCCGAACTTGGTGTTAAAGCTATAGGAACTGGTGAGCAGGCTGGATGAAGTATTAATAATTAAACTGCGCGTACCATAAGCATTGTTGACATTCGCGCCATCGCCGCCATTCTGTAAAGCGTAAATATTTGAAAGTGTTACAGCGCCTTTGGATTTGATGGTAATTCCATTGTTGTTATTATGATAGTAACTTGGGGCTGAATTAAGGGGAGTAGATTTAATCGTAACTCCAAGGTCTCCATAAGTGTTATTCAAATATATACCGTCAAAATCATAACGATTAAGAATTTCTCCTCCAGATGCATCATTCAGTGAAAGCCGGTAATTGCCATCTCCTGAGCCGTTCTGCCTAACTTTGATGTAATATTCCCCATCTGCTGGCAGGAGAAATGTCAGCCGTGCATTGGTTCCGCCATATGAATCATCATCTGCTGCGATCAATACATTATCCTTGTTATACACTTCCAAAATCACATCAAATTCTTCGCTGGCCAGGATAATATCCACGGGGTCATCTTCTGAACCGTCAAACCACCAGCGGTCAGATTCATAATTTGGTGATAGATGTTCATAAACCGTCTCTCCAAAAGAATCAATCTGCCCGCTCACAATTGAGTTATAACGGCTGTTCACTCCCTGCAGGCTGATTGCACCTTTGGAGAAAGCCAGCAGACCTGATCCCTGGTTGGCTTCAAATGAGCTGTCTAGGATGGTGATATTCTTTGGTATATCCGCATTTTGGTTTTGCAGAAGAGCCCCGCTGCCATTGGTGGTTTGAATTGAAATTCTTGATAAATCAATATTTCCATTGCTGTAGATTTCCATGCCATAGTAATTTAGAAGCGATGCCCAGCCATTGGTCAAAAAAGTGCTGGTTTTATTTGCAGATGAGTTGAGCAGCACATTTCCGTTAACACCGTTATACTGGTTTTTCACATAAAGTCCGCTCCAGCCATTCGCAATCTGACTTAATGTCCGTGATTGCAATATTGCCACTGGAATATATCCATAAGCCATATCGCTGGTTGTTGCTAAAGCTGTTCATTAATCCATTCGTGGATTTTATTAAAACGCTGCCAAGACCCAAGCAATACCCATCCGATAGCAGGCAGTTATTGATATAGGTTCCTGCACTTCCATTTCCGTCAGCACTGATATTTCGGAGTGAAATTGTTCTTGCTGATACAGCATAAAGTCCTACTTGAGTATTATTGTTGAATAGTCCCGGTGTCGTTTTGTCGCTGTTCAATACACTGATAACCCCCAACCCGTTTGCGTTGGAGAGGTATGCACCAGTGTCACCGTTGTCAGATGCGGATAAATTGTTGGCGATGATTGATCCTTTTGTATTAATCTGTAAACCCTGGTAGTTGTTATCATCGAAGGTATTGAATGCAACGTTTAAAGTAGGGGAAAGTGTAATGTTGCCAACCCCCTCAATATTACTGATCAAAGCGCCAAAAAAACTAAAGTATGTTTTGTATTCATGCGAGGGGTCATTAATAGATAAGGCATAATTCCCTTTGTTCATGTCCGCCGACCTGACATGGATAAAATAATCCCCAGCAAAAGGTAAATCAATATTGATTTGGGCATTATTATCCCCATAAAAGTTGTCATCTTCCGCTATCAGCGTGCCATTGGCATCATATAGTTCAAGATAACCATTGAATTCTGTGCTTTCAAGAATGATATTGGCGTGGCTACCCGGCTCGGCGGTAAACCACCAAGTATCATGAGATGAAACATTTGTTAACCTTTCATATACCGTCTCCCCTCCAAAGACAATATTGCTGCCAGTCAGAGAATTATGGGAACTGTTTACCCCTCTTAGGGCAACAGCGCCTTTGGAATAAATAATTAATCCAGACCCCTGGTTTTCACTGGTGTCGCTTTCTAAAACAGTTATAGGTTTAGCAATCGGAGCTTCGGTATTAGTTAAATAAGCACCAGCCGCGTAGTTTTGATTGGCATCCAGGTTTGTTAGAGAAATCACTCCGAAGGAACGTATCTCAACTCCAGGAATGTAACCCTGCTCATTGGCGCCATTAAGATCAAAGTTATTCCGAAAACCTGGGGAGGCGCTTAACATAACCGAACCGACTGATCCTGTCACCTGATTATTAATAAACAAACCGCTGGCTCCGTTGCTGCTGCCGCTCAGGTTTTTAAGTTTCACCAGCCCTTTGGTGGTCAGATAATATCCATATTCACCGTTGTAATCCGCCTCACCGTTCTCCACTACCAGGGTTCCAAGCGAGGTGATTTTCAATCCATCAGAGCCATTATTGCGGAAAATATTGGCAAAGTTGGTCACATTGGAGTTAATGGTTACTGAACCTGTGCTGTAATCATTTCGAAGGTCCATACCGCTACCGAGGTTTTCATACGCACCGGTGTTGGTTATTGTTATGCTTCCTTTCGTTTTCACTTCCAGGCCAGTTGCGCCGTTATCGAGGAAATAATTTCCCCCATACCAGCCAGATGCAGATGGGCTGGTGATGCTGATCTTGCCATAACCAAGGCAGGTGCTTATTGATAAATCATACTGGCAGTTATCCAAGTACGCTCCGCGTAATCCATTATGAGATATATCCGTTGTACTGATGATGATACTATTCAGAGAAAGCGCTTCAAGCCCATCGCCCGCATTATCCTGGAACATTGAATTGGTTATGATGATTGTGCCATTCCCGCCAGCCGCATTTAATAATGCTCCTTTAATATTACTGCTCGTTTCATGCGCGCTGGTCGGATCATTTAAAGCCAGAGTGTAAGTGCCATCTTCGCCAGTGGCAGTCTCAAGCGTTTTCACAACAATATAAAATTCTCCACTGTTGTTGAGGGTAAAATTTATCAGTGAATCAGTACTGGTCCCGTTATTATCATTGGATACCAGCAAGGAATCATCGCTGGCATCGTGTAATTCAAGGTAGGTGTCAAATGCCTGGCTTGAAAGTGCAATCTCAAGCTCCTGGTTTTTTATGCCGCTGAAATACCAGCGGTCGCCTGTGAATTTATTATCCTCATTCAGTCGGTCTTGCACCGTTTGCCCGGTGGATTCTATAGCGCCAAAACGTAATGATGAATGGGAACTGCGTACGTTAGACATAAGAATTGTCCCAGCTGAATTAATTTCCATCCCGTGATTCGCGTTGAAGTAAGCAAAAACATTGCTGATTTTGACTGAAGCAGGTTTAGAAGTATCCGCAAAAAGTCCAAATCCGGTGGGAGTCTCCGCGGAAAACGGCGAAGGATTATTTCCGTCAAAAAGACTGTTATTTATTGTGAGGGCGCTAAAACCAGTGATTTCCGCGCCGCTGCCATTATTGCGGCTAGCCGCAACACCCTCCAAAATAACCACACCGTTCGTAATAATTTTTAAACCAGTGTTCCAGGTTGCGCTGTTCTTATCATCATTGTTATCAAATGCGCTGTTTATAATCGTGACAGGTGCATTAGTAGAAGTATTGTTATTTATAAATGCACCATTGCCTCTGTTTCCGCGTGATTGTACATTTTTTAGTTCCACAGCCCCATTTTGGTTTTCAATCACAATCCCATCTCCGGCTTCATTATGTATATATAAATTTTGCAGAGACAAGTTACCGGTGATATTTTCAAAACTTACACCACCTTCAATGGTAAAGCCAGATAAAGTAAAACCATTAAGCATATTGCTTACATGAATGCTGCCAGTCAGGTTGGAAATAGTCGGTCCGAGTCCGAGCAGACCTTTTAGGGATGCAAGATTTCCATTTCCGGCTAAACCATCAATGACGACAAGATCGGTGAAATTCCCATTTTCTACATTAAGAAGCCCATCGGTAGGTACATAACCCCTATCATCAATAATTTGTAGTGCTTCTTCGATTGGTGTCATGCTTGCCCAACAGGTTGTGCCAGGGATTGTGCCCGATGGGCAATTTTCTATGTTGAATACAGTTGCATATTTGGTAGCACCCACATACCAGTAAGGATCACCGCTTTTTATCAGATCAGCACTTTCCTGGCTGGCCATATTCATCGGTTGGCCGCTATCATCCATAAGAGTCAACTGGTTTTCTTCCAATACCGTGGCAATTTTTTCAACTGATGGTACTTCTGCAATTATTTGATTTTCAAAAGAAGCGTCTACACTTAAAAGCTCATCTTGAATTTCAAGCTGCGCGTTTTCAGTATCTTGAGATTGAACTATGGTTTCTGCTTCGTGCGGAACACCTGCCGGCGGCTCATCTCCTTCTGCTCTAACATAAGACTTAGCGGGCAGGGTTGCTAGCAGCGCTAATAAAGTCGCCAAACCTGCGACCATTAATTTTCTTGACATAGTAATCCTCCCCCGTTTATATAATAATGTACGCATCATCATCTTCCTTTCTCATCGCCAGCCTGCGCACAAGATCTGCAAAAATAAATCAGGCCTGAGCTATTGCCAGGCCTGATTGTTTAATTAAAATAAAAACGATCTTCGGCGGCCTGGCGATCTAATTTCCGTTAGACCCATAGCTTTGCGTCCCCTGCTCGCGCAGAGTTTGCCATTTCGGATCAAATATCAATAGTATTTTATACCATTTCAATCTGTAATACAACCATAAATATGGGGGTTGTTAGATAATTAAGAATACATATAGAGAAAATATGATATCGAATAGACAACCAAGTTTCTTCACTTTTTATCAATCAAGTATCAAGTTCACCTGAGGCTTAAATTACACATCAGGATTTCTTCTCCTTTATCAAATCTATAATCCCATGCTGTGCAGTGATCATCCTGAAAGCTGCTGCGTTTGCCAGCGCGAGCGCTTCCTCAAAGCCTTTTCCATTTAAAATACCATTCAGGAATCCGGCATTAAAACAATCCCCTGCTCCCGTGGTATCAATAATCTTCATACCGGAATTGTTATCCGTTGGTACGTTTACCGAAAACCCATTTTCAAAGTATCTGCCGCCTGCTTTTCCTTGTTTTAAAACGATGGCTTTGCATCCCAAATTGAGCAGCGATTCAATTTTTTCTTCAAATTCTATTTCCTTAACCAATGAAGTCAGCTCTTCCATGTTGGGAAGGAAAAAGTCAACATACTTCAACAGCCCAAGCACTTTTTCCGCTTCTTGTTCCGAGGTACAAATTCCCGGATCCAGGCTCACCGTCAACCCGTTGGACCTTGCTCTTCTCATTACCTGGTTTACCACTTCATACTGCTCTTTTCCAAGCAGAGAATAACCCGATACATGCAGGTGCCTGAATTCACTCAGTCTGTGCAAAATCTTATCGAGATCCAGAGCAACTGCATTTGCTCCGCGGTTGCCAAACATGGTGCGCTGCCCGCCAGGTGTAACAAGTATCATAAAAAAACCGGTTTGCACATCCCCTAAATTTCTGATAAGTGAAATATCCAATCCTGAATTATTAAGGTATCCATTGGCAAATTGGGAGAAGACATCCGCACCCATGTTCGCCGCAAACGCTGTAGGTTGGCCGAGTAATTGCAGATAAAGGGCTGTAATGCAGCCTGAACCGCCCAACCGAAAATCGGATTGCTCCGCATGGGCTCCACCTCCCTCTGCAGGGTAATGATTAGAGTGTATAGCGAAATCAATGTTGATATCGCCAATTACCAGACATTTGTTAGTTGCCATATTTAACTAGTACTCGCAAGAACGTCGACGCTTTTTTTGGTAAATTTTGCTGCGTTTTCAAGTGCGAAACCCTTAATTTCCCTCTTCGGATAGCCTGTATGTCTAATTGCTCTGGGTAATGGCGATAGATGCATCTTCCCAATTACTGTTTGGGCTTCGCAAACATCTCACCCAATGAACTCTTCCGATTGGAATCAAAATCCTTGCGCCATTCAGCAGCTTTTGCTGATATTTTATCCTCCGAGATTTTCTTTTATTGTAAATGATTTATGTGAAATTCATTACAAAAACTCTTCATGATAAAATCACAGGCAAATCATCAGTCTGGAGAAGTATTTATGTCTGAATTTATCTTGGCCGCAGTTGCATGGCCATATGGCAACGCTGAAATTCATGTCGGGAACTTGGCAGGAGCTTACCTTCCCGCAGATATCTTTGCACGATACCACCGTCTGAAAGGCAATCAGGTGTTGATGGTTTCCGGGACAGATTCGCATGGCACGCCGATTACAGTACGCGCTGAAGCCGAAAAAATGTCCCCAGAAGCAGTCTATCAACGTTTTCACCAAAGCTTTCTTGAGCTTTTTCAGAAACTAGGCCTGACATATGACCTGTTCACATCCACTCACACCGAGAATCATTTCAAAGTCTCTCAGGCGATGTTCACTGCTCTGCTTCAAAATGGATTTATGTATAAAGATAAACAACTTCAGTGGTTTTCACCAACACAGGGACGCTTTCTGCCTGACCGTTATGTGGAAGGTACTTGCTATATCTGCGGTTTTAATAATGCGCGCAGTGATCAATGCGACCAATGTGGCAACCTGCTTGACCCGACCCAGCTCAAAGATCCTCGTTCAAAAATAGATGGGTCTACACCAGAGATGCGCGAGACTGAACATTTCTTTCTTGATCTGGGTGAGCTGGAAGGCCAAATTGAGATATTTCTAAAAACCCGTGAATCTTACTGGCGCCCAAATGTTTTACGCCAATCGCTTGGTCAGATCCAGTCAGAAGGGCTGCGCGGTCGCCCAATTACACGCGATCTTGACTGGGGAATCCCGGTACCTGTGGAAGGCTGGGATAGCAAATGTCTCTATGTCTGGTTTGAAGCAGTCATAGGTTACCTTTCGGCCTCAATTGAATGGAGCAATCTGCTTGGTAACACCGACGCCTGGCGTTCATGGTGGAAAAGTTTGGATGCGAAAACGCTATATTTTATTGGTAAAGATAATATTCCCTTTCATGCCATAATCTGGCCGGCGGAACTTGCGGGTGCTGACGGTCAATTCGATGAGGTTTTCGGATGTAAAGAAAAATCCGAGTTTGTCCTTCCTTATGATGTGCCGGCCAATGAATTCCTGAACCTTGAAGGAAAGAAGATCTCCGGCAGTCGAAATTGGGCAGTCTGGGGCCTTGACTTCCTCAGCCGTTATGATCCTGATTCATTACGTTATTATCTAACCTGTATCATGCCCGAGACTCGCGACGCAGACTGGGACTGGGGTGAGTTTTACCACCGCAATAATGACGAGCTGGTTGCAACCTGGGGTAATCTGGCTAATCGTGTTCTGTCATTTGCTTATAAGAATTGGGGAGGTGTTGTGCCTGATCCCGGAACACTCACTGATGAAGATAAGGCATTGCTTGAGCAGGTTGAGAAAGGCTTTGAGACCATTGGTAAGGAACTGGAAGCAGTGCGTCTTCGATCAGCGTTGGGTGAAGCTATGCGTCTCGCTTCAGAAGTCAACAAATATCTTGATACCTGCGCGCCCTGGTTTACCATTAAAACCGACAAAACAAAGGCAGGCAGTTCAATTTTTGTCGCTATGAAAGCCATTGATTCACTGAAGATATTATTCTCTCCCTTCTTGCCTTTCACCTGCGAAAAACTTCATACTTACATGGGCTACTCTGAACCCTTATTTGGCGAGCAGTATACACAAAAGGTCAAAGATGCTTTAGGTGAGCATACTGCTTTACTATACAATCCAGCTAAAGCCATCGGACTCTGGCAGCCAAGCAAGCTTTCAGCTGGATGTCATTTCAGGGAACCTCAACCGCTGTTCAAGAAATTGGACGAAAGCATAGTCGAGACTGAGCGCAGCCGGTTAGGGTAAGAAAAATAGTTTATCCTGATGGCAGACACGCTGCTTATATAGCAACTGAAATTCTAATTAATTTCATATTAAAGTTAAATGAGATAATGCGCTAATATTTTTAGTGACTGTCGGGCAGCCTGTGATTGTATTTGTGTTCGGCTGCCCATAAAAAGAAAGCAGGTCGCCTTATTTCCAAGCGTTCCGCTGATACCAATCCACACCGTCCCAACAGGCTTGTCGGGCGTTCCCCCGGATGGTCCAGCAATCCCTGAGATGGAAATTCCAACGATTGTTTCTGCATCTGGTCTTCCGTTAAATGCTTTCCGTACACCCCACGCCATTTCAAGAACAGTCGCTTTGCTAACCGCGCCATTAATTTTAAGGGTATTGGACTTAACACCGAGCCATTGTTCTTTGGTACTATTGGAGTAAGTGATGAATCCCCCAAGATAATACTCGGATGACCCGGCAACATTGGTAATAAGGTGCCCCAACAAACCTCCCGTGCATGATTCAGCAGTAGCTAGCCAAAGTCCTCTATCTTTCAATAATCTGCCAATCTCACTTGAAAGTGATAGTTCATCAGTCATGTGGCAATTATACCTACCGATAATTTAATATTGTTTTATAATAATATTTATCTTATTTATAATATATAAAATGAAAAGGCTGGAAAGCCTTTTTTCTTGTGTTATGATGATTTTCTTGAGGTTGAATGGACGAACAATTTACTCAGAACGATGAGCACGATCAATTAGAAGGTTCGCTATTAAAATCCCCAATATCTGAAGATTCACCCCAGTTGCTGAGACTCTGGGATCGGTTTTGGGCATACATCACTAAGCTCGGTATGGGAAATATTGCTTTGCGTGCCGGTTCAGCATTGGTGACAATAGGTCTTGTCGGCCTGGTTATCTGGGTTATGAAAGGTTTTTTTATCCCTTCAGAAAAGACTGACATGTCCGCCAACCTGCCTGAAGCTGTCGCGAATATAGGACCCGTTGAGCTGCCATCATATGCTGGCATTGCTCCAGTGGAAGGATTATCACCTTCAGCCAATACAATAAATACCGCTCCTGCTGAAACTGCCGGTTCTCGTTACGAATTCACTACATATGAAGTGAAAGCTGGAGACTCGGTCTATTCGATTGCTGAATCTTTCAGCCTTAAGCCGGCTTCTCTCTTGTGGACCAATTACGAAACATTGCTGGATAATCCTGCTTTTATACTTCCGGGGCAAACACTAAATATCCCTCCGGTGGACGGGGTACTTTGGCCATGGGTGAAAGGTAATGGATTAAACAAATTTTCGGAGACTCTGGGTGTTACACCAGAAGATATCATCAATTGGCCAGGCAATAACCTGAGTATGGACACTATCGGCGATTTTGCGAACCCTAACATCACAGAAGGCACAAAGATTTTTGTTCCTGGCGGGAAAAGAGAATTTGTCGACCAATTTCTGGTTCTTATCCAGCGCGACACCCCGGCAGAATCCGCTTTATGGGGTGAGGGTAAGTGTGCCATCACAGATGTTGGTCCTCTTGGTACCAGCACTTATGTCTGGCCGACCAGCGAGATGCGCGTTTCAGGTTACGAATGGACCCCTGATGTTGGTCATTACGGCATTGATATTGGCGGAAAGACTGGCAATCCGATTTATACAGTGGATAATGGCGTGGTGGTTTATGCAGGCTGGAGCACATGGGGATATGGTAATGTTGTGGTGGTTGACCATGGCAATGACCTTCAGACCATTTACGCGCATCTGGATACAATCTCTGTCACCTGCAACCAGAGCATTTATCAGGGTGATACGATTGGAACTATGGGCAGCACCGGAAACTCCAGCGGCCCGCACCTTCATTTTGAGATACGGCAGGGCTCTGTACGGCTGAATCCTCATAATTACATAGGTTAATCTGTTATTTTCCGCAGCTGCTGACGATTGTCTGTATAATCATAGTTGAGGTGGAAAAATGGAATTTCAGTCAGATGTACGCCCTTCCCCTATCGCAGGTACCTGGTATCCTGGCGATCCATTAAAACTGACAAAACAAATTGATTCCTTCTTTGACGCAGTCAAGCTTTCTGAAAACGACCTCAGCGGACAAGTCATAGGTCTTCTTGCCCCTCATGCCGGTCACCGCTATTCTGGCCGTACGGCTGCTTATGCTTATAAGACTGTTCAAAATAAACCCCGCAAGTTGGTGGTTATCCTTTCTCCATTTCATCCTTATTTTCAGGGCTATTTTCTTACCACCGCCCATAGCGCTTACCAGACTCCCCTGGGAAATATCCATGTTGCACAAGATGAATTACTGATACTTGATGATTTATTAAAGAAACAAAATCTGGCTCTAATACAAAGTTCCAGGGATGAAGAACATGCCATTGAAATCCAACTACCTTTTCTTCAGTGTTCCTGGAAAACAGATTTTGAATTGCTGCCGCTGATGATACGTTCTCAGAACCCGCAAATGCTCACCTGCCTGGCTGATTCACTTTTTCAAGCCATAAAAAATATCGATTTCCTTTTGGTCGCAAGTTCTGATCTTTCTCATTTTTATCCATTGGAGGTTGCTGAAACTTTGGATTCTGAAATGCTTAGGCGAGTGAAATCACTTGATCCGTTTGGCGTCCTTTCTGCTGAAGCAGATGGCAGCGCAGCAGCTTGTGGGGCTGGAGCGATTGCAGCAATGCTCTTGACTTCGCGCTTGGCTGGCGCGAACCGAGTACAAATCCTCAATTACAGCACCTCGGCTGATTCAACCGGTGACTCAAGCTCAGTGGTCGGATATGGTTCAGCTGCTGTTTTATCATCAATCCAAAAATAAGAATCTTGTTTTATGAGAGAATTCGCCAGAATTGCGGTCAACGTCCCGGATGTTAGAGATTTGTATGATTACGCTATTCCTCCAGAGTTAGCTGCATCAATTTCTCTTGGCAGTCTGGTTGAAGTGCCTTTTGGCAGTCAAAAAGTGCAGGGAATTGTTGTGAAGTTGCTTGACAAACCAGATGTGCCAGATGTTAAATCCTTAACTTATCTGGTGGATGAATTTCCTGTTATAACCGACAATCAATTAAGGCTGGCTTTTTTACTTTCCGAGAAATATCTTCAACCGGTTTCAGGATTCTTGACAGCCATGCTACCTCCCGGCTTGCATCAGCAATCCGATTCATTATTCAAATTGAATCTCCCGGCGGATTTTTATCTTGAAAATCTGCCTGAGGTTTCTCGCCGGATTATTAAAATACTTTCCGAACGTGGTCCGCTCCGCGGTCGGCAATTGGATAGAAATTTTAAATTGATAGATTGGCGAAAATCCGCACGATTGTTGGTCAGCAAGGGTTTTCTGGTCAGCCAACCCGTTCTTCCCGAGCCAGCCGTGCGGAAAAAATATTCCCGCTCTGTTTCTATATCTTTTCAACCGAAAGAATTGGATTCAGTGATCTCTGAATTGGGTTCCAAAAATTCCAATGCGTTAATCCGTAGGATTGCAGTATTGCAGTTGCTTGCTGGAGAGAAAGAACCTTCGGAAATATCCTGGATTTATGCCTCCACCGGTGCAAACTCATCTGACCTGCATTGGCTGGAACAGAAGGGATTAAATTAGGTCTCACCCGCAAGAAGTATGGCGTGATCCCCTTAATAGATTCTAAAGCAGATCTTTTTTACTCCATGATGCCGGTTTTAACCTCAGAACAAAATGTAATCTGGGCAAGGATTTCTGAGTTGATGGACCAGCAATCCTATGGAAAGCCCATCCTGCTTCACGGGGTCACTGGTTCCGGAAAAACCGAGATCTACATGCGTGCGATTGAAAAATCACTAACCCAAAAGCAACAGGTGATAGTACTGGTCCCGGAAATTTCATTGACACCGCAAACCATTGAACGCTTTATGGGGCGGTTTCCAGGAAAAGTGGGTGTCATCCATTCAAAATTATCACCTGGTGAACGGTATGACACATGGCGGCGCGCTCGAAGTGCTGATTTTTCCATAGCCATCGGTCCTCGAAGCGCTCTCTTTACACCCTTCCCAAATATTGGAGTGATTATCCTGGATGAATGCCACGATGAGTCCTATTATCAGGTTGAGATGGGTCCCACTTACCATGCCGTTGAAGCGGCAATTACTTTCGGAAAATTAAGCAGCGCAATGGTAATTTTGGGAACTGCTACACCGGATGTAAGCCTTTATTTCCGTGCCAAATATGAAAAATGGCCTTTATTAGAATTACCGTCTCGTGTTGCCCCACAAGTCAGGGATAAGAAATTAGAGTTCAAAACAGGTTCGCTGCCCCTTCCTGAAGGGGAAATAGTGGATATGCGCGGGGAATTACGCGAAGGGAACACTTCGATCTTCAGTCGAATTTTATTAAAAGGATTAAAAGAAATTCTCTCCAAACATGAGCAGGCGATACTGCTGCTCAACAGGCGCGGAAGCGCAAGTTATGTGTTCTGCCGTGATTGCGGGTATACGCTCAAATGTCCGCACTGTGATTTTTCACTAACTTATCACCGTAATTCTGCCTTGCTGATTTGCCATACCTGTGGATATTCTCGTAACATCCCAAAAAAATGTTCACATTGCGGCAGTATACGCATCAAACAGTTTGGTACCGGAACTGAAAAAATTGAGGCAGATCTGCAAAGATTATTCCCTGCCGCACGGCTGCTGCGTTGGGATTCCGACACATCCAGGGGCAAGGGCTCTGAAGAAGTAATCCTTTCACATTTCAGGCAGCATAATGCGGATATCCTCATTGGTACCCAGATGCTTGCAAAAGGACTTGATCTTCCCCTGGTTACACTGGTGGGGGTAGTACTGGCAGATGTTGGGCTTAATTTTCCTGATTATCGCACCTCTGAACGCACCTTTCAACTTCTTACTCAGGTTGCCGGGCGTGCTGGACGAAGCGCACTGGGAGGTAAAGTGATTTTGCAAACCTTTCAGCCGGAGCATTTTGCTATCCAGCGGGCAGCCGAACATGATTTTAAAGGTTTCTACATCCAGGAATTAGCTCACCGACGTGAGCTACTCTACCCGCCTTTCACACGTATGGTCCGTTTTGAATGCCGAAATACAAATTCTGAAAAATCCCAGCAATCAGCAATTGAGGTTTTCAATCGACTTGAAAGACTGGTAAATTCAAGTACTGACAAAACTCTTGCCCTTACAGGTCCCGTACCCCCATATTTTTCCAAACGAAACGGATTATTCCGCTGGCAGATCGTACTTAAAGGCAAAGATCCTGTCAGTTTAATTAAAGACGAATTATTCACCGGAATACGAGTTGAAGTAGATCCACCCTCCCTTTTATAATCCAGGAATAATTGCATAATTCTGAGTTTCCAAACAGAAACCTTTAACTTGATTATAAATAGATGAGCTTTTCAGATTATTTTCTGTTGTTGATCGGATAAAGAAAATCCCGGTTGCCCGGGATTCATTTTTTACTGCAGCACCTGCCACGGATTGAGAAAGCCTCCACCCTGGCGGATCTCAAAGTGCAGGTGGGCACCAGTGGAATTTCCCGTTGAGCCGCAGGAGCCAATAACCTGGCCTTTACTCACCGCCTGCCCGCAGGATACACTCCAACCGTTCAAATGGCCATAGAGTGATACATAACCGCTTCCATGGTCAATCGCTACCAAATTTCCGTATCCACCGCTGATGGGTCCTGCATAAATTACCACCCCAGAATCTGAAGCAAAGATCGCATCACCTTCATAACACTGGGCATCAATGGCAGGATGACCGGACCAGTAATCATTACCTGAAACCTGGCCTGGATAAGGCGCTGGCCAGCCAAAAGAACCGCTTCCGTAATAAACAGCCGCTGGGGTACAGGATCCAGGTCCACTAATCTTGGCAGTTGTACCACCTGATACATCTGCTGCTGCAAGTGGGACTATCCAGCTTTGTTCCAGGTCTCGATACCCGCCCGGTATCATAATTAATGTGCCCGGCTCAATGACCGGATTTGTAATATCCAGGTCATTTCCCGGATATAAGAGAATATCTTCGACAGTAACCTTATATAGACCAGCGATATGGTCCAGTTTATCGCCTTCTTTCCACTCATATAATATTCCATCAACAGGGGGTATTTTCAGGGAGACGCCCAGAGATATCAAGTGTGGGTTATCATGCAAAACGCCGAAATTTGCCCAGAGTATACTTTCTGGTTCGAGCGAATAAGTCTTGGCTAATCCGAAAAGCGTATCACCAGATGCAACCTGGTAATCCTCCACTTTCTTCCTTAGTCCAGTAGGAAGGACTGTCTGGGGATCAGTATTTCGGGTAACAGAATCATAAGCTTTGGTTGGAGCGAAAATAGGTAAGGCAGAGGGCGCCTGGGACTCAGCGGCTGTGCTTGACGGGAGCTGAATGAAAGCCAGCAGTGAGCGCCCGCTGAAATATTGATACAGAGAAAAACCGAGCAAGGCTATCATCAGGAAAGCAATTACCCAAGTTGCTGTAATCAGCCATACTGGAAACTTTTTGGGTTCGTTTGGTGTATCCACTGATTCTTCTTTCTTTCGGGAGAAGAGTGCCAATTTAGGCATCAGCGGTCAATGCTTCCAGAAACTCGATATTATCTTTTGTCTTACTCATTTTGTTTAGAATAGCTTCAGTGGCTACAGCCGGGTCCATACCCGCGCCCTGCGGTGCTTGGCCGATCATCTGCAGATACATACGGCGCATAAGCCAAACACGTTGAAGAATTTCAGGGCTCAGCAGCAATTCTTCGCGGCGTGTGCTGGATCGCTCAAGGTCAATAGCCGGGAAAATGCGTCTTTCTTGCAAACGCCGGGACAAATGAAGCTCCATATTACCGGTGCCCTTAAACTCTTCATAAACAACATCATCCAAGCGGGATCCGGTATCTACCAGCGCGGTGGCGATTACGGTGAGTGAACCTCCATCTTCAATATTTCGTGCTGCGCCATAAAAACGTTTTGGAGGATAAAGGGCAGAAGGATCCATACCACCTGAGAGGGTGCGGCCGGATGGATTAACCACCATATTATAGGCGCGTGCAAGGCGTGTCAGGCTGTCCATCAGGATGACCACATCATGGCCTATCTCGACCAGCCGTTTTGCACGGTTCAGTGTAATTTCAGCAGTTCGAACATGCTCGGTTACTGGCTCGTCAAAAGTTGAAGCAATAACTTCACCAGTTACAGATCGATCCATGTCAGTTACTTCTTCTGGGCGTTCACCAATCAGGCTTATTAAGAGGTGAATATCAGGGCTGTTGTCAGAAATTGCATTAGCTATCTCTTTCAGAATAGTTGTTTTTCCAGCTTTAGGCGGTGAGACGATCATCGCTCGTTGACCGCGTCCAATGGGAGCAACCATATTTATTAAACGGTTAGAGAGCACACCGCGTTTGGTTTCAAGATCAATCCGCTGATCTGGAAATATGGGTGTAAGATCTTCGAATTTAATGCGATTTCTGGTTTCCTCTGCAGCAGTGCCGTTGACTGTATCGACTTTCACCAATCCGTAATGCCTTTCAGATTCTCGCGGCGGGCGGATTTCACCAAATATCATGTCACCATTGCGCAGGTCAAAACGGCGAAGCTGTGCCTGGGATATATAGATATCGTTCTTTCCCATATGGTAGTCTTCGCGTAGAAAACCAATGCCTTCAGGCATGATCTCTAAAATACCCCCTCCTTTTTCAACGCCTTCCCCCCCATGTGTCCGGCTGGCGATTGCAATTGCCAAAAATTCTTTTTTCTTGCGCTTAGCATCGGGGATACCCAATTCTTCACCAATTTGGTGAAGTTCTTGCAGGGATTTATTCAATAACTCAGATATTTCCATAACATATGCCTTTATTATTTATTGAGGTGTGGATACATGCGCCGCCCAAGTCTGCGTTCCACTTTAATTAATTGATAATCAAAAAGTCCTTTTGGGGTATTGATGGGCTTGTTTCCTGTTGATCTGGATAGAGCCTAATGCCGGATTAAAACTCATCTCGCTTAAGTCTTCGGCATTATATCACGCACTATTTTAACATGCAAGTGGGTAAAAATCCATTTTCTTATGGCAGATAATCACGCAGCTGGCGGCTTCGAGTTGGATGACGCAGCTTACGGAGAGCTTTAGCTTCGATCTGACGAATACGTTCACGAGTAACATTGAAATAATTACTCACTTCTTCCAGCGTATGGTCTTTACCGTCTATAAGACCAAAGCGCAATTCTAAAACTTGCCGTTCTCTCTCGGTCAATGCTCCCAGTACATTTTGCACCTGCTCGCGGAGCATTTCTCTTGAGGCCGCGTCCATCGGTTCAACAGCCTCATAATCTTCTATGAAATCTCCGAGCTGGCTGCTGTCTTCATCTCCCACTGGTTTCTCAAGCGATATTGGCTCTTCAGCCGACTTTAAGATATTCTTAACCTTTTGCGAGACTGTTTCCCATCGTTTTTGAAGGTCAGGCGGGAGTGGCTCACCATCATTTTAAAGCCCTTTTTATCAAAATCCTCTCATCAGGTGTAATGTATTCAGATTCAAGTGCGATATCCTCAGGTTGAGGGTCGCGCCCGAGCTGCTGCACCAGCGACCGCTGAATGCGCAGTAATTTTGAGATAGATTCAAAAAGATGCACCGGAATACGAATAGTGCGCGCTTGTTCAGCTATGTGGCGGCTGATAGATTGCCTGATCCACCAAGTAGCATATGTGCTAAATTTAAATCCACGAGCCGGATCAAATTTGGATACTGCTCTGAGTAAGCCAATATTCCCCTCCTGGATCAGATCCAGGAATGAAATTCCCCTCCCAAGGTATCTTTTTGCCACGCTCACCACCAGCCGTAAATTGGCGCGAACAAGGACCTGGGTCGCCTCATCTGATAGCCTGTTTATTTTTTCAATCGACTTTTTTAAATCTGAGTGACCAGGTAGATGGGTAAGACATGTTTTTTCCGATGGAAATTTGCCTCGGGTTTTATTAAAATCGATCAGATATAAAGCGGTTTCATCCGGCAGCAAGTACCCTGCCAGGTAAAAAGCATAAATTTCCTGTACCAGGCCTGCGAGAAGCTGAAGGCGGATTGCATCGCCCGATCGTTCGGTTTCCTTCCAGAATGTGTTCAGATATTCCCGCGTGTAAGAAGGGGTATCACCATACCAATTAGAACGCAAAGCCTGCGCTTCAGCAAGTACAAGGCAAAAATCCGGAAGTTCTAATAACTGGCTGTTTTCACAAAAAATATTCAGATTCTTATGTGTCTGGAGCAGATCATCGATTATTTGTTTATAGACATTAAAAGTCTGGTCGGTTTTTCGAGGAGTATCTTTCTCTCTGTTAAGCAGCCAAACCAGGCGTTTCTTGGCTTCATTTCGGGTGGATAATCGAAACTCGCTCTCAGCAGTCAAAAGTTCAATTTGACCTATTTCCTTTAAGTAAAGACGAACAGGGTCTTCAATGAGCTCACTGGAAGGAACCGGGGTTTTGATCAGATCAACCGCGTCATCCTGAATTTCCGCTTCTTCCAATAATTCAAGCTCTTCCTCCTCCGGCAGCACATCATCATCAGCTGTTTCGTCTTCACCAAGGGTTTCTTCAACAAGGTGAATAAATTCTTCGGATATGAGTGGAATATCTATGTCTCCCAACTCCGGAAAAATGTCATCAGGCTTGGAATCGCCAGGTAAGTTTTCGGAACCATTTTTCTTGCGGTTCATGGAATTAATTATACTTGAAGGGTTTTCAATTAATTATCATTGGCTTTGCCAGTGCCTTGTCCAGCAAGCCGCGTGCCTTTATTAATTGTATAAATTTTTCCTGATGTGCTTCTTGATCTAATTTATCAATCGGTTGCTCATGATTGGATTGAAGGAATCTCAATTGGTTGATAAGCCCATTGACCTGGTTTTGACGGAGTTGCATTATCAGGCGTGTGATCTCTTCCAATTCACGATTATTGCCATCATTATTTTCCTTTTCTGTTTCTCCATTCTTTTTATTGGCAGACTCCTCAATTAAAAAATCTAAGTCAATGGAGATGTTTTCCTGAATGAAATGTACTGGATCCAGGCTATCTTGAGTGATAGATTTGAAAATTATTTCAGCTGCGAGGCGGTGTTCAGTGAATATAAAATCTTCCAATGAAAGTCGCTCAAGTGCTTCTTTTTGCAGCCACCGGTTTATCCGGTATATTTTTTCCGGATCATTCGCCAGATATGCCAGCACTTGTTTTTCCATCGATGCAATTTTCACTTGTACATTAATTTCCACGGGTTTATGAGTTTCTTTAACCCTATCTGGTGTTTCTTTATGATTCAACTCCCTGCGTGAACGAACTTTTGGCGAAGTAAGCATTATTAAAGCGTTTTCATCAACTTGAAGCACTCTGGCAACCTGTTGGCGATAGGCATCTCTTTCAACCGGATTTGGTACATCATTAATCAAAGGTAGGATTCGCGCTGCAATCTCGCTCTTGGTTTTAGGGTCCCGGAGATCCTGATCTTTTATCAGTGTATCAAGGACATGAAAAATAATTGGTTTTGCATCTTCGATGATGCGCTTCCATTCACCAGGATCACGCAGTACTATTTCATCCGGATCCATTCCCTCAGGAAGTTCACTTACACGTAAGTCAGCCTGCAGCCGAGCTTCATTGTGCAGTAAACCGCGTGCATCAAAAGTCACATCACTAGAATGGTCAAGTGATTCACGTGCCACTTCCAGTCCGCGGAGAGTCGCCTTGACGCCTGCTGCATCAGGGTCAAGCGCAAGGACAAAGCGGCGGGTAAATCGCTTAAGCAAACGCATCTGCGTTTCAGTTAGCGCAGTACCCATTGGCGATATGATATTTTCAAAACCCTGCTGTTGAACTACCACAACATCCAGATAACCTTCGACGATTACAGCCTGATTGGCGGCACGGATAGCTTTGCGAGCCCTGTCCAGGCCATAAAGCAGTCGGCTTTTATCAAACAGTAGCGATTGCGGAGAGTTCATGAACTTGGGCAAGTCATCCGGGTTTAATATACGTCCGCCAAACCCGGCAATCTCTCCGTTTGCGTCACGGATGGGAAACATCAGGCGGTGGCGAAATCGGTCAAAGAATCCACCTTCCTGTTTTTCGGAAAGCATCCCGGCATCCATCAGATCATTCTGCGGATATCCTTTTTTCAGAAAGTAATTCAAGGTGGTATCCCAACCAGACGGTGCGTAACCCAACCCCCAGGTTTCAGCTGTCTTTTGGGTGATTCCGCGTTTTTCCACCAAATACTCAAGTGCTTTAAGTCCAGGTTCAGTCTGAGTTAGCTGGTGGCGGTAAAAGATTACTACATCCTCCAATAGTTTCCGCAGTTGCCCTGCGCGTTCGTTTTGCTCTTTATGCTCCGGGGTTAATGGTTCCAGTTTAACTCCGGCGCGTTCAGCCAGTGACTTTAGTGTTTCCTTAAAGTCCCAACCTTGTTTTTTCATGACATATTTGAAAATATCCCCGCCCTCATTACATTCACCAAAGCAGCGCCACGTGCCCGAATCAGAAAAAACTACAAATGCAGGCGTCCGCGTGTTAGCATGGAAAGGACAGAAACCTGTGTAATTTTTTCCGCTTCTTTTAAGTTTGACATCTTCAGATATGATGTCAACGATATCAAGTCTGCTTTTAATTTCGTCAACTGTATTCATTGCATGAATTTTAAAATGTAAAACCACCTTTTTGATGGTTTTACTTTAATGTATTAATTCCTTGAACGCAAGTGAATTACAGGCGCCTACGCGAGCAGCTTAGCCAGTTCTTCATGTATCTTTTCAGGTATAACTGCCAGCGCTTTTTCGTCCAAATCATCGCTCTCGGCCGATACAGTCGCGCTTCCATCAACCATGCTTACGACCACATTCAATCGCACTTCATGACCTTCATACATTCCGGTACCTAATACCAACAGGGCTAAATCGCGGGTTTTCCATACCGAGAATCCCGCGTTAGTTATTGCCTTTTTAGCGGCTTCGTAAACCTCACCATTTGATTTTCCTTCATATGCTTTTTTTACCTGGACTGATGCCATTTTTTACCTCATCTTAAAATATAATTAAAAAGCCTTCAAGCTTTGAAAAGTCGGCTTTGCCCTTGGCAAGACTAGCGATTCCCTGAAGCAGCGCCAGACGGTTTTCTCGCACCTTCTGATCTTTATCCATAACCAGTATCGTATTAAAAAAATTGTTGATAGATGGGATCATATTTACAAAATTCGTTAGTAAATTATTAACCGAGAGATTTCTTCCGACTTCCTTTCTAACCTTGTCAAAAGCATTATACAGGTCTTTTTCCTGGATTTCCAGCAAACTTCCTGTTTCGAGAGTGTATGTTTCTTTGAGGTCGCGTGTGATGCGCACGCAGCGTGCGAAAGCAGGCAAAATCTCACCCCAATCTTTTCTGACAACCCATCCGGAAAGCTCTTTTATTGCAATTACCGCTTCTGCCGGGTTTTGGGCTTGCTCTGCAAGAACTGCTCTCACAATGTCATGCCTGAAACCTTGTTCTAGAAGCATATTCTCAAAGCGCCCAGTAATGAATTCCATGCAAGATTTCTGAATTTCCTCACTTGGAATTACAGGAAGCAAACTGGCCGCGTTTTTCAGGCATTCATACAGGTCCAAAGAAATCCCCTGGGCGATGAGGTTCTGCACCAGACCAATGGCTGACCTCCTAAGGCCGAACGGGTCTTTTGTTCCGCTGGGTGCCATGCCCGCTGAAAACAAACCCATCAATGAATCCAGCCGGTCAGCCAAACCAACCGCCAATCCGGTTATAGACTCTGGGGATGTGTCGCCTGCAAAACGCGGATAGTAATGTTCTTCTACAGCTTGTGCCGCTAAAGCATTTTTCCCACTCTTTAGCATGTAATAACGCCCGATCACACCCTGAAGCGCAGTCATCTCAACTACCATTTTGGTCACCAGGTCTGCCTTACAAAATCTCGCGGCTTCCAGGGCGGCAAATTTTTCTTCTGGTGAAAGACCGAGCTTATCAACAAGGCTTTCGGTCAATTTTATTATCCGCCTGGTTTTGTCCAGAATGGAGCCCAGTTTTGGGTGAAAAACCAATGTATCCAGGCGAGGAATGAAATCATCAATGGCATGTTTGCTGTCTTCGCGCATAAAGAATGCTGCATCAGCAAATCGCGCTCCGATCACCTCCTCATTTCCATGAGCCACAACATTTAAATACTGATTTCCGCCATTGCGGACGGTTATAAAATGCGCCATTAATTTTCCCTGAACGTCTTTTACCGGGAAGTATCGCTGGTGTTTTTTCATGACTCCCACCAGCACCTCTGGCGGTAATGCCAGATGGCTTTGGCTAAAATTTCCCAACAATGCAGTGGGGGCTTCCACCAGGTTATTAACCTCATTGAGCAATGATCCATCCAGATCGATTGATGCATTGATAGAAGTCTGAAGGTGTATTACTTGATTGGAGATTTCATCCTTTCGCTGTCGCGGATCTGCCAGGATATTCTGAGCCTCTAGAAATTTAAAATAATCTCTTGAATTTTCAAGAGAGCAAATTTCATTTTCGCTAAATCGCAAGCCGCGTGTTTCACGTCCAGCAGTCAGATTCGCGTATTCAAAGGGGATGACCTGGCTGTCAAACAGCGACACCAGCCAGCGTATAGGCCGCGAAAATGAAATCCCGCTAGCATTCCAACGCATGGACTTCTCAAAGCGAATATCAGACACCAAGTCTGTCAGTTTTTTGGGGAGGGATTCAAAAATTGATTTGCCTGGTAGATGTATTTCTGCCACCAAGTAAATACCTCCGTCAATTTCCTCCTCCTTTAGGTCTTTTACATCCACTCCTTTGCCGCGCGCGAATCCGATCGCTGCGGGTGTAGGAGTGCCATCAGTATCAAATGCACGTTCGGCAGGCGGACCTTTTACTTTTTGAGTAAAGTCCGTCTGATTTACGGCTAGAGACTCTATCCAAATAGCTAAACGCCTTGGTGTTCCAAAAATCTTGACTGCACCATGTTCAAGGCGCAGATCGGTAAGCATTTCAGGTACAAGCACTTCAAGCTGTTCAAGCGCGCTTTCCAGGTCAGCCGGCGGCAGTTCTTCGGTACCGATTTCCAGCAGGAAATCAGAGGGGGAATCCGATTTCATTGCCACCGGAAGACTCATTTGGGAATTTGCTTTAATCTCTCGCTCATTTTCTCTCGCTAGTTTCTCAAGCCATGGGAAACCCAGAGCCTCTCTCTGGGTAATATAGGCTTCTGCAGTACGCCGAGAGAGATCGCGCATCCGTCCAAACAGTGCCTGACGTTCTGTGACACCAACAGCACCGCGAGTATCCAATATATTAAAATTATGCGAACACTTCAGAATATAGTCATGTGCTGGCAGCACCAATCCTTTTTCCAAGGCAAGATTGGCTTCTTCTTCAAAAAGATTAAACATTTCCCTCACACGTTCAATATCTGCGATTTCAAAGTAATACTGGCTGTGTTCTTTTTCTGCCTGATAATTTACATCACCGTAGGTATATTTCGGGCTCCACTGGATTTTCCGAAAGTCGTAACAACCTTGCAGCGCCATCGCGATGCGCTCCAAACCATAAGTTATCTCCACCGATACCGGTTCAAGGTTGAAACCGCCTGCCTGCTGGAAATAGGTGAATTGCGTAATTTCCTGCCCATCCAGCCAAACTTCCCATCCAAGCCCCCATGCCCCCAGAGCAGGGGATTCCCAGTTGTCTTCAACAAAGCGAATATCATGCTCGAGCGGATCTATGCCGAGTGCCTGCAATGATTGCAGATAGAGCTCCTGGGGATTTCCTGGATCAGGTTTAAGAATTACCTGAAACTGGTAGTGCTGCTGCAGACGGTAAGGATTATCGCCGTACCGTCCATCATCCGGTCGCACTGAGGGTTCTACATAAGCCACATTCCAGGGTTCCGGACCCAATACTCTCAGGAAGGTGGCAGGGTTCATGGTGCCTGCGCCTACCTGCGAGTAGTAAGGCTGCCAGATTAGGCATCCTTTTTCAGCCCAGAATTGCTGAAGTGTGAGCATTATGGATTGAAAATTTAAAGGATTATGCATGAATTCTCCACAAACCAATGAATTGGGGAATTATACCAATCTATCCCTTATGGAAAATGGAATGGTTTGATTATATTAATATTTCTATAAGACAAAAGTCGCAGTCTATTGGAGTTAAATAAGGTTTAATAAATCTATGAATGGAATAATCACCCTCGAAAATAAAAGCGAAGTACTGAAACATGCGATGCGCAACTGGGCCTCCGGTGTTGCTGTTCTAACCAGCAGTTGCATGGGTTCCAGAGCTGGCACCACGGTCAGTTCATTCACGTCTCTGTCCCTGGAACCGCCGTTGGTTTTAGTGAATATCGCCAAGGATAATCCCCTCCAGACCATGATTGGCGAAAGCGGTTATTTTGGCCTTTCAGTTTTGGATGATTCCCAGCGTGAGATCTCCAACTTGTTTGCCGGATTCGGTAAGCGAATCCAGGACCGCTTTAACGAAGTGGAAACGTTTACCCTTACAAGCGAATCGCCCCTCCTGATGGGCTCAATTGCCCACCTCGATTGTAAAGTTTACAACCGCTGTGAATTGCCGAAGTCAGTTGTGGTAATAGGAGAAGTAATTGACGGCACTTACGCTGAAAATGACAACCCATTGCTATATTTCAACCGGGATTATGCGGCACTTTGCCACCCGCAGCCTGATTTAAATAAATAAAATACTTAGGTATTTTTTGAATAAATTATCAGTTCGTTTTTGATACCAAGCAATCTAGACCACCAGTTTTCACGGCTCCAGTCAATTTCAAACTCAGCCCAGGTCTGGGATTGCAGGCGCTTGTCTGCGGGTAGGAATTCAAGATATGGGTTAGGGTCAAGATAATATAGTTTGTCTTTCTCACTGGAATATTTTATTAGTGTAAGCCAGTGGGCTCCCCCTCTTTTCCAAAGTTTAAGCGCACTCACTGGTTTTCCAGTCATCAGTGCTTCTATTATATGCGCCCGTCTGGAATGGCTTCTGCGCTCCGCGCGCCAATCCAGGTTCATACTGGCAGCCTGGCGGTTGAAAGCTTTAACCATGCCCCAGGGTGCGGTCGCCCCGCCTGCCTTGGGTATCCAGCTGGGTAATCGGTCCCAGAAAAGAAAACCTGATTCCCTGATCACTTTGTTTTTATCAATCTGCGATGCGCCCAGGTTTACCTGGAAAAGCAGCATATTTAAAGTCATCGCCAGGCTAGTCGGACCGCAATCGTTTGTAAATTTTTGTTTTTCGGTAAACCCTTGCGATTGGTAAAAGCGGCCCAAGTACTGCCGCTCGGCTGTCCAATCTGGAAGACTGGATAAGGTTTTCGGTCCGTTGATTTCTGATTCCATGTTCTTAAAGAATATATCATTAAACTTCCCTGGATTGTAATTGCAGGTGTAAACGAAAACAATCTCATAATTAAATGTTCAACCGAAAGTTAACCGACAGTGAAAAATGTCTTGAATTTTTATATTTTTCTTTGGTATTGATATAGTCCTATGGAAGTTATAATTTTACAGATATGAAATCCATTCTTGGTCTTTTTATTTCAATGGCAGCCTTGGCTGGTTGTGCTCCTTTATCACAAAGCACACAGCCAAACGAGCCACAGCTTACCCCCTGGCATTCAATCACAGCTAATGCTCCAACCGCAGATTTTATCCCAGCAGAACCCCCCGCAACACCCATCCCTGCGCCAACTCCTGCCCCTACTATCCATATCGTAGCACTTGGTGAGACGATTTCATCAATTGCATTACGTTATGGATTGGATATGAACGCTGTTCTGGCCGCTAATCCGGAAATTGACCCTTACGAATTGATAGTCGGCAATCAGATTCTGATCCCTCTGGGAGATTTACAGACACAAATTGGCATCACAACTGAACCAATTGCATTAAAATTGGATAAGCCGGAATGCACCCATACACCGGTGGGGGGGTTGTGGTGTTTTTCCATACTTTCAAATCCACTCGGTGAAGCCGCCGCTAATCTTGCTGTGAATTTTAAACTCCTCAACAGTGCCTCCGAAGAAATTGACAATAAGACAGTGCCGGCAATTCTTAATAAGCTCGATCCTGGGGATTCCTTGCCCGCGGTATCTTACTTCCCGGCTCCTTTGCCTGATGACGTAAAAGTCTCCAGCCAGTCTTACTTCCGCTATTCCAGCAAGCCAATCCGGAAACACCTTTTATTCAGTTGATACCGGCAATCCTGATATAGAACTTGTCGGACGGCTGGCGAAAATTTCAGGTGAGGCTAAAATCGCAGCTGCTCCTGGAGAGACAGTGGATGTTTGGGTAATTGCGTTAGCTTTTGACTCCAGTGGGAATCTTTTAGGTGTTCGCAGGACTGAAAGCCGCGTAACTATCGAGCAGGATAAAGGCTTGCCTTTTAATTTGAATGTATACTCAACCGGCAGCGAAATAAGTTCTGTGAAAATTAAAGCCGAGGCAATGCTGGTCAATCAATGAGGTGAAAAGATGATTGGAAAAACAATCCTGGTTACAGGAGCTACCGACGGAATCGGAAAACAGACTGCTTTTGAATTGGCACGGCAGGGCGCCAAGGTTCTGGTTCACGGTCGCGACAAAGCCAGAGGTGCCAAAGTGCTGGATGAGATTAACCGTGATAATTGCAATGAAAATCTAATACTTTATCTGGCTGACTTTTCATCTTTCTCGGATATTAAACGCATGGCTGAGGAAATCAAACGCGAACAAAATGAACTTCATGTATTAATAAACAACGCAGGCACTTTTTCCAAAGAGAAGCTGTTGACCAAAGATGGTCTGGAAATGACCTTTGCAGTAAATCATTTGGCTCCCTTCCTGCTGACCATGCTGCTGCTGGATCTTCTTAAAGCCAGTGCACCTGCGAGAATTGTAAATGTCTCATCCGGTGCTCATCGTAATATAACGGAAGTTGATTTTGACAATCTACAGGGTGAAAAATCTTACGACGGATTCGAAGCCTATAGTTTGTCAAAACTGGGAAATATTCTTTTCACCAATGAGCTGGCCAAACACCTGGAAGGCAGCGGCGTCACAGTCAACAGCCTGCACCCGGGTGTTATTAGTACTAAAATGCAGCGAGCCAGTTACAACCTCGATGGGGCAGATGTGGGAGAAGGCTCCAAGGTAATAGTCTTCCTGGCAACTTCTCCAGAGATTGAAGGAGTCACTGGCAAATACTACAGCCGTATGGCCGAGAAACCTATTTCCGATCTTGCCCAGGACAAAGCGCTTCAGGAAAAATTCTGGAAAATTTCGGAGGAACTTCTTGCTGGATATTTGTAAAGAAATCAATTTCACTCAAGAGTGAAGCTTTCATATATAATCCTGAGCATCGGAGCTTATGGGATTCCATGCATAAATAAAGCACCGCTGATTATTTCTCTTGAAATACTCAAAAGTGTCCTTATCTTGTGACGCTTGACATACTAATACTGCTGGGAGACAAAGCCAGCGGTTTATATTTTTAAAACCCGATCGCCTATTTATTAGTATATAACTCGATTATTTTCAGGATAACCTGAGATGCTTTTCGCATTGAATCGACCGCCAGAAACTCATAGGGTCCATGGAAATTATGTCCACCATTAAATAGATTTGGGGTAGGCAGGTCTTTAAAAGACAGGCGAGCCCCATCAGTTCCGCCTCTGATGGGGTTTGTGATAGGTTCAATTCCCAACTCACGCATGGCTTGCTGTGCTGTCTCAACAATGTGGATGACTGACTCAAGCTGTTCGCGCATATTTCGGTAAAGTTCCTGGAAGCGGACCTCCACAGTACCCGCACCGTACTTTTTGTTTATAAAGTCAGCGCATTCTTTTATGGTTTGTTTCTTTTTTTCAAACTTCACCGCATCATGATCGCGCAGCAAGTAAGTACCTTCAACATGCTCAACATTTCCTTCAGACATTTTCCACAGATGGTAAAAACCTTCACGGCCTTCGGTATATTCAGGGCGCTGCTCAACTGGAAGCAAGCTGTTGAATTCAAAGAATACCAGCATGGCATTGACCATCACATTTTTAGCGGATCCAGGATGAACCGATTTTCCGTGAACAGTCACATAAGCCCGTCCTGCATTAAAGTTTTCATATTCCATTTCCCCTAATTCGCCACCATCGACGGTGTATGCGAAGTCTGCAGCGAAGCTTTTTACGTCAAAATGGTCGATCCCATAACTGGTCTCTTCATCAGGTGTAAAAGCCACTTTGATAACACCGTGCTTAAAGTCGGGATGGGAAGCCATATATTCCAGAGAAGACATAATAGCGGCTATTCCAGCTTTGTCATCTGCGCCTAAAAGTGTAGTCCCATCCGTGGTAACCAGAGTTTCGCCTTTATACTTCAGCAGGACAGGAAATTCTTTTGGGGAAAGCACCATTCCCGGCTTGCCTGTCAGCTGAATATCACCTCCACTATAATCTTCAATGACCTGCGGTTTGACTCCTTCAGCGGCAAAATCAGGGCTGGTATCCATGTGCGCCATGAATGCGATCACTGGCAGCTTTTTTTCAACATTAGCAGGTAATGTAGCGGTCAGGAAACATTTGTCATTCAAACGAACATCCTGTAATCCGAGTTCTATCAGCTCCTTTTCAAGCAGTTTCGCCAAGTCCCATTGGTTTTCTGTTGAAGGGGTTCGGTCAGTTATATTCTCATCTGAGCGTGTGTTAATTTTCGCATAGCTCAAAAATCGTTCTAAAATATCAGTCATTAAGTCTCCTTAAAAAGAAATGATAGTGAATCTTATCCTCAACCTGGATAATTCACAAGGAAGGTTATTATTTTATATCGTTTTATTTAGTTTGAGCAAATATTTATTTCTAAAGTTGCAAAACCTGCGCCGTTAAGCTAAAATGGCTGACATGGGTTGGGACTTAATTGGACAAGCTTGGGCAGCTCAGATGCTGCAGCAGCATATTGCTGCTGACCGTCTGCGCCACGCTTATCTTTTTAGTGGACCACGAGGGGTCGGCCGACGTACTTTAGCCCTGAATTTTGCACAAGCCATAAACTGCATCACCCCAACCGCTCCAGGTATCGCTTGCGGAATTTGCCGCACCTGCCAGCAGATTGCCCGCATGCAGCAGGCAGACCTAAACATCATGCAATCAGAAGCTGAAGGTGAATCCCTCAAGGTGGACCAGGTTCGTGAACTTCAGCACTCCCTTTCACTGGCACCCTATGAAAGCATGTACCGTGTGGCATTGATTCTGCGGTTTGAAGAAGCGACTGATGGAGCGCAGAATGCCCTTCTGAAAACACTTGAGGAACCCAATGAGCGTGTGGTGCTTCTGGTAACCGCGGATGAACCTGAAAATCTGCTGCCGACTATCGCCTCGCGCTGCGAATTGCTGCGGTTGCGGCCGCTCCCGCTGGATGAATTGGCAGATGCATTAATTAAGAAGAAAGGTATTAACGCTGAATCCGCAAAACTGATAGCCCATATTTCCGGCGGGCGCCCGGGTTATGCTCTCCACCTCACGGAAGATGAATCCCTTCTGTCCGCGCGGCAGGATTGGTTAAAAGACCTGGTGAACCTGATTGGCGCTTCCAGGCGGGAAAAATTGGCTTTCTCCGAAAGTAAATCTCGCGGGCATGACCGAGCAGAATTCAAGAAGTGCCTGCGTGAGGGATTGGCACACTGGCTTTCGCTTTGGCGTGATGTGCTGCTGGAGACTTCTGAAAGCAGCACGGAATTAACCAATCTGGACTTTTCAGACCAGGTCTCCGCTCTGGCGGCAAAGGTCGATAAGAGAACTGCCGCAAGTTCTGTTGCGAACCTGGAGCATGCTTTTGCACGCCTGTCAAACGCAAACTTGCAATTGATGCTGGATAACCTCCTTCTAGAATGGCCAAATGTGAATCTGATTTAAAGTAATAAATTACCTCCAGCTCTGATTGTTCAGGTAACGGGGGAGGTTTTCGAGCGGTTTATAATTCATATAAGAGAATGAGTTAGTACCTTTTTTCATTGATGATGTTTTATGTATTAATTCTTACTGCATCACTCTAAAAACTCAATTCTCCCGTTCTTCCATGGACGTTATTGAAACTAAAGCGTGAACCGGCACCTCCAGTTTTTCCAGAAGCTCACGTCCGCCTTCAAAAGTTTTTTCGATCAATGCGCCAATGCCCACCAGGTTTGCACCGGCAGCTTTCACTAGCCTCACCAGCCCCATGATAGTAGCCCCGCTGGCCAGAAAGTCATCAATGATTAAAATATTCTCCCCTGCAGGCAGGTAATCCGGTGAAACAATAAGATCAGCCATCACGCCTTTGGTATGCGAAGGGGCGACGGTTAAATATACAGTATCCGGCATGGTGATTGGTTTGTTCTTTCGGGCATAAACTACAGGAATGCCCAGGTACCTGGCAGTCATCAATGCCGGGGCAATGCCTGAGATTTCAGCAGTCAGCACGCGTTTAGCGCAAGCACCTTTAAATAAAGCGGCAAACTCTTTCCCGCAGGCATCCATCAGCGCTGGGTCAACCTGGTGGTTGATAAATGAATCTACTTTTAATATTCCGCTGCCCAAATATTTCCCCTCGGAAAGGATCCGTTCCTTTAATAATCGCATGCTTTCACCTCGATGAATTTTTCCACAATTAAATCACACTTAAGCCAATGCTCCGCGTAGTTCCTTTGCCAGCAGCTGAAATTTTGGGGAATAGCGTATTTCCTCGCCGCGGGGGCGCGGAATGCCGATCGTCAAATCCAGGGTGATCTCAGCTGGCAGCTTGCTGAGCACAAGCACGCGGTCAGCAAGCAGCAGCGCTTCGGATATAGAATGCGTTACCATTACCACGGTTTTACGCCTTGCCTGCCATATGCGCAGCAGTTCTGTCCCCATCTTTTCGCGAGTCAGCGCATCCAGCGCGCCAAATGGCTCGTCCAGCAGCAGCAGGTCTGGGTCATGAATAAGCGCCCGCGCGATGGCAACTCTCTGCGCCATCCCGCCTGATAATGAAGCAGGCCAAACATCGGTAAAGTCCTGCAAACCAACCAGTTCTGCCAATTCAAAAGCCTTGCGCTCAGCTTCGGCGCGGTTCACGCCTCGCAGTTCCAGAGGAAGCAGGATATTATCCATAACAGAGCGCCAGGGCATAAGATTACTTTCCTGAAAAACCAGTCCCACCTGCGGTTGGCTGATGGACGGATATTTCACCTCGCCTTTAGTAGGTATTTCCAGACCGGCCAATATTCGCAGCAGGGTTGTCTTTCCGCTGCCAGTTGGCCCCAGTACGCAAAGAAATTCCTCCGTTTTGATTGAAGTGTGAATATCCCTGAGTGTTTCCAGAACGCCGTTCTTGTCGTTAAAAGTCATTCCCACATGGATCAAATTGATAGCAGCAGGTAAATCAGTCATCAGATTAAGGTAAAAATGAATTGCTGAAGGCTCGGCTGAGATCAAGGGGCTGCGATATGAGTTCCATTTGAAGCAAAAGGTCATGCATATTCTGCCAGGCTTGCGGATTTGAAAAACCCGGGCGTTCCGCTTTCCATAATTCAATAGAATCTGAAAGCACCTGGCGCTGCACATCTTTATCTTCCGGTGACAGGCTGGCCAGATTTTCCACATATTTTTCGCTGATTGTAAATGCTTCGTCAGGGTGCTGCGCGGCATAATCAATCCCTTTAAGTGTTGCACTAACCATGGCCTTTACTTCGTCTGGATTTTCTGCAATCATCTTTTCACTGGTAACCAAGCCGTTCGCAACAAGAGACAGGTAATCTGAAACTGCCATTACATTCACGTCAAATCCTTCGGCGCGCAGTTTTATAGGTTCATTGGTGACGTAAACAACTGCGGCATCTTCCAGCCCATCAGCCAGAGCCTCCGCTTGAGTGAACCCGATGGAATCCAGGGTCAAGTCGCTCTCCTTAAGTCCACCAGCGTTGAGCAGCGCTTTAAAGCCAATGTAGCTTGCACCGTAAAGCCCTGGGATGCCTACTTTTTTACCGCGCAAATCTGCAGGGCTCGTTATATTTTTGTCTGCCATTGAAACCACACCCACCGGGAATTTCTGGTACCAGGCCATGACATAGGTCACGGGCAGTCCCTGTGCGCGCCCCAGAAGCACCTGTTCGCCCGAAACAACCGCGAACTTCAGTTCATCCGCGCCTACCAGCGCGACCGAATCAGTCTCCATGTTGTAATCGATTTCTACCTGCAGGCCGGCGTCGCGGTAGAAACCTTTTTCGATAGCCACATACAAAGGCGCGAATTGGACATTGGGAATAAATCCAACCGGAAGCCGGATGACATCGGTCTTTTGTGGCGCGCATCCGGCACACAAACCAACCGCAAAAATGGTCAAAATAAAAATTTGCAGTTTTGTTAATTTAATTTTCATATCATCTCCACCTTTTGTAGTTATTGAGTTTGCCAGCGCAAAAGGCGTTTTTCCAACAGAATTACCGCTCCATAAAGCGCCAGCGCCATCGCGATTAGAGTAAATACGCCCACAAATACCAGTGCTGTGTCATATTGTCCGCGCCCGACATTAATCAAAAAACCCAGCCCGCGCTTCGCCCCAACCAGTTCACCGACCACAGCGCCTATAACAGCGAGGGCTGCTCCAATGCGCAAACCACCCAGCAGAACAGGCATTGCGGCTGGGATCTCCAGCAGGCGCATAGTCTGCAGGCGGGAGGCATGCAGCGAGCGCATCAGGTCGTGCAGGTTTTCAGGCACCGCACGAAGCCCAACCACGGTATTTACCAGAACCGGAAAAAATACGATGAGAGAGCAAATTAGTATTTTGGATGATACACCCGGACCGAACCAGATCACCAGCAGCGGAGCTATGGCCACCATGGGCACAGCCTGGCTTGCCACAAGGTAAGGCTGCAGGATATTCTCAAGCAAGCGGGACTTTGCTAACATATAGCCTAAAATTGTGGCTAATAAAACCCCAATAGTTAAGCCTGCCAGCACTTCAAAAAAGGTTGCAGCGGTATGCTGAAGCAATGTGCCATCAGAAATCGCTCGCAGAAAGCGCTCACCAACCTGTGCGGGTGCAGGCAGTATAAAAGCAGGCAGCGACATCAGGCTTACCAAAACTTGCCAGCCTGCCAAAAAAACCAGCAGTGCAATCAGTACGCTCCAGTGTTTGATGTTTTCTTGTTTTAACATAGTTAAATAAAAACCCGAAACTGATTTGTTTCGGGACAGTGTGTTTCATAAAACAAACCTTCTTTTATCCGGACTATACCGTCGACCCCGGAATTGCACCGGATCTGAGCATTTCTGCACTCGTGGGTTATCACCACCGATCGGGAATCGGGAGACATGCTCCCTCACCCTGCCCCGAAGGATTCTGCTGATGATTTTATACATTTTATCTATATACGTCAAGGGAGATTTATCTTCACAGGTATAATGGTCGGCAATGTGAATGAAAATTCTCCAGGAATACAATATTAAACCCTCCAGCTGGCGCGACCTGAAAGCTCTTGACGGTTTGGAAAAAACCTGCTTTGGTGAAGATGCCTGGCCGTTAATTGAGTTGCTGGGGATTTTTGTCTATCCGGGAGTGATTCATCTGAAAGCTGAGGTTGACAGTGTTTTGGTGGGTTTCATTGCCGGTGATCCGCGCCGTAATGAAAATACAGGCTGGATCCTGACACTGGGCGTGCTGCCCGACTGGCGCAGGCGCGGTATTGCGGAAACGTTTATTAAGCGCATGCGAGCAAAAAATGGATATGCCGGTGATCAAATTAACTGTACGCCGCGGTAATGAATCAGCAATCCGCTTGTATCAAAAACTGGGTTACTCGCAGATCGACATCTGGTCGCGCTATTATCACAATGGTGAAGATGGCCTGGTTTTGGAAAAAAAACTGTCCAGTTCAGAGTAAGTATCGTGGGATTGTCATTTTCGATGCAGGAAGTTCTCAGGGGCATGGCACTGGGTTTTTCCATCGCCGCTCCGGTGGGCCCGATAGGGGTGCTTTGCATCCGTCGCACACTGGCACGCGGTTTCTTAGCCGGTCTGGTGAGCGGGCTGGGTGCCGCTACAGCGGATGCTTTTTACGGGACCATCGCAGCTGCCGGGCTGACTGTGGTGGCAGTTTTTCTTGTCAGGCAGCAGGTCTGGCTGGCTATTCTGGGCGGTGGTTTTTTAATCTATCTGGGCATAAAAACCTACCGGATGCATCCCACTGAGGATGATAGTCTTACCGAAAAAGGCAGTCCGCGGGGAGATTATCTTTCCACGTTGCTGTTGACCTTAAGTAATCCGATGACTATCTTTATGTTCGCGGCTATTTTTGGCGGGATGAGTGCACAATCAGGTGCTGTTTATCGTTATAATGCCTTTCTGTTGGTTTTGGGTGTTTTTTTCGGCTCCGCTTTGTGGTGGCTGACACTGAGTGCTGCGGTCAGCCTGATGAGGAAGAAGGTGGAGAAAAAAATGATGGTCTGGATAAACCGTGTGGCGGGAGTCTTAATCACCGGGTTCGGATTGTTTATTCTGGTTAAAATAATGATCGATGTTTCGCAATCAAATTCAATGTTACTATGAGTGAAGCGAAGAGTTTTTTGTTGATGGGATGTTTCTTGGCACTTAACAAAACAAGCCATAATCTGAGTTTTAATCGGTGATTGCCAGACCCGGATTAATTGTCCTGGTTAATACATTGCAGGTCACCCTTGCTCGCCCCCTTCTAATTAGAGTAACAAAAAATGGAGCTGTGATGTCAGGAAAAAATAAGAGCTATTCAACATTAAATTCAATGCTGGCAGGAATTGAAGGGTTGTTCCTGGCGGTAGTTATCGGATTGGTGTTTCCAATCCTCCTGGGTCTGGCAGGCTGGTGGGTCAGCATCCCGTTCGCACCAGAGAGTTCCGTTTTTTATTACGCATTGGGTGGGTTTTTACTGGGCGTCTTGGTGGATATGATCTTTCTCCGTTCCTGGACGCGCAATGCCCTTCGCATGCCGCTGATCTGGCCGGTGCTGGTATACCTGTTCTATTCAGCGGGATTGTTCGGATTCTTTATGGGCGTTCCAGCCTTCAATGTAGTTTTAGGCTTGGTGGGAGGTTATTATATGGGCATGCGCCTGCGCGCAAACAACGCACAAAAGGAGGAAATTGACCTCACAGCCCAGTCGGACCGGTCTTTTCACCGCTTCTGTATTAGGGGTTGCCTGCGCAGCTTCATGGTTAATCGCTTTTCAGGATGCTTTTTTGGAAGCCAATATCAGCGGCATGTTCTCACTGGCTGAACCCATCAGCAAATCAACCATTCTGGCGCTTGCGGCAGTCGCCGGCATAGGATTGGTTGTTCTAGAGTACGCCATTACGCGCGCTGCGGTCAAGTTCGCCAGGTTTGCAAGTTAACCTAAGGGTGCATTTTTTGATAAAGATCAAGCATTTTAGCCACCGTATTCCAGCTGCGGGTTGTGAGCTCACCGCCGAATTCCTTTTCGAGGAAGGCCATCATATCAGTAGTCCCGTAATGCGGTGTTAGTGTTACTACGCTAAAAATCTCTTTTTCAGTTAAAAATATAACTCTCAGTTCATTATTTGACGTCTGGTAAGTAATGCTGATATTTGGTGCAGCATTCTGACCGAGAAAAGTGATGTAATTTTTCGATTGTGCAGATTCAGGATAATCCTTGAACAGCTCAAAACCTGCCAGTGTTTCCAATTCTTCAACGGTTCTGACAAATACCATCGCATCAAAACCAAACGCGGTTTTTATACCGGCGGCGATTTGCAGCCTTGTTTCCTGAACATCAGCATTGGATGCATCAAACAGGATGTTGCCGCTGGCAAGCACAGTCGCTGTATTTTCAAATCCCCAGGATTGAAAAGCCTCCCTCAGTGCTTCCATTTTTATTTGCTTTTTCCCGCCTACATTGATACCGCGCAGGAATGCGGCGTAAGAGTATAAATTCTTTTTCGGCAAGGTATGATCCAGAGATATAATTTAGTATCTGTTTCCTATCTTAAGCATTTGAAATTGCAAAGGAAGGCAAGTTCAAGAAACCATTTTTCAAATATATTCTGATAGCATGTATGAGCGGCAGGAGAAAATTCTCCTGCCGCGATCAATTTATTCTAACGAATATTAATTCGCCGTTTTCAAAGGAATTTTTTACGGCAAAATGGTCGGTAAGGTAATTGTAAAGGACCTTTTTTCCGACCACAGGCTCGGCCCATTCGGACCATTGGCTTTCACCCGCCAGTACAGCTTTGTGTTTTTCGGCAGGTTGGCAGTCGGATCATAGAAAGAGCCCAGTGTGGTCTTATTAAGGATCGGGTATTTCATGGTGCTGAACTTGGATACCTGGATCGTATAACTGGCGGCTCCGTTGGTATCTTCCCAATCAAATGATGGCCGCAGGCTGAGTTCAACAGCATCATTGACTGGAGCTGACAAAATGGGCGCCAGCATGGCCTCGCGGAAGTAACGCACCTTGGACCAGCTGCTGAATTCTCCCTTGATATTGAACGCCCTTACTCGCCAGTAATAGCGTGTATTTGGCACCAGGACATTACCGCCAAAATATGAGTTGAGCCTGCCTGGAATTTGCTGTTCGACCATGTCTGTAAATTGGAGGTCCTTCGCCACCTGAAGCAGGTAATAGTCAAAAGCCGCCCCTCCCGGGAGTATGATTGAGTCACTCCATTCCAAAACCGGGGTTAGATTTGTCAGCAGGGCATTACTGCCTGGCGCCACCAGGTTGGGCACGCTGGGCGGGTTTGCGCTGGTAATTTTCATGACTTCTGACCATGCGCTAGGGCCGTTATCGCCGTTAGCGCGCACCCGCCACCACAGGTCCACCCGTCTTGGCAGGTCTATGATCGGGGTAAATGTCGTGCCTGTCACGGTTGCGTTGACCACCGGGAGAATGAGATTTGGGTACTCGGTCACCTGGATGGTATAGCTGATCGCTCCCGGCACCTCATCCCAGCTGAACTCCGGTGTCAGGCTTAATAAGGTATCGGTCTTGATAGGTGACAAACCGGTTGGTTTTACCATTGATATGCGGAAATAGCGGATATCAGACCAGCTGCTGTATTGATTGGCAGTGTTAACGCCCTGACCCGCCAGTAATAACGGGTGTTTGTCAACAGGGCGTCTTCCGGAATGGTGAATTCAGAGGGCGTGATGCCCAGTTCAGGGACGATTTCCTGCTGTATCACAGGAGCGGTGAACTGATTATTGGTCGCCACCTGCAGTTGGTATTTAGCCAATTCAGTGCCAGCGGGGATGGCTGAGTTGCTCCAATCCAGCCGCACTGGCGGTGTAAGATTTCCCGCGTTGGTCACCACCTGCAGGGAGGTATTGGCCGGCAGCAGGAGCGCTGGCCGCACCGGCGGGTTGGGGCTTTCAATATTGCGAAGTTCTGACCAGGGGCTGGGGCCGTTGGCGCCGTTGGCCCGCACGCGCCAGAATAATGTCCTGTTTTTGAGTATGTCACTGGTCGGAAGATATTCCGTATCTGCAGTAACCTTGTTGATGCTTGGGTAGCTCATGTCGGCATAGCGCGATACCTGAATGGTATAAGTATCGGCGCCCTCGACCACATTCCAATCAAAGATAGGACGCAGATTGTCTGGCTTATAACTATTATCTGGTGAAACCAATACTGGTTTCACCATCGCTTCCCGGAAGGTCCTGGCTGTGCTCCAGGCGCCGTAGCGGCCTTCTGTGTTGAAAGCCCTGACACGCCAGTAATATTCCGTGTTTGGTGTTAGTTCAAAGCTGTCCGGCACTCCGGTTTCACCAGGTACTGGATAAACTGAATTCGTAATACCAGTAATATTCCTGTCCAAAACCAATGCGGTAAAGCTGCTGTTTGTGGCGACCTGCAGTTGATAATGGCCAAACACCGCACCTGTCGGAAGGCTGGAATTGCTCCAGTCCAGGAGGGGAGTCAGGGTGGTTACCAGAGCGTTGCTGGCTGGGAAGCAGCAGATTCGGTTTGGTTGGAACTCCCATCCCGCCAGGCGCCTCAGCCACGGTCACGCTGACACTCGCACTGCTGCTTTGCAGCAATCCATCGCTGGCTATGTAAGTAAAGCTGTCGCTCCCGGTGTAACCAAGGTCTGGTTCATATTTTAGTTTCTCGTCTTCTACAGAAGCAGAGCCGTGATCTGGCGGCGCTGCGATGCTGTAAGTCAATGGGCTGCCGTCGGCATCCGTGCATACGGGGTCAGTTTGCCCGACTGTATCTCATGCTGGTGGTGAGGGTCACATCCGTGCATACCGGCGCGTCATTCACCGCTGTTACTGTCACTGTCAGGTTGAAAGTGATGCTGTCTGCTGCGCCGTCATTGACCTTTACCGGTACGGTCAGCAGACCGTTGAAGTTGGCTGCCGGAGCGATGGTATTGCCCACAAATGTGTAATTTGTACCCGCTAAAACTGTCAGCGTAAAGCCGGTCGGATAGGTATTATCCACATCAATAACCGTCAGGTCAGTTAATGTAATCGGCAGCGCTGTATCTTCCGCCGTGCTCAGAACAGCCTGCCCGGTGATCACCGGCGCGTCATTGACCGGCGTCACTGTGAAGGTGGCTGCATCTTCAGCAAACAGCGCACCCGGATCAGTCGCCCTGAAGGTGATCGTCTCGGCTCCGTTCCAGTCAGCGTTCGGCGCCGTTATGGTCGCCACCCGGGCGACAATGCTCACTGTAAGTGCGCTGTTGCCGCTGTATGTCCAGGCCATTTGCGCATCGGTGTTATCCGCGTCCGATACGTAGCCATCCAGGTTGATGGTGGTAAAGGCAGCTCCCTCGGCAATGGTCTGGTTGGGGATGTCCGCCACTTCCGGCGCGTCATTGTCCGCCGTCACCGTGAAGGTGGCTGCATCTTCAGCATAAAGGGTACCCGTATCGGTCACCCTGAAGGTGATCGTCTCAGTTCCATTCCAGTCAGCGCTCGGCTCCGTTATGGTCGCCACCCGGTCAACAATGGTTACGGTTAGCGCTGTGCTGCCGCTGTATGTCCAGGTCAGCTGTTCATCGGTGTTTTCAACATCTGAGACATAATCATCCAGGGTAATGGTGGTAAAGGCAGCTCCCTCGGTAATGGTCTGGTTGGGGATGTCCGCCACTACCGGCGCGTCATTGACCGGCGTAATGGTGACATTAACCGTAATGGTGTTTGTGCCGGCATTGCCATCCGAAACCTGCACCACAAAACTGTCAATGCCAGTGTAGTTAGCGCTTGGGGTATAAGTAATCGCTTTTACAGTACCTGTGCCCTCAGCAGCAGCCGTGCCGTTCGCTGCCCCGGTCAGGATGCTCCAGGATAGCGTGTCGCCCGCATCCGCGTCGGAAGCGGTTAATGTTAATGTAAATCCCGTAGGTAAGCCATCTTCCGACATACTTACATCTTCTGTTTCGCCTTCATTGATCACAGGTGCGTCATTTACCGCTGTTACCGTAAAAGTGGCAGCATCTTCACTATAAAGGTCATTCGGATCGGTCGCCCTGAAGGTGATTGTCTCTGCTCCGTTCCAGTCAGCACTTGGCACTGTCAGGATCGCTACCCGGCCGACATAATTCACGGTCAGGCTTGTGTTACCGCTGTGTGTCCATGTCATCTGCGAATCGGAGTTGTCATTATCTGACACATAGTCATCCAAGTTAATGATGGCAAATACACCTCCCTCTGCGATGGTCTGGTTGGGGATGTCCGCTACTACGGGCGCGTCGTTTACCGCCGTTACTGTCACTGTCAGGTTGAAAGTGATGCTGTCAGCTTCGCCGTCATTAACCTTTACCGGTACGGTCAGCAGACCGTTGAAATTGGCTGCCGGAGTGATGGTATTGCCCACAAAGGTGTAATTTGTTCCCGCTGAAACTGTCAGCGTAAACCCGGTCGGATAGGTATTATCCACATCAATAACCGTCAGGTCAGTTAATGTAATCGGCAGCGCTGTATCTTCCGCCGTGCTCAGGACAGCCTGCCCGGTGATCACCGGCGCGTCATTGACCGGCGTCACCGTGAAGGTGGCTGCGTCTTCAGCATACAGCGGACCCGTATCGGTCGCCCTGAAGGTGATCGTCTCGGCTCCGTTCCAGTCCACGCTCGGCGCCGTTATGGTCGCCACCCGGCCGACAATGGTTATGGTAAGCGCGCTGTTGCCGCTGTATGTCCAGGCCATCTGCGCATCGGTGTCCTCCGCGTCTGATACGTAGTTATCCAAAGTGATGGTGGTAAAAGTGCCTCCCTCTGCAATGGTCTGGTTGGGGATGTCTGTCACCACCGGTGCGTCGTTGTCCTCTGTCACTGTGATGCTCACATGCCCCGTATCTGTTGCATCGCCATCGCTTAAGGTGTAGTCAAATCCCGCCGTTCCGGTAAAGTCCGCCGCCGGCGTAAAGGTGATTGTCCCGCTGGACAGTCGGACCGTTCCATTGGTCGGGTTGCTGACCTCTGTTACGCTGAGCTCGCCATTGGTATTATCCACATCTGTGTCGTTGGCCTTCAGCGTGGATGCCGTGATAAGCAGCGCTGTGTCTTCAGGTGTTGTGCCGGTATCATCCACTGCCACCGGCGCATCATTGACCGGCGTCACTGTAATGCTCACATGCCCCGTATCTGTTGCATCACCATCGCTTAAGGTGTAGTCAAATCCCGCCGTTCCCGCAAAGTTCGCTGCCGGCGTAAAGGTGATTATCCCGCTGGACAGTCCGACCGTTCCATTGACCGGGTTGCTGACCGCTGTTACGCTGAGCTCGCCATTGGTATTATCCACATCTGTGTCGTTGGCCTTCAGCGTGGATGCCGTGATGACCAGCGGGGTGTCTTCAGGCGTTGTGCCGGTATCATCCACTGCCACCGGTGCGTCATTTACCGCTGTGACTGTCACGTTAACTGTAATAGTGTCTGTGCCGCCATTGCCGTCTGAGACCTGCACCACAAAGCTGTCAGTGCCAGAGTAGTTGGCATCGGAGGTATAGTTATCGCTTTGACAGTGCCGGTGCCCTCAGCTGACAGCTGTGCCGTTTGCTGCCCCGGTCAGTATGCTCCAGGTGAGCGTATCTTCCGGGTCAGCATCTGTGGCATGCAGTGTCAGCCCAAAGGCTGTGGGCGCGCTGTCTTCCGACATGCTCACTGCCTGCGGATCGCTTTCTGTGATCACAGGCGCATAATTTACAGCTCCGATAGTGACATTAACCGTGATTGTATCCGTTCCGCCGTGTCCATCTGATACCTGCACGATAAAGCTGTCTGTTCCGTTATAGCCAGTAATTGGCGTATATCCGATCACTCTGGATGCGCCTGTGCCCGTCGCTGTGGCTGTGCCATGCGCGGCAGCCGTCAGGATGCTCCAGGTAAGCGTATCACCCGCATCAGCATCACTGGCATGCAGTGTCAACGCAAAGGCTGTGGGTGAGCCGTCTTCTGACATGCCCACACCAACACTTGCGCCTTCAGTGATGACCGGAAGGTCATTTACCGGTGTCACCGTGAAGGTGGCTGCGTCTTCAGCATAATAGCGTACCCGGATCGGTCGCCCTGAAGGTGATCGTTTCGGTTCCATTCCAGTCAGCGCTTGGCGCCGTTATGGTCGCCACCCGGCCGACAATATTAACGGTCAGGAGTGCGGTACCGCTGTAAGTCCAGGCTATTTCCACATCGGTGTTATCCGCGTCTGATACGTAGTTATCCAAAGTGATGGTGGTAAATGCGGCCCCTTCCGCAATGGTCTGGTTGGGGATGTTTGTCACCACCGGCGCGTCATTGACCAGTGTAATGGTGACATTAAACTGTAATGGTGTCTGTGCCGCCATTGCCGTCCGAAACCTGCACCACAAAGGTGTCAGTGCCAGTAGTAGTTGGCGGTCGGTGTATATCCGATCACCCTGGATGCGCCTGTGCCCGTCGCTGTGGCTGTGCCGTGCGCGGCCGCGGTCAGGATGCTCCAGGTAAGCGTATCCGCATCAGCATCTGTGGCATGCAGTGTCAGCGCAAAGGCAGTGGGTGAGCCGTCTTCCGACATGCCAACATCTACAGTTGCACCTTCAGTGATGACCGGAAGGTCATTTGCGGCAGCGATGGTGACATTGACTGTAATGGTGTCTGTGCCGCCGCTGCCATCCGAAACCTGCACCACGAAGGTGTCAGTGCCAGTATAGTTGGCCGCTGGTGTATAAGTAATAGCTTTGGACCCGCCCGTGCCCGATGCTCCGGCTGTGCCGTGTGCGGCCGCGGTCAGGATGGACCAGGTAAGAGTTCCAGAGTCAATATCCGTAGCGTTCAGCGTCAGCGCAAAGGCTGTGGGTGAGCCGTCTTCCGACATGCCCACTGCCTGCGGATCGCCTTCTGTGATCACCGGCGCATCATTGACCGGCGTCACCGTGAAGGTGGCTGCAGTCTTCAGCATATTGAGTACCCGGATCAGTTGCCCTGAAGGTGATCGTCTCGGCTCCGTTCCAGTCAGCGTTCGGCGCCGTTATGGTCGCCACCCGGCCGACAATAGTCACGGTCAGGAAGTGCATTGCCGCTGTAAGTCCAGGCCATTTCCACATCGGTGTTATCCGCGTCTGATACGTAGTTATCCAAAGTGATGGTGGTAAAGGCGGCTCCTTCCGCAATCGTCTGGTTGGGGATATTTGTCACCACCGGCGCATCGTTACCCGCCGTCACTGTGATGCTCACATGCCCCGTATCTGCTGCAGATCCATCACTCACGGTGTAGTCAAATCCCGCCGTTCCGGCAAAGTCCGCCGCCGGCGTAAAGGTGATCGTCCCGCTGACCAGCCCTACCGTTCCATTGACCGGGTTGCTGACCGCTGTCACACTGAGCTCGCCATTGGTGTTATCTATATCGGTGTCATTGGTCTTCAGCGTGGATGCGGTGATAAGCAGCGGGGTGTCTTCAGGCGTTGTGCCGGTATCATCCACTGCCACCGGCGCATCGTTCACCTCCGTCACCGTGACAGTCACATGCCCCGTATCGGTTGCAGCCCATCACTTACGGTGTAGTCAAATCCCGCCGTTCCGGCAAAGTTCGCCGCCGGCGTAAAGGTGATTGTCCCGCTGGACAGCCCAACCGTTCCATTGGTGGGTTGCTGACCGCTGTCACACTGAGCTCGCCATTGGTAGTTATCTATATCTGTGTCATTGGTCTTCAGCGTGGATGCGGTGATAAGCAGCGCCGTGTCTTCAGGCGTTGTGCCGGTATCATCCACTGCCACCGGCGCATCATTCACCGGCGCAAGGGTCACGTTCACTGTAATGGTGTCTGTGCCGCCGTTGCCGTCTGAGACCTGCACCACAAAACTGTCAGCTCCAGAGTAGTTGGCATTCGGCGTGTACCCGATAACTTTAAAGCGCCCGTTCCTGAAGCAGTCGCACTGCCGTTCGCTGCACCGGTCAGAATGCTCCAGGTGAGCGTATCCTCCGGGTCAGCATCTGTGGCATGCAGTGTCAGCCCAAAGGCTGTGGGCGCACTGTCTTCTGACATGCCCACCGCCTGCGGATCACTTTCTGTGATCACAGGCGGCGCGTCATTGACCGCTGTCACCGTAAAGGTGGCGGCGTTTTCCGCAAAAAGCGCACCCGTATCGGCAGCCCTGAAAGTGATGGTCTCCGTCCCGTTCCAGTCGGCATTGGGCGTTGTGATGGTCGCTACCCGATCGGTAATACTTACAAGGAGACTCGTATTGCCGCTGTGTGTCCAGGTCATCTGCGCAGCGCCGTCCTCGACATCCGTAACATAATCATCCAGGTTGATGGTGGCAAACGTGCCTCCCTCTGCGATGGTCTGGTTGGGAATGTCCGCCACTATAGGTGTGTCATTTACTGCTTCAACAGTAACATTGACAGTGATCGTATCAGCATCCGTACCATCCGTAACCTGCACTAAAAAATTGTCAGTGCCGTTGTAATTAGCTGCCGGAGCATAGCCTACGGCAATAGAGTTGCCCGTACCTTCAGCTGTTGCCGTGCCATTCGCGGCGCCGGTCAGAATACTCCAGGTAAGTGTATCCTCCACATCTTCATCACTCGCGTGCAGTGTCAGCGCAAAGGCTGTTGGGGCGCCGTCTTCCGACATGGTCAAATTGGCCATGTCGCCTTCGGCAATTACCGGCGCTACAGCTGCATAAGCGCTTCCAATATTAATCAGTGAGGATGGAATTGCGATCGCAACTGCCATAAAAAGCCTTAATATTGTATTAAACGGTTGCGTTAAATGAAACCTTGCTTTATTTACAGTCATTTCTTCTCTCCAAAGGCAAAATAGAAATCATCAGGATACATTTTTTCAAGACAATCTACCTTGTAACCCAACTTTCTCTCAGCGAAAACCTAGATCTTGGATTCCCATATCGCTGCGGGCATGTTTTTTCAGAGCCCTTGATTGACTTATCCCTTGACAATGTGTAATCGTGTTTTTATATATCTTACAATTCCTTATTAAATACTTTCAGATCATCACTCGAATTGTAAGTTTATTATAATTTAAAAACAATAATTCCGTGCAAGCAGCAGGAGCGGTTGCTCCTGCTGCTGCCTGTTTATATCCAGTTATGGTTATGGAATGGTAATCGTGAACGTGCGCACCGCAGTCCATGCACTCGTCCCGAGTCCGCCCCTGGATCTCACCCGCCAGTACAAGGTCACGTTCTTCGGCAGGTTGCTGCCAGGCACATAGCTGGATGCCGTTGTGTTCGCATTCACGGTCGCTGAGCTCATGTTGCTGTAGCGCGAGATCTGGATGGTGTAGCCCGTCGCTCCCGTTACATTGGTCCAGTCAAAGGTCGGCTTCTGCGTGCCCACCACTGCACCGTTTGCAGGCGCTGACAACACCGGCGCCGCCAATGCTTCGCGGAAGTACATCAGCCGCGTCCAGCGCGTGTACTGCCCCAGCGTGTTGAAGGACCGCAGCCGCCAGTAGTAGACCGTGTTCGGCTGCAGGATGCCGCCCGGTATGGTGTATTCCGAGATCATCCGGTCATTGATCGTTGTATCCACCACCACATTCGTGTAGGCGCTGTCGGTCGCTACCTGCACCTGGTAGTGGCTGAAGGTTGTCCCCGTCGGCAGGCCCGATGCCGCCCAGTCTAACTTCGGCGTTAGGGTCTTTACCAGCGCGTTCAGCACCGGCTTTTCCGGGTTGGGCATGCCGGGCGTGTTGGGCATCTGCACTGTCCAGATCGGCAGCCAGGTGCTCGTGCCGGTGACTTTCACACGCCAGTACAGCAGTCTGTTGCGCGGCAGGTCTGAGGTCGGCAGATATTGCGAGGCTGTCACGACCTTGTTGACCGGGTAGCGCATGTTGCTGTAGCGCGAATACTGCAGCGTGTAGCTGGCCGCGCCTGGCACATCCGGCCAGTCAAACAGCGGCCGCAGCATCAATGGCGTCGAACCGTTGGCCGGCAGCCGGGTGACCACCGGATCATTAACCGCCACCGTCACACTGGTTGTATTGCTGAATACGCTGCCATCACTAGCCTTATAGGTGAAGCTGTCCGGGCCTACATAATCGGCGCCCGGCAGATAGGTCAGCTTGCCGCCGACCACCGAGGCTGCGCCGTGGCTGGCCGCCCCCACGAAGTAGGTTAAAGGTATCGTTCTCAGCATCCGTGCAGTCCGGGTCGGCTTGCCCCTGCGTGTTCTTGGTGGTGGTGAGCGTTACCGCGCTGCAGACCGGCGCATCGTTCTCGCCATTGACAATAATCGTAACAGTGGCGATGCTGCTGTCCAACATACCGTCATTGGCCTTGTAGGTGAAGCTGTCGCCGCCGAAGTAGTTGGCAAAAGGTGTGTAAGTAAAGGATCCGTCTGAATTCAAAGTCAGGCTGCCGTGCGACGGGTCGCTGACTTTGATCGCTGTCAGCGCGTTGCCTTCAGTATCCGAGTCATTCACAAGCACTCCGGGAGCTGCCACCACTTTGGCTGTGTCCTCATTGGTTGAATAGCTGTCATTTACCACAGTGGGTGCGTTGGTGTTCGCAATGACTGTCACAGTGATGGTTTCGCAGCCATTCAGGCTGCCGTCGCTCACACATACATCAAACGGGTAAGAGCCCGGCCCCTGCGCGTCCGTCGGCTTCCAGCTGAAAGCTCCGCCGCTTGTAATGGACGCGCCTGTTGGCGCTCCAACCAGGTTGAAGGTCAGCGTCTGTGCCGGTATATCGATATCCGTTCCTGTGGCAGTAAAGTTCAAGGTGACCAGCTCAACCACGCTCTTGCTGCCAACAGCATTCATCACCGGCGCGTCATTCACTGCGCCAATGGCTACATTGACAGTAAGCGTGTCGCTGTAGGTGCCATCCGAGACCCGCACCACGAAGGTGTCAGTGCCGTTGTAGTTGGCGGCTGGCGTGTACCCGATCGCTTTGGATGCGCCCGTGCCTGAAGCAGTGGCCGTGCCGTGCGCAGCCGCGACCAATATGCTCCAGGTGAGCGTGTCTTCAATATCTTCGTCAGTCGCGTGCAGCGTCAGTGCAAAGGCTGTGGGTGCGCCGTCCTCCGACATGCCCACCGCCTGCGGATCGCTTTCAGTAATGACCGGAGCAAAACTAACTGCTCCGATGGTGACATTGACGGTGATCGTATCCGTGTCAGTGCCATCCGAGACCTGCACTACGAAGCTGTCAGGTCCGTTATAACTGGTGTCCGGTGTGTACCCGATCACTTTGGATGCGCCCGTGCCTGAAGCTGTGGCCGTGCCGTGTGCGGCCGCGGTCAGAATGCTCCAGGTGAGGGTTGGTGAATCAGCATCTGTGGCATGCAGCGTCAACACAAATGGTGTTGGTATGCCGTTTTCAGACATGCCTACGGCCTGCGGATCGCTTTCTGCGATGACCGGCAGGTCATTGACTGACTCAATAGTGACATCCACCCGGATCGTGTCGGTCAGCGCCCCATCCGAAACCTGCACAATGAAGGTGTCTGTGCCGTTGTAGTTGGCGGCTGGCGTGTACCCGATCACTTTGGAAATGCCCGTGCCCGAAGCTGTGGCCGTGCCGTGCGAGGCCGCGCTTGAAATGCTCCAGGTGAGCGTGGCGGAATCTGAATCAGTGGCGTGCAGCGTCAGATCAAATGGCGTGGGTGCGCCGTCTTCTGACATGGTCACGGGATATCCCCAATCTTCCGTGATGTCCGGGGTTTCTCCGACAGTGACATTAATGAGGATGGAATCCGTCTGCGCCCCATCCGAGACCTGCACTATGAAGCTGTCAAGACCGAAATAGTCAGCGGCGGGTGTGTACCCGATGGCTTTGGAAGCGCCCGTACCTGAAGCAGCGGCTGTGCCGTGTGAGGCAGCAGTCAGAATGCTCCAGGTAAGCGTATCCGCGTTTGCGTCGGTGGCATGCAGCGTCAGCGCAAAGGGGTTGGGGGTGCCATTAATAGAGATGGTCACAGCATACCCCCAATCTTCAGTGATATCCGGAGCGTAGTTTTCCTCAATGGTGACATTCACTGTGATGGTATCGGTGGCGATGCCGTCCGAGACTTGCACCACAAAGCTGTCAGAGCCAGCATAATCAGTGTCTGGTATGTACCCGATCGCCATGGATGCGCCCGTGCCAGAAGCTGTGGCCGTGCCGTTGGCGGCAGCGGTCAGGATGCTCCAGGTGAGAGTATCAGAGATATCCGCGTCTGTCGCGTGCAGCGTTAGATCAAACGCTATTGGCAGCCCGTTGACAGACATATTCACGTTCGCGCTGGCGCCTTCAGTGACCACAGGTGCAATATTCACCGATGTCACTGCAAAGTTGGCAGCGTCTTCGTCATAGAGCGTGCCCGGATCAGTAGCTCTGAAGGTGACCGTTTCAGATCCGTTCCAGTCTGCGCTTGGTGCCGTGATGGTCGCTACCCGGTCAACAATGTTAACTGTGAGTGCGATATTTCCGCTGTAGCTCCAGGTCATCTGCGCATCAGAATTATCTGCATCCGATACGTAGCTATCCAGAACGATGGTAGCAAAAGTGCCTCCCTCGGCAATGGTCTGGTTGGGGATGTCTGTTACCACCGGTGCATCATTTGCCGCCTCGATGGTCACGTTCACAATAATGGTATCCGTCATCACCCCATCCGAGACCTGCACCACGAAGGTGTCAGTGCCGTTGTAGTTCGCATTCGGGGTGTACCCGATCGCCTTGGAATTACCCGTGCCTGAAGCTGTGGCTGTACCGCTGCTTGCCGCGGTTTGTATGCTCCAGGTCAGGCCCGCGCCTGCTGTATCCACATCCGTGGCGTTCAGTGTCAGCGCGAACGCGGTCGGCGAGCCGTCTTCCGACATAGTAACGGCGGTTGAGGCGCCTTCCGTGATTACCGGTGTATCGGTAACAGCATTTATGGTCACGTTTACCGTAATGGTGTCCGTGCCGCCGTGCCATCCGAGACCTGCACCACAAAAGTGTCAGTGCCAGTTATAGTTGGCCGCCGGTGTATAAGTGATAGCCTTGGACCCGCCTGTGCCCGAAGCTCCGGCTGTGCCGTGCGCGGCCGCGGTCAGGATGCTCCATGTAAGGGTTCCAGAGTCAATATCCGTAGCGTTCAGCGTCAGCGCAAATGCAGTCGGTGTGCCGTCTTCCGACATGCCCACTGCCTGCGGGTCGCTTTCTGTGATCACCGGCGCATCGTTCACCGCTGCAAGGGTCACGTTCACTGTAATGGTATCTGTTCCGCCGTTGCCGTCTGAGACCTGCACCGCAAAACTGTCAGTGCCGTTGTAGTTGGCGGTTGGAGTGTATGTAATAGCCTTTGAGAGCCCGGTGCCCGAAGCTGCCGCCGTACCATGCCCGGCTGGTGTTGAAATACTCCAGGTCAGCGTATCTGCATTCCCATCCGTGGCATGCAGCGTCAGCGCAAACGCAGTCGGCGAGCCGTCTTCTGACATGCCCACAGCCTGCGGATCACTTTCCGTGATCACCGGCGCAACGTTATCGCCTCCGATCGTGACATTTACGGTGATTGTATCGGTGGCAGTTCCGTCCGACACCTGCACCACAAAACTATCAGGCCCTTCGTAATCTGTGGTGGGTGTATAACCAATTATCTTGGTTCCGCCCGTGCCTGAAGCTGTGGCTGTGCCGTGCCCGGCCGGTGTTGAAATGCTCCATGTAATTGTGCCAGAGTCAATATCTGTGGCGTGCAGTGTCAGCGCGAATGCTGTCGGTATTCCATTTCTCGACATACTTACTGCTTGTGGATCGCTTTCCGTTATCACCGGCAAATCGTTGACCGCTGAAACTGTGACCGTCACTGTAGCTGTGTTGCTGTCCACATGCGTATCGTTGGCTTTGTATGTAAAGGAGTCGGCCCCATTGGTGTTCGCGTTCGGTACGTAATGCAGCTGTCCGGATACTATCGAGGCTGTGCCCTTTGCAGCTGCCCCTACGATGCTGTAGGTCAGCGTATCGCCGCTGTCTGCATCAGTGCAGACCGGGGCGGCATCGCCAGCTGTGTCTTCAGCTGTGGTCAGGGTGGTCGCCGAGCATACCGGTGTATCGTTGACGGCTTCAATGGTCACGTTCACCGTGATGGTGTCCGTGCCGCCGCTGCCGTCCGAAACCTGCACCACAAAACTGTCAGGTCCGTTATAGTTGGCAGCCGGAGTGTATGTAATAGCCTTTGAGAGACCGGTGCCCGAAGCTGCCGCTGTGCCGTGTCCGGCAGGTGTTGTAATACTCCAGGTCAGGCTGCCACTCGCTGTATCCACATCCGTTACATTCAGCGTCTTGCTGAATGCTGTGGGTGCGCCGTCTTCTGACATCGTAACAGCTGTTGAGGCGCCTTCCGTGATAACCGGCGCATCATTGACCGCGTTGATGGTGACGTTTACAGTGATGGTGTCCGTCCCGCCGTTGCCGTCCGAGACCTGCACCACAAAGCTGTCAGCGCCACTGTAGTTGGCATTGGGTGTGTAAGTAATTGCCATTGAGAGGCCTGTGCCTGAAGCGCCGGCTGTGCCATTGGTGGCTGGCGTTGATATGCTCCAGGTCAGGGTATCTGCGTCCACATCCGTGGCATGCAGCGTCAATGCAAATGCCGTGGGCGTTCCGTCTTCCGACATGGTCACACTTGTTGAGGCGCCCTCCGTGATTACCGGCGCGGCGTTATCGCCTCCAACCGTGACATTGACAGTAATCGTATCCGTCAGCACACCATCCGAGACCTGCACCACAAAGCTGTCAGGTCCTTCGTAATCTGTGGTGGGCGTATACCCGATTGCCATGGTCCCGCCCGTGCCTGAAGCTGTGGCTGTGCCGTGCCCGGCTGGGGTTGAAATGCTCCAGGTAATTGTGCCGGAATCAATATCCGTGGCGTGCAGTGTCAGCGCGAAGGCTGTGGGTATTCCATTTTTTGACATGCTCACGGCTTGCGGATCCGTTTCGGTGATGACCGGCGCGTCGTTGACCGCTTCAACGGTGACATTCACCGTGATGGTATCCGTCAGCACCCCATCCGAGACCTGCACCACAAAGCTGTCAGGGCCGCTGTAATTGGCTGCCGGCGTATAACTGATGGCCCTTGAGAGGCCTATGCCTGTAGCATTAGCCGTGCCGTGTCCGGCAGGTGTTGTAACGCTCCAGGTCAGGCTGGCGCCATCTGTATCCACATCTGTAGCATTCAGGGTTTTGCTGAAGGCCGTGGGTGCGCCGTCTTCCGACATGGTAACGCCTGTTGAGGTGCCTTCAGTGATGACAGGCGCATCATTTTGAGCAGAAATGGTAACGTTCACCGTGATGGTGTCGGTCAGCAATCCATCCGAGACCTGCACCACAAAGCTGTCAGGTCCAAAGTAATTTGCTGCCGGTGTATAACTGATAGCCTTTGAGAGGCCATCTCCCGAAGCTGCCGCTGTGCCGTGCCCGGCCGGCGTTGAAATGCTCCAGGTCAGGGTATCGCCCGCGTTGGCATCCGTAGCGTTCAGGGTCAATGAAAATGCTGTGGGTGACCCATCTTCCGACATCGTCACGCCCTGCGGATCGCTTTCTGTGATCACCGGCGCTTCATTGACAACCAGCGATTTGGTCGTGAAGCTCCAGGTGGGGCTGGTTGCCGAACTGCCGCTGTTGCTGACCACCGCGTACCATTCGTATTCGGTATCATTGGACAATCCTGTCCAGTCCACGCTTGCAGCGGAGCCGGAGGGGACATGAATCACCGGCGAGCTGATCAGCTCAAAATCAGAGGACATGGTATAGTCCAGCTCAAAGGTATTATTGGCAGTGTCTGGATTGAATTTATCCTGAGTCGGCGAATAGGTGCTTACATAGATCTTGTTATTGGCAGGCGAGAAGCGCATGATGCGCAGGTAGCCGCTCTGCTGGCTGTCCACAAACTGATAATCGGAGCGCAGGCTGTAAACCGTATTCGATAAATAAGTATCGGTACGCCGCGCGGCGGTATCCTCATGCCCGCCCAGCATCAGATCCAGGTTGGGGTTGCCTTTCAGGGCGTCATAGATAGCCTGCCCCTGAGCTGACCAGGCAGTGCCATTGATCAGGTTATGGGTGACAACGATCGCCCTGCGGTCGCTGTAGGTTGTCTGCAGCAGGGTATTAGCCCACTGCAGAACAGCATGAGATGTGGATGTCATGCCGGCATCATATTCAATGAAGAAGACGATGAATTTCATGCCGCCGGCGGTGAACAAGGCGTAGGTATTATCGTAATCGCTGGCACCATCGGGCCGCCCGCCGTAAGTCGGCTGCGAGGATATTCGGCTGCCAAAGTAAGAATTAAAAGTAGTCGTCGGTGAAGGCGCGCCGTCATGGTTGCCCAGGGTCAGCCCGTAGGGCACCCCGCCCGCGCTTAAAATATCCCAAGCGGTGGTTGCATTGGTCCATTGGGCTGGAACGGCAGCACTATCAACATTATCCCCCAGCGAGGTTACATAAACAATATTGTCGTCCGTCTTGTTCGCGACAACCCAGTTCATCTGCGCGTTGTAAATAGAGGGGTAGCTGGCCGCGTAATACTGCGGATCAGGAATGGCGATCACGGTGAAATCTTCTGCGGCAGCGCTTACCGGCCTGCCGTAGAATGAAACCGTCAGGTCATCGCTGGATGGGTCAACCACATTCACGGTGAGCGTGGTGGTAGTGGACTGGCCGACAGCGCCGTCTGCAGGCGAGACCAGGGTCGGCTGGTCAGGGGGAACGCTGTAACCTCCCGGGATCCAGAGCGGGGTGTTGACAAAGGTGCCGGTAACGCCGCTGCCTGAGGAATCAGCGATGGTGGTTCCGCCGCCATCGTTCATCCCCCAGCGGCCGACCAGGCCGGCGGCGGAAGTGATCTCACTCCGCCAGGAGGCCGCGATCTCGGCGCCGCTGCGCACGATGTTCCAGACGCGCGCTTCGTCGATCTCACCCTTAAAATGTCCGGAATCCACGGTTGGTAAACCAGTTGATTGAAGAGAGGAAGCCAGAGCTGCGTGCTGAGTGCTGGTAAATTCCGGTGTAAATGGTGAAGCCAGAGTGAGGGTCTGGTCAAGTGCGCCATCCAGGTAAAGCTTCCAGGTCTGTCCGTCATAGGTGGCGGCGATATGGTGCCAGTTTCCATCAATTGGAACTGTGGCCGTGCCCCTGACCGGGTGGTTGGCGCCATTGATCGTATCTTCAAAATCAGCGCCAATGACATTATTTGTCGTGATCCCCAGTAAATAGTTCATGTTAATGTTCAGGGGTGATTCCGCTTGTCCCATGCCTTTGGTCAGCACCGGGTAAATGCCTTCGTCTATTCCACCAGTGCCCGTGGTCATTGAATCCCCGCCCGATTCGCGCTTGACCCAGGCTTCGAGGGTAAAGTTCTGCACGCCCAGCGTGGCAGTAGCCTGCCCAAAGGTGACATAATCGTCGACCCCGTCAAATTTCAGGTCATTCGGCCCTGGCGCGTAAGCCGTGCCTGTGACCGCCATATTTTTGCTGGTTGCATTTGTACTGGTGTGGGTGATATTCCCGCTGGAAGTGCCGCCCGTGGTGCGGTAAAAGCGCACGTAAATGGGGGTAGACGCAACTGCACCGCCGGATTGGGTTAATGTGATGGGGGTTGATGCAAACCCGCTGCCGCTGGTGAGCGAAAGCTCAAAATCGGCCGGGGGGGTAATCACAATATCATGCGTCAGATTCGTGCCGGAAACCGTGTAGCTCTGCGGAGCAGAGGGTACGCCCGCCGGGCCGCTGAAAGCCGCCAGCGTGCCCGTTGCCCTTATGGTGGGGCCGGTTGACGGGATGTATGTCACGGTCAAAAGCGGCCGGTATGCGGCTGTCGCTGCTTCGCTGGAATGGATGCTGACGCCGTCAGATCCGGTTTCTTTGAAGATCCAGCCGTAGTTGGCGGCGCCATCCGCCCAGCGCTGCAAACTGGCAGTCACATCGACCGTGTAATTCGTATTGCCAGCTGTTGCGTTGGCTGTAGCTATAAGCGTTGAATTGTATTCATCCGCCTGAACACCCGCGTCGCCGCCGAAGGTGTTATAGGTGGTGGCTTCATCCCAGCTAACCAGGGATTCATAAACACTGGCCGGGTTGCCCATATCGCTTGTACCGGAACCTACGCGGTACTGCAGCGTCGCAGAGACAATTGTGGAGCCAAGCGGTATCAATCCCGCGGTGTCCCCAAAAATATTGTTGAACTGGATCAGTGTTGTTTCAGTACCGGAAGTTCCAACAGTATCCCATTCCAGCAAAACAGCGCTTCCATAACTTGTAGCTGCAGGTTCGTCGAATTTAAGGGTCGTGTCAAGCGTGCCGGCATAGCTTGAGGCGCCTTCCTGGAAGGATGCTGCCGGGTATGCGGCCGTACCGCTGACAGCCACATTCTTTGTGGCTGCATCGGTGCTGGTATGCACAATATTCCCGCTGGGCGTGCCCGCCGTAGCCCGGTTCATGCGCACGTAGATGGTCGTTGCGCCCACCGTGCCGCCGGTCTGGGTCAGGGTTCGGGTCGCGTAATAATTCGTGCCATCCGTTGAAATTTCAAAATCGGTCGGCGCGCTGATGCTGATATCCGCCGTCAGGTTGCTGCCCGCCACTGTATAAGTCTGGGCGGCTGATGGAACACCCGGGGTGCTGCTGAACGCTGCCAGGGTGCCCGTGGTGGTGATGGTGGGAACCACAGCAGGCGCGATATAACCGCCCGCGGTCCAAACCGGGCTGTTTGTTAAAGTGCCGGACACGCCGCTGCCCGAGGAATCAGCGATGGTGGCGCCGCTGCCTTCATCCATCCCCCAGCGGCCGACCAGGCCGGTGGCTGTTGTGATCTCATTCCTCCAGGAGGCTGCGATCTCGGCTTCGCTGCGGGCGTAGTTCCAGACGCGCGCTTCGTCGATTTCACCGGCAAAAAATCCTGCGGCTAAACCGGTAGAGGTCATCGCAGTTGCAATGCCGGCGTGCTGGATGCTGTCATAGCGTGGAATATATGCAGATCCAAGAGTGAGGGTTTTATCAAGCACGCCATCAATATACAGCTTCCAGGTCTGCCCATCATAGGTGGCGGCAATGTGGTGCCATTCACCAGTTGGGATTGTTGCTATACCAGTGACTGGATAGTTTTGACCGCCTGGATTTGCTTCAAAATCAGCTGCCAATTTACCAGCTGTGTCAATTCCCATGAAAAAGTTGCAATCCACATTGCTGCCGTCGCCTTCTCCACGCCCTTTGGTTAGAACAGGATAAGCGGTTACTCCGCCTGTCCCGGTGGAAGTGGTTGCGCCGGTAACACTAATGCTGCGCTTCACCCAGGCTTCCAGGGTAAAGGTTTGCACGCCCAGCGTGGCAGTTGCAGGTCCAAAGGTGACATAATCGTCTGTACCGTCAAATTTCAGGTCAAACTCTCCCGGCGCGGCTGCTGTGCCGCTGACGGCTACATTCCGCGTGGTTGCGGGGCTGCTGACATGAGAAATATTCCCGTTCGAAGTGCCCGCGGTTGCGCGCAGGAAGCGTGCGTAAATGGTCGTAGCCGCAACCGTCCCGCTGGTCGGGGTCAGTGTTACGGTAGAGCCAAAACCGCTGCCCGAAGAGGTCGAGATCTGGAAATCCGCCGGGGCGGTGATGACCAGGTTTGCGGTCAGGTTGCTGCCTGAAACCTTATAGGTTTGTTCCCCAGAGGCAACCCCGGGTGTGCTGCTGAAAGCCGCCAGCGTGCCGTTGGTGGCAATCATGGGAGCGAAAATGAACCCTGTTTCGTCCCAGGTAGGGCCATTGGTGAGCGTGCCGTTCTCGGCGCTGCCGCCGGCTGAATCAGCGATGGTCGTTCCAGCGCCTTCATTCATGCCCCAGCGGCCGATCAGGCCGGTTGCACTGACGATCTCCAGGTTCTTGGAAGCCTGGATTTCAGATTGACTGCGTACGATATTCCAGACGCGCGCTTCGTCAATCATGCCCTGGAAATACCCGGCAGGTGAGCCCGATGAATCCATTGCTGACGCGATGCCAGCGTGCTGAACGCTGTCAGCGCGCGGCAAAATATTTGAACCTTTATCACTTGTTCCGGCAACCAAGCCGTCAATATACAGCGTATAAACAGCTGTTACGCTGTCATAGGTGCCGGCAACATGGTGCCAGGTGTTGGTTGTGACAGGGGTAGTGCCAATGAACGGGTAGTTTTGACCGCCTGGATTTGCTTCAAAATCAATTGCCAGTGCGCCAGTGGCCGTATCAATACCCAGGAAGTAGTTCATATCACGGTTATCGCCATCGGCTTCACCGCGCCCCTTGGATATGATCGGTATCACTGAAAGTAATCCTTGACTAGTAGAGGTCGTCGTTGAAGCACCTCCGCCAGTCCAGTTTATCCAGGCTTCCAATGTGAAATTGGTCGCGCCGAGCGGCGCAGCGGTGCCAAAGGTGACATAATCATTTGTTCCATCAAAGATAAGTGCGTGAGGCAGCGCAGCAGCCGTACCGCTGATTGCCATATTCTGGGTGGCGGCGCCGGTGCTGGCATGCGTGATATCGTCGCTGGAAGTTCCCTCTGTGGCGCGGTTAAAGCGCACATAGATGGGTGTGCTGGCCACTGTCCCGCTGGTGGGGGTTAAGTTCAGCGTTGTGCCAAATCCGCTGCCGCTGGTGGTTGAAATCTGGAAATCCGCCGGGGCGGTGATGACCAGGTCAGTGGTCAGGTTGAAGCCCGAGACAGAGTAGCTCTGCTCTGCTGACGGAACCCCGGGTGTGCTGCTAAAGGGAGCCAGCGTGCCCGTGGTGATGATGGTCGGGTCGGTGCCGACTTCTTCTGATAAGAGAAAGACACTGTGGCCATATCCTTGAAAATTCGATGGGTCATGCGTTGCAATAACAGCAAAACTGCCGTCCGCTCCGGGCTGAATGCCCGTCCAGCGGGCCACATAACCATTCACTGTGTTGTAGCCGGTGCTGAATGTTGAAGTGTCTTCAGCGATGGTGGTTGTGGTTCTTGTCACCCCGCTGGTGCTTGCGTTGGTGGCTGCATCAATACCCGAAATGGTATATTTGGAAAGCCTGGCGGTGTAACCAGAATTATTTCGGTTGGCTGTAGTGGCAAAAGTGTAGGTTTTGGCAGGATCCAGGCCGGTAAAGGTTGTAACAACGGTCCACCCTGCTGAAGGGCCGTAATAAACTACTCCTGGCACGCCCGCAAAATTGTGGAAAGTGGTATAGGCATCCGTACCAACGGCTGTTTCTGAGCCACCAGTTGTCAGATCAGGTTGCAAAACCGGGCTGCCTGTGGTTGTAATTGTGACAGTAACTGGCGTATTAGCGCCGGTGGCAAAATCCTTTAATAAACCGCTGGTTAGACCGCTGATGGTATAAGCGGTTGTATTCGCAGGATTAGCAGGCTGATCGCCTCCGGTAACAAGATCATTATAGGCCGTCCAGGCAAACGCCAGAGCGCCGACATCCTCGCCCAAAGCGGTTACCGATGGGCTCTTTTTCCCACCCGGGGTTACTATAGGCTCTTCGGTAGGTTCCACGACAGGTTCTTCGGTGGGTTCTACAACCGGTTCTTCGGTCGGTTCTGCCGGGGGTTCTTCAACCGGCGCGGGCTCTTCAGCCTGCGGCGCGGCGCTCACCTCTGCCGATGCGGCCGATTCATTCCCTGAGGCATCCACCGCCGTGACGGCATAATAATAGGCCGTTCCGTTGGCCAGGCCGGCGTCCGTATAGGCTTCGCCGCTGATCAGGTCAGCACCGTTCACCGGGCTGCCCCCTGCCTCAACCGGAGTCACTTCGCTGCGGTACAGGTTGTACCCAGCCAGGTCCTCCTCTGCATTCGCTTCCCAGGCCAGTTCAACCTGCTGGTCCGCGCCCAGGGCTGTCAGCCCCAGCGGCGCCGCCGGCGGCTCAACATCACCTTCCGCGCTGACCGGCATCAGGTTCAAGGATAAGGTCGAAAAGACCATCGCCATTACCATGATTAAGCGTAATGGTTTTCCTGCGAATTTGAGAGAACGGAACATTAACCCTTTTGTATTCATGACTTTCCTCCAGTTTTTGCCTTAATCACACCGCCTTAACAAAAAAAGCCGCCTAAAATTACTTTCAGGTGAGGCCTTTTGGCAACCCGACCATCTCTCTGTCAAGATTCTCGGCTTTGCGTCCCCACATCGCTGTGGGATTGCTTTTTTCGGTGCCCCGCTTCATATTTTCTTTATGTCTGCCTAATCGCCATAATTTGTTTTTAAATCTTATTTCCCTTTTACGCCCTGCTTTATTTCATTAATTATATATGTGCCGCTGTAATGATTATCACTCATGCTTATAAAATATTAAATAATTCCGTGCAAGCAGCAGGAGCGGTTGCTCCTGCTGCTGCTTGTTTCTATCCAGTTATGTTTACGGAATGGTAATCGTGAACGTGCGCACCGCAGTCCATGCACTCGTCCCGAGTCCGCCCCTGGATCTCACCCGCCAGTACAAGGTCACGTTCTTCGGCAGGTTGCTGCCAGGCACATAGCTGGATGCCGTTGTGTTCGCATTCACGGTCGCTGAGCTCATGTTGCTGTAACGCGAGACCTGGATGGTGTAGCCCGTCGCTCCCGTTACATCGCTCCAGTCAAAGGTCGGCTTCTGCGTGCCCACCACTGCACCGCTGGCAGGCGCTGACAGCACCGGCGCCGCCAATGCTTCGCGGAAGTACATCAGCCGTGTCCAGCGCGTGTACTGCCCCAGCGTGTTGAAGGACCGCAGCCGCCAGTAGTAGACCGTGTTCGGCTGCAGGATGCCGCCCGGGATGGTGTATTCCGAGATCATCCGGTTGGTGATCGCTGTATCCACCACCACATTCGTGTAGGCGCTGTCGGTCGCTACCTGCACCTGGTAGTGGCTGAAGGTTGTCCCCGTCGGCAGGCCTGATGCCGCCCAGTCTAACTTCGGCGTCAGGGTCTTCACCAGCGCGTTCAGCACCGGCTTTTCCGGGTTGGGCATGCCGGGCGTGTTGGGCATCTGCACTGTCCAGATCGGCAGCCAGGTGCTCGTGCCGGTGACTTTCACGCGCCAGTACAGCAGTCTGTTGCGCGGCAGGTCTGAGGTCGGCTGGTATTGCGAGGCTGTCACGACCTTGTTGACCGGGTAGCGCATGTTGCTGTAGCGCGAATACTGCAGCGTGTAGCTGGCCGCGCCTGGCACATCCGGCCAGTCAAACAGCGGCCGCAGCATCAATGGCGTCGAACCGTTGGCCGGCAGCCGGGTGGCTGCCACATCGTTCACGGTCACTGTCACTGTGCTGTCATTGCTGTCATCCGCTCCATCGTAGGCATGGTAGATAAAGGAGTCTGGGCCAACATAATCGGCGCCCGGCAGATAGGTCAGCTTGCCGCCGACCACCGAGGCTGAGCCGTGGCTGGCTGTGCCTACGAAGTAGGTTAATGGGTCGTTCTCAACATCCGTGCAGTCCGGGTCGGCTTGCCCCTGCGTGTTCTTGTTGGTGGTGAGCGTTACCGCGCTGCAGACCGGCGCGTCGTTCACCGCGTTCACGGTGACGGTTACAGTGGCCTGGCTGCTGTAAAATTCGCCGTCATATGCTCTGTAATCAAAGCTGTCGCTGCCGAAGTAGTCTGCATCCGGGGTGTAGACCAGCTTACCTGCCACAACCGCCACACTGCCGTTGCCTGGCAGCACGGGGAAGGTGTAGGTCAGCGGGTTGAGTTCCCCATCCACGCAGACCGGATCCGCCTGCCCTGCTGTGTCTTCATCTGTTCCAAGCGTTGTAGCTGAGCAGACCGGCGCGGTATTATTGGTGAGTATGTTGACATTGACCGTGATGGTATCGGTTAAAGTGCCATCCGAGACTCGCACCACAAAGGTGTCGCTGCCTACATAATCTGTGGTGGGTGTATAGCCGATGGCTTTGGATGCGCCCGTGCCTGAAGCTGTGGCTGTGCCGTGTGAAGCCGCGGTCAGGATGCTCCAGGTGAGGGTTGCTGCGACATCCACATCCGTGGCGTTCAACGTCAGTGCGAATGCGGTGGGCGTGCCATTTCGCGACATACCTACAGTCTGCGGGTCGCTTTCAGTGATCGCGGGTGCGTCATTTACCGGCCGCAATGGTGACATTCACGGTGATCGTATCGGTCAGCGATCCATCCGAAACCTGCACCACAAAGCTGTCAGCGCCGTTGTAATTGGCTGCTGGCGTGTACCCGATGGCTTTGGATGCGCCCGTCCCTGAAGCTGTGGCCGTGCCGTGTGAGGCCGCGGTCAGGATGCTCCAGGTGAGTGTTCCGGAGTCAATATCTGTTGCATTTAATGTCAGCGCAAATGGCGTGGGAGCGCTGTCTTCCGACATGCCCACGGCCTGCGGGTCACTTTCAGTGATCGCGGGCGCGTCATTTTGGGCCGCAATGGTGACATTCACGGTGATCGTATCGGTCAGCGAGCCATCCGAGACCTGCACCACGAAGGTGTCAGCACCGGCGTAATTGGCGGCTGGTGTGTATCCGATCGCTTTGGATGCGCCCGTGCCTGAAGCTGCGGCCGTGCCGTGTGAGGCTGCGGTCAGGATGCTCCAGGTGAGGGTGCTGCCCGGGTTAGCGTCAGTAGCGTGCAGCGTCAGTGCAAATGGCGTGGGTGCGCCGTCTTCCGACATACCCACCGCTTGCGGGTCGCTCTCGGTAATCACCGGCGCGACATTAACTCCCGTGATGGTGACATTGACCGTGATCGTATCGGTTGCGGTGCCGTCAGAAACCTGCACCACAAAGCTGTCTGCGCCCGCGTAATCAGTGCTGGGCGTATACCCGATCACTTTGGTTGTGCCCGTCCCGGAGGCTGTGGCCGTGCCGTGTGCGGCGGCGGTCAGGATGCTCCAGGTGAGCGTGGCTGAATCAGCATCTGTAGCGTGCAGCGTCAGCGCAAAGGGCGTGGGTGTGCCGTTGACAGACATGCTCACGGCCTGCGGGTCGCTTTCCGTGATGACCGGCAGGTCATTCACTGCTTCGATGGTCACATTGATCTTGATTGTGTCAGAAAGTAAGCCATCAGAAACCTGCACAATAAAGGTATCTGCGCCGCTGTAATTGGCAGCCGGAGTGTATCCGATCACTTTGGATAAGCCCGTGCCTGAAGCAGTGGCCGTGCCGTGCAAGGCCGCGCTTGAAATGCTCCAGGTGAGTGTGGTTGAATCGGCATCCGTGGCGTGTAATGTCAGGTCAAAGGCCGTGGGTGCACCGTCTTCCGACATGGTCACCGGGTAATTCCAGTCTTCCGTGATATCCGGGGCTTGACCTCCGATGGTTACATTGATGAGAATAGAATCGGTCAGCAGCCCATCCGAAACTTGCACCACAAAGCTGTCAGTGCCTGCGTAATCGGTGTTGGGCGTGTAACCGATGGCTTTAGATGTGCCCGTTCCCGAAGCTGTGGCGGTGCCGTGTAAAGCGGGCGTAATAATGCTCCAGGTGAGGGTATCCGCATTGGCGTCGGTGGCGTGCAGGGTCAGCGCAAATGGCGTGGGTGTGCCGTTGACAGACATGCTCACAGGATATCCCCAAGTTTCAGTGATATCCGGGGCGTAATTCACACCGCCGATGGTGACGTTTACCGTAATGGTATCGGTGGCAGTGCCATCCGAGACTCGTACTACAAAACTGTCTGAGCCCTCATAACCTGTGGTCGGGGTGTACCCGATCACCTTGGATGCGCCCGTACCTGAAGCTGTGGCTGTGCCGTGTGAGGCCGCGCTTGAGATGCTCCAGGTGATGGTATCTGCGTCAGAATCGGTGGCATGCAGTGTAAGTGCAAATGGCGTGGGTGAGCCGTTGACTGACATGGTCACATTCGCGCTCGTGCCCTCGGTGATCACTGGAGCGTGATTGATGGTCGCTGAGGTGGTGAAGCTCCAGGTGCTGCCGGTAACGGTTTCAGTCCCATCCGATACGGTGGCGTACCACTCGTATTCTTTCAGGGTTGATAAACCTGCCCAGGACATGGATGCGTTCGCGCCGCTGGAAACATCGTTATCAGTGCCGATCAGGGCGAATGACCCGGATGGTACTGAGGCTAAGTCATAAACCATTTCAAACTGGTCGTAATTGGAGGCACTGGTGATGGAAGTGCCAGCGTAGGGCGAATAGGTGCTGGCGTAGATCTTGTCGTCCGCCGGCGAGAAGCGCAGGATGCGCAGGAAGCCGTTGCCGCCATTCGCCATTTCCTGAAATCGGACATCAGGATATGGATGGTATGCGCATCCGTGCCCAGTTCAGCCCGGTAAGCTGAGCCGTCAGTGGGAGTGTGGTTGTGCCCGCAAACCATCAGGAACAGGTTGGGGTTGTCCTTCAGGGCATTGAAGCTATCCTGGCTGCTCCAGGAGTTGTCGGGGTTGAGGATGTTATGCTGCTCAACGATCCCGCGCCGTGTGGGGTTGGCTTTCAGCAGTGCGTCCGCCCAGTCCAGCATGGCTGTGGTGGGAGCATACTGCAGGTTGATCAGGATGAAGTCATTGCCTGAGGCGCTGAAGAGCGAGTAATTGTTGTCATTGCTGCCGTTGTAATTCCCGCCATACCAGGGTGTGCCTGAGAAGCGCGATACGCCGAAGTAGGTATTAAAGTTGGTGGTGGGGAAGTCATGGTTGCCGGGCGCCATGCTGTAGGGGATGCCCGGGGCATCCAGCTTATCCATAGCGGTATCAGCAACGATGTATTCCGCTGTGCTGGAGGCAGTGTTGACCACATCCCCCAGGTTGGTCACAAACACGATGTTCCTGGCGCTCTCCTCGGCGACAATCCAGTCCGTCTGGGAATTGAATATCGTTGGGTAAGAGGTCGAGTAATTCTGCGTATCCGGCAGCAGGATCATGGTGAAGTCCTCACCGCTGCCCCCGCCATCAACCGCGCGCCCGTAGAAATCCACATCCATCTCGTTCATATCCGGATCGGTTACGGTAACCTGCAGGGTCGGCGGCGCTATTACGCCGGTCGCGTTATCTGCCGGCTGCACCAGAACAGGCGCAGCAGGCCCTGTATTGCCCGCAACGAAATTGGCGGTGACTTCCTTGTCCTCATTCATGGTGATTGAATAAGTGCCATTTCCGTTGTTGATCAGGTCGGTAAAATCTGCACCGCTCCAGTTGTTGAAGGTATAGCCTGCGTTGGGGACGGGCGTAAGTGTAACAATCGCATCTTCGGCGTACATTCCGCCAGGCGGGAGCAGGTCCACTTTGCCGTGGCCGTCATTGCCTGCCGCCAATGCGAAGCCGGTCGCGCCTTCTTCAGATAACAGGAAGACACTGGGCCCATAAGCTTGATATACCGATGTGTCATGTGTAGCAGTAATAACAACACTGCCATCTGATCCGGGTTGGATACCCGTCCAGCGCGCGACATAACCATTAGTTGTATTTTCTCCGGTGACAAATGACACAGAATGGTCATTGATAACGGTTACGCCAGGGGTGCTGGCATTGGTTGCCCCGTCATCACCGGATAGTGTATATCGGCTGACTCGGGTTGGGTAAGCAGGTGTTCCTGCAGTTCCGCCAGCCCGGTTGGCTGTGGTGGCAAAGGTGTAGGTTTTGGCAGGATCCAGGCCGGTCAGGGTAATGACCACATTCCAACCCGCGGCAGGGCCGTAGTAAATGACGCCTGGCACATCCGCGAAACCATGGAAGGTGGTATAGGCATCCGTTCCAACGGCTGTTTCCGCGCCGCCGGTTGCTGCGGAAGGCTGCAGGACCGGGCTGCCGGATGATGAAATCGTTGCTGTAACAGGCGTATTTTCACCGGTCGCAAAATTCTTTAACAGCCCGCTGGTTGTGCCGCTGATGGTATAGGTGGTGGTGTTCGCGGGCGGGGTAGGCTGATCGCCTCCAATAACAAGGTCGTTATAGGCTGTCCAGGGAGCTGCAAAAGCAGCTGTGCCGCTGACCGCCATATTTTTAGTAGTAGCGCCGCTGCTGACATGGGTAATATTCCCGCTGGAAGTGCCCGCGGTATAGCGCAGGAAGCGCGCGTAAATGGTCGTGCTTGGAACTGTTCCGCTGGTGGGGGTTAGGGTCACGGTAGAACCAAATCCGCCGCCCGAAGAGGTTGAGATCTGGAAATCCGCCGGAGCGGTGATGACCAGGTTTGCGGTCAGGTTAATGCCGCCAACCGTGTAGCTCTTCACAGCAGAGGCAACACCAGGTACGCCGCTGAAAGCCGTCAGCGTGCCGGATGTGCTTATGGTCGGATCAGTGATAGGTTCACCGCCTTCTTCCAGTTTGAAAGCGGTCATGCCATAACCCTTGATATTGTTGGTGCCGCTGCCCTGGCTGTCATCCCACTCAGTCTTTAATGGAGAAGCTGCCGTCAGAACCAGGGTTGATGTTGGTCCATTTGGCAACGTAACCATTGGCGGTGTTATAGCCCGAGCTGAAAGAAACCGAATCCGCTGAATTAACAACGACGCCTGAGCTGCTGGCGTTGGTAAAGGCATCTGCGCCCTGGATGGTAACCCTGGAATAGCGCGCGTTCGTATAATCCACATTAGCGCGGTTGGCTGTCAGCGTGATGGTATAGGTCTTGGTCGGGTCCAGGTTGTTCAGGGTCATGACGGAATCATAGGTTGCCAGATCGAGCTCAACCGTATTCATCATGTCAACGATCACCGCGCCGGTATAACCAAATGCATCCGCCGCATCAGTGCCGCTGTTGATTTGTCCGCCGTTGGTTGCATGGGCATCATCACAGGCGATGGTTGATCCGGATCCGTCCAGGCATGCTCCGGTCACTGTAACAGGCAGAGCTGCGCCGGTATTGAAGTTTTTCAACACGCCGCCGGTTGCAGCATAGGTGTGTTCCGTGACATTGGCCGTGTTGAGATCGCCGGTATTGGGAGCCAGGTCGTTATATGCCACCCAGCCTTCGCTGACAACATTGGCGGCTGTGCCGGTGACCGCCACATTTTTAGTGGTGGCGCCGCTGCTGACATGCGTAATATTTCCGCTGGAAGTGCCCTCAGTGGCGCGGTTAAATCGCGCATAGATGGTCGTGCTTGGAACCGTGCCGCTGGTCGGGGTCAAGTGTTACGGTAGAGCCAAAACCGCTGCCCGAAGAGGTCGAGACCTGGAAATCCGCGGGGGCGGTGATGACCAGGTTCAGTGGTCAGGTTAATGCCGCCAACCGTATAGCTCTTCACGGAGGAAGGAACCCCGGGGGTGCTGCTGAAAGCGCTCAGCGTGCCGCTGGTGGTGATGGTCGGATCAGTGGTCGCGACACAATAGGTGACATTCAGTTTGGGCCAGTTTGCCGAGGTTGCATTTTCAGATGAAGAGACCTGCAGGCCGGCACCGGCGTTGGTCGTGGAGTAGTTCTGGATTGTCAAGCCGTAGTTGGTGCCGGGGCTATCCAGCCAGCTTTGAACAACGGCAATGCCGTTGCTGTTAAGGTCAATTGTCTTGCTCCCGGTGGTGGCGAAGGTGGTATTTCCTGCACCCCACAGGTTGGTGTCATACCGGTCAGTGGTGGTGTTCGCCGCGCCGGATGTTCCCCAGGCATTGGTGCCATCATAAGTAAGCCAGGTGGCGCTGGTGGTGCTGGTTGCGCCCGGGTTGGTTGTGCCTTCAATCCAGCTGCGCCGCATGTTATACAGGTTGTAAGTCAATGGAGAAGCCTGGCTTGCATATAGCGTCAGGCTGGCATCTGTAATCGCCATGCCGGCAGGGATGCTGCTGAGGTCCCATTTAAGCAGGGAGCCGTGGTTGGTACCTCCGTCATTAACCGTTGCCTTGAAGAGGTTAACGCTGCCATAGTTAAAGCCCTGGTTGTAACTGCTCATATAAGTATCTTCTGCAGCAACCAGTGAAACATCCGTGCAAAGGGGCGCAGCAGCAGCTGTGCCGCTGACCGCCATATTCTGGGTGGTGGCGCCGCTGCTGGCGTGCGTAATATTGCCGCTGGAAGTTCCTTCAGTGGCGCGGTTAAAGCGCACATAGATGGGTGTGCTGGCCACTGTCCCGCTGGTGGGGGTTAAGTTCACCGTTGTGCCAAATCCGCTGCCCGATGGTGGTCGAAATCTGGAAATCCGCCGGGGCGGTGATGACCAGGTCAGTGGTCAGGTTGACGCCCGAAACAGAGTAGCTCTGCTCGGCGGAGGCAACCCCGGGCGTGCTGCTGAAGGGAGCCAGTGTGCCCGTAATGGAAATCGTCGGATCAGTGGTGGTGATTTCTTCAGATAAGAGAAAGACGCTGAAAGCATAAGCTCTGTATTCTGTCGTTGCAAAGGTAGCTGTAACAGCGAAACTGCCGTCCGCTCCGGGCTGGATGCCCGTCCAGCGGGCTACATAACCATTCACTGTGTTGTAGCCTGTCAAGAATGATGAGGTATCTTCAGTGATGGTAGTTGTGGTTTTCGTCACCCCGGCAGTGCTTGCATTGGTAGCTGCATCAATACCCGAAATGGTATATTTGGAAATCCTGGCGGTGTAAGCCGCATCATTTCGGTTGGCTGTGGTGGCAAAAGTGTAGGTTTTGGCAGGATCCATACCGGTAAAGGTTGCCGTTACAGACCATCCGCTGGATGAGCCGTAATAGATGACGCCTGGCACACCCGCAAATCCGTGGAAGGTGGTATAGGCATCTGTGCCAACCGCTGTTTCTGAGCCGCCCGTTGTTGCATCAGGTTGTATGACCGGGCTGCCAGTGGAGGACATCGTTACCGTAACAGGCGTATTTGCACCGGTGGCAAAATTTGTTTAATAAACCGCTGGTTGTGCCGCTGATGGTGTAGGTGGTCGTGTTCGCGGGGTTAGCAGGCTGGGGATTCCAGTAACCAGGTCGTTATAGGCTGTCCAGGCGGCCAGGGCTTCAATGCCAACTTCAGAGCCCAGCGCTGTCACTGAAGGACTCTTCTCACAACAGGCGCTTCCGTCGGCTCCAATGGTGGGTTCTTCGGTCGGTTCAGCCGGGGGTTCTTCAACCGGCGCGGGTTCTTCAGCCTGCGGCGCGGCGCTCACCTCTGCCGATGCGGCCGATTCATTCCCCGAGGCATCCACCGCCGTGACGGCATAGTAATAGGTCGTTCCGTTGGCCAGGCCGGCGTCCGTATAGGCTTCGCCGCTGATCAGGTCAGCACCGTTCACCGGGCTGCCCCCTGCCTCAACCGGAGTCACTTCGCTGCGGTACAGGTTGTACCCAGCCAGGTCCTCCTCTGCATTCGCTTCCCAGGCCAGTTCAACCTGCTGGTCCGCGCCCAGGGCTGTCAGCCCCAGCGGCGCCGCCGGCGGCTCAACATCACCTTCCGCGCTGACCGGCATCAGGTTCAAGGATAAGGTCGAAAAGACCATCGCCATTACCATGATCAAGCGTAATGGTTTTCCTGCGAATTTGAGAGAACGGAACAGTAACCCTTTTGTATTCATGACTTTCCTCCAGAAATATTTTTTAACACCCTAGATTACTTAATGAAAAAAAGCCGCCGAGGTAATTAAAACTTACCTGGTGAGGCTTTTTGGCAACCCGACCTTCTATAGGCGAGAATCTCGGCTTTGCGTCCTCATATTCCTATGAGTTTGCTTTTTTCGGAGCCCCCCGAAAAAAATGTATGCTTTTTCTCTATTGATAGAAAGGATACAATAAAACAAATAAAAATGCAAGTGGCAATTGTGACCAATTTTTCGGTTGCTGCACAATCTATAGCCATATTTTGAATTTCTGGTTGGTGATTAATGCAATCAGGGAGTTTATATTTTTTAAAGGCTACTTTTTTTAATATCATAATTAGGATCCGTTTAATTTAATTGCACAAGGCGTTTTGCTTTAAGATCTCAAATTATGGGGTGAACTTTTTATTTATTCGATAAGCGAACATGGTTGCATTTCATTAATAAACCCCATATAATTATTAGTGCGGAGCGGGCGGGAATCTTTTGGCAACAAAAAAGGGAAAGTTTCTTACGAATGCGTTAATATTTCTGATTCTGCTTTTTTTCTGTTTAAGCAATCAGGCATTCATCGTGCTTGCCTTCAATAAAACGGCTGCTGTTGTTGACCAGGAAAAGATTTACCCCGATTTAAAATTCAATAAATTTAACCGAATATCAAAGCTTGGGTTCATTGAATCCGAATTCAGCTGATACTGTCCCTGACAGCTTATATCGATGGGCCTTGGCGTGGTGGAAGAATAACACGATTGTCTGCAATATCTATCTGGATTCAACCGGTGAACCAAGCAACGAAATTATTCAAAAAAATTGCGGGAATGAGATTCTGGCAACCTGGCTGACCACGCCAGCCTGCACTCCCAGTACCCAAACTGGCACCGCAAATTGCAGCGGTCTGTATTTACTTTTCCTGGGTACGGTATTACCAAGCGAGATATGGAAAACTCCGGAACTGCCCAAGATATCAACACAGGCAGAAATATATAATTGCAATTCCTGGGAAAATTGCAGCGCCAATCCCCAGATGAAATTTTTGATCGAGGGAGAAATTCCCAGAGCTCAACCTCATTCACTGGTTGTGAAAATTGGCGCAACAAAAACAATCTGCGATAATCAAAACTGTATCCTGGATATGCCCATCACTGATGAGGAAGGTCTGGTGGTCGAATACTGGGCTGAGTCTGTTTCAGGTGAAATTTCACATATTCATTCCTTTAAAATGCTGAATACGGTTGTCTCTGAGGATGGCATGACGCACGCTTTTGGGTTAATTGGGAACGAATGGCAAAATCCTGTGGACACGTGCGCAAACGCATGGTATATGTTCCCGGAATCCAGCATCTGGCAGGATCCCTGGTTGGAAAATATTGATTCGGCCGAAGACCTGGAAACCGATCTGGATTACGCCTTTCTGGCAGGCCAATTAATTTGGTATGGCTATGTGGATGCCAGCGGGTGCGTTAACAGCGGTCTTTTGCCAAATGGTTACGCTGATGAATGCGGCATGGAAAAAGCCCATGACCTTGTTATGGAATGGCAAAACCGGTTTGATCAGGTCATTGTCGATGCCTCTGATGAAAGCTACGTGCCAGCCAGACTGATCAAGGGTGTGATTGCCCAGGAATCCCAATTTTGGCCTTTATGGGCTGATAAACCGGAATACGGGTATGGAATGATGAGCGAAATGGGGATTGACCTTCTACTCAATTGGAATGTTGAGTACTATTTAAAAGTTTGCAAGCAGCATTACACATCGGATCAATGCCAAAAAGGGTATTCTTACCTCAGTGCTGAACAAAGGCAATTTTTAAGGGGCGTATGCCTGTTAACCGTCGGTACCGATGAAGAGTTCGTTATGCTTGCCAATATGCTCAAGGCAAGCTGCGCCCAAACCCGCCAACTGGTGAAAAACATCACCACTAAAGAACCGGAAGCTGTGTTTTCTTACGAGGATTTATGGCGCATCAGCCTGGGAATTTACAACGTCGGATCAGGCTGCATGGGTGAAGCAATTACCTACGCCTGGAATGATTACAAACGAGCCATGAACTGGACAGAATTCAATAAACATATTCCCTTGTATTGCGATACCGCGAAATCTTACTTTGATAAAGTTGTGTACTACGGGTCAAGCGGATTGTCTGATGCATCCTAATTCACACTGCCAGGGTGTGAACAGCATTATTGAACAGAACGATTAAGGGTGAAAATCAGGCAAAACCAAATTTCTTGTAAAGGTGGAATGAACACATCTGAGTCTAAAAAAGGCATGGTTTTAGGGTAAGTGAGTTGAATCTCCTTTCTCATTCTGAAGAGAAGTTCAGCTGAGAAGATAAGAATTATCTGATAGGTAAAATAAAACCTTTAACAATCCAGAAAAATTAAGAAAAAAAATAGAGCAGGTGTCAACCTGCTCTATTGTTATTTATGAATCTGCCTTACCGGGTTGGATTTCTGGTTTCCCGAAACAGCCGGCGGACTATTTCAACGCCTGACCCGATCAGGCTGAGGATTAAGATCAATCTTCAAGCCTAAATTAACACTTGATTCAATACGTTCCACATCCCAGCCCGCGGTGAAAGGCAGCGACTGGAAATCATCCAGCGTGATCAGAGGAAATGAACCCAGAAGTAAAACCGTCAGAACCATGTGCGCGCCTTCCATGATAGTCTTCCACCAGTTGGTCAGGCTGCTGTGGCGGCCTTGAGCCAGGAGTAAAACGTTTCTCGTTATTTCAAGCCCTGTGATTGCCATCATCACCGGCACATACTGCAGAAAGCTATCGGTAAACACTTGAACCTGGGTCACCCCGCTCGCCGAATTGAAAATTATCGGCAGCTGCCCATCATTGTTCAGGATATATGTGAAGAATGCCAGGCCGATGACGCCCATCACAATCTCGAAGACAGTTCCAGTCACTGAAGGCTGGCTGGCTGTATCATTTAGGTCCGGCAGGTCAGCCTCGGAAAATTTTTCCATATCTACCAGCTCTTCAATATCCTTTTCTTCATTCACGCGCTCAATGATGGCAAAAGTCAGGGTTACAAAGGCCGCTGCCATTAATGCGCCGTTCCAAAGTGTGCCCAGGAACTCAAGAATTGGGGCTGTGCTGCCGACTGCATTACCGGCCAGGATTCCGATTATGATGCTCAGGGTCAGAGCGCCAACCACGGCAAGCACAACAATGCGCAGGACCATCAGGTAAGCAGGGAAAAGGCGCGGGCCAATCAGGCTGCGCTGCGGGCTGTACGAGGCAGCCAGCTTTCGCGGCGATCCCATCTCCTGCAGCACTTCTTTGACTTGCGTTTCAGTTATTTCCTGCGCGTCAGGGTAACGCTCATCCAGCCGGTCGAGCAGCGAGGATTCAATTTCTGCGGCAATATCTTCACGCTTTTTGCCCGCCAGAGCCCTGCTGACGCCCAGCAAGTAGCGGTCCAGTAATTCACGTGCGGATTTATTCAGTTTCATTGGTCAATCTCCTTACAACTTGTTCAATTTCCTTCAATTCTGTTTTTAGAGCTTCATATACTTCCCGGCCAGTCTGGCTCAACCGGTAATAGCGGCGCGGGCGGGGATCTTCCACGCGCCACTCGCTCTCCAGCAGTTCCTGCTCTTCCAGCCTCCGCAACAGGGGATAGAGGGTATCCTGGCCGATGACAATTCCGCTGTCATTCAGGCTCTTCAGCAGGGCATAGCCGTACTGCGCCTGCTTCAGGCAGCTCATGACAATCGCCACGGTGATCCCGCGCCGCATTTCCTGTTTGATCTTCTCTGTCGTTTCTAATGTTTTTTCATTCATCATACCTCTATTATACTGTATATTACACACTATTGTCAAGTCCCATTACATTATTAATTACGATACTTTTTACAATAAGTTTCGCTTAAATCCAGATCTTGTTGAGGATTATCTAATTAAGAAAAATGGCGATTTCGCTTATGGAGCTCTTTAAGCAATTGTCTTCAGGATAAGATTGATACTTGGTCATCTTCTGTGAAGATCACATCAGAGAAGTAATTAAAAAGCCCCTCCTCGTTTCGAGGAGGGGGCATAGGATTGGATCGGGTTTCTTTATTCCGCTTTGCGCACCCTGGCTTTGAGCGTTTTTTCCAGTTTCTGAATGACCTTCTCGCGCAGCCTGCCAACTTCCTGATCATTCAAAGTGCGGTTGGGCGCCTGCCAGGTAAGGCGGTATGCCAGGCTTTTGTTGCCCGCGCCCACCTGCTCACCGCGGTAAATATCGAAAAGGTCCACCTGCTTGAGCAGGAAACCGCCTGCCTCTTTAATCTCATTCACGATCTCTCCATTGAAGGTATTTTCATTGACAATAACTGCTAAATCTTCGATGACAGGCGGATAGGCGGGCACCGGCGCGGATTCGAAGCGTCCGGTGCTCATGCTGTAAAGTCTGTCAATGTCAAGTTCCGCCGCCAGCACAGCAGGCTGAAGGAAATGGTAATTTCCTTTCACCTTGGGGTGCAATTCACCAAACCAGCCAATCTCTTCCCCGCCAGCTTTCAGCAGCGCGCACTTGCCGGGGTGGTAGCTGGGATGCTGTGCAGCCACGAAGGTGAATTCTTTGATATGCAGCGTCTTAAGCAGCGCCTCTACTATGCCCTTCAGATCATAAAAGTCCAGCAGGCTGCCGTCTGCCTGATCCCAGGCATCCGGATAGCGCAGGCCGCTCATGGCTATGGCAAGACGTGCAGGTTCATTGGGCAGCAATTGACTATCCACCGGGATGAATACCGGACCTATTTCAAACAGCGCCAGACGATCGCGATGGCGGATATTGCGCTCAAGGGCTTCGAGCGCACAGGCAAGCAGGCTGCGCCGCATCACACGCCGATCTTCTGCTATTGGGTTTTCCATCTCAATATACGCCTGCGTTTCTGATGGTGAATCGTCAGGGAAAATACGCGCCTCAGCTTCCGGGCTGGTCAGACGGTAGCTGACCATTTCCTGCAAGCCTAACCCTGCCAGGGTATCCTGAAAAATGCGGTCGCGCTCTTCGGCAGGATTGCCGCGCTGCGGGGGCAGCTCATCGCTCAGACGCACCGCAGGGATCTTGTCATACCCATAAAGCCGAGCGATATCCTCGATTACATCCGCCATGCCTGTCTCCCCGTCGGCGATATCAGTACGGTAGGAGGGTGACTGCGCTTCAACAGTGCTGCCGGTTACCCCGCATTCAAATCCAAGTCTGGTCAGCAGGGACGCGGCAACACCGGCGGGAATCTGGACCCCAAGCAGTCGCTCTATATCCTCTTCTCTGATTGTGACCAGCGGATCGTGATAGCGGTTGGGATATTCGTCAATTAATCCCGCAGCGATCTGTCCTCCGCTCCATTCAGCCATGCGCTTCAGGCACAGGCGTACGCCCAGTTCTGCCAGAGCCGGGTGCACATTGCGCGCGAAGCGGAACGCAGCTTCCGAGTGCATGCGCTGCGAAGCGACCGTGCGGCGGATATTGATAAAATTCCAGGCCGCGCCTTCCAGCAGGATATTTTGCGTATCATCCGAAATCTCGCTTTCCTGCCCGCCCATCACGCCTGCAATTGAAAGCGCTCCGGCGGTATCACACACCAGCTCGGTGAAGATCATCCAGTTTATGCGCAGCGCCATCCAGCGTGGTGAGGGTTTCACCCTTGAACGCGGTGCGGGTGATGATGGTGGGCGTCTTGCCGCCTGCGCGTTTTTTCAGCACATCATAATCAAAGGCATGCAGCGGCTGGCCGCTTTCCAGCATGACATAGTTGGTAGCGTCCACAGTAGAATTGATCGGGCGCATGCCTGCCAGCCGCAGCCGGTATTGAACGCGGTAAGGGCTGGGCTGGGCTTTGGCGCCGGTCAGCAGCCCAATGACAAAGCGCGGGTTCAGGTCAGGGTTGGTAATCTGGATGCCAGCCTTGCCTTTGATCGGTTGCCCGTTTGCGGGCAGGCTTGTATTCCGGTATGCGCAGCGGCAAGTTGAAATATGCCGCCACTTCACGGGCAATGCCAATAACGCTGGAACAGTGGATCATATTGGGCATGAAAGCTAATGAAAAGACCGCATCGCCCATATATTCCGCGAGAGGCATGCCTTCGGGCGCATCGCTGTCAAGCAGCATCACGCCTTCGTGTTCTTCAGAGATGCCCAGTTCTTTTTCAGAGCAGATCATGGAGAATGAATCCACACCGCGGATGGTCATGCGCTTGAGCGTGGTCAGCTCCTGACCGGGTTTGTGTCCGTCATACAGCCTCGCGCCTTCTCTGGCATAGGCGACCTTCAGTGGTTTTGCCAGCGGACCGGTTCCTTTAAATTCATAAAGGTTGGGCGCACCGGTCAGCACAATGATTTCCTGACTGCCATCGAACAGCCGGCACAGCACCAGCCGGTCAGCATTGGGGTGCGGCATAACCTCATCCACGCGCGCGACAATGAACTTTTCGCGGTCCCATTCCAACCCGTGAAAAGTGATACCAGTGTTCTTTTCCTCCGGCTTCGGAAGGCCCACCAAACGCACATCTTCCACTTCCATACCCAGCATAGTCAGGGCACTGCCCAGCACTGTGAGGGGGACATCAATATCAACATATTCCTTAAGCCATGAATATACAAGTTCCATTTTTGACTTGCCTTTCTCTAAAACTGTTCCAGAAAGCGAATATCGTTCGCCCAGAAGGTGCGGATATCATCAATACGATAGCGCAGCATGGAAATGCGCTCAGGGCCAAGGCCGGCGGCAAACCCGGAATAGACCTCGGGGTCATATCCGCCGTTTCTCAAAACCACCGGGTGCACCATACCGCAGCCCAGAATCTCCAGCCAGCCGCGCTGCTTGCAAACCGCGCAGCCTTTTCCGGCGCAGACAAAGCATTCCACATCCATCTCGCCGCCAGGTTCCGTGAACGGGAAGTAGGAAGGGCGGATGCGCGTGCGCACACCTTTGCCGTACATACGCTGCGCGAATTCCTGCAGTGTGCCTTTAAGGTTTGCAAAGGTGATGTGCTTTCCCACAACCAGGAGTTCGACCTGGTTGAACTGGAACTCATGGCTGGCGTCAGTCTGTTCGTAGCGGTAGCACATACCCGGAAGCACCACGCGGATTGGATCAGGAGCGAATTCGCGCATGGCGCGCACTTGTCCCGGGGAGGTATGCGTTCGCAGGATGACGCCTTCTTTTTTTGTAAAGAAGGTATCCCATAAGTCGCGCGCCGGATGGTGTTTTGGAATATTGAGCAGTTCAAAGTTGTTCTCGTCGCTTTCAACCTCCGGCGAGCGGTAAACCTGAAAGCCCATTTCAGCGAAAATCCGGTAAATCTCGCGCAGGGTTTGGGTCGTGATATGCAGCTTTCCGTTCACCGGCGCGCGTCCGGGCAGTGTCACATCCAATTGTTCATTCTTCAGCGTTTCGGCTATTGCCGACTGGCTTATCGCCTCAGCCTTTTTTTCATATTGCTGTTCCAGGGTAGATTTGACCTGGTTGGCAAAATGCCCAATCTCCGCACGTTCTTCCTTGCCGGCTTCCGGTAGGCGTTTGAAAATCTGCATCACTGGTGAAGATTTGCCCAAATATTCTGTTTTCCATTTGGCCAGGTCCTCTGCGCTTTTCAAAGAATCCAGCTCTGCTTCAGCGTTGGTTAGCAGCGTTTCCAGTTCCTGAACTAATACGCTTTTTTCGCTCATTCCTGCTCCTTCAAAATAATTGCTCATTAAAATAAAACACCCGTCCGCATGGGACGGGGTTAACCGCGGTACCACCCAACTTGGCTGATGTTCAGCCCGCTCAGCCCAACTGCCAAATAGAATTGGCAATTGGGTGCGCCGTTATCGCTGCGCCTGCGTTGCGGACTATTAGGCTTTGCCATTCACCCGCACGGCTCAAGAGGGAACTTCTTCCGGTTTCATCAGCGCGGGGGTTTCAATCAATGCCCCTGCGTTCCTGTCAGGCTCTTCCGGCGTACTTTCCTCTTTCAACGCCAAAATAAAGAATTGGTGTAATTATCTATTAAATATGCGTTAAGTCAAGAATGCAGAAAATAAATTAGTATTGAAAATTATTCTGCTACCAGCGTTCCGACTTTTTTACCCATGATCGCCCGGCGCAGCGCGAGCGGATCCCAGAGGTTTAACACCAGAATCGGCAGTTTGTTTTCCATACAAAGCGAGACGGCAGTGCTGTCCATCACCGCCAGGCGCATTTTTAGCGCGTCAATGTAGGTCAGTGTGTCAAATTTTTTAGCGCCGTGGTTGGCTTTGGGATCAGCATCGTAAACGCCGTCCACATTGGTCGCTTTAATCAGCACATCCGCGCCGATCTCAGTGCCGCGCAGTGCCGCGGCAGTGTCGGTCGAAAAGAAGGGGTTGCCGGTGCCGCCGCCAAAAATGACCACACGGCCTTTTTCAAGATGCCGTATCGCGCGCCGGCGGATATAAGGTTCCGCTACCGTGCGCATTTCAATTGCAGACTGGACGCGGGTCTGAACATCCAGTTTTTCAAGCGCATCCATAAGTGCCAGCGCGTTCATCACTGTGCCCAGCATGCCCATGTAATCCGCAGTGGCCTGATCCATGCCCTTCTCAACACCCACACGCCCGCGCCACAGGTTGCCTGCGCCGATGACTATTGCCACCTGCACACCCATTTCTCTCACTTCTTTTACCCGTTTTGCGATATCCGTCGCACGGTCTGCATTGATGCCAAAACCCTCCGGTCCCGCCAGCGCTTCACCGCTGAGTTTCAGCATGATCAGGTCATATTTTGGTTGTGCCATTCCGCTCCTTCCTATTGCTAAAAAAAAGCCAACCATATGGTTGGCTTTGTTCCTTTTTTATTCCGCTTTGTCTTCGGAAACGCTTTCCTCACCCAGCGCGTATCGTGCAAAGCGCCGGATGACGATATTCTCACCCATAGCTCCAATGCGCTGGTTCAACATCTGTTCTATGGTCACAGATTCATCGCGGATGTAAGGCTGGCGCAGAAGCACCGACTCGTCCTTAAATTTCTTAAGGCTGCCTTCAACGATCTTTGGCAGAATTGTCTCAGGTTTGCCTTCTTCCCGTGCTCGTGCTTCTGCAATCTTTTGCTCATGCTCCAGCACTTCTGCCGGAATATCAGATTCCTTAATGTAAAGCGGAGAGGAGGCAGCGATTTGCAGGGCAACCTCATGCGCAAAAGTGCGGAATTCTTCCGATCGGCCGACAAAGTCGGTTTCACAGTTGATCTCAACCATCACCCCTACGCGTCCGCCACCGTGGGAATAAAGTTCTACAATGCCTTCAGAGGCTTCGCGGTCAGCGCGTTTGCTTGCAGCCGCCAGGCCTTTTTCACGCAGAAAATCTACAGCCTTGTCAAAATCGCCGCCGGAGGCTTCCAAAGCAGATCGACAATCCAGAATACCGGCGCTGGTCGCTTCACGTAATTTCTTGATATCTTCAGTAGTTACTGCCATCATTTATCCTTGATTATTAATATAATACTCTACGCTTCTTCGTCTTCTGCGCTTAAGCTCTTCTTCAATATCAACAGGCTCTTCGGCCTCATCAATAGTGTTTCTAACAGCTTTCAAAGCAGCGAAAGGACTTTCTTCTGCAACCTCAGCTGATTGTTCGCCTTCCACGGCTTCTTCACCTTCTGATTCGCGCTTGCTGTCAGCGAGCTTCTGAAGAGTCGCGGCACCGAGAAGTTCTTCATCGCCTATTTCTTCTTCAAGCTGGATTCGTCCGCGGCTTCTGGTGCGGCCCTCATCTTCGCCAATGATATCCCGCTCTGCTGTTACATTATCATCTTCCTTATACATGGCCTTGCCTTCGAGCACTGCATCAGCGATTTTGCTGATCACCAGTTTTATGGCGCGGATGGCGTCATCATTGGAGGGAATAACGTAATCCACATTTTCAGGATTGCAGTTGGTGTCAACCATGGCAATAACCGGAACATCCCTCAGGTTGGCTTCGTGAACAGCGGTGTCTTCTCGCAAGACATCAACAACAAAGATCATAGTAGGAAGTCCGTTCATATGCCTGATGCCGCTCAAATGGACTAACAAACGCGCGATCTCGCGGTCGATCATCAGCTGTTCTTTCTTAACCAGGCGGTCGATCTCACCAGTTTCATGCATTTTTTCCATACGTTCCAGTTCCATGATGCGCGCGAAAATGGTTGTCCAGTTGGTAAGCGTACCAGGCAGCCAGCGTTCGATCACATACGGCATGCCGCAGCGTTCAGCTTCCATCTGGATGGTTTCCTGTGCCTGGCGTTTGGTGCCAACAAAAAGCACGGTGCCTCCCGCGGCCACATTATCGCGGATAAGATCATAGGCGCGCTGCAGGCTCTGAACGGTTTGCTGCAGGTCAATGATATGAATACCGTTTCGTTCGGTGAAAATATACGGTTTCATGCGAGGGTCCCAGCGGTTGGTGCGGTGGCCAAAATGCACACCACTCTCAAGCAGGGCTTTCATAGAAATTTCAAGACTCATGGGTAATACTCCTTTGCGTTTTTTCCTCCGCAGCTTTCGTTTCCGTCCCCAGCCCCCGTTTCCTACGGTGGCACGCAAGGACCGATCAGGCTGCGTGTGTATTTTTTTTGCCGCCCCAAGGACAGCCTGCCAAGTATAACATAATTATTTTATGGTTTTTATCAATAAGAATATTGATATGGGTATAATCATGGCATTATTGATCACTCGCGTTTTTCACGCACAATATTTCAAAACAAGGATCGTGTGAATTTATGCATATTCTCGCAACCAATGACGACGGAATATTTCATCCCGGCCTTCTGGCTATGGTCCAGGAACTAAGACAAGTTGGCAAGGTCACTATTGTGGCTCCTGACCACAACTGGTCTGCTTCGGGGCATGTTAAAACCCTACGGCGGCCGCTGCGGGCGAAAGAAGTTGAGCTGGCTGACGGCAGCAAAGGATTCGCCTGCGACGGCGCGCCATCGGATTGTGTTGCACTTTCAGCCCTCGGCTTGCTGCCGGAACCTATTGATATGGTGGTATCAGGCATTAATCCCAACGCAAACCTTGGGCATGACGTTACTTACTCCGGCACAGTCACCGCTGCTATGGAAGCAGTCATCTGGAATCTGCCAGCCATCGCAGTTTCGCAGGATTCACCGGAGTACGCTGCCGGTTCCCTGGAGTATGACACAACAGCAAAAGTTGCCGCAATCGTTGCCCGAAAGGTTTGGGAAAACAAACTGCCCAATAATACACTGCTGAATGTTAACGTCCCTTACTGCGGGATGGATAAAATTAAAGGTTATCTCATCACCCGCCAGGGTATGCGCATGTATCACGATATCATCGTAAAGCGCGAAGATCCGCGCGGGCAGCCGTATTATTGGATCGGCGGCGGTGCTCCTACCGGTATAGCCGAGGAAGGTACAGATGTTGGCGCATTGAAAGAGTGCTATATTTCCATAACACCTCTTTCGCCTGGATATGACTGCTTATTCCTTTAAAGATGATCTGGCAAGCTGGGATTTTAAATAATCATCTAAAATCAGTTTCACGTTATTTTTAAGGATGAATGTCAAGAATCCTGAATTCACTTCTTCTTTCGCTCACTATCCTTTTTTATTCGTCTTCGATATCCCTTGGCGCGCCCCGGCAAGCGCCTTCTCCATACGATGTCATCGCAGCTGTCAATGCGCTGCGCGCCAGCTACGGGCTGCCGCCTTATATCATTGACCCCATCCTGATGATGGCCGCGCAAACACAGGCGGATTACCTTGCCTCGACGCCTGGGTTCGGCAGCGGGCATATCGGTCCGGGCGGCACCGACGCTGACGCTCGTGCTATCGCGCTTGGTTTTCCATATGTACAGGGATTGGATATTAATGAAAACTGGGCCACACTGCAGGAAGGTAAACCGATTGAATCTCTCATTTTCGGCGGCTGGTCTGATGAAGAACACATGCACACCATGCTGCACGACCGCGGGCAGCTTGTGGGCGCCGGGGTGGCGGTCAGCGGTGATGCAGCTTATATAATCCTGGATGTGGCCGCCTATTGGGGCGATGCCGGGCTAACCGCCCAGCCGCCAACATCCGCCTACAGCGAAAACTCGGCCACTCAATACGCGGTATCGCAATATATCGCGCCGGTTTTGACTGTCTTACCCGCCTCGGATGGCTCCATCACGCACACAGTCATGTCCGGCCAATCGCTTTGGATGATTGCGCAGCACTACAAGGTGGACATTGAACGGCTGCGCGGGCTGAACAATATGGGGACATCCGATACGATCTATATCGGGCAGAAGGTCCTCGTTCAGCTGCCGCAGACAGCCACACCCACAAGTGAGGTTACCGTTACACCCTCTGCTACATCCCTTGCCGTGCAGAAAACCTCGCGGCCTGCAATTGAACAGTCCACAGCGACCGCACAGAATATTGATTCCATTCCCTCCCGAGATGACTCCGTGTGGTTTCTGGCCTTCTTCGCGTTGTTTGGAATTGGCGTTATCCTGGTAGTGCTCAGCCTTTCGGCCCGAAAATAAAATTAGTCGTTTTTTCAGGTTGGACTGGTGTTTTTCCAACCAATCCATCCTCATTTATAATACCGCTTATGAAAAAGATAAAAATACTCCTGATTCTGGCAGTTTTTTGTTTGCTAGCGGTTCCGAAAACCAGGGTTTATTCAGCGGCACCCTCACCTTATGACTTGATCGCGGCTCTCAATGAGCTCAGGGAAAACCAAGGGTTAAATCCTGTTGAAATTGACGGCTCTCTTATGGCTGCGGCTCAGGGACAGGCGGATTACCTGGCTTCTATCTCTCCAAATGTGGGCGATGGTCACTCCGGACCTGGGGGTTCCAGGGCACCTGACAGAGCAGTTGCCGCAGGTTACCCGCTAGGGCCTGGAATGAATGTTATTGAGTGTTGGGCAGCAGATGCACCTTCCACTCCCATTTCCGATATTATTTATGGAACCTGGTCGGATCCATTACACTGGGATACGATGCTCGCACCGGACGCAACTCATGTGGGTGTTGGTATTGCTGAAGGAAACGGATTGGTATATTACATACTTGATTTAGGTGTCAAATACGGGTCCGGCGGAAATACCGGCGGCGGGGTGGCATCTACTATCCCTACAACCGCGGTTACTGTCCAGGTTGCACCTATCCTGGTGGCTACTCCCGATGCGGAAGGAAAAGTAATTCATGTGGTTAAGAATTTGCAGACACTGTGGGGGATCGCTGTGGCTTACGATGTTACTATCGATCAGATTAAAGCCTCCAATGGATTAAAAACCGATACGATATTTACCGGCCAGGAGCTGGTCATTCAGGCGGCTTACACTCCCACGCCCTCGCCCACCGCCACGCTCACCCCGCGCCCGCCTACGCGCACACCCATCCCCCAGCAGACCGCCCAGCCTGTTGCGGCCGCGCAGGAAAAGAGTAAGGATAATAGCGGCTCAAAGTCTATTTTGAATATGGACCGCAAGACTATGGGACTTGTTTTGATCCTGGTCTGCGGGATTGGCCTGGTGCTGATGATCATCGGTGCTGCCGGCAAAGACAAAAAACCGCCCAGGCAGGATTCTTAACCTCAAAGGTTATTCCCCGGCAGTATTCTTCTCTGATCCAGAAAATTTTTTCTTACAGAGCTGCTAAAATGCTAAATCCCGACTAGAGAGACTCAAAAATTCTCTCTGTAAGCTTCCTAATTGGTTTTTTCAAAGGCAAAAAGGCTTGAAAAGGAGAAGTCTTTTTTATCCAAGAACTTCAATCCAAATTGTTTTTGTGCTGTTTGCCAATCGATATTCAGGAATTCATTGAACCCCTTTGGCTCGAAAATCCCCCAGATTCCCAAGAAAAGTTTATTACACCAGTCATTCTGTCTGGAAAAATCGATTATGAACAATCTCCCTCCCTGCTTGATCACTCTTGCTGCTTCCTTTTATGATATTCTCTCTCTTCAGACTTTCGATTTCATGAAGCGCAAAAGATACCATTACTGCGTCAAAACTTTCAGATTCAAATTTCAGGTCATCAGCCGGCCATCCGTTTCAATATAATAGATTTTAATCCCTTTTCGATTGATCTTCTTGCTGGCGGCTGAAAGCATTCTAAGGGAAACATCAATGCCGGTCACATGGATCCGGTCGTTGATAGATGCCAGCAAAAGCGAACTTGATGCCGTTCCCACGCAGATATCCAACACATTCTGATGTTTATTCTCAATTACATTTGGCAGGCTTTTGCGCGGGTTTCCTTTCCCTCCCAGGAAGAATAATCAGGTCAAAGAGGTCATAAATTAATGAAATCCGTTGGTAGCGGTCGTGATCTGACATAGACTTTTTCGTTATTATATTTTTCTGTTCAAAATAATAAAATTCTTTTCCGGAAAAATAAGGTTATTGATAGAGGTATGCCAAAATTAAGATAATAATTCCTTAGAGAGCTTGCCTAATTTGAAGTGAAAAATACCCGCACTTTTTGCGAAGAAAGGAATAAAACGCATCAGCCGCGCGGAACCAAGGCGTGGCTCCGGGCGATCAAAATAATAATATTCATCCTGCAGCTTAATGCCTTCTACCCAGGTTTCCAGATCTCTTGCATTTTTCAAACCCCAATTCAGGCGGGCATCGATTTTCCACAAAACCAGATGCAAATTATCGATCTTTACCAAGATAGGCGTCATGGCATCGAAAACCAATTCCGAATCCGGAAACCGTTCCCGCAGTCTCAAGATAAGGGCTTTAACCTCGGATTCATGAAAGTACAGGAACACACCCTCGGCAATAAAAAGTATCGGTTGTGCTGCATTGGCATGTACCTGGTCTATCCAGCTGAAATCGAAAACCGATGAGCTGATGACATGGTAATTTTCCCTTTCTTCCAACCCCAACTGGCGCCGCAGCCCGATTACCTCCGGTAGATCCAGGTCATACCATTCAACCTGTCGGTTTCCCATGCGCTGATAACGTGTATCTAACCCACAGCCGATATGGACGACAACCGCCCTGGGATTCTGTGTAAGGAATTCTGAGGTTTTGCGGTCAAATTCCCGCATACGCATGATCGCGAATGTAAGGTCATGTTTGCTGAATTTAATGCGTGAATAGTCAAAGTCAATCCGCTCAGCCAGATCAATTGCTGTTTTATCAGCCAACAGCGCATCCTGCCTTCCAGCTTCTTTAGCCCGGAAATAAAGCGGGATAATCAAAGTCCTGGCAACGTCATTCCGGATATCAAACTGAATTTTTTCCATTCTTAAATTCCTGATTAATATACCTAACCCTGAAGCGTTCACACACTACCGGCATCTCTTCCGAAAGCTGCCTGCCAATTTCCGTGCAGGTGCGTCCAAAGAAATGCCAGTGCGCCTGCCGCCAGTATTCCAGCGAGCGGTCTCCCTCGCCTTCATCATAAGCGAATTGCGCATCTACGGTGTTGAACGGCTTGATTTCTATCGATAATGTCTCGATCAGACACATAGGCTCATCCCGGCCATCCAAAATAATGCTCAAATCCCCGGCCTTAGGAAGTACTTCCAACCCTGCTTCGTACTCCCAGTAAAGCGAGCAGGTGGCCGTTTTAATCCCTTGAACCACCAGGCCGCCCAAGTCATCCGCCATTTCCGCGCCAGCGCCAAAACCCCAGGACTGGGGTAATCTCAAAACTGCTCTCTGTTTCTCAGGCAGGGTTTCAAGGTAATCTTTCCAGAACTTCAGCACAGCCGGGTTGGTATTGCTTTCTGCCATTTATTTACTCCTGTGGATTATCAAAGTGAAAGCGTTTAAACGGTTATATTATTTACAGACTTTTATATTAAGCAGCCAACGGGCTATTCATCAATTGTATATTACATATCTTCCACCAGGCACACCGACCCTCCGGGCAGCCGCCCTTCGCTGATGATCGCGTCGTAGATCAGTTTTTCATTTTTCGTAAGCTTCAGGTCAATCCCCCGCCATTCGATGATCTTTTTCATGGCAATCGGAAAGCCGTTAAGGGGGATCTCATCCGGCAGGCAGCCGTGCTCACGAACATAATCCACCAGTTTGGAGCTGGTAGCGTAGACCGCTGCTGTCAGTTTAATTTCCCTATTGGAATAGTCATGCTTGCTCATTGCGCGCCTCCTTAAAATTAAAACCCCAAAGCGATTCGCTTCAGGGTTGCGATAGATACAAAACAATTCTATTGTATTTTTTATTTTACATGATTTTAATTCTTAATATTCTAACTTCTTTTTATCGATTTCAATGTTTCCAAATAAACCATAACATCATTATATGGCTGTGCTGGAAATTCAAATCCAAATTCGCTTGACAGGTCCTTAGCAAATTGATTAAAAAGTTCAAGCATGGCAAACAGGCTCTTCCAGGTTTCTTCAATCGAATAAGCAGAAAAACATGCTGAAATGTCTTTTAAAAGTGCCGGCTCTGCCCATTTTTCAAAGCGCTTTCCCCCCAGGTGCAGTTTCGGGTCGGGCGCCCAGCCGCACCGGGACTGGCGCTCCCACAGGATCATCTGGTAAAGATGGTCCTTGATGCAGCCGGCTTCAATGCTCTTGGCGTACCACAGGTCTCCGCGCGCCAGCGCCCGGGCAACACAATAAGCCTCGAACCAGAAATCATAAATGGTCTGAAGGAACAGGTCTTTTTCAGGCGGTATAACCATGAATCCCTGCCCGTCCGCATTGGGGAGATTGTCGGCAAGCCCGTCCTTATCGACCAGCACCCGGAACCCGTTGCGGTAGCTTTCGTATTGCTTGTTCCCGCTCGCCATTGCCGCCAATGCAGCTATCGGCCAGAAGCTGAAATCGATGCGCCCGCCGTTCTTAAAGACCACCAGCCGGCTGGGGAAGGTCTGGCCGAAAAAAATCAGTTCTTCCTTTTGGTAAATCAGCACGTCGCCAAATTGGGTTAACCAGCGCGAGTTATTCAGATACGGTCCTGCATCGCCTGTAAAGATGTTGACGTCATAATCTGACAGGGTATCGGTAAATTTTCCAACCGCATGCGAGCCCTCCAAAATGATCGTGCGGATACGCTCATCAGCCTCACCAAAAGACACAAGTTTGGCAATGACCTCTTTATCCATTGATTTTTTCATTAACTGAATCCGATTTTGAATGATAATTTTCAGCAGGCACTAAGGGATAGTTTTTCTCATATCCCAGGCATCTTCTCCATCCCCATAAAAACCGGGCTTTACACCGATGACCGTAAAGCCCATCTCCTCCCAGAAACGCAGGCCGCTAAAGTTGGTTTTTCTGACTTCAATGTCGATATGGCCGATGCCATAACGCTTTACGCGCTTGATTGTCTCTTCAAGCAGTGCCGATGCCACCCCTTGCCGCCGGAAATCCGGGTGGGTGGCCATGGACGCCAGCTCGGCTTTGCCCTTCACTATCCTGGAAATTACATCTCCGGCAACACGACCGTCAATTTCAGCCACCAGGCACAGATCGGGATTAAAGTCGTACCAGCGCCGGTAGTCCTCCAGGGTATAAGCGTCATATTTGTTGAAGCACAGCGCATCAATTTTAAGGATCTGTTCAAGCTCTGAGTCCGTCCATACCAGCGGCCTTACTATTAATTCAGGCGCCCTGTGCAGACTTTTGTCAGTCTCGTCCGGCATGTTCCACCATATGCTGGATTATTCTCACTTCATTCCAGCCAGCCGCTGCCGCATCCCGCAGCAGGCATTCATCCAGGGGATCCGGTCGAGCTGTCGATGCTGGTTAAAAGCATTTCATCCGTGCTAAGAAAATCAATGCGCGCCAGGCCTCTGGCTTCAATCAATCTATAGGTCTTAAGCGCCGGTTCAAGGCAGAGGCCGTTGCTGGAAGTCAGGAAAGGTATTGAATCAAGTATGAACAGGCTTTCCTTTTTGCCATTCACTGACCCAAAAATAATTACATCCTCGCGTGGTACGCTTTCATTCATTGCGGCTTTCAACTCACTTTCATTATCGATACCCTGGCCAAACCGTATTCCTTCTCTAAAAAGTATCAAGGGATAACAAAGACCATCAGGTTGAGAGAACTGCCCGGCTTTCATCACTTCAAATGGCACGGTATGAACACCGGATGCCAGCAGGAGCGGGAACAAAAAGCTGTAGAAACGATTGAGGGAAAGCCCCAAGATGCCAGGTCCTGTGTAGCGCACATCGGCAATTTCCAGAATGGCAGGGATACGGTTGGCTTTATCTGCAGCATAAGCGCTGGCCAGATTAAAGACAACATCCGGTTTATTGCTGGTTACCCTTTCATATAACCGGGCATCCGGAAGTGCTGAGAGCACTTCATGGCCAAGTTTTTTGAGGATTGAGATTATCTTCGCGGTTTTATCCGCGACCGCGTCATCCGGCTCCGCTGGTTCAAGCACAAGGATTTTCATTGCACACCCTGAATTGCGTTCTGCAGCAGAGCATTGATCATGCCGGTGTAATCCAACCCCATGTCTTGGCAGGAGCGTACATAGCCGCTGCCTTCTTCATCAATGCTGGGATTCTGGTTGACCTCCAGAACATATAAAAAATGGTCTTTATAGCGCATATCAATCCTGGCGTAGGAATCCAGGCTGAGGATCCTGAAACATTCGAGTGCAGTTGAGGTGATGTCGTCGATTTCCTCGCCTGTCAGATTTTCAGGCAGCACTGGCACTGTTTTTTGGAATTTCTCTGATTCGGCAACCCACTTGGCAGAGTAATCAAGATATCTGCGGTTTAAAGGCAGGTCATTAAATTCAATTTCAGTAATCGGCAGCGTGCGGTTAACTTTTCCAGGCAGAATAGCAACAGAAAACTCGCGGCCGTCAATAAACTCTTCAACAAGTGCCGGCTGATTAAGAAGAGTGTTGATCTGTGATATTTTCTTTCTCATCTGATGCATGTCTGATACAAAGGAATGTTCATCAATACCGATGCTATTCTCACATGCAACGCCTTTGACAAAAAGCGGAAATTTTAAGTCAGGACTCAGCTGGCCTTGGGTATCCTCAAAAACCTGGAAACGCGGGATGCGAATGTGATGACAGGCAAGAATTTTCTTGACACGAACTTTATTGTTCCCGAAGGCGATAAAGAAAGAACTGGTTCTGGTATGGCGAATGCCCAGGTATTCGAGTAAGGCTGTGGTATATGCCTCGCCGCGCGGATCGCTGTGGACTCTTTCGCAGGTATCAAAAGCCACATCAATATTCGATTTGCATAACTCCATAATGCTTTCAGGGGTGTCGATATCGTAATACTGGATATCGTGGCCGAGTTTCACCAAGTGCCTGCCGATGGTAAAACTTGTGCTGCGCAGTTCTTTTTCTTCCGGCAGAATTTTCTTATGCGCGAAAGAGTTATAAATAATACCAATTTTCATAAACGGATTTCTTGTGCATTTTTAGTATATCCCTTATGCCATTCAAAAAATGGACCTGTTCACGATTAGAATTAGAACGCAATTTTTATTGCCCTTTTTAAAACCATGTGCTAATTCCATCATTTTCGGTGGCTGATAAATACTCCTTTGAAGATTTAAATCGGGATAAATCGAACCATGTTCGTTGGCGGTGAATTTTATTATGACCAGTGTTGGCTTTCTGATAAGCCAATGCATACTACTAAAAAAATGTACTTTCTCAATGGCGGAAGGGCATGCCTGGCAATTATCGGGGATTATCTGATCGACCATGGAATAGGGAAGGTTTTGCTGCCTGCTTATTTATGCCCATCTATTCTCGATGCCCTCCATCGTGCCGGTTTGAAATGGGGTTTTTATCAGATCAATGAAGATCTTTCCATAAACCTGAATGATCTCGCTCAAAAAGCTGCCAACTTCAAAGCCGTTTACTTCATTAATTACTTCGGATTCTTACCCTCACCTGAAGTTCAAGATTATTTACAAACTCTTCAAAAAAGGGGCGTTGTAGTCGTGGAAGATAACGCCCAGGCTGGATTTACAGATCATCCGATCGGGGATTTTATTTTCAACAGCCTGCGTAAACTGGTGCCATACGACGGCGGATACCTGATCACCGATTATGACATCACGCTCAGTCTTTCAAAATATCAACACCTCCCCAATATGCGGCTGCCCCTCATCCGGGAATATCGGCGTCTATTACGCGATTATCTAATCGATGGCAAAGGCAGTTATAAAAAATTGGTAGATTTATATTCCCGGGCAGACCGGTATTATGAGACTGACCTTGTCGTTGAAGGCGACCCTGTTGAGCGGAAGCATATCGAAGGTCTGGATTGGGAGCGCATCCGCCAAGTCCGCCGTGATAATTATCGTTATATGCTTAAGTTAATCGCGCCCATCCCAGAAATTAAACCGATTTTTCCTGAACTTCAGGCGGATAACATGCCCCTGGGGCTGCCGGTTTATCTCAATAATGTATCACGCGATAAAATTTACGAGTACCTGGGTGAGAATGGAATCGGCCTTTTCATTCATTGGGAGGATCTGCGCCATGACACGCGCACCAATGGGCATGCTCTGGCGGTTTCTATGGCCAACAGGATGCTGACCCTCACAACTGATCAGCGCACCAACCACAGCCAGATGGATTACCTTGCCGAAATACTGATTATGGGAATTCAAGCAGTAAAAAAGTAATCACATACAAACTCACTGGCATGAGGTTCAAAATCAAAGAGAAAATCTGCCTGTCAATTAATCGTTTGTGTCTTTTGTGTATCTGCTCGCTTGAACCACAGCACAGCCAGAAAACCGGTAATTATGAAAAATTAAAAGCCCTGCCAGCCTGGTAATGCTGCCTAAAACCTGGTTGGCGTTTACAAAAACAAGATACCCCAAATCCATATATATCCGACAGAAAAAAACCAAATTTTTATTTTTTCCAGAGATACAATTTTCATTGAACCATCCCAAAGCATCTTTTCTGCGAGGTAATCTTGATGAAATAACGCTGCCGTTCTTCAAATTTCAGCCGGCTTCACCCAATGTCGGAGTTACAGCATAAAGGAAAAGGCTTTCATTGTAAATACAAAATAAATTAATTTGCACCCGACGGTCTTCGAGCAGGATGAATATGGCTGCTGCGCATTCCCCCAAGCCTCTCCTCCAAAGCTACTGCAATAGCAGTATTGTGGTGGATAAACCCGGCGTCAGCGGTCATTATCAGGTTTCTTTTTTCGTCTTTCAGATGATCACCGTTTATCAGATATTTACAAAAAATTTCAAAAAGTCATTTTCCTTAAACCTAAACATTTAAAAAAATGCGCCCTTGTAAAGTTATCATTTAATTATTCCAATACGTGGTGCAGAAAGATTGCACCTTACGATAGTTGCTTTTTGCCTGTATAGATACCATAACCAATATATGGCAGGAAATCAATAGCCGCGGACAGCATTTCCTTATTAAAAAAGACCTCACGAATGGACTTGTCACTTATCCCTGTAGCAATAGCTGTGATATATTTCCCCAAGCCGTCTGCCTTCATGTGGCTGGTTAATTGTTCCCATAAATTAATTTTTCGGACGGATGAGGTGATATTTACAAAACCCGCATCTCGCAAAATTGACTCCCATTCTCTCTGTTTGTATGCATGAATACCGAATGTCCCGGTGAGTAAAGATGCCAGTCTTGCGGTAGGTGGTTTGAGGAATGTAAGCTCATTAATCCAAGTGTTGAATCCGGTTTCAATACAAAGTATATTTTTCCAATAACGGATGCCGCATCACAAAATGCAAGTGCGGACTCAATGACAACCAAATCGAAAACCGCACCTACAAATGGCGGCATGTGGGCATCTGCCCGTAGGAACTGTACTTGCCCGTTGGTGTTTTGCTTAGACACCCGTTTTCTTGCCTCAGTTATGCTTCTTTGATTTATATCTAGTGCAATGACCTTTACCTGATAATTCTCTGCCAGGTAGCAGGCCGTGTATCCAGTCCCGCAGCCGATATCCAATATGTGCCGGTTTTTGGTCAGGGAACAACTGGCGAGTAAACGCTTAGATGCATTGATGCCGCCCAGGTGTTCAGTAAGCCCACCCTTTTCCCAAATGTCGAACGGAGAAAATTTTCCTTCCCCTAGACCTTTTAATTCGTCATCCTTTTCTGACATAGACCAACTCTTTTTCCGGTTAAATTTTCTCTTTACTGATTTTAATAATCCTAGTTGAAGAGTAATTCAGCCTGTTTAATAATACCCCCTCTCTTTCGCGGTAATTTTTTCGAAGAAGGTATCCGCTTTACCAGAGGGCTCTTTATCTAAATCGGGCAATCGTGTAATTAATGCCGGCTGCTCTTCGACAGACTTATATCTTTCTTTTCTTCCATATATATCGGATTACCATCCTGCACATGCAAAAGGCGGCGAAAACATTCTCTTTTTTAGTTTTGCGGATGGCAGAAAGCCAATCCTGCCATTCTTGTCATTCGGTCGAATAGACCGTCGTTCCAAGTCTCATAAATAATATTTTTATTTCACCTGAACAAATACGCTGCTTTTTGAATCGTATTCCACAATCCGTAGACCAAAGGGATTCCGACTGCTGTCCATGCGGCAATAACAACAACCGGGTGAGTGGCAGAGCCCGTGCCAGCCCTATCCAATGAATATCCATCAGCCGCCGTCATTTCGCGGTCATGCGCCAGAATTTTTTCTTCTGCGAGTTCTTTATCCGTCATAAAATATTTATCTGCCACAGGATGCACCAGCAGATTGCACAGGAATCCCACAGCCAGAAAACCAGCCAGAATGTACATCGTCACATCATAAGCCTGGGCGCTCGGCACACCTCGGGCGATTTGAAATTCACGGATGTAATTAACGAGCACCGGCCCAAGCACGCCGGCTGTCGCCCAGGCAGTTAAAAAGCCTTCCATGAATTGCGCCGACCATCTGTGAGCCGAATAAATCCGCCAGGTATGCCGGGATCGTTGCGAATCCGCCGCCGTACATTGAGACGATGATACAGAAGAAACCAACAAAAAGGGCAAGATTGCCGGCCTTACCCAATGTCGGAATCGCAGCATAAAGGAAAAAGCCTACAACGAAAAATATAAAATAGATTGATTTACGCCCGATAGTGTCTGAAAGCGTCGCCCAGCCAAAACGGCCCCCGATATTAAAAAGCGATAAAAGTCCTGTGAAACCCGCGGCGATAGCCGCGATTTGGATTTTCTGTTCCTGGCTTAAATTGTTATAGGCGATATTTAAATTGATGAGGTTTCCACCGAACACTTCCTGTAATAATGGTGATGCCATGCCTATCACGCCGATGCCTGCTGAGACATTCATCAGAAGCACTCCCCATAGCAGCCAGAATTGTGGTGTTTTCCAGGCCTTGTTCACATGCACATGCCGGCTTGTGATCATGCCTTTCCTGGCATCTGCAGCTGGCGCTGTCCATCCTTCCGGTTTCCAGCCCGATGGCGGAACGCGGTATGCCAGTGCACCGGCAAGCATGAAAACAAAGTATATAAAAGCAAGTGCCAGAAATGACTGCCAGACACCAACGCTGGCAGGTGTGGCAAAGTAATTCATCAGTCGGTCTGCCAGCGGAGCGCCGATCATAGCACCGCCGCCGAAGCCCATGATCGCCATGCCTGCGGCCATACCGCGTTTGTCAGGAAACCATTTGAGCAGCGTAGAAACCGGAGAAATATATCCCAACCCAAGGCCGATGCCTCCGATCACCCCCGAGCCAAGCCACAGCATCCAGATCTGGTGGCTGTAGACTCCAAGCGCTGAAATCACCAATCCTCCGCACCAGCACAGAGCCGAAACCACGCCGGCCTTGCGCGGTCCGGCATGCTCAAGCCAGCCGCCCCAGATCGCGGCCGAGGTGCCGAGAAAGACAAAGAAAAGTGTATATGTCCAGCCCAGCATTGAAATTTGCCAGTCGCAGGAGGAAGCGAATATCCTGGCAAAGAAACCCATATCAGGGGGGCAGGCAACGGAAGCTGTAATTCCGATCGCTTTCGATAATGGCAGCCAGAACACAGAAAAGCCATAAGCCATTCCGATACATAAATGAATTGCCAGCGCAGCCGGGGGAACCAGCCAACGATTAAACTTTGGTCCTGCTATCGTGCGTTCCTTAGCCAAAGAATTAAAGAGCGTCATATTCACTTTCCAATAATTACGGGTAATTATTTTGTGTGCACTTACCAAGCCATTTTTTCAATGATTCTTCCCTGATCAGAAAGACCGATCTCCTTTTATAAAAGAGATTCACCGGGTTATTTAGTCTCCTGCTTTTTGGACCCTGCAGTTTGCTGGCCAATATTTCTGTGGGTCCCATCACATAGCGGCTTATTTTCGGACAGACCGCAGTTGCACAATGTAACCCGGTTGCGCGCTTCAAACGGTTTTCCATCTGATCGCTCAATTTGAATATAGCCGGTCACCCATAGCGGTCCTGGTATGGGGCCATCTGAAGTGATTTCGGTTGTATCAGCTATTTGTTGCGGTAAATCAGGCTCGATATCCGCATCCCCTATCTCAACCTTATAAGTCAATGAACCTGAAGGGCAGCGTTCAATCATCGCAATCGCCAGCGAACGACCTTTGGTATCGTTTGGATCCTGAATAATCTGTGAAAGACCTGCATTCTGCATTCCACAAAATCCCGAATTCATGCAAAGGGAAGGATCTTTCTTAATAATCAGATGGGAACCGCCGGGAATAGTAAGTCTGAAAACGGGTGTCCCGTCTGTCACCGCCAATTCCGTTCCTTCAAATTTGATTTCTTTGTGAGTCCCGTCACAGAAAGGCAATTCTTCTGATTTTCCGCATCGGCAGAGAGAATAAACAGTTGAATCGCTTTCGATATCCCCATCCTTTTTCCACGTGAGAGGTTCACCATTTTCAGATACAACTTGCGTTTTATGGACCAGAGGCACTTTACCAAGCACCCGATAAGGTCCGTTCTTAATTATGGAAATCTTTTTCTTGCCGGTTGAAGAATCATCATTTAGGTCAGACATGATTTAGCCTCATAAATATAATAATCAGTATACTCCTCAGTTTAATAGTGCCATATAAACAAAAAGCGCCCTTTGAATAAAGAGCGCATCATCTAAAAAGGATAGGTAAATTTAATGCCCTTTTCCTCTTGCCAGTTCCATCACTTCCTTCTGCCCGGTATACACTCGCACCAGTTTGCCATCCTGCATTTGCAGAACGCGGTCAACAAATTCGCACATACGCAAATCATGCGTCACCATAATTCCGGCGCGGTTCTGCTCATGGATCAAGCCTGCAAAGGTTTCTACCACCTGAAAAGCCCGTTCGGTATCCAAACTGGCGGTAGGTTCATCTGCCAGCACCAGGCTGGGATTATGGATTAAGGCGCGCGCAATGGCCACACGCTGCTGCTGCCCGCCGGACATCTGCCCCGGCAGGTTATTTAATCGTTCGGCCAGTCCCAGACGCGCCAGCAGTTCGCGCGCGCGCAGTTTGCCGGCTTTATCCAGCTTATTATTCAGGCGCAGCATCAGTTCCACATTCTCGACCGCGCTCAGGTAAGGGACCAGGTTGTTGGCTTGAAAGGTAAAACCGATCTTTTCACGGCGCAGCGTTACCCGTTCAATGTCATCCATCCCTGAAAGATCTCTGCCGTCCAGCAGGATTTTTCCTGATGTGGGCTGCAGCAGGGCTGCCAGGATGGAAAGCATGGTGGTCTTGCCCGAGCCGCTGGGACCGACCAGGCCTACAAACTCGCCTGGCTTCACCTGCAGTGAGACATCGTCAACCGCATGGATCGTCCCGGCTTCGCTCGGGTAGGTCTTGATGACCGCTTCTGTTTCCAGTGCGTAAGTGGATGAGGACGCCGTCATGATGATAACCCCAGCGCTTTTAGCGGTTCGATCTTCACCGCATAGCGGATGCTTATCAGTCCGCCCAGCGGCCCGATCACCATCAGCGCGGCAATGGCGATTGCAGACGTGGTGCCGTTGAAAACGATCGGCACCGTTGGGGGAAAGGTGAGCGAGAACAGGAAGGAGAGCAACCCCCCGATGGCAACACCGACGGCTGTGACAATCATGATCTGTATGATGGATGCCATCGCCACGATCGGGTTGGAGGTGCCAATGGCTTTAAGCACGCCAATCTGCGGTACTTTCTGCAATACCTGTATCTGGAAGAAACCGCCGATGACCAGCACACCGATAAAAAGAGTGAAACCGCCCTGAGTGTTCAGAGTGCTTTGCTGGGCGGCATATCCCGGTAGATTTATAATGGCTTCATCCAGGGTGGCAACTTCGATATTTTTCACCTGTGAAACGAGCCTCTGCCTGACTTCATCAATTTTTTCCGGGTCATCCAGTTTGACCAGGATCACATTGCCGACAGAATCCAGGCTGTCCATCTCGGCTTCCGATTTCGGGCGGATGCGGTCCCAGGTGAAGAAGGGTGTAAAAATCGAGGGCTGAAGGGAGTATTGCTGCCCGTCGGTAATACCTACAATTTTCAGGTCAAAGAATTCGTCTCTTGTGCCCTGCGTCACACGCATGGTCAGCGTATCTCCCACAGCAAGATTGCTGCGCAGAGCGGTATTGCTGTCAATAATTACCTCATCGGCCAGTTCTGTGCCGAGCTGCCTGCCTTCAAGGACCTGCGGCTCTCCTGTATGACCAGGTTCGACTCCCAGCAAGGCCACTTTGAGCTGTGCAAGCTCGCCGCCCAGGATCAATGTTGCATTGGCCGTACCGAGCATGCCCGCGTCCTGCACCCCTTCAACACGGCTGATGGATGACAGCTGGTCGCGTCCCAATCTGCTAGACTGAATAACGTAATCTGATTTTGCTTTGTAAGTGATCAGCTGCGCGTCCAGTTTGGAAATATACTCGCGGTTGCCATTGCCCAGCCCTTCACCCAGCGCAGCAATAAATAATACCAACAGCGTGATCAGGCCAATGACCATACTGACCAACAGAAAACGCCCGCGGTTGCGCCAGATTTCCCTGACGGCCAGATAAGAGGATAGCGATAAGGTATGTTTCATAAGCATTTCTCTTGGTGTTTTACGGAGCGAACTTGACGGCGGCGGTCATACCCCAGCGCATCAGGGGATTAGCTTCATTCAAAACTGCTGTGACAGTATAGGTGATATCCCCGCGTTTTTCTTCAAAACGCGAATTGATGTTGCTTACCACGCCTTTGAGAACTTCATCCGGCAGGGCGTCCAAAATAATTTCAACTTCCTGCCCTTCTGTTACCTTAACTACTTCCACCTCTGTCAGGTTGTCAGTCTCCACGATCCATTTTGTAAAGTCAGCCACAGCCATTACAACTTCGCCGGCGGCAATGCGCTGGCCGGGAATAATCCTGATATCTGAGACTGTTCCGGGCATGGCAGCTTTCAACGTCAGTGCGTCAACCGCTGCCCGGGCGTTCTCCAAAGCCGCGTTAGCTGCGCCCAGCTGTGCTTCCAGTGTGTGAATCTGGTCGGGGTCCAGTCCCGCATTTTCCTGCAGCTGCTTCAGGTCTGTCTCGGCGATCGCGAGATTTCCGGCAGCTTCGTCCATGCGCGCCTGGGACTCAGTGGATTTGCCCGCGAAATAGTTATCACGTGCTGTGGTGAGCTTCTTCTTCGCCAGAATAGCGTTGATCTGCCCCTGCGCCAGGTTCACATCCGCGGCAGCTTTATAGTCATCCAGCGCCTGCCGGGCTGCCAGGGCTTCTTTCTCCGCGCTGGCCAGCGCAGATTGCGCTTCAGGTGATGTTTCCAGCCTGGCAAGCACCTGTCCTGTTTTCACCAAATCCCCATCCTTGACCAGAATCTGGTCTACCTGTCCGGGGACAGAAAAAGACATATCCAGCGAACTCACCGGCAGCAGGCGCCCCTCAGATATGATCGCGTTCGGCGTTGGCACAGGGGTTTCTGCAGCCGCGCCGTCTTTAGGCGCGCAGGCTGATATAACCATAATAAGTGCAATTAAAATAGCAGGGTAAATAATTCTTTTCATTTTCAATTCTCCAAATAATGGGTAATTAATCCTTCGCGGGAACAACCGGACCGTTAAATCCTGGTCCCAGCGGGTTGAAAGCACACCGTTCAGCCACAGATCAAGCGGCGGGTGGTCGGCAATGTTGTCATAGTAATAAGGCAGCAGGATGCGTCCTTCCCGGCTGATGATGAAAGAGCCGGACATCTGCATCGCGTCCTGCCCGTCAGGCGGCTGTTCCACCTGGTAGCCCTTCTTGCGTGATCTTGATACTGCCTTAAGCACTTTCAGGTTTAGAAAGGTCTCGAACAGCGTGCCGCGTTCCAGGCCGTAGGCCTGGTAGGCCTTGCGCTCCGGATCCGCCAGACACAGCAGGTCTGGCGCGAATTCTTTGGCGAAAATATCGGTCGTTTCGGGCGTGCCCTGCGTGACCACCGCGATCCCCAGCCCGGCTGCTTCAATGCGGTCGCGCCCCTTCACAATCTCCTCCAGCATTTCCTTACACTGCGTGCAGCCGAAATGGCGCGTAAAAGCCAGCAGCAGCGGGCGCTTCTTCCATAATTTTGAAAGCTGCACCGGTTTCCCCGCGGTATCCAACAGCATTACATCGGGCGCTTGATGATTGAAATTTAATAATCGATGCCTTGGCATAACCCTCCAAAATAATATAAAAATATTTTACCTTCAAAAAGAATTGTGTTCGAATTCTAAAGGTCTTTTGAATGATTGACATATCAGCAAAATCTTAATATTTTACGGTATATATCCATTAAAAAAACGCCCCTGGTTTATTCTATTTTGATCTCCCCCAACTGGTGTAGCAAAAAATCCCCCGACTGATGGTTTCAACTTGAAGCTCTAGGTCATAGAATGAATTATGAGTCATTTTAGTATTTAAAGGAATTTGGTATGGAGTGAAATCAGCAACCATTGGTCTTGCCCGGCTATACAAATTTACATCCCTATATGGGGAAGAATGTCATTAAATTCAGTCAATAAGTAGATAACCAAAGGAGATGTTATGAACACCACGTATATTATTATCGCAGTCGTTTTGGTATTGGTAATTTTGGGCGCCCTGTTGATCTCGGTTTCTGCCCGCCGTAATCAGAAGAATCAGCATCATAACCAATTAAAGCCAGAGTATGACCTCACGGTGAAGACCATGGGTGGCGAGAAGGAAGCCCAGGCAGAACTGAATGAGCGTCAGAAGCATGTTGACACTTTGGAAATTCATCCACTTTCCGACACCGATCATGCGCGTTATTCGGCTGAATGGACGGAAATCCAATCCAAATTTGTCGACGGTCCGGGACAGGCTGTTATTGATGCCAACCGTCTGACGATGGAAGTTATGATGGCTCGCGGCTATCCGGTATCTGATTTCGATCAGCGCGCGGCTGATATCTCGATCAGTTATCCCGCTATTGTGACCAGTTACCGCGCCGCACGGGAGATTTCGCTTAAGAATGAGCAAAAATTGGCTGATACTGAAGAATTACGGCAGGCAATTCTCTATTACCGGTCCCTGTTTGAAGAACTTCTTAAAATTGAGGCGAAATAGGTACAAAAAAAAACGAATTGTGGAGAGAGTCTAATAACTCAAACAAGGTTGACAGTCACCTGTTAATGAAGATTTTCCAACCATATTAAGTAACTTTTAATGATGCCACTTGCGATAGAACGAGTCCCATTAAGTTGGTTTTCGGTCAAGAAAGAAATTTTTTAGGATACTGTCGCGAACCACTAGCATGGGTGTATTGTTATCTTTGATCTTTGACACGCTCAAGGATTGGGTTCAGGAAACCATCCTTGTTTTTAAGATCGTTTATGAAGCCATAGGATAATGCTCTCATACGAATTCCTTATCAGTGTTTGGGTTTACAGGCAGGAAAAGATAATGAATACGTTGGGACAATTCATTGCTTTTGTTGATACACAGACGATCATTCATTTTTTGAAGGGCTGGCAGCCAGCCTTGTTCATTTTGAGGACAGAGTGCAATTTCGCGCTGGTCGCCGTAAAAGTAAATAAATAGCAAACGTGCATTTATCACCGGGGAACATTCTTTCATTAGGAAATTCAAAACCGCTAACCTGTTTGCGTATTGGTAATAAGGACTAAGCCAGTTTTCTACAGAATTGTCGTGATTGCCAAAACTCAGGCTTGTTCTTTGAAGCGCAGAACGGATTTTCTGCTTGCTTGCAGGGTTGCTCGCTCCGCAATCGCTTTCAATTTCACCGAGGTGTGCCTTGGCTTCAACCAGCACCCACTCTTCTCGATTGCCATAATTAATTTTGCCAACCGCATCCCAATTCTGGGCATTGCCTGATTGCGGCCAGAACGATTTCCATCTTTGCAGCGCATTTTCATCGGAAAGAAACTCAAGCCCGACGAATTCTCTGTCATCTTTCAGGGGGGTAGGATGGTTGGCAAAATAAAAATCCAGCCATTCAATTGAATTGCCGCCAGTTTCCGATAATGTTTTCTGCGTTAAAATATGCACGATGATATCCGAGATATCTTAGTAAGTGCCACTCGCTTCCATATCCAAACCCTATTTTTCCCATTGACCCTCTAAAACAATTAATTAAAAAATGATCATCTAAGACGATACAATTCTACAATAAAGCCAGACGCTGCCCCTAGTTGCAGGGCATACTTACTTTTTTCTGTTAGCGGGATTAAATGCACTTTTCCCTGGTAATTGTTTAACGAAATTAAACCACCATTCAAATATTGTCATTGGCAGCCAGACCAAAACGTGTCCAACCGAAAGCCAGGAAATAAAGAGTCTCCACAACCATTGCCAAACCCAGAACGATAGACACTGAGATAAAGCCGCTGATGTTCCAAATCTCCGGTTTTAAGGAAAAACCTTCCATCCCCTACATTCTGGAAGGTTTTTATCGATCGCTGGCGAACTTACTTTTTCGCCTGTCCTTTGTTGTCTTTTGCATATCCGCTGGTTGTTGGGCAACCGCCAACAGGCATCGGGATGATATCATTTTCATGCTTGTCATGGCCGTTCAAACCATTAATGCTGACTGTGATCTCGTTATAAGGGTTTTTATCACTCCCGGTGGCATGGCAGATCGTAATCTTGCCATTGTTAGTTTCCACTGGAGTTGCGGGGCACCCGCCCGCTGGCATTGGGAAGATGTCGTTTGTGTGTTCGCGATGGGCAAGCAATTCATCAGCGCTGTTGACCGCAATTGCATTATACGGATTCGCCGTATCCCCAGTGGCATGACAGACAGTTACAGGGAAAGTCAAGCTGGCGCAGGCTGCGAGCAGGGGTATTGCAAGGATCTGTACAATTAGTAGCAGTTCGATCTTCGTTTTTCTAATCTTATTCATTTGATGCTCCTTATGTTCATAGTTGACAGAAAGGAAACCTGGATTTAAAAACCTGGTTAATACAGATCTATCACATGGGTTTCCCTGACCTATGCGCTATGCCAGTAAGTACGCCTGTTTGGAAAGCTTTGCCCTTTAACTCGATTAAGGATGACTTGACCAAGGGTAAAACGCTCTTCGGAATTGGCATCTGCGAATTATGCGCAGGTCATAAGTTCATAATACAGCTTACTCTTCCTATCCACATCCATCAGTCGGGGAGACTGTATCTCAGCCATTTGGGGGAGGTTTCCCTGTTGTCATCTAGGGCAAAAATATTTAGATGGTGGTGTAGGTGTCCGGATCCTGACATAATTCCGAACCTACGGTTTCGCGGCAACTCGAATTATTCAGTGTAGGTTGGTTGATTAAGATATTGGGTGCACACCAGAATTCATTAATAAAAGCGCACCCGTAACGCGCCTTATTTTTTTTCCTGGATTCCGAACGCCCGCGTATTTCTTGCGGTATTTGAGGTCCGCTTCAGTCTCGATCAACTCCAGCGCCTTTGCCTTTATCGTTTCATCCTTTACTGCATCATAAAGGTGCCAAAAAATTCACGATGATATCATAGCGTATCAGGGTGCGGTTTTTTTTAGAGATACATTCCTTGAAGCGCCTCTCCAGTCCCTTAACGACCATTTCTTGCTGTCTCTTGCCCGCAGCGCCGACTTTCCAAAGCGATTGCCGGCAGTGCCTGGCGGTCACAAAACGCTCATCCTTCGTCACAGTCAGCAGGGCGCCAGAATCCTTAAGCATCCTGCCCTGCGGATCGCTTTTGGCCAGGTTGCTCAGGATCTGGGCCGCGACCGCTCGCTGGCGGCTGTCATTATGGCGCAGTCTGGCAACCAGCTCATCCCATACCTCATAAGCCCAGTCAACCGGTTTTTCGGTGATTTCCAGGATATAAAGAAATGCCTCGTACCAAAGATCCTTATCGCCGCTGAACAGTCTGTCCAGACTTTTTCGCGTTTTATCGTCCGTCGGTTCTCTTATTGATGATTCAGAATATCGCCTTGTGGATACCCCCGCCGGTTCAGCAGATTTTCCAGAGGAATGAATAGCGGCGTGGGCAGGTCATCCCAGCTGTACCATCCCACTTCAGCTACCTCATCTTCCGCCGCAATGCTCGGCTTGCCTGTCTCGCATGTCCCCCGCATCCAGATGGTGATGTAATGCCTTCCCACATCCAAGAAAAATATCATTGGTTATGGCGGCAAAACTCACGTCACTGATTTCAATCCCCACCTCTTCGTGGGTTTCGCGCACGGCGCATTCCTCCAGGCTTTCCCCATACTCAAGATGCCCGCCCGGCACTGCCCAGCTGCCGGAACCATGGGCGCCCTTCCTTTTAATCAATAATACCTGCCCGTTTCTCTGAACAATGGCAGCAACGCCAACCCGGGGATAATTCATTCCTGGCTCCTTTCCTTATTATTATTTATTGATTTATCCAAAGTGCTTACCACCTATCTGTCTCAGAAAATGCTAGGCCTCTTTCAGCCAGCGCACCGCGGATAAGTTCTATCGCCCTGGGTCCTATGCCATGCAGCTTAAGCAGGTCCGCTTCTCTTGCGCTTGCCAGCTGGTCAGAGCTGCGTGTATCCGGCTGCGGTCAGCGCCCGTATAGCGGGCTGACCAAGCCATTTCGGTAAATCATCCGTATTCGCATCTTTTGATTTCTGATTCATATTGTTTCATTTTTCTAAATTAATATCTTCTCAATTAATTTTCCATCGGAAAATTTTCCTGCCTGGGCTGACATGGTTGCGATGTTTTGCTGATTTCTTTGAGTGAACCGTTCAATCAAACCTGCCTTTTTCCAAAAGGTATTTGCTTTGGACATATCCACAGGGGTAGGTTTTGGTGAAAACATGTTTGAGCATGATATCCGACCTCAAACTGCCGAACAGCGGTTTTCCTTTCCCCAGAAGTATGGGGATAACTGTTAAAGTAATTTCGTCAATAAGACCTGCGCGCAGAAAACTCTGGATGGTCTGGCCGCCATCCACATAAACTTGGCGTACACGCTCTGACGCGAGCCTTTCAAGCAGCAGCTCCGGCGTTTCTGCTGTCACCGTAACTTTTTGATCCAGCGCCCGCGGAACCTCAATGCCCTTTCGCGAAAGGACAATTACCTTTTTGTCTCCGTATGGCCATTTATCAAAGGTAAGCACCTGTTCAAATGTAATTCTGCCCATCACAAGCGCATCAATCTTATCCATGAAAACGCGGTAGCCAAAGTCTTCTCCATCCGGGATAAGGGCGTTGGCCTTGTCGAGCCAGTCAATGGACCCATCGAGCCTTGATATAAATCCGTCAAGGCTGGCGGCAATGAAAACAGATGTTTTTATTGCCATGGCTTTTCCTGGTGAATAAGACAAAGCGGTTTCAGCATTATGGCCATTATGCCATAAGCAGTTTGATTCCGGTTGAGTTTTAAATCATCCATGGGTGCATTCACGGTAAAACGTCCCGGGCTCAGCGCACAACAACCCAGTACAAGCCAGCGCTTACAGACGGCCGTTTTTTAATCGGGGATACTGTTTTCGGGTAAAATCATGGCTGAGTCTTAAAACCAGAATGCCTGATCGGAATCCAATCCTACTGCAGACTAAACTGCACCGGCCTAACCTACCGCAAAACCTCACCATGCGTACTCGGCTGATAGATCAGCTCAACAGCGGCATCCACCGCCCGCTGACCCTGGTTTCAGCCGCAGCCGGCTTTGGAAAAACCACCCTGGTTAGCACCTGGCTTGATCGCATGGCGGGCGGCAAGTCCACACCGATAACTGCCTTGCCTTCAGCATGGCTTTCGCTGGATGAAGGTGACGGCGATCTCAACTTTTTTATGCTCTACTTCGTTGCTGCAGTCCGTACAATTTTTGCAGATGCCTGTGTGGAAACAGCGATGCTGCTCAATGCAAGGCAGCAGCCCCCTCCGGCGGTCCTTTATTCAACACTCACTAACGACCTCGAGATGCTGCCCGGAGAGTTCATTCTCGCCCTGGATGATTACCACGCCATCCATGGCCTGGAGGTTCACGAACTGCTCAATAAGTGGGTCCGCCACTGGCCAAAATCGCTGCATCTGGTGCTGATCTCGCGCACCAACCCGTCTATGCCGCTGGCCAGTTTGCGGGCAAAGGGCATGCTGACCGAGATTCATGCCCGTGATTTGCGCTTTACCCCGCAGGAGACAGCTGCCTATCTGGATCAAGCGCAATTGACCCGGCTGAGCCAGCCTGACCTGCGCCTCCTAGAAGAACGTATTGAAGGCTGGCCTGCTGGTCTGCATCTGGCGGCCATCTCACTGCGTAAGGAAAGCACCCAGGAAGCCATTTTGTCCGCTCTGTCAGTCGAGAATTCTGACCTTACCGGATACCTTGTGAATGAGGTGCTCAATAATTTACCTCAAGAGGTTCTGTCATTTTTATTGAAGACCTCCATCCTAAACCGCTTCTGCAGTTCGCTTTGTGAAGCCGTTATAGGGGAGACTGACTCAGATTGGAATGCACGCGCCTGCCTGGACTGGATTGAACGCTCCGAGCTGTTCATATCATCTCTGGACAACCGCCGGGATTGGTACCGCTACCACCATTTATTCCAGGGATTGCTGCAGCAAAGGTTGTCTGCCGAGATGGATGCTGACCAGATATCCGACCTTCAATGCCGCGCTTCTGCCTGGTTTGAAACACAAGGCCTGTTCGATGAAGCCCTGCACCATGCCCTGGCTGCAGGCGATCTGGACATGGCTGCGCACCAGATGCGCGCAGGTTTATGCTGGGCGCTTAACCACGAAGACCGGCCAATTCTGGAACGCTGGCTGCACCTGCTGCCGGAAGAGATCATCCAGCGAAACCCCTGGCTGTTGATGATAAAAGCCTGGGCTTTGCAGTTTACATGGCGGCTTGACAGACAGATCCAGGTGATCCAGCAGATAGAAGAGCTGCTGGATACAGAAGCTGGCACCTCGCTGCCGGCAGATGATCATCAGCTTCTGCGCGGTCTAATATACCTCCCTAAAGCTCAGCAGGCGTATCTCAATAACCAGACAACGCTGGCGCTAGACCTTTGCCGGAAGGTTTTAGCGATCATGCCGCCAGAATGGATTTTTGTGCGCGGCGGGGCGATGTTCTACCTGAGCTTGTCTCTTCAGTCTGACGGCCAGGCAGCAGCCGCCGAAAATATGCTGCTAGCTGAATATGAGACTTACAACGAAAAAAGCGATGTCTACGCCCTGTTCATCTTGCAATCACTGTGTTTTATCTATCTCAACACCGGTCAGCTTGAAAAGACTATTCAGCTCGCGCAGGTGCTGATCCAGGGGGCAAAGCGCAGCGGCCTGGGGCTTATGAAGTTTTGGGGAAAATGGTTTCTTGGCTCGGTGTATTATCAATGTAATGAACTGCAGGCTGCCGCGCAGGAATTTAACCAGATCTTTGAGAATCGATATGTTGCCCAGGTATCCCCTTTTCGTGATGCGATTGCACTTCTGGTGCTGATCGACCAATATCAGGGGAAGTGTTCGGACGCCTGGCAAAGGGTGGAGTTGATCAGCCAGATTGACCTGGAGCAGAAAGGGAGCGAGGATGAGCGCACGCGCTCGCTGCGCGCCAGGCTGCATCTTTTGAAGGGAGACATGGAAAGAGCCGGCCAGTGGGTTGACACTCTCACCACCCTGCCGCTTGACCGCGTTCTTCTATGGCTGGAAGAACCGCAGATGACGCGGGCGCGCATCCTGGTGTCCAGAGGCGCGGAGGCTGACCTGAGCCTGGCTCTGCAAGTTCTGGGTGTTCTGGATGAGATTGCCGACCGGACCCATAACATCCGTTACAAGATAGAAATATTGGCGCTGCGGGCTGTCGCGCTGGATGCCCGGAGGGAAACCAGCGCAGCCGATACCGTTCTGAAGCAGGCGCTGGACTTGGCGCAGCCGGGCGGCTTTATGCGGGTGTTTGTTGATCTGGGCAGACCCATACACGCAATGCTTAAGCGTCTGGAAAAGCAAAATGATTCAATCAAGTTGGTTCAAAAAGTCCTGGCTGCGTTCCCGGAAGGGGATACACATCTGCCAAGCGGCAAAAGTCCTTCAGCGCCAGCGCGCCCAACATCAGCCAATTCTCCAGCTTTGCCTGAGTCCTTGACCCCCCGCGAGCTTGAGATCCTGGCCTTGCTGCGCGGACCCTCAAGCATCAAAGAAATCGCTCTCGAACTTAATATCTCCTATTTGACCGCTAAACGCCATACTGCCAATATCTACGGCAAGCTCGGCGTTAACCAGCGCTGGGATGCTGTAGTCAAAGCGGAAGCATTAGCCATTCTTCCCCCGCGCTGAGCGTTCTTCTTTTTCGATTCCCCACCCCTTGTTTTAATCTTAAATACACCTTTTGAGAGTATCTGTACACACCGACATGGTTTAACCTTAAGAAAAGGAAAGCGTAATTGGTAAGTTCCGAATAATTGGTTATATAATCTTAAAAAGGAGAATATATATGGCAATAAAAACCTACAGAGATGGAACCCCTTTCACCGGTGTTATCGGCCGCACCACTGAAGAGTCCTCGCCGGCCTGGCCGGAACCGCCGAGCCCCCCGGAAGGGTCGCCCAACGTGCTCATATTTGTGCTGGATGATGTCGGTTATGGACAATTATCCTGTTTCGGCGGGCTGGTTGAGACGCCCGTGCTGGACAGCCTGGCCGCCAGCGGCCTGCGCTACAATAATATGCACACCACAGCTTTGTGCTCACCCTCGCGCGGATGCATCCTGACCGGCCGCAATCACCACTCAATCGGTCTGGCATCCATCACCGAGACATCCACCGGCTATCCGGGCTACAACGGCGTCCTGCCCTTTGACAAGGGCATGCTCAGCGAGATGCTGGTTCAGAAGGGCTATAACACTTTCTGTGTTGGCAAGTGGCACCTAACGCCTCCCGAACATATGACAGCAGCGGGGCCTTTCGACCGCTGGCCGCTGGGCCGCGGCTTCGAGCGCTACTATGGTTTCATGGGCGGCGAAACTAACCAGTGGTATCCGGAACTGACCTATGACAACCATGAGATCGAGCAGCCGAAGCTGCCTGAGGAAGGCTACCACCTGAGCATCGACCTGGCCGACAAGGCCATCGAATTCATTCAGGATGCGCAGGTAACTGCGCCAGACAAACCCTTCTTCCTGTATTACGCCACAGGCGCCGGCCACGCGCCGCACCACGTGCCCGCAGAGTGGGCGGATAAGTACAAGGGTAAGTTCGACATGGGCTGGGACAAGTACCGCGAGATGGTCCACAAGCGCCAGCTGGAGATGGGCATCATTCCGCCAGGCACCGAGCTGTCGGAGCATGATCCTGACGTGCCCGTCTGGGACACGCTGTCAGACGACGCCAAGAAGCTGTATGCCCGCTTCATGGAAGTCTACGCCGGATTCGTAAGCTTTACCGATTTCCATTTCGGGCGCATTATTGAATTCCTGAAAGAGATCGGCGAGCTGGACAATACGCTGGTCATCGTCATCTCTGACAACGGCGCCAGCTCTGAAGGCGGACCTGAAGGCTCACTCAACGAGATGTTCTTCTTCAATAACGTCAAGGAAAAACTGGAAGATAACCTCGCAATGCTGGATAAGCTGGGCGGGGTGGAATCCTGCAACCACTACCCATGGGGCTGGACCAACGCCGGCAACACACCCTTCCGACGCTGGAAGCGTGAAACCTACCGGGGCGGCACCACTGATCCGTGCATCGTATCGTGGCCCAAAGGCATCAAAGCCCGCGGCGAGATTCGTCCGCATTACGCCCACCTCATTGATTTTGTCCCGACGATTTTGGAAGCCCTGGGAACCGAAGCACCGCTGAGCATCCGCGGTGTGACCCAGGCGCCGATCGACGGGGTGAGTTTCGCTCACACTTTCAACCAGGCTGATACTCCCAGCAGCCATCACACCCAGTACTTTGAGATGTTCGGGCACCGCTCGATCTACCACGACGGCTGGCGGGCAGTCTGCCCGTGGCCGGGCACAAGCTTTACCGAGGCTGCCAAGAAAGGCCGCCGCTTCGGTTCGCCCATTCCAAACCAGGTGCTTGTGGATATCGAAGCCAACAACTGGGAGCTTTACCACATTGATGAAGATTACTCCGAAAGCCATAACCTGGCCGCAGAGAATCGCGACAAGCTGATTGAAATGATCGGGCGCTGGTGGGCAGAAGCGGGTAAATATAACGTGCTTCCCATTGACGGCGATGTTTTCAGCCGCCTCAATGTGGAGCGGCCGACCATTGCCAAGCCGCGGAATAAGTACGTCTTTTACCCTGGCGGATCGTCAGTCCCCTTTACTGCCACACCCAAACTATACAACCGGCCCTGGAGCATTACGGCGGACGTTGTGATCCCGAAGGGCGGCGCGGAAGGCGTGCTGCTCGCGCAGGGCGGCCGCACCGGCGGTTACACCTTCTTCATCAAGGATAAAAAACTGCACTTCCTTTACAACTGGCTCGGCCATGACAAGTTCTGGCTGCACTCTAATGAGGCAGTTCCTGAGGGTAAGGTTGAGCTGCGCTACGAGTTCGAGCCGATCGGCAAGCCCGATCCTGCCCAGGGCAAAGGCGTGCCGGCCCGCTGCCAGCTCTACATCAACCGAAAACTGGTCGCCAGCCTTGATATGCCCTTCTCAGTGCTGGCCATGTTTGGGACCACAGGCCTGACCTGCGGTTATGACGGAGCTGAACCTGCGGCGCCGGAAGAATACAGCGGCAGATTCGAATTCACCGGAAAGATCAAGAGTGTTACAATCGATCTGTCGGGCGAACTGATTCCGGATACTGAAACGGATATGAAGGTCGCCATGATGCGGCAGTAGTATCAGTCTGAACAACAATTACAAACACCCGAAGGGTTTTTGAGAAACCCTTCGGGTCTTACCTAAAGGAGATAGATTATGTTTGACCTTCCACTTGAATATGCCCTGATAAAGTTTAAGAATCCCAATTTTTCAGGCAGGATCGTACCCGAGCTTCTGGATCTTTCTGTACGCGGCATCGTACGCTTTATCGACATCGTGTTTATCTATAAAGAGGAAGACGGCAGCACACATATAAAAGAACTCAACGACCTTGACCCTGAGTCATACGAGATGTTCGTCCCTCTGGGAGAGCACATTTCAAGCCTGTTTACAAACGACGACCTGCAGATCGCAGCGGACAAACTTGCCAATAATTCCGCGGCGATTCTCTTTTTGTGGGAAAACCTGTGGGTTGCCAATCTGGGCAAGGCCATGAAAGACGCCGGCGGCGAGATGGTTGAGCGGATGCAGATTGCTCCCGGGGTGGTTGAGGAGTTCGAAAAAAGAATCACCGAGGAATAACGCATCACGCTGAAACTGAACAGTTTATAAATAGTAAAAATACTGATTGGAGGTAATATTATGGGACGAAGAGTAGGACCGAATCCGCCCGGACCTGTGGGTGGTGTTGGACGTGGACCGAATCCGCCCGGACCTGTGGGTGGTGTTGGACGCGGACCGAATCCGCCCGGACCTGTGGGTGGTGTTGGACGCGGACCGAATCCGCCCGGACCCGTGGGCGGGGTTGGACGCCGCAACGGTGTCGGGTTAATGCGATAATCAATTACTCCGGTTTTCCCCTCTGCATGGAAAAACCGGAGTTTTTGTTTTAATAAAGAATGATAAGGCAGCGGGTAGAAATCTCTCTTCGAGAAAATGATCCAAACTCAGGTCAAAGAGAGTAAAGCATAATGCCAACTGAGCAAAGTTTGCCTGTATACCTTAACCTTATGCCTGTTATGATGCGTGACCAAACCTGCCGGGTGCAATCACCCTCTGAGCAAGCTTGGCGTCAACCAGCGCTGTGACGACGTGAGCCAAGCTTAAGAATTGAACCTGCTCCCCCGCGCTGAGCGCTCTTCCTTTCTGAAAACCTCGCTCATTCTACATCTTTAATACACCCTCAGGTGGTATTTATTCACGTTAACATGGGTTAAGATAAATGTATGCCGAATCTACCAACCAGGGATTATATCTCGTTCGATAATCCGGCCAACTTCCAGATTATTGTACAAGGCCGGATTGACCCATCCTGGTCTGATCGCCTGGAAGGTATGCGCATCTCACAGAAGAAAACAGACCAGGGCCATGTTGTCACCACATTTGAGGGCGAGTTGAGCGATCAGGCCGCACTGGCCGGTGTGCTTAACACCCTGTATGAGCTCCATCTGACACTGCTTACGGTGTCGTGTCTGGATATATAATCGATTAACTCGTAATTAACCATCTAGCCCGTATCGCGGGTTAAGACTTGGACATGTAAGAAAGGAGATTTTTATGAAAACAATTATTGTTGGGGGTGTAGCTGGCGGCGCTTCATGCGCGGCGCGCCTGCGCAGGCTGGATGAAAAAGCAGAAATCCTCATGTTGGAACGCGGGCCTTACGTTTCGTACGCCAACTGCGGCCTGCCTTACCATGTGGGCGGCGTGATTGAACAGGAATCAAACCTTCTGGTGGCAACCGAAGAGACGTTCAGGGGAACGTTTGCGGTTGATTGTCGGACGAACTGCGAGGTTATTAGCATTTCTCCTGAAAATAAAACTGTAGAACTCAGGAATCATGTTACTGGTGAGGTGACTTCTGAAACTTATGACCAACTCGTGCTGTCACCCGGTGCTGCCCCAATCCGCCCTCCGCTACCCGGCATAGACCTGCCGGGAATTTTCTCAGTGAGGACCGTGCCGGATGCCAGGATAATCCGCGAGTGGCTTGATAGGGGTTCGGAGGGACGGACTGGAATGGATTCATATACAGGTTTCCAGACTGCTACAAAATCCAAGCGAGCGGTAGTGATCGGCGGCGGTTTTATCGGTCTGGAGATGGCTGAGAACCTAATCGACCGCGGTCTTGATGTGACCTTGATTGAGAGGCTTAACCAGGTTATGCCCCCGCTCGATGCGGAAATGGCGCGCTTTGTGGAACACTATCTGGAAAAGAACGGTGTCCAGCTGGTGCTCAATGACGGAGTTGCTGAATTTCACCAATTATCGAATGGCTCACTGGAAGTCCAAACCAGTTCAGGCAGGCGATTCCCCGCCGATATCGTGATCCTTGCAATCGGTGTGCGCCCTGAGACAGCACTGGCGAAAGCAACCGGGATCGAGATTGGTCAGCGCGGTGGTATTCGCGTGGATGAACACATGCGTACCAGCATTCCAGATATTTTCGCTGTTGGCGATGCAGTCGAAGTGCGGGACTTTGTTACCGGAGAGTGGACGCTTATACCTCTCGCCGGTCCGGCCAACCGGCAGGGCCGCATCGCGGCAGATGTAATTGCAGGGCGTGATTCCCGTTACCGCGGCACACAGGGCACCTCTATTTGCAAGGTTTTTGAAGGCGCTGTCGCATCTACAGGCGCCAGCGAAAAACTGCTTGTGCAGCTTGGGAACACGGATTTTGAGAAGATATACATTTACCCGAATTCGCATGCCGGTTATTATCCGGGCGCGAAATACCTTGCGATGAAAATCATCTTCCAAAAATCCAACGGACGCCTGCTTGGGGCGCAGGTGCTCGGCGAAGATGGTGTTGCCAAGCGTATCGATTCCTTGGCCATGGCAATTCAGATGGGCTGCACAATTTACGACCTGGAAGAATCCGAGCTCTCCTATGCGCCTCCATTTGGAAGCGCCAAGGATCCGGTGAACTTTGCCGGGATGGTTGCGGCGGATATTCTCCACGGCGATATGCCAATCTGCCACTGGAGTTCAGTGGGTGATGAATTTCTGCTTGACGTTCGCAACCCCCCAGAACTTGCTTTAGAGTCAGTTCCAGGGTCGTTCAACATCCCGCTGCCGCAGCTCCGCTCGCGTCTGGGCGAACTACCCCGCGACCGCGAGATCCTTGTTTTCTGCCGCTCTGCGCAGCGCGCCTACTATGCGACGCGCATCCTGCTGCAGAACGGCTTTAAAGTTCGCAACCTCTCGGGAGGCCTGCTGGCGCGCTCCATGCTGGATATATAGTGTGATGCGGGATAATATATACAGGGAATTTATGGCATCGGATAAATGCTATCTTATAAGCGGAGAATAAGAAATGAAAGCGATTACGGTAATACCCAAGAAACCTGGATCAGCCCGATACGAAGATTTTCCTGAGCCTGATGTGAGTGAGGGCTCAATCCTCGTGGAGGCAGTGGCCGTCGGGGTTTGCGGAACCGATGCTGAAATCGTCGAAGGGAAGTACGGCTGGGCGCCTGCAGGAAGTTCTCGCCTGATCCTCGGGCATGAATCCCTCGGCCGAGTCCTCGACCCTGGCCCCAACAGCTCTTTTAAAGCAGGCGATCTGGTGGTGGGTATTGTCCGCCGCCCGGATCCCATTCCATGCAGCAATTGCGCCGTCGGCGAGTGGGACATGTGCACTAACGGGCAGTATACCGAGCGTGGTATTAAGCAGATCCATGGATTTATGTCGGAACGCTGGCGCATCGAGCCCGAGTATGCCATCAAGGTGGACCCTTCACTGGGACTGCTCGGTGTGCTGCTAGAGCCGATGACAGTGATCACAAAGGCATTGGAACAGATATTCGTCCTCGGCCAGCGCGCCTACTGGGAGCCCAGGACCGCACTGGTGACCGGCGCGGGACCGATCGGTCTTCTGGCGGCTCTCCGCTTGCGTGTTAGAAATCTGGATGTTCACGTACTCGACCGGGCTGAATCCGGGCCGAAGCCGCAGCTTGTGCGCGACCTGGGCGCGGTTTATCACAGCGGGAGTGTCCTCGATCTTGGTTTCAATCCCGACATCATTGTGGAATGCACAGGCGCCGGGGCAGTGATCGCGGATTCAATTCAGCAGCTGGATTCGGGCGGGATCATCTGTCTCACTGGTGTCGGTGCCGGCGGTGCCCTTGGAGGGGCGATTGCTGATGTCGCCGCGGCGGTAGTTTTAAAGAATAATTTAATCTTCGGCAGCGTCAATGCCAACAAACGCCACTGGTATCGGGCAGGCCAGAACCTGATTCACGCCGACCGCGACTGGCTGAGCCGGCTGATCACGCGCCGCGAAAAGCCGGAATATTTTGAACAGGCGCTTACACGGCAGCCGGATGACATTAAAGTCGTCATTCAGTTCAGTGAAATATAACGCATATGGTAATCGAGGAGATGAATAATTAATAAAAAATCTTCAGGAATAAATTTGAAGATTAACCAGACTGTCGAATCTGGTTATAAAATTCCACGATAATGACTGAAGGTGGAATGATATGCAGCAAAATCAAGCCTCCCCGCAGCAAGCTGCGGGGTATCTTATTGCTAATCCTACTGCCAATCTCAAAACGCATGGGGGCGCGCAGTGATGCCTCAGTCAGTACTTAGGCGCCAGTCAAATAACCTGGTTTGGGATTCCGCAAGCTCAGGCGGAATCCCATTTTTTTATCCCCGTCTTAATCCCAGCCCCACACCAAATGGTCAGGCGCAGAGGGGTCAAGTTTGGCAATAATTAATTGGGATATTTTTATTGCCATGGCTTTTCCTGGTGAATAAGACAAAGCGGTTTCAGCATTATCGCCATTATGCCATAAGCAGTTTGATTCCGGCTGAGTTTTAAATCATCCATGGGTGCTTTCACAGTAAAATGTCCCGGGCTCAGTGCACAACAACCCAGTACGAGCCAGCGCTTACAAACAGTCGTTTTTTTAATTGGGGATATTGCTTTCGGGTAAAATTATGGCTGAGCCTTTAATCCAAAATGCCTGATCAGAATCCAATCCTGCTGCAAACCAAGCTGCACCGGCCGAGTCTGCCGCCTAACCTGACTGAACGCACGCGGCTGATTGAGCAGCTTAACAGCGGCTTCCACCGCCCGCTGACCCTGGTTGTAGCTGCAGCCGGCTTCGGGAAAACCACCCTGGTTAGTACCTGGCTCGGGCGCACGGCAGGCAGCAAGTCCCCTCAGGCATCCACCCTTCCTTCAGCATGGCTTTCACTGGATGAAAATGACAGTGATCTCAACTTTTTTATCCGCTACTGTATTGCTGCAGTCCGATCGATTTATCCAGATACCTGCGCAGAAACCGAGCTGCTGCTTAATGCAAGTCAGCAGCCCCCGCCAGCAGTCCTCCATACGACTTTCAGCAATGACCTCGATGGACTTCCCGGAGAGTTTATTCTCGTTCTGGATGATTACCACGCCATCCGTGGCATGGAGATTCCCGACTTGCTTAATAAATGGTCTCAACACTGGCCTAAACCGCTGCACCTGGTGCTGATCTCGCGCACCAACCCGTCCATGCCGCTGGCCAGTTTGCGGGCAAAGGGATTACTCAGCGAGCTGCATACCCGTGATTTGCGCTTTACCCCGCAGGAGACGACTGCTTTTCTCAATCAGGCGCAATTAACCCGCCTAAGCCAGCCTGACCTTCTCCTTCTTGAAGAGCGCTTCGAAGGCTGGCCTGCCGGCCTGCATCTGGCGGCCATTACGCTGCGTTCGGCTGACAACCAGGAAGCCATCCTGTCATGTTTGTCCGGCGAAAATGCAGACATTACCGGGTATCTCGTGAATGAGGTCCTGTCCCGCCTGCCGCCGCCGGTGCACGCATTTTTGCTGAGGACCTCTGTTCTGCAGCGTCTCAGTGTTCCGCTGTGCGATGCCGTCATTGGAGAGGCTGACCCTACCTGGGAAGCGCGCGCCTGCCTGGACTGGATCGAACGTTCCGAACTGTTCATTACGCCTCTGGATAACCGCCGGGAATGGTACCGCTACCATCATTTATTTCAGGGTCTGCTGCAGCAGAGATTGTCCGCCGGGATGGCTGCTGACCAGGTTTCCGACCTGCATCGCCGTGCTTCCACCTGGTTCGAAGCGCAGGGCTTGATCGATGAGGCCCTCTCGCATGCCCTGGCTGCCGGCGACCTGGAGCTGACTGCGCGCCAGATGAGCATTGGGTTACGCTGGGCGCTTAACCACGAAGACCGGCCATCACTGGAGCGCTGGCTGCGCCTGCTGCCGGAAGAGATGATGCAGCAAAATCCATGGCTGTTAATGATAAAGTCCTATACGCTTCAGTTTACTTGGCGCCTTGACAGCCAGATTCAGGTGATCCAGCAGATAGAAGGGCTGCTGGATACAGAGACAGGCGCCTCGCTTTCGGCAGATGATCTACAACTCCTGCGCGGGCTAATCCACCTCCTCAGAGCTCAGCAGGCATATTTTAACAACCAGACAGCGCTGGCGATAGATCTTTGCCGGAAGGTTTTAGCGTTCATGCCGTCAGAATGGATTTTTGTGCGCGGCGGGGCGATGATTTACCTGAGCTTGTCACTGCAGGCTAACGGCCAATCAATGAAAGCCGAAAAGATACTGCTTTCTGAATATGAATCCTACAGCGAAAAAAACGATGTCTACGGCTTGTTAATTCTGCAATCCCTTTGCTTCATCCACTTCAATACCGGACAGCTGGAAAAGGTCACGCAAATTGCACAGATACTGCTGCAGAGAGCTATCGGTAGCAGTTTGGGACTCATGCAGTTCTGGGCAAAATGGTTTCTTGGCTCGGCATCTTATCAACACAATGAACTGGAGGCTGCCGAGCAGAATTTTTCGCGGATCATCGAAAATCAATATGTCGCCCATGGATCTCCATTTCATGATGCCGCTTCGACTTTGGCGTTGATCCATCAGTTCAGGGGGGAGGACTCAGAAGCCTGGCGGAAGGTGGAATCCATCAGCCAGCATGATATAGAGCAGCGGGGGGGTGAGGACCTGCGAACACAGGCCCTGCGCGCTCTTTTATTGTTACTTCAGGGCGATCTGGATGGCGCCGGCCAGTGGGCAGACTCATTCAGCGAACTTCCGCCGGATCAGCCTTTGATATGGTTAATCGAACCGCAGGTCATCCGCGCGCGCATCCTGCTGGCCAGAGGCGCCGGGGCGGACCTGAGCCTGGCACTGCAAATTCTGGACGTTCTGGAGGAAATGGCCGGCCGGACTCATAACACGCGTTATATGATCGAGTTACTGGCGCTGCGGGCGATCGCGCTGGAAGCAAGAGGAGAAGAAGGCGCAGCCGAAGCTTTTCTGAAGCAGGCGCTGGATCTGGCGCAGCCAGGCGGCTTTATGCGGGTATTCGTTGATCTGGGCCGACCCATGCGCGCAATGCTCGGGCGCCTGGCAAAGCAAAATTATTCGGTCAAGGCAATTCAAAAAATCCTGACGGCCTTCCCTGAAGGGGATACCCATCAGTCTGGCAGCCAGAGCCTTTATGAGCCGGCACGCCGGGCAACTGCCGGTTCCCCTGCTTTAGCGGAACCCCTCACCCCCCGGGAGCTTGAGATCCTGCACTTGCTGCGCGGACTGGCAACATCCAAAGTGATCGCTCTCAAACTCAATATTTCCTATATGACTGTTAAGCGCCATATCGCCAATATCTACCGCAAGCTCGGCGTCAACCAGCGCTGGAATGCTGTGGCCAAGGCTGAAGAATTGAACTTGCTTCCTCCCCGCTGAGCGTTCTTCCTTCTCTTATGAACTCCGCTCGTTCTACATCTTAAATACACCTTAAGGGGGTTTTTATACGTCCTATTATCACCTACCATCATTGTATGCAGATCAAACCATCCAGGATGCCAAATCCTTTCGACGAACCTGCCTTTTTCGAGATCTCTGTGCTGGGCGTTATTGACTCATCCTGGTCAGATCGGCTTGAAGGTATGCAGATCACTCAGACCAAAATGGAATCAGGCGCCTTGGTCACCACAATGGATGGCCAGTTGAGCGACCAGGCCGCCTTGGCCGGTGTGCTTAACACACTCTATGATCTCCATCTGACGTTACTTTCAGTGAAGTGTCTGGATTTTTAATTTTTTTTTGGTCCTTAATCATCTCAGCCGCATAGCGGCAGTAGGTCTGAACAAGTAAATATGGAGAATTGATGAAAACAATTATTGTTGGTGGTGTGGCTGGCGGTGCGTCGTGCGCGGTGCGCTTGCGCAGGCTGGATGAAAAAGCGGAAATTCTTATGGTGGAGCGCGGGCCTTACATCTCGTACGCCAACTGCGGCCTGCCTTATCATGTGGGCGGCACAATTGAACAGGCGCTTACACGGCAGCCCGACGACATTAAAGTGGTCGTCCAGTTCAGTGACATATAACGAATCTGGTTTTGACGGAGGTGAATAGAGAATAAAAATAATATTAAAGAAGCAGAAAACCAAAGGTCAAACAGGCAACCGGGCTTGATTTGAAAAAAACGCCATCACTACCGGTTCGGTGATGAGCGACAAAATGAACAAAAGAAATAAATGAAGACTTGGGAAGCAAATAACAGCGATGTGTCTGAACCAACTGTTGTCTTCCCAAAATTAATTACAAGAAAGGATTGACCATGACTGAAAAAGTAAGTACCACGGTTCCGTTGAACTGGAAAGAAGTATGGTATACCAACTGCCCGATGATATCCGCCAATAACGTTGACCAGGAGCTGGGTTGGTGCCGTGAGGAGTACAAGAAAATCGGCGTTGAATACGCCTACTTCCGCCACGCACCCGAGAACAACTTTTATCCACATTACATGCACAACCTTGATAACATGATCCGCTTCGGCGGCCTGTTCCCGCCGATCCATGTTCACGCCGACATTCGCCGCACCGTTCTGCTGGGCGCGACGTGGGTCTATGAGGGCGGGGTGATGCAGGTGCGCGCCCGCGACAAGATCTTCCGCGTGAAGGACCTGAAAGGTAAGAAAATCGGTCTCACCAAGAGCCTCAACACCATCAAGAATGACTGGTGGCGCATCCAGGAGCACATGGGCATCGAAAATATCCTGATGCTGAATGACATGACCATGGATGATATTGAGCTTGTCGAGTTCCCCTACCCGGATGACTGGTACGACAAGCCAGAGATGCTGACCCCGCCGATGAACAACCCATCGGAACTGTGGATGCGCCGCGACCATAAGCACGATTATGCCTTCCGACCATTGGAGAAGGCACTGCTTAATGGCACCGTCGATGCTATCTACAACCAGATGGGACAATTAGGACAGCTCTCGGAGGCCACAGGTGACATCAAGGCTATCTTCGACCTGTCCAGCTTCCAGACTATACGTTCAGGTTGCCAACACCCCCGCTGTCATCACCTGCACCGACGTTATGGCCAAGGAGCACCCCGAATTGGTTATCGCCTATATGAAGGCCATGATCAAAGTCGGGCGCTGGGCCAACGAGCACAAGCACGCCGCGGCGGTGATCCTCGACCGCCAAACGTTCTACCTGGATACCGAGCACACATAGAGGGAATAAAGCACGTTGAATGGTGCCGAGCCTGAGTGCGCAGAACCTGCAATGCATTAAGATCGGCAAGGATTTCATGTTCAGCCACGGCTACATCAAGAACGATTTCGATGTGGATAAGTGGGCGCGCGCCGGAATTCCTGGAGCAGGCAGCGGTGGAAGTGCTTAAGGAGGAATGGGCGAAAAGGAGCTGGAGCAAACTTCCCGAGGGAGGCGGCCTCGAGGTGGAAGGCACGCGGCTTGGGTAGTTAACGAAGAGCGAGTCAAAAATAACCTATCCTTGTGGTGTATGGTCGGCAAAAACCATACACCACAAGCCCAATTGAATTTGTTTTAAAATCGATTAAGGAGATGAGTAAATGCCAACAATATCTACACTCCATGCAAGCCACGAGATTCCCGAAGGCAAGCAGACCAGTCTGGGGTTGTATGTGACAGCCCAGGAAGCCTATGAGATGTGGAAAGCCGACACCGATAAAGTCAAGGTGCTCGATGTGCGCATGGTCGAAGAGTACGTTTTCATCGGCCACGCGGCAGCAGCGATCAATATCCCGGTGGCATTTCCCAAGTACCAATGGCATACTGAAAAACAGAAGTATGGCTTTGAGATCAACCCCGATTTCATAGAACATATAAAAGAGCTGTTCAAACCCGACGATACCATCCTGGCCATGTGCCGCTCTGGAGGGCGCAGCGCCTTCGCGATTAATATGCTTGCCAAAGCAGGGTTTACGAAGGTCTACAATATCATCGATGGTTTTGAAGGCGACACTGTCAACGATTCAGAAAGCGTCTATCACGGCAAGCGGATGAAGAACGGCTGGAAGAACTCCGCTCCCTGGACATATGATCTCGATGCCGCGATGGTCTGGATTCCCACGGGAGAAGAGCTGGAAAAACTACGCAACACCCTGGATATTTAAATCGGGTTGTGCCTTCCGTTATTGAGCCGTGCAAGTCTGACTGAGGCTCTCACGGCTCGGACCCACATGAAGGTTTCATGAGAAAGAGAAAAGAAAATGACTGCTAACGAATTATTTACAATTATCGCCCAGATATCCGGCCTGCTAGGCATTGTTTGCAGCATGCTAGCAATGGGCTTAGGATTGACCGTTGCTCAGATCATCCAACCATTGAAGAATGCACGTCTGGTGGTGCTGGCGCTCCTGGCGAACTTCGTGCTGGTGCCTCTACTTGCTTTTGGTATCTCGCGGGTCATCCCGCTGGAAGATCCGCTAAAAATCGGGCTGATTGTCCTGGCCACCTGTGCAGGAGCACCGTTCCTGATCCTGGAGGCGAAAGGTGCCAAAGCCAACATGGGCGTTGCGGTGGGGGTGATGACCCTCCTGATGGTTGTGACCATTTTCTACCTACCGCTCGTATTGCCGATGCTCTTGACCGGCGTTGAAGTGGATGCCGGGGCGATTGCCCAATCGCTGATTGTGATGATGCTGATACCTCTAATCCTGGGCCTTCTGATAAAATCACACTCACCCGACACGGCCAAAAACTGGGTGCCGACAATGAACAAGATTGGCAGCCTGGGGATCTTGACCCTGCTGGTGGTTGGGCTGGGATTGAATTTAGCCAACGTTATAAGCCTGATCGGCACTGGCGGTTTCCTGGCGCTGCTACTGTTCATAATAGGCAGTTTATTGATCGGTTTCGCAGTCGGCGGTCGCGACGCAGGTGTCCGAAATGTGATGTCATTGGGTACAGCGCAGCGAAATGTTTCAGCTGCAATTCTCATTACGCTGCAAAACTTTTCTGGCACGAGTGCAGTCCCGTATGTGCTGGTGGCGGCTATCCTCATCCCATTGATCTTGCTTCCTCTCGGACGCTGGCTGGGCAAACGCGGTGAGGCAGAGGCACCAGCAGAAACGCTGGCTACGCCGCCTGCTGCCTGAGAAACGCAACCATGCAGCAGTTTGCCTTGTGCAATATCAAGGATTGCGGAATTTGTAGGGGTACAGCCATGCCCAGGGAAACCGAGGGCATGCTTTACCCCTGCAACAGCGAATTAACATAAGATTGGTAACCCTGTCCTAGCTGGTTTCCCAGATGCTTGCTCCGTTCAGTGCGATTGATGATAAGGAATTGAAAGATCCTTGGAGCATCTTTACAATGTCTTTATCCACCTGCCAGTAACACATCTGGCCCCATTAATTACTAGTGTTTTATGCCTGGTCCTTCTGCCGATCTCAAAACGCATGGGGGCGCGCAGCGAGGCAGCAGCCTAGACTGCGGTACCAGTCCAATAACCTGTTTTGGGATTCCACCAGCTCATGTGGAATCCCATTTTTTTATCGCTGATCCTGATTCCGACCGCGCTCCTGCCCAGCTGATACGGCGAGGCAAAGGTGTAAATTAATTAAAGATGGGTATAGTGATTCCACTTTTAGTATAATTATCAGGAAGGAGCTGGAAAAATTATGGAGAGCAAAACCCAACCGAAACCGAATTTCTTTCTTCGCCATATGCCGATACTGGAGTGGCTGCCCAAATATGAAAGCGCCTGGCTGCGCACTGACCTGATCGCCGGTTTAACGGTGGTTGCTTTATTGATTCCCGAGGGCATGGCCTACGCCCAGATCGCCGGGGTGCCGCCGCAGACCGCTTTTTACGCAGCCCCGATTGGCTTGCTGTTATTTGCTGTTTTCGGCACTTCGCGCCAACTGGTGGTGGCTGTTTCCGCAATTATTGCTACTATGTCATATGCCACGGTCAGCCAGATCGTGGCGCCCGATACTCCTGAATTTATCCTGATGACCGCAGCCCTGGCTGTGCTGGCCGGGCTGATATCGATCATTGCCGGTTTTCTAAAGCTGGGGCGTGTGGCGCAGTTCTTCTCCGAATCGGTGATGGTTGGGTTTATCACCGGGCTGGCACTGAATATCATGGTGAAACAAGTGCCAAAGATTCTGGGGATTGAAGGCGGGAGCGGCAACTTCTGGGAGCGCCTGTACGAAGTTATCATTCACCTGCCCGAAACGCATCTGGCCACGCTGGTTACCGGTGTGCTGTGCCTGATCCTTTAATCTTGTTGGAGCACTTTTTCCATAAGATCCCTGCTGCGCTGGTGGCGCTGGTCTTCGGCATCCTCATTTCGGTCGTGTTTGGGCTGGAAGCGCGCGGTGTGGAGATTGTGGGCGAGATCCCGGCAGGTCTGGCACCGCCGCAATGGCCGGCAGTCGGATTGGAGAACTGGTGGCTGTTGTTCCCCGGCGCGGTTGGCCTGGCGTTGGTCAGCTTTGCCGAAGCCATCGGCCCTGCACGCAGTTTTGCCTCAGCGCATAAGTATAAGATAGATGCCAATCAAGAGCTAATCGGGCTGGGCGCGGCCAACTTCGGGGCAGGGCTCTTTCAGGGCTTCCCCATCGGCTCGAGCTTATCCAAATCCGCAGCCAATGACCAGGCAGGCGCGCACAGCCAGATGTCGGGTATCATCGCCGCCGCCGCCACGATCATTGTGGCTCTGTTCTTCACGCAATTTTTCTACTCGCTGCCCGAAGCAGCCCTGGGTGCCATTGTCATCGTGGCAGTATCCGGCATGGTTAAGGTGGACAAGATAAAACATCTTTACCGCCTGCGCCGCGCTGATTTCGCGTTGGCAATGGTGGCATTGGTAGCTGTGCTGACCTTCGAGACACTTGAAGCGCTGCTTATTTCGGTGATCGTATCCATGATTGCCCTGGTCCTCGGCGCCAGCCATCCCCGTCTGGCAGTATTGGGACGCATTCCAGACCGGCTCGATTTCAGCGATATCCAGCGCAATCCGGAAAACAAAACCATTCCGGGCTTGTTGATCGTACGGCCGGAGAACGGCTTGTTCTTCGCAAACGCAGCGGGAGTACATGAAGCAATCATAGCCGAAATGCTCTCCAGCGCAGAGCCAGTCAAAGCCGTGCTGCTCGACCTGGGTGCGACAACCGAACTGGATGTTCCCAGCGCCGATATGCTGGCTGAACTGGGTGAAGATCTGCACGGCCGCAGCGTGCGCTTCATGCTGGTGCGCGCGATCGCACCAGTCCGGTTGATGCTTGATCAAGCCGGCGCCATGGAGAAGATCAATCCGGAAGATATTTTTGTCGGCCCAACAGAAGCTGTCCTAAATTATCTATTAACTGAATGCGATACCGCCGGAATTAATGAGCTGCTGCTCAGCGGAACAGCCGCAATCCACAACCTGCTACAGGCCAGCCTCACTTCATTCCCTGTTGAGCGGCAGGCAGCTTTGTCTGCCATTATTGATAATCTTGACAAGGAAATCAAAATAAAAGGGACGAAGTAATTTAACCGCTAGCCAAACGGAATCGCCACAAGTTAAAAAATCTAAAAAATAAAGGAGCACCCATGAAAGATTCACCTTCTCAGTCAAAAGGCGTTGCGCAGTTTATTCCCGGCCTTGCCCTTTTTAAGAACATAAACCCTGCGCTGCTGCGCACCGATTTTGTTGTGGCAATCACGGTATTTGCCGTGCTGGTGCCATCCGCCATGGCCTACGCCGGTCTGGCCGGGGTTACTCCGGTTGCAGGTCTTTATGTCGCACTCGGCGCGATGCTGATGTACGCATTGTTCGGAACATCCAGGCAGGTGGTTATGGGGCCTGAAGCGACAGTTGCCATCATGACCGCTGCGGCCGTCGCCCCGCTGGCCGGCGAAGACCCGGAGCGATATGCCGCACTGGCTGCAATGACCGCAATTCTTGTCGGCATCCTGTCCATTCTCGCCCGCGTGGCCAAGCTGGGATTCATCACCGACTTTTTATCCAAGCCAATTCTGGTCGGCTACATCTTCGGCGCGGCGCTCATTGTGATCGGCAGCCAGTTAGGCAAGATGTTTGGTATCTCGATCGAGAGTGACAAGTTCTTCCAGCAGATTGCAGAACTGCTCAGCCGCATCGATGAAGCGGATAAAATCACTTTTATCATTGGCATCTTTAGTATGGCCGCGCTGTTAATCATTCGCCGCATTAATCGCGCTATTCCCGGCCCGCTAATTGTCGTAGTCGCTGCAATTATTATTTCTTCAGTGTTGGACCTGGAGTCCATGGGCGTTGCAGTCGTCGGTGCAGTCGAATCCGGATTGCCTCAAATAGTCATCCCGGTTGTCAGTTTTGAGGATATCCTTTCACTGCTGCCTGCCGCACTCTCCCTCACAATCCTGATCTACGCGGATGAAATCCTTACCGCGCGTGTATTTTCGGTGAAACACGGCCAAAAGATTGATCCCAACCAGGAATTTGTTGGCATCGGTATGGCCAATATCGCCGCCGGATTTCTAACCGGGTTTCCCTGCGCTCTCAGCGCCTCGCGCACGTCGGTTTCTGATCAGATGGGCGGCAAATCGCAGTGGGTCGGGCTGTTCGCTGCCGCGCTTACCATCATCTTCCTGCTCTTTTTCACACCCCTGCTGGAACCGCTGCCAACCGCCACACTGGGCGCCATAATTATCGTAGCTTCGATAGGATTGCTGGATTTCGCCGCTTTTCGCTTCCTGCGGAAGGTGAGCCGTACAGAATATCATCTGGCTATAGTCACAATGCTCGGCGTGCTCGTCCTGGGCATCCTGCAGGGTATTCTCCTGGCAGTGGTGCTGTCTTTGATCAACATCATTATGCACATTTTACGGCCGCACGATGCCCTTTTGGACAACGTGGATGTCAACGGGCGAAGTGTCTACCGCGGAATCAATGACAAAGAGTCGGTGATGAGCGAACCAGGCCTGATCATCTATCGGTTTGACGCGCCGCTGGTTTTCGCGAACGCTTCGTTTTTTACCGATCGCCTGACAGATCTTATCACCAGCGCAGGCTCGGACCTTAAATGCATTATTCTCGATGCAGAAGCTATCAGCGATCTCGATTCAACAGCGGCAGAAGCGCTGGAGAATCTGGATATGAATCTGGAGAAAATCGGTATTGAATTGTGGATCGCACGCGCAAATGAACCCTTGCGGAAGCTCCTTAAGGTAACAGGATTGACGAAACGGTTAGGCAGAGAGAATTTTTATCCGTCAGTGCGTGCAGCGGTGTCGGCGTATCACGAACAATTTGATGCGAAATAGAGCCGCCGGTATCAGGATGAATAAAGAAAGATGAGGCAATATTTAAACCTCAGAGTTCCATGATTCAGGTAAAAAAACCTGGCAGCCCCTGAAAATTTTTTCAGGGGCAAAAATTCTCCGCCAGGCAGGCAATTTTGATATTGAATGATAATGGTTACTCAAAAACTTTTACATGAAAGAGAGGTGGAAATTACTTAATCTAAACAAATTTTTTATCACCCTTCCGACCCGGCAGATGCGCGGCAAAAGCCAATCCTTGATTAATATGGAATGGACACATTTGCAGCAAGGTCAGAATTTTCAATCAGGAAGGCAGACCTTTATAGTCTGTTCTCCAATATAGTTCAAACAGGAGGTTTAAATGGGACGAGATAGACGCGATGAGCGGCGTGAGGATCGCCAGCTTGGTCGGCCGGGCGGCGGGGGCAACCACTACCAGATGCGCCAGAAGATGGTTTCGATCGGTGATGATTTCTGGATCGAGAACGATCAAGGCCAGAAAGTCTTCAAGGTTGACGGCAAGGCGCTGCGCGTGCGCCAGACACTGGTCATTGAGGACACCAAAGGCGCCGAGGTCTGCAAGATCCAGGAGCGCATGCTGAGGGTTAAGGATTCCATGGAAATCGAAGGGCCGCATGGCGAGAATATGGCAACGGTCAAAAAAGCGCTGATCACCCCGGTCCGTGAGCGCTGGGTGGTCAAAATCAAGGGGGGACCCGACCTGGAAGTACAGGGGAACATCCTGGACCACGAATACAGCATCGGCGAAGGCCGCGATAAGATTGCCGAGGTTTCAAAGAAGTGGTTCCGCCTGCGCGACAGTTATGGCGTATCGATCGATCCCGGCCAGAATGATGCATTGATACTGGCTGTGGCGGTTTGCATTGACGAAATGGCCCACGAAGGCCGTTAGATCGGGTAAGGATTTATGCGGGTATCGGAACAGATATGCCCGTCCTGATGCCCGCATATATATTTGGATTTCTTTTCAATAGATGATATGAGGCAATCCATGAATAAGAAAACTGAAAAACAATCTATTTCTTCTGCTTCGCAGCGAATGCCTGAAACAGGGGCGCAAGAACCTGCCAAGCTTCGCAAACCCAGCAATGCCTACAACATTTTTATCCTCGTCCTGACTGTTCTTTCTTTGCTGGTGATGGTTGTTATGCTGCTGCCCCTGTCCGAGCAGACTATAAAACTGCTCTCCACGTACGACAACATCATATGCATTATTTTCCTGATCGATTTTTTCCTCAACCTGAAAGGGGCGTCCAAGAAATCCGATTACTTTATCAAAGGCGGGGGTTGGCTTGATCTGCTCGGTTCAATCCCATCCTTCGGGCTGACCAGATACGGCGGCCTGCTGCGCCTGGCGCGCTTGAGCCGTTTTTCGCGTATCATCCGCCTGATGCGGGGTGAAAACAGAAAGAAATTGGTGGCAGACGTCGTCAATAACCGCAGTCAGTACGTCGCGTTTATCACCCTCCTGCTGACGCTTATTGTGCTGACAGTTGCCAGTGTGCTAGTGCTCGAATTTGAAAGCGTTTCGCCTGACGCCAAGATCTTAACCGGCGCGGATGCCTTCTGGTATGGGCTTGTAACGATCACCACAGTCGGGTATGGCGACTACTACCCGGTAACCACAGGGGGCAGGCTGACCGCCATGCTCATCATGTTCGCGGGTGTGGGTATCATCGGTGTTCTGGCCAGTCTTCTTTCAAGCGTTCTTGTAGGCACACCGCCAACCGAAGAGGAAAAGGAGACAAATGCAACGGAGAAGGCCGCTCTGGAAGCTGCGAACAAACAAGATATCGATGACATTAAAAATGAACTGGCTGCTGTGCGCCGGCTGCTGGAGAAAATAGCACAGAAAGATGATTAAAACGAATCTATTAGCCATAATTCCGGATTCTGCGTCATAATCCATAGGAGGATGAAATGAATGAACCACAAGTGAAACCCAAAGCTTATATTCGATTGATGTTATTTGTTGCGCTTCTGGGTATCATCAGTGCAATAATAACTTTTGTTTTTATGTTCCTCGTAAATCGCATGACGGGCGTTATCTGGGAACAGGCCAGCCTCACCCTCGGGTTAGACCCCCGCCTGTTTACCATTCTTGTCTGCACGATCGGCGGGTTGCTTGTCGGACTTCTGGTTAAGGTCTTCGGAGACCATAGCGCGATCTTCTCCGAACTGATGATGGAATTCGGCAAAACCGGGCGCTTTGACTACCGCCACGCACCCGGGATTCTAATCACAGCTCTGGTCTCTCTTGTCGCCGGCGCCAGCCTGGGGCCTGAAGCGCCGCTTGCGGATGCCTGCGGCGGGCTGGGGACCTGGGCATCAGAAAAGCTCAAGTTCGATGAACGCGAGACACGCACAATGGGCTATGGCGGCTTAAGTGCGATGCTGGCCGCCTTTGTCACCAATCCCTTCGGCGGGGCTCTGTTGAGCCTTGAGTCTTCCAAGGGCGGTATGACCGGACTGCAAGCCTATCTCTGGGGGCTTTTCCCCACCTTGCTAGCCTCTGCAACATCTACTGTTGTCTTTGTCACCCTGGCGGGCAGCTTCTTTTCAACCTTGTATACCTTTCCCGATTACGCTCCCCGGATGAAAGATTTGTTAATGGCCGTACCATTGGGCCTGGTCGGCAGCCTGGCCGGCCTGCTCTTTGCGCTCATGTTCAAAAATCTTCGGAAACTCATGCAGCCCCTGAAAAATCACCTGGTGCTGCGCGGGTTGATCGGCGGTGTTGGGAATGGGGCTCATTGGAGCGCTGCTGCCGCTGACACTCTTCTCAGGGGAGGAACAATCGGTTGAACTGATTGAAATGGCATATGATATCGGTTTTATCATGCTGATTGTGCTGGCTTTCAGCAAATTATTTGCGACCTCGCTCCTGCTGGCAACCGGCTGGAAAGGCGGATACATCTTCCCGATCATATTTGCCGGAATAGCCCTGGGGTTGGCGGGAAAACTGCTGTTTCCCAACATTCCAACCGCGGTCGCGGTTGCTGCGACACTGGCCGGAGCGCTGGTGGCTTCTCTGAGGGCGCCGTTATTCGCTTCGCTCTTTACCCTGATAATGGTTGATGCGCAGACAGCGCCGGTGGTTGCCGTTGCAGTCATGGTCGGTACCTTGTTAACGATCTATGTGATGCAGCGTGAAGCCAGGCAGGAAAGTGCCCAGTCGCAAACGTAAGCGATTACGTTTAAGTTTTATTTAATTCGGTTTTGTATCTTTATCGCCATCTCCCGGGCGCGCCCTTCAGCGATCCCGGTGTAGTTTTCAACTTTAAGCAGCTGGACAAGATCATCCTTCGTCAGCCAACGGGTGATGCGTTCATCCTGCGCCACCAGCTCCGCCAGGGGATTAGCCTGCCCTTTTTCAACTGCCTGCCAGGCTGCCATGCTCAGCTGACGCAGTGCCTCATGTATCTTCTGCCTGTCCGCCCCTGCCTTTGCTGCCGCCAGCATCACCCGCTCTGTCGCTGCAAAAGGTCCAAACTTGTCCAGATTTTGCTGCATTCTCAGCGGATTTACTTTCAATCCATCCAGAATCTTCGCCAGTGTCATCACAATTTCATCAATTGACAGAAATGTTTCGGGAAAAAGGGTGCGGCGGTTGGCGCTGTCATCCAGGGTGCGTTCGAGCAGCGAATTGGCATGGTTATTCCAGGCGATCAGCGGGGCGGCGCTGACCGCGCGCGCCAGCGAATTGATCTTTTCAGCTTCGATGGGGTTGCGCTTGAACGGCATCGCCGATGAGCCCACCTGCTCTTCGCCAAAAGGCTCAGCCAGCTCGCCGATCACTTCAGATTGCAGCAGGCGCAGGTCAAAAGCGAATTTATGAGGCGCTGGCAGCCAATCCAGCCAGGGCGCTGAGTACAATGAAATCCTGCCTGCGCGGATAGGTCTGTGTGGTGACTTCAAAAAAAGGCAGCTCCAATGCTTCACTGAGCAGCAGTTCAAACCGGCGCTGGCCTTCCAGTCCGAATAGCATCACATACGAAGCAGCATTGCCCACTGCCCCTTTAAAGCCCTTGCCTTTCAATCCCTGGCGCACTTTAATAAGCGCTTCATAATCTTCCAGCAGGTCCTGCGCGTAATTGGCCAGGCGGTAGCCCAGCGTGGTGGGTTCTGCCGGCTGCAGATGGGTGAACGCCATCACCGGCAGACCAGCGTATTCATCCACCTTCCGTGCAAGTGTTATCAGCAGATTCCCCAGTTTTTGAAGCAGGATATCCAATGATTGTGCGATTTGCAGAACTTCAGCATTGTCCTTGATATCCATCGATGTCGCACCCAGGTGCAGGATTCCGCCGCCTTTCGGGCACTGATCGGCAAAGACTTTGAGCTCAGCCATCAGGTCATGATGGGTTTTCTTTTCGATCTCAAGCGCGCTGGCCACATCGACTGCGCCCATGTGCGCCTTCAGATCATCAACCTGTTCGCGGGTTACCAGCCCCCATTCGGTTTGCGCCTCTGCCATGGCCACCCACAGCTTGCGCCAAATCAGCCGTTTGTTCTCCTCTCCCCATATCGCACGCATTTCCGGCGAACCATACCGCCAGCTGAACGGGCTCTGATAGCTCTCATAAGGATGTCATCAGGTCAACTCCTGGCAATTATTGCCGAGCGTTCCGGGCCAACGGATATGTTTCTCACTGGAACCCCGGTCAACTTTTCAATATACTGCACATAGTTTTGCGCCGCGGCAGGCAGCTCCTGCCAGGTCCTGCACTCGCTCAGGTTCTCCTGCCAACCTGGCAGTGTCTCATAGACAGGCGTGCAGTGCGCAAGCAGTCGCGCGTCGCCCGAAAAGTCCAGAGTAATGATTTTTTTACCATCCTGCATGATAAGCTGTGCATACTGGTATTTCTTTTAGCCCTGAAAGCACATCCAGCTTGGTCAAAAAGAGTTCGCTGAATTGGTTAACCTCGTGAGCGTATCTGAGCAGCACCAAATCCAGCCAGCCCACCCGGCGCGGGCGCCCGGTGGTGGTGCCGTATTCATCCCATGGATTGGCGCCTGTTCCGCGCAGGAAATTCGCCATTGTCGCCTTCCAGTTCTGTCGGGAAAGGGCCTGCGCCAACGCGTGTCTGGAAGGCTTTAACCACGCCTACCACCCTGCGAACGGGTTGCACCCCCAGTCCCAGGCCGCTGAAAACTCCAGCCGAGGTGGTGCAGGAGCTGGTTACGAATGGATAAGTACCCTGCTCCACATCCAGCAGTGTCCCCTGCGCTCCTTCAGCCAGGATGGTCTTGCCCTCATCCAGAGCGCTCTGAATCTGCGGTCCAATGCGGCGGATATAGGGGCGCAGCTGTTCAGCACATGCAATATATTCATGGGTCGCAGTATCCACATCCATTCCTGGTTGGTGGTACCAGTCAATGAGCAGATGATTGACTTCTTCAAAATGGGCGCGCACACGCCTGGCGAAATTTTCGGGTTCCAGAATCTCACCGGCGCGCAGCCCCCGGCGGGAGGCTTTATCCACATAGGCCGGCCCGATGCCGCGTCCTGTTGTGCCAATCTGCCCCTTACCCAGAGCAATATCCTGGGCGCGATCAAGCAGTCGGTGCGCTGGAGTGATCAATTGGGCTGCGTCTGAGATCCAAAGGCGATCGGGCGATATCGAAATTCCTGCTTCCCGCAGCATTTTTATTTCTTCGATAAGTGTCTGCGGATTCAGCACCATGCCGCTCCCCAGAACTCCCCGGGTGTTTGAATGAATAATGCCGGAGGGTATGACATGTAATTTGTAGACGATTTTGCCAACTGTTACAGTATGGCCGGCATTATCGCCGCCGTTGAAGCGCGCCACCAGGTCCGATTTTTCTGACAGCAGATCCACAGCCCTGCCTTTGCCCTCATCTCCCCATTGCGCACCGATCACGATATCCAAAGGCATTTATTAATCCCGGTCTTTCTTTAGATTAATAGAAGCGATATAAGGCAAATTGCGTCCTTTTTCGTCATAGTCCAAACCGTAGCCCACTACAAAATAATCGGGGATGCTGAAGCCCAGGTAGTCAATCTCAATATCCACCTTATGCCTTTCGGGTTTATCCAGCAGGGCGCAAACCTTCAGGCTGCGTGGCTCGCGGTCAAGCAGCAGTTTACGCACGGTGCGGATGGTGTAGCCGGAATCCACGATATCATCAATCAATATTACATCCCAGCCCCGGATGTTGGTCTTGTGGTCAGAATCAATGCGCACAAAGCCGCTGGATTCGGATTTATTATAGGAAGAAACAGACATGAAGTCCATAGTGATATCCCTCTGGACCTCGCGCATCAGGTCGGTAATAAAAACAACACTTCCTCGCAGCAAGCCCAGCAAGAGGAGCTTTTCCGAATCCTGATAATCATGTGTAATGCTTGCGCCTAAGGCTTTAACCCGGACTTTTATGTCCTTTTCCGCGATGATTACCTGATCAATAAAACTGTACGGGAACTGGAGCTGTGTTTCCATGATTGCCTTCCTATCCTCCCGATTCATTTTTTTTGGTTAGGGCAATGAGTCTTGTATTTCCTGCCGATCTTAATTATGCCCTATTAATCAGACGCTGTGTCTTATAAAATATTTTTATCATGTTTGATTAAAATACGGGGATTAATCCGGACAAAAAATTGAAATTCCTGTAAATTTGTCTGGAATATGATCTTTGAATGATCGTTTTGGTTCATGTTACTGATAGGTACCTATATGTGAATACTCTTCCCTGATTCCTATCAAAAAACCCATAAGCACCAGATCAATCACCAGGATGATCAGGTCGTAAATTCCATAATCATCCGTAATTGTCGGCACAATATTAACCATCAGGTAGAAAACCGCAGCGAGATAAAGCCATTTTTTATGCCATCCAATCGCGATACCGCAAAACAGCATGCCCGCACTGTTCAATAGCATCAGAGCTGTAATAATCAGTTCTAATCTCTTATTTCAGGGCTGGGATATCTCCCAAAATGCAAACCTGTAAACTCCAAAAGCCAGCCAGATCGCTGCGTTCAAAAAAAACAACACCTGGGCATTTTTTAGTGATGTACTCTTTTTTTTCATTTTCATCTTTTTGTTTTCAACAAGCGGATATTCTTTTCTAATTCCCACTTGATAGATCACTTTTATGAAGTCATTTTAGCGATACCCAAATTATTGCCTTGCTGCTCTATGCATTGTCCGCCTTAAAATATATCACTTCTGTCCCTCAATAATTTGTATAATTACCCGGTCTGGGTTTAATAAGAGAGAGGCTGTGAAGTGAATGAAGAAAAACAACGGTTTATAACTGTCGATGAATTTGTAAAAAGCAAAGTATTACCGGAATTCAGAGAGGTTGTGGAATTGATCAGGCAATCTATGCGCGAGCTGGCGCCAGACGTGCAGGAAATGATCAGCTACGGTATTCCTGCTTATAAAGGAAAACGCATCTTAGCGGTCATCAGCCCCACCAAAAAAGATATTACTTTTTCATTTTCACGCGGCGCACAGTTTGATGACAAATACGCGCTGCTCAAGGGGGTCGGTAAAAGTTCAAAGCACCTAAAGTTTAAGAACACGGGTGAAATAAAAAAAGAGGTTCTTGAATACTACATCAAACAAGCCTTGCACTTTGACTTAAAATAGTCCAGAAACCATGCTGGAAACAGAGTGTTTGATTCTGGTTCGCCTGCCTGGTTAAGAACATACCAATTCAGTATTTTGTTTTTTAAACCTTCTTGCCACGCTCTTTAGTATTCCGGTGACCTTTTCCACAAGTGACTGGGCGGGCAGCCTCATTAGCAATGCAAGAATAAGCGCCCCCATTCCAAGGATAAGATAATTCTTGCTCTGGTAGAAGACAACAGTGAGTAAAGCGGTTGATCCAATGATTGTGGCAGTGCGGGGTAAACCAAGCGGCATGAATCCACTTGGACCTGAGCATTCAGTTCCGCTTTCTTTTCTTTTAAATGTAAAAATGCAGGCCTTTGTGGTATCTTGAATGATTTCAACACGATTCTTCTTGATTGAAACGCGGAAAGTGGATCCGAGTTCCTTTTGGATAATATCCCTGATTTCTTCACCGGTTAAGGGTTTATCAAATATGAATCTAACCATCAGAACCTCCTTAAAACATGACGATTTTACTGGAGCAAATAAGGAAAATAATACTGCTGGCAAGCGGATCAACCTCACCACAAGCCAGCATAGATTATAGCCTTACAATGTAAATGAAACTTGGGAGACTCAACCGATTTTTTCCAGGAATAGGTTTTTTAGGCTACTCAAACTGAAAACTATCCAGGAAATGATTATATAGCTCCCAATCCTCCCTGTCCTCAGTGTGTCCAATAATGATCATATACAATTGGCCTTTATTTGCAAAAAAGTAGCGGTCCATGGCATAAGATTGAGGGCTGCGCTCGTGCCGGTAATGGATGGCTGTGGTTCCGGCAATTTTCACATCGGGCGCTCGATTTTCACCAACGAGATAATGGTCTGCCAGCCACTGCGGCAGGTCTGTTCCCTCGGGCGGCCTGTAATCTTCACGGTCTTGCGGATTGCTGATGGTAATTGCCGGCCATTGTTCATTTTGCTGCTCCGGGATGATAGAGATGCTCCTCAAAGGCTCGTCGTTTGGGATAATTTTGGTATTTACGGGGTAATGGAAACGATAGCCCAATTCATTATTGCGGTAGATCTTCCAGCCATCGCTGGCAATTTCAACAGTTGCGATTGGGGATGGTTCTGCTGCTAAAGGCGATACTGAAGGAATTAGTTCTGACAGAGAATCTCCAGGTTTGCACACTTTTCGGTAAAATGCCCATTCGTCGCATTCGCTGCCATCAGGAAAGATACACACGCCTGAAACTCCTCCCGATGTGTCCTCCCGAAGCTCAAGTTTTCCGCCATTCTTCTCACAAAATACTGCGGCCGGGTTGGCGATGCCCGTGTCAGAGACAGGGCTTGTTTGGTTGGGAGTGCAAGACGCCGAGATAGCGAATCCAATTACCAAAGTCAGGACGAAAAGTATCTTTCCAACCATTTTAACCTCCTTGTTACACCATAACCTTAATAAAATTCTGCGCTTCCTTTTACTTTTATCGAACAGGTTAATTTTATATAATTTCATATACATGACGAATAATATCCCAAATAGTTCCTGCCCAAATATAAAAGTTACAGGGTTCGGCAAATTTTTTTAACGAGGTTCAGATCTAAAAAGCGCCTCCTAATTAGAGAGACGTATTTTTATTCATCAGGATCATTAAGCTTTTATCGGCTTGGGTCAGCAAGCACTAATTTTTGCGGCAATATTTGCAACCCGTCGGTCACGGGTCTCCTGAGCTTTTGCAGATTCAACCTGCCGGACAAATTCCTTCCGCACCGAGTACGGCAGGGCATCAAAACCGGCTCTTGCACCTGGTTTTATCGAAAGCGCAGCTGCCAGATTACCCGGCACATCAACAACGCGCTGCTCGGCATTTTATTCAAATGTGACATCTGAAATTGTTTTTCTATTCTATTTCTCAGGCATTTATTTGCAAAGATTCTCCCAAAAATATGCGTCCAGTTCGATCCTTGTTAAATGGCAATTGGTGGAATACCTGGATTGTTTTTAAATTTAAATAATATCGAAGGCTTTATGCGCAGTTATTGTAGGGGTTCGGTGATTATTAATAAAGACTTCTATTTTGTATTGATGAATGTATGAAAACAACATGGTGAGGAAGATGAACCTTGATAATGTTCCATAACATATCCACTGTCATTAAGAATTATCACCGTAGATCGCTCCTCCTCAACCTTGGTTTCTGTAGCATCTTCACCAGATCCGCTCGATAAAAGGTAATAACCCATCCATGACCTTTTATATATGTTCTCGCCAATCTTGTCATAAACATCCACACCTCCTCCAGGGTTGGAAAATTCGAGCTGGTCACCCTTGAAGTTGAATTCGACTGTCACATTACCATCTACCTGGCATATACAATCAAAGTTTGTAGCTGTAACCGAGTATTCCTTTCGGCCAACATTTTCTGTGTCTGCCTTTGAACCCTGCGGAACAACAGGTTTGTATGTTGATTCAGATGTGGATAAAGTTTGTTCTGGTATTGATGGCTGAGCATTCTCTATTGTTGAAGTCAAGTCTTCGATCCTTTCGATCTCAGGATCATCACCAATAGCAACTCCTTCATAACCTATGCTACAAGCCATGGTAATCAATAATATCCCGAACAGAGGGATGACTGGATTCTTCATTTTCATATTTACTCCTTAGTTTCAGAAATTTGAATCCACGTTCCTCTGACCGAAAAGGATCATCGTAATGAGGTATTTAATTGGTTGTGGTAAAGATTATTGTACTTTAGATAATGCCGTTTACTACCATTATGGAGATTCTCTTCTATTTGCGCAACCGCCTGTAAGATGGTCATAAATATTTGGGCCATGTTTTTCTCTGACAACTGTTTTTTTTTGTAATACATTTTCATCTACAGGTATCGGTTCGCAATTATCTAACCCTCGCTGTTCGAGAATAAAAACAATGGATTGGTTCCCTCAGTTTCATTAAATTTTAATCTTAAATAACTGGCAAATAAACTACCCACATACGGTTAAAGCACAACCTCGACACGCTGAACACTCAGGGGATAGCGAATAATGGTAATCAAGACACCCTCGGTTTGCGCTGGAATTTTGGCGGGTAGCGTTTCACCGTAAAAGTAAGTTGTTTATTCAAAATTTTAAGAAATCCTGCAGCCATCCGGGAACACAGTCGGCATATTCTTCTTTTTCCTGCTCGGTCAGCGATCCCGTGCCTTCATTCCACGACAGGGCACGGTTGACCATTGCCAGATGATAAGCCAATTTAAGTGCATTCAATAATTTTTCACGAGTCGTGAATTCGGTCCATGGTTCCAGATAGGCATCCCGCATTCTCTGAATCTCTGGTCCATCTTCGGCCCGCTTAAGCCAAAAAGCTGTAGCGCGCAAAGTCACCAGCATGCTGAAGAACGGATGTGTGATGCTGCTGTCACTCCAGTCGGTGAAAATATACCGATCGCCCTTGACCAATACGTTATTTTCATGGATTTCTTCATGTGTCAGGGTTTCAGGCAGCCCAAAACTGCACAATTCACCGCACCAGTCTGCGAATTGAGGCTGCATAACATGCAAACGCTCAAATTCATAAGGTTCTAAACCTTGATCCAGGCCAACCCTTAAGTTTTCGTTGCCTTCCAAAAGGTCTGCGTAAAGATTCTCTAGATTTGCCAGGCGTCGATCAGGCACTCCGAGCGCCAGAATCTCAGGCACACGATCAGCCATCTGAATTTGAAGTTCAGCAAAAAGCGGCAGCGCTTTCAGCCAATGGTTAATTTGTTCAGCAGGCTGATTCAGACTGCGAAAGGTAGCCCCGGCATCTGCAGAAAGAAGCCAACCGCGATCGAGGTCAACAGCCAGCAGGGGAACTGTGCAATCAGGGCGCCATTGCAGTAAAGCTTGTGTAAGTTTCGCCTCATAGAATGGGGGTGCAGGCGCCTTAAAATAGGCTGTTCCCTTGTCTGTCGCTATATGCATAAATATTGACCACGGCCGCTGGTGCACCATATGGACTTTGCCGGTGGCAAGCCAACCGTGGGCAGCCAATTGGGTGTGAATCCAAGCAACTGCCTGGTCAAGCCACCCAGGTTCTTTCCAGGGGAGCTGTAAATATTGTTTTTTCATAGGTTAAGATTGCCTCTCTAATCAGGCAATTAATTTACCATCTCCCTGGTCTTACCAGAACCAGTTATTGAAAACTGCTTCATATTTGTTTGACTTTTTGCATGTTCTCTTCAACCCTGAATGTCACTATTCTGCTGACCAGGTCAAAAGGCAGCGGTTTATCCAACGGAAATTTGACAGTCCCCTTGCTGTTTTCATACTCGGCGAGTTCGGTTTTAAATTTATTGATTCCGCTCGAGCCGGGATAGAAACCGATGTGGGTTTTATATGCGCCAAAATGAACCAGGTTGCCCTTTAAAAAAAAGGTGGGGATTCCATAACTGATTTTTTCAACTGCGTCAGGAGCGGCTTTTTTAATAGTCTTTCTCAATGCCTGTAAAACCCACACTACATTTTCCGGAAAGTTGGCAATATATTCATCTATTGTTGCATATGAATTTTTCATGTTGTCCATAACAACTCCATTATGGGTAAGCAAAGGCACCAGCTAGATTTTCACAAGTAAAATAATCATTGTTTTGGTTATTTCAATGGGAAGTCTTTTATTATTTTTGGCTGTAGGTGTAATTTACCATCCACTGAATACCAAATTGGTCAGTAAATGATCCGAAGTAAGCTCCCCAGAACGTATCCTGAAGCGGCATATCAATTTTTCCGCCGGTTGAAAGCTTGTGGAATAATTTTTCTGCTTCTTCCTTGCTTTCAGCCTCAATCATAACGTTGAAATTGTTGCCAATCACCAGAGTATGCCCGCGCGATTCCAACGCGTCGGTGCCATGAAGCAGGACGTTTTCACTGATAGGAAGCGATATATGCATCAATTTTTCCTGATCCCCTGCTGCAAGGTTTTCCATGCCGGGCGCACCTTTAAACCGCTGCAAGCCAATGAATTCCCCGCCAAATACCGATCTGTAGAAATTAAAAGCGTCTTCGGTGGTACCGTTGAAATTTAAGTACAGGTTAATTTTTGCCATTTTTCGTCTCCTATTGGGTTGTCATTTATTACAATCTACCTTATTTGTTTGAAATTATTTTCGGTCAATTAATAAAGCTTTGTAACCAATAAAATCACTTCCCCTGTTCATTTTTTTCGAGAACTTGAAATAATGTGATTTGCATGCCATCAGGGTCTTGCAGCCGCACGTTATTGTCGCCCCACGGGGTAATAATTGGCTCATGAACTAATACCGCCCCATGAGAAAGCAGCCGCTCCATTGCTTCCTTCAAATCAGGCACCTGAAGTGCAAAGCGGATTTGTCCGCTGACACGTTGTCCTGCTTCGATCTGGTCAATTGTCTCTGCCTGAGCATCATCAAAGATTTCCAGAGTAGCCTTTCCCATCTCAAGAATTACCGCCCGTCCCTGGCCGTTATTCCAGAATTGGGCTGGTTCAATTCCAAGGCCATCACAATAGAATTTTGCCAACCGCTCATAATCACCGGTTGTGAGGGCAACGCGTAATTCAAAAACTGGAGGGGTCAGATTAGTTTTAGACACGCCACATAATTCCTTTTTGTTTATAAATTTACCTTCAAAGGTAGCCATTAAATATATAAGCATTATTAACCACGCTGCTTTTTCATTAATCATTTCAATGAACTCAATAAATAAAGCACCTTCCGGGATTGGAAAGCGCTGGCTATTCGAGGGTTATTATTATCATGCGCCCTGTCGCGGTACTTCTGTCAAGTGTAAGTACTTTGGATACCTGCTTTTAGGAGCTGGTACAAATTGGATTTGTATAAGGGATGATCCAACAGGTGATGCAATTGTTGGTATGCGAAGTGTTTATTAAGGCATCAACTTATGCCTATCAATACTGTGAATTCAACGTCGCACTGACCTTTGAATAAAACCATTGCTTATAATCATTGGGGTCGTGAACTTTTCAGATTGTAATTTGCCCTTCCATATATGTTACTGCCTCCCCTGAAATCAATACTCTTTTGCCCAAATCTTTGCAGAGAAGTTTTCCACCCCTCGCCGACACCTGTAAGGCAATCATAGATTCTTTTCCAAGCCTTTTGCTCCAATATGGGATCAGCGAGCAGTGAGCAGAGCCTGTCACAGGATCTTCAAAAATGCTTGCTTGCGGCGTGAAGAAGCGCGAAACAAAATCGGCCTCTTGTCCCTGGGCTGTAACTACAATACCACCGGGATTTAGATTAATTTGATTTAGCATGCTTTGGTCGGGTTTCATATTTCTGATGATTTCTTCACTTTCAAACACGAGCACATAATCGCGAGATTTCAGCACCTCAACAGGCCTGTCTGAAATCGCATCCAGAATGATTTGAGGCGCGCGACTTGATTCAGGTTTTCGGGAGGGGAAATCCAGCGTTAGCAATTTATCCCCGACTGCCACCCTCAGGTCGCCGCTTTTGGATTGAAACTTGATGGAAGGAAGCGGGTAGTTTAGATGCCTTTTAATAACATGAGCCGTAGCTAAAGTTGCATGACCGCATAAATCCATCTCAATTTCCGGTGTGAACCAGCGGATTTCAAAGCCATCATCTATTGGAATAAAAAATGCGGTTTCGGCGACAGCATTCTCAATTGCGATTTTTTGCATAATAGTGTCGGGCAGCCAGCGTTCAAGTGGACAAACAGCCGCAGGATTCCCGCCAAATACTTCATCAGTAAATGCGTCCACCTGGAATATCGGTAACTTCATATTTAGCCTCTGTAGTATATGAATGATTATTTTTGATCATCAAAATTGGATTTAACAGTTATGAAACTATTATTACATTTTCTCTTTTCAGGTAAAGGATCACATTGAGATCAAATATCTACCTAAAAAATGTACAAACTCCCAAACGGTTGATGCCGACTGCTGTCAAAGTAAATTGACAAAGTTCTTTCCGCAAGAGTTTTTTCTTTATAACAGCATCCTTTCATTCACTGGAAGGTATTGGGTGGATACTCTTAGTTCTGCTAGTCAATTTCAATTAATTTGTTACCTTGCAGCTTGAATGTGCGCACAACCTCAAGCGTTGGATTTGCAGTAAATGGTTCCTCTGGATTGCGTGTAAGCATGGTTACGATGATATCCCCATCTTGTATCGTCAGTGTCTTTACAATGATGCGGTCACCCAGTTCAATAGATGAAGTGGGTTTTGCAACTCCATTTTCATTGAGCACTGTCGAAAGATAGGTAAAAGTACCGCTGCCGCCTGGGTCAGCTTCCAGCAAAACAGCCGCATCTTCAATTTCATTCCCATTAAGATCACCCAAATCCTGTTCTTCGTCAAGTTGAACCGTGATTTTAGTGGCTGAGTCTGGGGCAATAGATTCCTCATAATAGCCATTTTCAAGTGGTGCATTACCGCTGCTGGTGACATCAATAGGATATTCAGCGTTTGACAAACCTGCCAAAAAGGAGGTTAATTCTCGCTCTGCTTGTGCTGGTGTCTTGGTATTTTCGATGGGTAATACAGCAGCAGGTCTACCACAGGCACCCAAGGCTAATGTCAGCAGAAGCACAAACAAGGCTAACCTATTCATCATATTTTCTCCTTAATTGTTTATAAATTTACCAGCCACATTTCATATTTAAACCCCGATTTGTCTAATTGATACACAAAAGCTTATCTCACATTGAGTGGCTAGAGAAGCAGATAGTTGTGTCGATTTGGTAAATACCTGTAAGTCTCTAAGCCTCCCTGCTTATCGTTATCACCCCCTTCTTTTAAGGTACATAGGCCTCAACCTCTAACCTGACCATATTGACATGGGTTCTTCCATCCGAGTCAAGAGGTTTTTCTTCAAGGAATCTGCTTATCAGTTCCGCCAGGAATATATCGCGTAGATTGTCCGGCATCCTATTGATGTAAGGAAACCACGTAGTCCGAAGCCATCCTTTAAATTCTTCCGTGCTTTTATGAATCATATCCTTTGGGATTAGAGTAATTCGGATCGTTTTATACCCGGCATCAGCTAGCCAGTGCTCATAATCTTTAATATCATAAAAATAAAAAGGAAAAACAAAATCAATGAAATATGCGCTCCATTTACTCGATGTTATTAAATTGTCCAGGATCCTTACAATTTCAGCGGCATTTCCTTTGCCGCCCATTTGAAATAAGAGTTTTGCGTTCGGATTAAGATTCTTTCTCAAGTTTGCCAAAACTAATGAGTGGTCTTTAATCCAATGCATTGTCGCATTAGAAAATACAATATCAAATCTTTTATCCAAATGAATATCTGTCGCGCTCATAACGTAAAATGACAAATTGCTTTTCGCAAATGATTTTAAAGATAATTCAATCATGTTCGCTGAAGAATCGATACCAACAACATAACCATTTGGCAGGAGGCGGGCAATTTCATTTGTTATTCGGCCATCACCGCAGCCTATATCAAGCAAAGTCTCACAGCCATTTAATGTAAGTTTTGAGATTAATTCCTTAGCCCATAATTCTTGTGCGGAGGAATTCCTGGCATAATCTTCTGCGTTCCATCTGGATAGTGGTGGTTGATTACCGTTTTTCATTGGTATTATTCCATTATCAATCATTAACTAAACCCAAAAATAAATTATTATACAAATTCAGGATAAGCCAGTATTATCTCGCGATAACTGACTGCGCTATTCTTATTTTCGGAGGATGACCTGACTGATAATATATTCCTGTAAATAGGCATTAACTGAATTGGCCGGGTGCACCAGGTTCATCAATACGATTTTTTGGCGGCTGGAATAACACGGCCATACATACGCGAAGTCTCATATCCAATAAACTGGTGATAACAAAAAGCCCTTTCAATATCCCTTCAGGGGCTTGAAAGAATTAAGCAAATGTTCTGTTGATTTGCGTAAATGCGCATGGTGATTCTAAGGAAAGCAATACGCCATGCGCACTTCATTAAATTATACGATTTTATCCCGGCGCATCGCGTCGAGAGCGCCAAGTTTACAAACCGAGAAGTTTTGCCTTTTGAGCGGTGAATTCCTCTTCGGTAAGAAGACCTTGAGCTTTCAGCGTACCAAGCCGCTCAATCTGGGTAATCACATCATCCTGCGGCGCTGTCACATACTCCACCTGCGGCGGTGCAGGCTGTTGAACAGCAGCAGTGTTCATGGCGTTTGTATATGCAGCTGCATTCTTATCCGCCTGGCTGCGGTTTACAGCATTACGGGTGGCAGTCGCTGTACCTACGACAACAGCTGTCCTGGCCATTCCTCGCATTAATCCTGGCATGTCATCCTCCTCTATACACTCTTCGCTAGCGAGGCAAAAGCCTCGTCCATTATGGGCGCTGGCACCCGGAAACTCAGGGCTAGTTCAACTCCCTTTTTATCAATGGCATTCACCAGAGCAATTGCCCAGGTATTCTCGATCGCTAGGGCGATTATCGCTGAACCTGGAACCATACCTTCAAACAGCATATTAGAATCTTCAGAGTCGAATAGTCCGCGCGTACCGGTATCGATGAAGCCCAGGGCATCCGCTTCTTCGGCAGGCAGATCTTCGATGTCGAGAGACCAACACTGCCCGGTCTCGTCTTTCATTAGGATCATTGCGTCCAGCACCCGGATCGTTCCGGATGCAGCTTGCTTTTCGAGCTCTGCCAGGATGCTGCCATCGAAGCTTGGTTCTCCAAGAGCCAAAGCAACTACATCAACTGGTCCATGTTTAATCATTTGAATGTACCTCCTATTTGGAATAATTTATTTTACCAAAAAAAATAAATCAATAGCGATCAATAGGGAACAATATAGGTGTGTGATTTATCAAATTACTTAATCACAGGTTGAAATTTACGTCCTTAAGGAGTTCTTTGCATGCCAAATCAATAAAATTGGTGTCTTTCGGAGATTCTAATGTACCAATCAAACTCGCTTAAGAGTTTATTAGCTCTGACAGATTATTTTTCGTCAACGATTAGATCAGATAATGCTCGCTTCGGTAAGTGATGAATTTGCTGTGTGTCACGCCAATATTTTATATCCCCGTCCGGATTTACCGGGTCAATCACCACCTTTTCCACAGGCTTACCCAGGGCTACAACAAGTAGAATTTCGAACTGTGGTGGAATCTCAAGCAGCGCCATAAATTCTTTCCGGTGGACGGTGGCGATGATGCATCCTCCTAGCCCTTGTTCGACCGCTCCCAATAAAAGTGTTTGGGCTGCGATGCCATGATCCACGCCGAAATCATTGGCGATATCCGTATCCCCTAATACAACTACATACGCAGCCGGACGTTCACCTTCCTCCGGGCCATCCCAATCTTTCAGATATCCTGCCCAACCCAATTGAGGGTAAACTTTCGCGCAAGCTCCTTCGGTGGTTATCAGCATATATTTCAATGGTTGTATGTTGCGTCCGGAAGGGGACAAGCGCATAAGATCCACAAGATTTCGCAGAATGTCGGGTGAGATACGTGCTGACTGATCAAACCTGCGGTAACTCCGGTTTCGTTCCACCAATTCTTTTAGCATGGTATGCTCCTGAGGAAAAATTTATTAAAGTTGGGCAATTATAATTTAGCTCGTAGAAAGTTATTTATATGAATCGAAAAAACTCTTTCTATTTCTAAAAGACTCTTTAAAAGTTGCGAGAAGTCGCCACCCAAATCATGTCCGGACTTTCGTCACAAAATTCCTGCAGGAAAAAATCACCATATAACGCTTCTGCTTTAAAACCTGCTCTTGCCAAAAGGTGTTCCATCTCAAAGCGGAAAACGCAGTGCAATTCCTTCTTTACGGTTTCCTTTCGTTCCTTTACCACCCCATCTTCTCCAACAATTTCCCAGGCTGTTACAGCAGAAGCTGTCTGCGTACAAGACTCATAGCTCCAGGCATTCCACTGGCGGACAGAACCTCCAGATGATCCCAGGGAGTGTTCTCCCGCTAAATTAAAACCCGTTCCACGGCCTTGGGATAACTCTCCCAACCAACCAATATCATCATGATTCAGGTGTATGACCAGTTTTCCGCCTGATTTAAGGTGCCGCTTAATACTATCCAAACACGCTATTTGATCATCCGCTGTAAGCATAAATTGAAAGGAGTGTCCCGGAATAAGTATTAAGTCGAATTTTTCATTAAGGTCAAAGGCTTGCATATCACCCTCAACCCAACGTACGTTCGATATTCCCTTGCTCTTTTGGCCGGCAGCTGCCAGCATTGCTGGTGATAGATCCATGCCCAGGATTTGCAGTCCTTCATCTGCCAATTTTAAAGTCACACGCCCGGTGCCGCACCCGACTTCCAATACCGATCCTCCTTGCTCTTTTACTGCAGTTGCCAGCGCGCGATAGAATTCAATTTCACCAGGCCAATCCTTTACAACCAAATCATAGAAATGGACCTCTTGTTCACTCACGAATTGTCCCATATCAGCATTCTCTTTCTGTGCTATTCTTCCAAGAATTAATTATCCGAAAAAACAATCGATAAAGCAATTATCCCATATGACCAAAAAGCGCCCTCCATTTTAGAGGGCGCTTTAAAAATTCAATAACAATCCTATCCCATTACAGGTCTGAACTTATACCCATAAATCAACATCCCGCGTTCGTCACCATCTTCCTTAATGCGGCGCGTGACCATTTCTACCGGCATGCCGATCTCTACCTGTTTTTCACCCAGATCAGTGAGTTGTGCAGTAACAGTAGGGCCTTCTGCAAGCTTGACCAGCGCTACTGTGTAAGGCAGGTTGCGTTCAAAACCAGCCGGGGCGTTATTCATAACCGTATAGGAATATACTTCTCCCCGCCCGCTGAAACGGAAAGGTTCTTTTGCTTCGCCGCCGCATTCCGGGCAGACATCACGCGCTGGAAAAATTTTCGCGTCGCAGTGCGGGCAGACCTCGCCAACCAGTCCATAACGTTGTTTTTGCAGCCGCCAATTGCGTGGAACTTCCATTTTGTGCTCCACAACCTTTTTCTTATATAAATTAATTGATGCTATTGTAGAAGAGATGAACTATCAGAATCTATCAGATTTGAATGTCCATAAACCACAGATTTTTCTGATTAAAATAATCTTATGGCCGGTGTGTTATCGGGACAAATTTAATGAGAGTCTCGATATAAAAACAACTGCTTATAAAGATAAGAGCGGCTCGCGCCGCTCTTTTTTACTACATTGGTTATTCATGTTTAGGGGAGATACAAATTGTCATACAGTCCTGTGCCCTCCGCGTCATTGCCAATATAGCTGGTTGATGACAGGGTCAGCACACCAGTGCCCAGCTGTGCTTCAATGCCATTACCAAAATTGCCAATAAACGAGCTGTTCTGAATTACCAGGTTGAAGTTACCGGTGGAAACATGCAGCCCATCGCCATGTGAGGTGGTGTTCCCGTTATTGAATGCTTTTGAACTGCTGATCTGTACTTTGTTAACCGCATCGACCTCAATTCCGTGAGATTGGTTCAGGCTCGTGATAGAGTTGACTACCTTGGTTAATCCCAATGCGCTGGTAGATATAGATGCCGGCGATATTGTTGGCATTTGCAATAACACCCCCTAAGACAGCCGCTTTCAATGTATGGATTTCAATGCCATCCGATCCATTGTTTGATAACAGACTGGCACCGCTGATAGTCACCAGTCCGGAAGCTCCGCTGTTATTCTCGATATATACGCCATCATTTCCATTTGCCTGGCTTTCTACGCTAACCAGGTTCACGATACTGTTGCCCAGAATCCATAAACCACGGTTTCCATTGCCATTCGTTTCCGTGTATCCGACTGCGATCTTTTTGCCGCTTACAGCACCCTGGTTGTAAAGATAAATGCCATTCAAACCGTTGCCATTTGCCAGGATCGTGCTGTTGACCGTGATGGTCCCTTTCGCAAGGATTTCCAGGCCATTGGCGCCATTTTCCGAAAAGGAAGTGGCGCGAGTCGCGTGGTTTCCATTTATGAATACATTGCCATCGGTGCTCACTAGTCACGCCATCCGAAGCATTAAGTTCAGCTGCGATATTGCTCAATGCGACAGCGCCTGTGCTGTTGATATCCAGGCCAGTGGTGCCATTATCAATGAATCTTGATAGTCCCCTGCCTGAGGAATTAATGGTCACCCCGCCGTTGGTGTTATTCAGGTCAGCGCCGCTGCCAGTATTTTCGGAGGCTCGCAGTCCATAGGCATAAATGGGCCCATAGATATCAGCGTAAATACCTGCAGCAGAGTTATTTTCAAAAGTGCAATCCTGTAAAGTCAAAGCTTTGGCTGTTGCGGCGCCCGAGTTGTCCAACCATGCGCCGAAGCTTGTATTTCCGCTGGAAGATACCTGTGTCAGCGTGATCGCGCCATAGGTATAAACTTCGAGTCCAATACTGTTGCCTGTCAGAAAATGGCTTGCATTGTTGATGATGGTCACACCGCTGGTTAGGTCTGCGAACGTATTATCCAACCGCAGCCCCTGGCTGCCGTTGCTGTCAGCGCTGACGTTGGAAATCGAAATTCCGCCATTTGTGTTCACGTCCAGCCCGATACCGCCATTGCCGTTAAAGAAATTGTTGCCATACATGACAAAGTTAGCGTCCGCGCTGCATGTGCCTGCGATACAGCCTTCCACAGCCGCACCGTATCCGGTATTGTCAGTTGCCTCAACCGTTACAAATACTGTGCTGCCTTTCGTGCTTACAAAGATACCATTAGCGTTATTGATTGCACTGCTTTTTATCACACCCACCGTCTTTGCGGCATTGACTTCCAGGTACATACCGTGGTTGGTGTTGTCATTAGCGTCAACATTATCAATAGTGATCGGATTGTACGAAGTGATAATCAGCCCAGAAGAGTTGTTATTGAATTCTCCATCAGCTATCAGCACAAAAGAGGGATTTGTTCCCGTGTTGAAGCCTATACTGCCGTTATCAGATGCGCTGGTGTTTGCCACATTCACAAAGCCTCTTGACCAGAGATCGATGCCATTGAAGGTGTTGTTATTCGCGGTATTGGACCAGTAAGGTAATGTGGAATTGAGCGTTATGCCATTTCTGGCAAGATGGTTATCAATATACAACCCATAATCGCCGTTATCATCGCTCGCAAAATTGGAAAGCGTCACGATGCCTTCAGAGTAGACCTCAATCCCACCACCGCCGTTGTTCACAAAGTAATTCGCTGAAAGCAGGCCGCCGCTGATTGGGCTGGTGAGAGTCACGTTGCCACTGCCAAGGCATTCACCAAAAGATTCAAGGCAGTTATTCACAAACAAGCCGTTATTCTTATTTCCGCCGGCTGATATGGAAGTCAGCAGGATATCACCCTTTGAATAGATCATCAGCCCGTAACCGCTGCTGGATAGTCCGTTGTTCATAAACTGGCTCTTGGCCACCTGCACAGGTGAGAGACCGAGTGTGTGGTTCAGATACATGCCTGTTCCATTGGCCGACCCGCTTGCTTCCAAATTGGAAACCATCATCATGCCGTTTGTCTTCAGGTAAATTCCATCCAGGTCGTTATTATTGGCAATCACCGCATCCAGCGTCACCGGGGCACTGGTGGTGCTTACTGCGTATAACCCATTAGACGATTGGCTGTCATTCAGAACCGCATTCCTGATAGTCAGTGAGTTCTGGTATTTAGTAATCAGCACATTATCGTCCTGGTTGCCTATGGCTGTGATATCTTTTAACCAGATCTTGCCTGTAATGGTGTTCATATTCAACCCTTCAGCGCCATTAAAGTTGAAAGCGCTGTTCGTGATGGTCGTTACCCCTTCGGTATAAATTTCAGCCCCAGTGCCAGCATTGCCATTAGAAGTCACATTATTCAATGTCACATTCCCAATATGGCGGTTATAAACGCCTCCGGTTTCATCTCCAACCATAATCCCTGAACCTGCAGCACTCGAAATCTCTGCATTCTTCACCACAACAGCACCTTTGGAGTCCTGGATACTCAAATAACCAGTGATGGTGAAATCACTTAGCGTAAAACCGTTTTTTAGTCCTTCAAGAAGAATATTGCCCGATAAAATCGGGTAATTGCCCAATGAATCGGCAACCCCGAGAAAGCCATTCAGCTGGCCTTTGTAATAGTCGACAACACTAGTCGCATCAATAGCGATATTTTCAATATACGTGGTCCCGCCTATGATATACAATTTGCGGTTGGTAGGCAGCAAGCCGGTCTCAATGTGCGTAAGAGCAGCCGTAATTGGTGTTCCGCTCTGCCAGCATGTTAAACCTGCCGTTGTGCCGGTTGGGCAGTCTGCCAGATTGAAAACCACAGCATATTTCTGTGATCCAACGAACCAATACGGGTCGCCGATGCCGATCAGGTCAGCGCTTTCCTGACTTGCCAAAACCAGCGGTTCGCCGCTGGCATCAGCCAGAATGGGCTCAGCTTTGTCTTCTTTATCTTCCACTGTGGTGGTTATTACATTTGCTGCAAGGCTTGTATCTGCAGGAGCAGCTTCCACGATTGCAGTCAAATCATCTGCTAACACAACTTCGCCAACAAGCAGTTCCGCTTGTGATTCCTCCGCCATCGGGGTTTCATCCGAAAGTTCAATAATAGGTTCATCAGTGGCTGCAATAATGGAAGGTTCTTCGGTTGGTGTCACGGCAGGTTCTTCGCCATCGGCGAACACTGTTCCACTAATCAACAAAACTGCTATCAAGGCAGATATCGCTAACCAAAACCATCTCTTTTTCATAAGATTTGCCTCCGATCAATTTCTTGAAAAATCTTTTGATGGAGTATTTATTATACAGAGATTTTTAATACAACCTGCAATTATTATGGTTAAAAAAGCACAATCAGGTCAGAACTTATGGTTTATAAAATTCGATCAGCATGAAAAGGCATTATAAGGTTATCGTATTACTCTACCAAGCCAAACCTAAGCGCCAGTACTGCTGCCTGGGTTCGGTCTTCCACCCCCAGTTTTTCCAGGATAGCACTGACATAATTGCGCACTGTACCCTCGGATAAAAAAAGGGTGCGTGCGATCTCTGCATTGGTCATGCCGTGAGAAATAAGTTTAAGGATTTCCCGCTCTCGATCGACCAGGTCTTTTCCAATTGTCGAATCGCCGGGTAAAGCCTGCCTGGAAAGCTTGCTGAACAGCTTTCCGGCTACTTTGGAATCCACAGGTGTTTTGCCTTCAAAGATTTCCTCAATGGATTGAATAAGCATCTCACGTGTCGTATCTTTTAATGAGTAGCCATCTGCGCCATTGCGTATGGCGTCAAATAACCAGGCGTCTGCATCGTAAGTAGTGAGAACCATAACCTTAACCAGCGGGTATTTCTCTTTGATCTCTTTGGTGGCGTGGATGCCGTTCATTACTGGCATTTTCAGATCCATCAGCACTACATCTGCGCCTTTTTTCTCAATCTGTTCCAATGCTTCCAGGCCGTTATTGGCCACACCAGTGACCTCAACATTATCAGAAGTACCCAAGATGGCTTTAAGACCCTGGCATACCACTTCCTGGTCATCACAAATGATTACTCTAATCATAATTTCTCTTCAGAATTACCTTTATCTTGGTACCCTGTTTTTTCGCGCTTGTAATTGTTAGAGTCCCACCAAGCATTTCCACGCGTTCGCGCATTCCGCGGATTCCCAGGTGATCTTTTTCCAGTTCCTGCGGGTCAAATCCTTGGCCGTTATCACAGACAGACAAAACCACTGCATCGCCTTCCGCTATCATTTTCACAGTTACTTTTTTTGCGTTGGCATGCCGCAGTGTGTTCTCAACAGCTTCCTGGGTACAGCGGTAAAGACAATGTGTAATATCTTCAGGCAGCATATCGAGCTCTTTCTCCAGATAGAATTCTGTTTGAAATCCCGCACGGTCAGCCGCGGATGTAACTATATTCTTTAATGCCTGGGTCAGTCCATAAGCTTCCAGTTCAGATGAGCGCAGATCAATCAATGCACGGCGTGTTTCGGCCAGGCCATTCTTAGTATTTTCCAAAGTCTTTGAAAGCATCTTTTTGGCTTCAGCAGGATTGCGGTCAAAGAGCGCTTTGATCGCTTCCAATTGCACCGACGTACTGCTGAGCGTATGTGCCAGAGTATCGTGCAGCTCTCTAGCAAGGCGATTGCGTTCCTGGGTCTGCGCCAGTTTTTCGCTGGCCAGGGCATATTCCCTCAGTTTCTGGTTGGCATCAATTAACTGTTCCTGCTGGCTGCGCTGCAGCATCACCAGGCGGTTTTCAATCCAGCCGACAATGATAAATATTCCGCTGCGTGCAAAACTTCCCAAAAAGTTGGCGGCTGCAAAAAAAACGCCTTCAGGCCTTTGCTGAAGAAAAATTGGAAGTCCTTCGGCCATCATGATAACGATACTGTAAATCACCACCTCCCGCATCGAATACTGCCAGGCGATGAAGACCAATGGGATGATCAGAAAAAAAATGGCATCCCAGCGGAAGAGGCTGATATTCTGAAAAGGCTCCGGTCGCCTGATGATGGTGAGTGAAAACAAGTGCCTAGTAAAGATTGTAATCAAAGCCAGCGCATAGAGTATTACAAGAAATAAAAAGCGTGTGATAGATGCTTCGACTTTTTTAATTGACAGCGCACCCAGGATAGCGAGCATCAGAAAAATCGCCACAACAGTCCAATAATCCATCTCAATACCCGGACGGTTATTACGGACCAGAATCCGCGGCGAAAAAGAACTGAGCGCCAGAAAAACTATCTGCACGATGATAGACCAGCGCAGAATCTGGATCACCCGTTTATCAATATACTCATTTTGCATATCAGCATCTTAGCATAATCCCTTATGAACAAGGGGTGACAGCCGTCACCCCAAAGTATGACTGCCCTCACCACAACTCCTGACCCTGCTCAGTTCTTAAGTTGATGGTTCGCACTGACCGGTTCCTGGGAGATGCTTTAAAGTAAACCTGAAATCTATTTTTAGGAGAGCTGTGCCATGGATCTGAAAAATTTCAAGAAAAAGTTGGTTGAATTTTGGCAATTAAGAAAAAAACTGGTGGTAATTGGCTGCAGTGTGCTGGTTTTGATAATCGCAGCCACAGTTTATTTGACCCCCCGGTCAGCCAGCGCCAGTGAAGAAGCGACGGTGCATTATGTGAAAGTCACCACCGGCTCATTAACTGAAAGTATTGATGTGGTCGGCACTCTGGAGGCACAGCCCATGGTGGAGCTTACCTGGCAGTCTGGCGGCATTGTCAGTCCCTTGTCCATAAAAGTTGGTGACCTGGTGAAGAAAGGCGATATTCTGCTTTCATTGGAGAAGAGCTCCTTATCTTCTTCCATTTTGCAGGCACAAACTGATCTGTTGGATGCAAAGGCCGCTCTAGATAATCTTAGAAGTGCAAATACTGACCTTTATACGGCTTCACAGACTCTATCCGATGCCGAATACACATTACGGCAGTATGATTCCAACCGGGATTACTGGAATGTCAAGGGGTCTTCATGGGATGCCATCCAAGCTTCCCGCTCGGAATATTACGCCGCCAAACAGGTGGCCTACGAAAAAGATAGCGCTTATAAAGCACTTTCTGCCTCCAATATAGATGAGGCCAAAGAAGCAGCAGCTTACAAAGAATATCAGAACGCGGTCGAAGCAAGAGAAAAAGCGCTGCGCGTACTCAACAATTTATTGGGTACTTTTTACACCTATGCTGCCGACACAGATTTTATCCTCTATGACCAGGCAGAAGCTGCGGTTGAAGAAGCGCGTATTGATTACAATCGCTATCTTGATCAGACTGACGAGATTGCGGCTGCTGAAGCCAATGTTCAGGCACTTGAAAACACCATCAACCAGTCCAATATCATTGCACCGTTTGATGGGACCGTGACGGATATTTCAGCCGTGAGCGGCCAGATGGTCAGCAGCGGTGATAACGCCATTCGTATCGACAACCTGGATAACCTGGTTGTTGAAGTCGCTGTCTCTGAAGTGGATATCAATAAGGTCAGCGAAAGTCAAAAAGCCATCGTAACCTTTGATGCCTTGCCCGAAAAAGAGTATAGGGGCCTGGTTTCCTTAATCTCATCTGCCGGCAGCGATGCAAGTGGTGTGGTGGAATTCAGTGTGACAGTGAAAGTGCTCAATGCCGATGCTAATGTCAAGCCTGGCTTCACAGCAGTGGTCAGCATCATTACCAGCAACGTTGAGGATGCTCTGCTTGTTCCAAACGGCGCTGTAGTGAGCCGTGATGGCTCCTCAGCAGTGATCCTGGTTGGATCTGATAACAGCACTGCCATTGTCCCGGTTGAGACCGGCGCATCTTCTGATACCTTTACCGAGATTGTCAGCGGTGAGATTGCTGAAGGCAATATATTGGCTGTGTATGCCACGGACAGCAACAACCAATTTATGATGCGTGGTCTTGGGATAATGGGCGGCACTCCTCCCCAAGGCGAACGTCCCCCCCAGGGTGAAGGCTCTCAAAATTAACATTGAAATGGCAGGATTAATAATGAACAAAAATATAGTTGACGCAAAAGACCTGACTAAAACATATCAAATGGGAGACGTTGAAGTAAATGCCTTGCGCGGCCTTTCAATAACAATAAAACAAGGTGAGGTCGTAGCAATAATGGGTCCATCTGGTTCCGGGAAATCTACTCTGATGAATATCCTGGGCTGCCTTGACCGGCCAACCACAGGCAAATATTTGTTGAACGGTCACAATGTGGCTAACCTCGAAAGAAATGACCTGGCAGATGTCCGTAACCGGCAGGTAGGCTTTGTTTTCCAGTCCTATAACCTGTTGGCACGTTCGACCGCTTTAGCAAATGTCATGCTTCCGCTGCGCTACCGGCGCAGCGGGCACGAGATGCCTCAAAAGAAAGCTGAAGAACTGCTGGTTCGCGTTGGCTTGCAGGACCGCATGCGCCATAAACCTTACGAACTTTCGGGAGGCCAGCAGCAGCGTGTGGCGATTGCCCGCGCCCTGGTCAACGACCCTGCAATTGTACTGGCAGATGAACCAACAGGAAACCTGGATTCCAAATCAGGTGAGGAGATTATGGAATTAATAATGGGATTGAACGAGGAAAAGGGTGTAACCCTCATTCTGGTAACGCATGATCTACGAGTTGCCGAACATGCTCAACGGACAGTGCATCTTTTGGACGGGAGAGTGGATTATGACTAAGACGAAATTTTTTACGGATGCGATTGAAAGTCTGAGCGCTAACAAACTGCGCACTACCTTGACCATGCTTGGCATCGTCATTGGTGTGGCATCAGTTATCTCGATGCTGGCTATTGGGAATGGCGCTTCTTCATCAATTACCAGCAGCATTGAATCAATGGGTACTAATCTGTTGTATGTTATGGCAAATAATCAGGGTACGAACCCTCAGCCCGTTACCCTGGCCGATGCTGATGCAATTATTGATTCCGGCGGCGCCCCGTCAGTGGTGGCAGTTGCCCCGGTTGTGCAGCGCAGTATGGATGTTACATATGCTGGCACCAGCACAACCACAACGGTAATGGGAGTGACGCCCAATTATTCAACCGTTCGCAATACACCGGTTGAATCGGGGCGCTTCATTACCCAAACAGATATTGATGACCACGCAACAGTGGCAGTCATAGGCGCAGATGTAGTAGATGAACTCTTTGGCTCATCTGTTGGTGTACTAGGCCAGAAGATACGTATCGGCAGTAATCTCTATCTTGTGGTTGGTATTCTTGATACCAAGGGCGGTGACTCGATCGGTTCATCTGATAACCAGGTGATTGTTCCGCTCTCAACCGCACAGGTACGCATCATCACTCGCTCAAGTGCGCACGACGAAGTTAGCCAGATCTCCGTGCAGGTTGTTGATGCAGAACATGTTCAAAGCGCAATCACTGAGGTAACCTCAATTCTGCGGTCGCGTCATGATATCAAAGGCGATGATGAGGAGGATTTTAACGTTATGTCGACGGAAGCTTTTACTGAAGCGGCAACTTCAATTACCGGCATCATGACCGTTTTTCTGGGCGGCATCGCGGGTATATCGCTGTTGGTAGGCGGCATCGGCATTATGAATATTATGCTGGTCTCTGTGATCGAACGTACCAAAGAAATCGGGCTGCGAAAAGCGGTAGGCGCTCGAGATTCCGATATTATGCTGCAGTTCATGGTGGAATCACTGATTATCGGGCTGGCCGGCGGCATTCTTGGTGTTCTTTTAGGCTGGTTAATATCTTCTCTTATAAAAGGTGTGGCCACCTTCGGCAGCACTACTTTAACCCCCGAGATCAGTCTTGGGTCAGTCATAATGGCAGTCGGTTTTTCCGTTGCGGTGGGTTTGGTCTTTGGCATTTACCCGGCTAACAGGGCTTCCAAACTGGAACCAGTGGAAGCTTTGCGGACAGAATAAAAACACACATTGGGTGAGGCATGATCTCCACACCCCTTTATTACATAAATTTTGTAACACATGGATATTGAAATCATGATTAAGAAAGCCAAGACTTTACTAAAAGGGAATAAACGTCTGCTATTTATTGCGGGTGGGTTGGTCTTGCTAGCCCTTGCTGCGACCGTTGTTTTTCCGCGTGTCGCTAACGACAGCATTACGACCACAACCCAGACTGCGCAAGTGGAGCGCGGCGCAATTACTGAGACCGTAGAGGCCTTGGGTATCGTTGCAGCCATGCCCAGCGCCTCGATATCCTGGGAATCCAGCGGCATTGTGAGTCCCTATACACTCCAAGTCGGCGATAAGGTTGGGAAAGGCGATGTCCTTCTCACCCTGGAGGACAACACTATATCACCCGAAATTCTGCAGGCGCGTTCATCGTTGCTGAAAGCCCAAATTGAATTTGAAAAAATGACAGCGGCAGATAGCGATTACCAGTCTGCGTTGGAAGAAGTTACCATTCAGGAAAGTAGCCTGGTAAATAAATACAGTATGCGCCATGAATTTTACGGCACAGATGTATCTGACGAGCGTGTTAGTGCGGTATATGCCAATTACAACAAAGCCCGAGCGGAAGTTTGGGAACTTGAATCTGTTTATGAAAAAGTCAGAAATCTGGATGAAAAGGATTCGCAGAGAGTGGCAGCTTATGACGCGCTCAAGGCGGGCATCCTTAAACGCGACAGCCAGCTGCGCGCCTTGAGCCAGATCCTTGGCGTACCTTATGGGTATCGTACTGAAGGTTACTTTATTGCCTATGACCAGCAGGCGTCGGTTGTGGCTGAAGCTCGCGCTGCATATCAACGGCTTCTGGATAATAGTGACGAGATATCAGCAGCCCAGGCTAATATGCAAGCGCTGCAGAATACTGTTGACCAAGCCAGCATCCTTGCGCCTTTCTCCGGAACAGTCACCGTCATCAATTCAGTTGCAGGCGAACTGGTCAATATGGGTAATATTGCTGTACAGGTGGATGATCTCTCCAACCTCACTGTCGATCTTGAAATTTCTCAAATGGAAATAAACAAAATCAACATCGGCCAATCAGCCCAACTTACATTTGACGCGATCCCCAACACCTTTTACTCCGGGACTGTTATCGAAATCTCAGATGCCGGCAGCAGCAGCAATGATGATACTGTTTATGACGTGCGTGTCGCGCTCACTGATCCTGACGATAAGATCAAACCTGGCTTTACCGTTTCCGTCAGCATAATCACTGATCAAGTGGGGGATACCCTGCTGGTGCCTAATTCCGCTATTCAATACAACGACGACGGCAGTGCTTATGTAATGGCTGCCGGGGATTTGGGCGGCTTCACATCCATTCCCATTGAAACCGGCATACGGTCAGATGCCTTTACCGAATTAAAGGCTGGCAATTTATATGAAGGTGACTGTCTGGCCGTGGTTCAGGTTGAAGATACCACTCTTCAACTGAGACAATTCAGGCGCTCAATCAATCCGTAAATCTTAATACGGGTTATTGAAAAAAATAAGTAAGTGGAAAGGAAAAAAATGAACAAAACACTCAAAACAATTGCTTGGATCTGCATCGCGCTGGGGCTATTGGGTTTAGTTGTGGATGCCGGCGCTTTGATGTATGGCCGAAATATTGTCAGAGAAAGGCAAGCTGCATTTGAACAAATGCGATCTGCGGCTGAATCTGGTGAGGTACCCGCAGCGGGCAACCGCTGTATCGCGGAAGACGCCAACAATGACGGTAAACCAGATAGCGACTGCCTGAAATTGCAGCAATCTGGTCAACCGGGGTCGCTGGGTGCAGGTCAGCCAGGAGCTGCCCAACAAGGATTTGGTATTCGCCAAGGTCATGGCGGAATGTTCAGGAGTAATCGTCCTGATTTTGAAAGCGGCCGTTTTGGCGGACAAGGTATTTTGTTGATGTTCTTTTTGGCTTTGGGTCCAATCCTGGTGATTGTGGGTACTGTTATCCTTCTGGTCAATCGGGAACCCAAGGCTGAAATGGTGAAAGAAGAGAAGGAAGCAAAGGAAATAAAGAAAAAATAGGATAAAAATCGAAGAAGAGGCTGGTAATGAACTGCACCCCAAGAGTTGGACATAAACCAACTCATGAGGTGCAGTTTTTATGACCGAAATATCAAATGCTAATCCCGCCAGTATCCGCGGTGCATCGGCTGAATGTCGCGGGAGGTGATGAATGCCGAGGGATCAATTTGCATCACAAGGTCCTTTACGTCTGGCGCAAATTTTCGCTGAACACTGCACTCCAGTATTGAAACCATGCCATCCTTGCCGCGTGCCGGGATCTCAGTGACGGCGTGGCCGTCCTCACGCAGACGATCAGCCAGTTCCTGTCCGCGTATTGAACTGATAATAGTCATATTAATATAACCAAATGCCAGCCGCTTCTCAATCATCATGCCCATTACATTACCTGTGGCAAAACCCACGGAGTAGGCGATAATGTTAATTGGATTATCCAGGTCGTTAATCACAGACCCAAGCGCCAGAACAAATAACACAGTCTGAATAAAACCTAGTATCCAAGTGATTGTTTTCATACCGCGCACAACAGTGAGCATGCGAATCGTATCCACAGCCATATTCAGCACGCGCACGACGAAAATCACTCCGGCAACAAGCCAGGGATTTGCAGTCGCAAAAAATTCAGCCATTACATTTTTCCTTTACTTAAATTCTCTTTTACTCTTCCAGCGCGGGGAGATACATCTTATGCAGGTATTCTTTAAGCATCCTGCGGGTGCTGAACTGCCACGGCAGCGAGCGCATATTTTCTTTAATCTTGGCCAGCCAAAGGGATGATGCGTCACCCATCGCACGCGTCTGGTAATACATGGGAATGATTTCGTTTTCCAGGGTGTTGTAAAGGCTGGCAGCATCCTTCTCATCCTGCACATTGGGGTCATCGTAATCAGTCTCATCGCCAATCGCCCAACCGTTGCTTCCGTTAAACCCTTCCCGCCACCAGCCATCCAATACTGAGAAATTTAAAGTGCCGTTCAGGGCGGCTTTCATGCCTGAGGTACCTGAAGCTTCATTGGGGCGTCGTGGGGTATTCATCCACACATCCACACCCTGCACCAACAACCTGGCAGTGTTCAGGTCATAGTCTTCCAAAAAGACAATTCGCCCGCTCGTGTGAAAATCTTTGGCTGCCCGGTACACCTTCTGGATCATAAGCTTGCCTGGTTCATCTGCGGGATGCGCCTTTCCGGCCAATATGATCTGCAGAGGCATGTCTTTATTGGTCAACAGGCGCAGCAGGCGATCATAATCCGAAAACAGCAGGTAAGCGCGCTTGTAGGTGGCGAACCGCCTCGCAAATCCAATTGTCAGTGAATACTGGTCAAGCATAACGCCATCCGCAATAACTTGTGACGGGGCGCGTTTGCCGCTCTGCCAGTGGTCGCGCGCAGCTTCAATGGCATAACTGATCAGCTTGCGCTTCATATGGCGTCGCACGTCCCACAGTTCGAGATCGGGGATCTGGTCTACGCGCGACCAAATTTCAGGCTCATCCATATGCTCAAACCAGTCGGTACCAAGGTAGCGGTCAAACAATAAACGCATGCGACGCGCCAACCAGAAACCAACATGCACACCGTTGGTGATGCTCTGGATAGGCACGTCGTTTTCTTTCCGATCAGGCCAGAGGAAGTTCCACATTTTGCGAGCCACATCACCGTGCAGTTCCGAAACGGCGTTGCAATGCTCCGAAAGATGAAGGGCGAGCACTGGCATGCTGAAATTATCACCCCATGTCTGAGTCTGTTTACCCAAATCAATGAATTGTTCACGGGTCAGGTTGACCTGCCCCCAGAAGCCGGGAAAATATTTGTCAATCAACCAGATGGGGAACTGATCGTTGCCGGCTGGGACGGGTGTGTGGGTGGTGAAGACGGTTGTCCTGCGCACTTTATCTACAGCCACAGAAAATTCAAAGCCTGAAGCAACAAATTCACGCGCGCGCTCCAGCGTCAGAAAAGCGGAGTGGCCTTCATTCATGTGCCAGAGCGAGGGGTCAACACCCAATCTGCGCAGAGCACGTACACCGCCAATGCCAAGCAAAATTTCCTGAGAAATGCGTATTTCGGGGTCGCTGCTGTAAAGCTGTGAGGTGAGCGCTTTATCAATCTTATCATTGCCGCTGTTGCTGGTATCAAGCAGGAAGAGCGGCACTCGCCCGACCTGAAGCATCCAGATGCGCGCGTTAACAGTTCGTCCGGGAAGATCAACGGATACAGTGATGGCGTCGCCATTATTATCAACTAAGGAGATAATAGGCATTTCCTCAAATTCAAAGTGGAAGGTGCCCGTTTCCTGCCATCCGTCTTCGGTTATCTTCTGCATAAAATAACCCTGTTTGTAGATGAAGCCCATGCCCACGATGGGTATTCCAAGATCGCTTGCTTCCTTTAAGTGATCACCCGAAAGAATACCCAGTCCGCCTGCGTAAAAAGGCATGGATTCGTGCAAACCAAACTCAAAAGAAAAATATGCAATTTGGCGGTCTTTAAGCTGCGGGTATTCACCAGTAAACCAGGTATCTGCATTGCCCATATAAGTATCAAATGCAGACATCACGCGGTCATATTCTTCCTGATAGGATCTGTCTGCCGCCGCATTTTGAAGCTTATCATCTTCCACCTGGTGGAGGAAGGCAATGGGATTATGGTTGATCTTTTCCCAGAGCCTTCGATCGAGCTGCAAATACAACCGCATGGCAGATGGATTCCAGGTCCACCAAAGGTTATAAGCCAATTCTCCTAAACGGTTGATGCGTTCGGGCAAATGGAAATGGTTTGGAAATTCCTTTCGGAAATTATTGCTCATAATTAATTTTTCTCCTCTAAAAAGCACGGGATTATATCATCATACCGACAGTATTCTACCCCAAGGGATGTAAAACCCTTCTTAACGATAAATATGCGGAAATCATCACACACTTGATAACTGCTGGAAATTTGGTTTACGATGTAATTGGGTTAATTTTATAATTAATAGGATATAAAAAATTTGGAGGCATATTCTTGCCAGAAGCAAAATTTGAGTTTCCGGAAGGTTTTTTGTGGGGCACAGCCACTGCCGCACATCAGGTGGAAGGTCAAAACACCAACAACAACTGGGCTGCATGGGAAGCCGAGCCAGGCAGAATTATCCACGGCGATAAAGCCGGCCTCGCTTGCGACTGGTGGAACGGACGCTGGGAAGAGGATTTACAAAACGCCGCCCGGGATGGACAGAACGCTCACCGCTTTTCTGTGGAGTGGAGCCGCATTCAGCCATCCCCAGATCACTGGGATGAGAGCGCGCTGGATCATTATCGTGAAATGCTGAAAGGCATGCGCCGGCTGGGGTTAACCCCAATGGTAACGCTTCACCATTTCACTGATCCGATTTGGATCTATGACATGGGCGGCTGGGAAAATGATGAAACTCCAAAATACTTTGAAAAGTTCGTTCGCAAAGTTGCAGCCGCGTTCAAGGATGATGTCAAATTGTGGGTCACTCTTAATGAACCCAACGGGTTGGTATTGGCTTCTTATATCGGCGGCCAGTTCCCTCCCGGCAAAAAAGATATCAAAGCTGCGTTCCGAGCCCTGAAAAATCTGATTAGAGGGCACGCAGCCGCATGGCATGCCATTCACGACCTGCAGTCCAACGCCATGGCCTCTTACGCACTTTATTATCGCGGTTTCTTTCCAAAAAGTATCTGGTCTCCTTTGGATGCCCTGGCTACCAGATCGCTCAAGAGCGCCATGAATGAGGTCTTCTCTAATGCCATTAAAGACGGCCAGGTGAGGCTTGCTCTTTTAAGGACTTGGTCCGCGAGGCGGTGGGCACACAGGATTTTGTTGGCATTCAGTATTATTCCTCCGATAATGTGTCTTTTAATCCTTTCAAACCTGGCGAACTGTTTACCTCGCGCAGCTGCCCGCCTGGCGCAGAATTGAGCGAATCCAGGTTCATCGCCAATGTTCCCGACGGCATGACACAGGCACTCAAATGGGCCCGCCAATTCCGGCTGCCAATCTTTATTACTGAAAACGGGGTGGAAGATTCAAAAGATATTTTGCGTCCATCGTACCTTGCACAGCACCTGCACAAGGTCTGGCGCGCGGCCAATTTCAACTATCAGGTCAAGGGATATTTTCACTGGTCGCAGGTGGATAATTTTGAATGGGAGCGCGGATGGTCGCAGCGCTTTGGACTGTGGGAACTGGATACTGAAACCCAAAAGCGCACCCGCCGCCGCAGCGCTGACCTCTATGCTGCTATCTGCAGGGAGAACGGCATCAGCTCAGAGGCAGTCAGGCAGTATGCGCCAGAAGTATTTGATATCCTTTTTCCAGGGTAAACCTTAAGTTGCCCTTGTCACACTCAGGAGGAAGACTGGTTGCGCTTCGCTGTGTTTCGACCATTACTGTGATCTTAATCGTGTAAGTAAGGACAGGTTGGAAATAAACTACTAATCAAAAACATAATAAGATATTTGTAAAAGGAGGGGGAATTGCATTTTGTAGCACAAAGGCCTGGGAAAAGCGAAACAAGAATAGATATTACTATCGTAAAACAAGAGAGGGGGACAAGGTGATGGTATATATCATCGTGAATTTATACTTTTGTATAGATTATCCGGGGAGATGTACGACAAAAGGTGCAAAGCCGGAAGCAACTGGCGCAAATTGACATTGAAGCAATGCAAGAAAGAACGCTTAAAGAAAACCTTCAATTGATAATCGCATTCGCCGAAGCCGCCTAAATATTAAATGGATTCCACTTACACAAAGGATTTTTTTTCACGCGGGAGGGGTGTCCCGCAGGGTGATCCGTATGTAACCATCAGGGCAAGAAGTTTTCCTCACGCGTGTGGGGGTGTACCATATTTATTTAGGGAAGGTGTTGGGTTTCGCGCTGCTCAACCCAACCTACTATTACTTCTCGTTATCTCAAATGCGCTTGGGGGTGCAGCGTCCTTTATTTTCCGAGAATAATTACCCCTGCGGGGTTCAGATGGCAGATATTGGAAAGTTGGATCACGCCTTTCGAAAGGCCGATGGTACGAAATACAAAAAGAAGGGGGTCTACAAACCTACCATACAGTTTATTTACTTTCTAAAGAAAAATCGCTACCAGCCATACCAGTGTGATCGCCACCGCCGCCACAAACGACAGGATAGCAGAAAGTACAACCCATACATTTCGGGCTGTGGGATTCTTAGCCCATTCCTTATTCAGCAACCAGAATGCGAGGATATAAAAAAATATTGCCAAAATTATTGAATACATAGGTATCAATACGATTCTAACCGATTTAGATCAGGCTGAAACCAGGTCGTGAATCCAGCGCTTTGACTTGTAGCGCCAAATAGAAATAAAAAATTTAAGGGCTTCTTCAACCATTACTGTCAAGTACACCCAATAGACTGGAAAGCGGAAAACAAAAGCAGCCATCAGCGCCATCGGAACACCTACTAACCACAATAAACCCGCATCCATGCGGAAGGCAAAGCGTGTATCACCCCCGCTGCGCATCATTCCGATAAAAAACAGAAGGTTGGTTGTTCTGATCCACAATACTGCAGCCAGAACGAGAAGCATATTTTCAGCATAAAAGCGGGTCAAATCCTCAATATTGAAGTAGCCCACAATGGACTGCCTGCCCAACCCCAACAGCAGCCCAAGCACAATACCCAGGAAAAAATTGATGGTTACGCTTTGCTTTACAAAGCTCTGTGCGGCCTCTTTCTTCCCTGCGCCAATGGTGTTGCCTACCAGTATTGCACAGGCGTTGGCTATTCCGATAAAGGGCACAAAAATCAAATTCTCAACAGTATCCTTGATAGCCACAGCTGCATAAGCCTCGGTTCCCAGCCGCGCGTATATGACCGCATAAGTGGTAATGCCCAGAGCCCAGACTAATTCGTTGCCCATCACAGGCAGAATGCGGTGAAGCACTTTCTTTAGGAACAACCTGTCGTATGAAAAAAGCTGGCTCAGCGGAGCGGCAAGCGGCGTTTTCAGGCGGTATACCAACGAGACCAACACCAGGCATTCCGTTATCCGTGCGATGAGGTTAGCCATTGCCGCCCCGCTCACGCCCATATTCGGCATTCCCAGTTTGCCAAAGATAAGCCCGTATCCCAGCAATGCATTCAGCCCAACCCCCACAGTACTGACGAACATGGGCAGGCGCACATTCCCGGTTGACCGCAGGATGAAAGAGTAAGTGTTTGTAATCGGTGTGAAAAGATAGCTAAAGCCTACAATGCTAAGAAGGCTGGCTGCAATTGGAATCACATCAGGGTCTTTGGTGAAAAAATTGATAAAGGTATACGGGAAAACCAGCGCAATGACCATAAAAAGCGCTCCGACAACCGCACCCAGTGTGAGCGATACGCCCAGCGTTTTCAAAATACTTTCGCGGTCACGATTGCCCCAGAACTGCGCAGTAAAAATAGACGCGCCCGAGGCGACTCCAAACTGCACGATGCTCAGGATAAAAAAAAGCTGGCTTGAAAGTCCCGCCGCAGCAATGGGAACATCGCCCAGTTTGCCGGTCATCAGGGTGGTCATTGAATTTCCCATGACAACAAACAGGTTCTGGATCATAATTGGCAGACCAAGCCTTAGCAGGCGCGATAGGAAGTTTTTATCCCACATTTTGAAATAGCCTTTAACAAGGCTGGATTATATATGAAAGACCTGGATTCTATAAGTGCGTCAGTACAGCCTCTGGCACTGCGGGCAAATATGCGTGCCCCTCTGACCCACGAGAAGCCGCTCTATCGGAGTTCCGCAGTTCGGGCAGGGGTCTCCCGCTCGCCCGTAAACACAGAAATGGTTCTGAAAACTCCCTCCCTTATAAACCCAGTCGATGCTCGCACCGTTTCGCCGGATGCCTTCGCTCAACACTTCGCGAATCGCAATCAGCAAGTTAAATGAGTCATTTTTACCCACCTGGTCAGAAAGCATCTGCGGGTGCAGCCTGGCCCGGTAAAGCGACTCATCGGTGTAAATATTTCCCAAACCTGCCAGAAAGCGCTGGTCCATCAGGAGCGGTTTCAGCTGGCGTCTGCGGGAATGAAGCATGTCAAAAAAAAGGCCGGGGGTCAGCGCGTTTTCGAGAGGTTCAGGTCCAAGGCCGCTCAATATTTCGGCAGGGTCTTCCGACCAGCCAGGCGCGCCCGAACTTGCGGGTATCGTTGAAAACCAGACGCTGCCTGTTGTTAAAATCCAGCGCCAATCGATCATGTTTTTCAAAAAGCCTGTACTTGCCTTTTTCATCGCAGGCAATTTCCATGCGCATATCGCCGCTCATGCGCAGGTGGATGAGCAGAGTGCAACTTGTGAGCGTGAATACAAGGAATTTTCCGCGCCGTGAGAGAGACTGGATAATCTGCCCTTTCACCTGGTCAGCAAATTGCTTTGGGTCTGGCGCTGCGAGTGTGCGCTCCCACAGCAGCCGGGCGGAAGTGATCTGGCAGCCAATGATGGAGGAGTTGTAATGGCCAGTTCCGTCACGCAGTGTGCGCGCAATTGTTTCAACTTCGGGGAGTTCAGGCATATTACTGAAATTTTAACAAAAAAAGGCGGGATTTCCCGCCTTAATATGAACAAGATTCTTATTCGTTGAACATCTCACCCACGCTGCGTCCCTGATTGGCACGGCATATGACCTCACCCAGCAGAGGCGCTACGCTGATGATCTTCAGCCGGTCGCCAAAGAGCGCTTTATTTTCAGCGGAAATGGGAATGGTGTCAGTGGTTACGTACTGCTTCACCGGCAGGCTCACCAGCCGTTCGACTGCTTTTTCTGCCAGCACCGGGTGGATGAAAAACACATGCACATCAAGCGCGCCTTTTTCTTTCATCAGGTTGACCGCTGTGGCTATGGTATTGCCAGTTGAGATCTCCTCATCCAGCAGGATGCAGTCGCGGTCTTTTACGTCACCAATCATGGTTAGCGCTTTGGCAGTTGGAGCATTTGACAGGCGGCGTTTTTCAATGAACGCCAGAGGGATATTCAGCTTTGTGGCATAATTGCGAGCTTTTTTGGCGAAACCCAGGTCCGGCGAAACCATCACCGGCTTCTTCATGCTTTTTTTCAGGTCTTCCATGAAATCGATGAGCACATGATATGCATACAGCACATCGCCGGGGATGGAGAAGAAGCCCTGAATCTGGTCAGCGTGCAGGTCAAGCGTCATGTAGCGGTCAGCGCCGGCCACTTCGATCATATCCGCTACCAGGCGCGCAGTGATTGGCACACGCGGCTGGTCTTTCTTGTCTGAGCGGGTATAGCACAGATAAGGCACAACTGCAGTGATGCGCGCGGCTGAATCCAGCCGCAGGGTTTGGATCATGATGAGCAGTTCCATCAGGTTGCGCTGAACAGGGATGGAGGTAGTTTGGATTACATAGCAGTCCTGCCCGCGCACACTGGAATGCAGTTTAACAAAGATGTTATCGTTGGGATAGGTGACAATATCCCGATCGCACAGCGGCACATCCAGATATCTGGAAATATCCTGCGCTAGATCCGGGGCTGATGACCCCGCGTACAAACGAACATTGCCATACATTAAAGGCCCTGAATGTGTGTGGCCTGCAATACTCATGCAAAACCTCCGGTTTTTTCTGTTTCAATCCATTCGCTTTTAAGTATACTCATCATCAACATGTCAATATAGCATCCTTCGTGATAGCGGGCTTCGCGCAGCCGCCCTTCATGCACAAATCCGGCTTTTTCATAACAGCGTATCCCGTTGGGATTTGTTTCGTAAACGCGCAGGTAAATGCGGTTCAGATTAAGATCGTTAAAGCCGTGCCCGACCATCAGCCGCATAGCTTCGCAACCGTTGCCTTTATTCCAGAAATCCTTTCGGCCAATGAAAATGCCGATTTCCGCGCTGCGGTCATGCTGGTTGAGCTGCATGAAACTAATATTTCCCGCGTGCTCCCATTTTTCACCCACTTTTAATATCAATACAAAGCGGCTGCTCATCCACTGGCTCTTTCAGGACATCCGCATACCATAATTCTTCCTGCCCCAGAGATAGCGGCTGGTAAAGGATAAGGTTGCGGCGCACTTCCGGATCATTCAGCCAGACAACAAATCTCGTCAGGTCGTCTTTCTCAATCGCCCGCAGTCTAACGTGATTTCCAAAAATCATGGCGAGTCCTTATGGATTTAGTCGGTTGGGTCCGCGGAAGAGGTAAACGCTCTCGCGGATGTTCTTGATATCCAACAGTACCATGACCAATCGCGAAAGACCCATGCCAAAACCGCCGTGCGGCGGACAGCCATAACGGAAGAAATCCAGGTAGAATTTGATGTTTTCCAGCCCCAGACCTTTTTCCAGCGCCTGCTTCTTAAGTATTTCATAACGGTGCTCACGCTGTGCGCCGGTGGCAATTTCCAGCCCGCCTGCGATCAGGTCAAAGCTGCGCGTCAATTCAGGTTTATCGGGGTGGCGCATGTGGTAAAAGGGGCGCACCGCGATCGGCCAGTCAATAATAAAGAGAAAATCGCTGCCGGTTTTTTGTTTGACATGATCCGCAATGGCACGCTCACCGCCTGGGTCCAGATCGCCCTTGCGTTCAGGAGGAAGCTGGTAGCCAGCCTGCTTGAGGATTACATATACTTCAGACATGGTCATGCGCGGGAAGGGCACTTCAGGTACAACAATATCCACACCCAAAGTTTCCCTGATCTCTTCACCCATCTGCTCTTTTACGCGTTTATAGGCGTACTGCAGCCAGCGCTCGGTAAAAGCCATCACGTCTTCGTGTGTCTCGATCCAGGACATTTCCATATCCAGACCGGTGAACTCGGTCATATGACGGGAAGTGAATGAGGGATCAGCACGAAAAACCGGGCCTACTTCAAATACACGTTCAAATCCCGCAGCCATGGCCATTTGTTTGTAGAACTGAGGCGACTGCGCAAGGTAGGCTTTGCCGCCGAAGTAATCCACCTCAAAAAGTTCCGCACCTGATTCGCTGGGAGAGCCCATCATCTTGGGCGAGTGGATCTCCATGAAGTTTTCCTTCAGCCAATACTCGCGCATGGCATGCTCCAGAAGGGTTTGAACACGAAAAACCATCAGATTCTGCCTGCGGCGCAAATCCAGGTAGCGCCAGTCCATGCGGTAGTCAATGGCAGGGAGGTTTTCATCATCAAATGGATCAAAAGGCAGCGGCGCCTCGGCGTTGTTTTCCACTTTCAGGTCCTGAAGCTGGATCTCCAGCCCGCCCAGTTTCACCACATCATTCTTCACCACTTTGCCGGTGACGGTCAGCGCAGATTCGGTTCCCAATGTGGAGATCAGGTCTCCTAATTCGGGGTTTGCAGGCCGGTAATTTGCCACCTGAACCAGTCCGGTGCGGTCGCGCAGGATGAGAAACTGCATCTTTTTCTGGTCGCGCAGGATCTGCAGCCAGCCCTGAATAGTTACAACTTCGTCGAAATGGTCCTTTAAACTGCCTATCGGGATTCGGTTCATAATGGCTTGAAACTCCTGAAAATAAAAAATAATCATTCTGATTGTAATCCACAACCAGTTTTAGTGCTAAAAATGAGTGGGATTTACGAAATAAGCTTGTTTAACGCCTGGCGCGGGGATAAATTTCGATTGGATATTTCTTCCTTAACCTCGTTAAATATAACCGGGTCGGTTTGCCCCTGCCAGGTTTTGAATAGCTTTTCCTTCAAAAGACGATCTAACATTTCCAGCGCGCGTGCCTGGTTTCTCAATTCCCATTCTCCGCTTGCATCCAGATACGCGCGGTGGGAGCGGATACTATCCGCCAGTTCAGTAATTCCTTCCCCGTTCAAAGCGGAGGTCATGACTATGGGAGTTTTCCATTTCAATGCTTCCGGGCTTTCCGCATCCTTTCGGATTTCTTCGCCGATTTCCAGCATTACTGCAAGGGATCGGGCGGCCGCGTCAGCGCCTGCCTTGTCAGATTTATTCACCACCAGAATATCCGCAATCTCAAGAATGCCGGCTTTACCCGCCTGGATGTCATCACCCAACCCTGGCGCTTCGATCACAACAGTCGTATGCGCCAGACGTGCAATATCCACTTCCGATTGGCCTGCACCCACGGTCTCGATTAATACATAAGGAAATCCGACTGCATCCAGAAGCAGCGCGGCTTCGCCAGCCGCGCGCGCCAGTCCGCCCAGCGCGCCGCGTGTCGCCATAGAGCGAATAAAGATATCGGGGCGGCTTGCCAGGTCGCGCATGCGCACCCGATCACCCAGCAAAGCCCCGCCGCTGAAAGGGCTGGTGGGATCTATTGCGATCACTGCAACCTTTAAGATCTGAGGATGGTTCTCCAGCCAGTTCCAAAGCCAGGCGGTTGACCAGAGTAGATTTGCCTGAACCTGATGGGCCTGTAATGCCAATAAGGTGCGCCCGGCCGCTTTTTGGATAAAGAGCGTCTAAAGCATCCAAACCCTCAGACATTCCTGATTCGATCATCGTCAGCAGGCGCGCGATGGAAAGGCGATCCCCCAAGGCTGCTTTTTCTGCCAGGTCCATATGAATAAAATCCTAGCCAGAGCTTGAAAATTTTTTTACATCGTTAATTACTAAAGTGGTGGGGGTGCCGGGCCCGTACACTGCTTTTACACCAAGGGCTGCAAGCTGCCCGGCGTCCTCGTCCGGGATAATGCCGCCGACGAAAACTGGTGTATCTCCCTGCCCATTGGCTTTCATCAGGTCCAGCACACGCGGCACCAGCGTCATGTGCGCTCCCGATAGGATGGAAAGCCCTACAACGTCCACATCTTCCTGCAGCGCTGCACTGGCAATCATTTCCGGCGTTTGGCGCAGACCGGTGTAAATGACTTCCATGCCTGCGTCACGCAGCGCTCTCGCGATCACTTTCGCGCCGCGGTCATGCCCGTCCAGCCCGGGTTTGGCGATCAAAACTCTTATTTTTCGGTCCATATCGCTTGTGGTGTCCTGTTTTATAAAATTATACCCTTTAGGCGGGTATAAAATCAGTTCGGAAGATTCCTTTATAATGCAGGATTATGCGAACAAAGATATTAAACCTTGGATTGCTTATCATCATTTTTCTTACAGCATGCAAACCGCCTGTTGATGTTAACGCACCGCCATTGCCAAATACTGTTGCAGAAGCGGTTGCCGCAACGCTGGCAGCAAATCAAACAGCACTTCCAAAAGTCTCAACAATGAACCAACCCACTGTTATTAACCCGCTTACAGGGCTGCCAGCGGCTGACCCTGCCCTGCTCGAGCGCCGTCCTGTAATGGTCAAAGTCTCCAATTATCCACAAACCGGCCGACCTCACGCGGGGCTTTCGTTCGCAGACATGGTCTTTGATTATTTTATCGGTTCTGGCACCAATCGTTTTCTGGCATTGTTTTATGGTCAGGACAGCCCTGTTATCGGCCCGGTGCGCTCCGGCAGGCGTGTAGATGCACAACTTGTGACGATGTATAACGGTGTTCTGGGTTACGGCAGCGCCGACGAAGACACTGACGCGGAATTAATCACTGATCCTGGGAGATTATGCCATTTCCAATCTCGAAGCACCCTGCCCGGCTTTTTGCGGCAAGTCAACCCATGATGCTATCGGGGTATTTGCCAACTCCCAGGCTATCAGCCAGTATGTCGACCAGCAAGGCTTAGAAAACAGCAGGCCGGATCTGCCAGGGATGGTTTTTCTTGATACCCCACCAACCAACGCGCAACCCGGCCGGCAGGTGACTGTTCTGTTCAATTATTACAACCGCGCTGAATGGCGCTATGATCCTGTTTCGGGAAAATATCTGCGCTGGATTGAATATATGCAAAACGAGGAATCGGAAGAGTATGAGATGATCCCTCTCACTGACCGCGTGACCGGGCAGCAGCTCGCCTTTTCAAACATAATACTCATTTTCGCGGAATACACCGAGCTGGCGCCCAGTGCGCATATGATCGACATCTGGGGTAATGACAAGGGGCAGCAGGCATATTTATTCCGCGATGGATTGCTTACCCAGGGTACCTGGAAATCCAAAAATGATACCGACCCGATGCAGTTCTTTGATAAAGACGGTCAACCTTACCCTTTGAAACCCGGCAATACCTGGATTGTAATTGCCGGCTTGAGTTCGTCAATTGAAGAAACCCAACCCGGTTATTGGGAGATGTTCTTCTTCCTCCCTTAACTTATTTCTCGGTAAGCTCGTTCAATCCGTAGCAATATTAATGGATCCTGGTTCTTGATTCTTGAAAAATAAGTCATCAAACCAATTTACAGGATCTAATCCTTTTCTTCCTGCTTGGGCAGAGTGATATGCTGCATGGTCTTATAAAAGGGCTGCAGCTGAGCATACATCTTCAAATAAATCTCATTGTAAAGGTCCTGGTATATCGCATGGGTGCTTTTATCCGGCAAAAAGGTCTCACCAAGGCGCGTCATGGCATGCATCGCAGTGGAATAATCGGGGTGCAAGCCAACCCCAACCGCGGCATTAATTGCCGCCCCCAAGCCAGATGCCTCATAAAGGTGCGGACGCGAGACCGGCAAACCAAACACATCCGCAGTAAGCTGCATGGCTGCATCGCTCTGGCTTCCCCCGCCGGCGATACGGATCTGGTCTATCTTTACACCTGAACGCTTTTCAGTGCGTTCCTTGCCCTCGAGCAAGGCATAAGCCAGCCCTTCCAGAATAGCACGATAGATGTGCGCGCGGGTATGAACATCACTGAAACCTATAATGGCTCCGCGCGCCTCCGGACCCGGGTGGCGCAATCCCGGCGACCAGTAAGGCTGCAGAACCAGTCCCTGTGACCCGGGCGGTACGTTTCTCACCAGATCATCAAATAAAGCTTCAGGTTCCATGCCGCTTTTCCTGGCTATTCCCATTTCGCGCAATCCGAACTCATTTTTAAACCAGTTCACCATCCAATACCCGCGGTAGATTTGCAATTCCACATTATAAAGGTGCGGCACAGCCGCAGGAAAGGGCGGTATCAGGGATACGACTTCCAGGTATTTTTTATGGGTCGTGTTTATCGAAGCAGTGGTGCCGTAACTCAGGCAAGCCACATTGGGTTCCAGGCTGCCTGAACCGAGTACCTCGCAGGCTTTATCTGCGGCTGATGCAATCAGGGGCAGTCCGGCAGGGATACCCGTCGCTTCTGAGGCAGCCTGGGAAATTTCACCCAAGGGGCTTCCAACCTGCACAAGTTCCACCAGCTTTTCCGGTTGAATCGCCAGAGCCTGCCAGTACCAGTGGCTTTTTGCCGCCCAGTTCTGTTTTTTATAATCAAAGGGCATATACCCCACCTGGCAGCCAATGGAATCTCTGAACTGACCAATTAGAAGGTAGGTCAGGAAACCGGACAGGAAGGTGAATTTATGGGTTTTTCCCCAAATGTCCGGCTGATGCTGGTTGATCCAGTTGGCCTCACATTCTGCTTCCAGGTATTCTACAGTGCTGCGCTCACCCGAAATATCAAAAGCGGTTCCCCAAAAACCACCGACATGCGGGATTTTATCCGCCCGCCGCTGGTCGAGCCAAATAATGGCCGGGCGCAGGGGGCTGCCTTTTGATCCAAATTCACAACAGTACCACGTTGAGTCGTAAGAGAAACTGCGGAGATACTGGATTTGTCGCCCTTTTTATTCTTAAAAACCTGCTGGCAAGCTTTACAAAGAGCGTTCCAGAAAACCTCGGGGTCCTGTTCTGCCCAGCCAGGGCGCGGTGATGTGTAAGGCTCTATTGGAACTTTTGCAATGACTAACAAATCACCCTTGGGATTGAACAGCAGCGCCCGTACCGATTGGGTGCCGCAATCAATTGCCAGTAAATTTTCACCCATGGTTATCTCCTTATTTTTCCTAAATGCCTTGACCTTTTATTAATGTTTATATATTTTATTAAACACCAAAGCGCAGCCGAAGAAAACAATATTTAGGGGATTAAAGCGAATCGTCGAATTTTTAAACTATCCAATATAAGCCTGTTCGATCAGGTTAATCCCGTCAAGGCATGTTGATTAATTAATAATTTGCATTTATTCAAAAACGTATCCTTATGAAAACATATAATTTCGTTTATTACTTAATCTGGGCCTCAGCTTAGATAAAGGTTACGCATTATATGATGAGGCTGTGATGTCGCCTCCCTCCCCAGTCCAGTCAGTATGAAAGAATTCCCCGCGCGGGGCATCCACTCTCTCATATGTGTGACTGCCGAAGTAATCACGCTGCGCCTGGGTGAGGTTAGCCGGTAGAATCGCGCTGCGGTAACCATCGTAGAAGCTCAAAGCAGTGGAATAAGCAGGAGCTGGTGTGCCTGATTGCACCGCAAGGGCAGTGATGGTTCTCAGGCTGTCGATGCCTTTTCTAAACTCCTCCTTAAAAAAATTGTCAAAGAGCAGGTTCTTCAAATTTCCTTCTTGCTGAAAAGCATCGCGGACATGAGTCAGCAGCGCGGAGCGGATAATGCATCCGTTGCGCCAGATGTTTGCAATTGTGCCGTAATCCAGCTGCCAGCCAAATTCTCTGGCCGCTTCGCGGAAGAGCATAAAACCCTGAGCATAGGAGATGATTTCTGCCAGATACAGCGCATTCTCAATGTCGCCTAACAGTTTTCCCTTATCTCCAGTGAATGTAAATTCAGGCGCAGGGATATGTTTTGAAGCTTCAACCCGTTCTTCCTTCATAGCTGAAAGCGAACGCGCAAAAACCGCCTCTGTCACCAGAGTCAGCGGAATTCCAAGCTGTAACGCGGATTCTGAGGCCCAACGCCCGGTGCCTTTCTGTCCGGCGGTATCCAAAATTTTCTCCATAAGCGGAGTACCATCACTATCCTGTACTGCCAGAACATCACCGGCAACTTCGATCAGAAAAGAGCTTAATTTTCCACGGCTCCATCGTTTAAAAGCATTTGACATCTCTTCATGGCTTAAGCTTCAGAACAGATTTCATCAGGTGATACGATTCGGCTATGAGCTGCAGAAAACCATATTCAATGCCGTTATGCACCATTTTGACATAATGCCCCGCGCCATCAGCTCCCATCCATTCGCAGCAGGGCACATCCCCGTCTACCTTTGCTGAAATATCCTGAAAGATTTTTTTGACCAGCGGCCATGCTTCTGGCGCGCCGCCAGGTGTAATAGATGGCCCGAAACGCGCGCCTAATTCACCTCCCGAAATACCGGTACCAACATAATAGACGCCCTTTTCTTTCAGATACTGATATCTGCGGATGGTATCGCCGAAAAAAGAATTTCCACCGTCAATAATCACATCTCCGGGATCGAGCAATGGCAAAAGCGCTTCAATGGTTTGGTCAACCGGGCTGCCCGCTTTGACAACCATCATAACGAGACGCGGTTTTTTCAGAAGCGCAACAAGATCCTTTAAGGTCCCCGTCCCCTGAATCGCGCGGCCTTTCGCGGCGCCATTAATGAAATCATCCATGACCGAGGCCGTCCGGTTATAAACCGCTGTCTTAAAACCGTGATCGCTCATATTAAGCACCAGGTTTTGCCCCATTACCGCCAATCCGATCAAACCAATGTCATAATCCGCCATATGTTCCTCCGCTGGAAATGATTTCAATTTATACCACGCAAGCATTTGTAAACACAAAAACCGCGCATTTTTTAGCGGCGCGGTTTTTTTATAAAAGTCGGTGGATTATTCTTTCTTTTCCTCTTCTACCTTCTCTTCGCTGGTAACATCTTCAAGAAGCGTGACTGTCTTAAAGGTATTCTCCTCCATAGATATGAGCAGCATCAGAAGCTCGCCAAACCCATAAAAGAATATAGCATTAAGCGCTCCTATCACAACGATTAGAAAAGCGGTAAACAGCCCGGCCAGTATGCCGCTTGTCGAATCAAGCCCCATCGTCTGGTAAAAATCACCGCCTGCGAAAGCCATCACAAAGGCGATTAATCCACCCAGCACTGCCAGCGCAGCAGTGACAATACCCAGGATTTTCAGGATAGATGCAAACAACCGGAGAACACTAAAACGTTTTTTCATTCAAACCTCCTTAATCAAATTAATAAATGATTTTCTCTTATAGTAATTATATATGTTCTGTCAAATGGATAAATATCAGAAGGATGAAAAAGGATGAATTTCATTCTATTAAAGGCCAAACGCCTGGGTGAGGGGGGCACCCAAGCGTTTGGTAATTGATTTATACCATATTTTAATAAATTTTGTCAAGCATGATATGACAAGTCATTGTAATAGTTTTATTAACATTTCCAGAGTGTTATTCATATCAGATTAAGGTAAGGTTAACTTACGTTCAATTGCACCTGTGAGAGTCTCCCTGGCAGCTTCACGATTCGCTTCAGAATCACCTCCGAACATGAGCGCCAGTTCACTCTCACGCCGTTCACCTTCAAGGTTCTCAACAACAGTTATCGTTCGGCCGACCTCAATTTTCTTATAAACATGAAAATGCTGGTCTCCGAAAGCTGCGAGCTGCGGTAAATGGGTGACACACAGCACTTGATGTTCACGGGCAAGCTGCCATAGTTTTTCGCCCACCACCGCACCTACTCGCCCGCCAATGCCCTGATCAATTTCATCAAAGATCATGGTTGGGATGGTATCAGCTTTTGCCAAGTACATTTTTAAGCGCCAGCATCAGGCGCGAGGTTTCGCCGCCAGAAGCTATTTTCACTAACGGCTTCAAACCCTCGCCAGGGTTTGGAGCGATTAAAAATTCTGTTTGGTCTATGCCGCGTTCATCAAAACGCACTTTGCCATTGTCTTTAATCAGTAACCCGTGTGGATCCTCTCTGTATTGAATATCCACCGAAAAGCGCGCGCCAGCCATTCGCAAATCATTTAGTTCCTTTTCAACAGCGGCACCCAGAGCAAGGGCAGCAGATTTTCGCGCTGCAGAAAGCGACTGTGCTTTTGACGAAATCGCGGTCATCTGCTCGCTCTCCTGCGATTCAAGTTCTGCAATACGTTCTTCAGCATGGGTAATTTTTTCAAGCTGCATCCGGGCGTTTTCCGCAAATGCCAGGATCTGCTCTTCTGATTCTCCGTATTTCCGCTTCAACGTGCTGATAAGTGATAGCCGGTTTTCGACCTGTTCCAGTCGCTGAGGATTGAATTCAATTGTCTCCATGTAGTCCTGGAGCGCCCGGCTGATATCGGCAGTGAGTGAAAGTGCGGTTGAGTTTTGCGAGGAAAGGTCATTAAGGCTCTTATCTATACCAGTCAGCGAATTCAGCACACCTGCCAACTGACCCAGCATGGCACTGATAGAGGGTGAGTCCGGGCTTGCTTCTTCTAAAAGCCCGTAAGCCTGCTGTGCCAGCGAGGATAGTTTTTCAGCGTTTGAAAGGCGGGTGAGCTCACCGCGCAATTCAACCTCTTCACCTGTTTTCAGTCTGGCAGCTTCAATTTCCTGGATCTGGAAATTAAGCAAATCGGTCATGCGCGCCGCATCTTTTTCAGCTTTGCGAAGTTCATCCAATTCTTTCTGAAGTAACCTGAGTGCACGATAGGCGTCTTGATAGTCTTCCAAGAGATCATGGTCACCTGCGAAACGGTCTAAAAGGCGCTGATGCTGGCGCACGGTCAGCAGTGATAAATGCTCAGACTGGCCGTGGATATCAACCAGGTAGCCTCCAATTTCGCGCATGAGCGCAACACTTACCGCTCGTCCATTGATTCGGGCGATATTGCGTCCTTCCCGACGGATTTCGCGGTTAAACAGCATCTCACTTTTATTGTCAAGCAGTCCTTCCGCATCCAGCAGCCCGCAGATCACATCGCGGTGTGCCTCGGGAATAATAAAAAGCGCTTCCAGATTGGCTCGGTCTTCATCTGCGCGGATCATGGTGCTTTCAGCGCGCCCGCCCATCAGCGCTTCGATCGCATCCAGAAGTATAGATTTGCCTGCGCCGGTTTCACCGGTAAACGTTGCCAGCCTGGGGCCAAACTTAAGTTCCAGCTGGTCGATTATGGCGAAATTTTCGATGCGCAGCTCTTTTAACATTGAATTACATCCTGATTCCTGACAGGCGGTAAAAGACAGAACCAGCGCACATTAAAGCATAAACAATTTGATAAATCATGGGTATCAGTCGATAAGCATAGAAACCGGTATATACCATACTCGTCAGTAGAGAGGCTAAGGTTATAAACAAAGCTCCAACCAGCACAGCACCGGTAGTTATATAGAAAAGCCTTTTCGAGCGCCTTCGCCCGGTAATTCGCGAGATTATTTCTCCAATCCCGGTACCGACAATCGGCGCCAGGAAGATTGTAAAAAATCCTATCCATGGCACCACCAGGCTGCCAAGAAATGAAAGCCCTCCTGCAACCAACGGCGCCAGGATATAATCGGCTGTCTTGGCGGTTTCAAAAACTTTCTGCTGCCCGCGAACACATTCCCTGCAGCGGTAGCCAGTGGGCGTCAGCACCGCGCATTTGGTGCAGATAGGTTTTTCGCAAGTATTGCAGCGCAGTAAGGTTTCGCGGTCGGGGTGAATGTAACAATACAGGGTATCAGAATTAGTCATGGGTCCTTTTTTTTGGAGCAATTATACCTTTCGAACTCCCCACAGATATTTCAGCGGTTGCTTGGGAAAGAGGGGTTTTGCTCTAAAAAGCGGTTCAGGTTGCTGTAAAAATAACCTGGCTCATGGAAGCGGATGAAAAGTGAATTCAATTCGCTGCTGCTAACCCGCACGTAGTCGCCATCTTCCATTATCACCGGAGCATGCCCGTCCACGCTGACTACTGCCTTGTGGCTCGTGTGGACGTGGATGGTGACATGCGCGCCTTCTGAAAGGATAATGGGCTGGTCCGGTGAAAGATGAGGCGCGACCGGTACAATAAGGATATTGCGCAGTTCCGGAGGCAAAATGGCTCCGCCCGCAGCCAGCGCATAAGCGGTGGAACCAGTGGGAGTGGATGCGATAATTCCATCAGCTACGTAACTGGCCATATGGGCGCCATCCACCTCAGCTTCAAGCCGGATTGGACGCACATACTGGCCGCGACAAACAACCAAATCATTTACCACCAGCCATTTTTCACGGCTTTCTTCTCCCCGCCAATGCTCAGCCTGCAGCAGCAGATGGCTTTCAAGGCGGTAGTCCCCTTTTAACAATCGGGGAAGATAGTCCTTCCAGTCTTTTGGTTTTAATTCCATTAAAAAACCGAATGACCCCAGGTTGACGCCGATGATCGGGATACCTGCAGAAGCGCATAACCGGCTTGCGCGCAGCATAGTGCCATCTCCACCCAGAACGATTAGTGCATCAAACACTTTGGATGTGATCCCTTGGCGCAATGGTCTTTCATATATAGCACCCAATCCCCTTACCTCGGCGCCTTGCTCAATAAGAAATCGGGCAATTTCCGCACTCAATGCGGGTGCGGATTCAATCTGGGAATTGTATGCCAGGCCAAAATTTCTCAGCGGATTGCTCATAAAATTAATTATAGTGTCTATGCTGGATTTTTACAGCCGCTGATCACATCGGTCTCTGAAACCGCAGCGAGCGCAGCGATTGGGCTGTTCGTGCGAACGGCTGAGATCGTCCAACTCTTTATTCCCGCGGATTGACTGAATAGTCTCCAATACCTCGTTTTCAAGAATGGAGGAAAAGGGTATTTTAAATGTGCGGTTGCGGTAACGAAGCAGCCCATAAATTGGGCGCTTACCAAAGTGCCTCTCAGCCAGCAGACAATAAGCCCCCAACTGCAGAACATGGCTGTCGTAGGGTTCTCGCGGTGCCCACATACTTTTCACCTCCACCGGTATTATTGAATCCTGCCGCTGGATGAGGTAATCAGGCTTACCAGTCAATCCCAGCTCTGAGTCATAAAAGGGTTTTTCAGGTTTTCCCCACATCCCGGGGTCTGAGTACACGATTCTGCCTTCAGGCACGCCGCTGCCGCGTTTGATGACACGCGAAATCATCAGGAGCGCAAGCGCCAGAGTAAACGCGGCAATTGGCGGAAGAAGAATTTGCCAGGGAATATTCATATCCTTAATTGAACTTGAATAACCCGAAAATAACTGCAAGGTAGATCAATGCCGCGATCATCAGCACCAGGGCAATAATCCTCATAAGGATTACTGACCGTGTTTTATCAGTGTGTGAACTATGAAATTCGCTCCCCGCGGCCAATTCATTGCGGTTCATGGGCTCAAAACCCTGACGCTGGTACCACCAGGCGCGCTGGCAGAAAATGTAAGAACCGATCTCTGAAGCGCGGACGGTGCGCTTCCCTCTAACCATTTTTAGTTATACGCTCTTCGAATTCCTTTAACGATTGTTGAAGGCGCTGTTCACCCAGACTGGTGGTAAGGTCGGCACGTGTGCGTTCGATGATACCGCGCACCAGATCCGTCTGGCGGCGGAGACCGTGTGTGATAGCATCCGGGTAATCCACAGTCACAAGTAAAGCGTAAATTTCATCCATCAAATCCAGCAGGCGTTCAACTTCATCCGAGTAGCCGTGCCGTAAAATATCCAGGCAGCGCCGGCGCAGCTCACCGATTGTCTCCGCCAGGCCGCGCAGGTAGGTGGCGTATTCAATACCCAGATCTTCGGGCAACAGCACTGGCTGATTCTGAATCAGGTTGATCGTTACGCGCGCTTCCACGTATTCCTTAAGCGCGTCCTGGGTATACCCGGAATAATAAATTTCGGGATCAGGTTCAACCGATTTTTTGAGCTCCTTCACGATATCGCGCGCTTCAGCCATGTTGGCTTCGGCGGCATCAACCTCACCGCGGTGGATAGCGCGGATGGCATGGGCAGCGTTTCGCGTCAGAAGACGGGTTAATTTAAGTGCATTTTCTCGGATCTGATGGCGCGTTTCAAAATCCTGATGGGCTTTATCTGTCAGTTCTTCAAGTTTATTCATTTGTAAGGGATTCTATTCCAATCTTTAGAATGGGAAATCCTCGTCATTGGGTTCACTTCCGCCAGCACCACCTGAGCTGCTGCTATCTGCCGAAAATTCATCCGAACCGCCTGCTTTAGGGGTGAGGAATTGTACGGTGCGTGCATTAACTTCATAAGAAGCGGCACTGGTACCGTCATTGCGGGTAAAAATGCGCGGATTGCCGGTCTCTTTATCAGGCCGCAATTCGCCTTCTACCAACACCATGCTGCCTTTCTTTAGATAGTTGTTGACGCTTTCAGCCTGTTTACCCCATACTGAAACGCGAAACCAGGTGGTCTCTTTTACCTTTTGACCAGCCGAGTCTGAATAAGTTCGGTTTGTGGCAACACTCAGTGAGGTCACCGCGCTGCCGTTTGGTGTATAGCGCATTTCAGGATCCTTACCCAGGTTTCCGACGATAATGACCGTGTGATAACTCATCTTAGCATCCCTTTCCAGTTCTTTTTTAATTATTCAAAAATTCTATAATAATTATAAGGTTGATTTATTATGTGACGCACAAAACATCTGCATAAATTTTGTTACCTGCATGTTAGAATGAAATAAAGCAGAATACGCACTCAGGCGGCTGAGCCAGGTGTAAACCCTAAAAAACCGCTTTCAAATTACCGGATGTATAATTCCAAAACAGGTGAAAGAGATGATTAAGAAAATAATGCGATTTTTTGGTTTCTTTATTATCGTACTGGCTATTTTGGCGGTATCAATACCGGCCAATGCCAGTGCGCCCCTACCTCAGGCAGTTCTTTCAACGCCCACACCGGGGGCAGACGGACGCATAATATACATCGTCAAGGAAAATGATACCTGCATCAGCATTGCCCTCACCATGGGGATTTCGGAGCAGACATTACGCGAGCTTAATAATCTTGAAGGTGATGCTTGCCAGTTCCTGTTTGTCGGTGATGAACTGCTCATCGGCGTCAAGGCAGCCGACACACCCACGCCGACCTCTCAAGCGCCTTTGACACCCACCGCCACCCCTTTTAAAGGCAACGGCTCTATTTGCATCTACTTGTTTAACGATGAGAATGGCAACGCGTTAGCTGAGGAAACCGAACTGCCTCTCGCGGGCGGCGCGGTAAGCGTCACCGACCGGCTGGGTACGGTCAACCAGACCGGCACAACAACTGATACCGGTGAGTCGCTTTGCTTTCCCGATATACCCGAAGGGGATTACAACATCAGCGTTGCCATCCCGGAAGGCTATAACCCGACAACAGTAATGAATTATGCCCTGACACTTGGTGCAGGCGAGGTCTCGACTATTGATTTTGGCGCGCAGGCAGGTTCCAGCCTGCGGCCCGCCTTTGGTGAAGAACGCCCTTCACCGTTTTTCCTGGTACTAGGGTTTTTCTTTATTGCGATTGGAGTCGGATTGTGGATATACGTCAGACGTATGTCCCGATAAACAAAGAGGACATCTAAAGATTTTTACAACTCAGAGGGAAGCGAAAGGTCTTATTTATATTCTCTAGATGTTTCGCTTCGCTCATCACATTTTCTTTTGGAAAGCCTAAGGTTTTTACCCCAATCTTTCTTCTTTCCAGATGTTGGCATCATTGTGGTAACCTGCCATCTCCCAAAATCCTTTGTGGTCTTCGGCAGTAAATTCCAACCCGCGCAACCATTTAGCGCCTTTCCAGAAATACACATCCTGATCTGATTTATGTCCTGGCAGCGCTCCAACTACGCCTCTAAGCGGATATCCGTGTTCAGGCACGAGCGGCTGGCCGTTAAAATGTGTTGCCAGCATAAATCGTTCTGATAGCGCAATCTCCAACGGCAAATTGGATGAAAAATCATATTCAGCGCGCTGTATCATAAAACAGGCTGAAGGTTTTATCTTTAACAATCCAACATCCACTAAGGATTGCAAGGTAACCCCTTCCCATTGGGTATTAAATTTACTCCAGCGTGTGACACAGTGCAGGTCATAGATCATTGCCGTGCGAGAAAGTTTGGAAAATTCTTCCCAGTTGAATTTCAGCGGTTTTTCCACCTCGCCCCAAATCCTGAAATCCCAAGTGGATTCATTAAAAGGCGGGATGGGACCGTAATGAAGAACGGGGAACTTGTCAGTTAAAGACTGCCCAGGCGGCAGCCGCCCTTCCTGCCGCATTTTTGCTTCAAGTTCTTTTCGATTCTGAAACATGTCTTTTGCCTTTATAAAATTATACTAAATTTGTCCTATTAATGCACAGTGGTTGCCCCATTCCTCTCAGGCTGGATTAAAATAATGCCTGTGGAAGACAATATTTCAATGAGTGAACTGGAAGATGTAGCTGAAAGCGCCGGGTCAATGGAATCGCTGGTTCTGCCCAATTCAACTTCGGGCGCAGCCGAGACATCTTACCTTTTATATAACCTGGAACAGCTGCTTATTCCACTCACTAATCTGTTCAATTTGGATGCTTGTGAGGTCTATCTTCGCAGCCGCAAGAATGGGGAACTTGAACGAATATTTCACACCGGAAAATTGCCTGGTATTTGGCAGCTTGAGAGAGCAAATGACAGCGGTGTTTTTTATAAATCCTTTCTTAAGGGTGAAGCGCGTGCTTACAACTTACCCAATCGACGTTTAAGTGATTTAAACCCCACTCTGCAGCAGAAAGCATACGGTCAGGTGGCGAGCTTCCCCATTTTCATGGATACTATTCCCACAGGAATGTTTAGCGCGGTTCATACACGCCGCAACCTTCTTAATGATAATGAACTGGCATTCCTGCGGACAGTCAGCAGTTGGATCGGCGGTATTGTCGCATACGAGCGCCGCAGCCAGCAGCAGCGAGCCCAAATTATCACTGAAGAGCGCGAGCGCATCGGTATGGATTTGCATGACGGTATTATCCAGTCCCTTTATGGCATTGGATTATCCATGGAAAACGTCCGACTTAATGTTGGACAAGGTAAGAACGATACTGTATCTCAGATTGAAAAATCGCTGGAAGCGCTGCAATCCGCCATTGCTGATATACGCACTTATATTCTGGATTTGCGGCCACGGCAGCTGCGCCACAGTAATTTATTTGATGGTATGCAAAGCCTTATCCGTGAATTTCGCGCCAACACCATGATTGAGGTTGAGTTGGAGGGGTCATCTGAAGAGGTCGGAAGACTTGAAGGCGAGCAGGTTGATGCGCTGTACCATATTTTCCAAGAGGCGCTATCCAATACCGCCAAGCACGCCAAAGCCACCAGGGTGTCTGTAAGGCTTTGGAAGCGTGATGACCGTCTGCTGCTGCGCATCAGCGACAACGGCCAGGGTATAGAACAGCCCAAACCCGGGCGTCGTGTTGGACACGGGCTTGCTAATATGAAAGCGCGTGCCGAAGGCGTGGGCGGCGGCATAGAAGTGGTTTCAATCCGCAAGCAGGGCACCACCCTGCTGGCCTGGGTGCCGGTGAGGAGGGGGATCTGAGCGCGGTAAATCTCCATAGCCAAAATATCCCGGATAAAGCCGCTCAGCGCGGCGAGCCTTCTTACGTGTGGCGTGCTGGCCAGGAACGCCGGTTGGCAATGGTCCGTAACTGGTCAGAAGGTCGGGTGCACGGCAATGTTCTTGAAAACGGCTGCGGCGTGGGAGAATATCTGGCACGGCTGAGTGAACAAGCTTCTATTGCGGTGGGTATGGATATTGAATTTCCCCGACTTTTAGATGCAAAGCAGAGAAACCGCAATCTGGTATGCGCCGCTAGTGAAGCTTTACCCTTTAAACGAAATTTCTTTAACCTGGTACTGAGTAATGAGGTCATCGAACATGTTCAAAATGACCGCCAGGCAATCGCTGAATGTATCGCAGGTCTCGCGGAGGGCGGGCGGTTGGCGTTATTCTGCCCCAACCGCGGATACCCGTATGAAACCCACGGAATTTATATCAATGGCGAGTACCGATTTGGCAACAAATTATTTGTCAATTACCTGCCTAAAAAATGGCGCAACCGACTTGCGCCTCATGTGCGCGCATACAGCCACAAGGATCTGGATCGTCTGTTCAATTCCCTTTCAGTAACAGTGATTTGTCAGACAATTGTTTTTGGCGCGTATGACAATATCATCCAGCGAAACCCGATTATTGGAAAGCTAATCCGCGCTGTCATGCAAACATTGGAAAAAACCCCGCTGAAATTCTTCGGTTTATCCCATTTCTGGGTGGTTGAGAAAAAAGTCCTTTAGAAATTGGTTGTTCTGGCTGCCTCCCGGTAGACACAAAAAGGACAATCAGGATTAGCTGCCGGTGCCGATGGCAATTCCAGCAATGTCAATACTTCATCCATGAAATTAATGAACCCTTCTTTATTCAGGGGGATCTCGACCCAGGTAGCTGGTCCTTTCAAGCTCAGAATGGCAGGCGGATCTTCATGCATCCCGGAAGGGTCAAAGCACAGCAATCCCAGCCTACCAACGAGCGAAAAACTCAGTTTGCCTGGTGCGGGATTTTCGAGCGCATATGCATAAGCATGCAGCTGACGGCTGTAAAATGGGACCTGCCCAGGACTGGGTTTGGTGGTTTTGAAATCCACAATTCCATACGAGCCGTTATCAAAATGGACCAGCGTATCAAATATGCCGGAAATATAACAGGTGTTTTCGTGGCTGCCAAAACCGCAGGGTTCAGAGGTCACCCACCGCCCGGACATGATTGACTTTCCCTCAGGCAGGTCAGCTGAAATCCTTTTAGTGGACTTCCCGATATAGATATCTTTCATCAGCAAGTCAATTGTGCCAAAGATCTTTGGGAAGGGCGCTGCCGGGCGTTTGAGGTTGTGACGGATCTTCAGATAAAAACAGCGTTTGCACTCATCCCACAAAAAGGTCAGGTCTGACGGGCTCAGTTTCCAATTCTCCGGCATATCCCCTCCTGTAAAATTTTATTCCCGGTCAACCCGGAAATCGTAGATACCTTGTCTAACCGGGTAGGTACGGCCGCAGGCATCACAGGTTAGTTCCGGCGGTGTGTCTTCCAATGGGTAATGTCCGCAGGCCGGGCAGCGGAACATCGCCTGGGTATTCGGCAGAGTGATTTCACCACCAGCCCTGGAACGCAGGAAGATGCTGGGGCTGTAGCCCGTCCAGGAGAAAGCGGACTGCAAAACTGATTCAAAGCTGGTAAGCATGTTTTGAGGAAGATGTCTTTTAAAAAAATCAGCACGAAGGTAAGAAACGCTGACCTGTTTCTCTATTCTAAAACCGCAATCCATAAGCAATGATTTGACTGCGGCAGGATGGAAATCAAAATTGAGTTGAACAAACTCCACTGCCTCATGATTGAATGGATTCCATTTTTGTTTTCCGGAAAAATAACGCAGCACGGATTTAATATTCCTTTTATTGGCAAATTCCAGAATGAAAATTGCCCCGTCAGCCAGGCAGCCGCGCACCTGCTGCAAAGCGAGCTGCGGTTGTGCAAAATGGTGCAGGGTGCGGATCATGGTGGCTGCGTCAAAAGATGAAGGTGCAAAAGGCAGCCGGTAGATATCCGCAGCGATATAACGATAACCAGGTCCATTGCCAAGCTTGTCCTGCGCCTGTTTCAATTGGGTGGTGGAGTAATCCAGAAGTGTGATACGCTCGAAGCCTGTATAGCGCGGAGTGTTGCGCCCGGCGCCAGCACCAAGTTCCAGCAAATGCCTGCCGTTTTTTGGTAACAGCCGCTTAAGAGCCAACGCCTCAGCCGCGTCTTCATATGAGCGACCTCCGGCTCCCCAAAATTTTTCCTGGTAATCAGAGCCTTCATAGTCGCAAACTGGGGGTGTTTTCATTGCCCCAATTTTAACGTATATCTATTTTGAACCGATTTGACCGAAGAATTTCAGAATTTGCTAAAATCAGTAATGAAATGAAAATTGTTACTCTTTTGACCGATTTTTCTGATGCTGACGGATACCCAGCGGAGATGAAGGGTGTGATGCTGAGCATCGCGCCGGATATCCGCATTATTGACCTCAGCCATTCAGTCCCTGCTTATGATGTACTGCAGGGAGCTCTTCTTCTTGGACGGAGCGCACCATATTTTCCAGAGGGTACGATGCACGTATGTGTGGTCGATCCAGGTGTGGGTACACAAAGACGCGGCATCATTGCCCAAATGGGCAGTCAGTTTTTTGTGGGACCTGATAACGGTTTGATGACCTTGGTTTATCAAAAGGCATTGGAGACAAACAGAAAAGTTCAAGTGTGCAGCCTTGAAAACCCCGCTTTTATGCTTAATCCGGTCAGCCGGACTTTCCACGGCCGTGATATTTTCGCACCGGCAGCAGCTCACTTTTTAATTGGTACACCGCTTGAGAGTTTTGGGTCTTTGGTTACCGATCCTGTGCTGTTAAAATTGTGTGAACCTCGCAAAACCGAAAACGGCTGGGAAGGCTCAATCCTGCACATTGATGCTTTCGGCAACCTGGCTACATCCATCCGCACAGAACACCTGGCAGAATATGCAAAGATCACTATAATACTTTGCGGGCAGACCATCAGCGGTCTGCTCAATACTTTTGGTGAAGGAAGTCAGAGAGACCTGGTGGCAATAATTGACAGCAGCGGTTTTTTGAGTGTGTGTTTGGTTAATGGCAGTGCCAAACAGGCTCTGGGCGCACAGGTGGGAGATAGAGTGAAAGTGATATTTTCCTGATATGCCGTCATTTCCTGAATTTGGATCAATCCAATGTCACTGATAACTGCTACTAACCTTTCCAAGTCCTTTGGTCCGGATGATATCTTCAGCGCGATCAATATTAGCGTTCCTGGAAACGCACGCATCGGCTTGGTAGGCGTTAATGGCGTAGGTAAAACAACCCTGCTGCGCATCCTTCTGGGTGAGGAGGAAGCATCTGCTGGAATGGTCCACCGCGCCAAGAACCTGCGAATGGGATATCTGCCTCAGGAAGCGGTGACGGATTCTCGCCGCACACTATGGGACGAGTGCCTTTCTGCTCTGGAAGACCTGACCTTGATGCAAGACCGCCTGCGCGAGATGGAAAGTTTGATGGCCTCTGAACCGCACGACAGCAGTCTGATTGAGCGTTACGGTGCGCTTCAGCACCGCTTTGACCGGCTGGGCGGTTTTACTTTTGAGCACGAAATTGACCGCACTCTCAGCGGATTGGGATTCTGCAAGGATGAATACAGCAAACCGCTCAATATTCTCTCCGGCGGTCAGCGCACAAGGGCAGTTTTGGCACGGCTGCTGCTTTCAAATCCTGATTTGCTGCTCCTGGACGAACCAACAAACCACCTGGATATCCAGGCAATGGAGTGGCTGGAGGGCTATCTGAGATCCTGGGATGGCGCCGCGGTGATGATCTCGCACGACCGCTATTTTCTCGACCAGGCCGCGACCGTCATTTGGGAAATGACACCCGGGTTGGAAGTTTACCGCGGCAATTATAGCGCCTACCTGCTGCAGCGTGAAGCGCGCTACGAGCGCCAGCTGAAAGAATTTGAGGCGCAGCAGGAATTTATTGCCAAGGAAGAGGATTTTATCAAGCGCAATATGGCCGGGCAGAATACCCGCCAGGCCCAGGGACGATTGAAGCGTCTCGAGAGGCTGCTGGAGGATGCCCGCCTGGCGCCCCCGCAGCAAACCCGGCGGATTCACTTTAACCTGGGTTCAATTGAACGCTCCGGTGACCTGGTCATCCGAACATACGGGCTCAAGATCGGCTACCACGATAATAAAAAAGTCCTCATCAATGCGCCCGACCTGGTTCTAATTCGCGGCGAAATCGCGGCAGTAATGGGTCCAAACGGCGCGGGCAAAACCACCTTTCTAAAAACGCTCCTGGGTGAGCTGCCGCCGCTGGCTGGGGAAGTGGAATTGGGAGCAAGCGTGAAAGTGGGCTATTTCGCGCAGGCGCATGAAGGGCTTCACCCTGACTGGACATTGATCAAAGAAATTCAAAATACTTCGCCGCGGATGCAGGAGCCTGAAGTGCGTAATTATCTGGCGAAATTCTTGTTTACAGGTGACGACGTATTCAAGGAAGTTAATGTGCTTTCAGGCGGCGAACGCGGCCGCCTGGCTCTGGCCTGTTTGGCGCTGCAGGGCGCCAACCTGCTGCTGCTGGATGAACCCACCAACCATCTGGACCTGCCTTCACAAGAAATTCTGCAGCGTATTTTGGCTGAATTCAATGGCACCGTATTGCTTGTATCGCACGACCGCTATCTTGTTGACGCTGTTGCAACCCAGGTGTGGGAGGCACATCCGGAAGAAAAATCGCTGCTCACCTACAAAGGGAACTACAGCCAGTTGAAAGCGGAACAGATGACCAGAAGTTTGGGTGAGACTGCGTCTGTTCACCTGAAGAAGAAGGCGGGAAAGGCAGTAAGCGCCAAAGACCCATCCAAACGCCTAAACCCGCGTCTGCTGCGTGAATTGGAAGCCCATATCAGCGATCTCGAAGATCAAATCAAAGAAGTCAGTCATAAACTTGAAAATCCGCTGAATGCAACTGAATCAGTAGCTGAACTTGGCCGCCGCTATGTTGATCTTAAAAATCAACTGGATTCCAGCTGGGAAGCCTGGGAAAGTTTATTTTCAGATTAAAATAACTGTTAAGGAAACCACTAAATGAAAAAATTTAAAGTCGCAGTTTTGGCCAACCTCAAGACCAATGCCCCAAAATTTGAGGGCATGTCTGAGGACCAATGGGATGATCTGGATTCTGAAAAGACGGTTAACGCAATTATTGAAGCTATCCGCTCCGACGGAAATGAATGTGAATTTCTTGAAGGCGACAGCACCCTGCCTACTACCATAAAAAAGTTCAATCCAGATATCTGCTTCAACTTCAGCGAAGGCCATTTTGGCGATTCCCGCGAGGCGCAAATTCCAGCGCTCCTGGAAATGCTGCGCATTCCTTACACAGGTTCACGCGTGCTCACCCTGGCTCTGGCGCTGGATAAACCCATGACCAAGCGTATTCTGTGGTGGCATGAATTGCCAACCCCTGCCTTTCAGGAGTTTGACCGCGCGGATGAAGCGCTAAACGATGACCTGAAATTTCCTCTGTTTGTCAAACCCAGCCGTGAAGGCACCAGCATGGGCATTAGCTCCAAATCAGTGGTCAACACCGAAGAAGAATTGCGCGAGCAGGTCAGTTTCATTGTCAACAAATATAAACAGCCCGCCCTGGTTGAAGATTATATCGACGGCCGTGAGGTAACCATCGGGTTGGTTGGGAACCTGATTGGCCCGGTTGCCCGCCGAATGCCTGTTAACCCAGATTCGCCGCGTGTGCAGGCTGGCCTGTATTTTCTGCCTCCCATGGAAGTAGATCTGAAACCCTTTAAGCTAACCGATACGGTTTACAGCAACCGCCTCAAAGTGGCGCTGGCGGAAGAGCTGGATTACCTCTGCCCCGCGCCGATTGATGAAGATCTTGTGGATGAGCTCAACTGGCTGGCCGCGGCTGTTTTCCGCGTCATGGGCGCGACGGATGTTTCGCGTGTGGATTTCCGGCTGGATGCCAACAATAACTGGAAACCCTACATCCTCGAGATCAATCCGCTGCCAGGACTGGCGCCTGTTATTTCGGACCTGGTTATTGAAGCGCGTGCGGACGGCATAGATCACGCTCAATTAGTCAACATGATCCTGGACGCGGGTTTGAAGCGGTACGGGCTGAGATGAATAAACGGGCTGACTTTAAATTCACCCTTTCAAATCCAACACTTTTTCAAGCGATTCCCCATTGATATAAACACTCACCCGATTTACGGTGTTAAACTGCAGCGCCAGAGCCTTTAGCTGCTCCTCCACGCGTGGGTTATCGCACTCGCCCCCAAGCAGCAGGCTGCCTTTCAGGTAGATGCGCGCTTCTCCATCCACCACAGCAACATCTTCAATTGCGAGATGCGATTGGTGAAGCGCGTTATAAAGCCCTGATTCGCCATAATACTGCTGCCCTTCGAGTTTGAAAAGCTCGGTCAGTGCGGCGCGCAAGACGCCCAGCGTTGGTGCGATGCGCACCTCCACCGGCACCAGGCTGTCGCCGCAGCCGATGAGCTTGCCGGATATGCCGTTATCACCCACCGCGACCAGGTAAATATTGACGCGGTCAAGCGCCCCAGCATTGGGTTGAGCAGTAGGAGATATCAGCGTGGGGGGCAGCGGGCTGGGAGGGAGGGTTGTTGCGGTTGGCAATAGCGGGATGGTTGCGGTGCTGACTTGCGGGGTTTGGGTGGCGTCGATCGTCAGGGTTGAAACCCGGCAGGCATGCAGCGCCGAGTGCCAGCAGTACAAAGATCAGTGTTCCTTTTAGAAAATTGTTGAGTGCCATAGCATCACACTCCTAAAGTTCTTTAAGTGCCCCAATCGCGCAGATAAAGAAAATCATACCCGACGGTGCGGTTGCTGAGTTTGGCAATGGGCGGCATGACACGTTTGAAATGGAAGCGGCGCACCCGTGCCACCACCGTATCCACGAACTTTTTGTCAAATCCGGCTTCAACGCACTCCTGAGGGGTATAGCGTTCATCCACCAGCAAAAACAGCAGCTTGTCTACATCAGCATAAGTAAAGCCCAATTCGCCTTCGTCGGTTTGCCCGGACCATAAATCAGCTGTGGGCGCTTTGCCGATGATCACTTCCGAAATACCTATGTCGTGTGAAAGCTGGCGCACCTGAGTCTTGTAAAGGTCACCCAGCGGATTGAACGCACACGCAGAATCACCAAACAGGGTGGTGTAGCCCAGCAGGATCTCGGTCTTGTTACCGGTGCCAACCACCAGTCCATTAAATACAACCGACTGGTCGAACAGTGCGATCATGCGGCAGCGAGCCATGATGTTGCCTTTGCGCAGGCTGGATATATCCGGCCAGCGGTTGATCAGCCCGTCGGCCATATCAGTGATGGGTATGGTCAATGATTGCACACCGGTGGCTTCAATCACCAACTGGGCATGGTCAAGCGATTCCCGGCTGGAGGTTTTATAAGGCATGCGCACCGCCAGCACGTTTTTGCCGCCCAGCGCTTCGGCAGCCAGATAGCAGGAAAGCGCTGAGTCAATGCCGCCGGATAGGCCGAGCACAACCTTGCTGAATCCTGCTCGCTCGAGTCTCGCTGCGGATAAAGCCGGTCAGGATGCTGCGCGCCAGGCTGGTGTTGATTTCAAGGCTTTCCATAATTTCTCCCATTACCTTCCTGATACGCTGCCATCTCGGCTGAGAATGCGGTTCAGTTCACGCTGCGTCAGCGCAGTGCGCTCATCACGCAGCAGCGGCAGGCGTGCGCGCGTGCGGTGCAGTTCATTGAGGTCAATATCGCAGAAAGTTAGCGATTCTTTCTCCTGCGGAGCTTTGGCCGAGCAAGTCGCCATCCGGGTTGAATACGGTGGAACCGCCCCAAAAGTGCAGCCCGTCCTCATACCCCACGCGGTTGCAGTGCACCACGAAGGAAGTAAATATGCTGGCATAAGCGCGGTTGATGCTTTCTACCCAAAAAGCTGTCGATAGCTGCGGCTCGGTGGTCAGCCCCGGCCTGGTGAGGCGGAAGAGAACAGGAACAGGTCAGCGCCGTCCAGCCAAAGAAGGTAGGGCGGCGAGATATGCCAGAAGTCCTCGCAAATGAGGATGCCCGCGCGCCCGAAGCGCGTATCAAACGCGGCAGTGGAATCGCCCCAGGCGAAGAAACGCCCTTCGTCAAACAGGCCGTAGGTGGGCAGGTACACTTTGCGGTGCACATGCACCACTTTTTCCCGCGACAGGTAGGCGCTGGAGATATAAAAGCGGTTGCGTTCGTCCTCTTCCACAAAGCCAGCAATGATATCAATATCCTTGCTCGCTGACAGAAGTTCTTTGAATGCAGGATCACTCGCATGTGGTTTGCGTGCCACCGCGGATGCCAGGTCCTGAAGCACATAACCGGTCAAAGAAAGTTCAGGAAAGATGACCAGGTCGCTTCCCTCCCCGACAGCCTTCCCAATCTGCGCCAGGTGGGTTTCAAGATTTTTCTCAACCACACCAAGCCGGGTGTTGATCTGCGCGAGAGCCAGCTTTACTTTCATTAAATTCCTTTTATCCTAAAAATCTATCATGAATTTGCCGTTTTTATAGAAAAGCTGTCCATCAATTGTGATCTCTCCGCCTTTGCGCAGATCGCAGATCATATCCCAGTGGATTGCGGAATCATTTTCAGTCAGGGCTTCGGGATAACCATGCCCGACCGCCAGATGAAAACTGCCGCCGATCTTTTCATCAAACAGGATTTGCCCGGTGAATCGGTCAATGCGTTCATTGGTGCCGATGGCAAACTCTCCCAGAAAGCGCGCGCCAGGATCGGTATCCAGTTTCTTGATAAGAAAACTTTCATTTTTGTCCGCGCTGGCTTTGACCACCTTGCCGTCCCTGAATTCCAGGCGTACATTGCTCACCTCAAACCCTTCATACAGGGTGGGAAAGGTAAAATGCACGTAACCGTTGGCGCTGTTCTCAACCGGTGAAGTGAACACCTCGCCATCAGGCACATTTACTTTACAGGCGCAGTTGATGAACGGGCGACCCTCAATGCTGAGCGTCAGGTCAGTGCCCGGCGCGGTTACGTGAACCTGTTTTTTGCCCTTCAGCCATGCGATGGCTTTGGCCTGGCGTCCTTCAATTTTGTGCCAATAGCCGACCGGGTCATCCGGGTCGGGCATACAGGCGTTATAGACAAAATCTTCATAATCGGTGAGGGTCATATTGGCATCCTGCGCGTAAGCGTTGGTAGGAAAGAGCGCTGCAACCCATTTCATCTCTCCCTTGGCTTCGCGGTCCAGCACGATGCGCAGGTCTCGACCAATCACCGCGTGAAATGCTGCGACTTTATCCGGGTCAAACTGGGATAGTTCTTTAGTGTTCAGGTCGCCCAGAATGCGCACACGCTTGTCGAAGGTTTCAAACATCTGCCTGAAGGGTGCATACACCGGGCCAAACTGGTCGGGAGAGGCGTAGCGGATAATACTTTCAAGCCAGTCGTGGGTATAGGGCACAACAAAAGGATAAGCGCCAACTTGAAGGCATTTTTTATATACTGCCGCCAACAGCGGCTCTCCTCCCAATTCGCCGTGTATGAGCACACGCTCTTTGGGCTGCACTTCAATGCTGTAATTGACAAGCAGATCAGCCAGTTTATCAATGCGGGGATCAGTCATTATCTCTCCAATACTCTAAAGGTATGGTATGGTTTTATTTTACTCTAATGCCTTTAATTCTATGATAAAGGGTACACTGAATAATCAAAATAGGTTTTTGATAAGATTATGTCAGGAATAAAGAAGAGGAAGCCATGATTGACATTCAATTTCTCGGGCATGCTGCATTTCAGTTGGACTTCGACGGAGTTAAGGTTTTGATTGACCCTTTCTTAGAGGGGAATCCTGCGTCACCTGTCAAACCGGATAAGGTGGAAGCGGATTTTATCCTGGTCACGCATGGGCATGGCGACCACATCGGCGACACTGTTGATATCGCCAAACGCACCGGCGCCATAGTGGTCAGCAATGCTGAAATCTGTGATTGGCTGGAAGGTCAGGGAGTAAAGACTCATGCACAGCACCTTGGCGGAGGGCATCAGTATTCCTTCGGGTATGTCAAGCTCACCCTGGCGCTGCACGGCTCTTCACTCCCCGACGGCGGTTATGGCGGCAACCCGGCAGGTTTTTTAATCACAGGCAATGATGGCAAAAAGTTGTATTTCGCAGGCGATACCGGCCTATTTGGCGATATGCGCCTGATTGGAGAGGAAGGTGTGGATTTTGCCGTGCTGCCAATCGGCGATAATTACACCATGGGTCCTGAAGATGCCCTGCGCGCTGTCAAGCTGTTGAACCCGTGTGTTGTAATGCCAATGCATTACAGTACATTCGAATTGATCACACAGGACGCAGAAGCCTGGGCAAAACGTGTGGCGGCCGAGACCTCAGCCCAGGTGGCGCTCCTCAAGTCAGGCGATCACTACAAGCTTTAATTTTCTGATAGGTTTTGGGAGGAGCGCAGGCGTATTATCAGCCGCTGACTATGATAGAAGACGAGAAAAGCATTCCAAAGTTTTATGAATTGAGCGTTAACGAGCGCCTTAAGCTGCTTGCCGCTGAAACGGGGTTATCCGCCGATGATCTGGAAAAACTCAGCGGGCGAACAGGGCTGAATGAAACACAGGCAGACCACATGATCGAAAATGTGGTTGGCACTTATGCGCTCCCGCTGGGAATTGCCCGGAATTTTCTGATCAACGGGCGTGAAGTTCAAGTGCCGATGGTGATAGAGGAACCTTCAGTTGTTGCCGCGGCTTCCTTTATGGCCAAACTGGTGCGGGCGGGCGGCGGGTTTTCAGCCTCATCCGACGCGCCTGAAATGATCGGCCAGATGCAGGTGCTGGATATTGCAGATCTTGAAAAAGCAAAGAAAGCAATAGAAGCGGAACGCGAAACCCTGCTTGCCGCTGCCAGTGCGAGCGACCCTCTGCTGAAAAAACTGGGCGGCGGTGCGCGTGATCTTGCAAGTTCGGGTAATCAAAGATTCCCCTGTTGGTCCTTTTCTGGTGCTGCATTTGATAATGGACGTGCGCGACGCGATGGGGGCTAATGCCATCAACACCGCCCTCGAGCGGCTGAGCCCGATGGTGGAGCGCATCAGCGGCGGACGTGTTTTATTACGTATCCTTTCCAACCTTGCGGACCGCCGTCTGGCAAGAGCATCATGTGCGATCCCTCTTGAAACATTGGCAACGAGCGAATTTTCCGGAGAAGAGGTGCGCGACCGGGTGATTGAAGCCTGGGCATTTGCTGCCGCTGATCCTTACCGCGCTGCCACGCATAACAAGGGCATAATGAACGGTGTGGATGCGGTGGTGCTGGCTACTGGCAACGACTGGCGCGCTGTGGAAGCCGGCGCTCATGCTTATGCCGCGCGATCAGGAAAATATACCAGCCTGAGCAAATGGTCTGAAGGGAAAGAACGGCGAACTGGTCGGAGAACTTGAAATGCCGCTGGCAGTTGGTACGATTGGCGGTGCTACACGCGTTCATCCCGGGCGCAGGCGCGGCCTTGAAATTAATGGGGGTAACCTCTTCTCGCGAACTGGCTGAGGTAATTGTCTCGGTTGGTTTGGCGCAGAATCTGGGCGCTTTGCGCGCTCTAGCAACTGAGGGCATCCAGCGCGGCCATATGGCGCTGCATGCCCGCCAGGTAGCGGCAGCCGCCGGCGCTCCGCCTGAACTGGTCGAACGTATCGCCGAGCAGTTGATCAAAGAAAATCATATTCACATTGACCGTGCGGTTGAAATTTTGAATTCCTGGAGGGCGAAGTGAATCCTGAAAAAGAAAGCCTATCATTATTACTAAAACCAGCCCGTCCGGTTGGCATTACTGGCTACGGCTCTTATATTCCCCAATACCGGCTGCCCGCAAGTGAGATCGCGCGCGTGTGGGGGGATCGGATGAAGGTTTGCCTGTTAAGGAGAAATCAGTACCTGGGTTGGACGAAGACACCATCACCATGTCAATTGAGGCTTCCCGCAACGCCCTGAAGCGTGCTGGTATTTCTCCCGAGCTGATCCGTGCGGTTTGGGTGGGTTCTGAATCGCACCCATACGCTGTTAAACCCTCTTCGACTGTGGTTGCAGAAGCCATCGGCGCGCCCGTCCATATTCAGGCTGCAGATCTGGAATTCGCCTGCAAGGCTGGCTCTGAAGCCATGGTGGCTGCCATGGGTCTGGTTGGCTCCGGCATGGCTGATTACGCGCTGGCTATCGGCGCAGATACCGCACAGGGCAAACCTGGCGACGCACTGGAATTCACTGCCGCCGCTGGAGCTGCGGCATTCCTCCTCGGTCCTGCCGAAAGCTCTCTTGCAGAAATTATTTCCGCCTATTCCTTTGTTACTGACACACCCGATTTCTGGCGCCGCGCTTACCAGCGCTATCCCGAACATGGACAGCGCTTTACAGGCGAACCAGCCTACTTTAAGCACGTTTCAACCGCCGCGCGCACAATGATGGAAGAAAGCGGAGCCAAGGCATCTGATTATGCCTATGCTGTCTTTCACCAGCCAAACGCCAAGTTCCCGCGCCGGGTGGCAAAGGAACTGGGGTTTTCCGATGAACAAATCAAAACCGGCTTGCTCTCGCCGGTGATCGGCAATACTTATGCTGGCGCCTCGCCTATCGGGCTGACAGCTATTCTGGATGTCGCCAAAGCGGGCGACCGCATCCTGATGGTCTCATACGGCTCGGGAGCTGGCTCAGATGCGCTGGATTTGCGTTGTACGAAACTCATAGAGGAGCGCCAAAAGCTGGCGCTAACAACCGCGGATTATATTGCCCGCCGGGTGGAAATTGATTATGCCACTTACACGCGTTTCCGCGGCATTCTGGCGATGAAATAGGGCTATTAGAATGAGCGAAGTATTTATCGCGGGAATCGGCATGACCCCTGTTGGGGAACATTGGGAGCTTTCGCTTTCGAATCTCTCTGCGCGCGCGATACTCGCAGCGATTAAGGATGCAGGAAACATTAAGCCGCAGGCATTATACGTGGGTAATTTTCTGGCTTCCGCCATTTCAGGTCAGGCGAATCTTGGAACGCTCATTACTGATAATGCCGGACTGGGATTTATTGAAACTTTTACAGCTGAAGCAGGAGAAGCTTCCGGAGCGGCCGCGCTACATATGGGGTATCTGGCTGTCAAATCCGGATATGTTGAATCGGCGCTTGTGGTTGGCCTTGAAAAATATACGGATATGGTCGGCGCAGAAGTTGAAGGGCTGCTCTCACAGAGCATGGATTATGACTTTGAAGCCACTGAAGGACTAACACCGACTGGTCAGGCGGGCCTGCTCATGTCGCGCTATATGGAATCCTGCCATGCGCCCAGAGAGGCGTTTGCTTCCCTGCCGCTATTGGCACACACCAACGCGGTTAACAATCCGAATGCCATGTATCGCAAAACCATCACTCTGGAAGCGTATAACAGGGCGCCAATGATAGCGCATCCGCTCAACCTGTTTGATGCTGCGCCTTACGCAGACGGAGCAGCAGCAGTTTTACTAGTGAATGAAAATTCAGCCAGATCCCAAAATTTGGTGCGAGTTGCCGCCTCCAACGTGGTGGCTGACGCTCTGGCGCTGCACGACCGCCTTGATCCGCTGGCCTTCAGTGCGGTAACGCTTTCGGTCCAAAAAGCGCTGGCGCAAGCTGTGCTTGAATGGGACGCAGTGGATCTGCTGGAATTATGGGACGCCTTTTCCATTTACGGAATTTTGACCATTGAAGCCTGCGGTTTGGCCGCGCGCGGTGAGGGTTGGCGCTGGCTGCAGGATCATGATCTGTCACCAGAAGGACAACTGCCATTGTTAACCTTGGGAGGCAATAAAGCACGCGGGTTTCCACTTGCGGCGGCCGGTGTTTATCAGGCTGTCGAAGCAGCAATGCAGCTGCGCGGATCTGCCGGCGAAAATCAGGTGCCAGGCGCAAAAACCGCACTCATTCAGGCCATGGGCGGCCCAGCTTCAACTGTAATTACCCACGTTTTGAAAAAGTAAGGCAATTCCCTCCTCAAAGCGGAGGAGTGCAGGGATGGTCAAAAATATTTCTTAATATTGCTCAAGATATCCGAAGAGTTATGATTTTTTATATTTTTTATTATTCGCTCTGTGGTCTAGTTATTTCCACTCTTAAGTAGAGCAGGAAAGCCGAAACAAGCAGTTCATTATTCCCGCCAATTGGAAATAATAAAGAATAAAATAATTTAGGCAGAAAAGCAATTACAGATGAATGAAATTTTACAAGATTTTTCTGATAATTCGGTAAAGACCGCGATTGAATCCAATTTGTTTGAACACATGCTCATGTTCCGGTACTGGAAGCAGGCTGAAATACATGATGACCCAGATATGCTTTGGTCTATCTCCAAGATCCCTTTTCCTCGGTTTAACAGCGTCCTTCGTGCGCAAATTTCTAAAAATCGCATCGATGCCGCTATTGAAGCGGTGATCACGCGCAGTGTTTCTAAAAAAGTACCGGTATTGTGGTGGACTGGCCCTGCCACACAGCCCGCTGATCTGGGGAAATATTTAAGTGCGCATGGATTCATTCATAAAAGGGAAAGCCCTGGTATGGCGGTTGATTTATTCCATCTGAGGGAAGATGTGCCGGTGCCGCCCGGTCTGGTTATCAAACAAGTTACAGAAATGAAGGCTTTACGAATGTGGTGTGATACTTTTGGCGCTGGTTTTGGATTGCCTAACTTTGCCATTGATGCGTTTTTAGATTTCAACTCTGATATTGGTTTTAATCCACAAATGCCATTATTAAATTATATGGGTTGGTTAAAATGACAAACCCATTGCCACTTCAACGCTTGTCTTCGGAGCAGGCGCTGCAGGAATCTATAATGTTGCCACTATTCCCGATGCGCGGCGAAAAGGCATTGGATATGCTATGACCCTCAAAACATTGCATGCGGCACGCGCGAAAAGTTACCGGGTGGGTGTTTTGTATGCATCAGAAATGGGTGCAAACATCTACATCAAAATGGGATTTAAAGAATATTGCAAAATTGGGCAATATTTATGGGAAAGCGCTTAAGCAAATCCTGGTGTATTCCTACCCTGCTTTTGTGAAAGAAATTAATTGTCTTTAGAAACCATTGCGGGTGCGCCATTGTTTCCCGCAAATTCAGGAAGAGGCTTAAGCCAAACCCAGGGATAATGCTGTAATCCTGAATTTTAAGCAATGTTATTGTCATAATCCTTGTCAATTTTTGTATTAACAATCGTCAATATTCAGAACATTCTTCAATTCCATCTCCCCATTTCCTGTTGTACAATCTATAAAAATATTACAAGGAGGGCTCTTGAAAGAACCCTGGAAGATCGCGATACCGATGGCGGGGCTGGGCACACGCATGCGCCCGCACACCTGGAGCAAACCAAAGCCGCTCATTCATCTGGCCGGGAGAACGGTTCTTGATTATGTGCTCGATCAGTTCAAATCCCTGCCGCAGTTCAAAGATGCGGAATTTGTGCTTATTATGGGCCCAAACCAGCAAGACCAGGTCGCGCCGCATATGGTGGCCAACCATCCGGATAAAAAAGTACATTATTTTACCCAGACCTGCATGAAAGGGCAGTCCGATGCGCTCTATCTAGCCCGCGAAGCGCTCAAAGGTCGCATGCTGATGTCTTTCTCCGATACGCTCATCGAGACTGATTTATCCGGACTCGATGATGAGCCCTTGGATGGTGTGGCATGGGTCAAACCGGTGCCGGATCCGCGCCGTTTTGGTGTAGCTGAGATAGGAAGCAATAACCTGATAACCCGATTGGTTGAAAAGCCCGGTGACATGACAAATAATCTGGCCGTGGTCGGATTTTATTATTTCCACAGCGGTGAAGCGCTGATGGACGCCATCCGAATTCAGATGGAAAAAGATATTTCACTGAATGGCGAGTACTTCCTGGTGGATGCCCTCAACCTGATGATATCCTCTGGCGCAAAACTCCGAGTGCAGGAAGTGGACATATGGCTGGACGCAGGTAAGCCTGAAGCACTGCTTGAAACCAACCGCCACCTGCTCGAACATGGTGCCGCCAACAGCGAGGAAGCCACTCAGAGAAAAGGTATCACTGTCATCCCGCCGGTTTATATTCATCCCGAGGCTGAACTGCAGGATTGTGTGATCGGTCCGCATGTTTCAATAGGCCGAAAGGCGATCCTGTCGCGTTCGGTCATCCAGAATTCAATCGTGGAGCAGGAAGCCGAAATTGACCAGATGGTTTTGGAAAACTCACTCATTGGCCGGCAGGCAGGCATTAAAGGTCGTGCAGAAGCGATCAATATTGGCGATAATTCCTGGATTGAGATATAAATATGAGGGTTGACTGTAAAGCAAGCTACTCCGGGTGCGATTATCCCAAATCTTTTATTTGGCAGAGTAACCGGCTGACCGTGAAGCATATCAACAAAGAATGGCGTGAGCCGGGGGTCAAACATTTTCTGGTTACAACCTGCAACGGAGGGCGTTTCAACCTGGCTTTCTCCGAAACCTCAGGCAGTTGGAATATCTTTAAGGTTTCAGACTTATCCAATCCATAAAGGAGCATTACATGGTGAAATCATATTTATCAAAGCGTGTAGCAGAACTGAAACCTTCCGGAATCCGCAAATTCTTTGATATCGCGGCTACCATGAAAGAGGTTATATCACTCGGTATTGGCGAACCGGATTTCGCCTCACCACAGCCGATCATTGACGCGGGCATCCGCTCGCTGCGCGAAAATCAGACGCATTACACCGCCAACCGCGGCATACTGCCCCTGCGCCGTGCGCTGAGCGAGCAGCTTGAAAAACTTTATGGCGTTTCCTACAATCCTGAAGATGAGATTGTCATGACGGTTGGCGGTTCAGAGGCGCTTGTCATGGCCTGTACTGCTGTTCTTGATCCGGGAGATGAGGTCATTCTGCCCACCCCTTGTTTTGTATCTTACCAGGGAGTGATTAGCCTTGCAGGCGGTGTTTGCGTAGAAGTACCCAGCCAAATGGAGAACGCCTTTATGCCGGATCCGGTTGAACTGGAAAAAGCTGTGACACCCAGAACCAAAGCTATTCTGATCAACTTCCCATGCAACCCGACCGGCGCGGTTGCTGACCGGGAAACACTGACAGCCATTGGGAAAATCGCCGAAAAACATGACCTGATAATAATTTCTGATGAAATTTATGATCGCCTGGTTTATGGGGTTGAACATATTTGTTTTTCTGCTTTGCCGGGTATGCAGAACCGCACCATTCTGGTCGGCGGATTTTCCAAAGATTACGCCATGACCGGCTGGCGAATCGGTTTTGCCTGTGCACCGAGTGAACTAATGGATGGCATGGCGCGAATTCATCAATATATCATCATGACCGCGCCCACCATGGCGCAGTTTGGCGCGCTTGAAGGTCTGACCTGCTGCGAAGATTTTGTTCAGAATATGCAGAAAGAATATGATCGACGGCGTATGCTGATTGTCGAAGGTTTAAATTACATTGGCCTGCCGACCTTTGAACCCAGGGGTGCCTTTTATGCCTTCCCTAAGGTCAGTGTTACCGGCCTGGACGACACAGTTTTTGCTGATCGACTGCTTTTTGAGAAACACGTGGCAGTGGTTCCGGGTTCCGCCTTCGGCCCTGGCGGTGAGGGATTTGTGCGCTGCTCTTATGCAACCGCATATGACCAGCTGGAAGAAGCCCTGGACAGGATTGATAAATTCGTTAAATCTTTGTAGGGCTATAACAACAGAAAATATTGTTAAATAAGTAAATAATATAGCCATCCTTCTGAGCCGCCTTTTTATAATTACATCCCAAGAAGTGCATATTTCAAAATGAAAAGCAAGACTTAATAATTTTGCATCGTCCTGTTTAATTTATATAAAACTCGCGAAAATAACCTTCCAACGTATTTTTTCGTTTTGATTTTTAATTCGCACACTATAATTGATCAATCCTTAATAATCAGTGTGAATCTGTGGTTAAAGAATACTTACAAAGCCGACATAGGGTTGGAAGTGCATGTGGAGCTGGCAACGCGCTCCAAAATGTTCTGTTCTTGCGCCGTAGTAGATACCACCTCCGCTCCGCCGAACTCATCTGTCTGCGAAGTCTGCTGTGGGATGCCGGGTACCTTGCCGGTCATCAACCGTAATGCCGTTGAACTGGCTGTGAAGGCTGCCCTGGCGTTGAACTGCTCTGTGGTCGAAACCAGCATCTTCGCACGCAAGAATTATTTCTATCCAGACTTGCCCAAAGGCTACCAGATCTCACAGTATGAATATCCTTTGGCGGTTAATGGATTCATCCTGATCAACACTACCGAGGGAGAAAAAACGATCAGGGTGCGCCGCGCCCACCTGGAAGAAGATACCGGTAAACTGACACACGTCAGCAAGGACGGTGAAACTTTTTCTCTGGTTGACCTTAACCGCGCAGGCGTGCCTCTATTGGAGATCGTCAGCGAACCGGATATGAATTCGGTGGAAGACGTGCGCGCCTACAGCCGCAACCTTCGCGCGCTTCTGCGCTGGCTGGGAGTCTCAAGCGGCGATATGGAAAAAGGCACCATGCGTTTTGAAGCCAACCTGTCCATGCGGCTGGAGAGCTGTGAAGAGTTGGGCACGCGCGTGGAGATCAAGAATCTGAACAGTTTCAGAGCAATGGAGCTGGCTATTCTCTATCAAATGGATATTCAAAGAGAAAAATTGGATGAAGGGGAAAGGGTTAAACAGCAGACCCTAGGCTGGAGCGAGAAGCAGGGGAAAACAGTCGCGCAGCGCAGCAAGGAAGACGCAAATGATTACCGATATTTTCCCGAACCTGATCTGCCACCCCTCAAGGTGGAAAATTCCTGGCTGGAAGCAGTTAAAGCCACGATGCCAGAACTGCCAGATGTACGCCGACTGCGTTACCGGAATGTTTTCGGTTTGAATACTGAAGATATTGAACGTCTGGTGGAAGATAAACCTGTCAGCGATTTTTTTGAAGCCTGCTTGGCCACCCCGCCAAAACTCGCGCCCAAGCGCATTGCCAACTGGCTGCTGACAGATCTGTTTGCCTGGCTCAACCAGAATGGCATATCGTTTGAAGAAATGAAAATGTCACCCGAATCCTTTGTAGGACTGGTGTCAGCAGTCGATGACGGCACTATCAATCAGAATACTGGCAAAGAGGTGCTTGGCGAAATGCTGGCATCAGGCCATTCCGCTGAAAGGATTATTGCAGAAAATGGTCTGGCGCAGTTATCGGACGGAAATTTGGTTATTTCTCTGGTTGCAGAAGCCATCGCGGATAACCCCGCTGAGGTGCGGTCTTATCTGGCCGGCAAGGAAACGGTGGCCAACTGGCTTTTCGGTCAGGTGATGCGAGCCGCACAAGGCAAAGCAAACCCACAGGTTGTCAAAAAAGAGTTGAGCATCCAACTTGAGAACTTAAAGAAATAAATTTACTACTCAACAAAATGACTTTGAGTCCTTTTACAAATAAATTTTCTTAATGAGCGGCATGAATTTTTAATCCCAATCTTACCTTCTTCCAGTAATTTTTCTTTATAACCATTTCAACCAGCAATAACCTTCAAAGCTGACATTTATTCCTAATATTCTGGTAAAACTTGAGTAAATTTGAAAAGTTAAGGACGTTTATCATATTGACGTCGCCCATGTTCTCCTTAAACTATAAAGTGCATCAATATTTATATGCGGTTTGAAACAATTATCACTACTATAAATTCAAGTCCTATCATGCAAAAGAATTACCCACCAGGAGAGTGAACTTATGAACGCAGCAACAACTAACGCCTTTCAAATGGCGCAGCAGCAATTTGACCAAGTTGCTGACATGCTAAAGTTAGATGAACAGGTGCGCGAATACCTGCGCTGGCCGCTGCGTGAATTTCATGTTCGCATCCCGGTCCGCATGGATAATGGCCAAATCAGGGTTTTTAACGGCTTTCGTGTGCAGCACAACGACGCTATCGGCCCATGCAAGGGAGGGATCCGCTTCCACCCGGCTGAAACCGCGGACACTGTGCGCGCACTTGCCACATGGATGACCTGGAAATGTGCTGTCGCCGATATTCCGCTGGGAGGCGGCAAAGGCGGCGTGATCGTAGATCCGGCTACCCTGACTGTCAGTGAGAAAGAGCGCCTGTGCCGCGGTTATATTCAGGCCGTATGGCGCGAAATCGGTCCCCGGCAGGATGTGCCTGCCCCGGATGTCGGTACAACCCCTCAGATGATGGGTTGGATGATGGATGAATATTCCAAATTAGCAGGCCAATATACCCCGGGCGTAATCACCGGCAAACCAGTTGGCGGAGGCGGTTCGCTCGGCCGGACGGAAGCTACCGGATACGGCGTGGTTTATCACCTGCGCGAGGCCATGAAGAGGCTGGGTATTGATTCGACAAAATGCACCGCTTCGCTGCAGGGCTATGGAAATGTTTCTCAATACGCGGCCATAGGTTTCACGGAAATTCTCGGCGGTAAAGTTCTGGCTGTCTCATACTGGGACCGAAATGACCGAAAAAGTTACACCATTAGCCATGAAAAAAACATTGATCCACACCTCCTGAAAGGTATCACCGACCAGTATGGAGCGATTGATAAGGAAAAAGCCAAAGCGCAAGGTTATGACATTGAAGATGGCGGTGCCTGGCTGAGCAAGGACGTGGATGTTTTGATCCCGGCCGCAATCGAAGGCCAGATTAACGCCGAAACTGTTGAAATGATCTCGCCCAAGGTCCAAATTGTCGCAGAAGGCGCCAACGGGCCCACAACATTGGAAGCGGATGAGCAGCTTAAGAAGCGCGGTATATTCCTGATCCCCGATTTCCTTTGCAACGCAGGCGGTGTAACCGTCTCGTACTTTGAAAGCGTTCAGAATGATATGAATTACTACTGGGGACGGGATGAAGTGCTGGACCGGCTGGATGAGAAGATGACCAACGCATTCCAGAGTGTTTATGACCTGCATGAACATGAAGGTGTATTTATGCGCGATGCAGCCTATATGGTGGCAATTAACCGGGTTGTAAAAGCGATGCAGCTGCGTGGCTGGATTTAAATAGGCTTTAAGTTATTAAAGCGGGACTGATTGATGAATCAGTTCCGCTTTTTTGTTTTACAATATGTGGTAACCTAATTGAATTATTAAAACTCGGTTAAAAAAGAAATGATTTTTGAGGGAGGGACCCGATTATGAAGCTGACCGTTTCTCAAGCCCAACTTGCCCACGGACTGGGTCTGGTATCCAGAGCTGTTTCACCGCGCAGTACACTGCCTGTGCTGGGAAATATTCTGATCGCCACCGATGAAGGCCGCCTGCGGCTTTCCGCGACCAATCTGGAGCTCGGCATCACCTGTTGGATTGGAGCCCAGATCGAAGAAGAGGGCAGCGTCACTATCCCCGCGCGCATTTTCGGCGATCTTGTCAGCACACTTCCAGGTGACAAGGTTAACCTCGCATTAACCACTCGCACTCAAACACTTAATATCCGCAGCGGCACCTCCATTTTTGATATTAAAGGTATCGAGGCCAGCGAATTCCCCCCAATGCCAACCCCCGATTTATCCAACGGTGTTGAATTGAATGTTTCTGATTTCAAGGAGATGATCCAGCAGGTCAGTTTTGCCGCCTCAACGGATGAAGCCCGGCCTGTCCTTCAGGGTGTTCAGTTGGAGATTAACGAAAACCAGATCTCTCTGGCCGCTACCGACGGCTTCCGCATATCAGTACGCAGCGCGGAATTATCCAGTGCAGTTGCCAATCCAGTCAAGGTTATCATTCCAGCCCGATCTTTAAGTGAATTGGCTCGTATTGCTGTAGATGGCAATGAAACCGTCTCTATGGTTGTTCCGCAGGACCGCGGACAGGCGATTTTCCATCTCAAAGATGCTGAACTGGTTACACAATTAATCGAAGGGAATTTTCCCGATTACCGCGCCATTATCCCGCGCAGTTTCAAAACACGCACGGTTTTATCTACCGCCGAGTTTCTAAAAGCCTGCCGCCAGGCGGAGATTATCGCGCGTGAAGGTAATTATGTCATTCGTCTTAAAATGCAGCCGCAAGAAGGCGGTCCTGGCACTTTAGAATTTACCACACAGTCAGAAGAGACGGGTTCCGGCGAAGTAGTGGTCGATGCCAACATTGAAGGCCCTGAACTTTTGATTGCGTTCAATGTCCGGTTCCTGAGTGAAGTTTTAGAGGTAATTGGTTCACCCAATACCATTTTGGAGACCAATCAAAACAACACCCCCGGCCTGATTTCTCCTGTGGGAGATGATACTTATAAACATGTGATAATGCCAATGCACTTGGGTTAATTGTATATACAATTAACATAGAGTTAAACTGACTATCTTATCCTGCAAACGAAATTTTTTTATCCTGACTCCGCTGAAGATAATTCTTCGCACTTCGTATCATTATTTTAAAAGGTTATGATTGATGCAGTCATTTTCTAATTCTGCTGACCGCCTAATGAGCATTACGCTCGCCTTGGGGCAGTACCCCATTCTGTGCGGCCGTATCCGCAGCCGTATGCGTGATGAACTTTATAAACGCGCTGTGATCGATAAACATGAATTTGAAGCCCAGGTTCGCAAACAGGCAATTCTATCGCAGGACCGCGAAGGGCTGCGCAACCCGGTGGGCGAAGAGCCCGCTGAAATTTGGGAAGAACGCCATGCGCGCGTTCGAGACCAGCTCACCGACTTAACCTTTAGCCAGCATTTATCTTTTGATCTTTTCCAGAATCTTGTTACAGAAATTTTGAACGACCATGGTGTAGAACAAACTGACCCAAATCTTACTTTCAACCCGGAACAGGCGCCCCAGGAAATCATTTTTGAACATGCCTGGTCTATATTGCGTCTTCCGCCGCAGGAACGTGCCAAATACGAGCACCATTTGGAGGAATCGCTGGTTGTTCTTATCCGCACTATGATCAGCGATCAGTTAATGTACGTGAACATTGCCAAACGCTGGTTCACCATCCCCGATCTAGCGGAAATCCGCAAGCACAAAATCGGCGCTGGTCGCATCGGCGGCAAGGCCGCGGGCATGTTGCTGGCATACCGCATTCTCAGCAATGAGCTGCCCGAAGAACTACAGGCAAGCCTGAAAAAACCTGAGTATTATTTTATAGGTTCAAACGAGATGTACTCCTTCTTTACCATGAACAACCTTGAACGCTGGAATGACCAGAAATACAAGAATGAGGACGAAATGCGCGCGGATTATCCGCGGATAATCCGCGAATTTCTTGATAGTGAATTCCCGAGCGACATCCGTGAAAAACTTGAATTCATTCTGAATGATATTGGGAAAAAGCCGCTCATTGTGCGTTCATCCAGCCTTTTAGAGGACAGCTTTGGCACTTCATTTGCTGGAAAGTATGAAAGTATTTTTTTGCCAAATCAAGGATCGGAAAAAGAAAATCTGAAAGCGCTGCTGAATGCTATTGCACGTGTCTATGCTTCCACAATTAATCCTGACGCGCTTCTCTACCGCCGCAACAAGGGACTGCAGGATTATGATGAACGAATGGCTATTCTGATTATGGTTGTGGAAGGTGAGCAGTACAAGAATTATTACTTGCCCGATGCTTCCGGGGTGGCCTTCAGCCGCAACCTTTACCGCTGGGCACCGCAAATCAGGCGCGAAGATGGCTTTGTGCGCCTTGTATGGGGTTTGGGTACTCGTGCGGTTGACCGGGTGGGGAATGAATATCCGCGGCTGATAGCGCTCAGCCATCCTTTACTTCGCCCCACTCCTGATCAGCGTACCATGGAGCGCTGTTCACAGCAGTTTGTGGACGTTATTGACCTTGATGAAAATGCTTTTATGACACTGCCTGTGCATGATGTATTGGATGCCGATTATCATGCCCTGAGGTATATTGCCCAGGTAAGCGAAGAGGGTTATTTCTCTTCGCTGCGCTCCAGACTGATGGAAAATGACCGTGAGAAACTGGTGCTCACCTTTGAGGACTTGCTGCGCAGTTCGGATTTTGCTGTACGCATGCGTCAAATTCTAACCACATTAGAAAGTTGCTATGAGTATCCGGTGGATATTGAATTTACCTTAAATATCAGGGATAGCTCAGAGGCAAAACCAGATTTGCGCTTCACCCTGCTGCAATGCCGCCCCCAAAGCCAATTGGCTGAAGGTAAAGATGTGAATATACCTGGCCATTTACCCGAGGCGGATGTAATCCTTCAGACGCGCTTTATGGTGCCGCAAGGTGTGATTGATAATATAGATACCGTTGTGTTTGTGCCGCCAGCTGCATATTTTGATTTACAGATGGCAGAGCGCTATGAACTATCCCGTACCATCGGAAAGTTAAATGGTGCGCTTAAAGACTGTCGGTTCATTTTGGTCGGACCAGGGCGATGGGGCAGCACAAATACAGATCTGGGCATACCGATCAGCTACAGTGATATTTTTAATTCCCGTGCTTTGGTGGAGCTTTCAGGTAAATCAATCGGCCCATCCCCTGAGCCATCACTTGGAACACATTTCTTTCAGGATCTGCTGGAAGCCCAGATATATCCGCTGGCAGTTATGCTGGATGATCCGCAGAGTGTTATGCTTCCCTCATTCTTCTATCAAGCACCTAACAGCCTGGAGGAATTAATTCCTTCTGATGAAACCACAAAGGAGCGCTTGAGGGTCATACGGATCAATAATTATCGCAAAGACCACATTTTGCGCCTGGTTATGGATGAGGAACACAGCATGGCAGTAGCCTATTTAACGCCAAAACTTGCTTGAATCGATAAAGATCTGCTGCGGAAAAGCGGTTTTTGGTTTTCTATCTTTTACCTGTCAGCAGCGCTCCACGGTTGAATGTTTTAATCGCATAATAGCCAAGTATCAACGAAATAATCCAGATAACCGCTCCTATGATCATCTCAATTCCTACACTCAAATAAAGCACACCAGTCATTTGCCCTGCGAAAAGCAGCACAACGAGCAGCACAACCGAAGAACTGGACTGGTAAGCGCCAAGAAAGCTCTGCACACGCGCCGAGATAATGACCGTCAGCGCTATGCCCATAACAACCAGCGCGGGCGTTATCCAGAAGATAAGCGGCCACCAGGTGGGTAGTGGAAACCAGATGCGTTGGAAAAAGCGGTAAGGTGCAAGGTTCAATATAAGGGTATACACCGCAAATCCGAACCAGGTTACCAGGATAGAGGGTACAGCAGCGGCAGTCACTTTTCCCACCAGCAGGTCTGCGTCTGATGCGGGCGTATAGAGCAATGATTCAATCGTCTTTCGCTCCCTTTCACCGGCGAATGATTCGGCTGCAATGGTTGTGGCATACATCAGGGGCATAATAAGAAACATAGGTGCGAGCATAAAACCGAGCATGATGACAATCATGGATTCCATAGGTTTGCTGAAATTGATATATCGAGCCAGAGAGTCGGGCATTCGTTCAACAAAAAATTGAATGTCTGTATCTGAATTCATCACATCCTGAGGGGTTACATTAAGATTTGGAATTAGCAAAGTAAAAATAAGGGGTATGATGATCACAAATATCACCGGTACAATCGTCATTGGCATCCAGGCATATTTATTCTGGCGAACTTCAATCCAGTCTTTTCTTGCAATTGATATAACATTTTTCCATTTCATAGCAGCCTCTCCTCGTCTGCGTGCTGCAGGCGCAGATAAATATCTTCAAGCGTGGCGCGGTGCGGTTCAACAGCTTTAATCTCCGCCCCCGCATTGACAAGCGCGCTCACCATCGCCGGTATGTTATCCTCGCTGTCCACAGTCAGAATAATTTCACCCTCAGGTAAAACTTCCACTCCATTTGCTCCAGGTAATTGAGACAAGATTGCCGCCAGTTTATCATCTACTTTTCCGGAAAATCGAAAAACCACCTGAATCATCGGAGAAACTTGGGCACGCAGTTCATCGAGGGTGCCTGATGCTGCCACACGACCATTCTTCATGATGGCAACCCGATCGCATAGCTTTTCCGCTTCATATAAACGGTGCGTGCAAAGAATAACTGATCGTTTGCCATTTCCGCTGATCTCCAGTATCAGGTCTTGCACCTGTTTGGCCGCTTCAGGATCCAGGTCAGAGGTTGGTTCATCCAGAAACAGCAGCTCCGGGTCATGCAGCAGGGTACGTGCAAGCGCCAAGCGCTGTTTCATGCCCTTGCTGAAAGATTCCACGCGGTCTTGGGAGCGGTCATGCAAATTGAAGACTTTTAACAAATGGTTACTGCGATCTTCGACCTCTGACCTTGACAATTCAGACAGCGAACCAAAGAATGAGAGATTTTGCCAGGCTGTCAAGCGCTCATAAAGCGCAGGCGTTTCTGTCAGCACGCCGGTTCGGGTTCGAACCTTTGCGCCTTCTTGGTGTGGATCAAGTCCTAATACAGTTATTGAGCCGCTTTCAGGAGATAATAGTCCATTTAAAACACGGATTGAGGTAGTTTTCCCTGCCCCATTTGGCCCGAGAAGCGCTACTACTTCTCCGCGATTGACATTCAGATTGAAATTATTTAGTGCGTAAGCACCATTGTATTTAAACGACACATTACTGCTTTCAATTACTTTTGACATAAAAGTTCTCCTTGGCAGGTTATCAGACAGACTTCGTCAATAACCGCCGAATGACATACGCATTTTTAAAGTTAAAGGTTTCACGTGAAACAATCCAGTATGGCCAAATCAATAATCCACTTGAATTCGCGAAAATATATTGAACTACTGTCATTAATATTCTGCTTGACAGGTTTTTGATATACTCAGATTGTTGGTAAACTATGAATAATATACACCCAAATATTAAGGTTGCATCCGCTCGAGATTGGGTTGACTATGAGTTAATTGATTCTGGCAATGGATTAAAGCTTGAGCGTTTTGGCAAGTACTTATTCTCAAGACCTGAAGCGCAAGCTGTTTGGATACCTTTAAAATCTGATGATCTCTGGTCAAAAGCTGATGCCGCTTTTCAAACAACCGGTGAAGAAAATGGTGGCCATTGGAATTTCATTAAACAAATCCCTGAAAATTGGGTGATGCATTATAAAAATATAAATTTTCGGGTGCGGGCAGGGTCCTCACGCCATCTCGGGGTCTTCCCGGAACAGGCTGTACACTGGGATTGGATTGCTGATATTATCTCAAATGCACACCGGCCAATTAAGGTGCTCAATCTTTTTGGTTATACAGGATTAGCCAGCCTGGTTGCTGTAAATGCCGGCGCTTCGGTGACCCATGTTGATGCGTCCAAGAAGGCAATCTCCTGGGCAAGGGAAAACCAATCCCTAAGTGATCTATCAGACAAACCAATTCGTTGGATTATGGATGATGCCCTCAAATTTGTGGAAAGGGAAATCCGGCGTGGAAACCTTTACGATGGAATCATAATGGATCCTCCCAAGTTTGGACGTGGTCCCAAAGGCGAGGTTTGGGAATTTTTCAGACTTTTGCCTCAAATGCTCGCTGCCTGTAAAAACGCCCTTCTTCCTAAACCCCTTTTTTTTGTTGTAACTGCTTATGCCGTAAAATCATCCGCGCTGACATTGCATAGCGCGATTAACGACTTGATGGCACCCAGGGACGGGGACTTGGAGATTGGCGAACTTGTGACTGTTGAAAAAAGTGGGGGCAGACTGATCTCAAATGCGATTTATGCCAGATGGTTTGATAGCAGTTAAACCTGTTTTTTTGATTGATTCTGTTTTTTGTGCTATTAGTTATCAGTCTCACGCAACATAAACCTGTCATTTGTGTATTTAAAACACCCCTTTTGAAGTATTTCTGCTCTGTCAGGGTAAGTAAAGATAAGAATAATTCACGCTTTTTGGTTTGCGAATGATTTTAAGGTCAATAATTCATAGAGATATTATCAGAGAGATTTTCCAAATTGCATTCTAGGGGATACTGTTTTGCCAAAGGTTTCACGTGAAACAATTCATAAGAGTAGACCGATGTTTCATGTGAAACATTATTATGCGGTTTCATTTACAAGTCGAATAAACCCGGAAATTTCCTTGGTGGTAGAATTGAATCGCATTATACGAAATTTCCGGAGGTATTTTATGGCAGGTGAAACAGGTTCTTTTACTGTTAAAAAAGGGTTGGCCCAGATGTTGAAAGGCGGCGTGATCATGGATGTGGTCACTGCTGAGCACGCACGCATAGCAGAAGATGCAGGCGCATCGGCAGTTATGGCGCTAGAACGGGTTCCGGCAGATATACGCGCGCAGGGCGGTGTGGCGCGCATGAGCGACCCTGAATTGATCCTTAAAATCATGGAAACAGTCTCTATTCCAGTGATGGCAAAAGCGCGCATCGGGCATTTTGTTGAAGCGCAGATTCTGGAATCTATTGGGTGTTGATTATATTGATGAATCCGAGGTACTGACCCCTGCTGATGAGGAGCATCATATCAATAAGCACGCTTTCAAGGTCCCCTTTGTTTGCGGTGCCCGTAACCTGGGTGAGGCGCTTCGGCGCGTGGGTGAAGGCGCAGCCATGATCCGTACAAAAGGTGAAGCTGGCACTGGCGATGTGGTTGAAGCAGTACGCCACGCGCGCTGTGTACTGGGACGAAATCCGCCATCTGATGATTCTTCCAGAAGAAGAACTGATGGCGTATGCTAAAGAGCTTGGAGCCCCATATGAACTGCTGGTGGAAACCAGGCAGCTTGGCAAACTTCCGGTAGTCAATTTTGCTGCCGGCGGCGTGGCCACCCCAGCGGATGCCGCATTAATGATGCAGCTTGGCGTGGATGGTGTGTTTGTGGGTTCCGGTATTTTTAAATCCGGTGATCCTGCTAAACGCGCGGATGCCATTGTCAAAGCTGTTACACATTTCAATGATCCCAAGATTCTGGCTGAAATCAGCCGCAATTTAGGCGAGCCCATGGTTGGACGTTCGGTTAACAGCATCCCCGAAGGGGAACTGATTGCCGGCAGAGGCTGGTAAATTTGAAAATAGGGGTGCTCGCCCTTCAAGGCGATTTCCTCGAACATCAGTTGGCACTCAGCCGCCTGGCAGTTGAAACATGCCAGGTGCGTTCAGCGGCTGAATTAGCTGGTCTGCAGGGGTTGATTATTCCTGGAGGCGAATCTACTGTTATAGGCAAACTGGCGCAGGATTTCTCTTTGATTGAACCATTGCGTCAGTTCGCTAAAGAACACTCAGTGTGGGGTACTTGCGCTGGCAGTATTTTCCTTTCAAAAGACGCCCGCCGGGATCAGCCTTTACTCGGTATGATGGATATCACGGTGGCGCGCAACGCGTTTGGCCGGCAGGTGGATAGTTTTGAAATTGATCTGGTCATCCCCGCATTAAAATCATATACGGGTGAGAATCCACCCTTCCATGCAATTTTTATCCGTGCCCCGCTTATCGAATCTGTGGAAGATGGCGTTGAGGTACTATCGTCTCTACCAGACGGTCGTATTGTAGCCGCCAGACAGAACCACTGGTTGGCAACTGCATTCCACCCCGAATTATCCGGTGATGATCGTATCCACCGTTATTTTCTGGAGATGGTCAAATAAAAATCACCAGTGTTTCGCCCCTGCACCTTGTGTCTCTTTATCGCCATCGCAATAATGTTCTTTGGGTTAACTCAGAATTATTTCTCATGCGTGGTCTTCGGCAAATCATAACCAGCGTGGGTATCGAATCAATGGTGGGGAGCAGAGAGTGGTTCAGCCAGGGGTTGGCGCATAATGATTTACAGTTGTATGCATTTGGGCAAGCTGGGGTTGAAAACCAGGGTGCGCGCTTGAATTGGCTGCTTCCTTTGGGCTTTTATGAAAACGACCCCTTGCCAGAGCTGCTTGATAATTTGGCAATGGAGGCCGGGCTGCGTGGCGCAAAATATATTATTGCTTCTGTTCAGGTAGAAAATTGTCTTTTTGAAACATTGCGCCGCGCTGGTTACTGCATGTGTGGATGGCAGTCCATCTGGGAATTACCCAATAACCTAAACAGTACCTTCTCCACACAAATTTCCTGGTTTAAACCAGATCCGACGGATGAATTAGAACTCACTTTGCTCCAGCACAAACTGCTTTCACCAGCCACACGATCGGTAACCGCTGGTGCCTCCCAGGTCTTGCCAGATTTTGCCCTGAGAATTGACGGTGTTTTAGAAGGATATGCCAGGGTTAATTGCGTCAATAATAAGGTTATGATTATGCCAGTTTTAATGAATAACCTGGTTAATCCCGAGAGTGTCCTGGCGGCTCTTGTGGAAAGTTTCTTCTCATCAATGAATAAGAAATATCTGCTTCAAACTGCAGATTCAGGCTGGTTAACGGATTGCTTGGAAAGTATCGCGGTTCAACTGACTCCCAGAGAAGAAATCCTGGTAAAGCATTTTGCGGCTGTGAAGAAATTGCCAGCGGCTGAATTGAACCACAGCGCCAGCAAACACCGTGTGGATACTGTAACCCCCATGATTCCAGCTGCAGGACGGAAGGATAATATATAATAGGCAATTCAGGCCGGATTGGCCAAGAGGTTTTTTAAAGAATGACCCAACGTCGTATTACAGATGATCTTCCCGCGTTATTCGCAGTTTTACCCGAGAAATATTTGGCTGCTATCCGCGATAATAACAATGTAGATGACCTGCTCGAAATTATTATGGATCTCGGCCGTTTGCCAATGGCGCGCTTTGTGGATCGCGAGATTGAAATTTGCGATCAGGAAGTAACCCGCGAAGAGATTGATGAGGTGGTTGCGCATATCGGAGATTTTGATGCAGACAACCGTGCCGGCATTGAACGTACATTACACCGCATATCGGCTATACGCAATAAACATGGCGCTGAAGTCGGGCTAACCTGTCGGGTAGGGCGGGCAGTCTACGGAACTATTGATATTATCGAAGATCTGGTTCTTTCAGGCAAAAGCATCCTGCTGCTCGGCAGACCGGGAATTGGTAAAACTACCATGCTCCGTGAGGCCGCCCGTATTTTAGCAGAAAAGACACGTGTGGTTATTGTGGATACATCCAATGAGATTGGTGGCGATGGCGATGTTCCGCACCCCGCAGTTGGGCGCGCCCGCCGCATGCAGGTGTCGCAGCCTTCCCTCCAGCATGAGGTGATGATCGAGGCTGTGGAAAACCACAATCCCGAGGTGATTGTCATTGATGAGATCGGGCGGGAACTTGAAGCCATTGCTGCCCGAACGATTGCTGAGCGCGGCGTGCAGCTTGTTGCGACTGCTCACGGGCGCACACTTGAAAATTTATTACTTAACCCCACTCTGTCTGATCTGGTAGGGGGAATTGAATCAGTCACCCTGTCAGATGAAGAAGCGCGCCGGCGCGGTACTCAAAAGACCGTTCTGGAACGCCGTTCGCCGCCAACCTTTGATGTATTAATTGAACTTCAGGAACGCGACAGGCTGGCTGTGCATGAGGATGTTGCCGCTGCTGTTGATAATTTGCTGCGCGGGTTTGCCCTGCAGCCAGAAATCCGCTATCGCGATGAGAATGATGAGATACGCATTCAGAAACCTGAACGCCGCAGCGTGGCGAGTCCTGTTGGCTCCCAGGGATTGCGTCGATCTTTTGCAAACGGATATGGAAACTGGCAAGAATCCAGTCAGAAGAATATTGATATTAATCCAATCGGGATTGATGAGATTTCAAATGAGCCGCCCCTGCCGCTTAAGCCAACAAACATTTATGCTTATGGTGTTGCACGCAACCGTCTTGAACAGGCTGCCCGCAAGTTGGGTGTGCCTGCCACAATTGCGCGCGACTTGAATCAGGCGGATATGCTCATTACTCTTAAGTCATATTACCGCAAACGTCAGCGGCCAATTCTGAATGCAGAAGAACGCGGCATACCTATTTTGGTGCTGCGTTCGAATTCCTCCATCCAGATAGAACAGGTTTTAGCTGAGATTTATAACCTGTCTGAAATATCCGGGAATAACGTGGATATGGAAGAGATCACTGCCCAAACCTATTCTGCTATTGAGGCTGTTCGCAACGGCCAGCGCTGGGTGGACCTGCCGCCAGCATCACCCCGCGTGCGCCGCATGCAGCATGATATCGTGCGCGAAGCAGAACTGATCTCGCATTCATACGGAAAAGAACCCAACCGGCGTGTCAGGGTATTCAGGGAGTAATTAATGTTCATTACACTTGAAGGCCCCGATGGCAGTGGTAAGACGAAACAAATGCAACCTCTGGCTGACTTTTTAAAAGAAAAAGGCTTTACTGTATTCACAGCCCGTGAACCGGGCGGTACCTTAATTGGTGATCAGGTTCGCGAAATTCTAATGAACCTTAAAAATACCAGCATGCATCCGCGTACCGAAACACTGCTCTTCTGCGCAGCCCGCGCTCAACTGGTTGAAGAGGTTATCCGCCCGCACCTTGAGAAAGGCGATGCGGTTGTTCTCGACCGATACGCAGATTCCACCATGGCATATCAGGGATACGGCCATCAGAACGACCTGGTGTTCATCAGAAACCTACTGGACTTTGCCACCGGAGGTCTTAAACCTGACTTGACTTTTCTATTGGATATTGAGCCTGAAGTTGGCTTGCACCGACGCCAGGTTGGGGGTGATGAATGGAATCGCATGGATGCTTATCAGCTTCAGTATCACCAGCGGGTGCGCCATGGCTACCTGCAAATGGCTTCTGGCGACCCAGCTCGCTGGCATGTGATCGATGCCAGTCAGCCTCCGGATATGGTAAAATCCAGAATCCAAGAGATATTATTATTATTTTTATCTAATTTATCTTAATAAAAACCGGAAAGGTATACCCCATGAAAAAATTGATCCTACCTGTTGTGCTCATGCTGACAATCTTGCTCTCAGCGTGCAATGCCGCGGGGAAAACAGCAGAGCCAACAGCAGCCCCGACCGCTGCCCCAAGCACCGCACCAACCGAAGCCGCTGCCAGCGGCAGTGACCAAACTCAAGCCGTCGATCCAATAACCAGTGAAGAGAATCCTTGCGTACCCTTCAATCTACTCAGCCAATCTTTAATAACTCCTTATCCAGGATTGCCTGGTGTGACTGACGAGGATTATATTGTGGGCCCTAAAGATGCTCCCGTCACGTTTATGGTTTACAGCGAGCCGCAGTGCCCTTACTGTGCGCAGTTTGATCCCTTGGTCGAAAGCTTTACAGCTCTCTACCCCAACGATGTGCGCTTTGTCTTTCGTCTGCGCCCGTTCCCTGAATCCTTCCACGATAAATCCATTTTGGCCTCCCAGGCCATGGTCGCGGCCGGTCTGCAGGGCAAGTTTGATGAATTCAGGATCTGGCTCTTCCAGCATCAAAGCAAAAACCCGAATGATCCGGAAGTCGCCAATTTAGCCGACACCGAGTTTTGGGCTGGCCTGGCACCTGCCGATCTGGATGACTGGCTCAAGGAGCGAGTCTCCGTATTAGGTATTAACCCAGATCAACTCTTAAAGGATATGGTCAGCGATGCAGTGGTTAAGAAGGTGCAGGATGCCAAAGCCAAAGCCGATGCGATTGGAGTCACCGGTACACCCACCCTGTTCATTAACGGTTACCCATGGCCTGAAAACCAGCGCAGCAACGAGATTTTCTCAATCTATACCGAACTGCTTCTTAACCAGGAAAGAGAATATGGGGCTTGCCCGGCGATGGCGATTGATCAATCTAAAACCTATTCCGCCACAATTTCCACTACCAAAGGTGATATTGCGGTTGAACTGTATGCCGACAAAGCCCCTAATGCGGTAAACAGTTTTGTTTATCTCGCCCGCGAAGGTTGGTATAACAACCTACCCATCGTCAGCACTGACCAATTCATGCTTTCCGGCGATCCCACCGATACCGGTTATGGTGGCCCTGGTTACGCTTACATGGATGAAATCGACAGCAACCTCAATTTCAACGAGGCGGGGATGCTTGCCACCTTTGCCTATAATATCGGATCTGGAACAAATGGCAGTTCCTTCTTCATCAACAAAATCGCACTCCCCGATCAAGGAGGGCGCACCATTTTTGGGAAAGTGACTTCTGGTTTGGATGTGCTCAATAAACTTGAAATCCGTGACAATATCTTTGATCCTGCCCTGGATGAAGTTCTGGGCATTACTATCACCGAAAAATAATGCAACCCGAAGGTAAAAAATTGCCCGGCGTTCTGATGCTTATTCTCAGCGCGCTGGGCATTTTGATTAGTCTATTTATTGCTGCGGGGGTTGCGTTCAGCTTGTCGTCCTTGCGTTCAATTTTCTCTTCGCCATTAGAGATGATGCCAGCGGCTTCTGCAGGCGCGCTTGCTCTATTGATCGGGGTGCTTCAGATACCAACCCTGGTTTTGGCTGTGAATTCGCTGCGCGGTAAGCCCACCCCCCTCAAATATCCATCTCTTTACAAACCAGCTTCTCTTGCGATGATAGGCAGCGTAATAATATTGTTAGTGGGTGTATTGGCAATCCATGTGCAGGCTGCCTGGTACATCTTCGTGCCGCTTACACTGCTATTGGTGGCCATTCCGGTTTGGTGGATAGTGGAATTCAGCCGCCGCGGCCTGCCGCGCTCCACCGCCTTGCGTGAATGGGGGACGCTAACCATTGGTTTGACTGCTGCTCCCCTGATAATTATGGTCGTTGAATTATCCATGGTAGTGATTGCTGCCCTGGTGGTATTGGCAGTTCTCATCAGCCAGCCCGCTTTAATGGAACAGCTTGCCGAATCAGCTCAAAACCTGGATCTTAATCAGGGCGGTATTGAACAGCTCGAGCAAGTGCTGATGGAAATGGCGCACAATCCGGCGATCGCCTCCGCGCTTTTCCTGATGATTGGTGTTCTGGCGCCATTCGTAGAGGAGCTCTTTAAACCCATGGCTATCTGGTTTCTGCTCAAACGCCCATTAAAGGACAATGAAGGATTCTCATTGGGTCTTATCAGCGGCGGTGCGTTTGCCCTGATAGAGAGTGCGGGGCTTATCAGCCAGATCGGCCTGGATACCTGGGTTCAGGCAGTTGTGCTGCGCGCCGGAACCGGCTTCTTGCACATAGGATTAAGTGGGTTGGTGGGGTACGGCCTGGTGTCATCCTGGAATCAGAAACGATTCGGACACTCGCTGCTTTACCTCTTTGGAGCGGCTGGTCTGCACGGTCTCTGGAACTCGCTTGCGCTTCTAAATGGTTTTTACTCGCCCAATTCCAGCCTGACAGAATTCCAGCCGACAGCAGGCAGTATCCTTTCAGTAATAGGTATGATAGCGGTTTTTGTTGCGCTGCTTATTATCGTCCTCCACATCAACAAAATACTGCATCAATCCATGACCATTGAAGAGAACCAAGTCTCTCTGGACGCCCCATCTTTACTGGAATAACTAAATATGCTTCAGAGGGGTTAATCAGTCATATAATCTCCTCTGAAACAGGAATAATTAATGAAACGTGAAACCCTACAGCGGCTGGTGCGTTTTTTAATTGACCATCTGACTCATACCGAATTCATTCATCCGGAAAATATTCCCGCAGAGGGGGCATTTATCCTGGCCATTAACCACATGAGCCATTTAGATACGCCAGTGCTTTTTGTCAACCCGCGCCGCCAGGATATAACCGCCCTTGTCACCACAAAGTATCAAAAAAATGTTATTGTGAAGTGGTTCACCAATGTCGCTGAAGGGATTTGGATCAACCGCGACATTGCCGATTTCTCCGCTATCCGTAAAGCTTCAGAAGTACTTGCCAAAGGCTGGGGCCTGGGTATCGCCCCTGAAGGCACGCGCAGTAAGACTGGCCAGATGCAGGAAGGCAAACCCGGCATCATCCTGTTGGCTTTAAAGTCCGGCGTGCCAATCATACCTGTTGCACTAACCGGCACCGAAGACGCCCTTGAAAAAATAAAAAGCCTGCGAAGCCCTCATATCACAGTGACTTTTGGAGAGCCTTTTACCCTTCCGGAATTTCCGCATGGCCATCGGTCCGAAGAACTGCATCGCTGGACGGAGATCTTGATGCGCAAGATCGCCGTTATGCTGCCCGAAAAGTACCGCGGAATTTATTCCTGACCTCAATCATATATACTTAACCCATGCCTCTTCTCTGGCTGGGTTTATGTGTCATCGCCGGCATTTTCGTTTCTGCCCATGTCCAGGGCATGTGGTATCTCTGGACAATTCCTTTCTCTTTAAGCCTATTGCTCTCCATTCCTGAATATCTCTTTTCGAAGAATAACCATCACATATTGTTGTCAAAAAAACTATTCAGCGTCCCTTTTTCTCTGCTTCTGGCAGCTTTCGCGCTGGGCGGGTGGCGTTTTCAATCAGCGGTACCAAACCCTGATCCTGCTGACCTGTCTTATTACCAGCCAATGAAAAATGCTGTTGTTATAGGCACGATCACCTCTTATCCTGAACTTTCTTCCACCTCATCCGTAGCAATAATCAAGGCAGAAATGCTGTCAGACCAAGGTATCGAAGAAATGGTCGGTGGGAAGTTGGAGCTGCGTCTGCCAGGTGGGTTCAATCTTGCCTATGGTGATAGATTAAAATTGGATGGTTTAATAAAATCAACCATCGATAAGGGTGAACCCTTTTATACTTCTTATCTTGCCCGCAGGGGGATCCTCACACGCATGCCCTATCCGCAAATCGAGACTTTGAGCCACGGAAATGGTAATCCTTTCATAGCATTTCTTTATCGTTTAAGGGAAAGCGCAAATGATTTTATTGAAAACCAGATGCCGATTCAGGAGTCATCGCTTCTTTCAGGTATTCTTCTGGGAATAGATTGGAATATTCCAGGCTATCTCGAGGATGCCTATCGAACGACCGGCACAGTGCATATTATTGCCATCTCCGGCTTCAATATCGCTTTGATCACAGGTCTGGTAATCCGGTTATTTCGGCGGATATTTAAGCCTTACTGGGCGGGGATACTTGCAATTCTTGTTATTCTTTTTTACACTTTATTGGTAGGCGCTGAGCCGGCAGTTGTTCGTGCCGCGGTTATGGGCGGCCTCGCAATCCCAGCTTATTATATCGGCAGGCAGATTATTGGAATCAACAGCCTCACTGCTGCGGCAGCTTTTATGCTATTGTTAAATCCTCTATTATTATGGGATATCAGTTTTCAACTTTCTTTTCTGGCCACTCTGGGATTGATGGTGCTGGCCGACCCTGTCATTAAATTAGTCCGGCACTGGATCGAGGATCATTATTCCGAAAGGTCTGCCCAGACCGCCATACCCCTGGCTATTTTAACAGTCTCCACCCTGTGTGCGCAGTTCGCTGTGTCTCCTGTTTTGCTTGAAATGCACCCAAGCCTGCAGCTGTATTCGCTTGCTGCCAACATGATCATCCTGCCACTTCAGCCGCCATTAATGGCGTTTGGCGGTGCGGCTGTTCTTGCACATTTCCTTTTTCCGCCTCTGGGTGCTTTACTAGCCAGGTTTGCCTGGGTGTTGGCAGCCATATGCAATCAAACTGCTTTGAATTTTGGCAAACTCCGGTTTGCCGAGATTGCACTGCCTGAATACAGCACCTGGATAGCTTTCGGAATGGTATTGATCGTCATCTTAACTGCCACTGCCCGTCAGATACATGCTTTGACGAATTTTTCCCTTCCCGATCAGGATTGATAAACAATTGATTCACCTAAAGCCATCTTAAGGATTTCTTCAATCTGCATTTCTTTTCCCTCAGCCCAGAAGTGGGCTTTGGTTTTTTCATCTATCGATTGATCCAGTTTTTTCAGGCTTTGGCTCACTTCCCATTTATCCGCAGGATCAAGGTCAAAATGGTTTTTCAACCCCATATTCTCGGCAAATCCAAAAATACGGGCGGCTACCTCTATCCTCATCAGGTCTACCATCACCCCGGCGATTCCGTTAAGGCAGAAATAAATAAAACGGTTCTGGTCACGCTTTATTGAAAGGGTCAGGCTGCGGCGGAAAAAAGCCAGCGCTTTTTCAAATTCTCCCTGCTGCCGGGCAACATAACCCAGGTTATGCGCAACAATGCTGACAATACCCATCTGTCCCAGGTGCTCATTGATATGCAGCGCTTCTTCATAATATTCACGCGCGGAAGTGTAATCACCCTGAGCTCTCGCAATCTCTCCCAGAGCAATTAACGCAGTGCCGATGCCTGGTCCGCTGCGCAGCTCACGGGTGATTTTAAGTACTTCTTCGTAATGCTCTTTTGAACGAGCCATATCCTCACAATATAATTCTGCAAGGCCCATGGCAGATAAGACATTCGCGATTCCAGATTTATCACCTGACCTTCGGAATATTGCCAATCCTTCCTGAAGATAATCGTGGCCTTTTTCTTTATCCCCGAAGTATGTTTCAATACGCCCCAGGGCAACCAGTGATCCGGCTGCTCCCAATTCATGGCCAATTTCCCTGCAAATCTTCAGATTTTCGCGATAATATGCTTTGGCTTTGTCATATCCCTGCTGGTCAGCCGCAATTCCGCCTTTATACGAAAGTGCAAGCAAAATACCGACTTTATCATCCAGTGATCTAAAAATGGTCAGCGCTTGGTCAATGTGGTTCTCCGCTTCAGGGATGGCATGCTCGTTAAGCGCAATTTCACCCAATCCCAGCAGCCCGTAAGCCTGAGAGCGTTGATCCATCAAGGCGCGGGCGTCTTTTAAAGCCTGGCTGAACAGGTCCCTGGCAATATTCACATCACCCAAATCCTTTATTAAGAAACCTGCCGAATAAAGCAGTTGGGTTTTTACTTCATTCCTCATTTCTGCAGCGGGGGATGCGTTGAGCAGTTCTTTCATCCAGTCCCAGGCTTCGCTCCAATAGCCGCGCACCATCCAGAAATAAGTTACCGCAGTGGCGATACGCATCCCCAGAAGCAGAAGTTCATCACCGCAGTCCTCGCACAAACTCCATTCCAGCGCCGCGCGCAGGTTATCATGCTCCTTCTCCAGAAGGTCCATCCAGGTTTTTTGGTCAGCCTGCCAGAGCTTTGGGGCTGCCGCTGTTGTATATTCTGTGAAATAAGTAAGGTGTTTTCTGCGTAAATACTCGATCTCACCGGACTGTATCAATTTTTCACGCGCGTACTGCCGGATGGTTTCAAGCATTTCATACCGCGCGATTCCGCCTTCATCCGAATAATTAAGCAGAGATTTATCCACCAACCGGGCGATCAGGTTGAGAACATCTCCACCTTTTAAACCATTGTCGGAGCATACTGATTCAGCCGCAGCCAGGCTGCAGCCTCCAGTAAAAACCGAGAGACGTCTGAGCAGGATTTTCTCTTCCTCGGTTAGAAGGTCATAACTCCAGTCAACCAGCGCCTGCAGGGTTTGCTGGCGCGGTAATGCTGAACGGCTGCCGCCGGTCAGCAAGGCGAAACTGGTCTGAAAGGCGGCTGGCAATCTCTTCAACGGGCAGGGCGCGTACGCGTGCAGCAGCCAGTTCAATGGCCAGAGGGATGCCATCCAGCCGGCTGCAGATTTTGGCTACTGCCTGTGTCTGAGCGATATCCGGTTTAAAATCCGGTTTTACGCTTAATAGCCCGGTCATGAAAAAGGCGCATGGATTCCGCTTTCCAAAGTTCATTGATATCATGTGGATTTTTATGTTCAGGCAGGCGCAGCGAGGGCACATGATAGGTCATTTCTCCCGGCAAGCCCAATGCCTCACGGCTGGTTGCCAGCAGCTTGAGATTGGGGCAGGCTGTCAGCATTTTTTCAGCAAAGGATGCACATGCGTCTAAGAGATGTTCACAGTTGTCCATGATCAGGAGCAAAGAACTGTCATGGATGGTTTCAACAAGCGTTTCGAGCAGAGGTTTGTTTGTTTTCTCGCGCACATCCAGAACAGAACTGATAGCGCGCAGCACCTGCCCGGTTTCAAGAACTGTGGAAAGTTCAACCAGCCAGACACCGTCTGCAAAGGTATCTACCATTTCACGGGCGGCAGTCAACGCAAGCCGGGTCTTGCCGGTGCCGCCTACGCCTGTCAGGGTTAAATATTCTGTTCTCTGTGATTATGCGCTTGATGTCCGCAATTTCTTTTTCACGCCCGATAAAACTGGTCAGGTCAAGCGGGATGTTATGGTGCTGTTTTTTCTTAATCAAGCCGCCGCGATTCTCTAACAGATCCTCCAGTGCTGAGCGTGTTTCTACGGCGCTGCTGAAGCGATCATCGGGGTTTTTTGCGAGCAGCTTGAGGATAATTTCTTCTAAATTCGCCGAAATCTCTGGTTGGTGCTGACTGGGGGAGACCGGATCTTCATGGATATGCTGGGCTATGACCGCCAGCGGATCATCTGCGTAAAACGGGAGGTGTCCGGTGGAAAATTCGTATAGCATTACCCCCAGAGAATAAAGATCAGTTCTGCCATCCAACGGCTTTCCCAACGCCTGTTCAGGGGAAATATAAAAAACTGTTCCTGTCAACGACCCTTCCTGTGACATTCGCGTGGCAAGTGAGCGGGCCAGGCCGAAATCGGTCAGTTTTACTAGCCCGTTTTCAGCCATTATCACATTTTCGGGTTTCAAATCGCGGTGAACTATACCGTGGTTATGCGCTTCTTCCAGTGCGTCGCAAATCTGCAGTGTTACTTTTATGATCTCCTCAGTATTTTTTGGAGGCAGGGTATGCAGGGATTCACCCCGGATATATTCCATCACGACATAAGGCATTTCGTTGGTTTCGCCTGCATCAAAAACCGATACAATGTTGGGGTGATTGAGCTGCGCAACCGCACGCGCTTCAGAGAGCAGGCGGTTTTTTCCTTCAGTACCGAGTGATTTTGAGCCAAGCAGTTTTACCGCTACCACACGGTTCAGCAGCAGGTCATATGCTTCATAAACAGTGCCCATCCCGCCCTGACCAAGCTCCCTTTCCAGTCGGTAGCGGTTGTTTAGAACGGTTGCGGTCATTCCTCTCCCTTGATAATTCAGGCGGTCTTCCTGGCAACCAGCAATGTAACATCATCCACCGGCACACCGTTGCCTGAATAATTACATAATTCTTTTTCAAGCCCATCAATCATCTTCCGGGCGCTTAATCCGGAATATTTGCGGATGGCTGCCTTAAGCCGTTCTTCACCAAAAGGTTCATTTCCGATTTGCGCGTCAGTCACTCCATCAGTAAACATTACCAGATAATCTCCCTTTGCGAGGGTCACGGTATTTTGCTTATATGGGGTATCGCCTTCCACACCCGCTGCCATACCTGTGCGGATGAGTGTATCAAAAACCCTCTTTTGAGGATCGTAAGACCAGCGGCGGGTTGTGCCCGGCGTTGACATACACTACATCTCCACTGCCAGATTTCATGACCGCGTAAAACAGGGTTATGAACATGCCTTCACGTGAATCGCGCCAGATGAGGCGATTGGCTTTGGAAATTTCCTCATCCAACCTCTCATTCTGTCCAACCACAGAACGGATGACGCTTCGGGAAAGCGTCATGAACAGCGCTGCCGGCATGCCTTTATCAGAAACATCTGCCACAACAATACCGAATTTGCCATCCAAAAGCGGGATGAAATCATAAAAATCGCCGCTAACCTCATGTGCCGGCTTCCAGCAGGCGGCAAAATCCCATCCGGGGATATTAGGCGTGTTGGGCGGAATGAGGCTGATTTGTACCTCACGTGCCATCTGCAATTCCCGTTCCATGCGTCCTTTTTCTACCGCAATTTGGTACAGGCGAGCGTTATCTATGGCGATTCCCGCGCTGGAAGAGATGGAAGTGAGCAGTTCAAGGTCAGCCTGGGTAAAAATACCATTTTGGAAACGGTTATCCACATAGATAACCCCCAATGTTTTTTCTTTTTGGATAATAGGAACGCATAAAACCGAGCGCAGGCCGTAGAGTTTGACACTGGCGCGGGTATCGAAGCGCTGGTCAAGCTGTGCGTTGCTGGTGAGGAGCGGGGTGGCTTCTTTGGCAGCTCTTTCAACAATACCGCGCGAGATCTTGAATTCGGTTTCTTCAATATCCTGCTGGTTTATACCCCGCGCTGTTCGAAATGAAAGCAAGTCGTTTTCATCGAAGAGCATCAGGAATCCGCGTTCGGCGCGTGTAGCGAAAATAACCTCATCCATCAGCGATTCCATGACCACATCCAGGTCAAGGGATGAGTTGATGGTCTGCGAAATGCGGTACAGCAGTTCCAGGCGCGCGCTGGAGGGTTCAGCCAATAAGATCTCCTTAATGATGTCTGAACAAATATCCTAAACAGCCAATAAATTTTATCATCCCTTGGTTTAGGGAGTTATTAGAGAAAAAGATGAATTTTCCTGCAATGATTGGTAAAATCATCAAAATTCTCACGGAGCTGCACATGGAATGGATTAAAGACAAACTGGAATATCAGACCAAGGGCAAGGGTATGACCAAGATCAACGCGGGTGTTGAGGCGCTTGTCAAAAAATGGGGTATTACCGAAGGGATGTGTTTTCTCTATATCCCGCATGTCAGCGCTTCACTGACTATCAGCGAAGGATTTGATCCCCCCGCCCGGGCAGATGTAGAAAATTTCTATGATCGCCTGGTTCCTGAAAAACAGCCCTGGTTCCAGCATACAATCGAAGGCGATGACGACTCACCTTCTCATATTCGTTCGACGCTTACCCAGTCAAGCCTGTCGATCCCCATCGATGACGGCTGCCTGTCATTGGGTATCTGGCAGGGGATTTACCTCTTTGAGCACCGCACTCATCACCAGACACAGAAGGGTATGCCGCGGCAGGTGATCGTCCGTTTTCTTAAGGTCAGCTGAACCTTTATTAATTTGGCGGTTTATTTTGCTATTAATATAAACAGCCAGAAAAATCCCTCGATGTAAAAATTTTTTGAAGATTTATTTACTCAATTGTAAAGAATAAATCATCATCTTCTTCATATGGTATGAGAATTTAAACGCTTTTGAAAACAACCTTAACACTTTACCTCATCTTCGATCGATTTCAAGGAGCTTTTTATTTAAATAGGAGGTCGGAATGATTCAGGTATCAAATCTTTTGAAAGGAAAGGGAAGCGATTTATGGTCAATTGAAGCTTCTGCAACCATAATGGATGCCCTACGCCTGCTGTCAGAAAAGGATATTGGAGCTTTACCTGTCCTGAATGAGGGTAAGCTGGTTGGCATTTTTTCCGAGCGAGATTTTGTCCGAGCTATCTCGAATAATCCATCAATACCGCTTGAATCTCAGGTTTCTGAATTGATGACAAAGGAAGTCCTTACCGTTTCCCCTTCAGACAGTGTTGAACGATGTATGAAATTAATGACCGAACAGCACATTCGTCATCTGCCAGTAATGGAAGGTGATGAGGCGATCGGGATTGTGTCTATCGGCGATGCCGTTAAAATTATTCGTCACAGATCGAGAATCTTTTATTCGCCAACTTGAGGACTACATCAGCGGCCGCTGGTAATTTCTTTCATAAATTTATTCCTTTTTTTTTACCAATACCATAACACCCTCTTATGAGGTCAAATAATAACGCATTAATATGACGAATCCATAAATAATTCTTATAGCCGAGTAAACGGCATTTATTCTTCAGGTATACTTGCGTGGTTTATTTGACCCTTAAGGATCATCTTTACTTTGAACTCATCCAAAATCCTTTCTGCCCAGTTAAAACTGGTTGCCGCCATTTGCGTTTGGGGCGGCTCGTTTATTGCCACCAAGCTCGCAGTGGGCGAGGTATCACCCGTGACTGTAGTCTGGCTGCGCTTCCTGATCGGCCTCATCATCCTTGGCTGGTTTGCCTGGCGGCACGGTGAACTGGGCATCGCAACTCGGAAAGACGGGCTGGAATTCGTGTTTCTGGGTTTCATGGGCATCACTCTGCACCAGCTGCTGCAAAGCAACGGTCTGGTGACCTCTGAAGCCGCCACTACTGCCTGGATCGTCTCAACTACCCCGATTTTCATGGCAGTACTAGGTTGGCTTTTTCTCAAAGAACATCTTGGATTCCTCGGAGTTGCCGGTATTGCGCTGGCTACATTGGGTGTGTTGTTGGTTGTCAGCAAGGGCAGCTTGGGCAAAATATTCGACGGCAGCTTTGGTCGTCCCGGCGATATTCTCATCCTCATCAGTGCACTCAATTGGGCAGTCTTCTCAGTGATGTCTCGTCCGGCGCTTCTGAAGCATTCTGCTATTAAAGTCACCTTTTACGTGCTGCTGTTTGGGTGGCTGATGACCAGCCTGCAGTTCCTGGCCGGCCGACACTGGGTGGAATTCAGCCTGCTCTCAACCACTGGATGGATAAGCATCGCATATTTAGGGGTGTTTTGTTCCGCACTCGCTTATATCTTTTACAACGACGGCCTTCAGGCGCTGCCGGCTTCGCAGGTGGGATCATTCTTATATCTTGAGCCTTTGGTAGCAACCCTGGTGGCTGCTGTGGTGCTTTCCGAACAGATAACTTTAGCTACAATCGCCGGCGGGGGGCTGATTCTTGTGGGAGTGTGGCAGGTCAACCGCGCGCCGCGTCAAGTGCCTGATTAATTTAAAATTCCATCCTTTTTCTTAAAAACAATCTTTTCCTCTGCAATGCAGCGGGGCAGGAATTTTGCTACAATCAAATCACTGAAATATATTTGGAGGGGTGCTATGGAAAACTTGCAGATCAAGAAAGAGATGCTCGATTTGTTCAAATCCATGCATAGTGAACTGGCAGAGATCATGGACAGATTGTCAGAAGTTCAAAAGCAGGAACGCGGTTCCCTGAAGAAGTGGGGCGCCAAAGATATGTTGGCGCATCTGTCTTTCTGGGGCGACCATTTCAACCGCCAGCTTGAAGCAGCGCAAAAAGGCCAGAATGTGCCAGAGGCTGGCGATTATTTTGAGATTCTCAACGATGGCATTCTCCTGCGTAATTTGGAAAAAACATTTAACGAAGCTCGTCGTGAGGAGGAAGCAGTTTTCAAAAAGTCCATCATTCTTCTGGAAGCTGAAAGCCCTGATGACCTGATTGACACCCATAAATATGCATATATGAACGGGCGCTCACTCCTTGACCGCGCTCTGGGAACCGAGTGTTATCATGTGGCCATGCACATTTCTGATTTTTTCCTGAAAGAAGACGGCATTGACAAAGCTGCCCAACTTCAAGAGACCTACACGGCCAAATTGCTTTCTTTCCCAACCTGGAAAGCCAATGCCTGGTACAACCTGGCATGTTTCTATTCCTTAAACGGAAAAAAGGACAAGGCGTTTATGAACCTGGAACTCGCCTTTAAAGAAAAACCCGATCTGAAAGAATGGTCCAAAAATGATACAGATATTGATCCGCTACGTAATGATGCGCAATATCAAAAATTGATTTCTGAATAATAAAAACCAATATTCCCCATGAAAAGCTAATGAAGGGGTTGCGAAAGTTGGTGCGAATATAGATCGATTTAAGTTTGCAGGGTCAACTTCAAATAATCCCTGATTGCCCCCACCAGTTCCTCACTTAATACTTCAATCTTGATATGCCTTGCTTTCTTGCCTGTACCCTTCAAAATTCCTTTCGGGTCAGTCATGCTTGCCCCGCGGCTGAACATCAGGTTGACATACCTGGGGTTAGGGGCGATGGCGCACACCAGGTCAGCGTATTTGGCGCTGGTGCCGTAAGCGACAATTTTCGACGGCGCATCCACCATCTCCATCATTCCCGGCAGCTCAGATAGGATAATTTCACGAAGCTGGACGGCGATCATTTGGACAGGTTCTGGATAAGTTTTTATAAAAAGCGCGAATTCCTCTGGCATTGCGGTCCTTGTTTGGTCAACCATCATTTTAATGTATGAATCAACGGCTTTTTTCTGAATTGCATCACATTTCCGTGTTTTTATAACAGGAATAACACTGATGGCTTGGTCAGCCTTGTCCTCGTGCACGGCATGAGCTTTTCGATAGCCCTGCGGATCAATTCTGCCAGCCTTTCGCGCACGTCTTTCCGGTTTTTCTCGTTCTGGTTGACCGCTGCGTTTAATATTTGATAGATTTTTGTATAATAAGTTAAACATGATCTTGGGCTTACCCATACAATTAACGCTTGACCAGGCGCTTTCACATCTGTGGCAGGGTGTGTAAAAAGAGGTGTTGAACGCGGGTAATCCCCCAAGGCGGGTTGATGCAGCTAGCTCACACCTATCTTTTTAAAATATAAGGAGTTTTATACTATGACAGCTTCTCAATTTTTTACAACAATTGCCCAAATTTCCGGCTTGCTGTTTGTGATTACAAGCATGCTGGGGATGGGCATGAGCCTGACTATGGCTCAAATCCTTCAACCGCTGAAAAACGCTCGACTTGTAATCCTTGCGCTGCTGGCTAACTTTGTGCTGGTGCCATTGTTAGCTTATGTAATTACATTAGTAATCCCTCTTGAACAGTCGCTTCAAACTGGTTTGATCGTACTGGCAACGGCTGCCGGGGCGCCATTCCTGCCTAAGCTGGTTCAGGGTGCCAAAGGCAACATTGCCTTTGGTGTTGGGCTAATGGTGCTGTTGATGGTGGTAACCGTTTTCTACCTGCCCATTGTCCTGCCTTTGCTGCTGCCGGGTGTTTCGATCAACCCATGGGACGTTGCCAAATCTCTGATTGTGCTGATGCTTATCCCGCTGGCGATCGGATTGCTGTTGAAATCACATTCGCCAGATTTAACCGCCCACTGGCAGCCGGTGATGAATAAAATTTCCGGTCTGGCGATTCTTATCATGCTGGTGGTTGCCCTGGGGTTGAATATCTCCAATATCATCAGCCTGATCGGCACCGGCGGCATCCTGGCGCTGCTAATTTTTATTTTCGGGTGTTTGCTGATCGGTTTTCTGCTGGGAGGGCGCAACCCGGAAGAGCGCAGTGTGATGGGACTGGGCACCGCCCAGCGTAATGTTGCGGCAGCGATCGTAGTTACCGTGCAGAACTTCTCTGATGGGAACACGATGTCGTTTGTTCTGGTGGCTTCGATCCTCTTGCTTCTCATCTTGCTGCCAACTGCAAAACGGTTGGGAAGGACCAGCCAGACCGCTGCGCAGGCCGAACCAGCTGCAAACTCAACAACGACTCAAGTTCATTAGCATTGGCCTGCAAAATCATAGAAATTGGAAAAAAGAAAAATTTATGGCAATTGAGATGTACAAAGGCTGACAGCCAAGGGAATGAAATTTGGACTTAATCTTGCTGGATGCCTGACAGCAGTTGTTGTCGAAAATCAGCGAATAACCAGAAAAAAGTAAATAGGAGAATGACAAAATGACAAAAAATGAATCCATAACTATGCCGCTGCCAGCATTTGCCGGTGGAACAAAGGCAATCACCCAGACCCCGATCGTTGGCACACCGCGGCGGGAATACGCCGAGATGTTCATCCCGGGTGAAGAAGAGCTCGAGGACGGCGAATTGCGCGTGACCGTGCTTGGAAGCGGCAATCCCTGGAACACGCGTGCTCAAGCCTCAGCCAGCGTCATGGTCGAGGTTGGCAACCCTGAGCGCGACATCCTTGTTTTCGATCTTGGGAGTGGTTCCCTGGCGAACTATGCCAGTTTGAAACTGCCGGTCAACAAGCTTAATAAGGTGTTCTTTTCTCACCTGCACGCCGACCACACCGGCGACCTGATGACTCTCTCCGGCAGCTGGTCGAAGATAGGTCGGGCAGATGGACCGGTCTACGTTTGGGGTCCCAGCGGGACTGAACCCCGCCTTGGCACGCGGCACTTCGTCGAAGGAATTGAAGAAGCACTTGCCTGGGACACCGCAGCCGGGAACGGTCACATTAACCCAGAGAGCATGAAGATCGTGGTATCCGAGTTCGATTTCAGTAAAACCCAGGTGGTCTACGACGTAAACAGTGTCAAAGTGACGTCATTTCCCGTCGTCCACGCCCTGAGCGGCGCCGTCGGCTATCGCCTCGATTTCGCCGGTCTGTCGTTTGCCTTCTCGGGCGACACTCGCGCTTGCTGGCCGCTTGTGCAAGCATGTGATAGCGGTCTCGACTTGCTTATCCATGAGTGTTTCCCGCCAGCCGCGGTACTCGCAGCCGCCTCAGGTCTTTCCATTGAGCAGGCGACGATCGCGCTCAATGCCATCCACACTTCGCCAACGGCTGCCGGAAAGGTGTTTAGCCTGGTGAAGCCGCGCGTGGCCGGTATGTGGCATACACTGCTCTCGCCCCAGGTTATCAGTATAGTTCTCGCGGAAATTCGCAGTGTGTACGACGGCCCCGTTGTCCAGACCCAGGATCTGACCGTATTTAACTTGACCAAGGAAGCAGTGGTAGCGCGCCAGGTAAAACAATTTGACCAACTGCCGCCGACTCCAGGCAAGCAGCGTGCCGCATTTTCATCCATTGCGGTACCGCCCCCTGATTGGTGGGCAGAGGCGCTCATCCCACTCGATTAAGACTCGGCAACACACCGAGCTTTATGAATCTGGTATGCAAAATATAGTGAACTCCTACGCAGCCAGATGATCCGAAAGAAATCGATCGAAGTGAGCCGGAAGTCCCCGGCTCACTTCATTTTTTCTTATTCATCAATCGCCGGTTTTTTCCTCGATTGTTTCACATTCCCGCGTTTCTTTTTTCCTTCCACCCGGCGCAGCACCGAAGCTCTGGTCGGCTTTGTCTGCCGGCGCGACCTGGGCTTTTCAATCGCCCGTCGGATCAGCACAGCCAGCCGTTCGCGTGCATCCGCGCGGTTTTTCTCCTGCTCACGGTAGCGTCTGGCTTCGATCACGATCACCCCATCCGCGGTCATGCGCCTGCCTGCAATCCGTTTAAGGCGCACTTTAACCTCATCTTTTAGAATGGGCGACTTAACCGCGTCAAAACGAAGCTGGACAGTGGTGGCAACCTTGTTGACATTCTGCCCGCCAGGGCCTGAGGAGCGGATAAAGTTTTCGTGCAATTCCTGATCATCAATATGAATTTGCGGTGTGATAAATAACATTTCTAAAATAATTCCACGAGAACTGAATAATACCCTACCATTGCCCGCCAGAATTAATTCTGTGTAAAAAAAATGGTTCGAATTTAACAAAAAAAATCCGGACAGCTAACCGGATTTTATTACAAATTCTTGTTTAATCAGTATTTACAGTCGCTTATATGTGGTTACTGGGCATCAACAGCTGCCTGAAGGATAGCCTTGACAGAGGAAAATTCAAGTCCCTTTTCCGCGTAAAAATCTTTAATCACTGATTCTGGTGCCGGCATGCTTTCACCCAGAATGGATTCAATCTCTGCCTGCTCTACCCCCCAATCCAGCAGATCCTGAAAAGTGGTTGAACCTCTTACCATGCGGTCAGAAGCCTGTTGGTCTGCTGGAGCAGCTGTCTTTTCAGGCATAGCTGTTGCTTCTATTACCGTTTGGACCACCGCAGGAGCGGATATACCTGCCGTGTGGCTTGCAAGGTAAGCTTCTTGCTCCGCGGTTAATAATCCCTGCCGCTGAAGGATCTCAATCGCCTGTGGCAGCAGATAAGTATCTTCAGTAAGCTCATAGGGTAGGTCTTTATATAGGGCGACAAACATGCGGACAGATGAGGTTCCAATTTCTTCAGATAATCCGGAATACAGCGTTTCAAGTGATTTGAGGTTATACGCAGCGGCATCAGTATCTTCAGGTATCTGGAAAGCTGCGCGCAGATCAGCCAGCGGTATCTCAAAAAGTTTGCTGACCTCCCCAAAGGTATAGGAACCGCGAATGTCCGCTGGATTATATTCGCCGGCCAGGTCGCCTTCAGCGTAAACAGCCGGAATCTTTGAACTTTCGGTTTTCCACCATCCCATCGCAGTGGTGGCCATAATCCCTCCAAAAAGGATTACAAAGATGGAAATGGCTAACGCTTTGGATGACATTTTCATGTTATTTCCTCCCCGCGGCAAATTCAACCGTGCCAGCCACCGGACAGTGAGCTTCAGAAGTACATTCAAGGCAGCTGATACATTGGTGGTCGCGCACGATTTGTTTTTCGCTTACTTTTAATATTCATCGGGCATACAATATCGCATACATGGTCCATATTGCATGTGGATTCGTTTCGGCGGATGCTGAAAATGCGGAACAAGTTGCTGATGCCAATCACTGCTCCATAAGGGCAGGCATACTTGCACCAGGGGCGTTCAATAAACAATGAGGCGGCTATGATAATTCCTAAAATAATAACACCGCCGATGGCGACCTCGGAAGTCCACAGATTGAATAACGCGAAATAGGGGTCAATATTGGAAAAAACCAGTATACCGGTGACAGCGGTCATATACACCACCCATGCCAAAACCAAATAGCGTAAATACCTTAGCCACCTGTCCAATTTTGCCGGGATAAAATGATTGTAGCGGCGTTTGCCGAAGATCTTGCGCCCAAGTCCCGCCACCCATTCCTGCAGGGTGCCAAGCGGGCATACCCAACCGCAAAAAACCGGTCCAAACAGGATTGCCAGCAGAAAACCTATTGCCATCAGAATAAAAGCGGATTCGTGGATCTTTTGCACAAAGGTTCCGGTTGCAGCGAACTGATAAATTGTCACAACGCCGCCAAAAGGACAAAGTGCATGTAAAGAAGCGCTGGACAAGAATGGTATTCCTTTCCCGCTTGAAGCCAGTGTATGGTTCACCGAGATCAGCGCGATCAAACTAAAAAAGAAAATTTGCACCAGTCTGCGTATCCATATCTTCCGGCGTGTGAACGTGCTCAATAATTTCGATTTCATAAAGAGGTACTCCTATATTAAAGAATTCATAAACGATTTGATTACAAGTTTATTCAATATATATGGTTTTTTCATGGCGTTTATATAAAGGAATTGTGAAGTTTTTTAAAGTGGTTTTTAGAAATTTCCACCAAAAATTATTAGGATCAGGTTCTAAACTTCCTAAAAAGGAGCGGGCTTGTTAATAATTATTTGTTAATTTATCTGCGTAGGTATAATACAGTTATTCTAACCAAGGAGTCAGCATGAAGGTTCTAATCACCGGCGGGGCAGGGTATATCGGTTCGACAATAGCGTCAGCCCTGGAAGACTCCGGCCACACGCCGGTCATTCTGGATTCATTGGCCACCGGGCGGGTCGAGTTCACCCGCGGGCGTACCTTTTACAAAGGCGATGTCGCCGATCATACGCTGGTAAAGAAAATTTTTACTGAACATCCTGATATTTTCGCGGTTATTCACTGCGCCGCGCTGATCGTTGTGCCGGAATCTACAGAAAAACCTTATGAGTATTACCGTGAGAATGTGGGCAAATCGCTGGAATTATTCAGTACTCTCAAAGAAGTGGGGTCAAAGCGACTGGTTTTCAGTTCTTCCGCGTCTATTTACGATATGGTGCCGGGTTTTATGGTCACCGAGAGCGCGCCCCTAAACCCAACCAGCCCTTACGCGCGCACCAAGTTTATGATGGAAATGATCCTGCGCGATTTTTGCAATGCTTACGGTTCACGGGGTATCGCGCTGCGCTATTTCAACCCAATCGGTGCTGACCCGCAGATGCGCTCAGGCCTTCAACTGGAAACTCCCACTCATGCGCTTGGCCGGCTGGTGGATGTTCAGCTGGGCAAGATACCCGAGTTCACCATCACCGGCACCGATTATCCAACGCGCGATGGTACGGGTATCCGCGACTATATCCATGTTTGGGATCTGGCGCGCGCGCACGTGCGCGCTGTTGAAGGCTTTGATGCTGCATTCGAAAAAGCCGGCAGCCCCCCGGATAACTACCTGGTTATCAATCTGGGCACCGGGCGCGGGGTGACCGTGCGCGAACTGGTAGCCGCCTTCGAAAAAGTGACCGGACAGCCCATCCATAAATCCGAAGGCCTCCGCCGTCCGGGTGATACTGCCGGTTCTTATTGCAGCGCGGAGACTGCCAAGAAGCTGCTTGGCTGGCAGGCAGAATTGTCCATTGAAGAGGGAATTGCCGACGCGCTTAAATGGGGCGAAATGCGAAAGCAGGTCTTGAAGTAGACCGGGTTAATCTGACTTCAACCTGATATATTTGTTTCTATGTCAGACTTTCTTTTAAACGGGATTCTTCTGCGGTTTTCCGCAGCTACCTGCTTAATTCTGCAACCAGCAGCTCCAGTTCCACGTCCAGCGTCGCAGTTCCTGTTTTGGATGTCTCATCCATGCAATCCAGCCGATGGTAGATAGACTCAAGCTCGTGCATGCTAAAGCGGCGGCATTGGTCAGTCAATTTTTTGGCAACGAACGGAGCAACACCGCAGGCAGTAATGATATCTTTTTCTCCCCCGCCTTCATCTATCACTTCTCTGGCTTTGATCAGCAGGCGCGCCTGGCGTACCAGCATGGTGAAAATATACTGGATGGGTTGGTCCTGCATCAAAGCCCGCAGCATGCCCAGTGCTTTTTTTGTGTCGCGCTGGCCGGCAGCATCCACCATGTCGAAAATATCTTCCTCGCGCGATTTGCTGCACAGCAGGCGCACCACATCGCGCGTGATGGTCTCATCCTTGCCGCAATAGCTGAGTGCTTTCCCGATTTCCTGCCGTACCAGAAAAAGGTCATTGCCTGCCAGGTTGGCCAGCTCAACTGCTGCGTTATTATCAAATTTGGCGCCCTGAGACAGAGCTTCGTTCATGATCCATGCAGGCATTTCGCGCAGGGAAGGGAGCGGCTTTTCGATCCACTCAACCGGTTTTTCGGACTCCTTCAGCGCTTTTCGCAGCCAATGGCTTTTCCCTGCTTCCTGCCAGGCCATTTCTCCATTCTTGTACTTTTGTGAATCCGGAATCACCAAAGTCAGTATGGTGGTTTCCGGCATCGACTTTAAAACCCCCGCCAGCCATTCCTGATCAGCTTTGTCTTTAAACGCTTCCAAAGCATGATTCACAACAACCAGCCGCTTCTCTCCGCCCAGCGGCAGCATATTGATGGGATTGATCAGTTCACCGCGTGTTATCGCGCGCCCATCCAGGGTGACAGAATTCATCCCGGCAAACGCGCCGCTGTCAACCTTCTCAATCAGGCTTTGAATAATCTCTTTGATCGAAAGCTCATCATCCCCTTGCAGGATAATAATTCCTGCCTCTGGAAGAAGTCTTTTCGCTGGATACAGGCATATAACTAACTGGCAAGGCGCGTGCTGACACGGTGAATGATAATGCCCTCAATCACATCATGTCGAAGTACTTGCACCACTTCCATTCCGCGTGACATCCGCGTTGGTGGTGATCTGCTCCTGAATTCTGGGTCCCAGCGGTTTGGCTAATTGGAAGCCAATGATTCCCATCAGCACTGCGATTGGCAGCCGAACAATTCGCCGGCCAATATTGCCTTTGGTCCCCCGCATTCCCACCCAGGCCAGCCCTCCGGCTGCCAAAACCCCTACTGCCAGGTTAGTACCGCAGTTGGGGTGTATTGCAAGCGCGCTCTCGCCATCAGCCAGGCGCTTTAAGGCTTCCTGCGCGGCCAATAGCAGTGTTTCGGCAGGCACATCCCCGTAAATCCAGAATCCCTTGGGGTCTGATAATCCTCCCATCCGGCCGGTAAAACCATTTTCCTGCAGCACATGCAGGGTAGCATGTTCAAGTGCATGGTTGCAGCGCACCCGGTTGGGTATATCTTGGTTTAGGAGCTCTTCAAATGCTGGCATAATTACCTCTCTTTATTTGGATACTAATGCTAATTTTATCGCCTGGCCCAGAGAACGGGATTCTATAATTTTAAACCCGTCCAAAACATTAATTTTGCCATTCAGCCTGTGTGGAATGATCGCGCCTTTAAATCCCAGTTTGGCGGCTTCCTTCAGGCGTGCGTCCATTTGGGCTACCCAGCGCAGCTCGCCTGAAAGCCCCACCTCGCCGATAAGCACGAGGTCAGCGCGAACTGGCTGATCGCTCAAAGATGAAGCAATAGCAACTGCGGCAGCCAGGTCGGCGGCAGGTTCTTCGATCGTCAGCCCGCCAACCACATTTAAAAATACGTCCTGCTCCGCCAGCCGAAATCCTACCCGGCGGGTGAGCACTGCTGTGATCAGGAGCAAACGGTTAAAGTCCATTCCATTGGTGGTGCGGCGCGGATTTCCAAAATTTGTCGGGCTGGTCAGACCCTGCAGCTCCACAAGGATGGGTCGGGTACCTTCCATGGTCACCGCAATCGAAGAGCCTGGCGCGTCGGTCATGCGTTCTGCCAAAAAAGCTTCTGAAGGGTTGGTCACTTCGGCCATGCCTTGCTCGCGCATTTCAAAAACGCCCACTTCCGATGTCGGGCCAAACCGGTTTTTCATCGACCGCAGCAGACGGTAAGATTGAAAGCGGTCTCCCTCAAGCTGAAGAACCGTATCCACAATATGCTCAAGCACGCGCGGACCGGCGATTATGCCTTCTTTAGTGACATGCCCGATCAGGAAAACCGCTATGCCGCTGGCTTTGGCCAGTTCCCGCAGGCGAGAAGCGCATTCCCGCACCTGTGATACCGAGCCTGCGCTTGATGAAAGCCCATCTAAAAAGACCGTCTGGATCGAATCAATTACCAAGAGTGCGGGCTTAACCTGATCCACGTGTGCCAGGATAGCATCCAGGTTGGTTTCGGTAACCAGGTAGAGATGTTCTGGGTGGGCAGGTTTGACTGCTGTTGTGCTGTTTTGAAGCCGCTCTGCCCGCATCTTAATCTGCCGCGCGGATTCCTCACCCGAGACATACAGCACCGTTTTTTCTGAGGCAAGCTCAGTCGCCACCTGCAGCATCAGCGTGGATTTGCCAATACCCGGGTCGCCGCCCAGCAGGACAATTGAACCAGGCACCATCCCGCCCCCCAGCACACGTGCGAATTCTGCCATGCCCAATGGCCAGCGGTCCTGAGATTCACCTTCAATTTCACTCAGGCGAACTGGTTTGGATTGAGGTGGGGTATACGACCGGACTTTGCCTTCTTCCTGGGAGGGTGCGATAATTTCTTCAACCATCGAATCCCATGCGCCGCATGAGGGGCAGCGCCCCATCGGCTGGATAGTTGTGCGCCCACATTCCTGGCAGACAAATTGGCTGTGTGATTTTGGCATGAATAAATCCTTGTGGTAATTTTATTACATCGCGACCGGAACAGCATAATCTTGACTTTGCTGATACTTTTTAAGTCTCGAAATGAAAAACTCTTTGCTGTCATGCTGAGCGAAGCAAAGCCTTTCGTCCAGAATTGGTGCTGTCCACAAATCGTTTTATCAAAAAAAGTTCAAAAAAGCGAGGTAAATGAGGGGACTTTGATAAAAAAAACCGGGCGCTGCCGCCCGGCTATAATTATTTGCTGTCTAAACCCCTACACCCATAGGTTCAGCAATTTCGGGGTGTTTTTCATCCGATTTCCTGAGGAAGAAGAGTCCTTCGCCATCCACATCCACCACGATCTCTTCGCCGTCTTTGAACCTTCCAGACAGCAGGTCATCTGATAACTGGTCTTCGATTTCCAGCTGGATGACACGCCGCAGGGGGCGTGCACCCATATCAGGGTCATAACCCTTTTCACTCAGTTTCTCCAATGCTGCTTCAGAAGCGGTCAGTGTGATTTCGCGTTCTTTCAAGCGCTCGGATACTTTTTTCAGTTCAAGCGTGGCGATGCTGCGAATATGCTCCATACTCAAGGCGTGGAAAACGATCACACTATCCAGGCGGTTGATGAATTCCGGCCTGAAGGCTTTTTTCAGCGAATCCAGCAGCTTCTTGCGCATTTCATCATAAATAAATACCTCATCAGCTCCCTCATCACGCTGCAGTTTGAAGCCGATACCGCCTTCGCGTTTGATCATATCTGCGCCGATATTCGAGGTCATAACAATGATGGTGTTGCGGAAATCCACTTTGCGCCCTTTGGCATCTGAAAGCTGGCCCTCCTCCATAATCTGCAGCAGCATATTATGCGCTTCAGGATGGGCTTTCTCCACTTCATCAAAAACGATGATGGAATAGGGGTGGCGCCTGACGGCTTCCGTAAGCTGGCCGGCATCATCATAGCCCACATATCCGGGGGGCGCGCCCACCAGGCGGCTCACCGAATGACGTTCCATGAACTCAGACATATCCAGCTGCACCAGTGCATCTTCGCTGCCGAACAGGAAGCGCGCCAGCGCCTTGGTAAGTTCGGTCTTGCCCACGCCTGTAGGTCCAAGAAACATAAAGGAACCAATCGGACGGCGGGGATCTTTTAACCCGGCGCGCCCGCGCCTGACAGCTTTGGCAATACGTTCAATGGCTTCCTGCTGCCCGATGATAGCTTTGTGAAGTTCTTCTTCCATATTCAGCAGTCGCACCGATTCTTCCTGCGCAAGCTGCATCACCGGTACACCGGTCCACATTGAAACAAGCTCAGCAATATCGTCGGGAGTAACCACGGGGCTAGTATCGCGGTCCCATTCTTCGCGGATCTTGGCTAATTTTTTTTCCAGGCTGGCTACTTTTGTCTGCTGCTGTTCAACCTGGTCCTGCAATTTCTGCTCAGAAAGCTGGTTTAACTGTTTTCGCGCTTCGCGCAGATCAGTCATTACCTTTTTGCTGGTCTTGGCTGTATCGCTTTTATACATGCGCACGCGCGAGGCAGTCTCGTCTATCAGGTCAATCGCCTTATCCGGCAGAAATCGGTCTGTGATATATCGCGAAGACATGCTGACAGCAGCTTCAAGCGCTTCGTCAGATATTACCAGCCGGTGATGCTCTTCATAGTTCTTGCGCACCCCGCGCAGAATCTCAAGTGCTTCTTCCTTGCTGGGTTCTTCCACAACGATTGGCTGGAAACGGCGTTCCAGTGCCGCGTCGCTTTCGATATTTTTTCGGTATTCATCCAGTGTGGTGGCGCCGATCACCTGCAGTTCGCCTCGTGATAGCGCCGGTTTCAGGATATTGGCAGCATCAACGGATGATCCCGCCGACCCTGCACCAACCAGCATATGCACTTCATCAATAAAGAGAATGGCTTTCGATGCTTTCAATTCATCAATGACGCGCTTCAGGCGCTCTTCAAACTGGCCTCGGTACATGGTGCCAGCCACCAGCGATCCAACATCCAGGCGCAGCACCCGTTTGTCAAGCAGGGGAGTAGGTACATCACCTTCAATGATGCGTGATGCAAGCCCTTCCACAATAGCAGTCTTGCCAACACCCGGTTCGCCAATCAGCGCCGGGTTGTTTTTGGTGCGGCGAGCAAGGATTTGGATGACGCGTTCAATTTCTTTTTCGCGCCCGATAACCGGATCAAGCTTACCGTCTTCAGCGTAAGCTGTCAGGTCTACTGCAAGCTGGTCAACCAGCGGGGTTTTACCCTCGGCCTTTTTTTCTTTATCTTTAGCGAGCTTTTCCTGGGCATTGTCCAGCGCGTTTCTGTTTTCGGTAAGAACACGCTTTACCTGCCGGCGGATCTGCGCGGACGTGATGCCCAATTTTGCAAGCACTTCCTTGGCTAAACCCAATTCCGATTGCACCAAAGCCAGCAGCAGGTGCTCGGTGGATATGTAATTGCTGCTCATCTGCTGGGCTTCTTCGATCGCCAGGTCAAGTATTTTCTGGGAATCACCTGAAAGGTCGATCTTATCGGGATGTTTGCTCCCAACACCGCCTACCCGCAGCACCATTTCACGCGCGCGTTCAATTTCCACACCCAGTTCACGCAGAACACGGCCGGCTACCCCGGATTCCTCCTGCACTAAAGCAAGCAGGATATGCTCGGAGCCAATGGCGTCTTTCTGCATGCGTTCCGCTTCCAGATGCGCCAGGCTTAAGACTCTGCGGGCGCTTTGGGTGAATTTTTCCAAACCAGACAAATCAGTACCTCCAGGTTATTGACAATAAATGAGAAACTTGCATTGGTCATTTTACCAAACATATCTCTTTTCAATAGCCTTGGCAGGTTTTTATATGCAATATTAATACATCTAAAATCATAAAGAATTTATCTATTCGCTCACATTCATTGCTCGGTTATATAATTCAGGCTGAATATCCAGCCTGTTTAAATTGACTAATTATCCATAAGGAGACACATAATGGACTTGATCAAGCGCGAAGACCTGAAAAGAGAATTTCTTCCCGGGCGGGTGATCCAGAAAGCGATTGGCAAAGATGCACCCTCCGCAAGCGGAAAAATGACCATGGGATTTGCCCGCTATTCCGATGAAAGCGGGCTGATGGACCCGCACCACCATGCTGAGGAAATTGTATATGTCCTGAGCGCCAAAAATGGCTGGGCGCGCAAAGGAGATGCGCCTGACAGCCTCGGTGATCCCATTAAGCTGGAAGCAGGTATGACCTTGCACTTTCCCTTGCTGGAATGGCATGTTTTTGAGTTCAAACCAGGCGGGCATGTGGATATCATTTTCTTTTACGGGCAGGTCGATCAAATCCGCCCTGAAGAAATGAAGTAAATACCTGAGAAATTCCCACAGATATTAATAAAAGGAGAAATAAATTATGGCCGATCACTATTTTCAGCGCGTGCATGCACTGACCCCTACCAAATTCTGGATCAACAATCCCACCCGCCAGGAAGCGGATCGGGCGCTTGCAGAAGGTGCGCTGGGCTGCACCTGCAACCCATCTTATTGCGGAAAAATGCTCTTTGACCGTCCGGAAGAAGGCGATTATGCCAGCCTCTTACTGGATGAGGTCATTAAAAACGCAGACTCAGCAACCAATGCTGAAGAAGAACTGCAGCGCAGGCTGGTGGCTGTTATCGCAGAAAAGTTTATTCCCCTTTACAGCCGGCACCCGCGCGAACATGGTTATGTGAGCATTCAGGGTGATCCGGTGAATGAAGATGATCCGCAGGTCATTATCCGTGAGGCGCGCAAGAACCGCTCTGTCGGTGAAAACATCTGCTGCAAAATCCCCACAACCGAAGCAGGGCTGATAGCCATGGAAACCCTGGTTGCGGAGGATATTCCTATCAACGCCACCGAAGTATTTGCCATTCAGCAGGCGCTGGACTTGTGTGAACTGTATGAGAAGGTCAGCAAGGCAAGCGGCAAGCATCCCAAGTTTTACATTTCACACATCACCGGTATTTATGATGCTTACCTTTCAGAGTACGCTGAGAGAGAGCATATTGATATTTCTCCGGATATCCTTTACCAGGCCGGGCTTTCAATAGCCCGAAAGCTCTACCAGATCTATGTAGATCGGGGTTATCCAGTGACCTTCATCGGCGGCGGCGCGCGCGGCACCCAGCACTTTACCGAGATGGTGGGCGGGGACGTGGTAGTGACCATAAATTGGAAAGGAACCGCTGACAGGCTGATTGAAGAAAACCCGCCAGTTATAGAGCGCCTGCTCAATCCAGTGCCGGATTATGTGACCGAAGAATTGCTGGAAAAGCTGCCCGATTACCGCCGGGGATATGAAGAAGGGGCGATTCATGCCCACGAGTATGAGGAGTTCGGCCCGGTGGTTATGTTCCGGGAAATGTTCCTCAAGGACTGGGAGCGTGTTTTGGCAGAAGCAGATAAACGTTTGAAAGCAAGATGATCATTATTGCATCAAGCACTGGCTCATAAAAACTCAGGCACTCTGAACGCAGCGGGCGGCATTCGGTGCGTAGTCTCTTTTTAGGATACCCAAGGGGTAAATATTTTCCCTAAAGGGGTTCTGTCACTAAAAACTAAACGAAGAGTCTGACTTCATGTGCATATGTTGTTGTGTTAACCTCACATGAAATGTGCTCTTAGAGCATTAATGTAAATTATTTTTGGGGGAATTCTATAGTTTAATTAATAAGTCAGCCCTTCAAATTCGGATATCTTTTTCCGCCATTCTTCCGGGACTGGCACAGTTTCATGAGTGGGGTAGTTATAGCATACACCCACCACCTCGCCGGTTCCGCACACCTCACCTGTTTCCGAATCTTCAATTACATATTCAAATGTGATGCTTTTATTGCCGATCTTCATTGTGCGGGTGCTCACGCTTATTTTTTGCCTTAAGGTGATTGGGGCTTTGAAAGCCACATGCACATCCGCGATGATCATCCGCAGATCCATGAATGTCTTGCCGTCAAACAGACCCAGGTGCAGAAGGTATTCAAGTCGCGCCTGCTCCATAAAGGTGAGAAAGCGGGAATTGTTCACGTGCCATTGAGGGTCTATGTCAGCATACCTTACTTGTATCGGGACTTTAAAATTGAAAGTTGGCATGAGGCCATTATACAACTGGAACTTGCCAGAATAGGTTTTCTTATATAAACTTATATTAGGACTATTTGTAGGTTTTTTATCCAGAGAGGAATAATTTTATGCAGATCACCAAACAAGCTGACTATGCCCTACGGGCAGTGCTTTATCTGGCCAGGATAGATGATGGCAGCAAAGCATCGACTAAAGATATTGCTGAAATGCAGCATATTCCCCCTTCTTTTCTGGCCAAGATCGTCTCACAATTATCCATTGCAGGATTAATACAGACAGCGCGCGGTGCGCGCGGCGGGGTGATGCTTGCCCGGCCTCCTGAACAGGTGTCCATTTTAGATGTTATTGAAGCGATTGACGGGCCAATCCTTCTGAATGAATGTACAGGAAACCTTCATATATGCCCCTTTGAAGGGAGTTGCTCTTTGCATGAAGTGTGGTGCGAAACACGCAAAATGATGCACGATAAACTTTCAGCGGCTACTTTCGCGCACGAAAATGTCGTGCCAGTTGGTTAGCGATTTTTTTTAATTATTCATTGGCCCCTTATGGGGCTTTTTTATTGGGGTGTCAGCAAAACAATCTGCCCGTTGGGGGCGGATATCGCCTTGTATTTTGATTTAATTTCGGTCTGGGTTGATAGCTCTTTCCAATCCCCGTTTGAAAGCAGTGCGTAATCCAGGTTTCGTTTGGTTAGCGCGGTTTTCATGCCAGGTCTGGAATATCCGATGACCACATTCTCCCTGGAAATTCGCCGGTCAAAGAAAAAGTTGGCCATTCCTGTAATATCATTCGGATCATCACTTAACATAGACAGGCTGCGGTCAAGGTCGGCAGAAATGAGAATTTTGTCCGAATTATCAAACTTTAATCTTTCTTGAAGTTTTCAAAAGGGTAAAGCAGCTGGTCATACCGTTCCTGTACCTTGGGATAAAGGAAAAAATATTTATAGGTATAAAGCACTGGTGAGAGCAGCATGGCAGCGACGCAAAACAGCGGAATAACACTGCCAGCCCAGTGGTATCTTCTCGTCCAAATGATAACCGCAAGCAGAATTGAAAGCAGGATGGGGTAATAGATGCTATCCAGGAAGCGGGAAAAATCAAAATAAAATGAAGCGGAATAAGTCATCATGGCTGACCGAAGTATAAGGATAAGCGCTGCCGCCGCGGCAAGCAGAACCCCGTAGATCAGCCACTTTTTGCGCGTATCCGGCCAAGTTATTTGCAGGAACTGCGGGGCAAGGATAGCAATTACCGGAAGTGCGGGAAAATAAAAACGCTCAATAAAACCAAAAGTTACCTTGAGCATATTCCATGTGACAAAAACCGCAAGAATCAAGGGATAAATCCACAGCAGCCTGCGTCGGGTATCCGTCCTGGCTCCAAGTTTGATTCCGCTGATAATGAACAGCAAAAATGGCAGCAGGATGTCATCCAGAAAATACTCCCGGTACCAGCTGGTGGGACCGAAAAAGAAACCCGGTTCGAAATTGTAGTTTTTAAAATCGCGGCAAAGGTTGCCGGGCTGATTGCAAAAAAAGGTTTGCCCAGGATCACTCCATCCAGTACGATGAATATTCCAATTCCGGCTGCCAATCCGATAAGCACTGACTTGACCAAATCTTTAAACGCACTCCAGTTCCAATGACCCTGCTCATCCAGGATAAAACCAATCAGCAGAAAATTCACAAAAATGGTGGTTTCCTTGGTCTTGAAGGCGATAAAAGCCAGCGCACCCAGAACAATAGCCGCGGTTGGTTTCCTGCTGGGGTTGCGCAATGCGTAGAGATAGACGCTGATATAAAGGGTGACCATTGCCATTGCGGTGATGTCCACCGCGGGTTCTCCGGAGTATTCAGTAATTAATGGGAAGGAGAAGAAGAATGCCAGCGCCAGCAGCCCATGCAGGGGTGTGCTTTTCCTGAAAAAAGTGCGCGAATTAATGTAGATAAGCACCGCAGTTAGGGCAATTAGAAAGCCCCAAAAGATCCTCACTCCCTGGAGTGGAGTAGGCGCCAGCGACATGAAAAGTTTTTGCAGGTAAATATGAAAGTATCGGTTGCCGTAACTGGGTTCGGCAAAATTACGCAGGCCTGCGTCTATATACAAAAATTCATCCGAATAGATCGGCCCGCCCGCGTTCATGGCCAGCACCGCCCAGGTTGCCGTGAAGAAGAGGATAATTAATATTTTTTCTGTTTTTACAAACCGCATGAGTCCACCTGATTTTATGGTGATGGCGTGATTTTACTATAATGGCAGCTAGCCTGACCTTTTGCCGATGTCTTGTATAATTGCTCAATATTTCAGGGACAGATAAATCTAATGCTCATCCATTCTGCATCTCAATTGCTGACATTAACAAAGGATCCCCAGCGCGGGAGCCGGCTGGGGGAATTGGGGATTATTCCCAATGGAGCCATTTTGACAAATGGCTCAACCATTCTTGAAACAGGCACATCTGCCGACTTGTTGGCGCGCTTTTCCAATGAAGAACGGCTGGATGCCAGCGGCTGCGTCCTTATGCCCGGCTTTGTTGACCCGCATACCCATCTGGTATGGGCAGGCGACCGTGCTGCGGAATTCGAAATGCGCCTTCAGGGCAGGAGTTACATGGAGATCATGGCTGCCGGCGGGGGCATACAGTCCACCGTCAACACCACCCGCTCTGCCAGTTTTAACAGCCTGTTATCCCAGACACGCCAGCATGCCAAGTCCATTTTTATTCTGGGTACAACAACTGCTGAAGCCAAGAGCGGTTACGGGCTTGAATTGGAAAGCGAAATTAAGCAGCTAGAAGTGCTGCTCAAACTCGATCAGGAAGGTCCGCTTGAACTCATCCCGACCTTTTTGGGCGCGCACGCTGTTCCCAAAGAATATCTTGGTCATGTTGATGATTATGTGGCGCTTATCTGTGAAAAAATGCTGCCGGAGATAAAAACGTGGTGGGATGCTAACGCTAAAAGAAGGCCGCTTCCTTTTGTGGATGTATTCTGTGAAAAAGGTGCTTTCAGCTTGATCCAATCCCGGCTCATCCTCGAAACCGCCAAGGGTTTGGGTTTTCCGCTCAAGATACACGCGGACGAATTTGAGAACCTGGGCGGCGCTGCGCTGGCTGCTGAGCTTGGTGCTGCCTCAGCTGATCATCTGGTCAAAACTTCCGCGGAGGATATCCATACGCTGGCAGCCAGCCAGACCGCGGCGGTGTCACTGCCCTGCACCCCCTTTGGGTTGGCTGAAAAGGAATACACGCCGGCAAAAGAGATTATCACGGCCAACGGGCTTCTGGCCTTGGCCTCGGACTTTAATCCCGGTACCGCCTGGTGCGGCAATATGCAGTTTGTCATTGCGTTGGCCTGCCGTTATATGCGCCTCACGCCTGCGCAGGCTGTGGCTGCCGCCACCATTAATGCTGCGGCAGCAATCCGGCAGGCGGATCACCTGGGTTCTATCCATCCAGGTAAACAGGCGGATATTCTGGTGCTTTCAGTCGCTGATTACAGGCACCTGGCTTATCAATTCGGAGGCAATTTGGTGAGCAAAGTCATTAAGAAAGGGAAAGTTTTTTCTCAATCCGAGCTATGCTGACCTTGAATGACGCCCGCCAATGGTATTCTGCTGATGACGAAGTTCACGGCTTCGGACATATTGAACGTGTTTACAGGCTGTGTGAAACGATCGGCCTTGCGGAGGGCGCAGATTTGGAAATCCTGCTCACTGCCGCCTTGCTGCATGACGCTCAGGGCAGCCACCCCGGCGGAGGCACGCGCAATGACCATCACTTGCGCTCCGCGGAATTTGCCGGCAAGTTGCTGGCAGAAATGGGCTGGGGGGAAAACCGCATCTGTGCTGTGCAGGCATGCATTATCGCGCATCGCTTCCGCAAGGATGATATCCCGCAGTCCCTTGAGGCCAAAGTGCTTTTTGACGCCGATAAACTGGATGTTATTGGCGCGATCGGGGTGGTGCGCGCGCTCGCTTACGCCTTTCAGGTCAAAGTGCCCGCTTTTTATGAGCCTTCCCAATCCTTTTTGAAGAACTGGGAAAAAGAGGACCGGGAACCTCACAGTGCCTATCATGAATACCTGTTTAAACTGAAAAAAATATCTTCCATTCTGCACACATCAACAGCGCGGTAAATCGCGAAAGATCGCCAGAATTTTCTGAATAATTATTTTGAAGAGTTGGCTGCCGAAATGCGCGGTCAGTCATAGCATTTTTACAAGGAGATTAAACACACCTCATGCAGCCCAATTTAGAGTATATTATTGACCTTGCCAAACAAGCCGGAGAAATCCTTAATGAGGGTTACGGCAAAGAACACCAGGTGCAGTATAAAGGACCTATTGACCTGGTGACCGAGATTGACCACAAAGCGGAAGAACTGCTTGTCAGCCGCATTTTGTCCGCCTTTCCAGACCACACTATTGTCGCTGAAGAAAGCGGTATGACCCAGGGCAGCCTGGAACACCGCTGGTTCATTGACCCGGTGGACGGCACATCCAACTATTCACGCGGACTGCCCATATTTTGTGTATCCATCGCTTACGCATTTCAGGGCAAAATGAATTTGGCGGCTGTGTATGATCCGCTGCGGGATGAGTGCTTTCATGCGGAAAAAGGAAAAGGCGCTTTTCTTAATGGCTGCCCAATTCACGTCGCGGATACCTCCGAACTGCTTGCCAGCATGCTCGTAACTGGCTTTCCGTATGATATGGAGCAGGAAAATAACAACGTGGATAATTTTATTAGGATGGTTAGAAAAGCGCACACGGTCCGCCGGCTGGGGTCGGCTGTTCTGGACCAGGCATATGTTGCCATGGGCAGGTTGGACGGCTATTGGGAAGCAGGGGTGAGCGCCTGGGATATTGCCGCTGGTACACTGATTATCGAAGAAGCGGGCGGCCTTGTCACGCGTATCAATGGCGAACCCGATTACATGAAACCGCCTTACGATATCCTTGCAGCCAACCCGGTTTTACACGGTAAAATGCTGGCAGAATTAAAGGGGTCTCTTAATAACACCAGTCGTATAATTCGCGCATTGGCCTCACAATAATCAACATTATTTAATCGCAGGCTGGTTATATCCAACTTGTACCAACCATAAAGAAGGTGTCTCATGAGTGATCAGAAGAAAAAACTTGAACAATCCCGTTGGAGTCTGGCGGACCTCTACCCGTCGGGTGATTCCGTGGAGATGCAAGCTGCCATTAAAGATCTGGAAACCAGGGTTTTGGCTTTTGAAAAATACCGCAATATTTTGAAAGATGAAATATCCAATTTTGATTTTATGCGCGTTATCCAAGACCTCGAAGAGGTCACAAAACAGATCCAGCGCCTTGGCGGGTTTGCGGAGCTGTGGTTTGCCGAAGATACCCAAAACCAGGCCTCGCAGTCTTTGGTCGCCCGTATGGAGCAATTGTCTGCTGAACTTTCCAACCGTGTTCTGTTTTTCAGCCTGTGGTGGAAAGCGCTGGATGAAAAGAACATATCGCGCCTGATGAAAGATACCGGTGATTACCGCTACTGGCTGGAGGAGATGCGCCATTTCAAGCCCTATACCCTCAGCGAAGCGGAAGAAAAGATCATCAACATCAAGGATGTCACCGGCAGCCGGGCTCTGACCATGCTGTATGATGCGTTTACAAACCGTTACATGTTCCATCTTTCTCTGGATGGAAAAGAAAAAGAAATGACCCGCGGTGAGCTGATGACCTATGTTCGCATGCCAGACGCAAACCTGCGTGCGCAAGCCTATCAGGAGCTTTACCGCGTGTACGGCAGTGATGGCCCCATTCTCGGGCAGATGTACCAGACCCTGGCACGTGACTGGCGTAATGAGCTGCTGAACCTGCGCGGTTATAAAACGCCCATTTCTGCCCGCAACCTGCATAACGATATCCCTGATGAGGTTGTGGATATGCTGCTGAATGTCAGCCAGCAGAATGCGGGAATTTTCCAGCGTTTCTTTAAAACTTAAAGCAAAAATGCTGAAAATGGAAAAACTGCGCCGCTATGATATTTACGCACCGCTTACGGCAGTCAACAAAAGAATATCCATTTAACATTGCGTCTGAATTGATTCTGGATTCATTTAACCAGTTTGACCCGCGCTTTGCACAGATGGCTTTAAAAGTGATCAACGAGAACCATATTGACAGCGAAGTACGCAAAGGAAAGCGCTCGGGAGCGTTTTGCGCAACAGTCAACCCCGAACTGACCCCCTGGGTGCTGCTGAACTACCAGGGGCATTCTGATGATGTGGCTACCATGGCGCACGAACTGGGTCACGCCATCCACTCCCTGCTGGCAAGTCAGCACAGCATTTTCACGCAGAACGCCTGCCTGCCTCTGGCAGAAACCGCCTCAACCTTTGGTGAAATGATGCTGGTGGACCGTTTGCTGGAGGAAGAGCGTGATGAGAATGTGCGCCGAGACCTGCTCTTCCGCCAGGTGGATGATTCCTACGCCACCATCATGCGCCAGTCATTCTTTGCATTGTTTGAAAAACAAGCGCATGAAATGATCCAAAATGGCTCATCGGTTGACGATCTGTCAGATGCTTATTTTAAAAACCTGCAAACTCAATTTGGTGATAGCGTAGATATCGCCGAAGAGTTTAAATGGGAATGGGTTTCAATTCCGCATATCTATCATGTTCCGTTTTATGTGTACGCTTATGCTTTTGGCCAGCTGCTGGTGCTTGCGCTTTACAAGCAGTTTAAGGAAGAAGGCGATGCATTTAAACCCCGCTATATTCAACTGCTTACCGCAGGCGGATCAGACGCGCCTGCGAAAGTACTATCAGACGCCGGTGTTGATATCCGCCAGTCATCATTCTGGCAGGGCGGTTTCGACGTAGTAGACGGTTTGGTCAGGCAGCTCGAAGAATTGGCCTGATTCTCTGAAAAACAAAACAGCCTGCCAATTGGCAGGCTGTTTTAATAAGCCATTTTTTTATTCTTCTTCTGCTTCGTCCAGCGCTTCCTCGTGCGGGATTTCAGCTTCGTGGTCTTCAACTTCTTTCGGCCGGTCAAGCATCTGCATGCTGCTGGCGACCACTTTGGTAAAGTAACGGACCTCCCCCTCATTCTCCCATCGCTGGGTTTGCAGGCGTCCTTCAATAAAAACCAGCCGTCCCTTCCCCAGGAATTTCTGGCAGATTTGACCTAATTTTCCCCAGGCTTCCACTGTGAACCAGTCAGTTTCCTTGCGAGATTCTCCGTCACGGTTTCTCCACAGGCGGTCAACCGCTACCGGAAAACTCACAACCGCTGAACCGTTCTTGGTTGTGCGTGCTTCTGGGTCTTTTCCCAGCCTTCCAATGATTTGTACGCGATTCAGATTAGGCATGTTTCCCTCCAGATTCAAATTAAGTTTTGGTGTGATATATTAATAGTTTAGAGAAGATTTTCTTAAAGTCAATACTTTTCTTTCCTGGAGGGTAAATGTACATTGCGATCGAAGGGGTGATTGGAGTTGGAAAAACAAGTTTGGCCAGGCTGCTGCAGCCTTCTTTCGATTCCAGCTTGCTTCTTGAGGTTTTTGAAGAGAATCCCTTTCTTTCCAGTTTTTACCAGGACCGCTCCCGTTACGCCTTTCAGACACAGATGTTCTTCCTGCTCAGCCGCTACCACCAGCAGCGCCGCAGCGTGCCGGATATGATTTCAGGGAATAAGCCGCTCATCAGCGATTACACCTTCGATAAAGACGCGTTATTTGCGCGCATCAATCTGGCAGGTGATGAATTGGAAATGTACTTCAAGCTTCACGAAGCCCTGGCCGAAAAGATCCCCGCGCCTGATTTGGTGGTTTATTTGCGCGCGACTACCGAAACGCTGATGCATCGTATTACCTTGCGCGACCGGTCTTATGAAAGGTCGATGGAACGGGATTATATTCACGCCTTGAATTCTGCTTATGATGATTTCTTCCTCCATGCCAACAAGTCCAGCCCGGTGCTGGTAATTGATTCCAACGAATTGGATTTTGTCCATAAAAATGAAGATCTGGCGCTGTTAGACAACCGCATCCGTCAGATGCTGCGCCTGCCCCCCTTCCAGATCGAACTGCCAATTGCGGATAATGCTGTCTAATAATTCAATCAATCATGTATGATTAAGGCATAAAAACATTATGAGAATTACCCGCGATTTGCTGATAAATACCGCCAAAGAGACAGTTAAAAAGGCAACTTTTGGCAGCCATGATCTTCTCTGCGTTTATATCACCGGGTCGCTGGTGTATCCAGAACCATTGATCGGCGGTTCAACCGATATAGACCTGGTTTACATTCATTCTGTGGATGCGCCTGTAAAGCGGGAGATTGTTCCGATAACAGACGAATATCATCTGGATATTTCCCATCTGCACCAATCCACATTCAGCCAGCCGCGCAATCTGCGCACTGACCCCTGGATTGGCTCGTTCCTTTGCCACTCCCCGATTGCCATATATGAATCCGAACACTGGTTTGAGTACACCCAGGCGGCTGTGTTCGCGCATTTCTTTCAGCCAGCCAATGTTATCGAGCGGGTTAAACCCTTTGCCGAACATGCCCGAGCCAGGTGGCTGAGCCTGCAGGCCAGTTCCAAGGGATTCAACCCGGCTACTCTGCATGTTTATCTTAAAGCGATGAAATCTGCGGCCAATGCCATTGCCTGCCTGACCAGCGTTCCCCTCACAGACCGGCGTTTTTTTATAGATTTTCCCGACCGCACTCGAAGACTCTCTATGCCTGGTCTTTCGGGAGGGCTGGTTGACCTGATTGTGCCCGCAGAGCCAATTGAGCCAAACTGGGAAGCCTGGCTCGCCGGCTGGCGCGCCGATTTTAACGAGCTCCAGAAGCACAAGGATTTACCTATTAAGTACAGCAATGGGCGCATGGCTTATTACGAAAAAGCCATTGAAGGGTTAAAAGAAACAAACCAGCAGGCTGCCCTGTGGATCCTCCTTTGGACCTGGACTGAGATTTCTTGTCTGCTGTACCCGGATGGAAATCAGGCTGAATCGTATTCCGATTTTTGCCGTATGCTTTCACTCAGCAGCGACCAATTTGAAGGTCATATAAAAGATATGGATGCTTACCTGGATGTGGTTGAGGAATCAATCGACCGCTGGTCTCAGCAAAACGGTATATAGTTATCCACAATTTCTGTGGATAATATCTGTGGATAACTGACCAAAACCTGTGGATAAATCCCTATTTGTGTGGATAAACTGGAAAATTTTTTCTATTTATCCGCATTCCCCAATATGAAAATATGGAAACAAATGATTTTGATCCAGTTTATAAATTATCAACAGGTTATCAACCGGGGAATTTGTATAAATATTCCTGAAAATACCCCCATATGCGGCAATTACTGCCAATCAGAATTTATAAGCAGCGGTTAAATCAGTATTTTTTTTATTATCCACATATTCACAGCCTCTACTGTTAATACGATAACCATTAATCAATATATTATTGTGAATAAGATATGCTTGTATCTCACTTTGATTTCTTGTACAATGTTATTAATAATTATTGCATGCTCCCGAAAATTAGGCGTTAATAGGTAACATTGGAAGGAGGGAAACAATGGACGTGATCAAAGTTAAAGCCGTTTCTCGCACTGCAGGAGTAGCGGGAGCCATCGCTGGGGTCATCCGTGAGCATATGTATGCTGAGGTGCAGGCGATAGGCGCAGGTGCGGTCAATCAGGCTGTTAAGGCACTGGTTTTGGCTAAAAACTTCCTGGAGCAGGATGGGATTGAGGTGATATTCAAACCCGAGTTTGTCAATGTTGAAATTGACAGCAAGGTGCGAACCGCGATCAAATTTGTTGTAGAACCGCGCTTCCCCGGTGCTGCTGCCACCCCGCCTGAAACACCGGCTGAAGCCGCTCCTGAAATTCCGCAAGAGGATTAGGAAGTATATTCTCCCGGAAGAAAAATAACTTCATCCTTGCCGGCGATCTTTTCCTGCACCTTGTTCAGGATTAGTTCAAGATGGTTGGAGTGGGAAACAAAATCCAGGTTATCCGCCGGGATTGTTAAAACCGGGCATAAAGAAAAACCCGATATCCAGGCATCATAGGCGTTATTTAGCTGCTCCAGGTAGACAGCGTCAATGGTACGCTCATAATCCCTGTCGCGCTGCTGAATTCTTTCTACCAGGGTGGAAACGGATGCACGCAGATAAATCACAAGGTCCGGAGCTGGCAGAAACGCAAGCAGCGACTGGTAGAGTGCTTCATAGGTGTCGTAATCTCTGCGCGTCAGATGACCATTCAAAAAAAGGTTATGGGCAAAGATTTCAGCGTCTTCATACAGGCTGCGGTCCAAAATTACAGAATCCGGGCAGTCTGTCAGGTCGCGGTAGACGCGCAGTCGGTGGCCAAGGAAAAATATCTGGGAATGGAAGCTCCAGGCATTCATATCCTGGTAGAAATCTGCCAGATAGGGGTTGTTGGATTCCGGCTCAAAAAAAGGCTGATAGCTAAGCCTGTGGCTTAACCGGCGCACCAGTGAGGATTTCCCAACGCCAATATTGCCCGCGACAGTTATGAATTTTTTCATTTGATCAGGTAAAGCAAGATAACCCTATTATAGATTGAATAAATGTTTTAATAAAAAAACGAGCCTTTTTGGGCTCATTTTTTTATTGTTCAAGGTGATTACTATGCCGCTTTTGAGATCGCGTCAACCGGGCAGACTTCAACGCATTTCGCCTGGTCGGTGCATTTCGCGGGATCAATTTCGTAGTGCTCGTCTCCCATCGCAATGGCGCCTTCAGGGCATTCCACTTCGCAGGATCCGCAAACAATGCATTCATCAGAGATTACATGTGCCATCTTTCTGTTCCTTTCAAAACTTGTTTTGCAAAACTGGATGAAAGAATAGCACACAAATGCCATTCTTGTCAACAATTTAATGGCGAAATTTCAGATGAAATATGTCATATTAAGCCGTTCTTCCTTACTTGACAAGCGCCTTGAGCGCTTCTATAATAATCGGGCTTTCCTCGTTAGCTCAATTGGCAGAGCGGGCGGCTGTTAACCGCTAGGTTCGAGGTTCGAGTCCTCGACGAGGAGCCTTTAATTTAATCTGAAGCATCAATGAGACAAGATATTGTGTAAGTTTCTTTAAGGGTCTCCTATAATTTTCACAGTGTCCTGATTTCCCGCGGCTGGGTAATATCGATAACCTTAGGTTATGATTAACAATCATGAATCTAAATCCTTTTAAATTGGAGCGGTATTTCGCAAAATACGAATTTTCCGCCCAGTATCTTCTTTCAAGCTCGGATTGCGACGGGGTTTTGCAGAGCGAACTTCTGGGAATGGCTGATACTGAAACGCGTCAAATTTGGGAAGACCTGAGGCTTGGTTACACAGATTCTCTTGGACACCCATTATTACGAAAAGAAATTTCAAATTTATATCAGGGAATATCTGCTGATGATTGTCTGGTAATTGCCCCCGAAGAAGGCATTTTTATCGCTTTAAATTGCATTCTGCAGAAGGGCGATCATGTTATTTGTACTTTCCCGGGATATCAGTCGCTGTATGAAATTGCGCAGGGTTTAGGATGCGAAATTACCAAATGGGAGCCGGAAGAGGAAAACGGCTGGAGATTTGACCCGGATTTTCTTAAAAAAAACATCAAGCCGACCACGAAACTCGTTATTGTCAATTTTCCCCATAATCCCACCGGATATTTACCGCCCAGGGATGATTATAAAAAGATTGTTGATTCAGCAAGAAACAACAATCTCTACCTGTTTTCTGACGAGATGTACCGCCTGTTGGAATATGACCAGGATGACAGGCTGCCTTCGGCCTGTGAGGTTTATGATAAAGCGATTTCGTTATTTGGTATGTCAAAAACATTCGGCATGGCTGGTGCAAGGATTGGATGGGTTGCAACTAAGGATAAAAATCTATACACAAAAATGGCGGCTTTCAAAGACTATACGACCATCTGCAGCAGCGCGCCGAGCGAGATATTATCCGTTATTGCCCTGAGAGCCAGGGAGAAAATAATCGACAGGCATTTGACCAGGATTAAAAGAAACCTGGCATTGCTGGATTCCTTCTTTGAGGAATTTAAGGATCAGTTTGAATGGACAAGGCCAAAAGCGGGAACAATTGGTTTTCCAAAACTAAAAGGGCCGGTAAACTCCCCGGATTTTTGCCAGAAGGTTGTTCGAGAAGCCAACATAATGCTTCTGCCCTCAACAGTTTATGATTACGGCGACAAACACTTCAGGCTGGGCTTTGGCAGAGAGAATATGCCGGAAGCACTGGAAAAATTTAAAGCGTATATAAGAAATATTCAGGATTAGGCCAAAGCTGGCTGAAGGAGAGCCTTAAAATTAATCCGCGCCATCAATGAAAAACGAAATATTAAGAATTCCCATAAGCTTCCCCTTCAATTTTCACAGTGTCCTGAATTCGCACGGCTGGGTGGACCTGCTGCCCAATACCTATAACCCTGTCATTCCATCCTTTTCGCGTGTTGAAGAGCTGCCCTCAGGTAAGGTTATATTTATGACTGTTTCGGTGGAAACCGCGGGTGTGGATCAAGAAGTAATTATTACCGTAATCGCTTCGCATAAATTGGATAGCCGCGATAAAGAGTATTTAACTGCCAGGGTAAGCCATATGCTCAGGCTGGATGAAGATTTTTCAGGTTTTTATGATCTCTGCGAAAAAAAAGGCGGCAGCTGGGGGGGTGTCAGCCAGGGCATTGGCCGCCTGCTGCGCTCGCCAAACCTGTTTGAAGACCTGGTAAAAGTGATCTGCACCACCAATATCCAATGGGGCGGCACAAAACGGATGATCAGGGAGCTGGTAGACGCGTTCGGCCGGCCCATGGATGGATCGCCTGAACAAAAAACCTTTCCATCACATGCCGCGATTGCCAGTATTCCATTTAATGAATTCCAGCAACAAGTGAGGCTGGGGTACAGGGCTGAGTACATCCACCTTCTTGCTCGGCAATTCGCTGAAGGCTCACTGCTTCCGTCTGATTTACAAACTGAGGATATCCCCACCGAGGTGGTGCGGAAAAAGCTCCTTGCCATCAAAGGCATTGGCAGTTATGCCGCGGCTTCGACGCTAATGCTGCTGGGCAGGTATGACCACATTCCGGTGGATACTGTTTTCCGCCAGTTTATGTCGCAAAAATATTTTAAAGGCAATCCCTTTGATTTATCTGAAGCCATATCTCTTTATGATGATTGGGGTAAATGGAAGTATCTGGCTTACTGGTTTGAGATGATCTCCTTTGACAATGCAGATCAATCTTAAAATTCTGTTGTTTTTTAAATGCAAATTGCTATAATCATAGTTACATGAGCCTGAAAAAATTGGGCAAGCGAGGTAAAAATGAAACGAGCAGCTCTAATTCTTGGCACCTTTTTCCTTATATTGACAGTTGTTGCCTGCGATTTTGCGGGGTTAACCTTTGACCTGGGCGGGGGCGATGGGGATGACAGCATAAAAGAACCGCCAACATCCCAGCCGCAGAGCCTGCCGGTGGAAGCCGGGTTGGATGCGCCATCCAACGGCGCCGTCCTGCAGATGGGCCCGGTGGATGTTGCCTATCATGCCACCAGCACTGAAGGCGTAAGCCTGGTCGAACTGAGCATTGATGGCACTGTAGTCAGCTCCATTGCCAGCCCGGACGCCAATCAGAAAGTGGTTGCGCTGCGCTACATGTGGAATCCGACCACCCCGGGAAATCATACCCTGGAGGTGCGCGCACAGAACAAAAATAACGTGTGGAGTAATTTTGCAGTCTCCACGGTTATTATTGAAGGCGCCCAGCAGCCGGCCCAGCCGACGCAGCAGCCCCAGCCGACCCAGCAGATTCAGCAGGCGACCAACACCCCTGAACCGACCAAAGCTCCTGAGCCAACTGCCACCCCGGATAAGGTGGCCATATATGATGTTCAGCACGATAAAGACAAATTCTATTACGGCGGCGGAAGCTGCGGCAGCAGGGAGATAACCATCTCCGCCAAGGTCGCCAAACCGGAAGAGGTTTTCAGCGTGGTGATGTTTACGCGCTTCTATGATAATGAAGGCGCAGGCACCACCAAGTGGGATGCCGGGCATGCGATGTCCAAAAAGAGCGATGGTACTTACAGCATCACTTTGGCGTCCAACAAGATCACCAATTACAACGCCTACGAATTTGCCGTCATGAATTACCAGCTGGTTGCCACTGACAAACAGCGCAATAATCTGGCGCGCACCGAGGTATTCAAGGATATTACGCTTAATTACTGTCCGTAAATATTCGCCATACTCAGAGCCCGGTAAAACCGGGCTCTTTTTAATTAAATCAGCGTATTGTAATATTCGCTTGATGGGTGTAACATTCTTGCTTAGTTTGATAAAAGCGCAGGAATATTACGGTAACCATTAATCCATTTCAATGGAGCATATTGAATCAGTGGGCTGGCTGGTCCAGACACTGATGTTTTATTTAAACCAAAAATCTTTAAAGAAGTGATCAATTAAAGGTAATGAAAATGGCAAAACGAACCCTTAAACGCCAATTAAGCCTCTTCCAGGTCATTATGCTGGGCACTGCCGGAACCCTGGGTTCCGGTATTTTTGTTTTGACGGGTCTGGCGGCCGAAGTGGCTGGGCCGGCTACTTTTCTGGCAATTTTATTGGGCGGTTTTCTGAGCCTCAGCATCGCGCTGAACTACAGCGAACTGGCTACTGTTTACCCCGAGACAGGCGGCGCCATGACCTATGTGCGCGAAGCCTGGGGCAAGGGATTGCTGTCTTTCCTGATCGGTTCTATGGACAGCATTTCAAGCACTTTTTATACCGCACTCTCCGCGGTAGGTTTCGCCTATTCACTGAGCGTCTTTTTCCCGGCGATCCCGATTATCCCCGTGGCGATTGCGGTAATCATTATTTTTGTGATCCTCAACATCCTCGGCGTTTCCAACGTGGGTAATGCCCAGGTTGTGATGGGCATTGGATTATTGTTTGCCTTCGCGGTTTTCATCACTGCCGGTTTTATTTCACCCGATGGATTCAGCCTGGCAACGCTCTTCCCTGAAGGGCGTGTCTTCCCGACCCCTGGGTTTATAAAGAATATGAGCACATTGATGAAAACCATCGCTCTTATTTACGCGGCTTATGTCGGCTTTGAGGTCATTGCGGATGATGCTGAAGAAGTCAAAAATCCCAACAAGAATATCCCAATTGCCATTCTGGTCAGCCTGGTTCTGATCACGCTGATTTATTCGCTGACCGTGGTTGTCACGCTTGGAACACTGCCCTGGCAGGAAGTGGCGGGTTCACCCACAGCCCTGTCGGATGCCGCCAAGGTGTTTATGCCGGGCGTCGGTGTGACTATCATCGCCATGGCGGGTATGGTCGGCGCCCTGACTTCCATCAACTCATCCATGCTCAGCGCCACCCGCGAATCCTTCACGCTCAGCCGTGACGGCAATTGGCCGCTGGCGCTCTCGCGTTTGAACCGTGTGCGTGTGCCTTTCATGGCCATTATTTTCATCGGCGTAGTATCAATTCTGATTACTATTTTTGGTGTGGTGGATTTCCTGAGCTACATCACCTCTGCCGGATACCTCTTTGTGCTCTTCTTCTCCAACATGGCCATGATCACGCTGCATAAAAAGTATCCCAATATCCACCGCCCGTTCAAGGCGCCCTTTTTTCCTTTGACCCCCATTTTGGCATCCCTAACATGTTTGATCGTCATCTTCTACTCGGACCTTGACGCCATTATATTCACAGCCGCGATCGTTGCTTTATTTACTGTCTATTATTACGGAAAACTGGGTGTTCAGTTATGGAACGATGCCCACAAACGCGACATCGCTCCCGGCCGCTGGCGCATCATCCTGCCGCTGATCAGCCCTAACGGCGCTGATGGCTTGATGAAAGTGGGCTCTCTGCTCGCGGAAGCTGAAAAAGATTTAAACATGTGCCTTCTGACGGTGCTGCCCAGCACCGCCCAGGTGGACCAGCAGGCTTCAGGCGAGTTTCTTGAAAAAATAAAAGCGCAGCGCCATCACATTCTCGACAAGTTCATCCATTACGCGGTGGACCGCAATGTGCCCATGTATACCAAAATGGTCGCGGATGTAACCATGGCGGACGGGGTCATTAATGAAATTAAAAATGATGCCAATGTCAAACTAGTGCTGATGAAATGGCCCGGTCAGACAAGCAGCGGCGAAACTTACCGCAAGGCCCTTAAACGCGTGGTGGATGAAGCCAAGGTCAGCGTTGGTGTGCTGAATGATAAAGGTATAAAAGACTTCCGCAACATCATGGTCCCGGTTGGCGGCGGGCTGAACAGCCGCCTGGCTATCCATCTGGCCAATGATATTGCCATGCAGGAAGGCGCGCATGTGGACTATATCCGCGTGATGCCGCAGGAAGTGGATGCAGAAACCAACGAAGATATGATCTCGCATCTTCAGGAGATTGTCATGACTGAACTAGGCAATATCCCAGCGGACGCGACCCTGCAGATGTCGTTTGCGAAAACAGTCGAGGACGCGGTGATCAAGGAATGTCACGCTAATGATTATGACCTTGTCATCATTGGGGCGGCCGACAACCCAACTGACGGCACTTTATTTGGACAGGTATGCGAGACCGTGGTCAAAGATTCTCCCTATTCTGTGCTGGTAGTGCGCAGGCACGAAACCGCGCCCGCATCCTGGCTCAGGCATCAGGCCAAGCGCCTGCAGAGGGATTAAACCCAAAAATTAAAGAATGCAAAAAGAACAACAGGTATATTTGATCGTAAACCTCAATGAGTGTTTGATTTCATAACCTTATTGATGAGGAGAACAAGATCTGATGGCAAAACGAACACTTAAACGCCAATTAAACCTCTTTCAGGTGATCATGCTGGGGTCTGCCGGAGCAATTGGTTCCGGCATTTTTGTACTAACAGGCCTGGCTGTTGAAATTTCCGGCCCCGCGGCCTTTTTGGCCATTCTTCTGGGCGGTTTTCTGAGTTTCAGCATTGCTTTAAATTACTGCGAACTGGCTACCATTTACCCCGAGACAGGCGGGGCCATGACCTATGTGCGCGAAGCCTGGGGCAAAGGACTGCTTTCTTTTCTGGTCGGTTCGATGGACTGCATTTCAAGCACGTTTTACTGCGCCCTGTCGGCTGTTGGTTTTGCCTATTCATTAAGTGTTTTCTTCCCTTCCGTCCCCATTATTCCCGTCGCAATCACGGTGATCATCCTTTTTGTTATCCTGAATATCCTCGGGGTTTCCAGCGTGGGCAATGCCCAGATCATCATGGGCGGTATTCTGATTTTTTCATTCGGTGTCTTTATTTTTGCAGGATTTTTATCTCCCAATGGCTTCAGCCCAATAACTTTCTTAAGCCAGGGCAGGTTGTTTCCACACGAAGGATTTTTGAAGAACGTATCTATGCTGATGCGGACCATTGCCTTGATGTATGCGATTTATATCGGCTTTGAAGTAATCGCAGATGATGCAGAAGAAGTCAAAAACCCCAACAAGAACATCCCTACAGCAATTCTTGTCAGCCTGGGGCTAATTACTTTGCTATATACGCTCACAATTCTAGTAACACTTGGAACGGTGCCGTGGCAGTCAATTGCCGGGTCAGAGACAGCCTTAAGTTTCACCATCAGCAAATTCCTGCCAGGTTTTGGGGTTTCCTTGATTGGTTTTGCGGGTATGGTAGGGTCGTTGACCTCCATCAATTCTTCCATGCTCAGCGCCACCCGTGAATCATTTACATTGAGCCGTGATGGTGTTTGGCCGCTGGCGCTTTCGCGATTGAACCATGTGCGTGTACCTTTCATGGCAATACTTTTCATTGGTGCGGTTTCAATTCTCATAACTGTTTTCGGAGTGGTGGATTTTCTAAGCTACATCACCTCTGCCGGGTACCTCTTTGTGCTCTTCTTCTCCAACATGGCCATGATCACGCTGCGGAAAAAATTCCCTGATATCCAACGCCCCTTCAAAGTCCCTCTTTTTCCATTAACTCCAATACTCGCGGCGTTAACATGCCTGTTGATATTTTTTTATTCATCACTTGATGCAATATTATTTACTGCGGGTGTTATCGGTCTTTTCGCTGTATATTACTTCGCCAATAATGGCATAAATGTTTGGAAAGATGCCCATAAGCATGATATATCTCCCGGCCGCTGGCGCATCATTCTGCCGCTGATCAGCCCCAATGGAGTGGACGGTTTGATGAAAGTAGGCTCTTTGCTCGCAGAGGCTGAAAAAGATCTTAAACATGTGCCTTCTGACGGTGCTGCCCAGCACCGCCCAGGTGGACCAGCAGGCTTCAGGCGAGTTTCTTGAAAAAATAAAAGCGCAGCGCCATCACATTCTCGACAAGTTCATCCATTACGCGGTGGACCGCAATGTGCCCATGTATACCAAAATGGTAGTCGATATCACCATGGAAGATGGGGTTATTAATGAAATTAAAAATGATGCCAATGTCAAGCTGGTACTTCTCAAGTGGCCCGGCCGGACAAGCAGCGGTGAAATTTACAAAAGGGCAGTAAAACGGATTATGGATGAAGCCAAAGTCAGCGTTGGTGTGCTGAACGATAAGGGCATTAAAGATTTTAAAAACATCATGGTGCCGGTTGGCGGCGGTCTGAACAGCCGCCTGGCCATCCATCTGGCCAATGATATTGCCATGCAGGAAGGTTCGCACGTGGACTATATCCGTGTGATACCGCAGGAAATAGATGAGGAAACCAACGAGGATATGATCTCGCATCTTCAGGAGATTGTCATGACTGAACTTGGAAATATCCCTGCTGACGCAACCCTGCAAATGTCATTCGCAAAAACAGTTGAAGACGCAGTGATCAATGAATGCCATGCCAATGATTATGACCTTGTCATCATCGGGGCGGCCGACAACCCAACTGACGGCACTTTATTTGGACCGGTATGCGAGACCGTGGTCAAAGATTCACCCTATTCTGTGCTGGTGGTCCGCAGGCACGAAACCGCGCCCGCATCCTGGCTCAGGCATCAGGCCAAGCGCCTGCAGAGGGATTAAAAGCCAGATTATCCAAATAAGCCCCGAAGAATTTTGGCAGGGTAATTGGAAAATCTTGCGGGTTTGCTCAACCTGCTGCTCCACCGAAGAGAAAAATCACCTATATGGCAGCCGTTTTCCAAGAGTTTTTACCCGGATTTCACAGCCGAAAACCAATTTTAAAAAAACTTCCCCATCCGTTATACTATTAACAAAAGGATATCATCTGGCGGTCAGATGAACCTGCAGCAGGGAGGCTGGCATGAAGACCTTCGATAATGTTATGGGCGTCATCATGGGCGGCGGGCAGGGAACGCGCCTGTATCCGCTCACCAAAGAGCGCGCCAAGCCCGCGGTCCCGATTGCCGGAAAATACCGCCTGATCGACCTGCCCATCAGCAACTGCATCAATTCGGGCATCGTGAAGATTGCCGTCCTGACGCAGTTCAATTCTGTCTCGCTTCACCGCCACATCTCCCAGACTTACGACTTTGACGTCTTTCACACCGGTTGGGTGCAGATTTGGGCTGCCGAACAGACCCTGACCGCCACCGACTGGTATCAGGGCACAGCCGACGCGGTGCGCAAGCAGCTGGTTGAGATTAAATCAGCGCGGGTGCCTTTTGTGCTCATCCTGGCAGGTGATCACCTCTACCGCATGGACTACGGTGAAATGATCAACAGTCATTGGCAAAAGAAAGCGGATATCACCGTGGCCGTCCAGCCGGTGACCCGCGCTGAAGCGCCGCGCCTGGGCATTTTGAAGCGCGACGAGACCGACCGCATTGTGCGTTTTGCAGAAAAGCCCAAAGAGGAAGCAATTCTGAATGAAATGGTCAGCCGTGACGATGCCAGCGAACCTTACTTCGGCTCAATGGGCATCTACCTCTTTAATATTGATGTCCTTCTGGATATGCTGGACAAGACCGAGTATGAAGATTTTGGCAGAGATGTCATTCCGGCGGCTTTGGAAAAACATCATGTCTTCGGATTTGAATACGATGGCTACTGGGCAGATATCGGAACCATCCGCTCATTCTATGAGGTCAACCTGGCCCTCGCCAGCAAGGAACCGCCCTTTTCATTAATAGATGAGGGCTGGCCGATCTACACACATCCGCGCTTTCTGCCCGGCACGCAGATTGAGAACAGCTACCTTGAAGACACCCTGGTCGCTGAAGGCGGCTGGATCCAGGACGCGGATATCCGCGGCGCGGTCATCGGCCTGCGCAGCCAGATCCGCTCGGGCTGCAAGATCAAAAAGTCCATCCTCATGGGCGCCGACTATTACGGCTTCTTCAGGCGCGGCAAGGAAAGCGAGGATGATCTGATCCTGGGCATAGGCAAGAACTGCGATATTGAAGGGGCGATCCTCGATAAAAATTCCAGCATCGGCCACGGCACGGTCATCCGGCCGTTCCCCAGGGGTACTAATATAGATAACTACCTCTATACCGTCCGCGACGGGATCGTGGTCATCCCCAAAGGCACCATCCTGCCTGCCGAAACCCGTATTGCGCCTGATTAGATTATGCGTTAAACTTATCCCCTTGTACGGCTGTTCTAAAACCTCAGCCTATAATTCATCTTAAGGAGTTATTCCTATGCCCGCGAAAAATCCCGCGCCGAATGCGCCCGCCGACAGGGACCTGCAGGTCACCTGGCACGCACTCAGCCATGAAAAGGTGCTTGAAAAGCTGGATTCCCACCTCGAAACTGGCCTTTCCACGCAAGAAGTGCAATCCCGAATTGAAAAATACGGCCCAAACCAACTGGAAGAAGGCAAAAAAACCACCTTCCTGCAGATGGTGATTTCCCAGCTCAACAGCTTTGTTGTCATCCTGCTGATTGTCGCAGCCTTCATCTCTGCCTTGCTTGGCGAGCTGGTGGATGCCATTGCCATCGTCACTATTGTGGTTTTAAACACCGTATTGGGTGTGGTGCAGGAGGGCAAAGCCCAGGAAGAACTGGCCGCCCTGAAAAAGATGGCATCACCCGAAGCCCAGGTGCTGCGTGATGGGCACCGTGTGTCGGTTCCCGCGCGCGACCTGGTGCCTGGCGATATTGTGTTTCTTGAAACCGGCAACTTTGTGCCCGCCGATGTGCGCCTGATTGAAGCCGTCAATCTGAAGATTGAAGAAGCGGCGCTGACCGGCGAATCGCTTCCGGTTGAGAAGAACGCGGCTTCCATCCTCGACTCTGACGCCTCGCTGGGCGACCGCAGGAACACCGCATTCAGCGGCACCGTGGTCACCTACGGGCGCGGCAAGGGTGTGGTGGTCAGCACAGGCATGCACTCGCAGCTCGGCCTGATCGCCAAGATGCTGCAGTCGGTGGAAGAAGAACAGACCCCGCTGCAGCGCCGCTTGGAAGAACTTGGCAAAACCCTGGGCATCGCCTGCATCATTGTTTCAGCCATCGTGTTTGCGGCAGGCATTTTACAGGTAGGCTGGCCGCCCACGCTTGAGCAGATGGTTGACAGCTTCATGGTGGCCGTCAGTCTGGCCATCGCGGCTGTGCCTGAAGGCCTGCCCGCCATTGTCACCATCAGCCTGGCCCTGGGCATGCGCGAAATGGTCAAGCGCCACGCGCTGATCCGCAAGCTGGCTTCAGTTGAAACCCTCGGTTCCGCTACCGTCATCTGCTCAGACAAGACCGGCACGCTCACCCAGAACGCCATGACCGTTACCCGCGTGTGGGTGGATGGTAAAGCGCTCGAGATCACCGGCACCGGTTATACCCCTGAAGGCGACTTCATGGACAGCGGCAAGAAAGTGGATGCGCACAACTACCCCGGAATCGGCAATGCCCTGTGGGTGGGCACCATCAACAATGATTCCATGCTCGACCAATTTGAAGAAGACGGCAAGAAACGCTACCGCATCGTCGGCGACCCGACCGAAGGCTCCATCCTGGTGGCCGCGGCCAAAGCCGGCGCCCTGGCACCCGAACTGAACAGCGCCTATCCCCGCGCGGCAGAGATCCCCTTTGATTCTGACCGCAAGCGCATGATCACCGTTCACGAGGTCAAGGATCCCAAGGCAGCCGATATTTCGCCCTTTGATGAAAAGGATAGCCAGCAGACTTATGTGATCGCGGTCAAGGGTGCGCCTGATGTGGTGCTGCAGCTCTGCAACCGCTATCAGAAGATGGATAACACCAACGCCCCCATTGACGAAAAGAAACGCGCCGAGATCCTGGCGGCCAATGACAGCATGACCAAAGATGCCCTGCGCGTTCTGGGCATGGCTTACCGTGTGGTCACAGCACTGCCCGATGAGGTGAGCAGCGATAACCTTGAAAAAGACCTGATCTTTGCCGGTCTGGTGGGCATGATCGACCCCGCCCGCGAAGAAGTCAAACCGGCGCTCCTGAAGGCGCTCAGCGCAGGCATCCGCACTGTGATGATCACCGGCGACTACCCCAACACAGCCAAAGCCATTGCAGAGAGCATCGGCCTGCTGCGCCCCGGACATCAGGTGCGCACCGGTGCCGAAGTGGATGCCATGACCGACGAAGAGCTGCAAGCCCAGGTGGAAGATATTGACGTGTACGCACGCGTCTCGCCTGAACACAAGATGCGTATTGTGCATGCCCTTAAAGCCCGCGATGAAATTGTGGCCATGACCGGCGACGGCGTCAACGACGCCCCCGCCATCAAAGCCTCGGATATCGGCGTGGCTATGGGCATCACCGGCACCGACGTGGCCAAAGAGACGGCTGACATGGTGCTTACCGATGATAACTACGCCAGCATCGTTTCGGCGGTGGAGCAGGGGCGCGTCATTTACAGCAACATCCGCAAGTTTGTTTATTTCCTCATCTCCTGCAACATGGCCGAGATCATGATCATCTTCATCCCCACCGTATTCAGCCGCTGGCTTTTCCCTGAGGCTTTTAAACTGGGCATGACTTCACCGTTATTACCCATCCAGCTGCTGTGGCTCAACCTGGTGACCGACGGCGCTCCGGCGCTGGCACTGGGCACCGAAAAAGGCGACCCGGACATTATGAGCCAGAAGCCTCGCCCGACCAAGGAACCCATCATCAACCGCTTTATGCAGGTCGGCGTGGCGATACAGACCATCGCTATTACCGTCGCCACCCTGATCGCCTACAACATCGGCCTGCAGCATCACGACCCGCGCTATGCCGAGACACTGGCCTTCGTGACCCTGGTCTTCTCGGAACTGCTGCGCGCCTATACCGCGCGCTCCGAGCGCTACCCGCTGCTGAAGATCGGCGTGTTCAGCTCCAAGTATATGAACCTGGCCGTACTGGCCTCGACCCTGCTGATGCTGATGGTGCTGTATGTGCCCTTCTTCCAGGATGTCTTCAATACCATGCCCATGGGCTGGGAAGAATGGCGCCTGATCATCCCGCTGTTCCTGATCCCTTCCATCGCAGCCGAAGCTGGTGAAGTATTTCGTCACCGCCCGCGCGAACAAAACCTCGCTCTGAGGGTAAGCCCGTTTTCCCTCCTCAGTTGAGGAGGGGCCGAGATAGGATTGAACCGGAAGGGACTCAAGCCCTTCCGGTTGTTATTTAAGCCATCTGCCGTGCACCCCTATTTCAGCGGTTTGAGACCGCCGGGCTGGGGTGGCTGCACCGTTTAACCCTGCAAAGGGCTTCGGCGGTAGAAAAGAGACATCGAAGATTACCCACACAACCCGACAACCCCTCGCTTTAGGTGGCCTGATCCCACCGGAGAACAGGCATCAACCCACCTTGCCCCTGAAAGGCGGGTTGACTAAAGTAGACTAAAGTTGACAGTTTTTCAATAACACAGCACTCGTTCTTAAGGAACGAATATTATATGTATGTATAATAATAGTTGTATTTATAGATATTATGTTCTATAATAATCGCTATGGATGATGAAAAACTGAATGAAAAACAAGTATTAGCGGTTGAGCTGGCACTGACGGGCATGAGCGACGGCGAGATTGCTAGCAGGATAAGGGTGAGCCGGCAGTGGGTGAACACCTGGCGCAACCATGACACGCTCTTTATTGACGCACTTGAAGCGAGGCGCAGGGCGCTGCGGGAAAAACACCAGGACAGCATCAACGGGTTGGTGGAGAAGGCGATTGAGACATTGAAAAACGCGTTAGATGATGAGGACCCCAAAACGCGCCTGCAGGCCGCCAAGCTGGTGCTGAGCACGGCGGGGCTGAAGGAGAGCATGAGGAAAGAGAACCAGCCGAGCGGGAAGGAAGCGTTTTTGAAGGAGCTGACGGAAGCATTTGGGGAAGTTAGCAAGGAGTTGGGGTATTCGGATCCGACGAAATAACAGGTTAAATTTAATTCAAGCGCCAGTTAACGAGGACTTTTTTTACTCCGGCTAGCCCTGTGTTTATCGGACCAATAAAAACGCCGGGCTACTGGTTGCCGTCATTAAAAAGACCAATACATCCTATTAATTTCATTACTTTTGCGAAAAACCCTATATGACCCCTAATGTATCAGACTGAGAACAGTAAGGTAAACAATAACCTTGAATTAGAACTTCAAAAACTCAGGTTCATACCCTGTGTTTTTTCTCTTTCTATTTTGTTATTTTCGCAAATCTTTTGATTAGCCGATTAAATACCTCGTTTAATATAATTTTCAAAAACCTAGACTTTCTTAAAAGTTACAGTTTCGTTTTCTAAATCCGCATAACCCACCAACCACCCCGCTTCCATCCAAGCCAGCCGTTGTGAATGGGTGCCACCTTTTTCATTCGCCCACCATGGCCGATATTTTCTTGCCGAAGAAGGTAATTTGCTACCTATTAGATTTTCAATTTCCGAAAAACCAAGAGTAACCGAAGGTTGTGATGCTGGTAAATTCGTTAGAAACTCAAACAATCCCTGGTATTTATTCATTTTTCCCTCCGTACTACTATAATTTTTTTCAATCCCATATTTCTCAATACAAATATTAAATGATTGTTCTATTAATCCAAATACTATATCGAGGTCTTCAATCTTTTCCAAAAAAAACTCCGTCTCACCTGTTCCATAATGACCTATTTTACGCATATCCCTACAAATTTTTCGAGGGTCTGAAATTTCTTCGGAACATAGATCTATCCAAATTTGTAATCGATTTTTTTGTAAACGAATTTCGCAAAAATTTTTATTGACTGAATACCCAATATACAACTTGCGATATCGTTCATCAATAGAATCCGATAACGAGAGAATCTTTGATCGCAGCCTTTCAAATAAACCCACGGTCGATTGTTGGGTACTATTCAAGTGATAATTTAGATCATACTGACTTTCATTGGCTGAACTATTATTTGAATTCTTTTTTATTTTTTTCCTTTTCGACACTATATCAATACTTAACTGGCCCTTAATCAAGGAGAAAACTGAAAATAATTTATTGAAATAATCCCCCAATTCATTTTTAATTACAGCATCCAAATTCACCCAGAAATAGGAATTGATAAAGTCGTTATTTTCGAAATTAAAAATCTTTAGCTCTAACCCATTGGTCACAATACCGAATTTGACTTTATGGTAGCTGGCTACGTAGAAAAGGAAATCCCCCCATTTGATGCCGGGACTTAATTTATCAAAATCATCCTGAGGTGAAGGAATTGCCAGAATTGCAAAAGTGCGTCCATTTGATCCCAAATCCCCCAATTTGTAAATCCCGGAGTTAACCCTTTCTAACTTAAACTGCAAAATATTTAGGAACTCATGAATATAATTTTCCCAATCGGGTGATTCAATTTGATAATAATCCCGATATTCTTTGATCGTATTGAAAAGATTGGATGTAGTTTCTTGGGATTCGGCAAAAGGAAAATTTTGGATATCCTTACCTTTAATTAACCCCTTATCAACCAAATACTGTTGATGTTCCATATTATTTTGAATCCCCTTCCTGGGTAGGTTCAGCCAAATTAATCTAACTTTAAAATATAGGGTTGAAAAGCTTTTTCTAATCGAATCATCGCATCAATCATTTGGTCTTGTATCTCAGGCCAACGATCTTCGTTTATTAATCCAAAATCACTCACAGGATATCGGATAACACTTGCCCGATTTTCATCCAACCTATCCCATACAAGAGAATTTCCAAAAGCATTTTCAATTTCAGATTTATATTTCTTTAATTCATCAAAAATGCCTTTATTTTTTTCAAAATCGCCTTTATCTATATAGATCTCTAATGATGCACCATTATTTCGAATGATATAAATGTAACGGATTCCACTTTTTCCTGACACGAAATCTAAACCACCACCTATTCCAGGTTTTCTATTATTAAATAATGTGGTTTTATTTTTTGAACGGTCGAGAAGTTTCGTCCAAAATTCTTTTCTGCGATAATGCCTAGCGTCTAAAACGCGTTCACCATTTTTGCGGGTTTTTTGATTTCTGATTGGGTTTATTTTCTTGCCTTGATTAATTAGAGCGATAATTTTATAAAGTGTAAAAAAATTATCCTTCTCATCATTTTTTATGATCTCATCTAACTCGCAAATAAAGAATTTATTGAAAATCAGCGTTACCAGAAAAATTTAATACCTTGAATTGCAGTCCATTAGTCAGTATGACCCAATCCACCTGGTGAAATTTGGCTGCATAGAATAGATAGGATTCCCAATTAAGACCATAAGCAATTTGGTCAAAGCTTTCGTGTGCGCCAACCACACACACCAGGGCTAAATTGGTCTGCTCGCCACCCATTTGCTGCAGGGAAAATAAGCGCGGGGCTATTTTTGAAGTATTGAAACCAAGTATCTGAAAAAACTGATGAATGTAGTCAAACCAAGCATTTTCATCTGGGTTGGCGAATTCACGATATTCTTTAATGGTATTGAAGAGGTTAGAAATTGAATCAAATGATTCCGAAATTGAAAACTCAAAAACCCCTTTGCTTTCCAATAGACCTGTATCCTGAATCAAATTATCTTTATCCATTAATGGCTCCAATAACCCCGGTATTTTTTAGGCGATGTATTTATATAAGGCTGAAGCGCTTTTTGCAGATTACTCATTGATGCAATTAATTGATCCTGTAATTGATCCCAAAACAATTTATCATCCAATCCATATCCCGGGATAACATAACAGATGCGGCTTGTCTTCTTGCCTGGCCGAAATTGCCAATCTAACTGATGGCCAAAGGTTGCTTCAATCTCAGATTTATGTTGATGGAAGTATTCAAAAATTCTTCATGCACCTTCTCAAGGCAAATATCGATAAATAGTTCAACCTGAGCATCCTGCTTTCGAATAATAAAACTATAAACGAGCCCTCGTTTTATTGGCTTTTAAATGCAATAGTAACGGGGTTTTGGTTAGTCCATGATTTGGATAGCTGAATTGGTATTTGCTTTTTGGATCAATTGGCTCCAAAATTCAACCAGAAGAGAATGATGATTAGATTTGCCGTTTAAATCCCGAGTGAGCCCTTTATTTACTCACCCGTTTCTTATTCGTTGGAGCACCATATCCCGTTTTTCCAAACCCCGAAAAAACATTGTAAACTGACATGAATGATTCAATATCCTCATTCAGGATAATCTCATCAAAATTCGGCCAAGAAGCAAGTTCATTAACAGTTCCATCATCAAAGTTAAAGACCTTTAGCTGTAAGCCATTTGTCAAAACCCCCCATTAACCCGAAAATGTCAGAAGCGTAATGCAGATAGGTTTCCCAGGTAAAGCCTGTAACCATTCCCTCGATTTCTTCTTCAGGCTGGATGTGAATTAATACTGCTTTTGGGGTTTCACTCCCCATCAAGGATAAAGTCAGCAAATGAGGACCATGTTCCTTTGTTGAAAAACCCATCACATGAACGAATTCTTTGATGTAATCCAACCAGGAAGGGGAATCGGGATGCTGAAATTCGCGATACTCTTTAATAGTTCTTAAAAGCATTAGCTGCATCTTCCTTTAAACTGACGAAGGAACAATTTTAGAAGTTGATATATAATCGACTTTCATAGGAAGAGGAGGTTGAGAAACAACCGGCGTATCTTTCAACGGCCAAACCCCGATGGAGACCCTTTGAAAAGATCTTTACCTGTGTAATCCAGGTTGTAAGACGTGTTGCTGTAGATATATTTTCCGATAGTCTTTTGATACGCTAAGGGCAAGGGACTTCCTTGTAATATAATATTCTCCGCTTCCTTAAAAATCTGAGGAAACGAGGCCTGACCACCATGACTTTCCATCGCTTTAATGCTCGCTTCCATCCAGTTTGTCATGTTTTATTAATCACTTTGCATAATAATTTCGGTATCCCAGCATTTTCTTATGAGCCGGTCCATTTCACTCAACTCATGTGAGTATGAAATTGAATAATTAATAATGTCTCCAATTTCTAATAACCCAGAATCCTGAATCAAATCTTTTTTCCATTATTAATCCCATTAACCCTGGTCTTTTTTAGGGAAGTATGTTTATATATGGCTGAAGCGCTTTTTGCAGATCAACCATTGATGAAATCATTTGATCCTGTAATTGATCCCAAAACACTTTATTATCCAATCCATATCCCGGGATAACATAACAGATGCGGCTTGTCTTTTTTCCAGGTAGCATTTGCCAACCTAACCGATGGCCAAAAGCTGCTTCAATTTCAGATTCATATTGAAAGAAATGTTCAAAAATCTCTTCATTCTTTCTTTCATTGCTGAAATCAATATATAGTTCAACCTGAGCATCCTGCTTTCGAATTAAAAACTATACACCAGCCCCTTTTTATTTGCTTTTGAATGCAAATAGTAACGGGGTTTTGGTTCGTCCATAATTTGGATAGCTGAATTGGTATTTGCTTTTTGGATCAATTGGCGCCAAAATTCAACCAGAAGAGAATCATGATTAGAACTGCCATTTAAATTATGAGTTAAGCCTTTTTTACTCTCACCTTTCTTATTCGTTGGAGCACCATATCCCGCTTTTCCAAATCCCGAAAAAACATTGTAAACTGACATGAATGATCCAATGTCCTCATTCAGGATAATCTCATCAAAATTCGGCCAAGAAGCAAATTCATTAACAGTTCCATCATCAAAATTAAAGACCTTTAGCTGTAAGCCATTTGTCAAAACCCCCCAACTAACCCGAAAATGCTCGGCAGCGTAGTGCAGATGGGTTTTCCAGGTAAAGCCTGGAACTATTTCCTCAATTTCTTCTCCGGGTTGATTGTGTATTAATACTGCTTTTGGGGTTTCGTCCCCCATCATGGATAGAGTCAATAAACGAGGATGCTGTTCCTTTGTTGAAAAACCCAGCACATGAACGAATTCTTTGATGTACTCCAACCAGGAAGGGGAATCGGGGTGCTGATATTCCCGATACTCTTTAATGGTCCTTAATACATTAGCTGCCTCTTCATGTAAATTTGCAGGGGATATTTTTATTAAAGATGCTGCAGGTTTTATTGCTGCTTGATATGGAGGTAGAGATACAACCGCCGTATCTTTCAGCGCCCAAACCCCGGTTGAAACCCTTTTAAAAAGATCCTTACCTTTGTAATTCGGATTATAAGAAGTATTGCTATAAATATATTTTCCGATTGTCTTTTGATACCCCGAAGGTAAGGGACTTCCTTTGATATCTTCCGCTTCCTCATAAATCTGAGAAAGCGAGGCCAGCCCGCCATGATTTTCCATCACTTTTATGATCACTTCAGTCCAGGTCGGCATCTTCCCTAAATCCTTTGAAAGACGATTTCGGTATCCCGGCATTTGCGTTTGGTCTGGTCGATCTCACTTAATTCGTATTTTGATTCCGGTTTCTGGAAGAAATCCAGGCCGCGCCCCAAAAAGATGTTCCAGCCGTTATCCGTGCGAATGCTGCGGTCGTGAATGGCGGGATCGAACCCATAGCTGAAGTTGATGCCGTGCTGGGCAAGGCTTGTTCGAATTTCGGCAAACTTGTGTTCCTGGACTTTCTGCTGATAATCATCTTCAGAGGATGTGGTGAGTTTCAGCTCAACAGGGCCTGAGGAGGTGTTCAAGATGCCGGCAAACGCAACAAAGTTCTTTATCTGGTAATCCATGCGCACATAAGGATCGACAAGAATAATATTCTTGGCGCCAGTAAGGTAGGGCCCCAATAAATTTTGATAGCTATACCCTGTATCTCCTTCATTGATATGGACGGTTTTTACAGAGAGCTCAGATTCTTTTTGGGTTATCGGCTGGAGTTCTTCAACAGCACCATAAATATTGAGTATCTCCGCTTCCTCCGCATCCTGCGGCTGAGGTATTTCCTTAGATTCAGTCAAGGGAATCTGGAGCAAGGCCGCCTTTTCAGGGTCCACGTAGCTTGCCGGTACATGGCTCTTTTGAAACGCGTCAGGTACCTTTGAATAAAAGGACGCTGATACATATTCCTGATCCAGCTTGCATAATTCATCATGCACCCGCTGGCGATATTCCAGGGCAGGGTTAACACAATAGCGGTAGAAATCCCCTTCAGCAGGATTCTTATCCGGGAAGAGAATCTTCAATAAACCGGCTGCGCCTGCTTCAATGGCTTTATTATCGCGCATGTCATTACAATTCTGGATCACCATAGTGTTCTTTACGTAGTCGCGGTAAGTGATATCCCCGCGCAACGAATGCAGGATCTCCCCAAAAATATCGCCTTTCAACCCCAGCGAGCTCGAAGGTGATTCCTTGCTTACTTTTGGCAGGTCCCAACCCGGCAATAACCCGGAAAAACGGTCAATAAACGCGGTCTCCCGCAGGAAATTGGGGAAGACTCTGAATAAGCCGATCTGTTCATTTATCGGCCTGAAGTTCTTGTCTTGGTCAATGTTTGCCAGCATCACCAAGCCTGCTTCCGCTGGGATGGCAGTGGCTGAACCGCGCCCGAAGCGCCCGGATTCCAGATAGGATTTAAGCAGAGCGGTCAATTCGCCTGAAGAATCCGCCTTGACTTTCTGGGCTTCGTCAATCACCACACAGTCATAGCGGGTAATCAGACCAGGCGTTTTGCGGGCATCATTAAAGAACAAGACGGCCGGTGTGATCGCCCCTGAACGAACCGCCACATAGCGGGACATATTTTCAAAAACGAAACTCTTGCCCGTGCCTTTGGGCGCCAGTTCAACAAGGTTATAGCGCGGCTCGACCATAGGAATCAGACGAGAAATAAGGAGTATTTTCTGTCTTTCAGAATAAAGATGGTGATTGAACCCCATCGAAGAAACCAAGAAATCGATCCATTCCTGGGTGGTAAAAGATTTGCGGCAATCGCGGAAAAAATCCAGATCCAGTTCGGCAAGCTGGAAGGGACGGAATTCGCGCATCCAGATCTGGCCCTTGGTATTGGCATCATTCTTAGGGACATAATACAGTTTACCCACACCCCACAAGCCGCTGCTCAGCAGCATGCTGTTATCCTGAACGATCTGGGGGGTGAGAGAGGCCGCATTCTCATCCAGAAAGGGGATATTCAGGTAGCGGTCCCCTTTATCCAGGTTCACATAAACTGAGAAATTATCCAGGAACTGGACCTCGGATTGTTCGAAGAGCTTATTTTTAAATACTTCCTTCTGGCTTTTATCAGGCATGTTTTTCTGGACAAAAGCAGCGATCTTTTCCCGGGCGAAATCAGTAAGCTCCGTACCGCCTTCCAGGTAATGCGAGATGATCCATTCGCGCACATAGGTGGGAATCGCGCGGCTGCCAAAACCGGCCTTATGCACAAAGGACTTGTTGATTATGATCTCGCTAAAAACATCCAATGCTTTCTGTTCAAATGTTTCCATCCATGGCTCCTTTAAATTAACCGCGAATTATCAATCCTCAAAAATATCAGCGCTTCTTTCCTGAACCAATGATTTCATCTCGATCTTAAGTGATTCATCAAATACATGCTGCTCGCCGCGGGCATGGAAGCGAACGCGAAATTGCAGGTGGTTCTGTTCCTCAGAATAGGAGGTAAGCTTAAAGCGCGCATTAAACTGAAGCAGCGCATTTGTTTGTCCATTAAGCAATGGAATAACGTCAGGGCTGCACTCCACATTGCCGTTCATTATGCTCACCTTGATCTGCTCAACAAGCGACGCATTTGGATTGCCAACTTCCAGTTCAATTGTTTCCAGCCCGTAACGGAATACATTCTTTCTCAGGTTAAGGGTCAAATCCTGCAAAGGTACCGCCGTTGGTTCAAAAACCATTGAAGGTACAATCACTTCTTCAGGCAGCAGGCCGCCATGCACATAAATGTCCTTACCTAACGACGTAAATCGGTTAGCCCGCCTGGCGCAAAGCGCGTTGGACGGGATGAAAAACTCATTGGCTGGCAGAAAGAAACAGTCTTCTTTGAAGTTTTCCGCCAAGCCGGCAAACTGCTCATTGCCTACATAGAGGTAGCGGTGGCTGCGCACATCAAAGCCATTCTGAGTGAAGAAGGAGGGGTCAATGTCATTTTGTGTCTCATTGGAAATGCGCGTGGAACCATGATCGGAAACCACATGGATGCGTATGGAATCCTGAAGCTGATGCTTTTCAACGAATTGAAAGACTTTATTGACAAGATTTTCCAGTAGATGGCGGATGTGCTCGCGGTGGGGCATGCCAATCTCATCGGATGATTTGTGCAGGGCTTTATCGACCGCCAGATAGTTGACCACATAGGTGGACGCCTCTATAGTTTGAACAGCGGACAGGCTGCCGATATCGCTGATATACCTAAAAGCAGTGTTGTTGAAGTACGGCACCCATCCTTTTTCGATAATGCCTTTATAGGTCTTATCATCAATGGATTGGTAACCGACCGCACCGGAAAGCAGACATTTTTTGGAAATCTCGGTCTCACTGGGAAGCATGGCCAGATATGGTTCTGAGGAGGAAAGGAAAAAACCGCGCTCCAGGAACAGATCCTGCAGCATAGCGGAGAAAGACCAGCCCAGATTATCGATCACCAGAACCAGGTTCACCGCACCAGGCTGCTTAAGCTCAGCCGCTTTATTGGGCAGGATATTGAAAACCATGCGCCTTGAATTGGCATGCAGGTTATCCCAGCGCGACATCAACCACTGCGAGAAGATATCCCCCAACTGATACAGCTCAGGCTCGAACTGGTCATGGGCATCACACCAGGCTTGGTAGGGGAGGTAGGCATTGACCGCCCAAACGAGCATGGCATCCGCATCCCATGCTAAATCGGGAAGAGCGGGTTTGGAAGGACGTATTAAGCCGCGCAGGGCGGACAGGCGCTGAGTGTAACGACGCGACAGACTGCCAAATTTGCTTTCGATCAAATCGAGCAGTTTGGGAGAAACCCACTCCGGATGACCGCGGAGATGGCCTTCGATGGCATCAAATTCTACCCCCAGCAAACCGCTCACACTCTCAACCAATGCAGCCAGCTCTTCAGGCGTATTTGGGTGATGGTTATTGAGATAATAGGTGACCTGAAGGACGACCTCAGGAATTTCTGCTTCATTTACAGCCAGATCTTCCAACTGGAGCCTGAGCGCTTTGAAAATGCCGTAATCACTGCCCAATAAGTTCTCGCCAATAGAAGGATAGCTGCGCAGGACGCAGAAGCGCATGAGCTTTTTCTTCAAATCCTGCGGATTTAAAGCAAACAGTTCAACCAAATAGCGCTGCTCGCTGGAACGGGATTTGTTTTTCCATTCCTCCAGGCGGGCATCCAGCACGCGCGCCAGCAAGGGGATGGCGCGGTTGGACTGCCACTTCTCAGGATCCACTGCGTTGAGAAGTCCGGCCAACTGGGTAAATGGGAAAGTTCTCGAAACCAACAAGAATGAGTAAAAATGATCTAATAGTGTATCTTCAAAGGTGAAGCCAGGCTGGGGATGAATATCAAGATTGAGCAAACCAACCTGAAGGATGTCTTCATTAGTAACTGATATGGGTATAACCATCCCCCAACGCTGTACCAAAGCGGCGCGTGAATCCAGTGTTTCAAAGACAAATGTGCCCTGCGGATACCGAGAAGCTAAGTTCTTCAACCATTGCAGCAGCACAGGCTGCGCTAGAATTATAGTCTGGTTTTTTTTCTCGCTAAGGCTGTCTAAACAGGTTTTGAAGACTTGTGGGTACGAGGAGATCCCCCGAAACTTGTTTTCCTGGGAGGAGGTCAGATCTTGCGGATCGTAAATAACCTTAATCATTCCACTTTTTCCTCATCAATGCGCCAGACCAGATCATATTCTTTCAAAAACAGGTTCTGTTCTTCAGTAAGACCGTATATACGGGCGATAAAATCATCGATGCGGTTGATGATCTGCTTACTTTTACGCGGATAAAATTCCTGATAAAACACTTTAGAGCCTCCCAGGGCGGTGCTTTTGATGGCTGAGTTCTTTTTATAATCATCCATCAATTCATTTACCAGATAAATAATCGTCTGTTGATTTTGCCGGAAGTTTTCAAAACCGTGAATACCAAACTCTTTTATTTCGGAGATGAGGACATGAAATTCATCACTTTGAGCAATCCACCAATAAAAGAAAAGTGAAGAATTTAGAAACAAAGAGAATAGATTTTTATCAAAATCATTTCCAAAGTAGACTGTTTTCAGGTTTGTTGATATTGCAGACGAAGCGTCCTTTTCACGCTTGAAATAGGGTAAAAAATCGTAAGCTTTGATCCAATACATAGCCACATTATGGTAATACGCGAGATAATCATCAGAACCTTTTCGGAGAAATAGCTCTCCAAGTTTTCGAGGGGCATTATTAATATGACGAAAAATCTGCACACCAACATCAGACCCGACTTTAGGAATTACACCCTTTTGAATGTGATCCACAAAAGCGAGCTGGGGATTACGTACCACCCGTTCCTGATCTTCTTTTTTCCAACGCCAAAGGTGTGATGAAAAAACCTGACTAGTAAAAGTATCTCTTTTCGTATTTGCAATAAAGATAGTAATTCGCTGTTGGACGCCATCAAACAGCATATTCGGTCTTTTAGAGTAATGACTGGCTTTTAGGGAGTAATAATTTCGATAAACGGTTTTCCTGATATTCTCGTAACTGGACCCGCAGGCAAACGATAGTGGAACAATAAAACCGATCGATCCATTAGAAATATTGAGCAAAACCGATTTGGTGATGAAGTGGCCAAATAAATTTCCGCAGCCTGAGGCAGGTTCTTTTTTATAGTAGTCATTTTCCTGAAAAGTGTCATACGGCGGATTACAGGCGATGCAAGAGAAACCACCTCTTGACAGGTATACTTCAGGGAACTCTAACTCCCAATGGAAATATGAATTAGGAATATAAAGCGATTGCACCGGGAGAAAATCCTTTTCTTTGACCATGCGTAGATAGGTCGTCTCATCAACTTTATTGCCAAAATAAAGACTTGTGTGAATATCACAAATAGCTTTATACCCCTTTAGAATACGATCGATTTCCTCTAACCACTCCTTCTTTTCACGCACGTCTTCCAAGCTGGCGGATGCTTTCCCGGTGATTAGGCGGCTTCTTGAAATGACTTCTTCCACTGCTGCTTTAAAGTCCGGATCGCGCTCGAAGAGATTGAGTTGGTGGGGTTCCTTTTTAGCAGTTGAAAAAGGATAATTGCCAATTTCATCCAGGCGTGCACCTATTAGACTGTTTCCGCATTTGAGGTGGTGATTTAAGAATGAAAGCGGGCTGGTCTTTTGCCATGGAAAGTATCCATAGCGAGAGCTTGGCCAATTCTACTGCCAGAGGATTAATGTCCACGCCATAAATACAGTTCTCCACCACCCAACGCCGCCAATTTTCTGTGCTTGTTTCAAGATTTCCTTCAAACCCTAATTCATTCGAAATATCTGTAATGAAATTAGAAATTAGGTTGGCCGCGTTAACCAAAAAGTGGCCACTGCCCATGGCCGGATCAAGCACTGAAAGCTGAAGAACTTCCGAGCGAACAAAAGACAGAACATTTTCTTCCAATAAAGACGCTAAGGCGCTCTCTTCGTCTTTATTGATGGCAGTGGAATATGCCTTAATATTTGATGTATGATTAATCAAAAAAGAGTCTTTAAGTTCTTTTAACTTTTCACCCACGGTGTTCCGAACAATATAATCCACTATGTATTCCGGGGTATAGTACGAGCCAGTGGATTTTCGTTCAAACGAATCCCCGGCAAAATAAACTTCACCAGTCTTTAATGTAATGTCCAACAACCAATCTGCCCCCCAAAGAAGCCGGGATGAACTGGACTTTGCCTTTAGAGACTTTTACTTCGGTATCTTCCTGAGCAATATACAACTTATGCTCCAACAGACCTTCATAGAGCGTGCCCAGATGGCGCACACCCATATCACGGTAACTGATAGGCTTTTCAGAACCATCCTTCTCGCGATAGGTGCTGAGATTGAATAAGGCGTTAGCCAGGTAAGCATCGGCAATGCGGGTTTCGGATAAAAAGCGGGTAAACTCGCTTTCCTGCGGGCTGAAGAGGCCGCCATTATACGTCTGGTCGATATCCACAAAAATAGTTTCCAGTCGATCCCACAAAGGGGCTGCAATATTTTGTTCACTTCCATGATGCAGCACCTGACAAATTCCTAAAACTCTCTGAAGTTCGGTGTGGTTGGCATCACTTAATAACCCGCGTGAGTCGGCATAAAACAGGAACAGCAGCCGGAACATATACAGCATGGCGGCGTGATAGATCAGCTTGCGAAAATTTTCATCCTCCATGTCCCCTTCAGCGCGCCGGCGCAGCTCTTCAATGTAACCCATGCAGATATCCGAAAGGACGCCTTTGCCGCCCTCTTCGCGCTGCCTGAGCGCGTTGGCCAGTTCCTTCTCGATATAGTCAATCTTAGCCTGGGATTCTTTCTTGAAGCGGTCAAACTGACACTTCCCGTCTTCCTGGGGGAGAAATTCTCAAATCTCATAAACTTGTGGAAAATCTGGAAAGCGCCTTTGTCTTTCTCTTTCAAGATCGATTCGAGGTCCAGTTCAAGATAAGTCTCATAAGGTGTGGGTTCATCAAGGTGATAAATCCGCCACAACCTGCCATTGGTCAGCAAGCCCCACTGGAGGTTGTTTTCACGCAGCGCGCGGATGATCTTTTCAGCCCAGTTGCGCCCGATGGTGGTGTTGTTCAAATCTTCGTTAGGCAGGAGCGTGAAACAAACTGAAAGAGGGGAATCGCTGCCACTGTTACCCATCGGGATCAAATGAGTTAGGTTCTGATTGACCGAAATGGCATTAAACCCCAGGGCTGAAAGGACTTCATGGACGAAAGACTTTCTCCACATATCCAAAGTACCGGCATCGGCGAAATCACGGTAATCACGAAGGACATTTAAAGAAGCAAGGATATCGGCGTTATCCAGCTGCCGGGTGATCTCTTCCAGATAGATCTCTGAGAAAAGCGCTTCATTGTGATAAAAAACTGACATCCTCAAAGCCCTCCAAAACGCCCCTGCTAAAACCGCCGGGCTGCCTAATTTTTTAAACCCTTTAATGCTTGATCAATATCCAGGTGCAGATCATCTTTGGAATAAAAGTCCGATTTTGCCAGTTCTGAGAGCAGGGAAGACAGCGTCACCTTGGCTGAGTCTCTGCTCACTGGAAAAACAAAACTAATTGTTTCGTCGGATATCGACAACTGGGAGGAACGAGCAATCTTATATTTATTCAACTCGTCAATCACATCAAAAGCTTGAACAACACCATATTTCCCCTGCTGATCAGCCACCACAAGTTTAATTTTGCGAGTGCCGGTAATCGTGAGTGTATCCCCGGGTTTCAACTCACGCCGATTTTGGCTTGATATTGGGTCCGATCCATCATCAGTCATATAGATCACACCCTCGCCATTTTTAGTATCCGGGTGCATTTTAAGCTTCGCCTTTGTAGATCACCTTGCCATTACTGGGTTGATTGCCAGGGAAAGTTACATCAAGGTCATCTTTTGGGGCATTATGCTCAATATGAGTTTTTCCATTCTGGATGCGCTGCGCAAGTCGATCAGCCTCGTTGGTTGACCAAGATTCAAGGCTTCCCAGGCCATATGCTTCTGGCAGTGATTTGAACAGCAGCTCGCGAATATTGGCATAACCAGTTAACTTAACCAATGGTTTGCTGTCATTATTATGAAATGTATAGCCGACTACTTCTTTTTGGTAGGCGCTTAGACCGCTATACCAGTCTTTGAACGCCACCTGGATATCCACATCCAAATGACTGACCAATCCAAAGACCTGTGCTACTTTTTCTAAAACCTGGCCTTCGATTTCCGTTTAATTCCTTCCGCCTTTGATTTGAAAACCTTCAGTCCACTTTCAATCGCTGCAAGCTTGGCAACTGCCAGCACTTCGCCAGGAACATTACCCAGCAACTCAAGAAGGTCATTCTTGACGAAATGGAAGGGATCTTTTGTCCGCAGCTGGCTGAAAGCTTCGGCCATGGGTTTATGGTCCGCTTCATAGAAACTCAGCGAACGCGCGATCACTGGAAGCGCATCCCACCATTTCAAAACAGCCTGAAAGGCATCACTAATGGTGTATCGATACCCTGCTGGAGCAAGCTGATCAGAGAAGCACTGCGCCACTTTCGCGAAATAAGCCTGGTATTCCTCACTGACCGGTTCAAAAAGCACTACCGCTGAAGGTGAAATGCCTGAAACCAGCATGAGCATCTCGTCGGAATTGGCAAACTGGATATCATTGAGAAGCGCAGATTCGCGTTTAAAACGGAGACTATCCCCATAGAAACGACGGGCCAGCAACAGCAGCAAGGCAACAGCCAACTGCCCCTGCCCGTACTCTTCAAATAAAGGCTTCAGAAAATGGGTAAGGTTCACAGGTTCTTTTCCCGTTAAATCCTGTAAACTTTTCAAAAGAAAGGCATAGGCAGGCAATGCCGCACTGAAATGGGCGATCTCTTTATCCGTTTCAAGAAAACGAACATCACCTTCAGTGTTTATAACTTTGAGCACCTGGTGATCCACAAAACATTTACGCAAATATTTGTTGCCACCGCGATTTTCCGCCCAAGACCAATTGACCCGGATGGGCTGGGTAAGATCGCAAAGGATATCCCCCGCCTCTTTAAATATCGCCCGCACCTGATTGGATAAACTGAGATGGCGCTTATTGAATTCATTATGGCCAAAGGTATTCCGTTTAGATCCAAACACCTCCTGCATCATGCGGTTGGCAACCTCATAGCGATTCGCTTCAGAAACCGGAATTTGGACACCAGATTTTCCTAACCAAAACACCTTCGCATTTGAAAAATATGCATCACGGGCTTTCTCCAATTCGCTTTTTGCATCCCTGCGGATCCGCTGGACTTCGGCATTGTCAATAGGGCTAAAATCCTGAGATTTATTGGTGAACCAAGCGCTTTGAACCGCGTTCAATGTAAAAACAACATCAAACACATTAACAGGATTTAGCGGTATCGCAATCACCACTCGCGGCTGGTTATTGTGCGCTGCCGCGACTTTTGCCGTGTCAATATCTTTTTCGCTCTCGCAAAACACAAAAAGGGCTGTACCTTCATATCCGTTCGCGTTAATATCCAATGATTGGCGGTCATGTTCAAGCGCTTCAAAGTAAGACACAAGCTTACCATCAACCGTTTTTTGCTCGGATAACATTGCAGGCGTAGCAAAAACGACCTTCAAACGCTTATCTTCATGATAAGCCGAATTGTAGTCTTTGGCTTCCAGGAATACCTCATCAGATCGCAAGGGATTCAATTCTAAGAAACTCTGCAAGAGATTAACCGGACGATTCTCAGGATCAGCTTTATACTGGCTGACCAGACCTTGAATATCCACCCGATCACCCCGAGAAAGCTCATAAATTCCGTGATTATTAAACAAAATGCCAGATTCACAAAGGAGCCGCAAACGGTTTTCCACGGTATTTTTTTCTTCAGGCGAGACCAGTTCCAAGGCAAAACTGATGTTCTGCAGGGTGCTGGCGATGGGGATATTCTGCGTGCTGATGATTTCATGGACGAGCAGCACTTTTATTATTCGCTGCATGAGCTCATCAATTTCATCAAACAAAGGTGTCTGTGCTGTTTTCGCCAGGTATTCATTCATCACCCGAAGGGTGGCTTCGTAATTTGCAACAGCTGTTTTTACTTTTCCCCCCAGCTGATTATTATTAACCTTGAGGCTATCACTAAAGTAATCCACCAATAGATCAGATGTATAAAGGACAAATTTGCCATTCTCCACAGTTTCGTGCTGGTCGATAAACCAGGGATAAGAGAAGGGCTGAGCGTTTTCCCAACCCTGTTCACCTGTTTCAAATTCAGGTGCGAAGAACTTCAGAACAGAGCGGTTATCCGAACCCACCTCTCCCGCCATACGCAGCAGGGCATAGGTTGCCAGGGGGTGCATGGGATAGATATTCTGGATGATATTGTTTTTTATCTTCGGCGCCGGAAGCCAATTGAATAATCTAAGACGGTTGCATTCTCCGGATAACCAGGTGAATTTAGGCGAATTCGGGGCAACTTCACTTTCCCATTCAAGCATTGCAATATTCGGCTGAACAACCGCGGCGATGATATCTTCCATCCCTTGGCTTAGTAGTCCAATTTCATTCACCCGCGCCTGGAGCGTTTCTGCATCCACCTGATTTCCAACCTGACCGTGAAAACGGAAACCTTTATGGCCTGATCCGATAAAAATTACCGGGCCTCCCTGTTCAATGGTTGAATTCGCACAGAACTGGGCAAAATCCAGCATCGTGGTGTAATTAACCAGATCCGCGTCAATCGCCGCACCAAATTCATCGTACAGAAAGACAATACCCTTATAGCGATCCTTAAAATTTGGATCCTGTAAGAAATCCTTGATAATATCGCGAAGGTTGTCCTTTCGATACGTGAAATCAGCATCGGTTACTTCATGAAAGCAAATCTTAAAACACTGAAAGCCTGGCTATCAAATTGCTGTAATCCATCGAGCAAATCATTGATCGTCCAATCCGGATAGAGACCTGCTAATTTTGATTCCAGACTAATGTAAAAATGATCCGTATTTTTACGCTCTTCCCAATCCTTAATCCTGCGAACAGCTTCACGGTAATGGCTATCGATAAGCAGAGGGGAGCTATTATCACTGTCCGCGTTATTAAGCGCTTCTTCCAATGCCCGTAAAAGGGCACCTTCAAAACCCAGATTAAGGCTGTAGCGGCACAAGGCTACCAAATAACACCCCTGGGAGCGCGCTTCTTTAAGGGATTTGGCACTGCGTTCATTGAGCAACTCGCCAGGCTTTAAAAGCACATCACTTTGGGCAGCCTGATAGTTTTCAAAGAATGAGATCACTTCCGGCAAATCACTTGTGCTGGCAAAATAATTTGCAAGCATTAAATAGAAGATGCGACTTGCCCGTACCATAACTTCCAGAAAGAAAATAAAAGCGGCGGTCGAGCGGATTGAGAGCACTGGCAATTTTTTCAAACGCCTGCCGATGGGCTGCAATCGGTTTATAGCGTTCCATGCGGCCGCGGTTTTTTGCTATGTCGTAATAATCTTCATATAAATCCACATAACTGGTGTAACCGCTGTTAATCTTGATAAGTTTACTAATCTGCGTCATTATTGATATCTCCCTTATGAGAGGTCTTCAAAGTCGCTAAGTTTTAGAACCCGGCTTTGACCTTTAGAATCTTTAATATTCAACGTCTCAAATTCTTGGGAAGTTTGCAGCCCAAGTAATATTTTGCATTTCATTCCGTCTTTAAAACTATCCCATTGGTTTTCAACCAGCCTAAAAAAAGCCTGCTTTTCGTTTCTTCGCCAAGTGTCCAAAATAAAATCCATACGGTCAACGACCAACAAAGACTGCGCTTTGGATTGCTCTTTAAGTAAGGATAAAAATCGTTCGGGATCAAACTGATCGATGGCAGCACTCAACTCGGGCGAATCAATGAAGAGGTTCAATAAATCGAGGTATTTGCCGTTTGAACGTTCGCAAAGTTTTTTTGCAAAATCTGATAAGGCGGGACTTTTGAAAGGATCGGTATGAATGATCACGGCTCTATAACGCTCATGATCCAAATGCATTAAGTATTCAAGCCCATTAATTGGCATCGCTGACCCCATAGATTTGCCGGAGGACGTTTTCCTGAGAGGATGAATCAGAAAACCGCACCTGGTCCAAATTCGCTACCTGCTCCAATCGGAGTAAGCCAGCATCGTGCAGCCTGTTCAAGATGCCGCGCACCTGATATTCGGGTAAATTTAGAACCCTGCCCGGACTGTTTTCGGAAACACAGATATCTTGAATATTAATTGCGGTGGAACCAGGTGAATATTTATCGCGGAAGAAGACCAGACAGAACAGGAATGCAAGATCAGGGATTTCGACTGGAATTGTTTTAATGAATTTTCCTGTCTTTTCAACATCAAGGATTCTAAACGTGATAAATTACTTCGCGTATAGGCAGCAAAAACCGCACCTACTTCAGTAGGGATTTTTTCAGATATGGTTGATTGTGAAAAAAATGCAGATAAGTCTGAAAAATATGAAACACTAACTTTTTCTGATTCAAAAGTATCTTGAAATGGTAGCACCTTATTGATGATGCGATGCCAGACCACCCATTCCGGTTCGCTGGAGACAATATAATGAATCATCCATAAGGTTTCGATCTTATCAAAATAAGGGTCATTCTGAATAACAGTCTTCCCAAATAGAGTGAGCAAAGATGTCCTTATCGTGATGAGACCAAAGCCGATCATCATACTGGTTAGACTTTCAATCTGGTTAATCGGAATACCTAAGGCAGCAATAATATCTTTGCGTGCCACTTTCTTGGATCCACCTTGCGTAAGCAAAAATTGCATGATGCGTGAAATCTGGTCAAAGCGGGGACGGTAATTATTAGTAAATTGAAGTTTCATTTTTGTACTTTCAAATGATGTATCCCCCAATGTTATTTTAACCGAAGGATATTCCAGCAGAAGGATAAATATCAAAGAATTTGGATAAAGAAAACAAGGAAAATACACACATAAAGGAATTATATATTAGAACCTATTTATATCCAAAGACAGGTCAGTACATTTAAGTCGAAACAGCATCGAGGAAGAATAATTGAAAGAGCGCCAGGACATTCTGACCACTTCCTAATGGTATACAATAAAGACATACAACAACCTTATACGGAGGAAATGATGGCTGGTAAATTTGAACTCAAGGTAACCAAAAAAGGGCAATTCATGTTCAACCTGAAAGCGTCTAATGGCGAAATCATCCTGACGAGTGAGATGTACAAGACTAAACGCGGGGCGAAGAACGGCATAAAATCGGTGAAGACCAATGCCAAGGTTGCCGAGCATTACAAGACACTCGTTGCGAAAAACCAGGAACCCTATTTTGTGCTGCGCGCGGGCAACAACCAGGTGATCGGCAAGAGCGAGATGTATTCATCCGACAAGGCGCTGGCAAACGGGATTGAATCCGTCAAGAAGAACGCGCCTGACGCGGCGGTTGACGACCAAACAAAAGCATAAGCTCCTCCTCACCCCTGGCACCACCGAGCAAAAAGACACCCGGTGCCATGGCCTTGCGCGTACCCCTTTTTCGGCGGTTTGAGACCGCCGGGTGGGTGTACCTACGCCCTTTACCCCTGTAAAGGGCTTTGGCGCGAGAGGGAGTTTAATTCCTCGCCCCGAAGGGGGGAGGTTAGGTGAGGGGTGTAATCAATGCCGATATCGGCCTGAAGGTTTTGCGGTGGAAGGGCGTCGCGCCCAACTCCTGCAGCGCCGCGCGGTGCAGGGCGGTACCGTAGCCTTTGTGGCGGGCAAAACCATAACCCGGGTATTTACTATCCTGCGTTTTCATAAAAGCATCCCGCCCGGTTTTGGCCAGCACCGAGGCGGCTGCGATGCTGAGCGACCGGCAGTCGCCTTTGGGCAGCGAGAGCTGCGGGCAGGCGCAATCGCGCAGGGAGATATAGTCAATCAGCAGGTGGCTGGGCGGGTAGACCAGCTGGTCAATGGCGCGCTGCATGGCCAGGCAGGTGGCCGGCACGATGCCCTGCTCGTCAATTTCGCCTTCAGTAGCTGACCCAAGCGCCCAGGCGATGGATACCGATTTGATGCAGCCCTCATACTTTTCACGCTGGCGGGCGGTCATTTGTTTGGAGTCGCGCACGCCGTCGAGCACTTCACAGACGCGCTCGTCATTGGGCAGCACTACCGCGGCAGCATAAACCGGTCCAGCCCAGGCGCCGCGCCCGGCTTCATCCAGACCGGCGATGACGCGGAAGCCCTCCCCCCATAATTGCTCTTCAAAAAACAGGTTGGGCTTGTCAGGCAGGATAATCGGGCTGCGCTCAGGCATGATAGCGCCCCTTGAGCGCGTTCAAGCGGATGCGCAGCAGGTCAAAGCCCATCTGAAGCGAGTCGCGCGCTACCTTGACGCGCGAATGCGGGTAATAGCGCCAGGGTATGGGCACTTCGGTGATGGCGAATCCCAGCCGCCGCGCGATGAAGAGCGCCTCGACATCAAAGGTCCACCCGCGGATGGTGGCCAGCGGGAAAACTGCCTCGGCCGCGTCGGCGCGGAAGCATTTGAACCCGCACTGCGTATCCTGCAGGCCGGGCAGCAGTGTCAGGCGCGCGAGGGTGTTAAAGGCCCGCCCGACCAGGTGGCGGTATTCGGGTTCATCATAACGCACCGCACCGGGCGCTTCGCGCGAGGCGATGGCGATGGGCGCGTCTGTTAGGACAGGCGGCAGAAAGCGGGTGACCTCCGCGATGGGCATCGATAAGTCTGCGTCGCAGATGAAGCGGTAATTGCCTTTGGCGGCCAGCATCCCCTGCCGAACCGCCCAGCCCTTGCCGGGGTTGTTTTCGCGCATTACCCTGAGATTACCGATCTGCTTTTGAAGTTCAGCGGCAATTTCATAGGTACCGTCGGTGCTGCCGTTTTCAACCACGATGATCTCGGAGGTGAAGGGCTGCGAGGACAGGAAGGCATGCACCTGCTGCAGGGTAGCGGGCAGGCGCGCGGCTTCGTTGTAGGCCGGGATGAGGATGGAGAGGTAGGGATTTTCAGAGGCAGCCATAAGTAAGATAATTGTATCAATCAATGACTGAAAAGCCGATATTTGGCATCGACATTCACGCCTTCAGTCTCAGTGAACATATAGATAATGGCTCCTGGCCACCTGAGCATGTCGAAGGGGAAAGGGGGGTAGTAAAGAAAATGGCCAATTGCTGTACCCTTCCCGCTGCCTGCAGGCACCGGGTCGGGTGTCTCCTGCTTTTACTATGTTGAGGGCTGCTCACCCTTCCCTGCTGTGCCTGGAGGGCACGCAGAGCGGGTGTCTCCTGCTTTTACTATTGTTGAGGGCTGCTGCACCCTTTCCTGCTGTGCCTGGAAGGCACGCAGGGCGGGTGTCTCCGCCCAATGCTCCTGCATTGGGCTACGATAGTCGGGGTGGGCGGACTTGAACCGCCGGCCTCTGCGTCCCAAACGCAGCGCGCTGGCCAACTGCGCTACACCCCGGCCTTTAGAGTATAATCGCTGCATGCCCAACCCGTCAAGGAACGGGCATTTTATTACCGCGGGGTCCAAACCATGCATAACACACACACCAATTCAAATTTTCGTCTTGCAATACTTGCGCTGGCCATTGCAGTGCTCCTGCCGGCCTGTTCCGCGGCGGCATCCCAAACCGGAACCCCCACTCCGGCTGCGCCAACCGCTGAACCGGCAACCCCTACTGCTTTACCGCCCACACCCACTGCTTTACCCAGCGGCTGTTCGCAGCCCGGCAAAGTTGAACGCTACCAGATGCAGTCCGCCCTGCTGAATCTGCCGATGAATGTGAATGTGTACCTGCCGCCCTGTTACGACGCCACACTCGCGGGCGGCTACCCGGCAGCATACCTGCTGCACGGCCAAACCTTTGATGACCTGATGTGGACCAACCTGGGCGCGGCTGAACTTGCGGATGAGCTTATCCTCTCGGGTGAAGCGCAGCCGTTCATAATGATTATGCCCAATGAAGAATTTTTCTACCGCCCGGTGCGGGGCAACCTGTTCCCAGACGCGATCACCAGCGAAGTGATCCCCTGGGCGGAAGCGAATTTTAATGTGTGCGCTGCGCGAGAGTGCCGGGCGATCGGAGGGATTTCGCGCGGGGCAGCGTGGGCTATGCGCATCGGGCTGACCAACCCGCAGCTCTTCAGCGCCATCGGCATCCACAGCCTGCCCTCTTTTCTGGGCGGCGAAGGTCAGGTGGCGGACTGGGTGAAAGCGCTGCCTAAAGATCTGCTGCCGCGCATGACCATGGATTCGGGGCGTTTTGACACCGAGATTAAATCCGCCATACCGGTGGAGGCAGTGTTCAACCAGCTCGGCCTGCCGCACGACTGGCATCTCAACGAAGGCCGCCATGACGAAGACTACTGGAAGGCGCACATCGCGGAATATGTTGCCTGGTATGCCGGACTGCGGCCAAAACCGGAATAAGAACCCTGCGCTTGTTATAATAACCCCAATGACGCTGACCTTGAAAGAAGTTGAACATATCGCCCTGCTGGCGCGGCTAGACCTCACAACCGGAGAAAAGAAGCGCTACCAGCAGCAGCTTTCTCATATCCTCGATCATGTCGCCCAGCTGCAGAAACTGGATACCAGCCATATAGAGCTCTGCATCCGGCGTCCAGCCTATGAGTTCGCGCCTGCGCGCGGACGAACCCCGACCCGGGCTGAGCACAGATGAAGCGCTGGGTAACGCCCCTGACGCGAAAGCAAATCAGTTCCGCGTTCCGCCAGTGATGGAATAACCCGCTTGGCTGAACTTATCGACCTGACCGTAAAAGAAAGCCTGCAAGCCCTCAATGACGGGCAGGTATCGAGTGTTGAACTGACACAGGCATACTTGAGCCGCATTGATGCGCTCGAGCCGAAGCTGCATGCCTTTATCACCCTCACGCCCGAAAAAGCGCTTCACTCTGCCAAAGTCGCAGATGATCAAAGGGCAAGGCTGGTGAGCGGGGGCGAGACAATCCCGCCGCTGCTTGGGCTGCCGCTGGCAATCAAAGATGTGCTGTGCCTGGCGGGCACGCGCACCACCTGCGGTTCGAAGATCCTTGAAAAGTTCGTGCCGCCCTTCAACGCCACCGCAGTGCAGAAGCTGCTCGACGCGGGCGTGGTACCGCTGGGGAAGACCAATACCGATGAATTTGCCATGGGCTCCTCCACCGAGAATTCCGCCTTCGGTGTGACTCACAACCCGTGGAATCTGTCGCGCGTTCCGGGCGGCTCGAGCGGGGGTTCTGCGGCAGCGGCAGCGGCAAAATTGGCGCCTGCCGCGCTGGGCACCGACACAGGCGGCAGCGTCAGGCAGCCGGCTTCGTTCTGCGGTGTGACCGGCATCAAACCCACCTACGGGCGGGTATCGCGCTATGGGCTGATTGCCTATGGGTCTTCGCTGGATTCGGTGGGCGTTCTGGCGCGCACCGCTGAAGATGTAGAAATCATCTTCCGACTGATGGCCGGGTTTGATGAACGCGACGCGACCTCCAGCGACGCGCCTGTCGCGGAGGCGGCCTGCGGTGGACATACAAGCATCAAAGGCCTGCGCATCGGCGTGCCAAAAGAATATTTTATTGCGGGCATCCAGCCGGATGTGGAAGAGGCAGTCCGCGAAGCCATCAAGGTCTATGAAGAACTGGGCGCGGAGATTGTTGAAATTTCCCTGCCGCATACCGAATACGCGCTGCCGGTGTATTATCTCATCGCCCCGGCAGAAGCCTCGGCCAACCTGGCGCGCTATGACGGCGTGCGCTTCGGCCTGCGCGTGGAAGATGGCGGCATGCTGGATATGTTCATGAAATCGCGCGGGCGGGGCTTTGGCGCCGAGGTCAAGCGGCGCATCATGCTGGGCACCTACGCGCTTTCAGCCGGCTACTACGACGCATATTACGGACAGGCGATGAAGGTGCGCACCCTGATCCGGGCAGGATTTTGATAAAGCTTTCGCTTCAGTGGACGCGATTGCCGCGCCGGTGGCGCCCACGACCGCCTTTAGGATCGGCGGCCATGGCGATGACCCGCTGGCCATGTACCTGGAAGATGTCTTCACCCTGCCGGCCAACCTGGCAGGTGTGCCCGGGCTGGCTTTCCCGGCGGGTTTTGACGGGCAGGATCTGCCGATCGGCATGCAGCTGATGGGCAGGCATTTTGAAGAGCCGACCCTCTTTAAGCTGGCGCATGCTTTCCAGCAGGCAACCGGCTGGCACAAGCGCTCTCCCAAATTATAATTAACCTGATGTTCCGCAAGCTTTTTTGGATTTTCCTTTCCATGTCCCTGGCTGCCTGCAGCCTGATTGCGCCAAAAAATGAAACCCAACTGGCAGGGCAGGCTGCAGAGGTTTTTTTTGAACATCTTTCTGCGGGGCGCTACGCACAAGCCGCCGAAATGTACGCAGGGGATTATTCGGCGCTGGCCTCGCTCACTTCGCTGATCGCGCCCGATGATCACGCCGCGCTGTGGAAGAACGGCTGCGAGATCAGCGGCCTGCAGTGCCTGCCAATTTACCGGATCATCAGCGCTGAAAAATTCTCGCTGAATGAATTCTGGCTTAAAGTTGAATTCCGAGATAAAACCGGCAAGGTTTTTGTGCAGGGTCCCTGCTGCGGGGCGACCGCAGAGGAAATGCCGCCTGTATCGCAGTTTGATGTTTACGTCATAGAAAGGGACGGCGAGTATTATATAACCAGCCTGCCTGTGTTTACTCCTTAAACGTCCTGTGATCATACAACCGTCATCTGGTTTGACTTGTGATAATCCAGCGTGTTCCTGCCTGGTATAATTTAATTACCTTTCCCGGAGGGAAGTCTTGTATATCTCAATTGATGTCGGCGGCACCAATATGCGCGTTGCGCTGGTTGACCTGGACGGGCAGCGCCAGGATTGTCAGGCTGGAGGCGCACCCGGTCCCGCAGGATTATAAAACCGGCATAGAAGAGCTGTGCGGCCATATTGCCGCCCTCTCGGCTGGTCAGAAGATTGAAGGCATCGGTGCGTGCTTCCCGGGCATCATCGACAAGGATGACATGGTAACCACGGCCAACAACCTGCCGGACTGGGCGATGAAACCCATCAAGCCATTTCCTCAAAGAGCGATTCGGTGTGCCGGTGAAGCTGCTGCACGACGCGCAGGGGGCGGCGCTGGGCGAGGCCATGTTTGGCGCTGCGCGCCGCACCGACCGCTTTGTATATTTCATCTGGGGCACGGGCATCGGCGCGGCGGATATCAAGAAAATTGACGAGCACCGCTACTATATGTTCTCCTTTGAGAACGGCCATCACATCATGGATTGGGAAGGCAAGCTGTGCAACTGCGGCCAGCGCGGCTGCCCGGAAGCCTGGCTGGGCGGCGATATGCTGAAGGAATATTTCGGCGCAGATATGGCAGGCATCAGCGACAGCGACCCGCGCTGGGATTTCATTATCCAGAAAGCGGCTCAGACGGCACTCAATACGCTTATCTTTCACCCGGTGGATTTGTTTGTCTTTAACGGCGGTGTGATCAACCACCGGCCTTTCCTGCTGGAGCGTATGCAGGATATCATGCAGGAGCAGGTGAAGCTGTTCCCCATGCCGAAGATGGTGCTGGCGGAAAAAGGGGACCAGGCCGCGCTGTTCGGCTGCGCGGGGGCATTCAAGGTGGACCTGGTTTAAAAGCTACAGGTCAGAAAACCGGCATAATTTAATCCTGTTTTTTTCCGCAGATGTTTTAATTTCCGGGCTCACAAGAATCTGCAGTTCCAGTTCGCGGGCGGTGTTGTAAGAACTGCTTTCCATTAATTCACGGTCGGCGTATCCCGGATGGCACATCAGCTCGCTGGTGCCTTCGGGGAGAGATGAGATGATTTCAACCAGGTTCTCAGTGTTGACCTCATCACCATAGAATGAAGTGATACAAGACTGCGGGCTGCGAACCGGGGATTGATCTAAAATACGCATGAAAGACCCATCAACCGGCATATTCCCCATCGGATTCACCGGATAGCGGATGGGAAGATTGTACTCCCGAGCCAGTTCAAGCATGACCGCGAGCAGGCTCTGACTTGCATAAGAAGCGTGGTGGTGGCTGTCCAGATGGTCTGGCCGGCGCCCTTTGGCGATGAAAGCTTCGATCTGCGCCCGCCATTCGGCGCAAACCTCGTTTAAATTTAATTCTGTAATGCGGCTGGCGAATTGGTGAAATTTATAAAAATTCCCCCGATCATCCACTAATGTGGAAACCTCATCCGCCGGCAGCAGGGGTTTACCCCTTGTGAGAACCAGGTGGACACCCACCCCAAGATCAGGCGCATGCTGCCAGACTTCTGCCAGGCTTTCAGCACTGTGGGGCGAGTTCATTAATGCGCTGGTGGATGTGACAATGCCTTTTAAATGGGCATCAATGATCCCGCGGGTTACCCCGGGGGTCAGCCCCAGATCGTCGGCGTTGATAATTAACTTCTTTCATTAAAATATATAAAAAAATAGAGTTCGAGAAATTTTTCCCGAACTCTATTTTAGTATCGAAAAACTTAACTTCTTCGCGGTCCGCCGGCGCCTCTACCGCCCTGACCGCCCTGCTTGCTCCGCAAGCCGTTGCCGGATGTGCCGGAAAGGATGCGCTGGTATTCGTCGGCGGAAAGATGACCAGGAACATATGTTTCACCAGAGTGGAATTGCAGGAGGGACGCGTAAGCACGCAGGTGATTTTCAGATCCTGCTTCAAGGTTTTCATAAACCAGAATGATGTCTGCCTGGTCGGTCTGTTCGATCCTGGCCTGAAGGTCCAGAATATCAATTTCTTCGACCGCCGCCGAGGCTTTAAGGGCATCGCTTAATGACAGGCTGCCCTGCGCCAGAAGCTGGTTATATAAGTCCTGGAGGGCGGGGTCAGAAAAGACACCGGTTTCAGCGCCTGCAGCCGGGTCAGGAATCCCGTAACTATCGAGCAAGGACTTGATTGCGCTGGTATGGGTGAGTTCACTTCCGGCGATATTCTGAAAAGCCCGCAGCCCATACATTTCATAGAAGGCGGCATAAAGATCATGCGCAAGTTTTTCCTCTTCCCGCATGAAAATAAGTCCCGCCACCTCATCATCGTTTAATGATGCGGTTTGGGTTGCCCCGGTTTGATCAAGATTGATATTGGTCGGGGATATAAACGCCGACATTGATGCGGCAATTGCGACAAGCAAAATCGTTATAAATAGTTTTTTCATTTTTTCCTCGTGTGTATTGGTTAGCCTTATGTTAATCAAGGCATGTAAAGTATCAGTGTTACCTGTGTGAAGATTTGGTAAAGAAACATTTTCTATTCATCGCTTTTGGAAAGAGGATTTTATCCACAATCTGCGCCTTTTTTATTCTAAAATTTGGTGATGGGGAGGGGATAAAATAGACATGTTGGTTAACAAAAATATTATATGAGGAAATTATGACTGAAATTAAAATGCACCCTGCTCTTGAGGAATTAATGACCTGGGATTGGACAAATTTCGAACCGCATTACAGCGAACTGGAAAAAGAACCGTTAACCGGGTCTAATATAAAGCAATGGCTGGCTGACTGGACAGCTATTTTTGATCTGGCAGACGAGCTATACAACCGCCTGTACGTGGCTACATCGGTAAATACCGCCGATCAGAATACCACGCAGCTTTTTGATCATTACCTGGAAAATACTTATCCCAGCTGGAAGGCGGCAGAACAAAAACTCAAAGAAAAACTGCTCGCAAGCGGGCTGAGCGTGCCCGGGTTTGAACTCGCGCTGCGCAATATGCGCGCCGACGCAGCCCTGTTCCGCCAGGAAAACATACCTCTGCAGGTGAAAGAGGAGATGTTAATTAAAGAGCACGATAAAATCCTGGGTGCGCAATCCGTTGATTGGCAGGGGGAAGAAAAAACAGTTCTTCAGATGGAAGGAATCTTGCGCGAACCTGACCGCGAGACCCGCAAGGCAGCCTGGGAAAAACTGGCAAGCCGACAGCTGGCGGACAGGCAGGCAATCAACGACCAGTGGAAGGAATTTTTTGCTTTGCGCCGGCAGATTGCCCTGAACGCCGGGAAAAGTGATTTCCGCGCTTACCGCTGGCAGCAGCTCAACCGCTTTGATTACACCCCTCAGGATTGTTACGCATTTCCATAAGGCCATTGAGGAGGCAGTTGTTCCCATTGTTAACCGCCTGGCAGAGCGCCGCAGAAAAGCTCTGGGCATTAACGACCTGCGCTATTTTGACCTGTATGTTGACCTCTCCGGTAAGCCCGCATTAAAACCGTTTTCTGATGTCAAAGAACTGACTAAGAAGGCTTCCGCGATTTTTCACCAGGTGGATCCCGCTTTTGGCGAATATTTTGATACTATGGATCGCGATGGGCTTCTGGACCTGGGCAACCGCAAAAACAAAGCCACAGGCGGCTACTGTACGGCATTTTCATTTGCCCAGCGGCCGTTCATCTTCGCCAACGCGGTAGGCACTCACGAGGATGTGCTGACCTTGATGCATGAGGGCGGCCACTCTTTCCACGCCTTTGAAACCTTTCACCTGCCCTATCACCAGCAGCGCAGTGAAAGCAATGTTCCCATGGAATTCGCTGAAGTTGCTTCGATGGCAATGGAATATCTGTCCTCCCCGTACCTGGAGGAGAAATTCGGCGGGTATTACAGCGCTGCGGATGCCGCCCGCGCGCGGGTGGACCACCTAGAATTGAATCTGCGTTTCTGGCCATATATGGCTATCATGGATGCCTTCCAGCACTGGGCATATGAAAACCCGGAGGAGGGCATTGAGCCTGGCAGGTGCGACGCCAAATGGGCTGAACTGGAAAAACGCTTCAGGCCTTATATTGACTGGAGCGGGTATGAGGATGTGATGATGACCGGCTGGCAGCGCAAGGACCATATTCATACTGTGCCTTTTTATTACGTGGAATACGGCCTGGCAATGCTGGGCGCCACCCAGGTGTGGATGAACGCGCTTAAAGACCAGGGTAAAGCGGTTGAGCAGTACCGCTGCGCGCTGAGCCTGGGCGGAACTGTCGACTCTGCCGGAATTGTTCAAGGCAGCTGGCGCGCGCTTGTCTTTTGATGCCGGCACGCTGCGCGAAGCCGCAGACCTGATGGAAAAAACTATTAACGTTTTAGAAGAATCCTATTAACCTGTGAGAATTTCAATCCGGTATCACTATAATAATAATTAACTAATAAGTTAATGGAGGAGATTATGAAAAAACAATTTGGTTTATTATCAATCTTGGTTTTATTTGCGCTCGTTTTAGCGGCCTGTGGAAGTGCGCCGGAGCCAACCCCGACTCCTGAACCGCCGCCAACCGCGGAGCCTATAACAGTAATAGAAGATGAGATGCCGCAGGTTGACCCGATGACGTCCTGCGCGGCAAATATTGAGCTTCCTGGCGAACCGGCATACCCGCTGCTGTATTGTGATGATTTCGAAAATCCTGAAACTTCCCTTATGACGGTTGGAGACTATGAAGATAAATATCTGGATATGACCAGTGAAATCTATAATGGGAAGCTTGCTGTTCGTATGGATGTTAAGAAATCATCAAATGTCTGGCTGATGACACCCGTAGAAAACGCGCGTGATTTTGTCGTCCAGGTGGATGGAAAAATGCCCAGCCATTCCGGGCACCCTTACCATAAGTGGGGCCTTATGCTTAAGAAAGATCCCAAAGAAGACCTCTACTACTATTTTGTGATTGACAACAACAGCCTGTATTACTTTATGATGGTGCGCGGCGATAAGTTGACCAACCTGATCAATGGCCGCAAGACCGAAGACCTTAATCCGCTGGAAGAGAACAACACCCTTACCGTGGTAACTGAAGGGGATAAATTCTCCTTTTATATCAACGGTGAATTCCAGGAGGATTTCAGGGATAACCGCATACAATCCGGCGACATCGGTCTTTATTTCGATGTGAGCGAAAACTCTATTCTGGACTGGGAATTTGACAACCTGGTCGTATACGCAAATTAAGCAAACATCAAAAAATAAAAGAAAGAGCGGTGAGAGAAAAATCACCGCTCTTTTTATTTGATTTTCAGAGTGCGCTGATCAGGTCAAAAAGGAAACACGCTGCTTCGACCAGCAATCCCGCATCGATCTTGTCCGGGCTGTCTTTTGAAGTATGAGCGATTTCTGTTTCCATCTGCATAAACCCTGTGGTGGTCAATGCCATGGCAGGCACACCATTCATCACAAATACCATATGGTCCCCCTGAAACCAGGGCGGCATCTCTTCAATGCCTGGATAATTACTCATTACAGCCAGAGCGGCACTCTGAAATTTATCAGACCCCTCATAAAATGAAAGCCCGGTTGGGTGGCCGATAAAACCAACACCATCCAGATTGATAACAAGCCTTATCTGCCCCATCTTGCCGTTATTCCGGCGCAGATATTCCATCTGGCCGCCCGCGCTGTAATAATCCTCCCCATTCAGTGCAAGGATCTCAACCCCTTCCTGGCCCTGGTAATCCTTAAGCAGCTCTGCCAGAAGCATCAAAACCACTGTACCGCCCCCGTTATCCACCGCTCCGGGAGAGCCGGCTTTAGCGTCTATATGGGCGCATATCACCATCCTCCTGTCAATTCCAGCTCCTTTAGAAGCACTGATGTTTTCTGCAGTGGATGGAATGCGCCTGGCGTCTATCATTAATGAGACCTGTTTACCTTCAAAGGCAGACAGTTTTTGTCCTTCACTCTCTGTCATATAAGCAGACGGGATATCAAAGTCACCGTCCTCAAACATCGGAAAGGGATATACTGCGCCGGCAAGCTCTGGATTGCGGCTCGTGGCAGAGATAACCGCCGCGGGCTTTTTTTCTTCCAACAGATGGTAGATGCGCTGGTGTTCTTCAGGATTATAGAACACAAAATTTTTTGGCATGAGCTGCTCTTTGGCAATCTCGCCATACAGAAGCAAGATCTTGCCTGATGCGTCTACCAGCTCAAGTTCTTCAACGCTAGTTGCAGTCGTTAGTTCTGCGCTGATATTGCAGCCCAGTGTGTAGGGGCTGATAAAAGCTTCAAATCTCTGCCCTCCTGCACTTAAATGGATTTCCCCCTGGCGCATATCCACACATTTAAAGGGCTGAACTTCTGCCCTGAAATTTTGTTGCTGCATAACGGTTTTGAATAACGCAGTCGCGTCGCGATTGCCCTGGCTGCCCACGCGGCGGGAGGGGATTTTGACGCAGAGTTCATTCAGATAAAAACTGGCTTTGCTTGTGAGTGCTTCGGGATTCATTTTTCCTCCTGATGAACGCAATCAATAACCGGTGGACATACGAAAAAATTATATCAATAAAGAAACCAGCACCTGAATTTTTATTGAGGAGCAAGTAAAGGCGCAACACCCTTATAATTGAAAATATGGCTGATCACGAAAATAAAAGAAATGCCCGCCTATTAATCTTTAATAGACAAACCCTTATTCCAATCGTTATATATCACAGGCTTGCTGATGCTCTCCGCCTGCCAGCCAGCTGCAGCGCTTGCAGCACCGACTGCGGCAGCAACCCGCGAAACGCCTTTTGCAGAAGAGACACCCCAAACAGTCGCCCCGACAGAGGCGTTAAAGATAATGCTCAGCGACCAGCCCTACATCTCGCCATCAGGCGCTTTCGAAATATTTTTTCCCAAAGATTGGAACTGCAGCGAAATCGGCCAATTTCGAGTGGACTGCCAGCCGCCGGATGGCAAAGCCAATATCACGCTGCGCGCCACCGCCACCGGTTACGAACTGATGCAGCCGGCGTTTGAAGCTCTAATAAACGCTCAGGAAGTTGATACTTACCGTGAGAAAAAAGCTTACAGTGAGACCTCCCGCGATACCGCTGAAGGAGTTGTCTCGGTCAACGCGGCATGGCGCGAAGGCGCCACACCCTGGCAGAGCAGGGATGTTTTTACACGGTCAGGCGCGGGGGTATACCAGCTCAGCCTCGGCGCGGATGAGACGCAATGGGAAGCATATGCACCTTTGTTTGAAGAAGTAATTAAATATACAACTTTTCACCCTGAATCATTATCCGGCGTTCCTATCTACGCGCAGACTCAAAAATACACTGCTCCGGATGTCTTGTTCACCCTGGCAGTACCCACAGCCTGGTCGAGATATGCTGATGTTGCGAGTATTGAGAACACCCAACTGGAAGGTTTTCTCTCGCCAGACCTGCATGCAGCTGTGCAGGTCGCTGTTTACCGGCAGGGATCTCTGATTAAACGCGAAGCCAAAGCTGCCAAGACGCTTGAGATCATGCGCAAACTATATGGTTACGATTTACGCGTCTCGCATGACAAAGCACTTCCTGATGGACGCGAGCGGCTGGCATGGACCGCGGCAGGCCGCAAAGTGAGCGGGATTTCGTACTTTGATTCCTTTGGAGGATCTATGTATATCTTCAGCGTCGTCTGGGATGATGCCTTCGAGACTATGTACAAGCCCACTCTGGATATGGTGGTGGATTCATTTGGTCATGAATGAGTGAAAATGGTATTAAAATGAAATTTATGCGCTCAAAAAGTGTCCTAATTATCCTTATTGCGCTGCTTCTGGCAGCCTGTGAAAGCGGTCCGCGCGTGAAGATGGCGCCGGGATATGAGATAACCGAAACCCCCGTTCGGTCAAGCGCCAATGTGTTGGGCACACCCCTGCCCACCCGCCTCCCGCCTACCCCAACCGTGCCGCCGCTTGCGCTGGATACCAAGGCCTATTGGCTGCCATCGCTGACACTCAGCTTCAACATGCCTCAGAAGTGGACGCAGGATTTTGAGGATGAATACTATGCCAAATTCACCAGCCCTGATAATACTGCCTGGATGGAAGCCGCAGTGGAATCCAGCAGTTATGAACTTTCTCCGGAAGAATACCAGACTTATGTGGACAATATGGTGACATCACTGTACTCCGGCGCAAAAGATTACAAGCTGCTCAGGCGCGAGGACTCCGGCGCGAGGACGATGATAACCTCGGTATTTATGAAGGGCGACCAGAAATGGTATTCAATGGATTTCTTCCTTAAGCGCGCCCAGGCGCTTTACGCGCTTTCTTTCCAGGCTCATGAAACGGTCTGGGAATCTTATAAAAACACATTTCAGGAGATTTCTGATACTGTTAAAACACAGACTGGCTACCTGAAGCCCGAGCAGATTTACAAATTCCGCAAAAAAACCCAATCGCCATCAGGTTCCTTTGAACTCACTGTTCCTTTGGGCTGGAGCCAGTCAAAGGATGAAGAAAGCCTGGACAACGCCAGGATAGATACTTTCGCTTCGCCTGATGAGGAAGCCTGGGTTGAAATGATCATTCTGAACGATGCAGAGCTGATGGCACAGAAAGATATCGGCCAGATTACCATCGGGCTGTTGAAAGAAAAATACGGCAATGACCTTCGGTTCCTCAGCGATGAGGTGCTTGAAGACGGGCGCATACGCACCGACTGGAAAAACAACAGGACCAAAACCAGCGGGTTTACTTATTTCTGGCTGAATGGCAGCGAACTCAACATTCTTACGCTAGGCCAGACCAATGATCATCCTGAAGCTTATCAGAATTTACTTGAGCAGATCGGCAGCTCTTTAGTATTTCTTAAAAATTAACCCTGCTATTTTGAAACAATCTCAAGTCTGGCCAGTGACGCGGCCAGTTTTTTTAATCCGGCCGTCTCAAACATCACCGTCACAGTCTCATCACTGCCCATTATTCGGGTTTCTACCACCATGCCGTCACCCCAAGTGGGATGAATAACGCGCATGCCCGCTTTGTAGCTTGGCTCTTTGGGTGTTTCCGCTTCTTTATCGGACAAACCGGTGGTTGACCAGGGCTGCCAGCGCGGCTGGCTGAGAGGATTGACACTGCGCAGACCGAGCCGGATACCTTCACGTTTAAGTAAATTTTCAGGGATGTCTTCCAGAAAACGCGACTGCTGGGTGTAATCAAAGCGGCCGTAGCTGCTGCGCTGTCCGGCGCGCACCAGGATGAGGTGGTTCTTGGCTCGCGTGATGCCCACATAAAAAAGGCGGCGCTCCTCAGCCATCTCTTCAGGGTCTTCCAGTGAGCGGCTGTGGGGCAGCAGGCCTTCATCCAGCCCGATGATAAACACAGTCGAAAATTCCAGCCCCTTGGCGGCATGCAGGGTGAGCAGTGTCGGCGCCTCAGGCGCGTCAGGCAGGGTGTCTTGATCCGAGACCAAGGCCATATTCTCCAAGAATTCGGTCAGCCCGCGCTCTTCATACTCATAAGCCAGCTGGCGCAGCTCGAGGATGTTTTCCCAGCGGTCTTCGCCGAAACCGGTTCCGTCATCCAGAAAGGCTTTGTAACTGGTATCTTTCAGCAGCCGGTCGAAGAGTTCCGGCAGGGGATGGCTCTGTCCAAATTCGCGCCAGTTGGCCAGCAGCGCGCCAAAATCCGCCAGCACGGTCGCACCGCGCGCGGAGAATGGCCCCCAATAAGGCGATTTCTGCCCTTCTGTACCCAGTGAAAGCAGCATATCCGCCGGCTGCATGTTTTGTTCCTGAGATTTGAGGTTCAGATCCACCATCGTTTTGCTGCCGATGCCGCGCGGCGGAACATTGATGACGCGCGCCAGGCTGACCGCATCATAGGGGTTATGCACCAGGCGCAGCATGGCGATCAGGTCTTTCACCTCGCGCCGGCCGTAAAAGCGCTGGGCGCCCACCAGCCGGTAGGGCAGGCTGCTGCGCAGGCAGGCTTCTTCCAGCAGGCGGGACTGGGCGTTGGTGCGGTACATCACTGCGATCTCACCGCCTTTCTCGCCCCCGGCCATGCGGTCGATGATGCTTTCAACCACATAAGCCGCTTCGGCATGGTCGTCCACCGCGTCGTATAAAACCACCTGCGCGCCGCTGCCGCGTTTTGAAAACAGGTTTTTGGGCGTGCGGGCTTTATTCTCGTTGATCACCGCCTGCGCCGCGTCCAGAACGTTTTGCGTGGAGCGGTAGTTTTCTTCAAGCAGCAGCTTGACCGACTGCGGATAATCGCTCTGGAAGCGCAGCACGTTGCGGTAATCCGCGCCGCGCCAGCGGTAAATGGACTGGTCCTCATCGCCCACCACGAACAGGCTGTGATGGACAGAAGAAAGATGGCTGAGCAGGTCATACTGCACCAGGTTGGTATCCTGAAACTCGTCTACCAGCACATGCTCAAAACGCCTGCCGTAGGCTTCGCGCACATCCGGATTTTCAAAAAGGCGAACAGACCACAGCAGCAGGTCGTCAAAATCCAGCGCGTTGCTGCTGCGCAGCGCCTGCTCATATTTTTCATACACGCGCCTGGTGATCTCATCGCGGTAAGAGCGGGAGGAGAAATTATCAACGCCGATCAGGTTGTTCTTGGCGTTGGAGATGGTATTGTGGATGGCGGTCGGGCTGTAGAGTTTCTCATCCAGATTCAGGTCTTTAACGATCCTCTTGACGATCGAAACCTGGTCGTCGGCGTCCATGATGACAAAATTGGCGTCAAAAGGCAGGCGGGCAGCCTCGCTGCGCAGGATGCGCGCGCAGATGGAATGGAAAGTGCCCAGCCACAGCGCCCTCACGCTGCCGCCCAGCATGCGCTCAAGCCGTATGCCCATTTCGCGCGCGGCTTTATTGGTGAAGGTCACTGCCAAAATACTGTGCGGTGAGACGTGCTGTTCGTGTACCAGATAGGCGATGCGCTGGGTGAGCACGCGCGTCTTGCCGGAACCCGGGCCGGCCAGCACAAGAGTCTGGCGGGCGTCAGAGGTCACAGCTGCGTGCTGCTGGGGGTTGAGTTTGCGGAGAAATTCCATAGGTCGTGTGAGTGATGATTTTACCTTATTACCTTATTTTCCCTCACACTTCCCTCTCCCATTCATACTGATTTTGCAGCCTTTGCCAATATTCATTTGCATCCTGTCTTTGCGAGGTCAGTTCAGCTTTTTGAAGCAATAAAATCTATTTAATAATCCATGCCGCCTCTCATTAAAAGCCCCTCGCGCTCGGGGAAAACCGGATAGAACGGTTAACTAGGAACCCCCTGAAGCGGTCAAGTTTCAGAAAGTCGTGAGTTCTCCGCACAAACATCAAAGCAGGCGAATCTCATCAGGGCATTTTTATTTTGGATAATCGGGCGCACAACAAGGATAGTTTTTAAAATTTTTTGGACAGCGATTTGTATTCTGTATAATGTTAATGAGCTGAATTGAAATAAGTATTCTAATGTTGAGAAATTTTTATAAATTGATCATCACTTTAATCTAATACGTTTGATGGTTTTATTTAATCTGGATATTGGGAGGATTCATGAAGAATCAAGAGTCGCAAAAATCCAGTAAAGAAGTTATTGAAAAGGTAAAAAAAGAAAAACGAAGGTGGGAATATTTTTTCCGCATAGTTATGATTCTTGCCTTGATTTTGCTGTCCCTGTTTGGATTCATTCTCTTTCGTCTGGAAATGCTAAACCTGAAAGCGCAGGCTATTGTTAATGCAAGACAGACCATGGTATCACCTGAAATTAAGGCCGTCGGTGGCAACATCAAAGGAAGTTCAGATAACCCAAGGTTGCCAATCGTTAATACAACTGATTCCTTGCTATCTGGTTGGATAATTACAGAAGCTAACTATAACAAAGGCTATATAATTCACGAGTACGAGACTCGAACTGCTACAACCAGTAAAAACAATAATATAAACTACATCCTTAATAGCGGGAGTGAAAGCCCGTCTCTCTCATGGAATACATTTATTGGGGGGTCTTGGGGTACGAATGAGGTTCAAGGTATCACAGCCGACGGAAGCGGGAATGTGTATGTTACAGGAAGTAGTCCTATAACATGGGGAACCCCTATAAATGCATATGTAGGCTCATATGATACCTTCGTCGCAAAATTTGATAACGATGGTGAACTCTTATGGAACACCTTCATTGGATCTTCAGGAGAAGATGTTGGAAGGGGTATTGTTGTGGATAGTAACGGTAACATCTACATTGTTGGAGACAGCGACATGAGTTGGGGAACACCTGTAAATGCTTATTCGGGAGGTAGTGATGCTTTCGTCGCAAAATTGAACAGTGATGGTGAACTCTTATGGAATACTTTTCTGGGGTCGGCCATTCAAGACCGAGGTTTTGGTATTACGATTGATGGAAATGGGAATATATATATTTCGGGTTATAGTTTTAGCACATGGGGGAGTCCTGTGAATGCATATCCGGGGGGTACTGATGCTTTCGTCGCAAAATTAGACAACAATGGTGAACTCTTATGGAACACCTTCATGGGGTATCCAGGAGAAAATGTTGGAACAGATATTGCGTTAGATGCATATGGAAGAGTCTATGTTGTAGGAACAAGTGCGGGTACTTGGGGGAGCCCTGTGAATGCATTTACGGGAGCTGGTGATGCTTTCGTCGCAAAATTAGACAACAATGGCGAATTGTTTTGGAACACTTTCATGGGGTCGGCAAATCAAGATGGGGGCGTGGGCATCGCGGTGGATGAGATCGGGAACCTTTATGTAACAGGTATTAGCCTTTACAACTGGGGGAATCCAATAATAAATGCTCAAGTTGGCAATGGCAACTATGATGCGTTCGTTGCCAAGCTGAATAACAATGGTTCGCTACAATGGAACACTTTCATGGGATCGGAAGGTGATGATCATGGCAATGACATAGCTGTTGATGGAAATGGGAACGCCTATGTTGTAGGCCAAAGCACTGACACCTGGGGGGCTCCTGCGAACCCCTATACGGGTAATTTAGAAGCATTTATTGCAAGACTAAACAGCAGCGGTGAACGGCAGTGGAATACCTTCTTGGGATCGCCTAATAATGATCAGGGTATTAGTATCTCGGTAGATGGAAACGAGAATGTCTATGTCTCTGGTAATAGTGGTGACACATGGGGAAATCCCATCAACATTTACCCAGGTGCACCACTTGACGCATTTGTTGCAAAACTAGATGTGGGGGGTATTACCTTTTCATATTCAATATCCGGCGATGTTAAGGATGAAATTGGTAATGCTATTCCAGATGTGACGGTCAACCTGACAACCACGACCGGTGAACCTGTTGCAAGCGCAATCACCGGAGTGGATGGTAGTCACAGCCTCGCCAACATTCCCGCCGGCACATACCTGATTTACGCCAACAAGACCAACTACCAGTTCACGCCGTACCTGCTCACCGTGGTGCTGGATGCGGATAAAACCGGGCAGAATATCCTAGGGGAAGAGGTTTGCCCACCTCTAAATTTACAACAAATGAAAGCAAGCTCTTCTTATCCGATGTGCGAATTTCAACAACCATTTCTTGACCTGCCTTTTCATACGGATCAAGATTTTGGGATCGTCGCAAATGCGGCTGAGGGTTTGAAACCTGGATTGGTCACTGCTTGGATGGATCATGATCAGGAAACCTCAACAATGATGAGATATTGGGGGTCAGAGAAAAGTAAGTATGCTCCATATTATGGGAATCTAGTATGTGATCCAAATGGTCCTATCAGCCTTTGCTATGATCAGCATGAAGGGACTGATTTTGGTCTGGAGTTAAATCAGGAAATCTATCCAGCTGCGCCGGGAGTTGTGGTTGAAACATGCCCGTCAACCTGTTCCACATTACCATGCCCACCTCCCTGTTCCAGAGGGTATGGCAAATATGTCCTAATTGATCATGAAAATGGCTACGCAACACTATATGGCCATCTAAAGGCAATATCCGTCAAAACAGGGGACAGGTTCAATAAGGATACTTCTTTTCGATCCCTGGGAATAGTTGGCGGCACTGGATATGATTACTATTCAAAAAAAATAATCGAGGAGCCGATGGGCTAAGCACCTTCATTTTGATGTTTTGTATGATGAAAATTATATTAAAGGCAACGGCCACTGGGACAGCAAAACTGACGGGTTTGCCAGGGATGAAGTTGACCCTTACGGCTGGGCTCCTCCCAGCTTTTCAACGCAAAAGAATGATCCTTGGGAAAAGACAAGCGTCTATTTATGGAAAAGCCATTTATATGACAGCTACACCTGCAGCTTATCCTGGATATCGCAGGTTTTCAAATATTATGACCTTACAATCACAGTTCCACCTGAGGAAGGTGTCTGCTCTGATTCCATTATAACCTTAGGGGGGATTTCACGACCTGGATCGCTTCCTGAAGAGAAACGTGATGGATCTGCATCCTATTTCTTTGATATTTTTGATTGGCTTCCAACCAGCCCGAGTGAACCCTCCACCCAGAAGGAGATGTCTGCCTTTTCAACCTCTATCCCCATCAGTATTAGTTATGATCCGGCAGCTATACAACACCTGGTGGAATCACAGTTGACAATCAATAAATGGGATGAAACGTCTAATTCCTGGATAACCCTGGCGACTACACTTGATACAAACACGCATACTGCTTCTGCACAGACCGATTCTATCGGTTCATATATCCTGCAAGCCCCCCTGGTTTGCCCTGCTGATACACTCGAAGTAAATGACAACCTTGAAAGCGCAAGCGATCTGGACATGGACGGTTATCTGATGGATAACCTTTTTGATATCGCTGCCGATGAAGATTGGTTTAGATTTGACGCTATTGCAGGCACAAATTACACACTTCAAACGAACAGTCTGGCTGCTGGGGTAGATACGCTACTTGAGGTCATCGACAAAGATGGCATGACCCAATTAAAGAGTTGATGACAATTCCGGGGGCGGGAATGCATCGCTACTGAAATGGACGGCGCCAACCAGCGGTAAATACTTCGCCAGGGTCCGGCAGGGCAATGGGAGCGCTTTCGGCTGTAAGGCTGCCTATAAGTTCGGCATTATGGCTAAACCCAAAGCGCCGGCTTTACTCTCACCAGCTGCCGGTTTAGCTGTTAATACCAGAACGCCAAAATTGGAATGGAACAGGGTAGATTTCGGAACGGTATACCAGATCCAAATCTCCAAGACCTCAACCTTCCAAACCAAAGTAAAAGATTTTACAGGGACAGAATTGAATTACATTTCTGATACAAACCTCGCTGACGGTTTGTATTACTGGCGTGTGCGGGCATTCAACCTCAATATCGCCCCGAGTCCCTGGAGTACAGTACGCTCCTTCAAAGTGGATACTATCCCACCCAGCACGCCCCGCCTGAACACGCCCGCCAACGGAAAGTTCACACCCGACACCACCCCAACATTTTCCACTTACGCGGCTGCAGGCGCCAAATATTACCGCTTCCAGGTCTCCGAATCCTCTGACTTCACCACGCCGCTGATCGACCAAACCAAAACAGGCTACACCTTCACAGTGCCCGCGGGCCAGGCGCTGGCTTATCAGGAAGGCTATTACTGGCGGGCGAAGGCTATCGATGCGGCTGCCAACGAATCCGGTTGGTCAGCGCCGCGCAATTTTAACGTGACCTTCCAGAAAACGCCCAATTACAGCGCCTTTACAACTGACACTACGCCAATTTTCACCTGGGCGGCGGTTGCCGGGGTGACAGGGTATGAACTGGCGATTGAGCATGATGACCACTCGCCGGCCTACCAGAAGCCACTGGGCTTCGGCCAGCCAGCCATACTATTCCCACACTCGCCGCACTGCCTTATGGTAAATACCTGTGGCAAATGCGGGCCAATACAGCTGCTGGCTGGCTGGAAACCCCCTGGCGCCCGCTGACGGTGACACCCCAACCGCTGGCAGCACCAATTCTGGTAAGCCCGGTAGCCAGCAGCGCTACCAACGACAACACTCCCGAGTTCCAGTGGAATCTTGTTGCTGGCGCGGCTAAGTATGAGCTGTGGCTTGATAACGGCACGGCGTTCACCAGCCGGGAATTCGAGGGCATCTTTGATGATCCGCAGAGCACCCATACCCTGGCTGACAGCCTGCCCGAAGGCCGCTATTACTGGAAGATGCGCACCATCAACAACCTGGATGTTCCCGGCCCATGGAGCGCCTACCGCAGCGTGGTCATCGATACCATACCGCTTATGAAACCCAGGCTCAACTCACCTGCCAATCTGGCGATTGTGCGGGGCACACCCAGCTTCACCTGGTATGCTGTGGCTGGCGGGGGATATTACCAATTCCAGATCACCGCATCCACTGACCCGGGATTTTTATCTCCAGTTCATGTTTCACCGAATACGCTCAATACCACCAGCTACAAACCGCCCCTGCTTGATCCAGGAACCTTTCTATGGCAGGTTCAGGTGCGTGATGCGGCCGGGAACTGGAGCGGTTGGAGCGCCGCACGGACAGTTACCATCCGTCCATCTATCCCGCCCGCACCAGTGTTGATCTCCCCTACAGGCGGTTTCGTGACCAGCGACAGCACGCCTGATTTTTCTTGGTACAGCGTACCGTACGGAAACATCTATCAGATCCAGATCAGCCAGTCTTCGGCCTTCACGGCGACAGTTCAGGATAGACTACTGGGTGAAGGCATAACAACTTATACAGCTGATCTGTTGCCACCAGGACTATATTACTGGCGGGTGAGGGCAAAAAATATCGAGAACGAGAACGGGGCATGGGGCATAGTGAGGAGATTTTCGATCACATCATAATTAATCGATCATTCATGCTTATGAATGTATAAAAGTGTAATAAGATAATTCAATTATTGGGAATAGTGTTTTTCATTTTCTTGATCTTTTGGTATATCAGCGTTGATTACATTGAGATATTGAGTCACTCTTAATTTTATAAATGCAGTGTGGGTGCAATTAGGATGCAAATAGCGTGGAAAATATGGACAGGGGTGGCTGAATTATCCGATTTTTGGAATTTATTCTATATAAACACACTGAGGACACGTTAACCAACTGACTTTCGAAACCCCTGAATTGGCCAATTATCAGAGCGATAGGTACTCCCCCACGCGTGTTGAGAAAACTCTATTCTCATCCAGAGCTCGAATTTAACGATTTATTAGTATTTTCTAGAAATCTCTTTCCTGCCTTGACGCATGCCCCTCAACTCCCTATAATGCTTTACATAACCATTAGATTTATTGGAGATAAAATGACACTTTGCATCTGTAAAAGGCGGAACTGAAAGCAGCAATCCGCCGTTGAGAATTTTCCTTCCGGAAAAAGCGGTCAGCTGTTCAGTTCCGTTGTACTGAACCCCGCATACCAACCGGAAGGTTTTAATTTAAATGAATGAGGTAAAAACAATGAAAATTGCGAATAATGTTACTGAACTGATTGGCAGCACCCCATTGGTGCGGCTTAACCGCGTCAGCGCGGGCATGGGCGCGACAATTGCCGCCAAACTCGAATTCTATAATCCGGCGCACAGCGTCAAAGACCGCATCGGCGCGGCAATGATTGATGCTGCCGAAAAAGCCGGCAGGATTAAAAAGGATACCGTGATCGTTGAACCGACCAGCGGCAACACGGGCATCGCCCTGGCTATGGTCGCCGCCGCGCGCGGGTACAAGCTGATCCTGACCATGCCAGAGACGATGAGCAGGGAACGCCGCATTCTGCTGAGGGCCTATGGCGCGGAACTGATCCTGACGCCGGGCAGCGAGGGCATGGGCGGCGCCATCCGCAAGGCGGAAGAACTGGCAGCCAGTGACCCGGAAAAATATTTTCTCCCGCAGCAATTTACCAATCCGGCCAACCCTGAAATTCACCGCAGGACTACTGCGGAGGAGATCTGGGAGGACACCGATGGAAGCGTTGATTATTTCATCGCCGGTGTCGGCACGGGCGGCACCATCACCGGGGTCGGCGAGGTTATTAAAGGCGCGCAAACCCTCAATTAAAGTAATCGCTGTAGAACCAGACGCCTCACCTGTGCTTTCAGGCGGACAAAAAGGACCGCATCCGCTTCAGGGGATCGGGGCAGGTTTTGTTCCAAAGGTTTTAAACACCAAAATTTATGATGAGATCATCCGAGTTAAAGGTGAGGATGCGTTCGATATCGCCCGCAGAATGGCGCGTGAAGAAGGGCTGCTGGTGGGCATTTCCTCCGGAGCAGCAACCTGGGCGGCACTGCAGGTGGCTAAACGCCCAGAAGCGAACGGCAGGCTGATCGTGGTGATCATCGCCTCCTTTGGCGAGCGCTACCTGAGCACTGACCTTTATAAAGACCTGGCGGATTAACGGAGGCAGTATGTTAAAGAGAATAAGAGAAGACCTTCGCTCGGTGTTTGACCGCGACCCGGCAGCGCGCAGTACGCTGGAAGTACTGCTGTGTTATGCCGGCATGCATGCAATCTGGGGGCACCGCGTTTCGCACTGGCTGTGGGGGCATCAGCTGAAACTGCTTGCGCGTGCATTTTCCCAGCTGGTGCGCTTTTTCACAGGCATTGAGATCCATCCCGGCGCAACCATTGGGCGGCGCTTTTTCATCGATCACGGCATGGGCGTGGTGATCGGCGAGACTGCCGAGATCAAGGATGATGTGACGATTTACCACGGTGTTACCCTGGGCGGCGTGAGCACCCACAGGGGCAAACGACACCCGACCATTGAGGACGGCGTGGTGATCGGCGCGGGGGCCAAAATTTTGGGTGCCATTACGGTGGGCGAGTGCAGCCGTATCGGCGCCAATGCGGTGGTTGTGGTGGATATTCCCAGGGATTCGGTGGTTGTGGGCGTGCCGGGGCATGTGGTGCACAAAGAAAGCCAATCCAGTAGGACAATTGATCTTAATCATAACAAGCTGCCGGATACCCTTGAGCTGGAAATAGAAGAATTGATGGAGCGGGTGGCCAAACTGGAAAAGATGGCGGTTTAACCGGGGGTTGGGTCGGAAGAATAACCCAGCCCAGCTTGCAGGTCATGGGGGTTTGCAGGTTGGGTTGAGTGCAAAAGAAACCCAATAAAAATCGCCAATACCGGCAATTTTTGGTTTAATAAACCCCGCTTTCAGGGTTGAGTATAAGCGTTACCCAACAATTATCGCTTATAAAAAAGGAAGGTTATAATCCAGGAATTATTCAAGACTGCAATCAACAACCTTTTTCGGAGGTAACGATGGCATACCCGATCGCGATAATTACTGACAGCACCTGCGATATACCCGCTGACTGGATAAAGCAGTATCAGATTACTGTTGTGCCGCTGACATTGATCTTCGGGGATGAACAATTGCTGGATGGCGTTCAGATCACTGCCAGTGAATTTTATGAGCGGCTTTCAAACGGTGCTGTTTACCCATCCACTTCGCAGCCTTCGCCGGAGGTTTTTCTTGAGGTTTTTAAGAATGCAGCCGCGGGTGGAGCAAAGGAGATCGTGGTGATGGTTATTTCCAGCGCCATGAGCGGTACCTATGCTTCCGCGCATGCAGGCAGCGGGGCAGATGGACATCCCCGTGCATGTGCATGACAGCCTCAACAATTCCATGGGTTTGGGGTGGCAGGTAATGGCAGCGGCCCGAGAGCGTGAAATGGGCGGGGATGCAGGCGAAATGCTTGCCGCCGCGCAGAAAGTTCGGAAAAAGATGGTGTACTATATCTCGCTGGATACTATAGATTACCTTGCCAAGGGCGGGCGAATTGGCGGGGCGGTAAAACTGGCCAATTCGGTATTGAAAATCAAACCGCTGATCTATGTGCGGCCTGACACGGGTACTGTTGCGGCAGGTATTCCTGCCCGCTCACGTACCGCAGCTCTGCAGGGCTTGTATAAGGAATTCTTCAGGCATATTGATACCAGCAAACGGTTGCATATCACCGTACTGCACAACGCCGCTGAAGATGAGGCGCAGGCGATTGTAGATAAAGTAAAGAAAGAATTCTCGCCGGAAGAAATATTTATCAGCATTGTTGCGCCCACACTGGGTGCTCACACCGGCCCGCGCGCTGTGGCGCTGTGCGGATATTCCGACTAAATCAAACAATAAAAAGGACACTTTACCATAATGGACAACAACAAACCAAGTAAAAAGCAATATTCCTCACCGCCCAAAATGACTTTAGAACCCCAAAAAGCTTATTCGGCTGTTTTTAAAATGGCCAAGGGCGGTGAGTTTACAGTCAATTTGCATGCCGATAAAGCCCCAATCACAGTCAACAGCTTTGTCTTTCTGGCGCGCGAAGGCTATTTCAATGACGTCACCTTTCACCGGGTTCTGGAAGGCTTTATGGCGCAGGGCGGAGACCCCACTGGTACAGGCGCGGGCGGTCCAGGCTACCACTTTAAAAATGAGGATTCTGACTTGAAATTCGACAAGGCAGGTGTGGTGGCCATGGCTAATGCCGGGCGCGACACAAACGGCAGCCAATTTTTCATCACCTTTGCGCCTGCCGCCTTCCTCAATGGCGGATACACCATCTTTGGGCAGGTCATTGAGGGTATGGATGTGGTCAATGGCATTACCCGCCGCGATCCGCAGAGCCGCCCGAATTTCACAGGCGATGTGATTGAGACAGTCACAATTTTCGAAAAATGATTTTTGAAATGTAAAGACAAAGCCAAGTTTTTTTCTTAACAAATACCCGCAACGCGTGTTCTTCTTGGCTGCATTGCCAACGGATTCTCAGTTGCCGGTTTTTAGAAACCAGGGGAAATATAACTATAAAATTAAGAGAGTTCTGTAATAACAGGGCCCATTTCTTATAAAATTAATATGACCCTTTACTACTAAAGAAGGTTAAATATAGGTTAGATTTTTTAGGAAATTCAGGAGGTATGATAATGGAATATCGTCATTTGGGGCGCGCCGGCATCCGCGTCAGCGCTCTGTCGCTTGGATCATGGGTGACATTTCATTTCCAGGCAGGCACTGATCAGGCGGTCGAACTCATGTCGGCCGCTTATGACCACGGCGTGAACTTTTTTGATAACGCCGAAGAATACGCCAGCGGCAAATCTGAAGAAGTGATGGGTGCCGCGCTTAGAAACTCGGCTGGCGGCGGTCATCCTATCTGGTTTCGACCAAGCTGTTCTGGGGGCGCTTCGATAATATCAATGAAAAAGACACACTCAACCGCAAATATCTGAACGAAGCCATTGATGGTTCGCTGAAGCGCTTTGGGTTAGAGCATGTGGACCTTCTTTTCTGCCACCGCGCAGACCCCAACACTCCCATAGAAGAAACTGTTTACACAATGCACAGGATTGTTGAATCTGGCAAGGCTATCTACTGGGGTACATCGGAATGGACTTCGGCAGAAATCGTGGCTGCAATTGAGATCGCAGAACGCCACCACCTGCACAAACCTGTCATGGAACAGCCGCGCTACAACCTTTTGATGCGCCAGCGCTTTGAACGGGAATATGCACGCCTTTTCAAAGATTACGGATATGGAAGCACCACCTGGAGCCCCCTGCACAGAGGTGTTTTGACCGGCAAGTATAACAACGGCATCCCCGCCGATTCACGAGGCGCGCTGCCTGAATTCCAGTGGCTTCACGACCGGCTGACAGACCGACGCAATATCGAAAAGGTGAAACGCCTTCAAAGTGTAGCGGATGATCTGGGCGTCAGCATGGCAAAACTGTCCATCGCCTGGTGCCTGAAAAATCCCTATGTCAGCACGGTCATCACGGGCGCAAGCCGCGTTGAACAGGTACATGAAAATATGAAGGCGCTCGAAGTCATCCCATTGCTTACTCCTGAAGTGATGGACAGGATTGACGAACTATTGGTTTAAAATAAAACACTTTTAGTTATGGAGGCTTAAAATGGAATATCGGTATTTGGGAAGATCAGGCATCCGCGTCAGCGCGCTGTCGTTGGGATCGTGGGTGACCTTCGGCCAGCAGGTGGATGTGGATAAGGCGGCTGAGATGATGGCTGCAGCGTATGATGCGGGAGTTAACTTCTTTGATAACGCGCAAGCGTACGCGAAAGGAAAATCAGAGGAAGTCATGGGCGCGGCGCTTAAAAAACTTGGCTGGCGGCGCGCAAGTTATCTGGTTTCGACCAAATTCTACTGGGGAATGCTCGAAAGCGGCGCCTTGGGCATTAATGAAAAGAATACCCTTAACCGCAAATTTCTTCTGGAGTCAATTGACGGCTCGCTGGAACGTCTTGGGATGGATCATGTAGACCTGGTTTACTGCCACAGGCCGGATTCCGAAACCCCGATTGAAGAAACTGTTTGGGCGATGCACGATATCATCAATTCAGGCAAGGCTTTTTACTGGGGCACATCAGAATGGTCCGCGATGGAAATCATCGCGGCGATCGAGATCGCTGAACGCCATCACCTGCACAAACCGGTGATGGAACAGCCGGAATATAACCTGCTGCACCGCGAACGTTTTGAGGTGGAATATGAGCGCTTGTTCAGAGATTACGGCTACGGCAGCACCACCTGGAGCCCGCTGGCCTCCGGGCTGCTGACCGGCAAATATAACAACGGCATACCGGAAGGCTCGCGCGCCTCAATGAAGAAGCATGAGGAACTGGCCGAAAAAACAACCAACCCGGAAGTAATCGGAAAGGTTAAAGAACTTGGTAATGTCGCTGACGAGCTGGGTGTCAGTCTGGCGCAGATGTCCATCGCCTGGCTGCTCAAAAATCCCAATGTCAGCTCGGTCATCACTGGCGCAAGCCGCGTGGAACAGGTGCGCGAAAACCTGAAAGCCATGGAAGTGGTCGAGAAACTTACACCGGATGTGATGGAGAAGATCGGGGAAATAATCAGGTAACTTAGTTTTAACTGCAAATGATAACAAAAAAGAAGAAGCGCTGGTAACTATCAGCGCTTCTTTATTTGGGTTTTGTGCATATCCTGATAATTCTCAACTTGAAGCTTTGTTTACATTAAGGACTGCAATCTTCGATCTTTGAAGGAGGAAGAAATAAACTGGATAAGTCCGTAATTTCATTATGCTGCTCTGATCCCGCATTACGGAGAATTGAACGATGGTTTAATAAATGACCAGATTCTTCGATAAATTAGAACCCACAGAGCGAAAAGTCTCAGCTGTAATTTAGTCATAGTAATTTTTGCAGCGTGCCTTGAATAAGCAGTATTAAAAATGCTATACTGAAATCAACGCAGGGCAATTTCTTGGATTAGATCAATTAGACAAAATAATTCAGGAGGCGGCAGATGTTCAAGAAGATTTTGATCGCTTATGATGGATCCGAACACTCAAAGCGGGCAGCGCAATTGGCAGGGGAATTGGCCCGAAGAGAGGAAAAAACCGAACTTTGGCTGGTTTGCGTGATGGATATGATCCCGGTTACCTTGGGAGAGCCTTATATTACCGAGGCTATGAACAGCCTTACACAGGCTGGCGAAGATCTCCTGCGTGACGCAAAAAAAATCCTTGGCAAAGATGTTCCCGTTAATGATGAGCTGCTGTTCGGCTCACCTGCGGAAGGTATTCTGGATGTGGCAAAAAACCGGGAGTGCGACCTGATTATTATGGGCGCACGCGGCATGAGCGGGCTGCGCGGCTTATTGCTCGGCAGTCAAATAAATAAGGTCATCAACCATTCGACATGCCCGGTGCTTGCGGTCAAGTGATAAAACAGGCTAATCAGCACCTGCAATAACTTTCCGGACAGCTTGTAAATGATCATTTGCTAGAGCGATTTGACCGACCTTGGCGTTGGATTCAAGCTGGCTTACACTGGACGCTGCAGGGATAATCAGACCCATGCCCGGCAGGGTAAGGGTATTAGCCAGGGCAAGCTGGCTTAATTCCAGACCCCACTCCCTTGAAAAAGACCCCAGTATTTGCAGTTTATTCATATTTTTTATAGAGGCAAGATCCTTAATAATTTTTCCAAGCAGAAATTAAAGAATTGTCGAATAAAATTAAAATATGAAAAACATACAGTATTCCATATCAGATGAAATCTTCTGCCGCTTTCCCGAGTTTCTGCGCGGGGTGGTGGTGGCTGAAGGTGTGGTAAATCGAGCATCTCCAACGGAATTGGTCAAACTGCTTCGGGATGCTGAAAACTCACTGCGCGAGAGCATGACCACCGAGACCCTGATCTCAAACCCACGCATCCTTTCCTGGCGTGAGGCTTTCCGGTCCCTTGGCATCAAACCCAGCGAATACCGGCCGTCTATCGAGGCGATGGCTCGCAGGGTGATCAACGGCAATGAGCTGCCATCGATCAATGCGTTGGTGGATATTGGCAACATAATCTCACTGCGCCATCTTCTGCCGGTTGGCGGCCATTCTTTGAATGCCGTAAAACAGGATATTGCCTTACGAATTGCAGAAGGGGATGAAATTTTTATTCCCTTTGGTTCTGATCAGGTAGAGCATCCGGATAAAGGTGAATTTATCTTTGCTGAAGGCAGCACCGTGCTCACACGCCGCTGGGTGTGGCGCCAGTCCAACCATACCTTGACTGAACTAACCACCACATTTATCGAATTTAACCTGGATGGGTTGCCGCCGATAAGTATGAACGATATCCTCGGGATTTGCGAAGAAACTGAAGGGCTGATATACCAATTTTGCGGCGGAAATCAGTCAACCCAGGTAATTGACAGAACCCACCCTGTTTTGATCATTGGGAATTAAGCTTTTAATTTTTAGAAAGAATATATATACGCTTTGATCAGGCTTTTTCGAATCCTGCGGGATGCTTTACTGTGGTAAAGCGCATGGCTATTCGAAATGCAGACAGAAACAGCACGCTTGCAGCGCTGAACCAATAAATAACCTGCATCCACACCTGGGCCGAATCGCTGCCGCTGGTGATACCGTGCACCATCGCGGCAAAGAAAACGACAAACCCTATGTAGTGCAGCCCTCGCCAAACCCTGCGGCCGATGATTTTCTTGAGATAGAAGCTCAAAACCAGAATCACCCACAAATAAAAAACCAATTGTCCAAAGCCAACACCTACAGGTCGGTAATTTAATAATGCGAAGGGTGTAAGCAGCTGTGAAAGTGTGGGTTTCAGGTATGCGTCACCCAGCAGCATGATCCCATGAAAGCTAATGAACACTAACCCAAGTACGCTGATATATTGATGCAATTCCCCGCTGGTTTTCATCCCAGGCCAGGTCTTACCAGCCCTGGTTGTGACCAGCAGCCCCAATGCCGTTGACAGCCATAATAAAATATAGCCGACAATCGCGCTCCCGCGGGAGAGGTACCAGAAAAGGGTGCTGTCAGCCCGGATCAGCACCGCGGTCAGATTTGGCATGAAGTAAGGCAGGGCAAACGCACTGATAAACACACCAATGATTAAAACTGCAAATGCCAGGCTGATTTTCAACAGGGATGCAAGCAACCGGCTGAGATACAGGTTGAATGATTGTGAGTTGTCCATTTTTTATAAGAAATTCTTTAAATTTGATGTCTGAACCGTTGCGCCATTCTCCAGAACCAGAAATCCTGCAAAACCAGGCTTTTTTTCAAGCCATGAAAGGCCGTCGCGGCTGCCCAATATCAGGGCTGTTTTAGCTGCCATTTCAGCTTCAATAGAATTGGGCGCGGTGACAGTAGCGGTAAGCACGTCACTTTGAGCGGGTTGGTAGGTGCGCGGGTCAATGATATGGTGCCGTTCGAGCTCTCCCTGTGTCCAATGGCGTCGATCGCGGCCGGAGGTTGCCACACCGCCGCTGCCGGTGGAAAGCGTTTTTAGAAAATCCATCTTATTAAAAGGATCAATAATGCCGACAGTCCATTTTATATCCGGATCACCCATGCCTTTTATCGAAATATCTCCGCCCGCGTTGACCAGCGCTGAGCCTGCAGCTGACAGGCGCTCAACCGCCTTATTCGCCGCCCAGCCTTTGGCAATCCCTCCAAAATCAAGTTGTAAACCATAAGGCAGAAAAACACTTCTTGTAGCAGCGTCCATTGAAATATCGCCGGTGGTCAGGCTGTTTTGCGGATTAAGTTCCAGCCAGGCGTTTAGACTGTTCGACCCCAGGGATTCGAAACTTCGGTCATATCCGCAGGCTACCATGGCGTTTAACAAAGCTGGAGAAACCAATCCGCCGCTTTTTTCTTCCATGTCAAGCGCTGCGCAAAGCACCTCCCAAAGTGTATTACTGACACTGACGGGCTCTTCAGGATGAAAATTCAATTGCGTTAATTCGCTGTCAGGCAGAAACCGGCTGAGGGTTTGCTCCCATTCCTGAAACCATCCAGGGACTTTCTCCAGCAGTTCGCGCGCAAGGTCTGATTCAGATTCAGTGATTGCTTCGATCTGGCTTCCCATTGCGCGGAATTTAATTCTAAGCATGATTAGGATGACGAAGTGCTGGTTGAGGGTCTTGACGATCCTGATGAACCGCCCCCCACAACAACTCTTTCAATAACCGGCGCCTGATTGACAGGTGCAGCAGTAGGATCAGGCTGGGCGACTGCTCTCAGAGCAGTCGCGGCTGTGTTTCCGCTTTCCGCAGAAACCGGCACCAGGGTGGGAATGGGCAAATTAAGCAAGGCATCCACCGATGAAGGGCTGTTGGATTTCGCCGCATCTTTGTTGGAGAAAATATTGACCAATCCAATCAGAGATGTGATGGATATGGATGCGATGAGAATTTTCCATCCATTGGATTTTATTATTTTGATTATTTGATGGATTCATTTTTGTAACCTCATGTAACTATATGAAAGTAATTTTTATTAATCATCATCATGTTCAGATTCGTCATCATCCTTTTCGGAATCTGATGAAGATTTGGAGCCGCCGGAACTTGGCGAGTTGTATTGAACGACCTGAACTTTGGTGATGGTTCCGAATTTGTCCACAAAAAGTACATAATTGGCAATGGTCACCTTATAAACCTCAGTTCCTTCCACAGCCAGGCTTGTGACCACCGCCGAACTTGTATTATTAATACCCAGGTAGTCCGCCGCGATTTCAACAGCCTGCTGCTCTGTTATTTGGGCTTTAACACTGTTGGAAAGGATTGAACCTGAAACTGCATCAATGTACATCATGCCATTAATGAAAGGAATCTCATATGCAGTAGTTCCCTGGAAATTAACAAGCTGGGGAACCCCTGATAATATCTGGTCATTCCCGGCGGTCTGATATGCAATTGATAGGGCTCCATCGGCGGAAAGCATGGTCTGGCTTTGGTTGACGGGAGAAACTCCCTGAACCTGCGCATTCAACGTCTGAATTCTCTGGTTCGCTTCTTCAATTAATTGCCGGTAAGCCACTTCACGTTCGGCAATTTTGTTAGCCACCTCGGCATCAATTTGAGCATTATTCCTGGTTATGGCGATAGCACTGGTAACCCCAAAGGAGATTAACAGGATCAGGGCAACGGAAACTGCAGAGATGATGATTGCTTTTTTTGTTGTCATAAGTTCTACTCCAAGCTAAATATTACTAACTTTGTCTAATATATCCAATAAACATTAAAATCAGCTTAAATTCATGGGGGAGTATTCCAATCAAATTCCAATGATTGCTGATTAGAATTGCATTTATCGTAAGATAATAAAAGAATAATGCGGAAAATTTGACCTATGAGAGTATTGATAATTGAAGATGACAAGAAACTGGCAAAGATCATTGCCGATGTCCTGAAGGAAGAGAAAATTCACTCAGATATCACCAATGATGGTGAAACAGGGTTGGAAGCATCGCTGCGCGGAGCGTATGATGTTGCCATCATCGACTGGATGCTGCCGGGGCGGGATGGACCCTCAATCTGCCGGGCAATCAGGGCAGCTCATTTAAATGTTGGACTTTTATTGCTTACTGCCCGCGGCCAGGTGGAAGACCGGGTAGCGGGGCTTGATAGCGGCGCGGATGATTATCTGGTTAAACCTTTTTCATTTGACGAACTGCTGGCTCGCATACGTGCATTAAGTCGGAGAACGTCGACGGCGGCGGGAGATGCATGGGAACTGAGGGTGGGCAATCTGGTAATGGATTTAAGAGCTCGCAGCCTGAGAAGAGCAGATAAGGTTATTGACCTTTCCAGGACGGAATGGGAAATGCTCGAGCTGTTGATGCGCCACGCTGATCAGGTATTACCCCGCCAGAATATTCTCGATTACATCTGGTCATACGATGCCACTGTCAAACCGGAACTTGTGGATGTATATATTTCTTATCTAAGAAAAAAAATTGAGATTAATGGTTATGTTGATCCTATCCAAACAGTCAGAGGAGTTGGATATTTGTTAGAGACCAAAAATGCTTAATAACCTCAGGATAAAGCTTACCCTTCTCTATCTGGCAGTAGCCATTCTGCTGGTTTTCTTGTTGGGAAGCACAACTTATGGAGTCTTGTATTATTACTTTCAAAACTCCAGTGATTTGGCATTAAAAACCAAAATGGCGATCGTTTTTAATTCTCTGGGTGTCGCTCTGCCGTCAGCACTATCACACGCAGAACGGGATTGGTCTGAGCAAGCCGGCCATTCAATCATTTCATTTGAAAAAGATGATAATAAAAATACCCAGGAAGAAGAATTTGATACTTCCGATATCCACTTCTTTAAAGTATGAAGGCGAACTTTCATCCATCTTTGTTTTACCGTTGGATTCCAAGGGGAAGCTCATCTTTAATCCAAATCCATTTAAACCACCAATGCTTCCCGACCAAAATGCTCTAAAAAATTCTCTGGCTGGTGAGTATGATTTGAGAACGGTCTCATTGGCTGATGAAACTTCTATCCGGCTTCTGACTTATAAATTACCTGGTCAAACTGGCATTGAGGTCCTTCAATTGGGAAAGCCGATAGAAGACCAGTTAAGAATCCTTAACCAGTTTCTTGAAGGATTATTGATCATTGGCAGTGCCAGTATTCTTGTTTTAGGCGTAGGCAGTTGGTGGCTTGCTGGAAGGATGCTGGCTTCTGCACAGAAGGCCTGGGATAACCAGCAGCTGTTCATCGCAAATGCCAGCCATGAACTGCGAGCGCCTTTGACACTCATTCGTGCCGGATCAGATGCGGCCCTGCGAAAATCAGTCAAAAATCCCAGTTTGCGGAACCTTCTCAAAGATGTTGTTTTGGAAGTTGACCATATGAATCATCTGGTTGAAGATCTGCTGCTTTTGTCCCGCCTCGATATCGGGCAGTTAAAAATGGTCGTTGAAGATGTGCATCTAAATGAATTAGCCGATGAAATCCAGCGCCAGTATCAGCCGATAATGGCTGAGAAATCGGTAAAGTTTCTAGTTCAGGCTGAAGCGGTGAAGATTCGGGGAGACAAGTTCAGGTTGCGCCAGGTGGTTTTTATTCTTCTTGATAACGCTTTGAGACATACTCCTGAAAGAGGGAGTATTGTTTTATCCATTAAGAAACAGGATCGTAATGCGCGTATCAGTGTTTCTGATTCAGGGGAAGGAATTCCTCAGCAGCATATTGACCGTGTTTTCGAACGGTTTTACCAGGTTGAAAGCGACCGCAGGCAGGCAGATTCGGGCAGCGGATTAGGTCTTTCAATTGCTAAATCAATTGTGGAGGCGCATGGAGGAAATATTTCAATCGAAAGCAAAACCGGTCAAGGGACGACTCTAATTTGCAGGCTTCCATTTTCTGGTATTCCAGTTCAGAAAAAAGAAAAACCTGACCTCAATAAGTGAGGCTGCAAAAATTTTTTACTTTACCTTAATATAAGTATTAATAATCTAACAACCTTGTGCCCGGAGGAAAAAATGCCCGATGAGAAAACCTATACTGAAGAATTTGAGGTCAATGGTGATGAGCTGCTTGCCAGGATCAAGGAGCTGGCGCATGAAGGGAATATCCGCCGGGTGATCATACGCAATGAAAGCGGGCGGACGATTATAGATATCCCTTTGGCTTTTGGGGTTGTCGGTGCTTTGCTTGCGCCGCAGCTTGCGGCGGTTGGGCGCTCTTGCTGCACTCCTGAGCCATGGATCTATTTTGGTGGAGAAGGTAAAAGAAAAATAAATGGCACTTAAAAGAATTGCAGTCTTCTGTGGTTTCAACACTGGCAGCGAACCGGAATACATGCAGGCTGCACAGGCGATGGGCAATGCTCTGGCCAAGCGTGAAATCACCCTGGTTTATGGCGGAGGTCGGATGGGTATGCAGGGAGCTCTATCGCGTGCGGTGCTGGAGGCTGGCGGGCGTGTGATCGGTGTTATGCCGAAATCGCTTGTTGAAAAAGACATGGCTTTTGATCAACTCACTGATCTGCGCGTGGCAAAGGATTTGCCTGAACATAAGGCCATGATGGCGGAACTCGCCGGTGGATTCATTGCCCTGCCGGGCGGACTGGGTACTCTGGAGGAATTCTTTGAGATCCTCACCTGGGCGCAGATCGGCCTTCATCACAAACCCTGCGGGCTGCTGAATGTGAATGGATATTTTGATAAACTGCTTGCATTTATAGACCATGTCCGCGATATGCAATTTATCAGCCAGCCTGCCCGCGATCTGCTGATTACCGCAGAAAATCCGGATAAAATTCTGGAACTGTTTATGGAATTTGCATCAAAAAAGACTAACCATTCAATCAATCTGTAAACCAAAATAAATTCATTAAACGGAGTCATAACCATGGACGAAATTGCCCTGTTCATAAGTAAGCTTACAAAAATTGAAAAAAAGTTAATGGACAGCTTGAATTCTCCCTTCAGAATACAGGCATTTTTGGATACTATCATTTACCCGGGCGGTGAATTAAACCGCTCGCCTGTCGAGGTGCTGCGCCAAAAAGAAGCGCACTGCCTGGATGGCGGGTTATTTGCCTCAACTGCGCTGCGCCTTTTGGGATTTGAGCCGCTGATCATCGATATGCAGCCGGATCCCGGCAAAGACGACGACCATATTCTGGCCTTATATAAGATCAACAACTGCTGGGGCGCGATTGCCAAATCCAATTTCAGCGGCCTGCGCTTCAGGGAGCCGATTCACCGCACCCTGCGGGAACTTGTTCTGACGTATTTTGATGATTCTTTCAATATCAAAGGCGAAAAAACCCTGCGCTATTACTGCAGGCCGGTGCACCTCTCCCGCTTTGACCGTTTTCACTGGATGAGCGAGCAAAAAGGGGTGGATGCAGTAGAAAGCCATCTATATAAGGTTAAATTAATTCCGCTCATTACCCCTGAACAGGCAGCGTATATCTCGCCGGTTGATAAACGCTCATTTGAAGCGGGCACGCTTGGGTTGAACTATGATGGGGTCTTTAAGATTTAAATGCCCCCTGATATTAGGGAGAGGGATTGAATAATGACAATGCAAAGTGTGTGCGTTTATTGCGGTTCAAGCCCGGGAAGGTCATCTGATTATTTAATCGCAGCCAGAAACCTTGGTGCTGAATTAGGCCAACGCGGATTGACACTGGTGTACGGCGGTTCAGGCGTCGGGCTGATGGGCGAAGTTGCCCGGTCAGCGATTGAGGCAGGCGGGGAAGTGATTGGTGTCATTACGCAGGCACTTAACAAACAGAAGGTCGCCTTTGAAGGACTGGCAGATTTGCGGGTGGTTGAGGACATGCACGAACGCAAAGCTCTAATGGCCGATCTTTCTGATGGATTTATCGCTTTACCCGGCGGATATGGTACTTATGAGGAATTCTTTGAAGCGCTCACCTGGCTGCAGCTGGGCATCCATACAAAACCCTGCGGATTACTGAATGTGAATGGCTATTATGACAAGCTGCTTGAATTTCTGGACCATGCGGTAGATGAACTTTTTATATACAAACCCCACCGTGATCTCATCCTTTCATCGGTTCAGCCGGGTGATTTAATAAGCAAATTTATGAATTATCAACCTGTCAGCCTTGATAAGACAGAATGGGTGCATCAGATGGCGGATTGGAAGCGATTACATCCGGAAGGATAATTTTGCTTTAACAGGATAGAAGATATTTCAAATCCTGGGAAAAAGGTAAATCAATTGGGTTTTTTGATAGGTCTCTGCATTAATCCGGTTATGGATATCAATAGCGTGCTACTTATCCCTTAAGTGGTTAACGCGCTGGTAAACTTTGAATGTGAATAGAGTATAAAGCGCTAAAAAGATAAAATAGGTGACCTTCAGCACATCAAAAAGAGGCGGTGCATACCGCCTTCCAATCGCGGGAAAGATGATCAGTAAAAGGGGAAGCAGCCCTACCAGCGCCATCATATATTTCTGATAGTGATCCGCTTTGGATGCGTCACCCCATTCAATTTCGGGCTCTACAACCGAAGAGGACTTCTTTGCGGAAATAATACCAGCCATTCATTCGCCCAACCTGCTCCCAACCAGACTCCTGAAAATACTTTTTAAAGGCAGCGAGACCAGTGTTGGGATCTTTCGGAGAATTTAAGTGGTACACATATTTTTTTGATTGTTCTTCGCTGAAATGGTATTTGAATGGAAAATTTACTGAATCCAGGTGTAAACCCTTTGAAGATAAGTTGTCAAGCCAGGCTTCTTCTTTGTCGTCCTGCCAGATAAAAAATAATCGATTCTTATCCATTAAATAATCCTTTTCGGTTGATATTTTCGAAAATAACAATTATATTTTCTTGTTCATGCTGCCTTCAATGTAGATATTATAGTCATATGCCTCGTCGGCTCAACTGCGGGCAGGTTTACATTGAATCCAAGTCTTTCATATTTTATATTGACTCTCACTAAAGAAGTTTTCGACAAATAAGGCAAAATATATAACCAATCAAATTTATCATAAAATTAGTAAATGAGGAAAAAGAAACCTATTAAGGTCAATCAGAAACAAAATAGACGATTATAGCTTTTTTGGGAAAAAGTAATGACAAAAAATGATATCCGGTTAACGTCGTTATCATCCTGCGCAGGTTGAGCATCCAAATTTAGCGCTGAGGCGCTGGCGCAGGTTCTGCAGCCGTTGACCCATTTGATAGATTCAGAGGATTATCCTGATCTGATCGCTGGATTGGAACAGCCGGATGATGCTGCTGTGTGGCGGCTTGATGATAACCGCGCGCTGGTAGCGACCACCGACTTCTTTACGCCGGTTGTGGATAATCCTTACGATTATGGCGCCATTGCGGCCGCAAACAGCCTTTCAGATGTGTATGCCATGGGGGCTAAGCCTTTTTTGGCATTAAATGTGGCTGCTTTCCCGTCAAATCTGCCAGTTCCAGTGATCACAGAAATCCTGCGCGGTGGGATTGAAAAGGCTAAAGAAGCCGGGGTGGTAATTGCCGGCGGTCACACCATCAAAGATGAGGAACCCAAGTACGGCCTGATGGCGCTGGGATTTGCCAACCCAAATAAGATACTCAGAAAAAGCGGCGCGAAGATAGGGGATGTGATATTGCTCAGCAAACCGCTGGGAACCGGAGTGATCACTACCGCGCTCAAGCAGGATAAAGCTGAATCAAGCCACTTAACTGGAGCAGTAGGCTGGATGAAACGGCTAAACAACCTTGCAGGCGAAACCGCCCTGAAGATGGACGCTCACGCGGCTACAGATATCACCGGTTTTGGTTTCATCGGCCACGCCTGGGAAATGGCTCAAGCTTCAGGCGCAGGGATGAGCATCTCTTTCAAAGATATTCCTTTTATTGAGGGAGCCAGGCTGTATGCTGAAAAAGGGATTTTTCCGGGAGGGGCATACGACAACTTTCAATATTTCAAGGAACACGTAAAATTTGATCCTGGATTATCTGAATGGGAAAGATTATTATTATTTGACCCCCAAACAAGCGGGGGATTATTGGTGGCAGTTGCAGAAGAATCATATAAATATTTTTATTTCTGGGAATCATGCCCGGAATCCTTTCTGGAAAATCGGCGAAATAATCCCCGAAAAGCGTATCCTTGTCACATAAAATGAAAAGCAAGACTCTGAATAAAGCGATTGAAAGCCATTAATATCGGTTAAAAGCTCATTCCCATTTATTATTAGATGGTAAAATTTTCGCCAAATGTAATGGGAAAATAAATGCTTTATTTTTTTCCGCCGTTTTCCATAGCTTATGCAATAGCCGCTGCTTTATCTCTATATTCCGCAGCAGCGGTCATGGAGCGCAAGGCAAATCCGGGATACCGGCAGTTTGCTCTGATAATGCTGTCTCTCTCTGTTTGGAGTTTTGCATCCATATTTGAGGCGGGAGCGTTAAGCATAGAGGGAAAGCTCTTCTGGTCTCAATGGCAGTACATAGGCGCTGTAAGCATTTCACCGCTCTGGCTCTTTTTTGCTGCAGAATATTCCGGACAGAAAAAATTTATGTCCAGCCCTTTGCGATTTTTCGTTTGGGTGATCCCCATCATTACATTAATTCTGGCATTCACGAACAGCTTTCACGGCTTGCTCTGGAAGGAAATTATTATTCCTGAGAATACAGCAAATCACATCGCAATATATGATCACGGCCCCTGGTTCATTATTCATATCGGATACAGTTACCTCACTTTGATAATTGGAACTTTCTGGCTGATGCGGTCATTACTTAATTCCCCCCAGAAAAAAAGAAGGCCAGGCTTGTCATCATCTTCATTGCGATGATTGTTGCCTGGGTTTCCAACATTTTGTATGTTTTCGGATTCAGCCCGGTGAATGGCCTGGATATCACCACGCTTTCCTTTACCTTCATCGCATTGGTGCTTGCCTGGTTGGTTTTTGGAAACCGGCTGTTCGATCTGATTCCAATTGCGCGCAATACGCTGGTTGAAAATATGACCGACGGGGTGATCGTTCTGGATCCTGAGGATCGGATTATTGATATCAATCCTTCAGCAATTACTTTATCCGGATATGAAGGTTCTTATCCGGTCGGATTGTCAATATGGGAAATGTTCAAAGATTACCTTGATGTTCTAGAACCTTTTCGGAATCAGAACAATATTCATTCTGAATTGACTTTACCTGGTGACCCACCCCGCTATCTGGATGTAAAAATTGATACTATTCCCACTGAGGAAAAATCCAAAAATGGGCAGTTGATAACCATCCGGAATATCACCAGGCGAAAAACAAGTGAAATAAAAGAAAAAGAACTGCGGCAATTTGCTGAAGCATTGGCAGATACGGCGTCTATTATCAACAGCAGTCTGGATCTTGATCAGGTTTTGGATCATATTTTGGATAACGTTGATAAGGTTGTGCCGCATGACGCAGCGAATATCGCCCTTGTAGATGCGTATGGTGTCGCCCGGTTCTTAAAAGTCAAAGGTTATGAAAGGTTTGGCACACGTGAACTGGTTTTATCGATAGAACATCGGGTTGAAGATATACCGAACTTAAAAAAAATGGCAGAAAGCGGAAAAGCTGCGATATGTCCGGATACCTGGGCAGATCCGGATTGGATTAAAGATTTACCAGGTTCAGGTTGGATACGCTCATTCATTGGCGCACCCATTAAGCAAAAAAATAAATTGCTGGGATTCTTGAACCTTGATGCGGCTGCGCCCAATTTTTTCAAAACCGATCACCTCAGCCGCCTGCAGGCATTGGCTGATCAGGCAGCAATTGCAATTGAAAATGCCCAGCTCTTTAAAGAAATGGAACAGCTTGCCATAACTGACAGCCTTACCGGACTTTACAACAGGCGTTTTTTCTTCGCCTTTGCAGAAAATGAAATTGAACGCTCCAAGCGCTATAACAAAAATTTATCGATCATCATGATGGATATTGATCATTTCAAAGATGTCAATGACCGCTTTGGGCACCTCATTGGCGATCAGGTTCTTAAAGAAATCGCGGATATTTGCTTATCCATCCTGCGGAAGGTGGATGTGATGTGCCGTTTTGGCGGAGAAGAATTTACAGTTCTGCTTCCTGAAACTGAACGTGCAGAAGCTGTGCATGCAGCTGAAAGGATGTGTACTGCCATCGCGTGTTCACGATTAAAAACTGAAAATGGAGATGTGGCTGTTTCTGTGAGCATTGGAGTGGTAGAACTGGATAAATCACACACAACCCTTGAAAAGCTCCTAGCTTTAGCAGACAAAGCTTTATATTCAGCCAAAGAGACCGGCCGCAATCGGGTCTCTGTTTTTTGATAATTTTAGCGCCAGAAAATCTTCCCAAAATAATAGATTAATATAACGTATATAAAATATTGGTAAATTAATTAGTAATCTTGCTTTAGATAAAAATGGAGAATTTATGACACACTATAAAGCAATAATTTTGGGCGGCGGACCATCAGGCCATTCTGCGGCGGTGCGTATTTCCCAATTAGGCGGCAAGGTAGCATTGGTAGAGCGAGATTTTATCGGCGGAATCTGCACCAATTGGGGCTGTACTCCCAGCAAATCGATGATCGAGTCCGCCAAGATTGCGCAAACTGTGGCTGAAAGCGGAAAATATGGCATTAAAGTGAATTCTTATGATGTTGATTTTCCGGCTGTTGCCAAACGGCGCGATCAGGTTGTAATAAACACGCGGGAATTCATTACTGATTTGTTGAAACACCACCAGATAGATATCTTTCAGGGTGAGGGCGAGATAACGGCGCCTGGAAAGTTGCTTGTCCGCAAAGGAAAACTTGATAAAGACGGCGAAACCATGCATTATGAAGGCGAGTCAGTTGAACTATCCGGTGATAATATAATCATTTCCACGGGGTCGCAGCCGCTTATCCCGCCTTTTATTGATGCCAATGACCCTTCTGTTGTCAGCAGCAACCGCCTGATTTCAATTAACAAACTGCCCGAATCCTTGACCATTGTCGGAGGCGGTGTGATCGGCCTGGAATTCGCTACGATCTTCTCTAATTTGGGCAGCAAGGTAACCATTGTTGAATTCCTGGAGCGAACGCTTGCGTTAATGGACCCGGATATTTCTGCAGAGATTACCCGAATTCTGGAAGCCAAAGGTGTTCGAATCCTGACCGCGCATAAATGCCTTTCTCTTGAAAATGGCGTGATGAAAGCTGAAGATTTGCGCAGCGGAAAGATTGTTGAGATCGCTGCCCCCATGTCGCTGATCGCTATCGGCCGAAACGCCGTAGTGCATGAAGCGACTTACCAAAAACTTGGCTTGCAGTTTACCCGCAAAGGCGTTGGTGTGGATGATTACCAGCGCACAAATGTGCCAGGTATTTGGGCTGTCGGCGACGCGACCGGGCGGTCCATCCTGGCGCATGTAGGTATACAGCAGGGTATTGTGGCCGCCGAAAATATCATGAAAACTCCAGGTGATACTCTGAGAAAAATGGATTATGAAGTCATACCGGCGGTAATCTATACCATGCCTGAGATCGTCGGTGTAGGCACTGTACCGCAGGATCTAAAAGGCGTCAAAGTGGTTAAAGTACCATTTGCCATTAACCTGCGGGCTGGTATTGAAGATTACCCAGACGGCTTTATCAAAATGTGGATCAAAGACAACAGGATCCTTGCATCACAGGCTATCGGCCAGAATGTGTCTGAAATTATGCAGGAGGTCGCCAATATGATCGCCTTAAAGACCAATATTGAGGACGTGAGTGAGATTATCCATGCTCACCCAACTTATGCGGAAATAATCCGATCAACCCTTGATTTTGCATTGGATAAAGCAGTTGATTTTTACCTGTAGGTTATGCATATCAGAAAAATTACGAATGTAATATACTAAACCAGAATCAAAATCCAATACTCTGAGGAAGGTTGCCAATGCCAATTCGCATTGTATCCGATAGTACATGTGATCTGACATCGGAGGTTTCTGACCAATATGGCATCGGAATAATTCCGTGTTATATCAATGTTGGTGAAGAAAGTTATTTGGATGGTGTGGATCTTTCGCGGAGAGATTTTTACGACAGGCTTCCATATTTTGAGTCGCGGCCAAAAACTTCATCGCCCGGCCTGGGAATTTATACTGAAGTCTATGAGAGACTGGAAAAGGAAGGCGCAGATCAAATCATTTCACTGCATATCCATTCTGGTTATAGCAACCTGGCAAACACAGCCAGGCTTGCAGCAGAGGCTTCTGACAGACTCAAGGTAACTGTTGTTGAAGCAGGGCAATTATCACTGGGATTGGGATTTATAGCCCTTGCGGCAGCCGAAGCAGCGCAGGAGGGAAGACCCATTGAGGAAATTCTTCAATTAATCAAAGATAGGGAAAGGCGAACCTTTGTTTTGATCGCCTTTGATACGCTGGATTACCTGCACGCAGGCGGGAGAGCGCCTGGTTTAGTTGTAAGCGTTGCCAGCTTGCTGCGCATCAAACCGATCGTTCAGTTGTACCAGGGAGAACTGCGTATGATTGGCCAGGAACGTACTTTCGCGAGATCAATTGACCACCTGGTGAAAAAAGTTGAAAAACTGGGGAGGCTGGAAAAACTTGCTGTTTTACACACAAATGCGCTGGAGAAAGCGGAAAACCTGGCTGAAAAAATACGCGCCCAAGTTTCACAACAACTCGATATTTGGATAACTGAAGCTACACCGGTGCTGGGAGTTCATGTTGGCCCGGGAGCGGTGGGCCTGGCATATGTTTTAGCTGAATAAGGCTTATTTTCCACACCCGAAAAATCGGTATAAACACAAATAAAAGAACAGCCAAGTCATAAATAAAGAAGACCAACATTATAAATTCAATATCTTTAATTTTCCATTAAAATCATATTCATGAAAAAAGCTAATTTTTTTTTGTTTATTATCACTGCCCTGATTTTTAGTGCTTGCCTGAGATCAGATCTCGGTTCAGATAGCAATGACCAGTCTGTAACTTCAAATGATACTCCTGCACCAACAAAACCAGCAGTTCCTGAGGAATATGAATTCGGCGAAACTGTCTTTGTTGATAGTATTGATATTGTCTTTTTAGAATCTTTCCCTTTGCAAGTTCACGCGGTTGTAAAAGGTAACTTACCCGATGGATGCACCTCCATTCAACGCCATGAGGTAAAACGCGAAGCGAATCTATTTACAATTATGGTTTTCACCCAGAGGCCAAAAGGAGCCTTCTGTACAGAAGCGCTGGTACCTTTTGAGTATGTTGTTCCACTGGATGTTTACGGGCTTTCCGCGGGCAATTATTTGGTAAAAGCCTATAATACCGGTGCAGAATTTTCCTTAAGCCAGGATAATATCCTTCAGGAATCAGGCGGAGGGTGAGGAGGATAACTTTTTCTGCGCGGGCCGCAGGAGAAACCATGAAAAGATATTTCTGTTTGTTTTTTATTACTTTTAATATTATCTGGATGCGGCAAGCTTCCCCTGGTATCAACCTTTCTTGAGGAATCCCCCCAAGCCACACAGGAAAACATGCTCTTCTTTGATGATTTTTCGGAAACAAAAAGCGGCTGGGATCGCTTTGTGGGTGAAATTGGTTTTACCGATTACAAAAATAAGACTTATCAGATCAAAGTCAACGAAGCAAATACTGACCTGTTTGCGAATCCATATAAATTATACGATGATGTCATCATAGAGGTAGCTGCCGCGCGTATCGATGGGCCGACTAACAATAATTTCGGTGTTATTTGCCGTTTTCAGGACGAAAAGAATTTTTATGCCGCACAGATCAGCAGTGATGGATACGCAGGCATCTTCCGCATGAAAGACGGCGTTTATAAATTGTTAGGCCAGGATACGATGATCCCGGTGACCGCTATTTTGGGCGGTACTGCGGCGAATGTTATCCATTTTGAATGCATTGGCCGATCACTCACGCTGGCAGTGAATGGCGCGCCTGTGGATACCCGCGAGGATAAAAGTTTCGAAAATGGTGATGTTGGATTGATTGCTGGTACATTTGAAGAAGCAGGCGTGCTCGTTGCCTTTGATGATTTTCAGGTAATGCAACCGTAACCTTTATTAATGAATTCTTTCAACAGCAGAATAATGCAACTATTAAGGATTTTGATGCGTACAAGAAATATTTTAATTTATTTTCTTTCAGCCATCATAATAACCGCCTGCCAGCAGAATGCGCCAACTCCCACGCCAACAGACGTTCCTGAAGGTTGGGTGTGGCCAACAGAAACGCCGCGGTCCTGGGTAACAATAGCACCGGATACCATTGCTACCCCATCACCAACGCCGACTAGCCGCCCGCTGAGTGTGCCGCCAATTGGCCGAATTGCCTTTCAATCTGACCGAGAAGGTGGATTGGAGATTTATGTGATGAATGCTGATGGCTCTGCGCTCAGCCGGCTTACCAATAATCCGACGGTGGATGTCTTTCCGGCATGGTCCCCGGATGGCGGCAGAATTGCTTTTACCTCTGACCGCGAGGGTGAACCGGAAATCTATGTTGTCAATGCTGACGGGACTGGCTTAACACAGTTGACGGATAATAATGCCAATGATGTGCTGCCAGCCTGGTCGCCGGATGGCAATCAAATTGCGTTCACCTCAGACCGTGATGGAAACGATGAAATTTATGTGATGAATACTGATGGGACAAACACCAAACGGCTGACCAATAATTCAGCCCAGGATCTTTTTCCTTCCTGGTCGCCGGATGGTGAATGGATTGTCTTTTCAACCAACCGCGATGTGGATGCCGAAATTTATAAGATGAATAAAAATGGCGGCGAGCTAATCCGATTGACCAATGACCCGGCAGCAGATTCCAACCCTGCCTGGTCTCCGGATAATACCCGTATTGCTTTTATCTCTAAGCGCGACGGCTTCGCGAATTTATTTGTGATGGGAACCGATGGGGTAAACCCCACTCAGCTGACCTTTTATAAATCTATCGTAGAAGTACCAGCATGGTCATCTGACAGCCGCATGATCGCTTTTGCGTCAGATATGGAAGGTTCGCGGGATATTTTTATTATCGGCGCAGATGGGTCAGGGCTGAACCGCCTGACGGATTCAATCAGCGAGGATTTTTACCCTGCCTGGGCGCAGGATCGGACCTACCTTTCAGGCGCCTTGCCAGAACCTACTGCAGCGCCGGGGGATGCTTGCGTGAATGCTTCAGACGCAAGTTATGGGTTTACTCCTGAAAATCCGATCCGAATCGGATATGATCCGCGTATAGAGGGAAATGACGAATACCAATGTCTGCCTTGGCTGTTAGGTCCTCAAGGACAGTGGTGAAGACAGAATTACTTGAAGAAATAGGGCAGGGTGCCAGCAAACTGTGCAAAGTATCCGTTACTTATCAAGGACAGGCAGAACCGGATGTGATGTATTTTGATATAAATTTATTCGAGCAGCCTAAAGCCCCTGTTGGTTATTCCTGCGGATCTCCGGTGGATTATCTCAAGGCGGTTACCGCAGCGCGTTATCAGTAAAAAATCTGCAACTTTAATTCTAAAAAAATCGTAAATAAAGGTGAAGGAGAGTGTGCAATGAAAAGACTATATCGAAGTAAATCGGATGCAATGATCGCAGGAATCTGCAGTGGTTTGGCAAAATATTTGGAAGTTGATCCAACCGTTATCAGGCTGGCTTTTGTGCTGCTTTTGGTGCTTGCCTTTGGTGCCGGCTTTTGGGTCTATTTGGTCATGTGGATCATCATACCCATCGAGCCCACAGACGGAACAGAAAGCGTGAAAATCGAAACCAAGGCTGAACCTAAAGCACCCAAGCAGGTGGAAGCGCCTAAACCTGCGGCTAACCCAAGCAGGTAGAAGCGCCTAAACCTGCGGCAGCCAAAAAAACCTCTGCAGCCAAGCCTTCTGTAAAAACAGAAAAATAAGATTCCAATTAGGAAAACAGCCGCGAGACCGCGGCTGTTTTCTGTTCCAATCTTAATTAGCCTGGCGGAAGAAATTATCATGGGTATTATCCTGGTTCTCTGATGAGGTGTTGAGTTTCGCTGAGGTGTTACAATAAAATACCGAAAGGGTAGATTTTTGGCTTTTTTGCCAACTTGACAAGCCGAGTTTTTCGGTTAACAATACTTCATAACCTCGGTTTTCAAAATTAAAATGAAAACTGATCGGAGGAACAAAATGTATAAAAAGATAAAAACAGCGGGTATGTGCTTGATGCTTATAGCGGTATTATTGCTGTCAGCCTGCGGCCCAACCGCGCCAGCAGAACCTACGCCGGATATTGAAGCAATCCGCACCCAGGCAATTCAGACTGCGGCGGCTGAAATGACTGTTCAGGCAGCGCTTAATCCAACTGCAACCTTGATCCCCGCGACCATCACGCCGCTGCCAACCGCGACAGTCGGCACCCCGGCCCCTGCGTCGGGTTCAGGTGGTTCAGGCGGCAGCTCAGGGGGCGGCGGCAGTTCGGGGACTGCAATTCCTACGGCAACTCCGGATGCCTGGAAATGTGAGATCGTTGATGAATATCCATTGGATAAACCGCAAATGACTGGCTCGGAATATGACAGGCATTGGATTATCAAGAATATTGGCACAACCACTTGGTGGGCGAATGATGTTTATGTCGAATATGATGACACCTGCACGATATGTGAAAACATAACCTACCAGACTATGTTCTACATCAATAAAAATGTTGAACCCGGAGATACGATTGATATCGTTGTGGATATCGATGTGCCTACCAACCCGGTTGCTTTGCCAGGATACACCATGGCCTGGAATATGATCAGCGGTAACGGCGGATTGATCTGTGAATTCTGGAATAACATTCCATCCACCTATCCTGCCCCGACAAAGACACCGCTTCCTGATTAATTGAATTAAAAAATAGGCTATCTTAAAGGGATAGCCTATTTTTATTTAAAGGCCAGGTCAAAAAAGGCAGGATTTATTTTAGGTATATCTGCCGCAGAATAAAATATATAATACATATATTCTGGAGCAGACCGGGGCTTTTGTAAACCAAAAATGAATAAACGGACATTAATACCATTTATGATCGCCGTGATAATATCTGGATGCGCGCCAAAAGCAAGCCTGGAACCGACGCTGGATATTAATTCAATTCGAACTCAGGCAGTTCAGACTGCTGTGATGGAAATCACAGTACAGGCAGTTCTCAATCCAACCATTACGCCTGTTCCCGCAACGATCGCCCCGACACCTGCAGCGGTTGAAAATACTGCCGTGCCGGTTTCAGTATCTGGCGGGTCGGGGGGAAGCAGCAGCGGAAATTCGGGCAGTTCCGGCGGTTCATCCGGCACACCCATTCCAACCTGGACACCGGACGTGTATATCTGTGAATATGTGACCCAAAACCCTCTGGATAAACCGCAGATGACCGGCGCGAACTATGATATGGTTTGGACGATCCGCAACACGGGCGCAGTCACCTGGAATACCAGCGAGTATTATGTCAAATGGCTGGGCGGTTCAGACCTGAGTTCCAACCATACTTATCCGCTCGCGAAAAATGTTGCGCCTTTTGAGTCGGTTGATATCGTTGTTGATATCCAGATTCCGACGAATCCAACGGAAGACATGCAGGTTACGCGCTGGGGAATTGTGAATGACAACGGCGATGTGTTCTGCAAGTTTTTCCACGCAATCCCTTCAACTTATCCCCCATACCCGACCCTGACCCCGACAAAATAGAGAATAATTATTAGATTGAGGCCTGACAATTACCTGAACCTGTTCATATTATGCTTAAATTGAAAGGTGTACATTTACGCTACATTATTTTCTTTGAAAATGGGGAGGAATAAATTCAGGGAATATTATTCCAGGTTTCTGCTGGCGATCACATCAATGCCAGTCCCAAGCGCGTTTGCCAGAACGACCTGGTTGGCATACACCGGAGCGGGCACTTTCACGGTCCGTAATGCGTTAAGCAATTCCGTTATCCTGTTCTTTGGAAAGGGACTGGCGGTATAGACCGGCAGCAATGCGTGGGAGCTGTTCTTAACACAGACTGTAGTAGCTACCATGCGGCGCGGGTCGTTGATTTCACTCACGGCATATTCCCTGCCGCGCTTGCAGCCTTCATGCGTCACCAGGATCTCATCGTTTTCACGGCGAGCTTCCAGGCGGCAGCCCTTGGGGCAGGCAACACAGATTATTTCAGCGGGTTCGGAGGTCAGATTCATCATGGTATTATCGTTTAAGGATATTCACTACAAGTTTATCCGATTTTTGAAGTTCATCGGCTGTTTCCGGTTTGAGGTTCAATGTAACCATCTCCCCAGGGCGGGTATAGGGCAGCGCGCGGCGCGCGATCTGGCGGCCGTTTGCCACCGCTTCTACCCAAACCGGCGCTTCGATGGGCTGTCTCACGCGCATCTGCAGGGCGATACTTCCTTCAGAAAGAGCTCCGGGGTCGATGGTGTGGGGCACCACATAGCGCACATTTTCACCCGCGCTGACAGGCACAAGTCGCACGGGTTTGGATAACTTGCCTTGTGCGAAAAACGCTGCGCTTTTGCCAGCTTCATAACCGGCTTCAGTGACCCAGTCCACCAGGTCATAGACATGCACCACGTTGCCGGCCGCGAAAACACCCGGGACGTTGGTCTGGAAGCGGTTATCCACAAATGGTCCGCCTGTCACCGGATCAAGCCGTACGCCTGCCTGGCGGGAGAGTTCATTTTCAGGGATCAAGCCGACGGAAAGCAGCAGGGTGTCGCATGGGATAATTTCTTCACTGCCCGGGATGGGCTGCCATTTATCATCCACCGCTACCGCCTCAATAGCCTCTACCCGTTGGTCGCCGATGATGCGTTTGACCGTGTGCTGCAGCTGCAGCGGAATGTCATAATCCTGCAGGCACTGCACATAATTGCGCGTCAGGCCGGAGAGGTAGGGCATGATTTCAAGCACCCGTTCCACTTTGGCGCCTTCAAATGTCAACCGGCGCGCCATGATCATACCAATATCACCGGAACCCAGGATCACAAACCGCTTGCCGGGCATAAAGCCTTCCACATTTACCCAGCGCTGGGCGGTGCCGGCAGTATATACACCCGCCGGGCGTGTGCCGGGCAGGCGCACCTGGGCGCGGGTGCGTTCACGGCAGCCCATGGCAAAGATCAATGCTTTGGACTGAAGCTCCTGGATGCCGCCTTGTTTGCTCGTAGACGAACAGCCGCCGGTCAAAGGTTGCCTCAAGCACCATGCTGTCCAGAAGGGCATCCACCTTGAGATCGTGGGCTTCTTTAATAAAACGTTGAGCGTAGCTGGGTCCGGGAAGATCTTCTTTAAATACTTCCACGCCAAAACCGTTATGGATGCATTGCAGTAAGATACCGCCCAATTCAACATCGCGCTCGATGACCAGCACCCGTTCAGCCCCATTCTTTTTTGCGGCATATGGCCGCGGCCAAACCTCCCGGCCCGCTGCCGACCACTACCACATCATACTCGCGTCTAATCATTTTCAGCCTCAATCTCTTTGGTGGGGCGGACAAGGAGGCGTGAAGCAGGAGCCTTTTTTGGTGACTTCCAATTCAGAAATGCCCAGTTCGCGCGCCAGGATATGAGTGACACGCGGCATGTCAAACCCGCCCTGGCAGCGGCCGGTGCCAAGCCAGGTGCGGCGCTTGATGCCGTCGTAAGACCGCGCCGGAACCAGCGAATGGATTTCAGAGACGATCTCGCCTTCGGTCACATTCTCGCAGCGGCAGATTACGCGCCCGAAACGGCTGTCTTTTTCAATAACCTGCTGTCGCTGAACGTGTGTCATATGCCGGAACTGCGGGCGAGCCGGGCGGATGGGATTCCAGTCCTTCCTGGCTCTCAAGTCTTCACCAGCGTCTTTCATAAGGTCAACAACACGCTGGGCAATAGCCGGGGATGAGGAAAGGCCGGGCGATTCAATGCCGGCCAGGTTGACCAGCCCTTGAATGCTGCGTGGAATTTCCACAATAAAATCCTGGCCATAAGAGACGCCGGGTGTTTCGCAGGGGGCATTGCCTGCCGCGCGCAGCCCGGCAAAAATGGCGATTACATGCCGCACGTCCACAGCCGGCACCAGTTTCTTGCCGCCGGCCAGCACTTCTGCCAGCCCGGCTTGGGTATTGGTCTTATCCGTCTTATCCTCCTGGTCAATCGCGGTGGGGCCAAGTACGGTGTTGCCGTGCACAGTCGCGGTGGCAAGGATCCCCTTGCTCACCGAGGTTGGGACTGGAAAATAGACGGATTTGAGCTGAAATTCAGCCCGGTCGAGGATCAGATACTCGCCTTTACGCGGTGTGATGCTGAATTCCGGCCGGACGCCGGCTTTGTGCATGACCATATCTGAAAACAAGCCGGCAGCGTTGATCACCCAGCGGCAGGCAAATTCGCCGCGGCTGGTGCGAATTCCCATGATCCGGTTCTGGTCCATGATGAAATCTTCAAAGGCAGTCTCGCGCAGAATGGCAGCGCCATTCATTACCGCATTTTCGGCAGCTGCCAGGGTGACACCGAATGGATCGCACATGGCGCCGGTCTCGGCAAAAAGTGCCCCGCTGACTTGCGGGTTGATATGCGGTTCACGCTTGCGCATCTCATCTGCTGAAAGCAGGCGCATGCCCGCCACGCCGTTGCGTCTGCCGCGCTCAAAGAGCGCATCCAGTTTGGGAATTTCTTCCTCCCCTACAGCCACCACATAATCACCGCAGCGGTCGTAGGCGAAATTGAGTTCGACGGCGAGCTGCTGCCACATGGGCACTGCAGCCACGTTAAGCGCGGCTTTCAGGGAACCGGTGACCGGGTCATAACCGGGGTGAACAAGCGCAGTATTGGCCGCCGAGGTGGCCGAACCAATATCCTCTTCTTTTTCGATGAGTAGAATTTTTAGTTGATAGCGGGAGAGAAACCGCGCTGTCATGCAGCCAACCACGCCCCCGCCGATGATGATGGCATCATAGAATTTCAGGCAAAATGAATCTCCTGGTAAGGATTTAGGAACCCATGAATTATAGAAGCAATCAGGCAAATCGGGTATGTTTAAAATGAATTTATCCGAATCAATTTCTGGTAATGAATCAGTGATATTTCTGCATTCAAAGCCGCTGCTGGGCAGCCACGACAGCAGTCTGGTTATCACTGCTGATGGCTTTGATTTTCAAGCGCCGGGCGTATCAGTTTATAAACGCCCTGAACGCGAGAAAGTTGGAGCGGCTCTTGTGATAATCCGTGGATACGTGCCGAAATCATCTGGGATGAAAAGGCTGCCTGTCAAGCTGAGATTGAAGCGGATGTAAATAATATGGCTGAATAAGCAAAAATATTAACTCTTAATAATTCCTGGTATTATGGAAGCGAACCGTTCTTTAGCCGATATGCATATGAATCAGCTTTCTTACACCGGTTGATAATGGTAGTTTCCTCAATTGGGGCACCCATCGTCCAATAAACCAAAACTCCTTCGTCATAATAAGTAATGCTTTTGTGATAGAACATCCCCTCGTATCCGTTGGAGCGAATATGAAGGACCAGTTGCACAAAAAGATTCTCGTTCACATTCTCACGGACAATATACTCATGCGGCCATTCAGGCATTGTTTTGGCATAAGTCCATTTTGAGGTTTCAATGAACTCGCGCAAAGATTCAGAGAAGTCTTTTAAATGATTTATCATAAAATATCAATTAGTTTTTAATTCAGATGAAGATAAAAACCGTAACAATTTTTTCCAAAACTCGACAATAATCCTGACTACATGGTCATTTTCTCCACAAGTTATAATTTCATCAGCGACTCGCCAATTCGCCATTTTGAAAGGTGTAAGGACTTCTTCACTTTATACAACCAGATCTCAGAATCCCAAATCTCTCTGGTTTTCCTTAATATCCTTGAAGTTTTCAAATGTCAAATCCCTCATCGTCAGGCCAAGTTTATCTTTAAGGGTTTTAAATAGCGCCATGTAACTGAGTGTGCTTCTTTTTATCCCAATCCAGATCCAGCAGTCTCGCGCTGTCTTTGATGCTTGCGGTGTCCGGCCCTTCCAACTCGCAGAAATTTCCAAAGGGCATTTCATCCAGCGAAATTTCCACTTCACCCAACATCCAGGCGCTGCGGTATTTTTCATAAATCAGCATGATTTCAAAGCCGAGTCCTTCAAGGATGGCGCGCGCGGTATCCAGGTTGCTGACTTCAATTTCTAATTCCTCCCGCACGCTGACCTCACCGCTCAGGTCGCCCGCGCCTTTCCAGGTCATGCGGCAGATGCTGTCCTGGCGCAGACGCAGCACCTGAAATGAACCGCTTAAGCGCCGGTCGGGAGTATCAAAACGCAGGTTAGTTTCAAGGATGCGCGGCTGTTTAAGGCTTCCTCCGGATGAAATTATTTTCTCCTCAAACGCCTCTGGGTCATTCAGATAGAATTTAACTTCCTGTTCCAGTTTGTGGCTCAATTAAAGCCTCCTTTTGCGGCAGGTCTGTTTTTCGGGTGAGCAGGAACGTCCAGGCCAAAGTGACAGCCGTAATAAAAATCGTGGTGAATAGCTGGTTAAAAAATGCTTCGCGCATGCTGAACCAGATGCGGTCTATCCAGAACCAGATCAGAAAAACAATGCCCAGAACGCGGATAAAATGGCCGCTCATCTTTAATTGCAGCAGCAGGAAAACCCATGCAAGAGTGAATGCCGCCCCGATCATCCCGCCTGTAATGGCAAAATACAGCGGGCGCGGCCAGATATTCAGTTCCAGCAGATAATCCCAATAATGCAGTGTTTCATGCCAGCCTCAGCCAGCCGATCAGGGCGTAAAAAGGCAGCAGGAATAGTAGGATGATCCTGCGCCAGCGGTCATTTTTTTTCTTGCCGGCAGTTTCAGTTGAGAAGGTCGCTTTTGCAGCCTGCATAAAGTTTTTGTGATTATAGCATCTGCCCGCCCCAAGGTTCTTTATGAGAATTCCAATCCGGCGTGTTATACTGCTTGCGTAACCTGACTTTTTGGAGGTCTTTGAAAAATGCCCAGGCAAAAAGAAGATATCACCCTTGAAGTATTTAACCACCTTGTCCAGCTGGCTGCGCTGGAACTGGATGACAGCCAGGCGGACTATTTAAGGCAGGAATTGAACAAGCAGCTGGCTTCCATCCGAGAATTGGAAGCCATCCATCTGGAAGAAAATCTGCCCGCTGCATCCCATGGCGTGCCTTATCCGCCGGACCACAAACCTGCGCTGCGCGAGGATGAATGGGAAACCTGCCCGGAAGCCAAAGCCATCACCGCCCAGGCGCCGCAATTTGAGGATGGCTACATTATCGTCCCCGATATCCCGCACACCACTTTGGAGTAACATATGGAACTCTGTGACTATTCTGCCCTTGAAATCTAGCCGCATGCTGCGCTCCCGGCAGACCAGCGCTCTTGAAGTGACCGAATCCTGCCTCGCGCGTATAGCCAGGGTTGACGGGCGACCCGGTGCTCTGGACAGCGGCCCGGAAACTCAGGAAGATGCGCGCAAAGTGCATGCTTTTATCAGCCTGATGCCTGATGAAGCCCGCCTGTGTGCACGGGATATTGATAAAAAACTTGCCGCCGGTGAAGACCCCGGTCCGCTGGCGGGCATCCCGTTTACGGTCAAGGATATTTTCTGCGTCAAGGGCACGCCTTCCACGGCCGCCTCGCGCATTCTGGCCAATTTTGTCGCCCCCTACACCGCCACGCCGGTTGAGCGCATGCTGAACGCCGGGGCGGTGATGCTCGGCAAGGTCAACCTGGATGAGTTCACCTACGGCTCATCCAACGAATCCTCGGCTTTCCAGCCCAGCCCGCGCAACCCCTGGGATACCAGCCGGGTGCCGGGCGGCTCTTCGGGCGGCAGCGCCGCTTCGGTGGCGGCCGGCGAAGCGTCTCTTTCGCTGGGCACCGATACCGCCGGTTCCATCCGCCAGCCGGCCGCTTTCTGCGGCGTGGTTGGGCTCAAGCCCACCTACGGGCGCGTTTCACGCTACGGGCTGATCGCCTTCGCCTCCTCGCTGGACTGCCCCGGCCCGGTGGCGCGCAGCGCTGCGGATGCCGCGCTGATGCTGCAGGCCATCGCCGGGCCGGACCGGCACGACACCACCGCCGCATCTGTGCCGGTGCCCGATTACCTGGCAGAGCTGGAAAAAGGCGTCAAGGGCATGCGCATCGGCCTTTCGCCGGATTATTTCCGCATCACCTTACCCTGATCCCCAAACCGGCGACTACCACGAACAGCAGCTCCCGGAGGAGATTGAAGCCGCGGTGCTGCAGAGCGGCCGAGGTGCTGCCGAGCACTGGGCGCGGAGATCATCGAAGACGTGCCCATGCCCAACACGCGCTACGGCATCCCGGCTTATTTTGTCATCAGCCGCGTGGAAGCGGCCTCCAACCTGCACCGCTTTGATGGCGTCAAATACGGCTACCGCACCACGAGCCCGGTGAATGACCTGCAGGACATGTACCGAAGCTCGCGCGGCGAAGGCTTTGGCCTGCAGCCCAAGCTGCGCATCCTGATGGGCATGTATGTCAGCGCGGCCCAGTACAGCGAGCAGTATTACCACCGCGCGCTGCGCGTGCGCACGCTGATCCGCCGCGATTTTGACGCGGCCTTTGACCCCAACGGCAAATACCGCCTGGATGCGCTGCTGACCCCCACCACGCCCACCACCGCTTTCCCGATGAAGGCGCGTGTACGGCGACTCGGTGCTGATGCAGTATGCCGACCAGCTCACCGTGCCCGCCAACCATGCCGGCATCCCGGGCATTTCACTTCCCGGCGGGTTTGATGCTGCCGGGCTGCCGATCGGGCATCCAGCTGCTTGGCCCCGATTTCTCTGAAGCGCACCTGCTGCGCATCGGCCGCATGCCTATGAAAAGGCCACCGCAGACGCGGCCTGGCGCAGCGAAACGGCCGGCTGATCCTGTCATGGATGGAAGGATGTAACATGACGGAATACGAAGCCGTCATCGGGCTGGAAACCCACATCCAGCTCAACACCATCACCAAGATCTTCTGCGCCTGCAAGGCGGATTCCTGGTTCGACCCGCCCAACACCAACATCTGCCCGGTCTGCACCGGGCTGCCGGGCGTGCTGCCGGTGTTCAACGCAGCGGTGGTCGAAAAAGCGGTGCTGCTGGCCGAAGCCATGCACAGCGCAGTTCAGCCGGTTTCCTATTTTGACCGCAAAAATTACTTCTACCCCGACCTGCCCAAAGGCTACCAGATTTCGCAGTACGATATGCCGCTGGCAAAGGGCGGATTTATTGAACTGCCTATCCCTGCTGCTGCCGACCCGCTGGCAAGGGCTACATCCGCCGGGTGCGCATCAACAAGCTGCACATCGAAGAAGATGCCGGCAAGACCAAGAATGCCGGCCGCCAGCGGCTGATGGATTTCAACCGCTGCGGCGTGCCGCTGGTGGAAATGGTCACCGAGCCCGACCTGCGCACCGCCGATGAAGCCGCCCAGTACCTGATCCGCCTGCGCCAGCTGCTGCGCTGGCTGGGGATCTCGGAAGCGGACATGGAAAAAGGCCACCTGCGCTGCGATGCCAATGTCTCCATCCGGCGTCAAGGGCAGCGATGTCCTCAACCACCAAGACCGAGATCAAGAATGTCAACTCGATCGACGCGGTGCGCGACGCCATCCACAAGGAGATCGAGCGCCAGATGCGGGAGGTGGAGGCCGGCAAGCGCATCGAAGCCTGGACGCTGGAATGGGATGAAGATACCGGCACGCTGCGCAAAATGCGCTCCAAGGAGACCGAGGCGGATTACCGCTACTTCCGCGAGCCCGACCTGCTGCCGCTGGAGATCAACCAGGAATGGAAGGCGAAAATCCTTGCCGGATTCCCCGAGCTGCCGCTCGAGCGCCGCCAGCGTTTTATGAGCGATTACAGCTTGCCCGAATACGATGCCGATATCCTGACGCTTGAACGCGGGTTTTCGGATTATTTTGAAAAAGCGGTCAGAGCTTACGACGGCGAGGCTAAAAAACGTCTCCAACTGGCTGATGAATGACGTGCTGCGCATGATCAATGACCAGGGGCTGAACCCGGTGGAAATGAAACTTACGCCGGAATACCTGGCTGAAGTGATCAGCCTGGTGGACGCGGGCACGATCAATATCACCACCGGCAAGGCGCTGCTGCAGCAGGTCAATGAGAGCGGCAAATCGCCCAAACTGCTGGTCGAAGAGCAGGGCCTGGTGCAGGTGACTGACGACAGCGCCATCCGCGCTGCCTGCCAGAAAGTTGTGGACGCCAACCCGAATGAAGTGGCAGCCTTCAAAGCCGGCAAAGAGACCCTGATGGGCTGGTTTGTCGGCCAGGTAATGCGCGAAATGCGGGGCAAGGCAGACGCGAAAATCGCGGCGCAGGTTCTAAAAGAGCTTCTTAAATAAAAAAAGCCGGGATTTTTCCCGGCTTTTGCTTTGCATCTGATTCTGTTAATCCTTGCTCTGGTTTGAAAGGTAGATCTGGATACCCATCTGCTTGATCTGGTCTTTCTGCGCTTCGATCCAGTCAATATGCGCTTCCTCATCCTTTAGGATGGATTCCATCAGTTCACGTGTGCCGTTGTCGGCAGTCTCAACGGCCAATTTTACGCCGTCGTTATAGGATTTGACCGCGCCATCTTCTGCTGTCCAGTCATTGCCGATCTGTTTTTCCACATCAGCCCCGATATTAATGGATTTGTAGGAACTGACAACTGGCATCCCCTCCAGGAATAGGATGCGGTCGATCAGACGTTCTGCGTGCTTCATTTCGTCAATGGCGCGTTTTTCAACTGCGTCTGCCAGAACCTCATAGCCCCAGTTGACGGCCATTTCCGCGTGCACCATATACTGGTTAACCGCAGTCAGTTCATCCGATAGAAGGTCGTTCAATTTTGCAATTATTCTCTCGTTGCCTTTCATAAGTTCCTCCATTTATTTGATTTATTCCCACTCTAAAGATTATAGCATTTTAGGTAAATGTTTGCTACCAGATACCAGGGACCAAACGAAATTTAACCTGTTTGGTGTAATTGGAGTATCCTGAGAGTTTCATTTTGAAAGTCTTTTCTTCCAAAGTGACCCGCAGGATCACGACCGCAACCATCAAAGCACTGGCCAGAAGCCCGAACCAGGAGTTCAACAGTAGGGGCATTCCCACATCCAGAAGACACATCGTTGCATATATGGGGTGGCGGATAATTGCGTAAGGCCCGCTGCTGATAACCTGATGGCCGCGTTCTGTCTGAATGCGCACCTGCGAGGACATAAAGGTATTCGTCCGCGAAGCCCACAGCGTCAGGCTGAATGAAAGCAGCATTAAAATACCTCCCATGATTCGGATCGGAACCGTCACCTGCGGCCAGCCGTAATGCCCCGCGTCGAGCTCGATCAAAACGAAAAGCCCGATTGTCAGTAGCATGTTAATTGCCAGAATCCAGCGGTCCCAGGGTTAATGTTTTTCTGGCTGATGGCATCCTGTCTTTCCTTCATCAGGCTGCTGTCAATTTTTATCAGATACAAGCCTGATACCAGGCTGATCAGAAAGTAGGCGATCCAGAAGATGATGGCTTATGGCCAGACAAGCCTGCCGGCAGCCAGGAACATGATACTGAACGAAATTATAAAGACCAGCATGTTGCGTATTACCGTGTTTACAACCAGGTTTCGCTCCTGCCCGGCGCTTACTCCGGAATTCCTGGTTTGATCACCCATAGTTTTATTTTATGACTATTTCGTTTAAGGAACGCCCGCACCTTATGACTTGGCGCCGAAAACGATTACTGAGATTCTCAGCAGTGAGGTAATGATGTGTATGATTTGCTTAATCCCGGCGGATAGTCATTTTTGTGAAAAATCCGAAACCCCTTTGATTAACCTGCGTATATAAGATATAAATCATCAAAAAAGGAGAATAACATGTCTGATAATAATGTTAAACGGCTCTACCGCTCCAGAAACAACCGCATGATTTCCGGCGTTTGCGCCGGTTTGGCTGAGTATGTGGAGATCGACCCCACCATTGTGCGCATGCTGTTTGTTCTGGGTTTGTTTGCAGGCGGCGCGACATTCTGGGCGTACCTGGTGATGATGCTGATCGTACCAGAAGAACAGTAAATTTGGAACGCGGCAAAACCCAATTAAAAACCGGCGTCTGAAAACTGCCGGTTTTGGTTTTAAATTTCCAAATCAGGCTTCGCGATAATATAGGCTTTCCAATCCAGTTCAGACAGTGAATGGATTTCGGCGGAACCATGCCGCATGGGATGCAGGCTGTAACCGCTGGCACTTAGACAATCCCACACCTGGCGCGCGGCTTCTTCGCCGTGCAGTTCAATCAATATTACAGGTCTGGTTTCTTTTAGCAGGCGCGGCATGCCGGCTAATGCCATCCCCTCGCCGCCCTCAATATCCATTTTGACCACCGCGGGAGGCGGATTTCCCTGTATAAACACAAAGTCGTCCAGGGAAACCCCCTGAATTTTGATGGTCTGGGAATACTGCGTATCGCGTCCGGCTGAACCCAGCGCCTTGCCCATAGCTCCTGATGCATGGGTTAAGAAGGTCACTTCGCCTGTTTTTTCTACGACAGCCGCATGGACAATCTGAACCTGCCCCTGCATGGTGTTTAGTTCTACATTCTGTTTCAATCGTTCAATGTTGGCGGGTAGCGCTTCAAAAGAAAAAACCTTGCCATGTTCCCCAACAAGGCGTGCACTCATCAGGCTGATGTAACCAATATTGGCGCCAATGTCGTAAACGATCATGCCGGGCTTAATGATCTGAGAAGCGGCAGCCTGCAAGTCGGGTTCATAGGTCCCGAGCCAGTAATCCTTTTCCTTGCGCAAATCTAATGCCATGCTCAGACCCTCGAGAACCCCGGCGGCAATGGAGACTTCTGTAATTCCCTCAGGAGCAGCCGCATTGAGCGATCTGCGGATAGTTTTAGCGAGGAAGGGGGTTTTATACAAAGCCTGTTTAACCGAAGCAGGCAGTATCCTTGCAGCCCACGCTGCGATTCCGGTTATGACCTTCTTTGCACTTCTCACAGGTCGAGCTCCAGATCAATCTCATCGCGGATTGGGATACCATCCTCTCCGGTTAAAGGGATTTCGGATTTTATTTTACGTGCTTCCTCAACAGCTCTCGGACGGAGGGCGCTCAAGCGGAATCCATTTTTTTGATAAAACCGCAGCGCGTTCGTATTGTCGTTAGTGGTAGTGAGCCGCATTCTCTTGCAGCCCTCATCTTGGGCGCGGAATTTTACTGCTTCAATCAATTTTGCACCAATTCCATGAGCGGGAACCAGTACGTAAAGCGTGATAATTTCGCAGGTACTTCCCTCAATTTTATATGTTACCAGCCCCAATTGCTCACTTCCCTGCCGGGCAATAAAACCTTCAAGCTCCTCGGGATAAAAGACATTATCATGCACGACAACTATTTCCGATCCCCAGGAACTGCACGTATTTTCCCGCACCCACTGCCTGTCCTCAGCGGTTTTGGGTCGAATGGAAATTTCAGCCATCAGATGACAGAATCAGCACTTAGGCCAGGCATGCTTTATGCGCTGGAAGGTATCGCAAAGTTCTTCAGGCAGTACGCGCGTGCCGCTGACCGAAGTCATAAAATTGGTGTCTCCACCCCAGCGCGGAACAACATGAAAATGGATATGGTTGGCGATCCCGGCGCCCGCCACCGCACCCAGGTTGGCGCCGATGTTGAAGCCTTCGGGTTTATAGACTGAGTTTATAGCGGCGATGGCCTGGCGGATAAGGCACATGACTTCGCTGAGTGAAGCATCATCCAGCTCATCCATGGTGCTGGCGTGCGTGAAGGGCACCACCATTAAATGGCCGCTGGTGTAAGGGTAGCGGTTAAGGATCACAAACGACAGTTTTCCGCGCATGACGATGAGGTTCTCTACTCCGTCTACTTTACCAAGTGCATTGCAGAAGATGCAGCCGCGCGGAGCTTTCTGCCGGCCAATATATTTCATGCGCCAGGGTGACCAGATATGATCCATTATTCCATTGTGTTCCTTTCGGGACTATTCTATCGCATTAAGCGGATTGATTGACACGCATTCTCTTCAAGGGTATGCTAACCCTATGGAAAATGATCCCTCAGCCATAATTCAACAGATTTATTCGGTCTCTGATCTGACTGCCTATATCCGTGCGGTTCTGGAAAGCAACGAGAACCTGGCGAATATCTGGGTGTCAGGCGAGATATCCAACCTGTCACGGCCAAATTCCGGGCATATTTATTTCACGCTCAAAGATTTGGGAGCATCGCTGCGCTGTGTAATCTGGCGTGAGCAGGCACGTCACTTGAGCGCTGTTCTGCGTGACGGAATGGCAGTCGAAGCACACGGAACGGTGAGCGTCTATGAACAGGGCGGGCAGTACCAGCTGTATGTGGACGGACTGCGTGCAGCCGGCGAAGGCCTGCTTTACCAGGAATTCCTGCGGCTGAAAACAAAACTGGAAGCGGAAGGGCTGTTTGATGAAGACCGTAAGCGCGCTCTCCCGCGAATGCCGAAAACAGTGGGTGTAGTCACTTCTGCCACTGGCGCGGCACTCCAGGATATTCTTAACACCCTGCGGGCGCGCTGCCCGCTGGTCGAAGTGGTGCTGGCGCCTGTGCCAGTGCAGGGCGAATCTGCCCCGCCGCTGATCGCGGCAGCGATTGAAGCCCTGAACTACTCGATAAAACCGGATGTCATCATCGTGGGGCGCGGCGGCGGATCGCTGGAAGACCTTTGGGCGTTCAATGATGAACGTGTGGTGCGGGCGGTTGCTGCGTCTCAGGCGCCGGTTATCAGCGGGGTTGGGCATGAAACCGACTTTACACTGACCGATTTCGCCTCTGATCTGCGCGCGCCAACCCCCACTGGCGCAGCTGTGGCCGCAGTACCGGATATTGCCGACCTTCATACACAACTGCAATCCTATACACTGCGTCTCTCACAGATTGTACAGGATGAAATTAATACACGCCGTTACAGCCTGGCAGACGATACCCACCGCCTGGAAAGCCTTTCACCGCGCTGGCACATACGGCAGGGAATGCAGCGCCTGGATGACCTTTCGCTGAGGCTGGCAGTCGGAATCACGACATGTCTGCGCGCGGAAGGGGCACATTTGTCATCCATTGGTGTTCGTCTGGAAGCGCTTAATCCGCACAATGTGCTCAGGCGCGGCTACGCGCTTGTGCGAGATGAAAGCGGGGGACTGGTGGCTTCCATACTAAAGGTAAAATTAGGCCAGTCTGTAAATGTGCTCCTTCACGATGGGTCTTTTGGAGCGTCTGTGAAAGATGTCAAGAAATAATATAGGAAAGAAATAAATGGCAAAAACAACCGCACCTGTCCACGACCTGACCTATGAACAGGCACTGTCTGAACTTGAATCGCTTCTTGCGTCGTTGGAAGGAGAGTCGAAGGACCTGGAAAGCACCATGGCTATGTTTGAACGTGGAAAGGCGCTAATCGCGCGCTGCCAGGAACTTCTGGAGAAAGCTGAATTGAAGGTGAGGCAGCTGGCATCAAACGGGGACCTAATCGATCTAGAAGATAAGGTCTGAAATGCTTTGCAGCCTGATCCAAAACCGTGTGTTAATGGCCGCCCTGATTGCCTGGACTCTTGGACAGTTCCTCAAAGCGCCGCTGGAATACCTGCTCAATAAACGCTGGAATTGGGGCATCATGCTCAGCCCGGGAGGAATGCCCAGTTCACACTCCTCTCTGGTCACTGCGGTGACGCTGGCAATCGGGTTTCAGGAAGGTTTTTCTTCGTCCCTGTTCGCTCTTTCATTTGCCATCAGCATGATTGTTATTTATGATGCGGCAGGTGTCCGGCGCCAGGCAGGCATTCACGCTGAACGCATCAATGAATTGATGAAATCATTTTTTGAGAACCGCACCATCCCCGAAAAAGAATTAAAAGAAGTACTTGGTCACACACCCTTTGAGGTAATTACCGGCGTCATGCTTGGAATTGTAACCAGCGTTGCGTTTTTCTGGCTGTTCCCGATTAGCCAGGCCACATGGTGCTGATAGCCTTATCCCGGTCGAAATCACCTTTTTCAGCGCTCTTAATTTCCTTCCAGAACTGCTCATCATAGCGTCTGGAACGCACCAGGATGGGCATCGGAACACCCCAGCCCAGCAGAAGCACTTCTTCCTTGGGCTGAAGGCGCGCCAGCATGCCGCGCAGCGCGTCGCGCGAAGCCAGCCCCGAAAGCGCCGCGGCAATATCGTCGTCATCCCCCAGCCAGCCGCACACACGCGTGCCAAGCTGCGACATGACCTCATCATAGATTTGCGAGGGCCTTTGGTCTATCACCAGCAGGGTAACGTAATACTTGCGCATTTCACGTGCGATGGTGCTGAAGGTCGTCTGTGCAGCCATCTCGCGGTTGAGCAGTTTGTGGGCTTCTTCCACCGCGATAATCAGCGGGCGCGGTTCAGCGGCGCTCTGGCTGCGGAAGGCGTTGGTCAGCTTTTCCCATTCCTCGCGGATGCGCCGCGTGATCAGGTTGGATACCAGCAGGTAATCCAGGTCGTTTTCATGCTTCCCGAATGACAGCACGATATGCTTGCCTTTTTTTAACGCTTCAATAATGTCCTGAATGCTGTCTGAGGGGGGATTTTCAACGATGTAATCCAGGTTGAAGACCCGTTTCATTTTACTGTGCAGCCCTTCGGCGGCCATCACATTGACGCCGGTATGGTTCGCCCAATAGGCAACGCTGTCGGGTGAAGGAGTCTTTTTGCCATCCTCATCCTCGATCCAGGAATCGGTTTTCATCTCCTTAAAGGCTTTGAACCAGCCGTCCGGGCCGAATGCCGTTACCAAGGCATCCAGCGTAGTAGGTGTGGTCTCTTTCAGGTTCAGTTCACGCGTCAGCAGTTCGATATCGGCGCTGGTGATGTCGCGGTAGCCCAGCACCAGGTTGAAATCCGGCACTGTTTCACGGATTTTGGCGTTGCCGCCCAGCCCGACGATCTGCACCCTGGCGCGCCCGAAAGCGGTGCGCAGCCCGATGACGTTCTTGCCTGTATCCGAAGCGGTATCATCCAGCCCGTATTCGTTGTGCATGTCGTACACCAGCACCGAAGCCTTGTCATGGTCGATCAACCCGGCCAGCAGAATGCGTGTAAGGAATGATTTGCCGGTGCCAGTGGCGCCAAAGATACCAGACGAACGCTGCACGAATTTATCCAGGTTAAGGCATACCGGATGATTCTGTTCGCGGGTGGTGCCGACGGAAAAATTACCTGCTTCCGCGGGATCACCGAAGATTTCAGCTATATCTTGTGAAGCGGCCAGCCGAGCCTGCGCGTGGTGGGCGGGAAGTGTCTTGACCGGCATTGGGTGAGGTTCTTCCTTCTCGCCTGTGTCAATAGGCGCGCGCCAGGCGGGATATAAAGAAGAGGAAATATCTGGCCCGCGTTCCAGCATCAGCGCTGGCATAACCACCAGGTTGGTGAACAATGTCTGGCCGTGCAGCAAACCTGCCAGGGCGGGCGGAAGGCGCGTTTCGCTCTGCTCATCCGCGAAGCGAGGATCGGTAGCGCCCAGCTGCAGGTCGGTGGCGATTCCGTAAAATTGCCAGTCACCACTCTCAATAACAATAAAAGAGCCTTCCTGCACCTCTTGCGCGGGTACGGTCAAACGCACATTCAGGTTTTCTTTCAACCCGCCGCTGACCACATACCCGACGGGCTGCAAGGTATTTTCAATAAAATTCTTGTTTTCTGCCATGGCTGCTTTCCTTAACTCTCTTCCGCGAAACCCGGATATGCATCTGCGATTGCACCCAGCACTGCTGTCAGCGCTCCATGGTCATCACGCAGCAGCGTGATGACCTCCTGGATGGCGTCCTTTGCCCAGGCGGCATCACCTGCTGTGGCGTGCGCGCGTCCTGCCTGCATCAGGTGTGCGGCCAGCAAGTCCGCGTAAGGGAGATCCAGCGCGCTGAGGATGTGGCGCAGATACCCGAAACGTCCGGCGGACGTGAAAGCGCGGATTTCTTCATCGGAACAGGTGAACATCCGATCAAGTGAGAGCGGCGGGCGCGGCGGGAGCAGGTGCGACATTTTGTCGCCATCTGAAAATCCTACAAAAAGCACGCTTAGTTCCACCGGCACATTGCGGTTCAGGCGGTTATCCTGAATGACTTCCTCTGGCAGGTTTCCTGAGGCAGCCAGCTGTCGTACCAGGCCATCGTCATCTATATGGATATCTGTCACAAGGCCGTAGGCTTTAACTTCAGTATCAAGCGGAATGCTGACCAGTGACCCAAAAGCCGGGAAAGGCTGGCTGACCTGGCAGCCGGCTACGCATCCGCGCGTGTTGGCGCGCAGAAGGCGCCCGATGTGAATTTCACTCATCTTTCCATCCTTGTCCTTGATTGCAGATCTTTGGCGCTCAGTTTGTTGGATTGAGCGCTGAGACCCAGCCCGCTGCGTTGGAGTTCGACAGCCAGGCGGGCAATTAATTGTTCTTTTTCATCAAAATGCACCACCGCCTCTTCATGGGCGCGGTGCAGCAGGTAAGGGTAGGGGCGTGTGCCCATCAGGCGGCACTGTTCAAGCAGAACGCGCTGCAGCAGGTTGACCTGCTGCGGATCAATGGCCACCCAGGCTGGGATTTCAATGCGCGCGATCCACGGGAATTTTTCGCTCCCAACATTCAGATAGAAAAAATGCAGCGCAAGATCACCGGTATACTTCTGGCTCGATGAAGACCACAGCGCGAAAATAGCCGAGCGCTGCCCGGGTTTGAGCACTTCACTGAACAACGCCAGGTCTTCCAATCCTTCCAAATTATTCTTCAGGTTTTCCCCGCTCAGATACTCAAGCATCTTAACTACCAGTGATGCCCGCGGCCGGTCGGTATAACCGGCGGCAATCGCCCCCTTGCTGCACAGAACTGACAGAGCTGCCTGATACATTTCAAAAGCGCGGGCAAAATCCGATTCATTCCGCGGCTGGTGGAAAAGCTCCAAAGGTCCATCCTCCAGCGCGATTACAGGTAGACCGGCATCACCCTGCCACTCCGCTAGAACGCGTATCTCCTCCACGTCACGTTTCAAAGAGACCAGGTCTTCGCTCACATTACCCAATTCGATCTGTCCATGAGAATCGGTGAGGAATTGAGTAGTGACGTCTACCTGCGGGGCAAGACTGCTGCCAGGTTGATAACTGAGACGGCTGGTATTCACCAAAGCTACCGGCAGCGCATCATGAATGCTGGGGATGATCTGGGAGCCGTCAGAAGTGATCAGGGTATATTTTAAGTCTGATACCTGGGGATCAAAAGCAGAATCTGCAGGATCACCCGCCAGCAGACCGCAGCGGTCGCCTTGCTGGCAGGATGTAATTTTTTCGTTGAGGGTGGATAGCAGCTCGGAATGCCGCGCTCCGCAGCTGCACAGCAAATCAAGGGCGGTAATCAATTTTGATGCAAGATCCTGGCGATTGAGGATGGCATACTGGCTGTATTGTTCGATTTGCGGTTGAAGCTGAAGGTAATTAAGCGGCATACGTAGATCCCCATTCTGTCTTGGCTATAGCTGTGATTATATCGGAAACCTTAATCACCGCAAGGTAAAATTAAATTTGAAGGCAGGGTTGACCTTCACATTTTATTCTTTAAGAAGTGCGTTCATGGTTTGGCGGTTTCCACCCATGCAAAAGTGCCGTCCAGCGCTTTGCCGTAGCCGAGGAAGCCAAAACCAATTTTGCCTTTGCTATAAGTGGCGTCTTCAACCACCAGCGGGCGTTCTTCCCTATAGAGCTGTGCACCGTTGATAAAAGCAGTGATCTGGTTGCCCACACACGAAAGTGCGAATGTGTTCTTGTTCAGGCCGCCTTTAATCAGTGAACTCCCAATACGTTTTTCAAGAAAATTTGTATAAGCGTTGCCGCCGCCTTTTTTATATAAATCGTAGCGCAGCAATTCGTAGTAGACGCTGCTGCTAATGCGGAACTCGTACCAGCCGTTTTCTGAGGCGCGGCAAACGAGCGAAAAGGCATTATCGAGCTGGCCGGTATTCTCGACTTCGGCTTTGACTACGACATCATCGTAGGAATGCGTCTTGTTCAGGAATATGAAATTGACATCATTAGGCGGCAGGGTCTTTATTCGGAAATTGCCGTTTTCCTGTGCAATATTTTTACAATATCACGAGTCAAACAACTCTAAGAAATGGCGATATATGTGTATGGTCAGCCGACGGTTATATTTCCTTTATGAGAAATGGTGTGGTATTAAGGAGAGGAGATGGATCTACCTCATTCTCTGTAAAACGATGTAGTATTAGCCAAGCATATTTACTAGTAAAAATGATAGGTGAACTGAATAATCTTACGGCATTAATTTCAGGTTCTGATTTTAACGGAAATTTTGAATTTTACTTCTCCTGATTTTGAAACACCTAAAACGGACTTGTGCAAACAAGTCTTTTTTATATCTAAATTTGTGGATAAATGAGCCAAAAATACTGATATAATTATTTGGTGATTATTAAGAACTCTGACGAATTATCCAAAACTCCTGCGAGGCGTGATTTGATTTCAATTTTTGAAGCCGGGCTTAACGCAATTAATACAAAGAATGTATTAGCTAAGACGGTTGCAAGAATTGATAATGAGATAAAAATTGGAAACAATTTTTTTAAAATTGAAAACGGAGGAAAATTTTTTATAGTTGCTGTCGGTAAATGTGCTTTTCAAGCCGGCCAAGAACTTGAAAACATTTTCGGTGATTTAATTTTTGGAGGAATTGTTCTTGGTATAGGAGAAAAGAATGAAAACGTAACTCATCTGAAATATTATTCAGGAACCCATCCCCTTCCCTCGGAAGAAAATGTATTGGCGACGAAACAAATTATTGAATTATTGTCCGGCAAATCTGATAAAGATGTCGTTTTATTTATTATATCTGGAGGAGCATCAACACTTCTTTGCCAACCTCAATCAATGAATTTTGAAACTGAATCTGCGGTGTTTAAGATTCTGACTTCGGGCGGAGCCAACATTCACGAATTAAATACTGTACGCAAGCATTTATCATCAGCTCGGGGTGGTAATCTCGCAAAACTTGCATATCCTGCGCGAATTATTTCTTTAATATTTTCAGATATACCCGGAAACGATATTTCTGTAGTTGCTTCAGGACCAACGACACTTGATAGGACAACAAACAATGATGCTTTAGAAATATTAAAAAAATATAAAGTCCAAGATCAAATTCCTAATATTTTTGATGAACTTATAGAAACGCCTAAAGAAGATAAATTTTTTTCAAATACGAAAAATGTTTTGGCTGTTACAAACGATATCGCTTTATCAGCTATGCTCCGAAAGGCTAGAGATCTAAAATATCAAACCGCCATTGTTGATAATGAACTTACTGGCGAGGCAAAAGAATGTGGTAAATCAATTGCAAATTCAATTTCTCGGCAAATAGTCATTCATGTCTTTTATATGGTGGAGAAACAACTGTATCAATTAATGGTAATGGAATCGGAGGAAGAAATAGAGAACTTGTTATGGGTGCGTTATTGGCAAATAAGCCAAAAATTTTAGTTGCATCAATATCTTCTGACGGAAAAGATAACGGGGATATTGCTGGAGCCCTGTGTGATACAATTACTCGCGAGAGATCAATGCTTATTGATGTAGATCCATCAAAATATTTGGCACAAAATGATTCCGAAACTTTTTTTCAGAAAATTGGAGATGAAATTTTAACCGGTCAAACCGGTTCAAATGTAGCTGACTTAATAATAGCTATAAAAGAATAAATTAATTATATGAACAGAGACAAATCTTTAATTTTAAAATTTTCCGAGATTGGAATTGTTGACGTACCTCTAGTCGGGGGAAAAAATGCTGCACTAGGAGAACTTTTTAACAATTTAACCTCACTTGGGATAAATGTTCCTGATGGCTTTGCTATCACGGCTGAAGCTTACAGATTATTTATGAATGAATCTGGGTTAAACGATAATATTTCCGCTAAAATTAAAGCAATTGATTCAAAATCTGTTCGTTCTTTACAAAAAGCCGGAAAAGAGATTCGTAAAATGATTTTGAACGCAGACATTTCTGAAAATTTAAGGAATGAGGTAAGAAAATTTTATACTGATCTAATTGGAAAATACGGGGACAAAATTTCTGTTGCTGTCCGTTCATCTGCCACTGCAGAGGATTTGCCTGACGCCTCTTTCGCTGGTCAACAAGAAACATATTTAAATGTCTTAGGATTTGAAGATTAAATGGTAGCAATAAAGAAATGTATCGCTTCCCTATTCACAGATCGCGCCATTTCATACCGCGCCGATAAAGGCTTTACTGGAAAAGAAGTAGCTCTTTCCGTCGGGGTACAAGTAATGGTTAGATCAGATCTCGCGTCATCTGGAGTAATGTTTACTCTAGATACTGAAACCGGATTCAACAAAGTGGTTGTCATTAATGGATCATACGGACTTGGCGAAATGATAGTTCAAGGAAGAGTAACTCCGGATGAATTTATTATTTTTAAACCAACTCTTGATTCTGCAAAAAATGCGATTATTGCGCACAATATTTCAAAAAAAGAAAGGAAAATTATTTATGCAAGAAAAGGAATTGTTGAAGTCAAAGTCCCGAATGATGAACAAATGAAGCAAGTTATATCTGACGACGAGATTTTGAATCTCGCCAAATGGGGTGTAATGATTGAAAAACATTTTTCGGAAAAACGTGGACATCTTCAGCATATGGATATTGAATGGGCTAAAGACGGACTAACAGGAAAAATGTTCATTGTGCAAGCAAGACCAGAAACGATTCATACAACCGCTGATAAAAAAGTTTTTAAGGAATATAGACTCAAGTCATCAACTGGTTTTGAAGCGAGTAAAAGAAAATTATTGCTAGAAGGAACTGCTGTTGGAACAAAAATTGGTGCTGGAAAAGTGCGTGTAATAAAAAGCGCGGAAAAGATTAATGAATTTCAAAAAGGTGAAGTATTGGTGACAGAAATGACTGACCCAGATTGGGAGCCAATAATGAAAATTGCTTCAGCTATCGTTACTGATAAAGGAGGACGCACAAGTCATGCGGCAATTGTATCAAGAGAATTAGGTATTCCATGTATTGTTGGATCGGGCACCGCAACTTCTGTCTTAAAATCGGGTATGGAAATTACTGTTGATTCAACAGGAGGAACAGTCGGAAAAGTATATGAAGGTATATTACCTTTTGAGACAATTGAACATAATCTAGGATCCCTCACCACTTCGAACAAAAATTTCAATTAATGTCGGAGACCCTGATGAAGCATTTAGACACCACAATTTGCCAATCGATGGAGTCGGACTCGGTAGATTAGAATTTATCATCGCCTCACACATTAAAATTCATCCCAATGCTCTACTTGAATATAGTTTGCTCTCCGAAAAGAAATTTGATAGAGAAGCGCGAAAACTTAAAGACCAGATAGACAATCTTACTCAAAGTTATGAAAATAAAACTGACTATTATGTTGAAGAATTGGCTGAAGGAATTGCAAAAATTGCTTCTCTCGCCTATCCAAATTCGTGCATAATAAGATTTTCGGATTTTAAGACAAATGAATATAGAAAATTGATAGGCGGTGAGAGATATGAACCAGATGAAGAAAATCCTATGATTGGTTGGCGTGGCGCATCAAGATACTACGATGAAAAATTTAAGGGTGCATTCGGTCTGGAATGCAAAGCTCTTAAAATTGTTCGCGAAAGAATGGGATTAACAAATGTTATCCCAATGATTCCATTTTGTAGAACACCGAATGAGGGAAAAAATGTTTTAGAAGAAATGAAGAAAAATGGACTTGATCGTTCAACCGATAATACATTAAAGGTTTATGTGATGTGCGAAATACCTGCGAATATTTTGCGCTCGGATGAATTTTTGGAAATTTTTGATGGTTTTTCAATAGGATCTAATGATCTTACTCAACTTACTCTCGGTCTTGATAGAGATTCTGGGGTCGTTGCTCATATCGGAAACGAAAAAGACGAAGCAGTTAAAGTTCTCATTAGACAGGCAATAAAAGCATGTCTTCAAAAAAATAAGTATGTTGGTATATGCGGTCAAGCACCATCGGATTACCCAGATTTTGCAGAATTTTTAGTTAAGGAAGGAATCAAATCAATTTCATTAAATCCTGATTCTGTAATGAAGACTATAGAGATTATAGCCAAAGCTGAAATATAACTGTTTCAATTTTATTCGTATGGAAAGTCCAATATATTTATGATTATTCAGAGTGCCGTTTTAAGACATATTGAAGATTCTCGAGGAAACTTCACGATTGAATGTGAAATAAAATTCGCTGGTAGATTTTTTAGAGCCTCAGTGCCAGCTGGCAAAAGTACTGGATCAAGAGAAGCGTACGTTATATCTACAAAGGAAGCTGAACATATTTTTCATCATGACATTTATCCAAAAATGAGAGGTTTTGATTTTTACTCAATCAGCTCAGTAGATCATTTTTTGGGCGAAATAGATTCATCATCAAATTGGCAGAAAATCGGAGGAAATACTGCGTTGGCAATTTCTATTGCAGTATCGCGAGCGCTAGCGAGCGAAAAGAAAATTGAATTTTGGGAATTGATTGCAAATGAATTTTTTGGAGGCGCAAAAAAGAATCCTGT
>CAVRPM010000009.1:0-125444 GCA_963723145.1 uncultured Chloroflexia bacterium
TACGTATAACATGCCACCTGAACCGCATGTGGGATCGTAAATGGTTTCCCCTTCTTTGATATCCAAAAGTCTGGTCATCAGATCAACAACCGTGCGATTTGTATAAAACTCCGCTGCTGTGTGCCCGCTATCATCCGCGAACTTTTTTATTAGATATTCATATGCAACCCCCAGTTCATCCTGGGGCACCAGCGCAATTGACAGCGTCAGCGATGAAAAGTGCTCTATGAGGTCTTTCAACAGATTATAAGGCAGACGTTCCTTATTTGTCCACTGCGCATCGCCAAAAATACCTTGAAGGCGGTACCGGGTTTGCCGTTTCGATGACGCGCATACTATCCTGAATTTTCTTGCCGACATCGGTTGTCTGATTGCGGATATTTTTCCAGTGTGAACCTTCAGGTATTATAAAACGGTGATTTTCTGGGAAATCAGAAGATTCTAAATCCGCCACCATATTCCGCTAAGGCTGTATCAGATTCTTCATCGTATACATCACACAAGCGTTTATGAAAAACAAGCGGGAAAATATATTGTTTGTAATCTCCAGCATCAATTAACCCGCGCAGCAAGGTAGCCGCACCCCACAGGTATGATTCCAGTTGATCCAAGGTAATTGGATTACCGGTCATCTCTTGCACCATTAATTGGCATGATCATTTTCAACAAGCAATTGGTTTAATCGGTTTCAGCCCGGAATGCCTCGCCCATGGAGACTTTCAATTTTTCAAGCGCTAGTTCAAGGGTTAGGTTTCTTCCTCAACCACAGGTTCCACATATGTTGGAATATTCAAGTTCCAATCATTGCTGGCTATCTCTGATAAATCAACAATTTTGGCTGCTCCATTCACGTTCTTAAAGTCTGAATACCACTGAAAGACTTTTTTCCGATGAACCTCTTCAAACGTGTTCTGAGACCTGCCTTTTTGATATTGTTTGGATGCATCAATCACAAGAATCTGGTTTTTTCGTTAGATTGTTTTTTATTTCTGAACACTAAAATCGCTGCGGCCAAAGTGGCTCCGTAGAATAAATTCGTAAAGTTGATCACCGCATCCAAAACATCCATTTCCAGAATATTTTGACGCATCTTTGCTTCCACACCCGAACGAAATAAGGCGCCGTGAGGAAGTACAACCGCCATGCGTCCGGTTTGAGTGTCCATGGACTTTATCATATGCTGCAACCAGGCAAAATCCCCATTGTTATCTGTCGGAAGACCGGCAAAATTTCTACCATAAGGATCGCTTTCCAGGTTTACGCCCCATTTTTAAAAGAAATGGTGGATTGGCAATCACGCAATCAAAAGTTCCCAATTTATCACCATTGAAAAATGCAGGTTGACGAAGTGTATCACCGCGGACAATATTAAAATCTTCTATACCATGCAAAAACAAATTAATTCGGGCGATGCTGGAAGTTGTAAGGTTTTTTTCCTGGCCATAAAGTTTGCCCCATAACAGATTAACATTATTGCCGGTTTGTTTAACATGCTGAACTGTCCCAAGCAACATACCGCCGGTTCCACAGGCTGGATCATAAATTGTTTCACCGGATTTTGGATTAAGAATATGGATCATTAACCGAATCACACTCCGAGGAGATAAAATTCCCCTGCTTTTTTATTGGTGACATCCGCAAATTTCTTAATTAGGAATTAATACGCCTGCCCTAGAATATCAGAAGGGGCATTACTGTTGCTAAGTGTAAGTTTAGAAAAATGTTCGATCAAATCCCTGATTAAAGCATAGGTAGTCTTTCTTTGTTTGTCCATTGGGCATCGCCAAAGTATCCCATAAAGCGTTGAAGGATTTTCTTTCTCTATTTCTCGCATGGCTTTCTGTAACGCAAAACCAACATCGGAAGTTTTTTCACGAACATCTGTCCAATGGCAGCCATCGGGAATTTAAAACCTGTGATCTCAGGAAAGCGTGCATATTCCAGGTCACCTTTCGATTCCTCAAGTGCCGTTTGAGTCCTCATCAAAGACATCTGATATGCGTTTAAAGAATAGAAGAGGAAATATATATGTTTTAAAATCGGATGCATCAACCGGGCCTTTTAATATGTTTGCCGATTCCCAAAGATGACTTTCAAGTGTGGTTGATACTATTTCTGGCAAAATTCCCTACCTTATTATGAAATTCAAAAAACAAACCTATATTATTATATGTTTGAAGTTTGTTATTATGAAGTGCTAAATAATTTGGCATGCACGAATTTTTATGAATAGCATATCCAAACTTATGAAACCATGAATTTCATTTAATCATTAGACAATTGCTTTTAAGAAACTATAATGGATTAATGCATTATGATTGGAAGGAATTCAATCAATTAATTAATGAATTAATATCATCAAGCAGGCAACTAAAATTAGTGGTTATACCACTAATCATCTCCGGCTTTTGATATCTCAGAGAAAACTCTGGGCAAAAAAGATTGGTGGTTTCTGGGTAACGACTGAGGAAGCTATTCGCGAATATCAATCTCAAGAAAGAAAACCCGGGCCCAAACCCAAATAGGATTGACAATATATGCTAACTCGCATATAATATAAGAAATCCTTCGGAGGTCTTCATGGGCGGCTCCGGCACTTAATCATTCACCACTCCCACTTCAATACATAATGCTCGTGCAATCTTGGATTGTGTTTTTCCCAGGTAACTTGCCAGCGTTTATCAGGCAATTTAATAAGACATCTTTGGGTATATTCCTTGATTATTTTGACGGTTGGATTCAACCGTCGTGAATTTTTAATGGAGGTCTTTCCTTTGGAAATATCACATTGACCTTTATCCTCCTTGTAAAATGGTTAATATCTGTTGACCAAAAACCATTTGGTTTTATAAATCCATTTTTAATTTTCCAATTGATCTCGAAATTTGGTTTGATCTCCTTTTTGCATCACATCCCTTAGTGAGATCAAAATATAGGTTTTATGCCCGGATCGGTAAAAGTCAACCGGAATTCCTGGTGTGCATTGATAATCCAATAATATTTTTCCACTCCCCCAGGCTTGATCCTGAAAAGCGATGATATTGTTTTGCAGAAATCTCACTTCTTCTGTTTTGGTCAGAATGGCATCCTTCCCTTTAGCATCTAAAATTTCCAAAGTGGTCTCATAATTCAAAACCTCATACATACCTGGTTTGGTGATTTTTTGTATGAATGACTTTCCCCAACTATACAGATCACCAATCAAAGCGAGAATTAATTGATCTAGTACCCCCTGGTAAAGAATTGATTTGCATAGACTATGATTCATTTCACACTCTAACAAAATAAATCCTATATTTCAACAATAAAGTTTTTCAGCCACGATTTAGGGCTTGAAATCACTGATGTTTTTTGAAAGAATAGCGGGGATGAAAGAATTGCCACAATTAGCCAGGAATGGAATGCTGCTGGAATTCAGCGATCCCCAGCCGGAAGTCAGATTAATAAAAGATGCCCCCGGAGCGATTCGAACGCTCAACCGACTGATTCGAAGTCAGGCACTCTATCCATTGAGCTACGAGGGCGTGTGCAAAATTATACCGCACTGCATGCGACGGCTTTATTTTCTACCCCCTACAAATGGCCAGGCGACCTTAAAAAACCACAGTTGCCACTTGACAATTTATTTTTATGTTGTAATATATATATATCACGACTCGATAAAGGCAAACCTGCCGAGAGGCAGGGGCGCAAAGCTATGGGTCTAAAACCGGGAAACCGGCATAGATCGCCAAGCCGCCGAAAGTCTGATTGTCTTTTAAAAGGCAGTTCAGACATGGGGATGCAAAGAAGCAAGCATCACAGCAACGAGCAGGGGAGTTTCGTGTAACCCCCGGAGTCCAGGCGGACTTGGCACAGACCAGGTTCGCTTTTTAATTTTCGAGGAATGAAAGGAAGAATATGGGAAGATTCTTGCTTGAACTAATAAAGATCGTTTTAGTAACCAGCCTGGTGCTGGTGCTCACACTGGGTGTGTGGATGTATTACCGCGGCACCCAGCCGATGGAAGTGCCTGAAGCCAGAGGGATAACATTCTGGCAGTTTATGCGCGACCGCTGGGACGCTTACAAATCCACTGACGCACGCATCAGCGCTCTGCCGCAATATCTGGGCTGCCGAAATGATATTCTCTATTATCTCCCGCTTAATTTAAAGGGCGCTGCCAACTTTACGTATGCATCCTTGAATCCTGATTCAAAGCTGGCATATGCCTTTAAATACTGGGAAGAGCAAAAGCCGGAGGAAATTCTGCCAAAGGTTAATGAGGTCAATATCGCTGAAGCGCCGGATGCTTTCTGGTCGTATTTCGAACGTGCTTACTGGCGCAGCCTGGTGGCCATTGACTACATGGCAGCCGAATGCAAATTGGGTCCAGTTAATTATGAAGCCATCCTCGGGGCAAAATAAAATGAGAAAATCCTTGCGCTTGAATTTGTTCTTGTCTGTCCCGCTTCTGTTATTGGCAGTTTCCTGCCAGCCGGTTTCGCGCAATACACAGCGGGCGACCGCCACAGCCTACGCTGTTTCCTATATGAGTGATGCCATGACTGCTGCGGAAACCGGCGCGATGGCTTTGTGCAATATCGACTTTGAGGCAGGTAAGGATGCGTATATCAGGAATGTTTGCGAAGTGACCACCAGCCTGGGCTGTGATTTTTTCACCAAACAAATAGATGAGGTTTGGAATGATCTGGACCAGACTTACAAATCCAGCAAGCTGGGATGTGTCGTGGGGACTTCCAAATTTCTTGAAGAGGGCAATCAGTTTGGGATGCGGGCGCAGTACTGGCAGGTTAATTTGCAGGGCACTGAGGGATGGGGAGCGAATTCAGGAAGCAGGGATTATTGGCTGCAGGTTGCCGAGGAAAACAGCAGTTGGAAATTAAACCGTGTTTTAACAGGCGACGAGGTCGCCTATTATTTAACCATCGAGGCGATGGCAGGCGAGGAGTAATAGAAAGTTGAGGCGAAAATGATCAGGAAATTTACAACCATCTTACTTACATTGATCTTGCTTTCTGTACCGGTATCTTCAGTTTTTGCGAGCAACAACGGTAATGGCAAAGGCAACGGAAAGGGTAATGGATCATCCGCAGAAGACACCAGCGGCGGAGTTGACGACGCTCCGCCAGACCCGGGTGTCAGCAGCGGGCAGGATACCACCAAAACCGAAACCATCAAGTGGGTGCTTCCGCACGGTGATACTTTCATTGTCGAAGGTGATTCGGGAGATATAGTTCTGGATTGGGAAAACTTAAATATTACTGATTCGCGCGAACCAGGCAACGGCAGCGTCATATTCATCGGCATTGGCGGGGCTGTGGACGAAAGCACCTCAGATGGTACGTCTTGCGGTGAGGGAAGCGGGCGCGGAAATTGCAACAGTAATGGTGAAGGAATTGGCGGAACTGACAGCGGTGGAAATCCATTGCATTCGGACAGCTGTGGAGGCGTTTGGGTTGCCCCCGGAAAAATCACTGCAACCGCGCAGCAGATTGCTCCAAATTTTGCTGTGATTGTCGGGCAGGATCCGGATGAGAATGGCGTTACTGTGGAATACCATATCAGCATCGCGCCGACCGTGGTCAGCTATGAAAAGTGGACCATCATTGGACACCGTAAAGTCGCCTGTGTAGAAGATGACAAGGGTAGTAATGGCAACGGTCCTAAAGATCCTGAAGATGACTGCCCCAAAGGCTGGCATCAGGTGGTTGAACATATCTGGGCATGCTCTTTAAAGGAAAAGGTATATAAGGAAGGTGTTGACGAATTGCTGGCAGGCGCTTCATTAAAACTGGAATCACGCAACTGGATCACCAATGAATTGGCAATCGCTTACCCCGGTGCAACTTTACAGCACCCGGATTGGGGTTTCGCAACACAGCCCAACTGCACCTGGAATGGTGACCTTTGTACCTGGGATTTCACTGCAACTATTCCTGTAGTTGACCCGGGGTGGTATGATATAAAGTTAGAGGGCCTAACCGAAGGGACAAAAGCATCACCAGCACGCAGTTTCGAAGTCGTTGCAGGTCAGTTCGGTGTCTACTTAATGGATAACACAGCATTGACTAAATAAATATATTAAACTTTTAGGCTTTTGGTTAGCCAAATTATCACGGGAAGATGATGGAGCTAAGGAAATGAAGAAAATATTACCAATATTGTTAGCAGCAGTTGCGTTTATTGTGGTACTGCTGGTTCTCTCGCCGACACCGGAAGAGGATGTTTTGGTGGCAGCTTACGATCTGCCGATGGGGCATGTAGTGGAGTCGGGCGATGTCATTTTGAGCGCTTTCCCTCAGGACATGGTTCCAGAGGATGCGATTAAAGAACCTGAACAGGTTGTGGGAAAATCCTTAATGGTGGGCCGCTCTCAAGGCGATATTATCCGCCTTTCAAATATTGGCATTGAGCCGATGGCCTTGGCGCCCAATGAGCGTGCAGTCGCAATAACTGTCAACAATGCCTCTGGTCTGGCAGGTCTGCTCCGCCCCGGAGATTTGGTGGGGATTGCTGCGGTTATTGAATCTGCTAATGTATCGGAACAAGGCACTTACAGTAAGGTGACTGTTGAAAACTTGCGTGTCTTATATCTTTCACCTGATTTTATTTCGAAAGATGCTTCAGATACTGTAGTGACAACCAAAACTGATAACACAACCGCAACCACACCAAAGGAAAGAAAAGCCGAAGGCGCGCTGGTGCTGGCAGTACCGATTGAATCTGAAACCATTATCTATGAATTCAAGGATGTGGAACCTGAATTAGGAACCAAATCACGCGTTGTGAGTGTGGTCGAAATGCTCACCGCTTTGGAAGCGAGTGAAAATGCCAAACTTTTCTTATACCTGATGCCCAATAATGCAGAGCAAATTGTGACATCAGGCTTGTGGCTCCCAGAATTAATCATCAAACCATACAAACCTACGCCTACTTTTAATCCATTAATTCTTGAAACACCGATCCCTGCTGTGGTTGTCGTCGGAGGAGGTGATTAAAAAATGTCCGCCGCCTGGAAGTCAGATAATAGCTCACCACAAACAGAAAGTGACGAAGCTGTAATTATGCTTCTCGCTGGTCCGCCTTCGCGTGTGAACAGCTGGTTTACATCCCTGCAGATGGATTCACGCTTCCGCGTAACTACTTTTTCAACTGATCCGCAGGACCTTGAAAACAAGCTGAGTTATAACCCAGAAGCGATTCTGCTGGACGCTACCATTTTTAGCGGTCCTGAAAACCTAACGCAGTTCCTGACTAAAACAATCAGTTCTGTTTATGTGGTTCTTCCCAAAGAAGCTGGGGATGAAATTCGCAACGCAATCAGCAATCTGCCGTCAGTAAGGGGTGTATTTTTAAATGATATCAACCTGGCGCAGGCTTCAGGGAGAATATTTGCGGAGGTTGTGGCTTTGCGCAACCAGGCTCCCTCTCTCTCACAACCTGGAAAAGGCTACCGCACTGAAAGAATTGCCGGTGGATTGCGGGTTATCACAGTCTGGAGCCGCACTGGCGGCAGCGGAAAAAGCACCATTGCAGTAGCGCTGGCATTGGAAGCCGCCCAGCGTGGAATTAAGACCTTGTTAGTCGGGTTAAGTGTTCCGGATATATCAATTCCAACATTTCTCAATCTTAAAACAACTCCAAACCTTTTTGGATGGCTGGCAAATCCCAACTTTGAAGGCGGCATCAAACCCAATGTGCAGTCTATTGGCCACCTGGATGTGCTGGTTGGGCTTCAGGATGGAATTAAAGAAGGAGAATTGGCTAAAGCTCCTGATGATCCTTCATCTATAAATCAGCTGGTTATTAACGCAACTTTTGGTGGCTATAGCATTGTGATCCTTGATACTCCGGTTTCTGGGGCCTATTTCAATGCCATCTCAGCCAGCAATACCATGATCATGGTTTCAACCCCCATGATTGACCAGGCAGTCACATCAGCCGAAGCATACCGAATGGCATTTAAACGCATGCGTGATCAGCATCGCATAGGAGCAGGGAATGTATTTGTGGTCATAAACCGCTTCCGTTCAGGGCTATTAAGTTCAAGCGAATGGCATGAGGCTGCAGATGCTTATACACTGACAATGGGCATCGGCCATTTCCCGCCTGTCGCAGAAGTAATCCCAGATGTTCCCGAAGTTGCACTGGCAGCCAATTCAGGCAGGTCGGTCTTAACTGCCAGTGATGAATTTTCTGGTCCGATTCACCGGCTTGGTGATGTACTATATGGCGGCGGCGGTACTGCTTCGCGAGATGACCGGAAGGTCTTTAAATTCGGGCCAATCCGCATACGCAAAGGGACAGTTGGGGCTTAATAAATGTTAGACACTTTCTACAGCACCATAACGGATGATGAAGTAAACAAGGTTGTTGAGGAAGGCGCGTCCCGTATGACTGACGGCCTGACCTTCCGCGATCTTGTTGACCTGGACCGCTTGAATTCTACAGCCAAGGGTATTGTTCAGAAGGTCTTGTCTGAAAACCGGGTTGATGCTGACACAAATATGATCGCTTCTATTGCCCAGAAACTGGTCGCGCGTGTATCAGGGCTGGAATTCCTTATGCCATTATTCAAACGTGATGATATTTCTAACATCTTTATTAATCCCGATGGCACATTGCGCATCCAGAGAAAAGGGCTAAAAGAATTTGAAATTGTCCGAAAAAATATTAAAGCTTCTGAAGTAGATCGGGTCAGCGAAGCGCTCCTGCGAACTTCCGGCAGAGCATTAACTGAGGCGACACCCACTGTAGACTGCAAGCTGCCTCGAATTGAAACATTGCCAGGCCTAATGGGTGGGGCGCGCGTTAAACTGATTCACCCGGTTATCGCGACCGGGAAATATGAAATGCCTTCAGTTAGCATTCGCCTTTACCAAAATGCGCCTGTGCATCCTGAGGATATTATTAATTGGAAGGTTGCACCCGCAAAGGTCATTGAAGACCTGTTGGAAGTTATTGCGAAAAAGGCGCGCTTGCTGGTGGTTGGCGGCACGAATACCGGTAAAACCACACTTCTTTCAGCACTTTGCAATGGCGGAATATATAAAGGCGCTCGAATTATTAAGATTGAAGATCCTGAAGAAATTTGGCTGGAACATGATCATGTGATCACGCTTGAAGCAAGGCCAGCGCCGCCAGGATCATCTGTCGCTCCTTACACTATTAAAGATGGCGTTGATGATGCCATGCGAATGGCGCCTGACTGGCTGATTGTGGGCGAGGTTCGAACAGGAGATGCTGCGCTCACATTATTCCGCGCGCAAATGAGCGATCATCCAGGCCTCTCTACATTCCACGCGGAGAGCCCCGAGTATGCCATCTACCGTGTTGGGAACCTGCTCATTTCAGATACGCAGGAATCGGATATGCGGAATGCAAAAAGCACGTTTGCAATGGCAGTAGATGTAATAATTCAGGTCGGCTGGGCTGGCAAAGACCGCAGAATTTTGGGTGTTTATGAAGTTGAAAAAATGCTCAAAAATGATGATGTAGTTATTCACCCCTTATATGCCTTGGGTGATGAAACTATGCAACCAATGACGGTGAGGTGAATTTTGGAAATGATTAATAAAATCTTACCTGTACTTGGTGCTGTTTTGATCGCATTTCTTATTTATATCTTTGGACAAATACTTTTCGAAAACGCGTTTAAACCAAAAACCTCAAAACGTGTTAAAGATTTAATGGGTTACGAGGAAAAGAAAACCAAGACCAAACCTACTGATTTCGGCTCTGAAGAATTTAAGATCCGCCTCGCATTTTCAAAATACGGTATTGATGTCTATAAACGTGAAAAATTAGCTCTGAATATCGCCCGTCTGGTTTTCGCCCTGGCCTTTGTTTCGGTGTTGCATTTTATTTTCAATTTAACAGTGTTGACCAGCCTTTCTGGCGTTATTGTGGGGATTATCATTGCTAATTCCTTATCTTCTAATGCCTGGACCAAATTACGGAACGAAGTTGATAAAGAGATTCCAATCTTTCTTTCCGGCTTTACCTCTACCATCCAGGTTAATCCGAACGTCCTTCAGGCGGTTGAGGAAGAATCAACTGTGCTGGCAATGAACAGCCCTCTTAAGCGTTGGCTGCAGGAACGATTTGTCCGCCTTGGACAGGATAAGGGTATTTCTGCCCTCCCCGAGCTGATTGAAGAAGCTTTCATAATTTCCAACTCACTGGGCATAATGATTTTCCTGGTTGGTCGGTTGTGGAAAACGGGCGGTATGGAATGGAAACGTTCATTCGCTTTGGCTGCCTCGAACCTAGAAGGTGTTATGGAAGCCCGTATGATGGGGATAGCGGCTGGCACCGCAGCCAAGAACGCGGTGCTCACCATAATTGGCGTGACCATGGCTGTGATTTTGATAATGGCGCGCAACCCTGTTTTTTCTAAAGCGATGGAGGCTCCTGTCACTCAGATTATTTATGCCGGAACCATTCTGACAATGGTGTTTGGCTATGGTTTTATGGGCAATATGATCGACAACAAGTTGTGAGGAAATTATGGACAAGCAATTTTTTATCAAAATACTTTTAGTAGCATCTGCGGTATTGGTAGCCATGGTAGTGTATTTTCTTGCCAGCCGGGTAAGCTTTGAAAAATCTTCTGGCAAACGTGTTCGGGACATGGTTGATACCTCACCAAAATCATTTTTTGATATCGGGGGAACAAAATTAACCAACAAGATGAAACTAGGTATCTTCGATTCCTGGAAACAGGCTCTTTTTTGGGCGCAGATCGATGACAATTTTGAAAGTTGGACGGTTGGTGGTATGTTTGCCCGCGGATTGGTTGCGGCATTCGTAGTAACGGTTGCGATTTTCTTATTCAAGATGCCTGTTTTTGCCTGGCTGATTGTAATAATGGCGCTTTTTATGCCGTATTTGTTAGTCAAAGGTAAAGCTGATGAAGTCATGAAAAGGGTGAAACGCCTTCTTCCCGAAACGGCCACTGTAATTGCAGCAGAAATGGATGCGGGCGCAACAGCAGGCCAGGCAGTGGAACGTGCCGGCGAACTTCCCGGCCCTCTCGGTAGGGTTCTCAACCTGTCAGTTGCAAAAGCACGGCAGAGCGAAAGAGCAATGTTCAGCCGTGGGGCATCGAAGGGTATTTTAATGGAAGAACTCAACCAGCATGGCATGCCTGAACTTTCCCGTTTTGCCATGCAGCTTGACCGTGTTGCTGCAAAAGGTGTGGATGCTTCCCGAATTATGGTGGAAATCGCCAAAGGGCTAGCCCGGGAATACAAATCCCTTGTGCAGACCGTCGCGGCAAATATGGATACTGAACTGCTGCTCCCGATGACCTTGTTTTTCTTTCTGCCTTTTGTCGTGTCAATGATGGCGCCGCTCGTGGTTTCGTTTAATTCATTCCTACCCCAATAACGGAGGTCAGATGATTTTGGATTTGGCAGGAATTGTTATCATGGCTCTCCTTGCAGGTGCAAGGTTAAAGCAATTCATTTTAGGAGATTGGTGGGCTCTCCCGTTATTCCTGCATGCCATGATTTCAATTTTTCTCCTAATCCTTCACCGAAAACCCAACAAGATGTCGCCATTCCTTCAACGATTGACAGCCTGGACGGCTGCACTGCTGCCAATGGCGATTCAAATTAATGTAAATGTTCCGCTGATTAATCGCCTGGTTTCTTTGGCAGGTGTTGGTGTGGCGATCTGGGCATTGGTGATACTGGGTAAATCATTTGATGTTTCTCCGGCAGATAGAGGATTGGTCAATCGCGGGCCTTATAAACTTGTCAGACACCCGATGTATTCCAGTGAAATGTTCTCAGTATTGGCGATAGTCATTCTGGAACTCAGTTTGAGAAATATTTTGGTCACATTGGCGCTTGTTGCTGTTATGGTCCTGCGCATTCGCTGGGAAGAAAAGATAATCAGCGGATATCAGGTGTATTCCAGCCAGGTTCGCAGCCGTTTAATGCCAGGGGTATGGTGATGGCTGCCGTTATGAGAAAAGGTTTATTGTCCGCAGTTATGATATTCCTTCTGTTCCTGGGGGCAGGTTTTTCACCCATTCATCATAATGAGCTGCTCTATGATGTGATTTCTGGCAAATTGTTAAGGGATAATCGAGCGCCGGATTTGTATATCTCTGTCGTTGCACCAACAGGCAATCATGGATGGTATAACGCGCCAGTGGCACTCGCTGTGAAATCCTACGACTCTGGGTCCGGTGTAGCACACGAGGAAATCTCCATAGGGGGCGGCTCCTGGTATGAAAAGTCTCTCACTATCCGGAGAGACGGCAAGTTTATAGTGTATGGAAAAGCGGTTGATCGAGCCGGGAATGTGGCGGTAACCTGGGTAAAAGTTAATATTGATATGACCCCACCAGAAGCAAAATTTATCATCCCGAAACCGAATGGACGAAATGGTTGGTATGTGAATTCAGTCCCGGTGGCTCTGACAGGTTCAGATCTCCTTTCTGGTATATATGTGACAGATATTTTGATTGAGGGAAATTCAACAGATACCGTTATCAGCCCATGGGATTCGCAGGAAGCCTTTAATGAAGAGAGTGTCCGCGATTACCAGCAGATCATCCAAGGCGAAAAAGTTTCGGTGGATTTTGCGCGTGCAACAATGGATGAAAGCGGAACCTACAATATCACTGGTTATGTGGAAGATATCGCTGGCAACCGCACATTTATAGACCATATTGCGATGATTGATATTGTTCCTCCTGCTGTGACCATCCATTCTCCCGAAAAATTTTTCGGAAAAATCAGCCTGGAAGGTTCAATGTTGGATTATGACTCAGGTGTTAAGAATATTTATGTGGATACTGGCAGCGGATGGCAGTCTGCGAAATATACAGCCGCAGGTGATTGGGTTGCAGAATGGGAAACGGATAATCTTAAGGATGGCAAATATTTGATTAAAGCCAAAGTAGTGGATACCGCAGGAAACCAGTCTTTTGCATACTATACAGCGGTAGTAATCAACAATATCTGGCCATTCCTCGCCTTTTCAGGTGTGCTTATCAGCCTGGGCATTAATGCTTCATTAGACCCGCGCCGAGGAGCCTGGCGGAAATTCAGCCAGTCGCTTGCCAAGGTTGCACATATGGAGAAAAACGCAATTCTAATAAAGAAAGATATGAAATGATAGATTTCCTTGCCAGCACAACTATTGCTTTGATTATCATTATGACTTTGGTTATCTTTGTATCTAACCAAAGGCAAGCTCGTATTCTCAAACAGATGCGGCTTGTGATGGAAGACTGGTATCAGGCGCAAATGCGTGATCGCCGGGATACTTTTAGAAGCCGCATCCATATGCCTGATGTTTTGCAATGGATAAGCAGCCAGGTAAATCTGACTGTTATTGAGCAGGGCAGGCGTTTAACTAACCCGCCGGCAATCGAATTCCTGACAAGCGAAGGTACCAGACTGGTAATGAGCCCGCTTACCAAACGGAAATTAACTTCTGAATTGAAATCAGCTGAAGGAAAGCGGCGCAAAGTAGCAAAACTGGTTGAACCGCTGCTTGGGTATCACCCAAGCAAAGTCCATACAATCGAAAGGTCAAGTAAAACTGCGCATGAATGGTTTGAGGTAGAGATTGAAACTGCAGTTCAGAAGCTGGACTTAAATTGGGTCAATGTAATCTCACTTTTCTTTTATGTCATCCCTCAGGAACCAGAAAAGCAAACTGCTCCGTTGTTAAGCCTGGACCTGAATAATATTAAATATGGGTTTGAGAAGTTTATTTTAAATATCGGTGGTTTATTTAAGCGTCCGGATAAAGGTTTTTCATCAGAACCGCTTGACCTAAATGAACCTGTGGATGAAAAAAATGCGAATAAGACAACCGATCAGAAAAAGAAAGGAGAATAAGAGATAACTTTGATGAATTTATTAAAAATAATAAAGTTGACAAAAAGAAGCGAGACGACCAAAAGAAATTAAGAATTAGTAAAAAGGAGATAAAGATGAATACAATTATGAATTTTTTGAAGAACCGCAAGGGTGCTACGATGGCAGAGTATGCTGTAATCGCGGCGGTATTGATTCTGGTAGCGATCGTGGTCTTTGGCAACTTAGGCCAGGCGATTGTAGCCAATGTAACCTCCCTGGTTGGGCAGATGTAATTTAGCGATAGTAAAAAAGGAGATAGAGATGAATACAATCATGAGTTTTTTGAAGAGCCGCAAGGGTGCTACGATGGCAGAGTATGCTGTAATCGCGGCGGTATTGATTCTGGTAGCGATCGTGGTCTTTGGCAACTTGGGCCAGGCGATTGTAGCCAATGTAACCTCCCTGGTTGGGCAGATGTAATTTAGTAATCAGGAGATAGACAAATGACGTGGCGAAGGAACAGAGGTAAGAGGGGGACAGCGATGGTGGAAGCGGCCATTACCCTGCCGGTGGTGATACTGATGTCCTTTGCCATGGTGAACCTGGCGATGGCCTGGTACGCAGCGGTTGCGGCGAGCAACGCGGCGAACTATGGGGCGAGGATAGGATCAGTGACACAGAGCGACCCGATAGGGGCGGCTGTAAGCGCTGCGCAGGTCAGACTGGATGCCATCTCGGTAGGGACATACGCGATCAACGGGAGTGGTGGAGGGTATCGAGGCGCGCAGGTTAATATATCGGTGGATTGGGCAGTGCCGAACTACATTGGAGGTTTGATGGCCTACATAGGCGGCGGCGGTCAGATGAACTTTGCAGGTACTGCCCTATCTACATTCCGTCAGGAGGGCTGGTAATGAACAGCCAATTAACGCTCAGGGAGCAGTTATGAGCGAACAGATCATTATTGCAGGAATTGTGATGGTTTGGCTGTTTATTTGCGCGTTCTTTGATTGGAAGCATGGTGAAGTGCCCAACTGGCTTACCCTTCCGGGCATGGCAGCTGGAATTATTTACGCAATCATTGCAGGCGGCGATCGATTGATCATTTTAGTTGCCGCGTTTATTGGGCTTATTGTTCTATACCTGCTAAAGAGTATGGGCGGCGCGGATGTGAAAATTCTTACCGCGCTTGCAGGGCTATGGCCGGCAGCTTTGCTGGCAGCTTTGCTGGTGCAAGGCATCTGGGGCGCTGTTGTGCTTCTACGCAAAGGACGCGGTGCAGAATTTCGCGCCATACCTGCTTATGCGTTGGGTGCGGCAGTGAGTGTAATTATTTTATTGTGAGGGCAGATCAGAAAAAGAAAGGAGAATAAGGGATAACTTTGATGAATTTATTAAAAATAATAAAGTTGACAAAAAGAAGCGAGACGACCAAAAGAAATTAAGAATTAGTAAAAAGGAGATAAAGATGAATACAATTATGAATTTTTTGAAGAACCGCAAGGGTGCTACGATGGCAGAGTATGCTGTAATCGCGGCGGTATTGATTCTGGTAGCGATCGTGGTCTTTGGCAACTTAGGCCAGGCGATTGTAGCCAATGTAACCTCCCTGGTTGGGCAGATGTAATTTAGCGATAGTAAAAAAGGAGATAGAGATGAATACAATCATGAGTTTTTTGAAGAGCCGCAAGGGTGCTACGATGGCAGAGTATGCTGTAATCGCGGCGGTATTGATTCTGGTAGCGATCGTGGTCTTTGGCAACTTGGGCCAGGCGATTGTAGCCAATGTAACCTCCCTGGTTGGGCAGATGTAATTTAGTAATCAGGAGATAGACAAATGACGTGGCGAAGGAACAGAGGTAAGAGGGGGACAGCGATGGTGGAAGCGGCCATTACCCTGCCGGTGGTGATACTGATGTCCTTTGCCATGGTAAACCTGGCGATGGCCTGGTACGCAGCGGTTGCGGCGAGCAACGCGGCGAACTATGGGGCGAGGATAGGATCAGTGACACAGAGCGACCCGATAGGGGCGGCTGTAAGCGCTGCGCAGGTCAGACTGGATGCCATCTCGGTAGGGACATACGCGATCAACGGGAGTGGTGGAGGGTATCGAGGCGCGCAGGTTAATATATCGGTGGATTGGGCAGTGCCGAACTACATTGGAGGTTTGATGGCCTACATAGGCGGCGGCGGTCAGATGAACTTTGCAGGTACTGCCCTATCTACATTCCGTCAGGAGGGCTGGTAATGAAACGATTCTTATTCGACCGCCGCGGTTACGCAATGGCTTTCAATGCCGTTCTGATGTCAACGGTTGCACTGCCCATGCTGATCATGTCGGCGGAGATCACTCGCGCCTTATTTGTTAATGTCAACATTCAGACTGCAGTAGATGCAGCTTGTGCTGCTGCTGTCCAGGCAGTGGATGTACCGCATTTCGTGGCTACGGGAGAACTAATTATTGATGCTGATGAAGCAGGTTCTTATGCGCAGCGGGAGTTTAATAGTACAGTTGCTAATTCCAATATTCAAAATTACTCACCCGCTCTGTCAGGTATCAGTATAGAAAATGACACGATAGCGGAATGTTATGCTTCTGCAACAATGACTTGGTTGCTGCCTGGCATCCCCCCTCTAACGATGAATGTCACCTCCGCTTCAGAAGCGTTAGCAAGACGGTAGAAGTAACTCTTTCTGTTTTGGATCAGCTCTTATATGAAATCCTTTAATTCGAAGAATTTTTCTTAAGCTGGTAATAGTTTCTTAAATGTACTGAGGCAGCGTGTGTTGTTTATCAAATATTTCAGGTCATCAGTATGATGCGAGTTTGATGCGGCGGATTGTCACCTATTAAAGAGCACAAGTTCCTAAAAAACCTTGACAACTATCCCCTATATATGGTATAAACTGCGCAATTTGTCACCACATATAGGCATGATGAATCCAATACCACACCAACGGAATTTCGACCAAAGAAGAATCAAGATATTATTAATCTTGTTATCCAAAGCCCCTTTCTTAAGGGGCTTTTATTTTTCCAAAACACTTCTTTTAATCATTCCATCTTATTTTCAGGGAATTTTTTCCCAGAAAGTTAAGCCCACCTCATGATAAGCGCAAAAGGAATCATTGTTCTGCCAGGCATGACTGATGTTCATGTTCACCTGAGAGTACCGGGAGGCGAGCATAAAGAAGATTACTATACTGGAAGTGCCGCTGCGCTGGCAGGTGGTTTCACCTCGTTGATGGCCATGCCAAATACAACCCCTCCATTAATTTCGCTGAGCACCTGGAGTGTTGCCCAAAAAAAAGCTGATGCTGAGAGTCTATGCGATATTGCACTTTTTGCCGGAGCGTCGGTTAACTATATGTATAACCTGCCTGAATTAAGTCAATATGCGCCCGCACTTAAACTATATTTGGATTCGACCTTTGGGGAACTGCGTGTGGATGGATGGGATAACCTGGCTCAGATTGCACAACTTTGGCCTCGCGAAAAAGTGCTGGCTTTGCATGCAGAAGGTGATTCAGTTAAAACTGGGCTTGAACTAGCGGAAAAGTATAACCGGCGTGTTCATTTGTGCCATATTAGCCGCAAGGATGAGATTGAATGGATTGCTGCTGCGAAAAGAAAAGGCGTAAAAGTCACTTGCGAGGTCACTCCGCACCACCTTTTCCTTAATGAAGCCGATGCAAAACGACTTGGACCGCTGGGTGATATGCGTCCACGTCTGGCATCACAAAGTGACGTTGATGCCCTTTGGGATCATATCAACTCAACAATTGATTGTATTGCCAGCGATCATGCCCCGCACACCTTGGCTGAAAAACTGAAAAGTGAAAACCCGCCGCCTGGGGTACCTGGTTTGGAAACTACCCTGCCGTTGCTTCTCACGGCAGCGGCGGATGGGCGCTTAAGTTATGAACGCTTAATAACTTTGTTGGCTGCTAATCCAAGGCGAATTTACGCGCTTCCTGAACAGTCTGATACCTATGTGAAAGTTGATCCGCAGGCAAGATATGTCTTTCCTGACCAAGGCTTGTATACAAAATGCGATTGGTCGCCTTTTTCCGGATTTTCTATGAAAGGGCGAATCCTCAATGTAATTTTGAGGGGGAAGGAGGTGGTCAGGGACGGAATAGTGTTAAATTTTGATCGTGGTGCACTGTTGGACAATCATAATTAATAACAGGAGAAAAATGAACCAAATTGACCTTCCCAAATTATTCAATCTTGGAGACCGAAAGTTGGAACCCAAATTCCACAGCAGCTTTTTTATGCAGGATATCCTCTCAGTTGATCAATTCGATAAAGAATCGCTCTCATACCTGTTTACCCGTACTGAAGAAATGTCTGATATGGTTAATCAAATTGGCAATTGTGACTTATTAAATGGGTATACCCTGGCCTGTGTCTTTTATGAACCCAGCACCCGAACCAGCGCGTCTTTTATCGCTGCGATGGAACGACTGGGGGGCAAGGTTATTCCAATTACCCAGGGAATTCAATTTTCCTCGGTTTCGAAGGGTGAAAGCCTTGAAGACACTATGAATACACTGGAAAAATATTCTGACCTGATTGTGCTGCGGCACCCGGAAATGGGATCTGTTGCGCAGGCAGCCAAGTATGCAGAGGTGCCGATTATTAATGCTGGTGATGGCGTTGGAGAGCATCCAACTCAGGCGTTGCTTGATTTGTATACCATTAGAAAAGAGATGGGCAAAATTGATGGATTAAGGATTGCGATGGTAGGTGATCTTCGCAACGGCCGCACTGTGCACAGCCTGACCAAACTCCTAATGAATTATGATGTCAGCTTTCGCTATGTTTCACCTGATACACTTCGCTTGCCGCTAAACCTGATGAATGAAATGATCAATAAGGGTTTTGACGTCAGAGAAGATGATCGCGTCGAAAATGTGATCAAGGACGTGGATGTGCTCTATGTAACGCGAATCCAAAAAGAGCGATTTACAGATATGGTGCAATACGAAGCAGTAAAAAATTATTTTGAAATAACCACAGATGTCATGAAACACGCAAAATCCGAAATGGTTGTCATGCATCCCCTGCCGCGTGTTGGGGAGATTCATTACGATGTGGATAAAGATCCCCGTGCCGCTTATTTCCGCCAGGTAAAAAACGGAATGTTTGTAAGGATGGCGCTTCTTGCTGCAGTACTTGGGCAGGCATAAGCATGAATGGTCTCAAAATGAAGAAAAAGGATTGAATAAAAAAGTTAGAAAGGACAATCAGCCATGAATTTCTTCTCAAAATTAAGTACCGCGATTCAAGCGAATGATTCATTGCTCTGTGTAGGCCTTGACCCGCAGCTGGATATGCTGCCTGAAGCTGAAAACATTGAAGAAAGCTTGTATATCTGGGGTAAGAATATCATAAATCAGACCTCTGATCTTGTGTGTTGTTATAAACCCAATTTTGCATTTTATGAACAATTTGGATTGGCCGGGTTGCGTGCTTTACTGCGGACTTTGGCTGAGATTCCCGAATTGCTCCCGGTGCTTTTGGATGTCAAACGGGGGGATATCGGGTCTACAGCAAATGCATTAGCTATTGCTGCATATGAACAATGGAAGGCAGATGCGGTTACACTTTCACCTTATCTTGGTGAAGATTGCATTAAACCTTTCCTTGCTTCTGATGAGAAAGCAGTCTTTATACTTTGCTATACATCAAACCCATCCGCTGTTCAGGTGCAGCAGCATGGCATCCCTCCGCTTTATGAGCATATTGCCAGAAGCGTACAAAATTGGGGCAATCCAGATCAGATTGGGTTGGTGGTCGGGGCTACTCAGCCGGATGCGCTATCAGCTATCAGGGAAATTTGCCCTCAAACATGGATTCTGGCTCCTGGTGTTGGCGCGCAGGGCGCAGATCTTGGGCGCTGCATTGCGCGCAGGGTTAAGGGCTGATGGAAGCGGTTTAATTATTCCAGTTTCGCGTGGCGTAATTACAGCAGCAGACCCGCGCCAAGCAACCCTGGAATTCAGAGATAAGATTCGAAGTGAACAGATCAAAATTAAAGGCTGAAGCAAAAGATGTTCATTCTAAAAAAGCCGATTTGGTAGCGGCGCTTTTCAATACAGGATGTATTAAATTTGGAAGTTTTACTTTAGCCTCTGGGAAGCAATCACCGATTTATATTGACTTGCGTAGAGTCATTTCATTCCCCGGCTTATTTCGAAATGTCGCCTTGGCATATACCGAATTGGTTCAGGTCTTGAAGTTTGATCATATTGCCAGCGTTCCATATGCGGCATTGCCGGCAGGTTCGGTGGTTGCCTGGTTATTGGGTGTTTCCATGATCTATCCTCGCAAAGAAATAAAACAGCACGGCACTGGCCAGGTTATTGAAGGAAGCTATGAAGCAGGTCAGACAGCAGTTTTGATTGAAGATGTCATCACTACAGGCGGCAGCATAGTTGCCGCCGCTGAAGTCCTTAGACAAGCTGGTATTCAACTGAAGGATGTAATTGTGCTTGTTGATCGTGAACAGGGTGGCGCCTTGAAAATGCAGGAAATTGGCCTTTCTCTTCACTCAGTGCTTAAGATTAGCGAGATCGTAACTATCTTGGAACAAAAGAAGCTGATTGATCCTGAAACATTTAGGACTGTAACCAGATATCTAAATGATGATTCCGCAAATTGATATTTCATGCAATATTTTTGGGCTGAAATTCGAAAATCCCCTTGTGCTTGCGTCGGGAATTATCGGAACCAGTGTGGATCTCTTGGAACGAGCAGCTCTCTGCGGTGCAGGGTCTGTTACTTCAAAAAGCTGCAGCCTTGAGCCGCGATTGGGTCATCCTAACCCAGTCGCAGTAGAATGGGCGGGAGGCGTGATAAACGCAGTAGGTTTGACCAATCCGGGTGCTGATCAGGAAGTGAGAATGCTGATTGAAGTGAGAAACCGCCTTAAGCCTTTGGGAGTGCCGGTGATTGCGAGCATTTTTGCTTCAAGCGTTAAGCAATTCGGGGAAGTGGCAGCTATCATAAGCCAGGCTGAACCGGATTTGATTGAAGTCAATATTTCCTGCCCGAATGTTGGTGATGAGTTCGGCGCACCTTTTGCAGGCACACCCGAATCAGCTGCGGCTGTGACTGAAACAGTAAAGAATTCCACCAATATCCCGGTAGCAATCAAGCTTGCACCCAATGTGCCAGTAATTGCGCGCATTGCATCTGCGGTTGTTAAGGCAGGTGCGGATGCGATAACGGCGATCAATACGATGCCCGGGATGATTATTGATGCCCGGGCTGGCAAAGCAGTGCTCTCAAACCGTGTGGGCGGAATCTCGGGCTTGGCTCTTAAACCCATAGCCTTACGCTGCGTTGCAGAAATCAGTCAGGCAGTCAATGTGCCAATCATCGGAACTGGGGGCATTTCCACCGGAATTGATGCTGCAGAAATGGTGATGGCAGGAGCGACTTTGGTTGGCGTTGGTTCTGCAATCTGGTTTCGCGGTCCTGAGGTTTTTAATGTAATAAATGCGGAACTGGCTGGCTTTATGAAAGAGGAAGGATATATGAATTTAGAAAGCATGAGGGGAAAAGCAATCAGTTGAATAACATTCAATCTTATCAATCATTCAAACTTCTTCAAAATAGGCAGGAAAATAATTCAACAAAAAGCCTGATATTTGATAAGCCGTTATTTCATGCACAGCCCGGTCAATTTGTAATGGCTTGGCTGCCAGGTATCGGCGAAAAACCTTACAGCATTCTTGATGATGATCCTTTCTCTCTATCTGTCGCTTCAGTGGGAATATTCAGTGCAGCTTTAATAAATCTCAAAGTCGGCAGCCGGGTTTGGATACGGGGGCCATTGGGTCAGGGTTTCAGACTGAATGGCAAGCGCCATTTGCTTATTGCAGGTGGTTATGGAGCGGTGCCTTTGTATTTTTTGGCTGAACAAGCCCGGAAAAGTAAAGATGAAGTAAAAATTTGCCTGGGCGCCCGAACTGCTGAGGATCTATTGATGGCTGGCGCGTTCAAATCCCTGGGTTGTGAGGTTTTTATTGCCACAGATGATGGCAGTCTGGGCGAGAAAGGGCTTGTTACTCACGCTGTAAGCTCTGTAATGAAGCATTTTAATGACTTCTACCGTATATGCATGTGGCCCTGTGCCGATGTTAGTTTCTCTCATAGAAATATGTGCAAAGGAAAACCTCCCTTCTCAATTTTCATGGGAGGCAAATATGCGTTGTGGGATCGGTTTGTGCGGTTCTTGCGAGCTTGATGAAATAGTTCGAAAATCGGCAGGTATTCCTGCCGGCTGGCTTGTGTGTAAAGACGGCCCCGTTTATATAAATCCTTTAAATAATTTTGGGACAACTTTCTAAGAATTTCATTCACTGATGAGATTCATCTGAATAACAAAAAAACATTTGAAATTGCCAATTTTCTGCTATAGTTTTTAAATAGGAGCATATACAAATGGCAATGACATCGCGTGAGAGAGTTAGAGCGGTCCTGAATCATGAGATTCCGGATCGTGTTCCCTTGATAATGGGTGCAAGCAATGCGACAGGCATAAAAATGAAGCCTTACCAGGGTATTAAAAGGTTGGCGGGGATTGATGCACCTGATTCCTATATTTATGATTGGCCGGAACTGGGTTCAGCCTATGTGGATGAACAAACGATGATACGTTTGCACAGTGATGTGCGCGGAGTGCTGGACCGCTTTCCAAAAGCTGTTCAGGAACGTAATACAAACCGTGATCCGCATTCACCCTGCCTGGATGACTGGGGAATGGGACAGATTGAAATTGAGCCCGGCGTTTGGTTTCCTGGTTATCATCCGCTGGCGGATGCAACGACAATTAAAGAACTTGAAGATTATCAATTTTGGCCAGATATGGATGACCCCTCCCGGGTAAGCCATGTGAAAAATGAGGCTCTGAAACTTGTCGAAGAAAATCGGTATGCTATTATGGCCACACCATGGTTAATGTTCCCTCTGGAACGTGCTTTTGGCTTACAGGGAATGGACAAATTCCTGATGAATCTGGCTATGGTTCCTGAATTTGCTGAGGCAATGCTGAAAAAAAACCTTGAGCTTTGCAAGCAGCACATGGGTCACTTTCTGGAAGCAATAGGTGAAAATATTGATTTAATCAAAATTGGCGACGACCTTGGATCGCAGGACAGGCTGATGATTTCACCAAGAATGTACAGGCAAATGCTCAAGCCGCTGCATGCTGAATTGATTGAATTTATTAAACAACGTACTAATGCTAAGGTCTTCTTTCATACCGACGGAGATGTGTTCGACCTGATTGAGGATTTTATAGAGATTGGGGTGGATGTGCTTAACCCAATCCAAACCTCAGCAGGAAAGATGTCTGATCTGGCTGGCCTAAAACAGCGCTACGGCAGCCGTCTGGTGTTCTGTGGAGCAATTGATACGCAGCATGTTTTGCCGTATGGATCGCCTGAAGATGTGCGGCAGGAAGTCAGGCGTGTTATTAACATTTTGGGAGATGGAGGTGGATATATGGTGGCTTCAGTGCACACCATCATGAATGAAGTGCCTCCGGAAAATATTCTGGCAATGGTTGATGCTGTAGAAGAATTTGGATATTATCCGTTAATGAAATAAGAAATAATAGAAGTCGGGCGGCTGAACAGGTCGCCCGACCGATTATTCTTTGCGAAGACCTTTAATCTCCGATTCTATCTTTTTCAATAATAACCTTCAATCCCTCGATGGCTGTTCTTATTGCCCGGTCAATATCAAACATTCTCTGGAATTCTTTTAATTCTCCTTTTGTATGCGGGGTGTAATCTGAACCGCCTGCAAGCAGCATGACACCCCCAGCTCTTTTTCGATTAATGCTGGAAATGATAAATATTACAGATGCCTCCATTTCCGAACTGATCGCTCCGCCTGCTATCCACGCCTTCCATCTATTATTTAGTTCTTCAGCAATTGGCATTCTTTCGGGTTCCACTTCCCCATAAAAAGAATCCTTGGACTGGCTGATCCCCAGGCGGTAAGGGACTTTTGCATTTATCGCGCCTTTTTTTAACGCATTGACGACATCAATATCCGCGACGGCTGGAAACTCAATAGGCATATAATGCCGAGATGTGCCCTCATCACGAATTGCAGCTGTTATTATGGCGACTTCACCGGTTTGGATGTCTGGCTGCATTCCACCAGATGTGCCCACCCGAATGAAAGTATCAGCGCCGATCTTAATTAGTTCTTCCACCGCAATAGCTGTTGAAGGACAGCCAATGCCCGTGGATGTTACCGACACTTTTTCTCCCAGAAGGTAACCAGTGTATGTCACATACTCACGATTTCTTGCGATTAATTGAGGTTCGTCAAAATAATTCGCGATCATCTCACTGCGCGCAGGGTCGCCGGGAAGAAGAATGTAACGACCAACGTCGCCTTCCTTAAGATGAATATGGTGCTGCGCGCCCTGGGTTGTTTTTCTCATTGCCATTGGATTTCCTCTCCACAACGAATTAGGTATTTACTGTTTTCCTGAAGCAAAAAAGCGAAATATTTTTTATTTGTATTTTGAGTAAAAGTGACTGATAATTAGCCAATCTAGCTGACATCCAGGACACAGCGAAAACCGCAGCCGGCGATATTATCGATCCCTGAGTCTTCTGGCCTTGTAAAACAACGGTATGCGCAGCGTGCATGATTTTGAGTAAAAAAGGAAGATCCACCGCGCAAAGCAATGAACTTATGCCCGTAGGCATTACATTTATAGCTTGAATCGGGGTACGCCTCATACCAGTCAGCTGTCCATTCTTCGACATTCCCCGCCATTTCAAACACTCCATAGGGGCTCGCGCCATCAGGGTGAGCATTGACAGGTAAGGTGGTTAAGAATTCACCACGGTCCCAAACTAGAGCGTTTGCTTCATTAAATTCATTACCCCATGGCCATCGTCGGCCATCTGTGCCTCGCGCCGCTTTTTCCCATTCCGATTCCGTCGGCAAGCGCTTGCCTGCCCACTCGGCATACATATTCGCTTCAAACCAGGATATTCGATGCACACTGTGGTTCGCAAGATCTTTTGGAATGTCAAACCCTCCCCAGTGCCGTGGTGGCATCGCATGTGTGGAATCCATGAATAATTTGTATTCTTTATTTGTTACAGGATAGATATCAATATAATAGCTCGCTTGGTAAACTTTTCTTAGCGGGGTTTCGGGCCCGAATTCCTCACTTCCCATAATAAAATCCCCTTCGGGAATTAGCACCATTTTTTTCTTGTCAATTTTACTGATAATTGTTTTCATCGTCATCTGAAAAACACTCCCAATAAGATATACAGTTTTTAATTATGACCATTATATCGAAAGAAACTCAAAAAATGGTATCCGGGAAAATAGAAGCATTATTAATGGGTTTATAGCTTCCTGCGGTAAGAGAATATTTTCCATTCAGGATGCATATCAATCGAATCTGCAACAAGGTGTTTCTTTCAGATTAATGATTGTCCTTGTGAATTGAAAGCCGGTGGTAATTCAAACTGGTTTTGCTCCGCCAACTCATTCAGCATGCGCAAATCTTCATCACTAAGGTGAGCTGATAGCAGCAAGTCTTGGCGTCTCATAAAAGTACGCATTAATGCTTGCTTTCGGCGCCATTGGTTGATTTCTTTGTGATTGCCATTTAAAAGTACTTCAGGCACTTTCCAATTTCTAAATTCTGCTGGACGTGTGTAATGGGGGTATTCCAGAAGTCCATTGGTAAATGAGTCGTCTTGCGCACCCTCAGGGTCACCCAGTGCGCCAGGCAGAAGGCGGGTGAGAGCTTCAATAAGAACAAGCGCGGGCAGCTCCCCCCCGCTGAGAATAAAATCTCCTATTGAAATCTCTTCAGTTACCAAATGTTCAATGACCCGTTCATCCACACCTTCATAACGCCCGCACAGAATAATCAGACGAGGGTGCTTGCTTAATTCACTGGCTTTTTGGAAGTTTAATAAAGAACCCTGGGGACTCATAAGAATTACAGGGCACTGTGGAGGATTTCCCGCTATTTCTTCCACTGCAGAAAAAAATGGTTCAGGTTTCATCACCATTCCGCCGCCGCCTCCAAATGGAGTATCATCAGTGGTGTGATGTTTATCTATAGCCCAATCGCGGATGTTATGTAAATTAATTTGAATAATTTGGTTTAATTGCGCCCTCTGTATAATGCTGGTATTTATATAGGGATTGAAAACATCCGGGAAAAGGGTAAGAACATCAAAGCGCATAAACTCATTCTATCTTTAAGGGTAATGGTTGGCAAGTAATTTCTGGGTATAATTCACGCTATAGTTAAATTTATTAAATAAAGGCTGCTTGACGCTTAAAAAGCGCAAGTGATAATATTAATCCCATGGAACTTAAAGGAAGACGATGGAATATGCGCCAGCCAAAGCGCCGTTCCAGTCCGTTTAAATTGCTTGTATTGGTTGGAGTTATAGCGTTTCTTGTATACATTAATAAAACGGTGGAACCGCTTTCACCCACCTTATTTTTAGCTTCACCAACACCTACCACTTCTCCGGAAACCTTTATTTCAGAAGCGGAAACCCTGGCAGCCGAGGGTAAATATTCCCAGGCGCTGCTGGCATATAGCAAAGCAATTCTTGCCGATCCTCAAAACCCGGCGAATTATATTGCTTCTGCCAGGTTAAATATTTATAATGGCGAATACGAGAAAGCGATTGAGAACGCCAGTAACGCTGTGCTTCTCAATCAGACTAGCAGCATGGGGGAGGCGATAAAAGGTTTCGCCCTGGGGTTAATGGGTCAATACCTTGATGCTGAAGGTTCTTTAAACCGTGCGATTGAACTGGATCCAAGTAATGCTTCAGCTTATGCTTATCTATCGCTTATCCTTTCTCAAAAAATTGTTCTGGGTGAGGAAGTCTTGGGCGATCTTGACCGATCTATCGAAGCGTCGCGAAAAGCTGAATCGATAGCACCTGATTCGCTTGAATCGCATTGGGCGCGTGGAGCTGTGCTTGAAATAACTGCCAACTATGAGGATGCTGTCGCTGAGCTAGAAAAAGCGGTTGCTTCCAACTCGAATATATCTGAGCTGCATATTGCTTTGGGGCGCAATTATCGTTTTCTTGATCAGAATGATAAAGCAGTTGAAGAATTCACTCGTGCCAATGCCTTAAATCCTTCTGATTCCTACCCGGAAACTCTTATTTCAAGAACCTATGCAAATATTGGCGAATTTGCGCGTGCCATTCAGTATGCGGAACAAGCTGTATCTGATGAACCAGAAGATGCCTATCTGTATGGCAACCTGGGTGTCATGCACAAACAAAATTACGATTTCAATAAAGCAGTTTTGATGCTCAAACTCGCCGTAAGGGGAGGGCTGACACCTGAAGGTGTTGAAGTGAAAGGTTTACCGCTGTCATACGGGAGGGTTGTTGAGTATTATTACAATTATGGACTGGCGTTGATGGAGTTGGGATACTGCGGAGAAGCGACGGATATTGCCCAATCAATCATTCAGAGTATTGAAAATGATGAGATAGCTACCTATAATGCCAACTATATTCTGGAACGGTGCTATCAGAAGATAAATGACTTGCAGCTTCTAAAGCTCCCCACGCCAACCTTTCTTCCCACCTGGACTCCGCGCCCTTCTTCAACGCCAACATATCAGCCGACGCCAGAACCTTCTGTAACCCCAATACCTTAAAAATGTATATTCCAGAGCAAAAACCCTTATTCCGAAAACCTCGACATCAATCTAATCCATATCGCATCGCAATCATGGTGGGAATTGTATTGGTGATGGTGATGATTTTGAGGAATCTGAGCCTTGGTTCGATTTCGCCCATGTTTACTGCCACAGCTACGCCAACCCGCACACTGGCTTCATTTGCTGAAGAAGGTGAGACTTATTTTGTAGCTGGTGACCTGGAAAAGGCCATTGAAGCTTATAAGCAGGCTGTAGCGCTTGATCCAACCAATGCAGATTTGCAGGCTGAACTGGTTCGCATCATGGTGTATTCATCCACATTGATCACTGTGGATGAACAGCGGCTTGCACGCTTGAATGATGCTTTGGCAACGATCAATGCGGCTATTGAAAAAGTGCCGGATAACAGTATGGTTCACGCGGTAAAAGCTTTTGTACTGGATTGGCTTTCAGATCCCAACCTTGGAATGGAAGATCGGACAGGACTTCTGACCGAGGCAGAACAGCAGGTAATTACCGCCATTCAACTGGATAACCAAAACGACCTGGCGCTGGCATATTATGCAGAGATACTGGTAGATCAGCAGAAATGGATACAGGCAGAACAAAATATCAGCCAGGCGTTGGAAAGGGCGCCGGAATTGATGGATGTACACCGAGTCAATGGTTATGTACAGGAATCACTGGGCAATTACAGCCAGGCGATCAGTGAATATCTCGAAGCTGTGAAGGTTAATCCAAATCTCACTTTCATCTACCTTCGAATCGGGGCGAATTACCGCAAGTTGACTCAGTATGAAATGGCTTTGGAGTATTTTGATAAAGCTGCCAAGAGTAAATGAACAATTAGGGGTAAACGATCCTATTCCTTACTTCTCGATTGCTACAACCTATACCCAAATGGGACAGTTTTTCCAGGCGGGTTTGAATGCCCGAAAAGGTTTGAATTTTGACCCGAGCAATGCCGATGCCTATGGCAGATTGGGAATTGTTTATCATCGCGCGCGCAATTATGAAGGTGCCATTCCGGCATTCGCCTGCGCTATTCGTGGTTGTACGGCAGAACAAAGCTGCGATGTGCGCCAATGCACTCCGGATGTGGATCCAATGGTCGAGGTGCAGGGACTTCCGCTCAGCGCAGGTACAGTAGATTATTACCTAACCTATGGCGCTGTCCTGGCTGGAATGCATCGTTCGGTCAATGGATATTGTGAAGAAGCGATGAAAATCCTGAAAATGGTCAAACAGGATTACAGCGCCGACCCGGTTATCCTTCAAAATATTTCTGAAAGCGAAACCATTTGCCGTGATTATGGTTATTCGTAGTTCTAATTATTAAAAGTTTATTAGAGTTTTGAGAATTTACTTGACTTCCTCCATAAAAAAGATTAATATTCAAGTAGTTAGCACTCTCGGTATATGAGTGCTAATAAATTGAAAATCTTTTATTTTGGAGGATTGTATGGCTCAAAATCTTAAACCTTTAGGCAGTCGGTTGGTTGTTGAACCCATCGAACAGGAAGACGTGACCGCTTCGGGTATCGTTCTGCCAGAAACAGCTAAAGAAAAACCCCAAAAGGGTAAAGTGCTGTCAATGGGCCCTGGTGACCGCGATGACGACGGCAAGCGTATTCCCATGGATGTCAAAGTGGGTGATACCGTTTTATATGCCAAGTATTCAGGCACTGAGATCAAGATGGACCAGAAGAAACTCTTGATTCTCAAAGAGAGCGATGTGCTCGCGATCGTTGAAGGCTAAAAAATTTTTTGAATTAAATAAAGGAGTATTTATATGGCAGCTAAACAGTTAGTTTTTGGCGAAGAGGCGCGCAGGAAATTGCGCAATGGTATTGATGTGTTGGCTGAAGCTGTTGCCACCACACTTGGCCCCAAAGGCCGCAATGTAGGTCTGGACCGCAAATTTGGTTCACCGACAATTACTCACGATGGCGTTACAGTTGCAAAGGAAGTTGAACTTGAAGATCCCTTTGAAAACATGGGCGCCCAGCTTTTAAAAGAAGCCGCAACAAAAACCAATGATATTGCCGGCGATGGTACCACCACCTCAACCGTTCTGGCTCACGCAATGGTAGCTGAAGGACTCAAGACCCTCGCAGCCGGCGCAAACCCTATGATGCTGAAGCGTGGTATTGAAGCCGCATCAAAAAGCATTGCAGATGCAATCAAGGAACAGGCAATAGTAATTTCAACCAAAGAAGAAATTGCTAATGTTGCAACCATTTCCGCCCAGGACCGCCAGATTGGCAACCTGATTTCTGAGGTTATGGATAAGGTTGGTAAAGATGGCGTTATCACTGTTGAAGAATCCAAAGGTCTGGAATTTGAACAGGAATATGTAGAAGGTATGCAGTTTGACCGAGGTTATATTTCCGCCTACTTCATTACTGATTCCGAACATATGGAAGCAGTTATCCAGGATCCTTACATTCTGATCTATGACAAGAAAATTTCAGCCGCTCAGGATTTGCTTCCCTTACTGGAAAAACTAGTCCAGATTGGCAAGCGAGAACTTGTGATCATAGCTGAAGATGTTGACGGCGAAGCTCTCGCAACTATGGTGCTCAACAAACTGCGCGGTACATTGAATGTTCTGGCAGTTAAAGCCCCCGGCTTTGGCGATCGCCGCAAAGCGATGCTTCAAGATATTGCTGTGCTGACCGCTGCAACCGTTATTTCAGAAGAAACCGGCCGCAAACTTGATACCGCTGTAGTTGCTGACCTTGGACGAGCGGAAAAAGTTGTTACAGACAAAGATAACACCACTGTTATCGGCGGCAAAGGTGATCCCAAAGAAATCAAAGGCCGCATCGAACAGATCCGCGTTGAAATTGACAAAACCACCAGCGACTATGATCGCGAAAAACTTCAGGAACGCCTTGCCAAACTTTCAGGCGGTGTAGCTATCATCCGTGTTGGCGCAGCTACCGAGACTGAACTGAAGGAAAAGAAGCACCGCGTTGAAGACGCTCTGTCAGCAACCCGCGCTGCAGTTGAAGAAGGTATTGTTCCTGGCGGCGGTGTGGCGCTTATCAATGCTATTGCCTCGCTTGATAATATCAAGCTTGATAATGACGATGCCAAAACTGGTGTCAACATTGTCCGCAAAGCGCTGGATGTTCCCATGCGCCGAATTTCTGAAAATGCCGGTTATGATGGTTCCGTGGTGGTCGCCAATGTCCGCATGGAACAGGAAAAAGCCAAGAACAAGAAGATCGGTTTCGATATCCTCGAAGAGAAATATATCGATATGGTCAAAGGCGGCGTGATTGATCCCGCCAAAGTGACTCGCGGCGCTCTGGAGAATGCTACCTCCATCGCAGCCATGATCCTGACCACTGAGGCGCTGATTACGGATGTTCCTGAAAAGGAAAAACCCGCTCCGCCCCCAATGCCCGAATACTAAATCAAACAAAAACTGGCCGTTGAAAAACGGCCAGTTTTTTATGTTTTTATAATAAAGTCACAGCCAGTTATAAAATCGTGTTACATTAAGCGAATCAAGTAGTCTCAATAAAATGTTATATATGGTTAAGCTCAGAGTTACAGAATATACCTTCAGGAAAGATTCTTTATAAATCAGACTTGTATTTCAAATCAGTTATAATTTTGCTCGTGTTATCTAAAACCACTTCCTCGAAAATTCTTTTAATCGGCTGTTCGATATTGTTTATATCTGGCTGTAAAGCCAAACCGTCTGTCGTAATTAACCAGCCGCAGGCTGTGGCTGAGACGCTAACCGCAACCGAAGCGCCGATGGCCGCGCGCATCAATGGCGACGGTATTTTGCTGTCAGACTATGAGGCAGAAATGCAGCGCTATCAGGCCGGATTGACGGAATTAGGCCAGGAATATGATCCTGTGTCTGCAAAACAGATAGTATTGGATGCGATGATCGACCAGGTTTTGCTCGCTCAAAATGCCAGGGAAGAAGGTTACGCATCCGATGATGCCATACTTCAATCGCGTTACTCTGAATTAGCGGACGAAGCGGGCGGTGAAGAAGCTCTAAAAACCTGGATAAACAAAAATTTTTATACCGATGAAAGCTTTCGTCGTGCCTTGGCGCTGGATATGGCTGCAGTTTGGATGCGAAATAAAATAATTACACAAGTTGCTCAAACAGCGGACCAGGTCCATGCGCGCCAAATTCTAGTCCCAAGTGAGAATGAGGCTATTGCAATTGAGCGCCAGTTGCAGGTTGGAAAAGATTTTGAAACATTGGCTTTTGAATATGATCCTCTGACTGGTGGTGATCTGGGATGGTTCCCATCAGGATATCTTCTTCAACCGGATGTAGAGAAAGCCGCATTTTCGTTGCAGCCTGGCCAATTCAGCGGAATTATCCCGACGAGTTATGGTTATCATATTGTTTTTGTGAAGGAACGGGACAGCCAACACCCTCTATCGCCATTAGCGCTCCAATTCATGCAGCATAACGCGCTTGATAAATGGCTGAGCGATATGCGCGTTCAAAGCGCGGTAGAGATTCTGGTTTCTTAAAAAAGCGCTTCACGCCTTTTAATTTCCAGCCATTCTGACTTGTCTAAAAGTCCACCGGTCTTTTCTGAAGGAAAACCCATTACTCTTCCATTCCTGAAAAACTCAAAACTATAAGCGGTCAAATCTCCGGCCTTTAACCCAGGCACTGGCATCAGGCGGGCTGTCAGGGGTTTTTTCAGGCGTAAGGATAAAGCCGCGATATCCATCAATAATGGTTCGATCTGTTCTGCGCTGATACCCCCGGGCAGGGGGATAGTGTCCAGTCCTGTTCCGCAAACCGCAGAAACCATCAGTAGATCCTTAATCGTGAAATATTCACTGGAAGTGCGTTCAGCAAGAATAGAATCTTCCAGCACAGGCAGCATTAAACCGTTGAAGCCCACATGCTGCCAGTTTCCCCGATCGAGTGCCTCGGCCAGGAGAGCAGCGGCAGTTAGTGTGCCCATATAGCCAAACTGCTTAATACCCAGACTTTCCAAAGCACCTCCTAACGAGCACCAGTCTTCAGGGAAAGGCGCAAGTGAAAAATCAAACCCTTTAAATGAAATCCCTGCCACGCGGGCGTTTAGCTTGGCTATTTTTGCAAGTTCATCCGCGGCATCTTCCAGACGGCTCAGCATTTTATTCCGGCCTTCAGCATACATCCTTTACACCTCTGAATCCATCGATTGCCGCATCAGCTGATTCCATGGCTAAGGCGAACGCGGGCTGGTTGCCGTAGCTGTAAGCTGCAGGAAAAAACGGTGTAAACGGCTGTACTTGGCTCATGGCGCAGAAGCGCAGATTTGTGAACCCATCCGGTGTGATTACAGAAGCCTCTGAAATGACTTTGGAGCAGGCTTTCACGGCTTGCATTGAAATTCCACGTTGAGGGTGGGCGAGCATCCCGGAAACAAAAACATTGCGTGTAGCCTTAAGTATCGCGGTAATGATTTCAAAATCTTCTGGGCATGTCAGACGGGCAGGGCCAACAGATAGGTAGGTGAATCCAAGTTCCCGGGCAATATTTTCAATTGAGATAATTTTTTGAATGGCATTTTCTGGAGTTGTATATTGGCCATAGGGGATGGTTGCCAAACGCAGGGTTTGCACTTCCCAACCTTTCTCTTCAAATCCTGCTTTACAGGTATTTGCCAGTTCAGCCAGCCGCTTAAGCTGGGATTCAAATTCCTTATCGAAAGGATTACAGAAACAGGTAAGAGAACGGATTTTCATTTGGCTTTCCTTTGGCGAAAAGTTTCGTACATTAATATACTACCTGCAACCGCTGCGTTGTAGGACTCAGTGTTATTCAACATTGGAATGCGTACTGATGCATCTATTATCTTTCTTAGCTCGTTCCCTGCGCCATTTGCTTCTCCTCCGACCACAAGGCATAACGGGCGGGTGAGATCTTCCTCCCAGCAGATGTTACTGCCTTTTCCTGAATCCGCTAGCAGGATATCGAGAGCAAATTTATTGGTGTGTTTACAGTAAGCGGTGAATTTCCTCTGGGCTCATGGATGTGATCGATAATTTAAAATGTGCACCCATCGCCGAGCGAACTACTTTGGGAGCGTAAACGTCTGCGCTTCCTGGGGTCAAAAATCACTGCCTCAACGCCAAGTGCAGCAGCGCTGCGCAGCAATGTACCCATATTACCAGGATCGCGCACCTGATCCAGTACCAGTGCAAGGTTTAGGGAATTTCCCGGAGTGGAGTTGGAAAAACGTATCACCATAAGGATGCCCTGTGAAGTTTGAGTTTCGGATATTCGATCCATCAATTCAGGGGAAATTTCTTCAACAGTAATTTTTTCAGCAATCAGAGACTGCAGGATACCCCTTCCGCGTTCTGAAATTTGACTGGAGAAAAGAACAAATTCTGTTTGGGCTCCATTATTATAGGCTTCTTCAGCCAGCCGTACCCCTTCAACGATATATAGATTGTTTACTTCACGATCTTTTCTGGATGAAAGCAGCCCGCGAACAAGACTCAGCTTGGAATTTTGTATGGAGGTAATCATACCTTCCGCTCATCTTTAAATACATACTGAAATGCAAATGTGAATGCCTGCAATGTTGGTTCATCCAGAAGCAGGATTCTAATTGTGACTACCATGGACTTGGGATATTTATTGAAATATTCCAGAATAGTTCTTAAAAAGATTTCAGCGGCACGCTCTTTTGGGAATCCGTAAATTCCGGTGGATATGGCAGGAAAGGCGATTGATTGCGCCTTCAATTCTTCAGCGGTCTTAAGGCATCCAAGGATCGCATCTTTCAATTTTTGGTCTTCGTTACCTTCCCCCCATACCGGGCCGACAGCGTGGATGACGAATTTACTTGGCAGCTTTCCACCTGATGTGACTGCCGGTTTATCGTGAGTCACAGGGCCGTTTAATCTGACCCATTCTTGGCTTTCCCGGACAATTACATCACCGCCTGTACGTGCGATGGCAGCAGCAACACCACCCCCATGCATCAACCGGGAATTGGCAGCATTAACGATGACATCCGTATTCTCTCGTGTTAAATCACCCCGGCAAATCTCCAGAAGCTGACCTGAAGGAAATTGAAAATGATCTATGATCTCCGACATAATTCCTTTATACCCCTATTTTTAACGGAAATAAAAAGGGCAGTCCAGGTGACTGCCCTTATGAAATTCAAAAAAACATTATAAAGCGGCTTTTGCTTTGGCAACCACGCTGCTGAATGCGTCAGGGTTGTGGATAGCCAGATCTGAGAGCATTTTTCGGTTCAGCCTGATATCGGCTTTCTTCAAGGCAAAAATAAACTTGCTGTATGGCAGGCCGTTGAGACGGGCTGCAGCGTTGATACGCGCTATCCAGAGCTTGCGCATGTCTCGCCTGCGAACGCGGCGGTCGCGATATGAATACCACAGCGCTTTCAGCATGGTCTCGTTGGCGCGCTTGAACAGGCGATGGCGGGAGCCGAAATTTCCTTTATTAAGTTTCAGAATCTTTTTGTGATGCAGGTGGGTAACTGGGCCACCTTTTACTCGGGTCATGATGTCTCCTTTGCGAACCCCTGGGCGCCGGCACGTAGCCAGTTGTGCACACCCAACAGCCGCTCTAAAATAAATTAATGATTCTTATCGAGATACGGCGCGAGTCTTCTCACGCGCTTGACAATACTATCGCCCTGAACTGGTACCATTTGATCAAGCATCCCCAGGGCGCGCTCAGAGCGTTTGCGGCGCAGGTGGCTTTTTCCGCCTTTGGTGCGGACTACCAATCCTGATCCGGTTGCGCGAAAGCGTTTGGAGGTTGCTTTATGGGTTTTTAATTTGTACTTACCTTTTTTCTGCTTCCTCGGCACGGTCTTTCTCCTTACTTTAGGTTTACAAAAAAATCTCGCTTATAGAGCGAAACGCAATTATACCAGATTTTCAGGAAAAAGGAACATCGATTGATGTTCCTGATTATTAAATCGGCAAAAAGTAAACCTACTTTGTTTTTATTGCAGTTGCTGCTTTTTCTGGTTGTGCCGGTACTTCAATTTTCTCAGCACTGGCCACGGGTATCTCCGTCTTTTTTTGAGTTTCCGTTTTTTCAATCTTGGCAGCTGGTTTTTCCGAAACGGCTGAATCTGGTTTTTTGGTGCCTGCTTTTTCAGGTGCTAAAACCAGTGTCATGGATTTGCCTTCCATTGAAGGGGCTGATTCAATTTTTGAAACGTCCTTCAATGCTTCTGCAATTTCTTTCAGATCTTCAAGTGCAATTTCAGGGTAAGTAATCTCACGACCGCGAAACTTGATCGTCACGCGCACTTTCATGCCATGTTCCAGCCAACGGCGGGCATCATCCACTTTAAAGTCGCGGTGATGCACGTTTGTTTTTGGGCGTAGTCTGATTTCTTTGACTTCGATTTTTGTCTGGGCTTTACGTGCCTGGCGTTCTTTTTTTGTAAGCTCGAAGGTGTATTTCCCCAGATCAATCACCTTGACTACTGGCGGGTCGGCATTGGCGGCAATTTCCACCAGGTCAAGTCCGGCGTCTCTGGCAGCCTGTTGAGCGACTTCGTTTGTAACGATACCCCGATTTTCCCCGTCGGCGTCAATTAATCTGACTTTCGGGGCGCGAATAAATTGGTTGGATCTTACGTCTGATGATGCGCTAATCTTATTCTCCTCAATTTAACTTAGATTTTGATATTACCATAATTATAATTTCTAATTCAATAATTTACAGAAAAAGCCCGGAATGATTTCCGGGCTCATGATCTATCATTTTTGTCATACCTTCGCATCGATATCTTTTTTGGCGATTCCTAAAAATTCTTCCAAAGATATTGGACCCGGATTTTCGCCGTTCCTGAGTCGAAGCGCGGCTTTACCCGACTCCATCTCCTGATCGCCGATGACCAGCATATATGGAATTTTCTGGTTCTGCGCGTCGCGGATCTTGGCGTTCATCCGCTCGCTGCGGTCATCCAGCTTGGCGCGTATGCCGGCAAGCTTAAGTTGTTTTACTACCTGGGCGGCGTATTCGAAGTGGCGGTCGGCGATGGGGATGGCCATAGCTTGAATTGGTGACAGCCAGACTGGGAAAGCGCCTCCGTAATGTTCGATCAAAATTCCAAAGAAGCGCTCCATGCTGCCCATCAATGCGCGATGCACCATGTAAGGGCGGTGCTGCTGCCCGTCTTCGCCGATATATGTCAGGTCAAAACGGTCAGGTTCGTTAAAATCAAACTGGTTGGTAGAGAGCTGCCATTCCCGCCCGATAGCATCCTTGACTTTGAGGTCGATCTTGGGACCATAAAATGCCCCGCCGCCCTCGTCAACTACATAATCCAATCCGGAACGCTGGAGTGAGGCACGCAATGCAGCTTCTGCTTCATGCCAGCGGGATTCTTCACCAACGGCTTTATCAGGCCGCGTTCCCAAATATGCTTTAAAGTCCTTGAAACCGAATGAGCGCAGGATGTGCAGGCAGAAATTGAGTACGAAATCTATTTCATCGGGCATCTGCTCCGGTGTGCAGAAATGGTGCGCGTCATCCTGTGTAAAGCCGCGCACACGCAGCAGGCCGTGCAAAACACCGCTGCGTTCATAACGGTAAACAGTGCCCATTTCTGCGAAGCGCATAGGCATTTCGCGGTAAGAGCGGATGCGGCTCTTATAAATATGTAGGTGGAAAGGACAGTTCATGGGTTTAAGATAATACTGCTGCCCGTCAATATCAATGGGTGAGTACATATTTTCTTTATAAAATCCAAGATGGCCGCTGGTCTCCCATAGAGAGGCTTTGCCAATATGCGGGGTATAGACAAATTCATAATCCGCTTTTTCATGTTCTTCACTCCAGAAGTTATCCATGATTTTGCGGATCTTGGCACCTTTGGGATGCCAGAGTATCAACCCGGTGCCAATTTCATCATTGCTGCTGAACAGGTCCAGGTCCTTGCCTAGTTTGCGGTGGTCGCGCTTTTTGGCTTCTTCTGCCATCTTCAGATATGCTTCAAGTGCTTCAGGAGTCTCCCAGACGGTGCCATAGATGCGCTGCAGCATGGGGTTGCGCTCATCTCCGCGCCAGTATGCGCCGGCGACATTTAGCAGCTTGAAGGCTTTGAGGGGAATCTCGCCGGTATTTTCAACATGAGGCCCGCGGCAAAGATCAATAAAGTTATCATGCGTGTAAATGCTCAGTTCAGGCTTTTCAGAGACCGCCTGCCCGTGTTCGTCCTGGGTGCCTTTTTCCAGATCATTGATCAATTCAATTTTATAAGGCTGGTCTTTGAAAAGTTCCCTGGCTTTGTCTGCATCTACAACTTCGCGTTTAAACGGGAAATTACCCTTGATGATCTCGCTCATACGGGCTTCAATGTCGCTAAGGTCTTCAGATGTAAGAGGACGGGGAAGATCGAAATCATAATAGTAGCCATCCTCGATCGCCGGACCGATGGCGATTTTGGCGTCAGGGAATTTATCCAGGACGGCTTGAGCCATTACATGAGCTGTGGAATGCCGCAGTTTATAGAGGTGCGACCCTTCATATTTTTCAGCTATTTTTTCTGCCATTCTTACCTCCGTGTAAGCAATTAACAAAAAACCGCCCCGATTCTGGGGCGGGAGGCGTCTCTCGCGGTTCCACCCAGTTTGGCCGAAATTACTCAGCCCACTTGGAGTGACCTCTAACGGGATCATTCGGCTTTCGTACTGGTGGCTTGCGCCATTTTCTGAACGCGGCTCGCAGGGGGTTTTCGCTGGACATCGCTGGTGGGAAATCTCAGCCTGTGTTTCCCTTTCCTGTCAGAATGGCGCCCAGTTACTCGTCCTGGTCAAAGCCTTTACAAACCAGTGGGCGGTATAGGACTCGAACCTACGACCTTTGCGATGTCAACGCAACGCTCTAACCAACTGAGCTAACCGCCCGCAGAAATGTATTATACCAAATCAGAGATGTTTGGCAACATCAAAATTGAGGCGCGATCAAATATTTGTTAAAAATTTATAGTAATTTTGAAGATTTTAAGGTTGTGAAAATCATATTAACTTTTATCTGGGCTATTGCTTTTCTATATTCATTCACTATACAATGGAGAAAACAAGGAGGAAATATGTCAGAAGCATTTTATTGCCTGATTCCAATCCTGTTATTAGCAATCGTTATCTTACTCATTGGGTTGCGCATGCTTTACCAGTATGAACGGGGGGTTGTGTTTACCCTGGGCAAATTTTCCAGTGTACGCCAGCCTGGCTTGACTTTTGTATTTCCGATTATCCAAAACATGCGGAAGGTGGACATGCGCATCAAAACCGCAGAAGTCCCCCGACAGGAGGTGATTACCAAGGATAATATCCCGATCCTGGTCAATGCTGTTGTCTATTACAAAGTTATTAGTCCGGAATCGGCCATTATTAAAATCGAAGATTACATGTTTGCCATTCGCCAGTACACTCAGGCAGCGCTGCGTGATGTGATCGGCAACAATGATATGGACTTCTTCCTGCAGGAACGTGAAAAAATAGCCAGCAGTATTAAGGAAATTGTGGACTCTGAAACCTCAGAGTGGGGATTGGATGTGGAGTCCATTAAGATCCAGGAAGTGGAATTGCCTGCCGAGATGAAGCGCGCTATGGCTAAACAGGCTGAAGCTGAACGCAACCGCCGGGCAGTGATTATTGCATCCCAGGGTGAACTATCCGCTTCAGAAAACCTTCGTATGGCGGCAGAGAATCTGGCAAAAAGCAGCGGCGCTATGCACCTGCGTACATTGCAGACCATCCGTGATATAGCAGCTGATCCTTCGGAAAAGATTGTCATGTTACTGCCTTCCGAAATCAGCGAAGTAGTCGCGCAGGTGGTTTCGCGAAAACGGACCTAAGCCATGCTGGATTCCAAAACGCGCTACCTGCAGATAGCGTTTAATTATGATATCGGCATGGTTGCCTGGTTGCTTCCGCAAATTCCGCGCAGCAGCAGAATCCTGATCGAAGCCGGCACGCCTTACATCAAACGCGAAGGCATGAATGGTATTCGCTATATTCGCCGTTTATGGCCGGGTAAGATTGTTGCGGACATTAAGATTGCTGATGGCGCCTTGGGTGAAGTAAACATGGTGCGCGAGGCGGGGGCAAATGCTGTAACTGTATTGGGATACTCTCCGAAAGAGACGCTTGATCTGGTGATAGAAGAATGCGAGCTTTTCGAATATGATTTCAATGGTGGATATGATAGGCGTGGATGACCCTTTGGATATCCTCCGGCAATTATTTAAGCCGCCGGATGTGGTTGTGCTGCACCTCGGGCGAGATGAAGAGAACAGCCGCGGCAAGCTCATCCAATACCGGCATGTCAACCGCATTCGCAGTAAATATCCGGTTATGATTTCAGCGGCCGGCGGCATTCACGAGGGCAGCGCCCGAAGCGCCATTTTTAATGGCGCCAATATTGTTGTTGCCAACGTTGTTAAAGCCGGAGATGACTGGGCTGGTATTTCTGCGGCGGATGATATTGCTGCCATGGCCGCAGTTTTCCTGGAGACCATTGAGTAATTGCTGAATTATAAAATCGAAAAGAACCTTCACGTGCAGGGTTCTTTTTAATTTATAAATGTGATTGATTATTACATCCTGGGATATACTTTTAACAATTCAGTAGAGAAGAGACATGACGCCAAAAGTGATCAAACCAGAATTCAAGCGTTGGGAAAATAATGTTCTAGAACCGGCGCTTCATAAGTATCCTGAGCGAAAAGAGACTTTCAAAACAAAATCAGGAATAGATGTGCCAAGAATTGCTATTCCCGCCGAAAGTGATTATTTTGACGATTTAGGTTTTCCTGGCGAATATCCGTTCACGCGCGGCATTCAGCCAACCATGTACCGCGGGCGGTTGTGGACGATGCGCCAGTATGCCGGTTATGCGTCGGCGCAGGAATCCAATCAACGTTACCGCTACCTGCTTGACCAGGGTCAGACCGGTCTTTCGGTGGCTTTTGACCTGCCCACCCAGATTGGTTATGATGCTGACGATCCCATGGCGGCGGGTGAGGTAGGCAAGGTCGGTGTGGCCATTTCCACCCTGAAGGATATGGAAGCACTTTTCGATAACATCCCGCTGGATAAGGTTTCGACCAGTATGACCATCAACGCGCCAGCGGCAGTGCTGCTGGCAATGTATATCGCTGTTGCCCACAAGCAGGGGGTTGAAGAAAAAGCATTGCGCGGGACAATTCAGAATGACATATTAAAGGAATATATCGCACGGGGCACCTATATCTTCCCGCCCAAACCCTCCATGCGTCTGATCACGGATATCTTCAAGTACTGTCAGGCAAAAGTGCCTGGCTGGAATACCATCAGCATATCCGGTTATCACATTCGCGAAGCGGGTTCTACCGCTGCCCAGGAAGTGGCTTTCACTTTTTCCAATGCTATTGCCTATGTTGAGGCTGCTTTAACCGCAGGGATGGAAGTGGATAAATTTGCTGACCAGCTTTCTTTCTTTTTCGCATGCCATAATAACTTTCTGGAAGAAGTGGCCAAGTTTCGTGCTGCGCGGCGCATTTGGGCAAGGCTGGTAAAGAAGCGCTTTAAATCGATTGATCCGCGTTCGCAAATGCTGCGCTTCCACACGCAGACAGGCGGATCTACGCTCACCGCGCAGCAGCCCGAAAACAATATTGTGCGTACCACAATTCAGGCGTTGGCAGCGGTGCTGGGTGGAACCCAGTCGCTGCATACCAACAGTATGGATGAAGCTCTTTCTCTGCCTTCAGAAAAAGCTGTCCGCGTTGCGCTGCGTACCCAGCAGATCATCGCGCTATGAATCCGGGGTCGCAGATTCTGTTGATCCGCTGGGGGGATCTTACCTTGTTGAAGCACTCACCGATGAGATTGAAAAAATGGTGCTTGAGATCATTCACAAGATTGATGAGATGGGCGGAGCGCTGGCGGCGATCGATAATGGATTCGTGCAGACAGAGATTCAGGAATCCGCGTACCGCTTCCAGAAAGAGGTTGAGAACAGAACTGAGACTATCGTTGGCGTAAACAATTTTCTAACAGATGAAAAAGTAGAGATTGAACGGCTTAAGGTTGATCCGGCTATCGAGGCGCAGCAGAAATCCCGATTAAAAGATTTGCGGGCATCCCGCAGTGAAAGCCGGGTTAAGGAATTAATGGCTCAGCTCGAATCCTGTGCGCACTCTAATGAAAACCTGATGCCGCTGTTCATCATCTGCGTAGAAAATGACCTCACCCTTGGAGAGATTTGCGGCGTGCTGCGAAGTGTGTGGGGGGAATATCAGCCGCCTGTTTGGGGTTAACAATATGGAGAGAAAATAATGGCAAAAGTTAAAAAGATTAATCACATAGCGGTTGTGGTTGAGGATATTCAATCCTCGCTGGTTTTTTGGGAAGACGCTTTAGGTATCAGGATGTCAAAAGTGGAAGATGTGCCCGCACAAAAAGCAAAAGTGGCTTTCCTCCCTGTTGGTGAAGGAAAAGTAGAACTTGTCCAGCCAACCGATCCTGAATCCGGAACGGCAAAATTTCTCAGCGAGCATGGTGGCGGTGTTCATCATCTCTGCCTGGAAGTGGACGATATTAATGGAATGCTGGCGCGGCTCAAAGAAAAAGGGGTTCGTCTTATCAATGAGTCTCCTCTGGAAATGGAGGGCCGGAAGATCGCCTTCATACATCCCAAGAGCGCCGGCGGTGTTCTGGTCGAATTGTATGAACTGATCATTTAGCTGCTCAGATCAGGTTTATTCAAATTTAATTAAACAAGCCGGATGATCATCCGGCTTGTTTCTTGAGTCTCTAAAATCTTCTATTCCACGCTGAACTCAACATTCCCCTTGCTCACGTCATCCAGGTATAACTCCACCATATATTTACCCACTGGCCATGGATTCGGGTTGCTCAGATCAAAGACCAATTCATCGGATTGGGATGTTCCTTCACTGGTGTATAAACTTGAATTGGCTGCCATGCCTTCTACATCAACCGCTTTCCATTCAGCTTTGATGTTGGTAGCAGGTGAAACCTGATTTAAAACGACAACGCAGTGAAATGCTTCGTCTGTTGAATAAACCGCGGTCTTTTCAAAACTACCGTTAACCTCGCGGGCAGTATAGGCGTCGGTGATATCAACGCTGGATGAACCGCCGGTTGAACCGCTTGTTGCGGCAGGGTTTTCCGCAACTGCGAATTGTAAAGTACGGTCCAGAGCATTATTCACGTAAACTTCAACCTGATAGGCGCCAATCGGCCAGGGGCCGTTATTGCTCAAATCGAAAGTGATTTCGCCGTTGCCTTGAATTTCCGCTTCATCTATCCTGGTATTGGGATCAACCCCTTCAACATTAACCGCATACCAGACCGCTTTTGAGGTGGTGTCAGCCGGTGCGTTTGCCAAATCCAGGATCAGGTAAAAGGGTTCATCGGTTGCGTAGACATCCGTAACTGTAGTCCCCCCATCAGCTTTGGAAACCATATAAGCATCATTGATAACCGAACTGCCAGAGCTGTTGGAGGTTGCTGCCTGACTGCCCGCCACGCTGAATTCAAGCGTGCGGTCAAGTTTATCGTTCAGATAGAGTTCAACCTTATATTGACCCGCCGGCCAGGCAGTGTCATTGCTGAGATTGAAGGTAACATCCGTTTCGCCGCTCGTAAATTCTGCTTCATCGATCTTGGTGTCTTTATCTACGCCTTCTGCATCTGCGGCAATCCAGACTGCCTTGGTGACAGTATCATCCGGGGCGTTGGCGAGTTTCACAAGCAGGTAAAAGACCTCATCCTGATTGAATGTTGTGGTGTTCTCAAACCCGCTGGCCACTTCATGGGCTGTATTTGCCTCGCTGATTTTGGCAGTGCTCACATTGAATCCGCAGGCAGCACTGATAATTAACAATATTCCGGCAAACAATAAAAGGTGGGTGCGATTAATTTTCATTTCATCTCCTTATATTTATTATTTATTTTATATTTATTTGCGTTAAATCGCATTATAGTATTCTTAATAAAATGTTGCCAATCAGCTGCCTTGTAAAACCTGATTAAGTGGATTGGAATTCATAAATGAAATAGTATTACGTGATTGTGATCATTTTGGCGTCATCTGCCTGGGCAGTCCTGATTCCGCGTTCGATATTCACTTTTGAAAGCAGAACGATTCCCGTGATGAAGAAAATGACCAGTGAAATGATCGCCAGCCGGCTGTTGCCCGTCACCTGGTTAATAACGCTGAAAAGGATCGGGCCGATGACGGTATTGAATTTCTCCGAAACGCTGTAGAACCCGTAGAATTCAGCGGACTTGCTCTTGGGCATTAGCTGCCCGACCAAAGACCGGCTAAGCGCCTGGCTGCCGCCCTGTACTGTCGCAACAAACAACCCCAATAGGATGAAATGCCATTCTTTGGTCATGAAGTAGCCAATGATGGCGATCAATGTGTAAACCAGCAGGCTGATGGTGATTGATTTTTTTACGCCCACCTTCTTGGATAATTTGCCGAACAAAATTGCAAACGGAGCGGCCACAAACTGCACCAGCAGCAGCGTGCCGATCAGGACTGTTGACCCAAAGCCAAGGTCGGTGCCGAAGGCAACCGCCATGGTGATGATGGTGCCGATACCGTTGGCATACACAAAGAATGCCAGCAGGAAGAGGAACAGGTCGCGAAACTTGCTGATGCCTTTCAGTGCCTTAAAGAAGCGCTGAAAGCCAACCGTGACCACATTAAGCTTTTCCTCACCCTCTTCAATTTTGCGTACAGGTTCTTTAACGTGCCTGAAGATGGGGATGGAAAAGATTGCCCACCAGACAGCCACGCTCGCCAGGCTGAAGCGCATCATCAGTTTGACGGCTTCTGTCTCATCCATGTTGGGTAGGAAACGCGGACCAACGAAGATCATGATTACATTAATGAGCAGCAGCAGCCCGCCGCCGATATAGCCCATGGCATAACCGCGGGATGATACCTGGTCGATTTCATCTGGATTTGCCACATGCGGCAGAAGGGCGTCATAGAACACCAACGAACCGGCAAAACCGATGGTACCGAGGATATATAGAAGAGACGCCAGCTGCCATTCCCCGGGTTGATCTACCATGAATAAAAGCGCTGTGGCGATTACACCGAGCGCGACAAAGAAACCCATGAAGGTTTTCTTTGAACCGCGGAAATCCGCGATGGAGCCGAGCACCGGGCTGATGACCGCGGCGATCAGGCTGCCGATGGCCACGGTGTACCCCCACAGTGTCAGCGATCCTTCGGTGGCGATGAACATCCCAAAGTAATTTGGCAGGATGGAAGCCATGATAGTTGTGGCAAAAGCGGAGTTTGCCCAGTCATACATGGTCCAGGCACGGATGGCGCGCTTGTGAAGAATTTCATTCATAGCAGCTCTCTTTCAATAAGATGATTTCTTTATGTAATTATAGCAATGTCTTTTTTAACACTCTCTTCCCCTTGGGTGGTGGGCAGGGTGAAGGGTATTTGTATCTTGCGCCTTTCGATTGGCCTAGGGTGCTCCTCGCAGCCAAATTCTAGACTTGTTAAACTGACCGATTACAGGGAGCGAATAATCTAACTAAATAATGAGATGCCGTCAAATTTGAAGGGACCCTTAATCCGTGAAGGCTTCATTATTGTGGATAGGGGAAATATAGGCATAAATTCCAAGTGGGCAATAAAAGGAGAGATATTCTGTGCTTGCCAGCAGCTAATCTGTGATTGCCTGTCATTAGAATTTAATCTCTGACCAGTTCTGCGATTACGAACTGCCGCCCCCATTCCTTGATCTGCCCTTTTTCGATGCAGGTTTGCAGAACAAGGTGGTGTTCCCCGGTATAAATTTCTTTAAAAACCTCGCTGGCTGAACTTGTCTGGTGGGTATTCAGGTCAATAAACCGGCTTCGCGGGCTGCGCGGTTCCAGCGCCTGGAAATGGCGGATGCCTGTCACCCTGTACTTGCGCGATCGTCCGTGACCATCCAGCACATGAATGTCATCCCCTTCCTTAGCATCCAGGAAAAACTTTCCGCCCAAATAATTATGCGCGATTAAACCAATGCTGCCGTTGCGAGAGGCCAGTTGAAAACTGGTAGCGACGCCTGATACTCCGGATATATATTCCGGTTTGCCGCTTGGCTGCTGCACCACCCGCAGGTAGCGGCTGCCGCCCAGATATACCCCGCTGACATCCTCAATCAACGGTTCTTTGGATGAAAAAAGTGATTTGATCGCCTTCAGCATGTTGACCTATTGTTTAGTATATATGCAATATTTTTGCCATTTCGTTACTTAAGTAAGAGATATTTTGAATTGAATCGAAGTTTTAATAAATGGAGAGATTCTAACCTCTCTATTTATTTTGTAAACCTGACCAACCGTAAGAAGGGAAGAAAATGAATAATTAAGCGAAGTTGCTAAGACAAATATGTGTATGTCCCCAGGTTTCAGCTTTACCGTAAACCTTCCAAAGAGTATGTTTGTTTCAATTTGTCACTGCTTGACATAGGTCAAGAAGTAACTGTGCATCTAAAAAAGGGAATTATTCGTTTTAGCTAAAAATAAATCCAAATACAGGCCAAGTATGATAAAATACCTGCCTGGCGCGTTGTACCCTTCGCGCTAATATCAAATTTTAGAAAGGGCTTGACCCATGAAAGTACTCTTGTTGAAAGACGTCTATAATCTCGGCCGTGCCGGGGACGTCAAAAAAGTAGCTAACGGCTACGCCCGAAACTTCCTTATTCCCCAGAAAATGGCAGTACCCGCCACCGCTGGCGCCACCACGCATGTGGAGCGCATCAAGGCTGCCGCCAACAAACAGCGCGAACTGGTCAATGAAGAAATGTCCGGTCTGGCAGCCCAAATTGCCGGCCTGGAACTGGTCTTCAAAGCCAAAGTTGGTGAATCCGGCAAGCTATTTGGTTCCATCACCCAGCAGATGATCGCGGATGCTGTTACCGAAAAGATCGGCACAACTGTTGACCGCCATTGGGTGGAATCACAGCCGCTGCGCGAAGCAGGCGAGCACAAAGTGAAAATCCGCCTGACCTTTGACCTGATCCCTGAAGTAAAGGTCACCATCGAAAGCGAAGCGGAAGAAAAAGTGGAAGAAACTGAGGGTAAGCATAAACGTCCGCGCAAGTCTGAAATAAAAGACGAATCAATTGAAGAAGTTGAAACGCCTGTTGTTGAAGCACCCGCTGCCGAAGCACCCGCTGCCGAAGTAGCACCTGCCGAAGAGACCGCTGAGGAAGACGAGTCACCTGAAGCATAATAAAGTTGATCTGAGAGAAACCGGCCTGGGGATTCTTCCAGACCGGTTTTTTTTATTGATTCCCTTTATAATCTGTGGCGATGAACCAATCTGATCAGCGAACTGTTGGCGAACGGCTGCGGGCGGCGCGCGAAGCGCGCAACCTCAGTCTGGCAGAAGCCGCGGCCGCGACCTCCATAAAATTTAATCAACTTCAGGAACTGGAAGAAGACCATCCTGAAGTATTCTCATCAGGCGTTCAGGCGCGCGGCTTATTACGCTTGTATGCCGCTTTCTTAAACCTGGACGCCAGTGAGCTGATCGCTCTTTGGAATCCGCCTGTTAAGACTGAGGAACCGGAAAAAACGGTTGAACCGAAAGCAGCTATTCAGCCTGCAGAACCCGATGGTTTGACCCCGCCGGCAGAACCAGCAAACTTGCAAAATGTTGAGGCAGATGAGACGGGAAAATCTGCATCTGTAAGCCAGCCAAAACCTGAAAAGAAACCCGCTCCCGGGCTTTGGCTGCTGCTGATGGAAAAGTTAAAGGCACTCCTGGCGCGGGTGCCTGTTCCTGAAAAAATAAGAGATATTGCATCAAAGACCAAATTCCCCAATCTGCTTCCAAAGGCCAAGCCATCCGAAGCAGCTGCGCCGCTGGAGACTTCTCAGGAAATATTTAAAGAAATTGGCGCCGATCTGCGCGACCATCGCTTGGTAATGGATCTCAGCCTTTCAGATATTGAGCACTTCACCAACCTTAAACGCATGGTGCTGGTTGCAATTGAAGAAGGGCGTTTCAATGACCTGCCATCCACTGTTCAGGGGCGCGGGATGCTCAATAATTATGCCAAATTCCTGGCGATGGATGATTCCGCGATCATGGACCGCTACGCTCAGGCGCTGCTTTTGCAGAGGGAAGAACGCATGCCTTCACGTAAGGCGCCCGAACCCGCGCTGAGCGTCAAGGTCAATATGCCCGAGGGACTGCGGCGCGTTTTGAATCCGGATCTGGTCATCGGCGGCGCGGTAATCGTGGCGTTGTTTGTGTTCATTTTATGGGGCGCCTCCCAGATGCTCTCTTCCAGCGGAGAGGAACCGACCGAGGCGCCTTCTATTTCACAGATGCTGCAGGTAACGCCCTCAGCTTCACCAATACCTGACTTGACCCAGACAGTTGAGGCCGCGCAATCAACAGTGCCGGCGACCGCGGTGCCCGGCGTGGTCATCGCGCAAAGCACGCCCACATCTGTGGCCACAGCAAATGCCGCACCGCTGCAGGTTTATATCATCGCTCATGACCGCGCCTATATGCGCATAGAGGTTGACGGAATTTCTGCCTTTGACGGCCGTGTGATCCCCGATAATGTTTACACATATTCCGGCAGCAACCTTATTAAGTTGCTTACCGGCAACGGCGCCGCGCTTGAAGTGTATTTTAACCAGGAGTATCTGGGCAAATTGGGAGATGTTGGAGAGGTGGTTAACCTGAGCTTCTCGCTGCAGGGGCTGCAAACGCCAACCCCGCGCCCCCAGGCAACACCCACACAGGGAGCGGCCGTTGAATAAACGGCAGGTATCAAGTTAGGTAAAAAAACCTGCTCAATCCAGCAGATTTCCCTTTACGGCAATATGAATTGCCTGGCTTGTCGAAACTGCGTTCAGCTTCTCCCGTGCGGCTTTCAAATGAAAGCGCACCATTCTGATTGAAATACCTAACTTGGCTGAGATGGCTCGGGCGGTAAAGCCTTCAGCGATTAATACCAGACATTCTTTCTGGCGTTGCGATAAAGCGGGTTGGGGGATTAATTCGGATGTCATCTTCAGAACATGCCAGCGGGCTAAAATCTCCAATCTGGCTAATATCAGCATGTTCAACATAGAACAAAAGTACTATTACAGTATAGGGAAATTTCCTAAAATTTCAAGGGGGATATTGGGAGGATATTTTAATGGGTCGTTAGGTGCATTATTAAAATGCGAATGGGCTGATATCTTGTTATATAAAGGCTTGAACCTGGCATACTCAAAGGCTTGATAATGGGTAGTACTTTTTGAGAAACCTGAGTCTTTAAGGGGTTAGATCCATACAGCTCTTTATTTTAAAGATTATCCGCATGCTTCTATGATCTCCGCCGCGTAATCGAAACGGTTGAAGGCTGGCATCAGGTAAACACCCTGCGCTGCTGTTTTCAGCTCAGCGATCAATTTCACCGCCAGTTCGATGCCTTTTTTTGCGCCTGCCTCGTCAGCCAGCCGCATCTGTTCGTGTACGTCCTCAGGTATGCTAATTCCGGGCACTTCTTGCTGCAGAAAAGCCGCATGCCTTGCGGATGCCAGCGGCAGAACGCCCGCCAGAATGGGAATCGGGAAAAGACCGAATTCTTTCTCATACTTTACCAGAAAATCTTCCAGCGGCTGTGTGGTGTAAATCGGCTGTGTCAGTGCAAAATCAGCACCGCCTTCAATCTTCCGCCGGATGAGCCCCAGTTCTCGGCGCATATCCGGGGCTGCCAGGTTTAGCGCTGTGCCTACAAAGAAGCTGGTCGGCTGGCCGATATCTGAACCGGAGTGGTCCACGCCGGCATTAAAGCCCTGCTTGATTAATTTCACCAGGCCTGAGGGTGCCAGGTCGTAATTATCCATAGCGTCCGGGTAATCACCGATAGCGGTCGGGTCGCCCATCACCACGAACACATTGCGCACATCCAGTGCATGTGCTGCCAGCAGATCACCCTGCACGCGCAGAAGGTTTCGCCCGCGGGTGGGAAAGTGCAGCACAGTTTCGATCTTTACCTTGCGTTGAATAAGGTTGCATACCGCCCAGGGGCTCATGCGCATGCGTGCCATGGGACTGTCGGCCACGTCAATCACATCCGCACCCGCTTCTGCCATCAGGCTGGCGCCTGCCAGCATCTTGTGGGTTGAAAGGCCGCGCGGCGGATCCATCTCCACAGCGAAAACAAACTTGCCTTTGGCGAGCTTTTTTGCCAGGTGAGTGGGTTCAATGCTTTCAGAAACTTCAGTTTCATCAATTTCACTTTCAAGGTCAGGGATGTTCATTTCGACTGAAGTAGTGCGTTCCAGTGCTGCCCGCATGGCTGCGATATGCGCCGGGGTTGTCCCGCAGCAGCCGCCAATAACACATGCTCCGGCTTTCCAGAAAGAAAGGGCGTAGTCACCAAAGTATTCTGCCGAGGCAGGGTAAAAGATCCGCCCGCCCAGCTGTTCCGGCCAGCCTGCGTTAGGTTTTATCCAGAACCTGCCATCTGGCAGCGATGTGCGCATTTCCTTGAGGATGCGTATAAGCTGGTTTGGTCCGCCTGAACAATTGATGCCGATAATATCTGCTCCAAAATCGCGCAGCGAGCGTGCTACTTTTAACCGGGCCATCTCCCAGCAGTGTGCGGTCATCGCGTGTGAAGGTCATGGATGCGATTACCGGCACATCTTTCGATAGTTCGCGCGCTGCGAAGATCGCCTCGCGTATCTCATATAGGTCACTGACCGTTTCAATCACTAAAAGGTCAATCCGCGCGTCCAGCAGAAAAGCAATCTGTTCTGTAAAAGCTTTACGCGCTTCTTCAGGCTGAACACGTCCGAAAGGCGCCAGACGAATGCCCAGCGGGCCGACATCACCGCCGATGAGCACCTCTTTAAAACTGGCTGCCACCACCCGGCGCGCCAGATCTACACCGTTTGAATTTATCTCACCGATTTTGGTTTTAAGCCCGTGCCGGTCAAGTTTATAACGGTTTGCCCCGAAGGTATTGGTCAGAATGATCTGCGAACCGGCATCGATATAGGCTTTGTGAATACCGGCGACAAGTCCGGGTTGGGTAAGGTTCAGCTCGTCAAAACAGCTTTCAAAGCTGACGCCCTGTTCATGCAGAAGTGTGCCCATCGCACCGTCCGCCAGTGCAGGTTTACCGGTTGAGATGAGCTCCATAAATTTGTTGTCAGGCATGTGATCCCTTTATATTAATCCATCCGAAAGTAAACAGCATGAGAGTTATGAACTACCAATGCGGCGGTTGAATATTCCGGGATAAATTGATAGGCAGAAGTCAGCTGTATGCCTAGCGAATTTTCCGCGGGCAATATACTGAATAATACCTTATGCTGCGAAAGGTCCGCCAATGCAGGGTATCCCCAACTGTAGCGCTTTCCCTGCCGCTGGTGAAGTGCTAATTCTTTTCGGATGTGCTGATGAGTCCATTCTGCCGCGGCTTCAGTCAGTTGAACAGCTAGTCCGTGATGATAAAACGCCTCAGTGATATCCCCGGCGTCCTGCAGCTTGCGGATGTAATCTGTGGCACGGTTTCCAAGAGTAACAATCTGCAAAGCTGCCACATCTACCTTGCCTGAATCGTGCGATGCAAAATAATCACTAAGGCACAGGTGCTGTCCGCTGGTCTGGCGTGGGAGGTTGAACCGGGTGAATTCTTTTTCACTAATGAAATCATGGTTAAAAATTAATAAATTATCTCCATCAGATTGGCAGGGATAATAGCCGTAAAGCGCCGATGCAGACAGCCAGGGCTCCTTACTAATAACCTCACGCATCACGTTTAATCGCATCAAAAAATCGCTCTGGTACTTCTCCCATTTCTCACCCTTCGCGTTGGCAGCGCCCCAGGAAATCCGGAAGAGCGCGCTGCGATTGACCAATTCGAACAGGTCATTCAGTGGGATCCGGTCAACCAGCTTATGTCCCCAGAAAGGTGGTTTGGGAATCTTCGCTGCGGTAATTTGCTTTTTATCTTTATCCGGGCTTTGTCGAATCATTTCAGAATCTAATTGAGTAATTGTTGGTGATGAAAGATCACTTTTTGGATGGTGGCGTTCCTCAAGTGCTTTTAGGGCATCAAAAGCGTCCTTGCAGTAATAGACTCCCCCGGAATATGCTTTCCCATCCGGAAGGATGCCGATTCGGTCGGCAAATGCCTGGTTGATTGCCGCACCTCCCACCAGCACCGGAATGCAAATGTTTCGGTGGTTCAACTCCTCAACGACTAAGGGCATCTGCTGGCTGGTGCTTACCAGCAGAGCGCTCAGCCCGATTGCGTCAGCCTTTTCCTTTTCCGCGACTGTCACAATCGTCTCAACCGGCACTTGTTTGCCCAGATCAATGATTTCATATCCGTTGTTGGCGATGATCGACTTGACCAGGTTTTTGCCAATGTCATGCACATCGCCATACACGGTTGCCAGAACCAATCGTCCTCTTTTTGCAGAACTGCTTTTTGAGATATAGGATTCAAGGTGATCCGTTGCGGCGCGCATCGCCTCGGCGCTCTGCAGAACAAATGGCAGGATCAATTCTCCGCGCGCGAATTGTTCGCCAACAGTTTTCATGGCCGGCAGTAGAACCAGGTTTAATAATTCCAATGCCTTTCCAGTCTGATCTTCCCCAATTCCAACATAATCGTCAATATCGCCTCTGATGCCTTCTTTTTCCCGCTGTAAAATTCTCTGCCGGATGCGCTCATCCAGCGGCAAGTCTAAAAACGATCCTCTTGTACTTTTTAAACGGTTGTTTTTGGAATCCATAAAGTGGGCGGCAAAATTGCTTAATGCTTCCACACTGCTGTTGAAAAGGAGCGCTTCTGCCAATTCTCTTTCTTCAATGGGAATTTGTGTGAAGGGAAAAACCAGCGCAGGGTTGATAATGGCCATATCCAGACCAGCTTGTACTGCGTGGTACAGAAAAACACTGTTTAATATTCGCCTTGCATTCGGGTTAAGTCCAAAAGAAATATTGCTGACTCCCAGGCAGATCAGCACCTCCGGTAGAGAATCCTTGATCAACTTTATGCTTTCCAGGGTTTGCATTCCGGCGTCCGCGCTATCCGGACTGCCGCTGGCCAGTGTAAAGGTGAGCGGGTCGAAAATCAGGCCATGCGCTTCCAGGCCAAATTCACCCACCGCCAGTGAGAAAATGCGCTGCGCGACAGCAAGTTTAGCTTTGGCTGATTTTGCCATGCCCTGTTCATCAATCGTCAGAGCAATCACCGCGGCGTTATAATCCCGCGCCAGGCTAAAACCATTCGCGCTTTGGTTTCACCGCCTTCCAGGTTCATGGAATTCAACAGGCAGCGCCCAGTGGCAGCTTTCAGCGCGGCCTCCATGACCGCAGGATCGGTACTGTCAATCACTAATGGCGCGTCCACGTGCTGGCTTAGCATTGCAGCCAATGCGGCCATGCGCTCTGCCTCTGCGGAGTCTTCGGTCAGCGCGGTGCACACATCCAGTGCGTGAGCGCCGCTTTTCATTTGCTCATTCGCGATGGATACCGCTGTACTGTAATCATTTTTCAGCATCAATTCTTTGAACTTACGGCTGCCCTGGGTATTCAATCGCTCACCGATCAAAAAAGGCGCGGGAAATTGGTGCATCTCCACCGCCTGAAATGTGGAGGAAAGCTGAGGTCCGGTTATAGGTTCTCTGGTCACGGATTTTTGGTTTTCCAATGCTTTGACCAGCAAGCGTAAATGCTCGGGTGTTGTTCCGCAGCAGCCGCCCACCACGCTCAAGCCGAATTCTTTCGCGTATTGGAACATGGTCTGAGCAAAATCAGCAGGTAAAAGCGGATACACTGCTTTCCCATGGATGTTTTCAGGAATTCCTGCGTTTGGCAGGCATGAGATTGGCAATCCTGAATTTCGGCTGAGCATGCCCAGCGCCCCGCGCATTGCTTCAGGTCCAGTGGAGCAGTTGATTCCGATTATGTCTATCCCCATTCCTTCGAGGATAGCTATTGCCGCGCCAATATCAGTACCGAGAAGCATTCGCCCATTTGCGTCTAAAGTCACCTGCACTTGAATAGGCAGCCATTTACCGGTGTTTTTATAAGCCAGCTTTATACCCAAAATAGCAGCCTTAACCTCAAGAACATCCTGCTGGGTTTCTAGAAGGAGAAGATCAACCCCGCCTGCAATGAGAGATTCTGCCTGTTCACAGAAAGCCTCCCTTAAATCATCGAAACTTGCAGCACTTTGGTCGATGCCCGGAAGGATACCCGTTGGTCCCATGGCCCCTGCAGCAAATCGGGGATGGGTTGGGGTGGAATACTCTTCCGCCAGTTTGTGTGCAAGGGCACCGCCTGCAAGGTTAATGGCCTGAACCTTATCTCCCAGACCAAATTCCTGAAGGGTATAACGGTTTGAGCGAAAGGTGTTGGTCTCGATGACATCCACACCGGCATCCAGAAAAGACCTGTGCACAACCTCTACTGCTGAAGGATAAGCCAGGTTGAGAATGTCATTACAGCCTGCCAATGACTGCCCGCCAAAATGTGAGGATGTAAGCTCCTGATCTTCCAGGTTTGTCCCCATCGCGCCATCAAAGATAACCAACCGCTTTTGGAGAATAAAGAGATAAGGATTCCAATCTTGTTTTTGTCGGTTCACGCATTACCTATTTTGTAAAAAAAAACCTCCCCGGAAAGAGAGGTTGATTGCTTCAATCGTCATCTTCCAGACCCCGCGTTTTTTGGGACTGCCGGAATTGGCACCGACAGATTTCTGCGGTTGCCGAGGCTTCTGCGGGCCGGTCCCTCCGCCTCTCTTGATGATTAATGTTAACGAACTCAGGTCAGTTATCTTACCATAATTCGGCAAGCAACCCCCAAATCTTTTTTAAACATGTAAAATGGGCTGTTGCGATCCAAATACCTTCAAAAATGTCCATTTGGAGGTTCAAAATCAAATAATGGATACAAAATTTTGACTTTTTCCTTCATTTATGCTATTTTTAATCGATAAATCTTTTATTTACAGGATGGCAAATGATCAGAGAACGAATCGCCGATAACGTGTACTGGTTCCAAAGCGAAGTTTATGCGCAGGTCACTGCTGGAGCGATCATTGGCCATGATTGGGCTGTGGTAGTAGATACGCTGCCAACTCCTGAAGAAACCCTTGAAATGCGCTCTTATATAGAAGAGAACCTGGGGGTACAGGTTCGTTATGTAATCAACACCATTTACCATGCTGACCACACCTTTGGCAACTGCTTTTTCCCGGGGGCGCTGGTAATAGCACACTCACGCTGCCGCAGCCTGATGATTGATAATAATTACGCTGCCCTTGAAACCGCACAGGAAAACAACCCGGATTTTAAAAGAGTAAAAATTGTTCTTCCATCCATGACGTTTGATTCCGGCACCCTGACACTTCAAGTGGGCAAACGCCATTTGCGGATTTTCCCAATCGCAGGCAACAGCCCGGATGGAATTGGTGTTTTGGTTCGAGAAGATCGGGTGCTCTTCTCAGGTGATGCTTTTCTCCCATTGCCCTTGATATTGGATGGTGATATCGAGGAACAATCGGAAACAATTCGTAAGATCGGCAAAATGAGCCTTGAAAATATCGTCCAGGGCCATGGGGATGTTATTCTGCGCGGTGAAATCGACCAGTCTGTAAAAAGCAACCTAAACTATCTTTCTGCAATACAAAAGGTTGCCAAACTCGCCTCTCGCCGAAAAGATCCTATGCCGATACTTGAGGAAGCAACCGTTGAAGCATGTGGGAAAAGCAGGGTGCTGCTGGGAGGATTGGTGAGTGAACTCCACCAGCGTAACCTCACTGCGCTTTACCGCCGTGAGATGCTCGCCAAAAAATAGAATTAAACTTTCTTGTAAATTCCTTTTTTCAAGACTCTGGCGATGAGATTCACACGTCTTTCTGTGCCTTCTTTAAGTCTCTTGAGATTAGGTCTTAAGGCATATATTACCAGACCAGTTGCGGCGGCGCCAAAAACCACATAAACCCAGGGGGCATTACCTTCAACCGCGCGCACCAGAAAGACCCCCAGAGCTGCGGCTGCAACACTGATTGTTGCCAGTGAGGCATATCCAACAATAACGTAAAAAATGAATGCGAATGGCACAATAAACATCCAGCTTTGAGACCACAATCCAATCGCAACACCCAGTGTAGTCGCTCCACCTGCGCCCCCCTTGAGACGAATTTTCCCATCCTCGCCTTTTTCGGCCAGAAAAACTGAATAATTATGGCCGATGACAGCCATTAACCCGCAAAGAACACTCATCCAGACAGTGCCTTCGGTTATAGCCTGGCTGATCCAAACTGCCGTTGCGCCTTTAAGGATATCTAAAATCCCAGTGGTTAACCCCGCTATCCAGCCTGCCGCTCTCATAGCGTTGGTGCCGCCGGTTCGGCCGCTTTCAACTGAGCGGATATCCTTGCCGGTCGTGATACGTACAACCAGTAATCCTGACGGAATGGAGCCGATCAGATATGCAATAGGCAGAGCAAAAAAATCTGGGATCATCATACAATTTTAACCCTTCCTGATAATGTTAGTTTCGCGGTTAACCAATAATAATTGCCAGGAGCCAAAGAATCGCCATTACAATCAGCGGCTCCAGATATACATTCCGTGGATCTGGGTTTTCCTCTAAAGATGCGGCGACACCGATCATTGCATACGCAGATCCTACGAGAATCAAACCAAACCGGATGGGAGAAAGAGGCCAATAATAGAGCGCGATTAGTATCTGCGTTACAACCAAAGTGACAACTGCGCTCCAATGAAAGCGCCAGGGACTCCCAAGACGAAAGTCGAGAATGCGCAGACTGAAAAAGGCGTATATAGCGGGTAGCAGTAGAAGAAGTAGATATAACCTTATCCCGGCTGAACGCAACGCGATTGTAAGGATTAAAAGAAGGCTGTAACTTGTTCCTGAAAGCACCATTAGCGCCAAAGGATAGCGGATATCCGTGGATTCAATAGAAATATATTCTGATAGCAGCACCAGAACAATAAGTAGACTGCCCAATCCTAAAATGATCCACCAGGCAGGTCCTGGTTTTATCAAACCCAACGGAAAACCAATAACCCCGGCTGTTAGCGCTGGCAGAATGAGATGTGGGAGAAGATTTTTATCTTTTCGGTGCGGATGGTCAAAAAGTATCCAGTCCATGCCTGCCGCGGCCATTACCGCAGTGATAAGTGATATTAGATTGTAAAAATTCAGCTGAAGTGAAACCAGGAATCCAAATATGGAGAATGAAATTATTCGTGCAGGTACCTGCATAAAGGGCAGGAAAGCATAGCAAAGCAATATACCTGCGGTAATGGTACTGAGTCGGTCGGGTTTTGGAAGATGCAAATGATTTTCCACGTGTTTATTTTAACGCATAGGTACTGTGAGAAGGCTGTCCATTCATTCCTTATGGTAAAATTAAAGATTGTATGTTGAATACCAATTCGCAACCTAAAATCAGGTCTCCCAGGCTAATCCCATCGCTGGTAGAAGGGTTTAATGCCGTTGCCAGCCATATTTACCTTATTTTATTTCCGGTAGTAATTGATCTTTTATTGTGGTTTGGGCCACTGGTTAGGGTAAAATCTCTTCTTTTGCCTGTAATGGAACGTGCGTCTGAGCTTTCGGGGGCGGCTTATGGCGAGCAGGGGAATGAGATTGTTAAAAGTTCCAATGAATTGTGGTCAGTTTTCCTCGAAAGCTTTAACCTGCTTTTTAGCTTTCGCACTTATCCAATAGGCGTTCCCAGTCTTATGGTCAGCCAGGGCGCGCTGCGCAATCCTCTGGGCTCCTTGCGGATTATTGAAATAGGTTCAATAGATAGAATAGTGCTTATAGTTTTTGGTATGGCAATTGCAGGTGTGATTTTCGGCAGCCTGTATTTTTCGTTGGTAGCCCGGACAGCGGAAAAGGGAATAGAACCTTTCAGCATTTACCGCCTTTATCGATCTACCGGACAAAGCATTGTGCTTTCTTTAATTTTATTAATGGGAATATTATTCTTGGGATTTCCGATCATGTGCCTGATGTCATCGATAGTTCTTTACCTACCCGGGCTTGGCACTCTTCCGTTTATGTTGATGGGTTTCGTTTTAGTCTGGATAATGCTTCCGCTGTCATTTTCACCCCACGGTATTTTTCTCGGAAATATGAACGCCAGCCGTTCAATCGTAACATCCTACAAGTTCGTTCGCTCTCAGATGTCTGGAGCTGGAATGTTCTTTATCATGGTAATTTTACTGGGCTATGGCCTTGACGCGCTTTGGTCAACTCCGGGTGTTGAAAATTGGATGATGCTGGTGGGGATATTCGGACATGGTTTTATTGCATGTGGTTTGCTGGCATCTACTTTTGTTTTCTATAGAGATGGCCTTAAGTGGCTCTCGGAAAAAATTAATGAAAAGCCGGTTGCAGCTTAAAATGCGGAATTCTAGAAAATCATTTAATATTAGTCAAGCGGAGGAATAGATTATGGATTCTGCGGCAAACGAATCTCATTATGGCGCAAAAGATATCCAGGTGCTTGAAGGCCTGGAAGCCGTTCGCCGCCGCCCCGGCATGTATGTGGGTGGAACTGATCAGAAAGCTCTGCACCACCTGGTTTATGAGGTGGTGGATAATTCGATTGATGAAGCGTTGGCTGGGGCATGCAATCGCATCACGATTACAATTCATAATGACCGCAGTGTGACTGTTGAGGATAACGGTCGCGGTATCCCTGTGGATATTCACCCTGTAAAACAAGTCTCTGCCCTTGAAGTTGTGATGACTATTCTGCATGCCGGCGGTAAATTTGGCGGCGGCAGTTATAAAGTTTCAGGTGGTTTGCATGGCGTTGGTGTTTCGGCTGTTAATGCACTGTCGGAATGGTGCGAAGTTGAAGTCCGGCGCGAAGGCAAAATTTACTTCCAGCGTTATGAACGTGGCCGCCCGATTGAGGCAGTAAAGGAAATCGGAAAATATAAAGGCGAAGAGACCGGTAACAAAACCACTTTCCGTTTTGATACGGAAATATTCAAAGAGGATATGGACTATCGCTTTGACACACTCTCGCAGCGTTTTCGCGAAATGGCGTTTGTGACTCGTCAGGTTGAAATCAATCTTATAGATGAACGTGAAGATCCCCCTCATCGTTTGACCTTCTTTTTTGAAGGGGGGATCAAATCCTTTGTCCGCTATCTGAATCGCAACCGCGAAGTGCTTCATGATGTTTTTTATGCCGAAAAGACCATTGACGCTATCGGCGTTGAAGTATCTCTCCAATATACAGACGCATATAACGAATCAGTATATTGTTTTGCCAACACGATAAACACTATTGATGGCGGAACCCACATGACCGGTTTCCGCACCGCCTCAACGCGCGTTCTAAATGATTACGCCCGCAGAGAACGGTTTGATCAAAGATGGCGACCCTAACTTCACCGGTGATGATACCCGCGAAGGAATGACCGCCATTATAAGCATCAAACATCCTGACCCGCAATTTGAAAGCCAGACCAAAGTCAAATTGATGAATCCCGAAGTGCAGACCATGGTTACTCAGGTTGTGGGTGAAGCATTTTACGAATTTCTGGAAGAGAATCCTTCGGCAGGAAAAGCCATTGTAAAGAAATGCCTCACATCTGCCCGCGCGCGTGATGCAGCGCGTAAAGCGCGTGACCTTGTTATCCGCAAATCAGCGCTGGAAAGCCTGACGCTGCCCGGAAAGCTGGCTGATTGCTCAGAGCGTGACCCAGAGCGCACTGAACTCTATATTGTTGAAGGTGACAGCGCGGGTGGTTCAGCCAAACAAGGGCGCGACCGCCATTTTCAGGCCATCCTGCCGCTGCGCGGTAAAATCCTCAATACGGAACGCGCACGCCTTGATAAGATCCTCTCAAATCGTGAAGTGAAAGCGCTCATTTCAGCCTTGGGCACCAGCATTGGCGATTCTTTCAGCCTTGATGGGTTGCGCTACGGCAAAGTTGTTATTATGACGGATGCCGATGTGGACGGCAGCCATATCCGCACTTTACTGCTGACATTTTTCTTTCGTTATATGCAGAACCTGGTTGAAGCTGGCCATCTGTTTATTGCTCAACCGCCTTTGTATCTTGATCTCATATAAAAAAGAAAAGCGATATGCGTATATTGAGGATGAAAAAACCAAGATCCTCAAAGAGTGGGGCGCAAAAGAAGATAAAGCCAGCATTCAACGGTATAAAGGTCTCGGCGAAATGAACCCTGAACAGCTTTGGGAAACGACAATGAATCCTGAAAATCGTACACTCTTGCAGGTAACAGTGGATGACGCAGCCGAAGCCGATCGGACCTTTGATATGCTCATGGGCGATTCTGTCCCTCCACGCAAGCGCTTTATTCAAACCCATGCGAAATTGGTGCGCAACCTGGATATATAAAAAATTTATATATCACTGGTCCTTTCCTAACTTGACTAAAAAGAAAGGACTTGTAAACCTCAAAGGTTTTCGGTTCTTATAGAAGCGGTACTGATAGGTGAACTCAATTCTGATGTAGCTTCCTTCAACAATAAAAAAGCGGGCGAATTTTCGCCCGCTTTTCAAAAAAGGAGAGAAGACCACCTAATCGGCTGGTTTTTCTGCAAGGGTAACATTTAATTCTGTGGATTTACCGCCCCTTATTAATGTCATTTTTACAACATCGTCAGGATCATATTTGGCAAGAATCTCAACCAGGTTCTGAATCCCATTGACAGCTTTCCCATCCACTTTGGTGATGATATCCCCGCCGATCATCATAGACTGACCGTTGGAATCGAAGGGTTTATTACTGCCCTTGATGCCGGCTTTATCTGCCGGGCTGCCTGCGGTGACTTCTATGACCAGTACGCCAGCAGTATCCGGTTTAATCCCCATTGCATCGGCAATCTCTGAAGTAACATCAGCGCCCAGAATACCAAGCCAGGCTCTTGAACTCGCCTCTTTCGGCGTGGTGGGTTGTTCAACGCTTGTTGTGGTTGGACGGGCAGCCAGAGTCAAAGGCAGGTCAATAATATTTCCATCTCGCACAGCTGAAAGTTTAATCGTCTGCCCAACATTGGCGTAGCGTGCCAGGAAGGCCACCAGGTCTTCGAAATCATTAATCGGCTTGCCGTCTGCGGCAGTAATGACATCACCGCCAATTTTGACATCCTGTCCATCCACCTGAGCGGTTGTCGCGCTACCCATCAAACCTGCCTTTTCCGCAGGACTTCCAGCGGTAACTTCAACCACCAATGCGCCATGCTGGTTTGTGTCCAGATTCATTAGACTGGCCAGTTCAGGAGTGAGATCATGCCCGCTGATGCCAACCCAGGGTTGCTGATATGAACCATCTCTAATCAGCAAGGGGATCACTTTTTGGACGATCACGGAAGGAACAACATACCCAATACCTGAATTGGCGCGTACCGGTGACTCAATCGCAGTGGTCACACCAATTAATTTGCCATCAATGTCCACCAAAACACCGCCGGAGTTGCCAGGGTTGATGGCTGCGTCGGTCTGGATCACATCTGGAATTGAATATGACAGGCCTGATGTATCAACCGAATCCAAGACTAGAGATCGGCCGAGGCCGCTGATGATACCAGTGGTCATTGATCCGCTAAGTTGAAAAGGGTTTCCTATCGCCACAACAATCTGCCCAATGTTTGCCTGGGTTGAGTCAGCGATCTCTATTGGTTTTAATTGAGCTGCCGCCGGATCTACCTTCACAACTGCCAGGTCACTTTGTGAATCTTTGCCTACTACTTTGGCTGGAAGGCTTGTGCCGTCAGAAAAATGTACACGAATCAAGTCAGCGCCTTCCACAACATGGTTATTGGTGACAATATGCCCCTCGGAATCCCATACAAAGCCGGAACCCGCCCCGCTTTGCTGAAATTCTGGTGCTTGTTGCTCCTGCCCATTTCCAGAATCGTTTGGCAGGTTGGGAACATTTGGAAGAGCTTGTGCGATGGATTTTGATACCGAAATACTTACCACTGAAGGAATCACCTTCTCATAGATACCTTCGTAAGCCGTTTGAAGTTTAACCAGATCAACCGGTGTGTTAGACTTTTTAGCAGTATCGGTAGCTGTCACTGACTCCGGCTGTGAATTTTCCGGCACTGTTCTTGGGGGTATGGTCGGTAACTCAAAATTTGAAGCCCCGCTGCAGGCAGTCAATGCTCCAACAACCAGAATACTTGCAAAAATAATTATCAATTTTCTACTCATTCATTCCTCCGAAAAATATTTCTACTTTCATTGTCATAAATTTAACCCGTGTGTATCAAATATCAGTAAGAGTTTTGTAAAATCTCTGTAAAACGAATCCATTTTGCCAGGGAATTTCCTGAAATTTAATATTTTCTCTTTCGAACTTATTGGAGTAAAGCGAATAATTTACTGATATTTTTAAATGAGCTATTTCTGAGGCTGCTTGCAAGCCTAATAAGAAGGAAAATTATTCAATTTATCAAATCAAATTAATGGATAATTTATTCCCTTAAAATAACTTATACTATTTAAATCTTCTTATTGTTGACAAAGGATTAAGAGTGAATTTGATCAGAAAACCGGTTTTGGGATTGGCATTAGGTGGAGGGGGAGCACGAGGACTTTCCCATATAGGGATATTAAGGGTTTTTGAATCAGAAGGAATATCGCCTGATTTGCTTTCTGGAACCAGTATGGGCGGAATTATTGCAGCATTATATGCAGCCGGTTTGAATGCCAGACAGATTGAGGATGAAGCGCGCCGATTTGGAAAATTGACCAATATGGTTAAACTTTTCAGTGATGATTTGACCAAACTCAATTTCGTGATCGGTGGCGAAAGCATTCAGGATTACTTCCGAGAAATTTTGGGAGGGGATAAACAATTCAGTGATTTGAAAATCCCATTAGCATTAGGAGCAGTGGATGTGCTGTCCGCTTCTGAGGTTTCTCTTCAATCAGGCAGTTTGGCCGAGGCCGTCAATGCCACTATGGCGCTGCCGGGTGTCGCTGAGCCTGTTTGCAGGGATCAAATGTGCCTGGTGGATGGAGGATCTGTTAATAATGTCCCCTCAGATCTGGTGCGCAGCATGGGTGCCGAAGTGGTTATTGCGGTGGATGTCGGTCCTGATGTAACAGATGAAAAATTTTGGGAGGAGCAGCGTTTACCCGCAATTGCGGCAGCGAACTGGCGTACAAACGCCATAATGGTGGCCAATATCACTGCTGCCAAACAGCGCAAAGCTCAGACAGATATCATCATACGGCCGATAATTTCTTCAAAAGTTACAACTCTCTCAGGATTTAAATACGCGGATGAACTAATCGATGCCGGCTCGAAGGCTGCTTTGGAAGTTCTACCTCAGATTAGGCTATTATCAAAGCCCAGACTTTATTTAAAGAAAGCGAAAATATCTCCAGCAGAAATAATGAATTTATAAGAACAAATAGGCTCTTTATATTAAATATTTTATTAACCAGGCTTTGTAATTTTCCCTCTGTTGAAATTTTCGAAAAGTGTGAGCCAAATTTATTAGTCACTTTATATCAAATGGATTAATGTCATTTATATTAATCAAAATCATGTGAAACACAGAAAATGATTGCTATGCAGGAAGGGATACTTAGGTTTTACCATCAATCATAGCTGCCACCTAATCACTGTTTTGCCAATGCGCGCAAAGCCTGGGTATAGACCTTTTTTATAAAATTAAGTTCAAAAATATATGTGGAAAAACTATTAGCGTGTTTCTTTTAAAAGACTTTCGATATTCGTTCCAAGGGAACGAATATCTGATATGAAAATTACCAGGGTTTTATTTTTTAATCAACATACCTTGTTGTAATAATCTCGGAAGTATTTCTTTAGCACTTGACCGGTATATGAGTCTTCTACATCACAGACCTCTTCTGGTGTGCCAGCTGCTACCAACCGGCCTCCGCGGTCGCCGCCATCAGGTCCGAGGTCAATGATGTAATCCGAGCTTTTAATGATATCCAGATTATGCTCAATGATTAGCACTGAATTGCCTGCATCCACCAGACGCTGAAGAACTTCAACCAGTTTGTGAACATCGGCCGCGTGCAGGCCCACTGAAGGTTCATCTAAAACATATAGTGTTTTCCCAGTCGCTCGGCGTGAAAGTTCCTTTGAAAGTTTTACACGTTGTGCTTCACCGCCTGATAGAGTAGTTCCTGACTGGCCGATGCGGATATATCCCAACCCGACCTCCTGCAGTGTTTGCAGGCGGCGCTGGATGCGTGGAATATTGGCAAAGAAATCCATGCCGGTATCAACAGTCATATCCAGGATATCTGCGATGGAATGTCCTTTGAATTTCACCTGCAGTGTTTCACGGTTAAATCGCTTTCCATGGCATACATCGCAGGGAACATACACATCAGGCAGAAACTGCATTTCAATTCTAAGCTGACCATGTCCCTGGCAGGCTTCGCAGCGGCCTCCCTTGACATTAAAAGAAAATCTTCCTGTTGTGTATCCGCGCATTTTGCTTTCTTGCAGTGCTGCAAAAAGCAGGCGGACTTCATCCCAGACACCAGTGTAGGTACCGGGGTTGGAGCGTGGTGTTCGCCCGATTGGAGACTGGTCAATATTGATGATTTTATCCAGGTGATGAATACCTTCGATACGATCATGGTCGCCCGGGCTGGTCCGTGCGCCGATTAAGCGCATGTGCCAGTGCCTCATAAAGTATATCCACCATCAGCGTGGATTTTCCCGAGCCGCTGACTCCTGTAATACAAACAAACTTCGCGAGCGGAATTGATACATCAATATTCTTCAGATTATTGGCGCGTGCTCCATAAACCGTGAGGTGTTTGCCATTCCCTTTCCGCCTTTTATCTGGCAGCGGCACCGTCATTCGCCTCGCGAGGTAAGCGCCAGTGAGAGAGGTAGGATGATTGATGATGGTTTCAACAGGGCCTTCTGCCACAACCTCACCGCCATTAACACCAGCCCCAAGACCCAGATCAACAATCCAGTCCGCGGTGCGGATAGTCTCTTCGTCGTGTTCGACAACAAGCACGGTATTACCCTGGTCGCGCAGCTCCTTCAAGGTTGCAAGCAGCCTGGCATTATCGCGCGCATGCAGGCCGATGGATGGTTCATCCAGCACATACAAGACTCCCATCAGGCGTGAGCCGATCTGGGTGGCAAGGCGGATACGCTGTGCTTCGCCGCCCGATAATGACGCCGCAGACCTTTTGAGCGTCAGGTAATCCAGGCCGACATTAACCAGGAAACCCAGCCGGTCGCGGATCTCTTTAAATACCCTCTCGGTTATGGCTTTGTCCCGGTCATTGAGCGGTGACTCTTTACTCATTAATTTTTCGATCCAGGGCAGGGTGCGTTCCACTGGCCAGCCCGTGACCTCCATAATATTTAACCCGTCAACGGTTATTGCCAGCGACTCTGGACGCAGACGTTCGCCTTTGCACTTGGGGCAGGGCTTATCGCTCATGAATTCCTGAATCTTGGTTCGGATAAATTCAGATTGGGTTTCGCGGAAGCGGCGCATCAGGTTTGGAATAACCCCCTCAAATGAGGTCCTCAGTACTGTCTGGCGGTTATTTCCGCCGCGTAAATCCATTTCTACTTCCTGCCCGCCTGAGCCGAACAGGATGATATTCAATTTTTCCTCCGGTAGATCCTTCACCGGAATAACAAGGCTGATATGAAAGGCATTAGCGGCTGACGAGAGCATCTGCCAGTAATATTTTCCTTGTTCGCGTGCGTCGTTCCATTCCAAAGCCACAATCGCGCCATCGTTTAATGATATTTCTTTGTCTGGGATGAGCAAGTCAGGGTCGATCTCCTGCCGGATACCTAATCCCTGGCATTCGGGGCAAGCGCCATGAGGAGTGTTAAATGAGAAGTTGCGCGGCTCAATCTCTGTCAGGCTGACGCCGTGTTCCGGACAGGCTAAATTTTCTGAATAATACAGGTCTTTGGGCGGGTCGCTGGATAAATTTTCAACAATAATATACCCCTCCCCGAATTTCAATGCTGTTTCTATGGAATCCGCCAGGCGGCTTAAAAGAGACTTTCTTTCATCTTCAGCTTCAAGATTCTGAATGACAACACGGTCAACAACTGCTTCGATATTATGGATTTTGTAGCGATCCAGGGTGATCTCATCATCCAGGTTATAAACTTTCCCATCCACGCGCGCGCGCACGAAACCTGCTTTTTGGATTTCTTCGAATACTGCCTGATATGTGCCTTTTCGTCCGCGAATGATGGGTGCCAGGAGGGTCAATTTGCTGCCTTCGGGGAGTCTGGCAATAGAATCCACAATTTCCTGGGCGGATTGCTTGACAACCTCTCTGCCGCACACAGGGCAGTGGGGAATACCCACGCGCGCGAACATCAGGCGCAGATAATCATACACTTCGGTTACAGTCCCTACAGTTGAGCGCGGGTTGCGGGAAGTTGCTTTTTGATCAATGGATACAGCGGGAGACAGCCCTTCAATATAATCAACATCCGGTTTGTCCATCTGGCCGAGGAATTGTCGCGCATAGGCAGAAAGCGACTCCACATAGCGCCGCTGGCCTTCTGCGAAAATAGTATCAAACGCCAGCGAACTCTTGCCTGAACCGGATAAACCCGTAATCACCACAAATTTATCACGTGGGATCTCAACGGTGATGTTTTTCAGATTGTGCTCGCGGGCGCCAACGACGCGGATCTTGTCTTGTGCCATCCATTTCCTTTCAAACTAGAACATATTATCTAAACTGGCTGTGCAACCAGTAATTATAACATTTTGGAAAATTTCAATTGATAAAAATATCCCCTGAAAAAATGAGGATGGGAGATATATTTAACGGTTTCGGGAGAGCATATTTTTATCCGGTCGATACTTTTCCTGATTTTTACCTTCATTCAGTCCTCACCAGAATAAAACTTTGTTTCCTTTGCATCTCTCAGAACTCTCAGATCACAAAAATAAAACCTTTAATTCGCTCATGTACTTAACTTTTGGGTAATGGAGTAAACGCTTTATACAGATTACTAAAGCAACCAAGAAATCGGGTGGTGAAAAATCAGTGGTTTTTGAAGCTACTGCGTCATCCCGGAAGGGACGCCATTGGGATATTTTTCGGCAATCGCCGCCTGAATACGCCCAATGCGGTTTTCAGGGCTGGGATGCGTGCTGAAGAATTCGATAGGTGCTCCGCTGCTGGCTTCTTCCAGAATTTTCATTACCGCCACCATCTGGTTGGGATCGTAGCCAGCCTGCGACATCAGATCAACTCCAAATGTATCAGCCGCAATTTCATCCTCCCGGCCGAATTTCATTTGAACTAATTGGCTGATGAGCATCGCTACTTGTGCAGTCCGCATGGAATTCTGGTTTTCGGGATCATACGTTGCCATAACAAGTGCACCGGTTAATCCTTCTGCCAATTGCGATTGTGCGATTTGTTCCGCGCTGTGACGCGCGAGGACGTGCATAATCTCATGGGCAAGCACTCCTGCAGCTTGTCCTTCTGTTTCCAGCCTATCAATCAATGCCCGGGTTATATACACCTGCCCGCCTGGCAGAGCAAAGGCATTGACAGTCTGCTGATCTGCAAGCACGTGAAATTCGAAAGGATAACCAGATTGGGCAGCTTCACTGTTCTTAATAATGAAATCTCCAATATATTGAACTACGGTTTGATAATCCTGATCAGGATCAAGCCCGCCAAATTGGGCTTCCATTTCAGGAGCAGCTTGGATTCCCAGAGCAATTTCTTGTTCCTGAGTAATGGATATATATTGGTCCTGCTCAGTGACAGGATTATAGGTTTTAGATCCTAAAAAGGAAATAATTGCGAAAGCCGCTACCGCAAGGGCAATGCCAATACGCAGGCAGCCACCGCTGCGCTGCTGTTGAGGATATAACCGGTTTCTGGAAGGGTAACTTCGGTACATTATCTACCCTCTTCATTTATTTCCACATACCTCTCAACCTCTAGCAGTTCATAAACACTGCCGGTAAATGCGCCGTAAAGTACAAACATTGCAAGGAAGATCCAGCTGCGGAATGTGTAGAACCATGGGAAAAGCATGGAGAAGCTAAAGAACGCGATGGTATAAAAAGCCAACCCCATTAAAGCCCCACCGATAAAACTGATAATAATTCCCCATTGGTGTACAACAATAGCAATTAAGCCAGCGAAAATAATCGAAAAAAACAGGTGGATAAATAATGAAGCCAGAAAAACCGTCCAGCTGAAATCGGAGGGTGGGGGAAGCACTCCCTTCCCCAGGAGTAAGGATGATGTGATCTGGATAAGAAGCCATGGGCTGTCAAGAAGCCAGGCTGATAAGAAAATACTTGCTGCCATTGAAACAACTCCCCCAGCTATTCCTGCGATCAATACAGCTTTCCAATCAACCAGTTGTCTGACTTTAATGTTTCGCATAGATTTCATTTACATGCTACACTTAACGCCGACTTCATTCATTTGTCATTATAGCAAAATATATTTATATTGACCTGATAACGGTTATATGTATTAAGTGTTTAACGATAGAAAGATATATTAAATAATGAGGAAATCAACCTGGGAATTCATTAAAGAAGCGCGTTCCTCAAAAGATTATTCATTCTTTGACCTCCTTCACGGCTATTTGTATATGCGCTGGCCGTATTTTTATATCTCAATGGGCAAAGGTGATCATCCTTTATCAAAGAAGTTTTCTTTTTTCTTGGGTATAGCAGCTCCCATTTTTGAGAAATTTAAAAAGAAAAATAAATCTCTAAATCAAAGCAAGGGATTTGCCGATGGATATCATGGCAAAGTGCTTCCCCTTGAAACAGCCAGGCAGCTTGTCAGCATCCACCAAGAAATCCATTTAGAGAATTTGGAACAGGTAATTCCCTTTGAAAGGGCAAAGGATCTCATCCTGAAAAATCCGGATCATATTACAGTGATTGACTGCCCTTGCAGAAAAAGTATGGAGAATCCCTGTGAACCTCTTGATGTATGCCTGATTGTAGGTGAGCCATTCGCCAGTTTTGCGCTGGAGCATAGTCCCGAAACCTCGCGGGCAATTTCTTCATTTGAGGCAGAGCAGATTCTTTTACAGGAAGCCCAGCGCGGGCATGTGACACATGCATTTTTTAAAGATGCTGTGCTGAACCGCTTTTACGCTATATGCAACTGTTGTTCTTGCTGCTGTGGTGCAATGAAGGCGCACCGTAACGGAACACCAATGATCATATCATCTGGTTATGTCAATGAAGTTGATGAAGAGAAATGCATCAACTGCGGAATTTGTGTAGATACTTGCCAGTTTAATGCGCTTTCTTTAAATGAACACCTCGTGTGTAATTCTGAATTATGTATGGGCTGTGGAGTTTGTGTCAGCCATTGTGTTCAAGGGGCATTATCCTTGGTGCGCGATGAGACTAAACCGGCGCCCCTGGAAATTGGCGTTTTGGCAAGTATTTATAATTAATTTATCAGAAGGAAATGGTAATAGACAACGTGAACCAATACATAAACAGTGTCCTTAACCCGGCAAGCTATCACGGATTCAGAAAACACGGGCCTTTTTTTGAGGGTTGGTATTATAAATTGATCAATCAAAAAGGGGATCAACGTTGGATAATTATTCCCGGTGTCTACATCGGTGTTAAAGAGGTGGATTCACACAGTTTCATCCAGATTATGAATGGTGTCAACGGAAAAGCATATTACATCACCTTTCCTTATGGCCAATTCATCGCTGATAAAAAGAAATTCCTTGTTTCCATTGGAAAAAACGTATTCTCTGCCGGGCAAATTCATCTTGAAATTGAAAATGATGAATTGGATCTTCACGGCGATTTGGCATTCAATAATTTGTCTCCATGGCCGGTAAATCTATCCTCACCTGGAATCATGGGCTGGTACGCGTGGGTGCCGGGAATGGAATGTTATCATGGCATTGTTTCATTAGACCATGAAATCATGGGTAACCTGGTCATTAATCGCCAAAAGATAGATTTTTTGGGAGGAAAAGGTTATATAGAAAAAGACTGGGGAAAAGCAATGCCCAGCGCCTGGATCTGGTCACAATGTAATCACTTCAACCAACCCCATACGTCCCTTACACTGTCTGTAGCGGTTATCCCATTTGGAGTATTATCCTTTAATGGATTTATTGTTGGTTTGTTATTAAATGGTACCCTGCATAGATTTGCTACGTACACAGGCGCCCGAATAGACAGGTTATCCGAGAATGAAAATGAGGTCGATTTGGTTTTCAGTGATCGAATCAAGCAATTGCAGATCCATATCAGGCGTGTTAAGGGGGGTCCATTAAAGCGCCAACCCTCCTGCAAATGGATCGCCGGATTACGGAGACTTTATCTGCCGAAGTTGATATTCAATTTTCTATTCGGCAGAGAGGATTATGGCATAACGTCTTTAACGACAGCGGACGTTACGCAGGCTTGGAAGTTGTCGGAGACCTTAAATCCTGATTCTCCTTTGGTAAAGCCCGTTCTACATGGTTGCCCTGGCCAACACCGAAATAAGTAAATCCAATCCTGCGTAAGTAAGCACTGTCCCATTGGTTGCGTCCATCAACTAAAACCGGGGTGCGCATTAATTGAAAAATCTTTTCAAAATCTAATTGCTTGAATTCATTCCATTCAGTCGCTAAAACCAGCGCGTCAGCGCCTTCAGCCATTCTGTAAACATCATCACATAAATCAATCCCCGGTAGCTCTATCCTTGCATTTTCACTTGCCTGAGGATCGTAAGCCTGGATCTTGGCGCCTTCATTCTCAAGTAAATGGATAATTTCAACCGCTGGCGCTTCGCGCATATCATCCGTGTTGGGTTTAAAGGAAAGTCCCAGTATGCCAATCACTTTATCTGATAACGATCCGCCTAGAACTTTTCGCAATCGGTAAACCACACGCCTGCGCTGATTGCGATTGATGTCCATAACTGCCTGCAGAAGCTGCGGCTGCGTATTATGCAGCACTGCCATGTGTGCAAGCGCTTTAACATCTTTAGGGAAACAGCTTCCGCCCCAGCCCAGCCCGGCATCGAGGAAACTGCGCCCGATACGTTTATCCAAGCCCATGCCATCAGCCACTTCACGCACATCAGCTCCCAGCTCGTCGCAGATATTGGCAATTTCATTGATAAAGGATATGCGCGTGGCAAGGAAAGCATTGGACGCATACTTGATCATTTCCGCAGTCTTAAATCAGTGATTAAAATAGGAGCCCGCAGGGAAGCATATAGTTTGGCTACTTGTTCGGCGGCGGTTTTTTCCAGAGAACCAAGTACAACACGGTCAGGATTCATAAAGTCGTTGATAGCGCTGCCTTCCCGCAGGAATTCAGGATTGGACACAACAGAGAATTCAAGTTTTTTTCCACCGCGCTTTTTAGTGATAATCTCGGATACCCAGTCACCTGTACCAACTGGCACCGTGGATTTATTTACCACAAGGATGGCATGTTCCACCGCCTCTGCGATATTTTCGGCGGCGTCGCGTACATATTGCAGATCCGCTTCGCCATCGACACCTGAAGGCGTACCTACTGCGATAAAAGCAAATTCAGCATCTTTCAGCGCTTCAGAGTAATCGGTCGTGAAAAACAAACGCCCGGCTTTAACGTTGCGTTCAACGATTTCTTCCAATCCGGGTTCATATATAGGCATAATATTATTCTGCAGTTTACTGATGCGTTCGAAATTGATATCAAGGCAGTGAACTCGATTGCCCAGGTCTGCAAAACAAACCCCTGTTATCAGCCCAACATATCCTGTTCCAATGACACAAATATCGCTCATAAGGTTTTAACTCCTAGCCTGAAATTATAGCGTATCCAGTCTTTTTATAGAATTAAATTGATCTCTAATTATAAATGTCATCCTTTCTGGGGATTAATTGCATTGAGGTGTTAGAATTTGCAGGCTCATGAAGAATAATTTTCGCAAACGATAGTTTTTATATCGAATCGCTTGGCTGTGCAAAAAACAGCGTTGATTCACGTTCTATGGCTGAACTTCTCATCCGTGCTGGATTCATTGAATGCGGAACACCTGAAAAAGCCGGCATCATCATTGTCAATACCTGTGGTTTTATTCTTCCCGCACGTGAAGAATCGCTGCGCACTTTACGGGATTTTGCTGCAGCCAAATAAGAAGGCCAGATATTGATTGCCGCGGGCTGTTTAAGCGAAAAAGAGAAACATCACCTTTTGGGGGATGTACAAGGCCTCGATGCGGCATTTGGCACCCGCCGCTGGGCGGATGTTCTCAAGGTGGTAAAAAAAGTAAGGCAGCACCCGGCCAGCCCTTACCTGCATTTCCCGGATACCGCCATGATACAGGATAGCGAGCAAAAAGTGGCGCGGATAGCCGTACAAGGCGGCAGCGCTTACTTAAAGATTGCGGATGGCTGTGATCGCACTTGCGCGTTTTGCGCGATACCGTTTATCAAAGGCCCAATGATCAGCCGGCCAGTGCAGGCAATTCTGGATGATGCGGTATTGTTGCAGGAATTGCAGACCAGGGAAATAATCCTTATCGCACAGGATTCCACCGCATATGGACGTGACCTGGGGATGCGGGATGGACTTCCATTACTTCTGAAAGAACTTGTCAAAACAGTGCCGGAGGTCCCTTGGCTCAGAGTGATGTACACATTTCCAGGCGCTATCAGCGATGAATTAATAGAGGTAATGGCTGAACAGAACCAGGTTTTACCCTATCTGGATATCCCATTGCAGCATGCGCACCCCGACGTATTAAAGCGCATGCGCCGGCCTGCTGATATTATGGTTGTTAGAGAGACTATAGCAAAAGTTCGCAGCAATATTCCAGACGTTGCTTTGCGCACCACGTTTATCGCCGGTTTTCCTGATGAAACCGAAGCCGAATTCCAATTTCTGCTGGATTTTCTGATTGAAATGCGTTTTGACCACGTAGGCATTTTCCCGTACTATCACGAAGAAGGTACAAGCGCTTATCATGGTATGGATAGCATCTCCTCGGAAAAAAAGGAAGAACGCATCCAGAGATTGGCTGCGGCGCAGGAAGAAATATCCCTTGAAATTAATAAAACATACATCGGAAAAACAATTGAGGTTCTTATTGAAGGTAGTGGGGATGGATTTTCTGCAGGGAGATCCTATCGTGATGCTCCGGAAATTGACGGCCTGGTGATGTTCGATGAATTAATTTCCCCTGGAAGTCTCGTTAAGGGTCAGATTACCGGGGCGCTAATCCACGATATGATTGCTAAAAAGCTATCATAACGGGGGCTTCTAAAACGCTAATCAATAGAATAAAACAGTTATTACTCAAGGCTCGACGCTTGGTATTGGAGGAATTTCTGTTGGTATTTCAATAGGAATATCGGTAGGAATCCCTGGTTCGGGCGTTTCTGTAGGCTTTGGTTTCGCAGTAGGCGGATGGCATTTCAGATACGCCCGGTTGTATTTATCCTGCAATTCTTCAGTGGGGCTGAAATTTATTGCTGTCTGGTAATAATCCACAGCTTTACAGTTATCTTCTCGGTTTCCTGAAGCCGAAAGCTGGTCAGCATAATATTCTGAACTTTTCATCAGCCTTTCATTGGCTGTCATGGTACCGTCGTACAGGTTAGGGAAGGCAGCTGAGAGCTGGCTGAAATAATTTACAACCTGTTCCCAGTCCACATCCCAATAACTGGCACCAGTCAGGTACATACGTGCCCAATTTGAATAATTCACAGCATCATGATCGAGCGGTGCATAGCGGTTGACCAGGGATAACAGGTAAAGACCTTCTTCCAGATTCCCTTCCCTGATAATCATATCTACTGCCCGGTATCGCATTGCGGTGAAATAAAGCCCGTCAACTTCCAGCGTTCGGTAGGTGGTATCTTCATTTCGCAGGGCTTCAAGTGTATTCAAGGCAGCCTCCCATTGAAGAGTCTGCACTTCCTGTGTTGCCTGATTGAAAAGACCTTCTGCGTTCAAATTGGAAAGCGTGGGGGTTGCCAGTGGTTGGGCTGTCGGAATTGTCGCCTCGGCCAGTTTAACCATCACCTCGATGTATTTTTCGGTAATCCCGGGAAACTCAGGGTATATTTTCAAAACATATTCAAAATGGGTGCGGGCAAGATTGTAGTTGCTGTTTGCCATTTGCTGGATCCCGTATTGGTATTGAAGTGCGGCTTCAGTGAGCAATTGCTGTTTTTCTTTTGTGAGGCGATCTTGAATGCCACGCTGGTAACCAAGCCCTCCTCCAGCCGCAGCTAAAAGTAAAATCAGCAGGATGCCAAATATTATTGTCCGCCAGCGTTTGGGCTTTTTCACTTCAACAGGGATAGGCTGGGTATCATCCACTTTAACCGGTTTGGTTTGCCCACCGGAAGTATTACTTTGTTGAATATCGTTCAAATTCTTTTCTGACATGCGCGATATTATACCTTTTTTGGTTAATTGGCTGATTGAATATTGAATAAGAAAATTATAAGGATAAGAGAACCCGTAATTCCTTAAAAATAAATGGGATGGTCACAATGATGCCCAGCCCTGCTGCCAGGATCCCGATTATAAGATCAGGCAGAATACCGGAACTGAAATGAATTATAAGCATGATTACTGCACCACCTGCAAGACTGCCGAGAGTGGCACGCAGGAATGTGTTTAGGATATTTTTGTCTTTATTTACAACCAGGGCTGGCTCTGGTTTTGTGGACGAAGGGACATCTCTCTTAATAAATCTGGTGCTGAAGATAAAGAGCAAAAAGAGTGCTTGTGATGTAAAGGCGATCGCATCCGCTAAACCTAAACCAATCGCCTGAAGCGGTTCGAGGAGAATAATTCCAACAAGGATATATATAACAAGATTCATTCCGGCGGCCGCCATTGGAATAACAGCATTTTGCTGGGCAAAGAAAATCCGTGATCCCAATTCAAGCAGGCAGTGGCCAAGTAAACCTACAAGAAAAGCGCGCGTGACTCCTATCAGAAGATTTGTAGCGGCTGTGTCAAACCCGAACGCAAATCCCACAAGGGGCGGGAGCGCTATTGCCAGCAGCACAGAAGAGGGAATCGCCAGCGCGATTAGTACTCTCTCGACACGGTTGATAGTATGGTTAAATTCTTGAAATTTTTTCTTCGCGACCTGCTCGGAAATGGTCGGCAGTAAGGCTGTGCCAATTGCTGTACCGATTAGTGTTTCTGGCACTTGCAGGATCATCCAGCCATATGTAAGTGCAGATATAGATCCAAGCGGCAGGCGAGACGCCATATTATCGCGGGCGATGAAAGTCAACTGATAAAACAACATGCTGATCAAACGCGGACCCAGCATCACCAGAATCTTGCGGACATCATTATCTTTAAGGTTGATTCGGGGCGTCCATTTAAACTTATATCTTAATTAGCGGGGGAATCTGGATCAGAAAGAAGAGCAAGGAGCCGATTATGACGCCGTAAACAAGGCCGTAAACTCCCATATCTTTGGCGGGTAAAACCAGTGGGCCGATTTGGTATCCGCTTTCGGGAGCGAGGATTATCGCGCCATAGATCTGCCCGATATTATAAAGAATAGGACCAACAGCCGCCGAAAAGAAATGCTTGTTTGCCTGTAATCCGGCAATTAAAAGCCCTGCCATAGAGAAGATCATGGTTCCGATCAGATTAAGCCTTAAAAGCTGAACTACTAATGTTTGCTGGTCTATGGTTAAACCTGGAGCGATTCCCAGGGAGTGCTGGACCAGAGGCCAGGCAAAAAATGCTGCCAGAACTGAGAGAATTGCGGTTGTAAAAAAAGCCAGATTAGCAACCTGGCTGAATACGCGCCAGGCAGATTCCCGATTTTCGCGGGTCATTACCTCAGTCATTACTGGAATGATTGCAACTGCCAGCGCGCCGCCGGAAATCAGTGCGTATAGAAGGTCCGGTATATTATTGGCGACATTGAATACATCCAGTTCGGATGTAAGCCCGAACTGCCGTGCGATTATTAATTGGCGTATGATCGCCAGAATCTTATTAATTCCAAAACTGGCGGAAATTAAAATCGCTGCTTTTGAAAGGCTGGAGATTTTCTTCATGAAGGAAATTCTAACCTAGGGCAACATCCAGGACCATCATTATGGTAAAGCCAATCAAGGCACCCGCTGTCGCGATATCCGTATTATCTCCCTGTTCGGCTTCTGGAATCAGTTCTTCAATCACGACAAAGATCATTGCGCCAGCTGCAAATGCCAGCGCGTATGGCAGGATCTGGCGCATCAATACTACCGCGGCTGCACCGATAACAGCACCTATGGGTTCAACAACTGCTGAAAGCTGTCCATACCAAAAACTTCTAAAGCGGCTGAATCCCTCGCGGCGAAGAGGAGCAGAGATCGCCAGGCCTTCCGGGAAATTCTGAATACCAATACCCAATGCCAGAGCTACAGCTCCGGTTAAAGACGCACCTGGAATCCCAGCCGAAGCAGCTCCAAAAGCCACTCCAATAGCCATACCTTCGGGTAGGTTGTGCATGGTAATCGCCAGCACCAAGAGAAGGCTTCGGTGCCAGGTGGTCTTTACACCTTCTGCTGACGACATAGGCATGTTGAGGTGCAGATGCGGCAAGATACGGTCAATCATCCATAATACAATTCCGCCGGCCATAAATCCGATTGCAGGAGGAAGATAAGAAGGGACGCCTAAACTCTCTGAAATTTCTATGGCTGGCGCGAGCAATGACCAGTAGCTTGCGGCAATCATCACTCCTGCCGCGAAACCCAGCATACCATCCAGCAGTTTACGGCTGATTTCTTTTGAGAGAAATACTCCCGCTGCGCCAAGTGCGGTAAGACCCCAAGTAAAAATTGTTGCGAAAAGTGCTTGAACCACCGGACCGAATTGTTCCAGGAATGCAATCATATTGTCCTCTTATGATTCATAAAATAAAATTTATCTATATTAGAATTTTACTCAAGAAAAAATAATAGAGTATATTGGTTGGCAGCAATCAATCATTGTTGCACACAATTAATAAAGGATAGGAATATGGTTTCAATCGGAAAGTTGTTTATTGTCGCGACACCCATTGGGAATTATGGTGATATCACTCTGCGCGCGTTAGACATTCTAAAAAATGTAAATGCAGTTGCATGTGAAGAATACCGGCTAGGCAGTACTCTATTAAAAAAACTTGGGATCGAGCAAAAAAATTTAATTATCCTTAATGAGCATAATGAATCCGAAGGGACGGAAAATGCCATACAGGCGCTTCTTTCCGGGCAATCCATCGCGCTGATTTCAGATTGTGGAACCCCTGCTTTCGCAGACCCTGGGACCAGCCTGGTTAAACGCTGTATAGATTATGGTATTCCGGTCACTGCGATTCCTGGAGTTTCCTCATTGATGGCTGCTATCTCTCTTTCACCTTTACCCCTTGGTGAATTCTATTTTACAGGTTTCCTGCCGCGGGGGGAATCGGAACGGCGGGAAAAACTTGCCTTTCTAAGAACAATTCGAATCCCGATTATCCTGATGGATACACCATACCGAATGGGAAAATTGTTGAGTGAGGTTAAAGCGAATTTTGGCAAGAACCGCTTAATCACTTTGGCAATTGATCTAACCTTGCCTGCTGAATGCCTTTTTCATGGTCCGATAGGTGAAATTTCCCAAAACATCAAGGAACGTAAGGGAGAATTTATCCTGATTTTGCATTAGTGAGAAGAAACGCAACTTTCAGAATAAGTTTGCGTAAATGGTGATAGAAAGGATTTAAAGAATGGATAATCGGCGGCCAGGCTGCCTCTCGGGATTATTACAGCTTTTCTTGTTAGATAAAGCTTATATCTGGATGCAGGAAAGATTTGGATATAAGCGGGGTGGCTGTATGGGCTGTGGATGCGGCTGCATTTTTTTAGTTATCTTCCTCTTCTTCGCCATTTCAATTATTTTCAGGATTGATTGGTTGAGGTTATCCTTCTAATGGTGATCCAAATGAAAACAAATAAAATCGCATTTCTGTTGGTTTTCGTGATCATAATTTCCGCATGCGGATTACCAATGCGCAATACTGAAGTGCGTGGATCAGGTAATGTAATCACTGAAACACGACCTGTGGCTGGTTTTAATGCGGTTGATTTAAGTGATGTTGGAAAACTGATTATTGAGCAAGGTAATAAGGAAGTGTTGGAAATCACGGCAGAAGATAACCTTATGGAATATATTGAGAGCAAAGTATCTGGCTCCCAACTTGATTTGGGCCTTAAGGAATTTGTCAATATTCATCCGACAAAGGATATTACTTATCGGTTAACTGTAAAAAATATTAACCAGATTGGGTCAAGCGGTCTTGGGAAAATAGAGGCTAAAAAACTTGTGTCGGAAAATCTATCCGTTGAGATCAGCGGGAATGGTCGAATCTCAATAGATAATTTGGAAGCAGAGACCCTGAGTCTCGTGATCAGCGGGCTGGGTGATATTTCTCTGAATGGAAGTGCAACGCAGCAGCAGTTGGAAATAAGCGGCGCAGGAAACTACAATGCGCCCAATCTGGCAAGCGAAAAAGCTGTGGTTAATATTTCTGGTTCAGGTACCGCAATTTTATGGGTAACTGAACAATTAAACCTTGAACTCAGTGGTGCGGGAAAAGTTCATTATTACGGTAGTCCAGTGGTCAATTCCAATATAAGCGGAGCGGGTGAGGTTATAAATCTGGGTGATAAATAAGAAAGTATTCAAATAAGTGCTGGATGCAAAAAGCATCCAACACTTATTTTATTTATCAGGATAGGCGATGATTCCCAGAGTACCTGGTCCAAAATGGGCTGCAAGAGATATGGATAGTTCCGCTAAAACCGCTTCAGCGCAGTTATTTTGACATATAAGGCGCTGCAGTAAATCAAACCCGGCAGCTCTGTCGTTTGCGTGAACGACAGCCGCTTTTATACGTTGGTTGTCAAATTGCTTGTTCATTTTTTCAAGTAAAGTATCGATTGATTTGGCGCGCGACCTGACTTTTTCACCCATAATAATTATTCCATCCTTGAGTTCGATGATCGGTTTTACTTTTAACATCGAAGCCAATGATGCCTGCAAATGCTTGATCCTTCCGCTCATACTGGCAAATTTAAGCGTGTCCATAGTGAATACCAGTTTTGTGTTAGCGCGAACAAATTCCAGACGCTGAATAATTTCTTCCAATGTTTTCCCATCACGATCCATCTCCCTGGCTTCTTTAGCCATCATTCCCATGCTTATCGTCCCGGAGGCTGAATCAAAGGGAACTATGTGATATTCATTTTTTAATTCTTCTGCGGCTTGTCTTGCAGAGGTCATGGTGCCGGATAATTTTTCAGTAACGTGAATTGATAGAATCATGTCAGCTGGCTCTGCAATTTTTTTGTAAAACTCAACGAATTGATAAGGGGTGGGTTGCGAGGTCGAAGGCAGAGTGGAAGATTCCTCAACAAGTTTATAGAATGCCTCATACCCAAGATCAACTCCCTGAAGGTATGTTTTTCCTTCATGAATAATATTGATGGGAATTAAATCTATCTGATACTCTTCTTGCCATCCTTCGGCCAGATCTCCGGCAGTGTCCATCGCGATTCGCAGCATGGTTTTTCCTTTTTTTTGCAGGTTATTTAATTATATAACCCTGAACCAATTTTTTTGGTTCTATTTGACCAAGGTCCTGAAACAAAAAAATCCGGTCCAGTGGACCGGATTTGGACCTGCAAACCTTCCTGAAGAGAGTTAGTAAAGTTCAATATAAATTCTTTTATTGATCTTGCCTTTGCTTTTGTAATCGGTTATACGCATCTCCCCGACTTCGCTGGTGTTTTTAACATGCGTTCCGCCATCAGCTTGAAGATCAAGGCCAACGATTTCAACGGTTCTTACTTCTTTGATGCCTTCAGGGAGTAAGTTGATCTTTGTTCGAATGAGATCAGGGATTTTGAAAGCTTCTTCACGGGGCAGCACTTTTGCTCGAACATCACGTGCTGCCAGGACTTCTTTATTTATCGCCGAATTAATGACGCCAACCAGATCACCGGTCATGGATTCAAATTCAAAATCCATGCGCCCTTTAAGGGGTTCCATATCGCCGCCAGTGACATGCGCCCCATAATCGCGAAAGATTACACCGCATAAAATATGCATTGCGGTATGGGTGCGCATCACCTGATAACGCCTTTCCCAATCAATAACACCTCTGACTTTACTGCCTTCAACGGGTAAGAGTGGTCCAGGTTCAAGGAAATGCAGTATTCCGTCAGGGCTGTGTTTTGCCCGCACAAGATTGAGGGTTGCATCACCGAATTGAATCATGCCTGTCGTCTGGCACTTGCCCGCCGCCGCCAGGATAGAAAGCCGTGCTATCTAAAATGACTGCGTTTTGTTCCGTGTCACTTTTTATTACTGTCGCTTCAAATTCTTTCAGGTAGCTATCCGAATGATAGAGCAGGTTAGTCATAAGATTGCCTTTCTAATTTACCTAAAGAATTTAATAGATTTTGCTTCTTTTGGCAGAAAGAAAATAAACGGAAGCCCTAAAAAGCTGATAAAACCGCACAGCAGAAAAGTGGTATATCCGCCAATCTTGTCATACATTAATCCGGTGGCAATTCCGGCAACTGCGTTGATAGCAAAAACGATTGCGAGATAAAAACCGTTGGCTAGTGAACGGTTATTTGGGAAACTTTCCTGAACAAAAGCCAACCCCACAGGAAGAAGCATCATGGAAGCAGTACCAACCAATGCCAGGCTTGCTACTTGCAGTATCCCGGATGAAATGCTGAAGAAGATCATGCCGATAGAGGCGAACACAATTGATATCACCATAACGAACCTAAACCGAACTTATCTTTCAAGATACCGCCTAATATTGTACCGGCAATACCAAACCCCAGCAAAAGGCTGACTGAGGATCCTGCAATCCAGGGGTTGACGCCTTGCTCGATTAAATAAACAGGCAGATAGATTTCTGATGCAGTCCTTAAAGGCGCGCGCATCACGATAATGCCTGCCAGAGGAAGCATAATTGTTAGCATTTCCTTCATGGGAATTTTCGCTTGGAGATTGGGATTGGCGTTATGATGCGGCATATTTTTCAGAAGAATACTCAGAGCGATAGAAACAAGAATGCCGGGGATCATCAACCAGGGAGTTGCTTCAATTGAAAAAGCAGCAATAACCGTTGCAATTAGAAGAGGTCCGATCATGATGCCGATCTCGCCGCCGACCATCCAGAAGCTCATCCCTTTCCCAACCTGCTTACCGGAAAGTTTTGCGACAAGCGCGGGAAGAATGGAATGCATAGTTGCAGAGGAAAAGCCTGCAATAAGGCATAAGGCTAACCCAAAATAGTAAGTTGAAGCAGTTCCAAGCAGGCTGAGGCAGATGCCTGTTATCGCGGGCATTATCAGTGCGTATTTGCGCAAATTGGTTCTGTCTCCCATAGTGGCCGATAACGGGTTGAAGAACTGAAGCCCCCTGGTAAAAGAAAAGGAACATACCTGCCTGAACTTTAAGTAGAGACATACTTTCGATTAAATATGGCAGAAAGAGGTGCAATAAATCCCGCGTACATATCATGTACAACATGGGCGGTGGAGACCGTCAGGGTTTTAAGTGTTTCAAATTTTTCCGTTGCCGGTGGATTTATTTAATGATCCTTTAGTTGAATCGATCGCGATGCTTTCATAGTCAGCCATAAAAAATTATTCCTTTCTAAACGAATTTATCAATTATACATTCATGCAGTAATATATTCAAATATAAGCAAAAAATTGTTCGAAAAAGATGTCTTTTTACAGTTGACACATTTATTAATTTGGATAAAATTATCCAATATCTATCATGAAGGAGGTTGGCGTTATGATCTACGAAGTTAAAAATAAAGAAAAATTTTACGGCAGACCTCCTGCGTTTTCATAATCGAAATAAATACGCGTATTATCCGCAGGAGAGTTAAAGCGCCTGCGGTTTTTATTATCCAAAATCCTTTCATCCTTTAACCCGCGGCGGCTGAACGATGGCGCCTTTCCCGGCGCTCCGGTTGGTAGTGAGGATTGCTGATTTCAACCTCACATTGAAGTTGTATTAATATGCGGAGCAAAAATGCTTTCAGGTTTTAGAACGACATACAATAAATTTTCAAAGGACTTTTGGCTGTTTATGCTGGCCTCTTTTATTGATATGGTTGGCGGTTCGCTGATTTTTCCTTTCTTTTCACTTTATATGACTCATAAATTCAATGTGGGTATGACTGAAGTAGGAACGATGTTCCTGGTTTGGGCTCTGACCTCAGGATTGATAGGCAATACCTTGGGCGGTGCTATGGCAGATAAATTCGGCCGTAAGACCAATATCATATTCGGATTAGTAGCCAGCGCGCTGTCAGCCTTGTTGATGGTAGTCATTCAGGATTTGGTATTTTTTTACGTGGCTATTGCGATTGTTGGTATATTCCAGGATATTGCTGGTCCCGCTCATCAGGCAATGATCGCCGATCTGGTACCTGAGGATTTGCGCGCGGACGCCTATGGTATCTTCCGAATTGTGTTTAATTTATCGGTCGTCATTGGTCCGGCCGTTGGCGGTTACATGGCAACGCGATCCTTTGTCTCATTATTTTATGCAGATGTGGTAATTAGCTTGTTTACCGCAGCCTTTGTGTTTTTCCTGCTGCCTGAGACCAAACCCGTGATTGAGCACAGTGAACATCACAGGGAAGAATCATTTAAAGATTACTTTCAAGGGCTACGGCCAGGTTTTTAAAGACAAATTGTTCATGGGTTTCATGCTTGTTTCGATGCTTTCAGTTTTAATGTACTTCAATATGAACAGCTCACTGTCAGTGTATTTGGTAAATTATCGCGCTGTGACGCCGGAGCAGTTCGGATATATCCTCAGCTTAAACGCGGCAATGGTGGTGCTAATGCAGCTTTTTTTCACGCGCATCACCACCAAATGGAAACCCATGCTGGCGCTTGCACTGGGAAATTTTCTTTATGTGGTCGGTTTCACCATGTATGGATTTGTTAATACCTACTTCATGTTCCTGATGGCTATGGTGATTATCACAATTGGTGAAATGATTTATGCGCCAAAAGAACAGGCGCTAGTCGCAAATTTTGCGCCTGTGCATATGCGGGGACGCTATATGGCAATCCGCGGATTTTCATGGATAATTCCAACCGCGATTGGACCGCTTATGGCAGGTTTGATCATGGATAACTTGGACCCTGCCCTCCTTTGGTATGCCGCGGGATTAGTTGGAATGCTTTCCACACTTGGATTTCTTTGGCTGCACTTTAGAGCGGGGAAGAAATTTGATGCAATATCAAATGGGGACCTGAGTGATGGGGGATCGAAAAAGGAGTCAGAATTGTCATCAGTGGATCAAGAAAAGATTGTTCTGGTTTAGAAGTAAATTAAAAGAGGCTGACGGGAAATCGACAGCCTCATTATTATTCAGCTTGGTTGTTTACCTTTACAAACTATAAATGTAACAAATCAGGTAATAATTCGTTAAAATAATCAAAGAATGCAAGATTCGCAGCTCGTCGATGATGAAACCCGAATAATTCAAAGGGCGATTGACGGTGAGAAACAAGCTTTTGGCTTGCTCTATGAAAAGTATGCCAAAGCGATTCTCAGATATTTATTTTTTAGATTAGTTTCGCTCGAAGAGGCGGAAGATATGACAGAATCTGTTTTTATAAAAGCCTGGGAAGCGTTGCCGTCCTTTAATTTATTTGAGAAAGATTTGAATTTTCGTGCATGGCTTTACCGCATCGCGCATAATGCACTGGTCGACTTTTATCGCATGCATAAAGATCACTTGCCGCTTGATACCTTCAGCGAAATCCCCTCACAGACAATAAAGCCGGAAAATGCCGCTATACAAAAAGAAACCTCAGCAGAATTGACCCAAGCTATCAACCGGTTGGATGAAAAATCGATTCAAGTGATCACAAACCGCTTTATTGCAGGACTGGATCATAAAGAAACCGCGTTAATAATGGGATTGAGTGAAGCTAATGTAAGGGTAATACAATTTAGAGCGCTTAAGAGGATTAAGGGAATTCTGGGTGAAACCTATGAATGAAAAAAAGAAGGTAACAATAATAGATGAAAGTCTGGATGCTGTTTTACAGGAAAATCAAACAGAAAAAGAATGTATTGATCAGTATCCTGAACTCAAACAGGATTTTGCCGACGTTTTCTCTGTTCTAAAATTCTTAAATAAATTTCAGGTTCCTCAATCCTCACCTGAACATATGAGCCGATTAAAAGACAAATTATTGTTTAAGCTTGCTGATCGCGAAGAAATTGTAACAAAACCTGTGCAAATCCGTTATAGATGGCAAAATATAAAACGGAGGTTCGCAATGTCTTGGATAATAATTGTTACAACTCTTTTGTCGTTAGTTTCAGGTGCCGGGGTAGTTTATGCGTCGAATTCCACCATTCCCGGTGAAATGCTTTATCCGGTAAAGACTTTGGTTGAAAATGTACAGATTGCCCTTTCCTCAGATGCTTTGGATGTAAAGTTGAATGAAGAATTCGCCCGCAACCGCATTGAAGAATTGGTGAAATTAGCCCATGCGGGTGAATTTGAAGGTCTTAATGGGCTTGTTGATGCCTTTAAAAATAGGAATGAATTTATGGCGGCTTTGATAGTGCGAATTGAATCTGAAAATCCTGACGAAGCGGTCAAATTGCGCAGTGAGATTAATAACAGGCTTCAGGAACGCACTAGGATGATTGAAGAATACTTAATGGTCGAAGGTGAAGATACCATAATTAAAGACAGATTACAGGAGATGCTTCAGATCAATAACCAGACTCAACTTCAAATCAACGGGCAGCTCGGCAATGAAATGCAGATAAAACAGGAGCAGACACAGACCCAGACACAGAACCAGACTCAAACTCAGAATCAGACCCAAGCCCAGGATCAGACCCAAACCCAGAATCAGACCCAAACCAGGATCAGACTCAAACCCAGGATCAGACTCAAACCCAGGATCAGACTCAAACCCAGGATCAGACTCAAACCCAGGATCAGACCCAAACCCAGGATCAGACTCAAACCCAGGATCAGACTCAAACCCAGGATCAGACTCAAACCCAAAATAAAACCCAGAAATAGGGATAAATCAAAATCAGATTCGGGTTGTCAGAAAAATAAATTAAATAAAGAATCTGGCAATCAAAAAAAATTAAAAGAAGACTTATTGCACAATGTAAGGCGGCAGTCGACTTGCTGGCGCCTTATTATTTTTTTGGCAGCAGCAAGATAACTGAAATTGCCATCACCGCAAGCCCAATAATACGCCTTAAATCGAGAGGGATGGGTGCCAAGCCGCCCAAACCGGTAGTATCTGCAATTACGCCGAAAAGGAACTGTCCAAAGATCACCGCTGCCAGGCCAGCTGCCATGCCGGCCCTCGAAATGGAAAAGGAAATTCCCGTGATTATTAATATTCCCAGGGCGCCGGAAATGAGGGTGATGAGAAAAGCAGGCTTGGTTATTGAGGCAATTTCTGGATTGACGAATCTGGATAAAATCAAAATCAAGATTCCTGCCAGTGAACCGCCCAGAAAATTCGTCCAAAATCCAGTGTTCACTGGGCCAATCATAGTTGCAGCACGCCCGCTCAGAAATGATTGAACACCTATTGATAGCCCGGTAACTATTGCCGCTACACCGCCCATTAAAATTGCATTTTTAATCATCAATCCCTCATCTGCATTAAGGTTTTAGGTATTTTACCAATGTGTTAAGCGAAAATATGGTTTCAATAATTTGATAATAATTCATTGCCCGCGATGAGTTGATTTAGAAATATGGCAGGTCCATTCTCAGCGCAGGAGCCAACGATCAGATCGGCGCTTTGTTTAGCCAGGTCGCACGCATTTTCCACTGCCACACCCAGCCCGACCTCGGCAAGCATTGCGGCATCGTTATCAAAATCACCGAAAGCGATGATCTCTGCCATGCGAATTCCCATCCCGTCAGCCAGTTTTTTTAAACCGGTCGCTTTTGTAACACCTTTCGGCATGACTTCCAGGTGGTTCTTATTGGTGCGCAAATAATCTGCCTGGCTGCTGAGATCTGTATCAAAAATGGTCTCAAGTCTCGTGAGATTCTCTTGCGACTCCCAATCTATGATCATGAATTTATTAATTTGTTCAAGCATAGATTCGATCGCATCCCATGATCCAACCTCATAAATAGAGTTATTCAGTTTCCCAAAAATGCGGAAAATATTATCTGTCATTTTTTTGTAAAAGAGCCGGTCATCGCTGAAAATTACCAGGTCACTTCCTTCTCGTTCTGTAATTTCTATAATCTTGCGCGTTACTTCCACGGGCATGGTTATGCGGTGATGGATAATCCCATCCAGAGACTGAATAATGCAGCCGTTTGCCAGCACAAGAGGAATATCAATTCTTAATTCCTCGGCGAATGGCCGTAAACTGGCAAGGCTCCTGCCAGATGCAAGTGTGAACCGGATTCCGAGTTCTGGCAACTTTGCCAGGACTTCCTTGGTAAAGGGATGGATCGGCTGCCCGGATTCCAGGATGGTTCCGTCAAGATCAGAAATGACAAGTTTATATTGGCTGAGTTCAATATGAGAATTCAAAATTGCTCCGGTATCAATGAATATTAAAGGTTTTTTAAATCAATACTTATAGCATAAATAATTATTCACAGCAATTTAATTTCAAATACAATCCCATTAATTGGGATCTTCTTTGTTATTAAACGAAAAAGCCCGGAAGGGCTTTTTGCCAGGTGCCCCCACAGGGATTCGAACCCTGGTTTTAGCCTTGAAAGGGCTGCGTCCTGGTCCCCTAGACGATGGGGGCATCGAGGTTGAAATTTTACCTTAAAACTCAAATTTCGCAAGAGTAAAAACAGTTTTTGCTTAAACAGCCCATAATTTCACTTTTAAGTCATTGTTGCATGTGCTTAATCCATCAAAAGCATAGATTATTTTTCGGTGTAATTTTTATTTTAGATAAATGCATTCCCGCGATTGCACCGGAGCTGAAAGCGAACTGCAGATTATAACCGCCGCAGGGACCGACAACATCAAGTGTTTCACCTGCTAAAGCCAGGTTGGGAGTTATTAGTAGAGTGCATCGTGAGCGGGTCAACCTCATCAACAGGCACACCGCCGGTACTGATCTGGCAGAATTCAAATCCGCGCACACCCGTCACCTTGAATGGCAGAGCGGTTAGTAAGCGGAAAAGTTTATCCATCTGAGTGTCTTTGAGTTCGTTTATCAATGCATCCGGAGAAATGCCCGCTAAGGCGAGCAGAACAGGGGGGAGCTTTGGAGGCAGCACAGAACCTATCAGCACGCGCAGTGGTGTGGAAGTGTTGCGCCGGTTATGAATCAGATTACGTAAAGCAGGTTCAAATGTGTGCAGCAAGTTGAGGTGCAACTCCAGGCTGGCCTCTGGGCGTGTGGAAATAAGATGGCTTAGGTCCATTACTGCTGGGCCATTCAAACCCCACCGTGTGAAGATCAAATTACCGCATGTCTCCGCAAGAAGAGTATGCTTTTCATATAAACTCGCGTGAACATCCAGCCGTACCCCGATAAGCTTTAGATATGGTTCCATTTCACAAGTGACGGGTGCCAGGGCGGGTGAAAGCGGCAATATGCTGTGCCCAAGGTTCTTTAGTGAATTAAAAAGTTCACCTCGAGAGCCAAGGGTCGGATATGCCTTGCCGCCAGCGGCGATAATCAATCGCTCGCAATTCATTGAGGAGTTGGAATTTATCTGGAGAATGAATTTGTTCTGATTTTTACGCACAGACTGTACCTTGGTGTTTAATACCAGTTCAACCCCTGCCTGATGAAGCGCATTCTCGAAGGCATCCACAACAGTCTGCGCAGATTCGGAAATTGGATAGCACCAGCCGTCATGGGTGGCGTAAGTAAGAACGCCGATGGTTTCGAGAAAATGTAATAAGCTCCGTATATCCAAACTGCCTTAGCAAAGTTTGAATCCAAGCAGGATCGGCACATTCGAAACGGTTAGATGCCATCTTTTGATTGGTAAGGTTTGCGCGTCCGCTTCCCGTAACCAATAGTTTTCGTCCGACCTTTGCGTTGCTGTCAATCAGCTGCACTTGAGCACCGGCGCGTGCGGCAAAAAGCGCAGCGGTCATCCCGGCAGGGCCGGCTCCAATGATGGTTATATTGATGGGCATAGCCTTATGTTAACCTGTTCCGATTTCTAATGGCTTTATGCATTTTAATGTCGTCAAATCTCGGGTTATTGACCATTTGTCCTACTGGGTATCCAATCATCTCTTCAGAAGGGTACGGTTTAAGGAGTTCAGACAATTCATTTTCCGGTTTTTCAGAAAGCCACTCCCAGCAGTTGTGGTTGTCAAGGATTACCGGCATACGGTTGTGGATCTGCGCAAGCAGATCGTTAGGCTGGCAGGTGATGATTGTGCATGTCTGGAGTTCTTCATTCTCAGGTGAACGCCAGGTCTCCCATAGACCGGCAAATGCAAAAGGTTTGCTGTCTTTTAGAGTAAAACGAAAGGGGGCTTTAGGCGCGCTTTTTGTTGTGGAAGGTTGCCATTCATAAAAACCATCCGCAAGGATAAGGCAGCGCCGGTTTCTGAAAGCATTCTTAAAGGATGGTTTTTCAAGCAGGGTTTCGGAGCGGGCATTGATCATTTTGTAACCGATTGATATATCCTTTGCCCAATATGGCACCAGTCCCCAGCGCAGCATGGCAACATCTCTTTTTTCTGCTTCTTGAACAACCGGAATCATCTGCCCTGGGGCGGTGTTATAGCGTGGCACCCATTCTGAAGGTAGGTTGCCCAGGTCCAATTCCTGCTGAAAGAAGGCAGGCTCGAGTGTTATCGTAAATCTTCCACACATGATTCAGCCTTTCATTTTCTCTACTATTTATTTTAGCAAAACAGCTGACAGATTTTTTGTGAGCTTTTATATATAATTTTGAAAAGGCAAGGGATTCATGTACTTTAATTGAAATACTTAATATAATAGGGAACGATCATGCTATCAAATGAATTAGAGCAGCATAACCAGGTGCTTGAAGATCAGGTGCGCGAGGACATTACTTTTGAAATCTACCGTGCTGCCAAGATACCCGATATTAAATGGATGAGGAAGTTGATTTCTCATTTAGTGAGAAAACCTGTCAATCGCTCAACCAAACTAATTGTTGATTTCGACACCTCGGTAAACGAAAATGGATTTGTTTTTACTTCCGACCAGATCTTGAATAAATTAACCAAGGGCGTAGAGGCGGATGGAGATGAATTCATTCCCAGAAAAGGACCTTTAGTCATCGCATCCAACCACCCCGGAACGTATGATGGATTGTCGATAATTTCCCGTCTTCCGCGAAATGACTTCCGGCTGATCGTTAGTGGAATTCCATTTTTTAAAAATCTGCCAAATGCTGGTGAGAATTTAATTCTCACGACGCATGATACCTTGGATCGTATGGATGTCATCCGGAAATCAATCCGTCATCTGCAGGATGGCGGTGCTCTGCTCATTTTTCCCAGCGGCAGGCTGGATCCAGACCCTTCCATTTTTCCCGATGCGGGTGAAGGATTGAAAAAGTGGTCAAGAAGTATTGAAGTGTTTCTCAATAAAGTGCCTGACGCTCAGTTGGTTTTAACCATTGCCAGTGGTGTTCTTACGAATAAATATATCAACCACCCCCTTTTAAAGCTCTTTAAAAATGACCATGAACGAAGACGGTTCATGGAATTTATGCAAATTCTTAATCAAATGGCAACTGGTAAACCGGTGGAACTGAACCCGAAAGTTTCTTTTGCCAAACCTTTAACGCAATCAGACTCATTAAAAACGCATGACAGCATTTCAGAGCATTCAATCTTTGAACGGGCAGTGGAATTGCTTAATTATCATATGAATCTTTATTATGAATAACTTCTTGAAATTTTCCGATATGTCGGATTTCAACTCGCATGAGAGATTTTTCCAACAAGAATAATCCCATCTCGTAAACGATTTCGATTCGCTCTCTTGGTTATATCCTTTCTTCTTTTTCCAATCGCCATGAATAATCTATTACCAAATGTGATTTTATTTGGGGCATCTCAGGGAATAATTAATAGTAGTTTGATCATTTTTATGATGTTATTTTTATCTTCTCTGGTCTTTGGGCGCTTGTGGTGTTCATGGATTTGTCCAGCAGGAGGACTTGGGGAGATATGTATGCTTTCCAATAACCAGCCGGTAAAGATAAAATGGTTAGATACGGTCAAATGGGTTATCTGGTTTATCTGGCTGTCTCTGATCGGCTATTTTGCTTTCTCCGCGGGCGGTTATAAGAGGTTCGATTTCCTCCTTAATTAATATTAAATATATATCGGGTATTTCGGTGGATGAGCCAGGGAAATATATGATTTACCTGGTTGTGGTTGGTATTTTTGTTTCATTGTCTTTTGCGTTCGGCAGACGCACGGGCTGTCATTCCATTTGCTGGATGGCGCCATTTATGATTCTGGGACGTAAACTTCGCAATCTGTTTGTCTGGCCTTCATACAGGTTAGAAGTTCAAAGTGAAAGATGAATTAATTGCAAAAAATGCACGTATAACTGCCCGATGAGCCTGGATGTTAACCATATGGTGGCAGCTGAAAAAATGGAGAGCTCCGAGTGTATCCTTTGTGCCCAATGTTCGGATAATTGTCCCGAAGGAGTGATTCGCATGGTATTTAAAAGTGGATTTTAAGTAAGTACCGCAAATATATTTTACAGAATTGAATTAATATCCATATATTAAAGTTATAATTATTAATAATTAATCAAAATGGAGATAATATGCAGATAGTAACCGATAGTGCCACTGATACACATTTACTTGATGATAAAGATCTGGATATTAGTATTGTGCCTTTGAAAGTTACTTTGGATGACAAAACCTACAGAGACAAAATTGATCTTTCCGCTGATGAATTTTATGAAATCCTGGAAAAAAGCTCGGGGTTGCCAACAACATCGCAGCCTTCAGCTGGGGAATTTGCGGAAGTCTACCGCAAGCTTGCCAAAAATGATCCTGACATCTTATCGATTCATATGTCCTCCGGGTTAAGCGGTACAGTTGACTCAGCAAGGGCAGCCGTTGCTTTAGTCCCTGAAGCAAATGTCACAGTCGTAGATACCAAGACGCTTTCTGGTGCTGCGGGCTGGCAGGTGCAGGCAGCGGTTCAGGCAATAAAAGCTGGATGGCCGTTGGATCGCATACTTGAAAAATTAAAGGAAATTGGCGCGGCAACTTACAGCTTCTATACTCTTAAAGAATTGAAGTATCTCATTCATGGAGGCCGTATCAGCCATTTTAAAGGAGTAATCGCTTCAGTTTTGCAGATCAAGCCGTTAATTGGAGTTCATAAAGAGTTAGGCAGCTATACACAGGAAGGCCAGGCAAGATCCTTTAATAATGCATTAAGCGGACTGGTTGACCTCATAAAGAAAAACAATCCCAACTGACGAACCCTTGCGTGTGCAAATTGTCCATACGGCGAACCCGGAAGGCGCAGCGATTGCTTAGAGAAAAAGTTACGCAGACATTTAAATGTGACGGAGCTGAGCACCGGCCAGCTTTCATTTGTGCTTGGTGCGCATACAGGTCGAAGTATGGTCGGCGTTGGATTTGCTCCCAGCTCTGTATTCAAAGGAATCTCGTAGTTCAATACATATTGCTTTCAGTTTTAGCCTTATAATATAAGGTCGTCAGCCAATCAATTTCCCGGCCTGATCAGGTCGGGTTTTTTATATATTTGGAGAAGTCTTGTAGAGAATGAAACAAAAACGTACTGATTTGAGAAATATTGCAATAATTGCCCATGTTGACCATGGAAAAACCACTTTAGTTGATGGCATGCTGCGCCAGGCGCATATATTTCGGGATAACCAGCAGGTAGCCGAACGTGTAATGGACTCCAATGACCTTGAACGTGAACGCGGTATTACCATTCTGGCAAAAAACACTGCCATCTCAATCTGGGATGAAGAAAGCAGGCAGGATGTAAAGATCAATATTGTTGATACTCCGGGTCATGCCGATTTTGGCGGCGAAGTGGAACGAGTATTAAATATGGTGGATGGTGTACTTTTGCTGGTAGATGCGGCTGAAGGCCCAATGCCTCAAACCCGCTTTGTGCTGAAAAAAGCGCTCGAAATGGGGCATAAAGCGATAGTTGTAATTAATAAAGTTGATCGCCGTGACGCGGAACCCGAGCGGGTGCTCAATGAGACCTTCGATCTTTTTATTGAACTTGGCGCGAACGATGTGCAGGCGGATTTCCCGGTCATTTATGCTCAGGCTACCAAAGCTCAGGCAGGGCTCACGCCAGTTTTGGGTCCTGACCTTAAACCGCTATTCCAGTCAATTCTGAAAAATATTCCTGCACCTGAGGTTGATCTGGAAGGCCCGCTGCAATTATTGGTCACTTCACTGGGTTATGATGAATATCGGGGTGTCACAGCTCTGGGCAGGATATATTCCGGAAAAATTAAAGTGGGGCAGCCAGTTGCGCGCATGACCCTGGATGGACGAATTGTTCCTGAACAGGCACGGTATTTATACACTCATAGCGGCCTTGATCGCCTGGAGATTGAAGAAGCCCAGGCAGGTGAGATTGTTTTGCTTGCGGGGCTTGAAAATATTGCCATTGGCGAAACACTGGCGGACCCTGAAAATCCGATAGCTTTGCCGATTATCCACGTAGAAGAGCCGACTGTTCGTATGACTTTCGGAGTAAATACCTCGCCCTTTTCAGGCAGGGAAGGCCGCTGGGGAACATCAAGAAAAATACGCGAACGTTTGCTTGAAGAATTACGGCACAATGTTTCGCTTCGTGTAGAAGAAACAGATAGCAAGGATACTTTTCTGGTTTCAGGGCGGGGCGAACTTCACCTGGCAATTTTGATCGAAACCATGCGCAGAGAAGGCTACGAATTTCAGGTTTCCCGACCTGAGGTTATCTTCAAAGAGGATGAGGATGGTAATCTTCTCGAACCCTTTGAAGAATTACATATTGAAACCAGCTCCGAATCAACAGGTACAGTTGTAGAAATGCTGGGTGTTCGGCGTGGCAAGATGATTGATATGCATGACCTGAAGGGCAATATGGTCAAAATGGTCTATATTGTCCCTACTCGTGGTTTATTGGGTTTTCGGTATCAGTTTCTGACAGCCACGCGCGGTTTGGGAATTATGAATACCCTCTTCCACGGTTATCACCCGATGGCTGGCCAGATGACCACGCGTCAGACAGGGTCACTTGTAGCCTGGGAAGCTGGTGTCTCGACTAACTATGGATTAAAAAATGGCGAAGATCGCGGGATTTTGTTTATTGGACCTGGAGTAGATGTTTATGAAGGTATGGTGGTTGGCGAGAACGCAAAAAGTGGCGATCTGACCATTAATATTTGCAAGAAAAAGAATCTGACCAATATGCGCCAATCCAATAAGGATATTGAAGTCAGGCTGACAACTCCTAAAGATATGAGTTTGGATGAAAAAATTGAATATTTGGCAGATGATGACCTTTTAGAGGTCACACCTTCATCCTTGCGAATCCGAAAACGTATCCTAAATTCCGAAGAACGCGGCAAACTGGTCAAGAAATCCAAAGAAAAACCCGAAGACAATTAATCCTCAAAATATTTTGACCGACACAATACCAGTCAGCTATAATTGCTCCAAATAATTAATGAGGCTATTCTATGGCAATGCCTTTAGTTGAATGTATTCCGAATTATTCCGAAGGACGGCGGGCAGAGGTCATAGACCAGATAATCGCCTCAATTCTGACAGTCCCGCAGGTTCAAATCCTTGACCAGCATTCTGACGCTGATCATAACCGTACAGTACTCACCTTGCTCGGTGAACCTGAATCGGTAAAAGAATCTGTTTTTCGCAGCATCAGAACGGCGGCGGAATTAATCGATATGGATCAACACCAGGGCGAACATCCCCGCATTGGCGCGACTGACGTGGTTCCTTTTGTACCAATTCGTGATTTGAATATGACTGAGTGTGTCGAATTGGCGCGCCAATTGGGGAATCGTGTAGGTACCGAACTTGGAATTCCTGTGTATTTATATGAAGAGGCGGCAGTCTCGCCAGAACGGATTAATCTCGAAAATATCCGTAAAGGCCAGTATGAGGGTTTGAAAGAAGAAATAAACACTAATCCGCATCGCAAACCCGATTATGGTCCTGCATCTTTAGGCAAAGCAGGCGCCGTGGTTATAGGCGCCCGTGAAGCCCTGATCGCTTTTAATGTATATCTCACAACAGGTGATGAATCTATTGCAAAAAAAATTGCCAGGACCATTCGTTTCTCTTCCGGCGGGTTGCGTTATGTTAAAGCAATGGGGGTGTTAGTGGAGGGGTGCGCCCAGGTCTCTATGAACCTGACTAATTTCCGAAAAACGCCGATTTCTTTGGTAATTGAAACTATTCGGCGTGAAGCAGAACGTTATGGGGTTGCCGTCCATCACAGTGAACTGGTTGGATTAATCCCGCAGGAAGCGCTTGTTAACACAGCGGTTTGGTATTCCCAACTCGATCAATTTAATTCCAACCAGATTCTTGAAAATCGCCTCGGTCAACCAAATAATTTAGAAAGCCAATATGCATTCTTGGATGAATTGGCAGGTGAAGCCCCAACTCCAGGCGGCGGCTCGGCCGCAGCGTTTTCTGCTGCTCAGGCCGCTGCGCTTGCTGCGATGGTCGCGCGCTTGACGATCGGCAGAAAGAAATATGCTGAGTCTGAAATCGAAATGCGCCAGGTTTTAGAGGATTCAGAAAACTTGCGTAAACAACTGACACAGGCAATTGATGAAGACGCCGAAGCATTTGAAGCGCTTATGGATGCCATGAAATTGCCTAAGTCAACCCCGGAAGAAATAGAACATCGTAGTCGGTTGATTCAGTCTTCAACCATGATTGCCGCAGAAGTGCCTCTAAAAACGGCAGAACTGGCTTTGAATGTTCTAAAGCTCCTGGTTATAGTCGCAGAAAAAGGCAATCTGAATGCCATTACTGATGCGGGCACTGGGGGCGCTATTGCCTTGGCCGCCATTACAGGAGCAGGGGCGAATGTGCGTATTAATCTTTCCAAGTATATTGATGATAAAAATGCGCAAAAATTATTAGCCAGGCTAACGGCGGTAGAAAATGACGCGACTTCATTCTATATAAAAATAAAAGAATCTGTGCAATCCCGCGCCAAAATCACTCTGCTTTGATAAAATTTGGCGTTATGAAATACCGACAATTTTTCCTTGGTTTTTTGATTATTGGCTTATCAATCACGGCATGCGCCCCCCGCCAATTAGCAAATATCCAAACTCCTCAGGTAACTGAACCTGCAGTAACCAAAGTCCCAGATCCACTTTCAATTTGGTTTCCACCCTATTTGCCAGAACAACTGATCCGGGATTTTGTTTTACCTGAGGGTATGGTCTTTTCAAAAGATGAGCAAAATGCATCAATAAAAATTGATGTGGGGTCAGATGCCTTGGTTTCGCAGTGGGTTTATGCACTTGCAGCGCCTTTCCCGACCATAACCGATGAGATTTCTTCTAATGATCTGAAGAAATTTTGGATGGGAAATGACGTGAATAACCTGCCATTTGAAAAACTGCTTGTTGATGGTGAGACCAAAGCGCTTTTTGATAAACTTTGGGGATTAGCTTCTGTTGAGCGTGTCAGTGTAACTGCGGAAGAAGAATTGCTGGCAACAGCCTGGGAAGATAGAAATACTTGGGCAGTGATTCCTTTTGAATTGCTTGAGCCTCGCTGGAAAGTGATTCGGATAGATGGTCAATCCCCAGTCAAAAAAGGGTTTGACCCGCAAAATTATCCATTAACTGTGCCTTTTTCTGTTATCGGAAATACTTCTGATATATCCCGTTTCCGTTTGATTAATAAATCTTCCTCAATACCTTTGCTCCCAGTAATAAACCGCGATGAACAAAAACTGACAACGGTCATGTTGACCGGAGTTACCGCACTGGTCAGGGCTACTGCTTACCTGATGGAAAAAAACGGAATGACATATCCGGCTATCGATATCGGCGACTTGTTGCGAAGCGCGGATATTTTGCATATCAGCAATGAAATCCCGTTTACCGATACCTGCCCGAATCCTTTCTATAACAAGGCCAATGATACTAACCTGGTATTTTGCAGTAAGCCGGAATATATCCAGCTTCTTGAAGCGTTAGGGACAGATGTGGTTGAATTGACTGGCGACCATTTCCGAGATTGGGGTCCTGAAGCCATGCTTAATACCATTGCCATGTATGATGAACGCGGCTGGCAGTATTATGGTGGTGGAAAAAACCTGGAAGATGCCAAGTCTCCGGCTTTGTTTGAAATTAATGGCAGCAAAATCGCTTTTCTTGGATGCAATGCAAAACCACCCGGTTACGCAACAGCCAAAGCAAATTACCCCGGTGCGCTGCATTGCGACATGGAAGCAATGGGTAAAGAGATTGCTGATGTAATCGCAAAGGGTTATCAGCCTATTTTTACTTTTCAGCATCTTGAATATTATGCGTACAATGCCAACTCAAATCTGGTGAATGATTTTCGTGCAGCATCTGATGCAGGCGCTGTCATTGTCAGCGGCAGTCAGGCGCATCAGCCGCATGCTTTTGAATTCAATAAAGGCGCATTACTTCATTATGGTTTGGGTAACCTTTTCTTTGATCAGTTTAAAGAAAGTGCAGCTCAGCAGCAGGCGTTCATTGATGAACATATTTTTTATGATGGGCGGTATATTAACACCGAATTAATAACCATCCAGTTTATTGATTATGCTCGTTCTCGACTTTCAACCAAAGAAGAACGGGAAGGTTTGCTGGATAAAGTATTTTCTGCGAGTGTTTGGTAAATATATATTTTGGAGGAATAGCATGTCAATAGTACCTGATTTTCGAATTCGTGATTACGCGATTAACCAAAAAATGATTGAACCCTTTACTGATAAACAGGTGAAGGATGGAGTAATTTCTTATGGATTATCTTCTTACGGTTATGATATTCGTGTGGCGGATGAATTCAAGATATTTACTAATGTTAATTCCGCGATTGTGGATCCCAAACAATTTGACCCGCGCTCAATGGTAGATTTCAAGGGTGAGATCTGTGTTATCCCGCCAAATTCATTCGCTTTGGCAAAAACAATAGAATATTTTCACATCCCGCGGAATATTCTGACCATTTGCGTGGGAAAAAGCACCTATGCAAGGTGTGGAATTATCGTTAATGTTACGCCGTTTGAACCGGAGTGGGAAGGCTATGTCACGTTGGAAATTTCCAACACGACTCCCCTGCCAGCCCGTATCTATGCCAATGAAGGAATCGCTCAGGTATTATTTTTTGAAAGCGATATGCCTTGCGAAGTATCATATGCCGACAGGAAAGGAAAATATCAAAAACAGGGTGATATTATGCTGCCCCGGCTTTAAAATGCCTGAAAAAACAAAGCGCAGGTCGCGGCGGTTTGTGCTGCGCTTTTTCTCAGAACGTTATTTATTGCTCACATTATTGAGCTTTGCTGTTTCCGTTTCTCTTACACGCCTTTTTCTTGAAATAACCGGTTACCCGCAATTAAGTGGCAGTGACCTTCATTTCGCGCATGTACTTTGGGGCGGTTTGATCTGGTTTGCAGGCAGCCTTTTTCCGCTGGTTTTTGCCAATCACCGGGCGTTGGATTTAAGCGCTATTCTGACAGGGATTGGCGCGGGTCTTTTTATTGACGAAGTGGGGAAATTTATTACGCAAAGCAGTGATTATTTTTACCCTGCAGCCGCGCCGATTATTTATTCCTTTTTCCTGATTACCTTGTTTATTTTTTTGGTCATTAGAAAACAGCGAAATTTAACTCCCCGCGAAAGGCTTTATCATGCTATTGAGCAGTTTGAAGAAGTCCTGGAAGGAGACCTTTCGAATATTGAACGTGAACGATTGATAAAAGAATTGTCCGATATTCCGAACCAAAAAGATACCATTGGGTTTCAAAGATTGGCAAATTACTTAAAGAAAATACTTGAAGACGAGGATCAGCCCGTTGTTATGCATCAGCCAGATTTTTTTGAAAAGGTTAACGTCTGGTGGTCAGTTATTAAACGGAAATTATTCATAGATAAGAAAAACCCGGTTTGGCTTTTCCTTATTTGGCTTTTTTTCGGTCTTATTTCCATTCTTCATCCATTTTTATCGCTTATTGCATTAAGATTAGAATTTCCTCTGCCCGGGTTTCTGAATGAGTTGATCCAGATACGTCTTGAACATTATTGGGGTATCGGACTTTTAGAACGGCTGAGACTTACCGGAGAAGCTGTAATCGGAATCCTTCTGGTTTTTTCTGCTGGATCAAGTTTTCTGGGAGCTAGGAAATTGGGAGTTACAGTGGCTTATATTTCCTTATTATTGTTGATTGTTTTGGTTAATCTGCTTGTTTTCTATTTTGATCAATTTTCAGCAATATTTTTAACGATAATCCAGTTTGCAGTCTTATTCTTAACCTGGCAATACCGATTATTATTGAATGAAAAACTTCCATAATCTTTTGCTGTAATGGGTTTATAATTATAAATATTAGTATATACTAATATTTATGAATATTCTTGACATAAAAAATGGCCAATGGGTTACGGTTGTTGATATCCATGAAGGAATGGGTATGGAAACGCGTTTATCCCAGTTGGGATTCTTGCCCGGAAACAAAATACGCATTATTCGCGCAGCCCCTTTCCACGGGCCGTTATTAATTGAAGTGGGAGGGCGTGAAATTGTATTGGGGCGGGGCATTGCCAGAAAAATCCTGGTAAAGTATCTATAATGCGGTTTGCATTAGTAGGTCAGCCAAATTGCGGTAAAAGCACATTATTCAACCAGGTTGCGGGCTATCGCGCCGACACTGGTAATTTCGCCGGCACAACTGTTACGTTCACAGAAACAAAAGTACGTGTTCTGGGAGATGTAGTTGAACTTGTTGATCTGCCGGGCACTTACACACTGCTTGGTACGAATCCAGCCGAAAGGGTGGTTCTTGATTATCTGGTCGTCAAACCAGTAGACGCGATCCTGAATGTTATAGATGCCACTCATTTGGTGCAGGGACTGGCTTTGACATTGGAATTAATGGAACTCAACCGTCCAATTGTGTTGGCAATTAACATGATGGACGAAGCCTCGCGCCAGGGGTTAAAAATCAATGGACCAGCGCTTGAAAAACTTCTGGGTATTCCGGTTTTGCCCATGATCGCCTCCCGTGGGCAGGGCGTCCGTGAAGCATTTACCGAAACATGGAGGGCTGCGCGCGAAAAATTAGATGTCACGCCCATACTTTTCAGACCTGACATCGAATTGGCGATTGAAGACATAAAGAGAAAAATGGTGCAGGGTGAATTCCCTGTCAGCCGGCGTGCTTTGGCTATTAAACTGCTGGAAGGCGACCCGGAATTATCAATCCGTCTTGGGGGTGAGTATAAGAATTTATCTGAAGAGGTAAAAAATCAACTGGATCAGCTCTGCCATCAATCTTCCAGGCAGGCTGTCTGGCTGATCGCTTCCGAAAGACAGCGCATCGCGCAGGAATTGGAAAAACAAGTGACTTCTCAAGGGGAATCGTACCTTTCATTCCGCGATCATCTGGACGATTATTTGCTTCACCCATTTTGGGGATATGTGTTTTTATTGATCATAATTTCCGTGTTTTTTGGGGTAGTTTATGGATTTGGCAAACTGGTTGAAGGGTTGTTGTTAGTTTTTTTTGACAGCTTGACATTACTGGTTCTTTCCAGGATCGGATCGTCAAGTCTCCAGGTTCAATTGCTTGCAGGAGCAATGCAGGGAATTATCGGCGGCATAGCCATTGTTTTACCTTATCTGGTGCCTTTTTTAATTGGTCTGGGGTTTCTTGAAGATATCGGCTATCTCACTCGTATTGCATTTTTGATGGATGCGCTTATGCACCGAATGGGACTTCATGGAAAAGCAATTGTGCCTTTCATTCTTGGTTATGGATGCAGCGTACCCGCTGTGATGTCCACACGGATTATGGAAGACAAGCGTGATCGTTTTCTGAGTACGGCTCTGGCAACAATGATTCCCTGCGCCGCAAGGTTGGCTGTTATCTTTGGTTTGGTCGCTTTCTACCTGGGTCCGTGGGCGGGAGTCGGGATATTTTTTTACAATATTTTGGTCATTTCAATTACAGGCAGGATAATATCGTCTTTCCTGCCAAAAGATTCACCCGGGCTTATTATCGAAATGCCTGTTTACCGCATACCGACCATTAGGACTGTAACTTCCAAAGCCTGGTTCCGGGTGCGCGAATTTATTTTTGAAGCCTGGCCGGTGCTGATTATTGGCAGCATCATTTTGGCGGGATTAAACTACTTTTCTATTACATCCTATCTTGACCAGATTTTCCGACCTTTCACCTGGTTGCTTGGAATTCCAGAGGAAGTAGGCACGCCGCTCATTTTTGGAATTTTTAGAAAAGAACTTTCACTATTAATGTTGGCGCAGGCATTCGGCACCACAAATTTTACGAAGGTTCTGACTTCCGAACAAATGATCATATATACAGTTTTTGTCGTATTTTATATCCCCTGCCTGGCGACTATGATCACCATTAAGAATGAATTGGGTTGGAAAAAATATGGGCTTGATCAGCGGTTTATCCATCTTTGTTGCCCTTATCGCGGCGCTCTTTCTGAGGTTGGTATTCCTGGTTTTTTAAATTGTTCCAGGTTTTATAAATGCAAAAATCATTGCAAGAATAATTGCCGTGATAAAAATAACATACACCAATATTTTAGAATTTCGCTGTCTCATTTATTATTCTCCTATGCCAAGGCAAATCGCTCCGTATGTATTTGGTTTTCTTCAAAACCGGCGGCAATCAATGCCCTTTCAACGGCGTTCATCATTGGGGCAGGTCCGCAAAGAAAGATTTCAGTGTCTTTTGATTTCCATTCTGGTGGAAGATATTTATTTAAGATCGTGGAGTTTAGAAAGCCTTTTTCTCCCTGCCAATCCTGCGGTGGCCGTTCAATAGTGTAGATCACCTTTATGTTCAACCGGCTTTGAAGGGCAGCGATTTCCTCTCGAAAAGTAAGCGTATCCCATTCCTGATTGCTGTAAAAGAGAGTAATTTGCCGTTTATCGCCGCGGTCGGCCATGGTTCGCAATATACTCATGATTGGTGTCACTCCTATCCCGCCCGGTATAAGCACAAGCCGCTTTGAATCTGGATACCGGTCAATACTATAGTACCCGTAAGGACCATCTACGAAAACCTTATCCCCAGGTTCAAGCAGGCGGATCTTGGATGTGAACTTCCCCAGGGATTTGATAGACATTTCTATGGTGTCGTCTTTCTCAGCGCTGGAAGCGATAGTAAAAGGATGCTCGGAATCAGAAAATGGCGTTTTCCAGGCAGTTATCCATGCGAATTGGCCTGGCATAAACTGGAAAACTTTGTGGTTAATCGGTTCCATTTTTATTGTCCAAACATCACCTGGCTCCTGTCTGACCTCCTTAATTTTATAAGGATTTTTAATCAGACCCAAGGGATAGACGACGCGAGTGTAAAACACAGTCAATGTGAATAGAATGCTGTAAATGATCCAGAGCCCTTTTTCCCAGGGAAGGTTAATATAATTTCCACCCGTGAAAATATGATAAAGGATAAAGGGAATCATAAAGGATGCGAAAATACCATGCCAGAGTTTCCAAAACCAGTAGGGAACTTTAAACTTTTTACGGTATTCTGCCATACCGGCTACACCAATGAGCAGTAAGAAAGCGATTATGCCAAGTAGAATTCGCAGCGGTGTAGAAAAAACATTTAATAACCGCAGATAGCGGCTGTCGAGGATGAAAAGGAGAAGGGGGTGAAAAAAAACCAGCAAGAATGCAGCAATCCCGATCTGCCTGTGAAAATAATAAACCAGGTCGGTGCCAAACGGTTTATGAATAAGTTTAATTCTGGCGGTTAGTATGAACTGCATTGCCATTATTGCCAAGCCAACAAATGCCAGGCTGACGGAAAGGTCTAATAATGCCGGACGGCCGATAAATTTCGGTCCTGAAAGAAGAATGATTAATGGAACAAGAACCAAAAAGTAATAAAGGAAAATCCAGAATATTCCAGAAACTTTATTTGAAATTTTCATTTTTTCCTCCAAAACGGCAAAAGTTTTTATATTTTAATAGTATTTCATAAAAATGTTAATATCATCACTATTTACAGAATAATCTCATTTTTTCGATGGCTTGGCTGTAATCATTGAATCGTTTTTCTGCTTTTTTAAACTCACGGGTATGTGCGTACCGCCTGCCGTTAGTTTCGCGGATGCCTAAAAATTTATGAAGCATTTCGTGATACAGGATATATTCAACCAGCAATGGTTGAACTGATTTACTGTCAAGGCTGCGGCTGATGGTTATCGCGTCTGATTCGGAGTGGTAATATCCCAGCCGGCGCTTTGAATGCCTTGGGCTCCAGATAAGCCGCGGTCGATCCAGCTTACCGTCAAAGTACTGAAGATTAATCGTTTCATACATCGCTTCCAGGTTATAGAAATGCCCCTGGTGTGAAATCAAATTGACCTGGTTATCTGTCTGCAGAACCTTATTGATTTTCCGGTACTCTGTGCTCTTTGTGTAATCTTTTATAAGTTGATTCCTGTGGCTGCTTTTTCTGCCGAGCGCCGCTTGAACTAATAGTTCTTTGGTTTCCTTTGGAGCAGTGATAAAACATTCATTGACCTCAAGTGAAATGATCTGTTTTTTTTGTTTAAGACGAAAGAGGTAGTTAAAATTCTTGATTTCCAAATGGATCATTCTGGAATTAAAATCGAGAGAGCGGTTTATTGCTTTGGTTTTTAAGGATTTCCTGAAATTCTACCATTCCGTATAAATGACTTATTAGCCACTTCTTGTCAGAAAGAAAGCAAAGCCATTGGTAAGCATTATAGGATGGGTTCGGCAGGTCAGCTGGTGTTCCATTATGTTTCTGACAATATTGTTCAACTTGCAGAATTGTGTAAGAAATTTGTTCATGCAGCCGCATTACTTTCATATTTAAAAAGTTGATCTCTTCGCCATTTGGGCGGCTTGAACAAATCCCCTCCATTTCTTCATGGAATTGTCTTGTTGCTTGGATAACGCCTGTTATGCGAATTGTCATGGATTTCAGGTTCAGTCGATTAAATTTTAATCCAATTGAGGGTAGTTAATAAAATTGCCCCTTGCAAAATTTTGAATATCGAGTAATATTTGCGCCAAATTGGTGGTTAAAGATGCATTCAAATTTCTTATGGGGTTATCATTTATGAAAATGAATTTAGACCCGGGAATGTGTTAAACACCGAAAAAAAATGGTAGAAAACATAAACAGGAGTTAAGAAATGCAAAGTGCCGAATGCCCGCAGTGTGGAGTTGAGGTGTCAGTAGGCTCCCAGCCCAAGTTGGGAAAACTGGTGGTGTGCAAGGAATGTGGAGTTGAACTTGAAGTCGTGTGGTTGGATCCTCTGGAACTGGACTGGCCCATTGACGAGGATGAGATTGATGAAGAGGAATCGGACGATTACGAGGAAGAAGAATATTAAAGTTAATTGAATAATGATGAAAGGGCTGGATTCAAAATACCAGCCCTTTTATTTTGCCAAGGGATAAAAGTCAATCTTTCATGTTTATTACTATAGAATGCGTGAAGTATTTAAGAACGGTTTTTTTCGAGTTTCAGAAAAGAAGCAAAAAGTTAAGTATGTAAATTTTGTTCCACGCTGTAATCCCAAACATTATTTGTGAATACAAAGCGCCCATTCCATCAGGGCGCTTTGTTGTTAATCATGTCTCTATATAAAGATGGTCGCGTTGGAATCATCTGAGGCGTTGACCATGGTTGCCACACCAACGATATCGATATCATCCATCAGTTCTTCCTTCTTTATCCCCATAAGATCCATTGTCATCTGGCAGGCTTGAATGATCACACCGTTATCGCGCGCGCTTTGGATGAGTTCAGGTAGGGAATTGACGTTCTTCTCTTTCATAATCATTTTGATCATTTTGGTGCCCATACCTGCCATATGCATCTGCGAGAGTTTTAATTTGTTTGCGCCGCGTGGCATCATAAAACCAAACATCTTTTCAACCAGGTTCTTTTTCACTGCAGGTGGATTATCCTTGCGCAGCATGTTAAGTCCCCAGAAGGTGAAGAACATGGTCACTTTGTGTCCCATTGAAGCTGCCCCGTTGGCGATGATAAACGCTGCAATAGCTTTATCCAGATCACCCGAGAAAATAACCATGGTTTTATCTTGCGACATGGCTGTCATGCCTGTTTCTTTTTTCTCAATGCCTTTCTGGATTCTGGCGGTAATGACACCATCCTCAGAATCAACTGAAAGTAATTTATTTCCAGTGCGGGATGCCCAGGATCCCACATCACTTGTGAATCCGAAATCTGTGGCTTTAACGGTGATGATATCGCCTGGATTGACCTCTTTTACTTTGTTATAAAGTTTAAGAATCAGGTCCGGGGCATTGCAGCCCGCAGGCATCAATAGTAAATTCATTTGCGTTTTCCATATTAAAAGGTGCGATCTCCTGTATTTCTTCACGGCTGCTGATAGAAACATTTTCAAATGTATCAAAGTTTGATTGTTCGCATTCCGCGTGTGAATAAGTTTTATAACCGCCGTTCAGGTTGACAGCGTCAAACCCAAGTTGGTCTAAAATGCGGGCGGCAAAATAACCGCGCTGCCCGACCTGGCAGTATACGATAACTCGTTTAGCGTGGGGGATTTCATTAACTCGTTCGCGCAGTTGCCCGAGGGGTATATTAAGCGCTCCGCTTATTTGGCCGAGGGAGAGCTCTTCCGGATCGCGCACATCCAGGAATATATTCTGGTTTCTATCCATTTTGTCAACGTCATCCCAGTTGATGCTTTTTAAGTCTCCGCGCAGCATATTTCCCGCAAGAAAACCGATGATATTTACAGGGTCACGGGAGGAACCGTAAGGCGGGGCATAAGCCAGTTCCAGTTCTTCAAGGTCAAAGACAGTGCCGCCGCTGTGTATGACAGCCGAGATGACATCCACACGCTTGTCAACGCCTTCCAGTCCAACCAGCTGAGCGCCATAGATTTTCCCTTCAGGAGAGAAAAGCAGCTTGAATGCCATGGGTGATGCGCCTGGATAATAACCGGCGTGATTTGACGCGTGAATTAATGCATTTTTGTAAGGAATTCCAAGGTCATCCAGTTGGCGGCTGTTTAATCCGGTGCTTGCGACTGTCAAATCAAAGACTTTGACAATTGAAGTCCCTTGAACACCTTTGAATATGGCAGGTTTTCCAGTGATGTGATCTGCGGTTATTCGTGCCTGTTTACTGGCAGGTCCGGCTAAAGGAAGATTGACAGGTTTTCCGCTGATCAGGTTTTTCACTTCGACAGCATCACCCAGTGCATAAATATCCGGATCACTTGTTTGCAGGTGCTCGTTGACTTTAATGGCTCCGCGTGCTCCAAGTTCAAGTCCGGCATCTTTTGCCAGGGTAGTCTCGGGTCGAACACCTACCGAAAGGATGACAAGCTCTGTTTCTACCGTTTTCCCGCTGTTCAGCGTCACTTTGAGTGGCTTATCGGTAAGGATGGATTTCAGTCCATCACCGAGTGAAAGGCGAATATGTTTGAATTGCAGGTGTTGATGCACCATTGCGGCCATCTCATAATCAATGGGTGCCATCACCTGATTCAACATCTCAATGATAGTAACCTGCATCCCGCGGTGTTGAAGGTTTTCTGCAATTTCAAGACCGATGAAACCGCCGCCGACAACCACAGCACGGGTTGGTTTGGATTCCAGCAGGAAACCATTAATGCGATCCATATCTGTCATCGAGCGCAGCGTGAAGACACCAGGCAGCCCAACCCCTTCTACAGGTGGAATTATCGGAGATGCGCCTGGTGAAAGCACCAGTTTGTCATAACTTTCAAAATATTCCCGTCCGGTGGCTAATTCACGTATTTTGACTTTCTTGCTCTTGCGGTCAATACTAACCGCATCATGACGTACACGGGCGTCGATATTGGAAGTCTCCTTAAGCTTCTGAGGGGTCACCACAAGAAGTTTCTCCCGCTCTGAAATGACTTTGCCAATATGATACGGTAGTCCGCAGTTCGCGAATGAAATGTATTCTCCGCGTTCGATTAAAACGATCTCCGCATTCTCATCCATACGGCGTAGGCGTGTCGCGGTGCTGGCGCCGCCTGCGACGCCGCCGATAATTAATATTTTCATTCTTTAACTCCTTAATAGTGATTTTATTGATTTTTGTGTTGTACTGGTAATTGCTGCTTCAGAATGGATCTGCTCAGCAAGAATTTCCCGCATCAGGTCAAGGGACTGAATAATGCGCTGGTCAGCCAATGAATATAAGATCGCTGTTCCCTGGCGGTCGGTAGATACAAGATTGCGTTCACGCAGGATTTTTAAATGGCGCGATACTGTTGATTGGGGAACATTAAGCTCGTCAGCTAATTCATTAACAAATAGGCTCTTCTCTGAAAGAAGATACAAAATTAATATACGGGTGCTGTCGCCGAGCGCTGAACAAATCCGCTCGTGCAGCAAATTAATTTCCTGTTCAAGTTTTCTGGTATTCATTTAGTATATGTCTATATGTGGATAAACGCAGATATGATAATCCCAAAATCAAGAATATGCAAGTGAATTGGCGCAAGGGTTATCAATCTCCAAATTATTCCCATTCTGATTGGGATAATAAGGATTATTCCCTATTCAAAAACCCATCAAATTAATGATTTTTGCTTTAAAGTTAAGAGCAGGATGTTACCCAAAATTCAGTTTCTCAAAATCCAACGCCATTTTGGCCGTTGTTCCGCCGTCAACAATCATAGTCTGCCCGATCATGAAATCGCTATCATCAGATCCCAAATAGACTGCAGCTTTGGCGATATCGCTAACATGCCCAATACGCTGAATTGGGATAATTGTGCCGGCTATTTTTCCATCAAAGCCTTTGATATTGCGGTGGTTGCGGTCAACCTCAATCCATCCTGGAGCAATGGCGTTCACACGAATGCCCTTTGCAGCAAGCTCGACGCCTAATTCGCGCGTCCATGCGATTACAGCGCCCTTGGTACCTGAGTAAGCGGATTTGTTTAAAAGTCCGCGCAAGCCATCGATGGATGCAAGATTGATGATCACTCCACTCAGATTTTCTTTCATCCAGAATTTAACGGCTTGCTGGGCGCAGAAGAACTGAGCACGAATGTTAACGTTAAATGTAAAATCAAATTCTTCGGGAGTTGTTTCCACAAATTCCTTCTCAAGCGAATATCCGGCGTTATTCACTAGAATATCCAACCCGCCTAAAAATTCAATTGCTTTTTCAACCAGGTCAAAACATGACTGCACTTCATCGAAATCAGCCTTAAACGCGGCAGTTTTTCCTCCGCCTGATGAAATCTCTGCAACAGCTTCGTTCGCGCCGTCGCAGCTGTTGCAATAGTGCAGCACAACATCTGCCCCCTGGCGGGCATATTCCATGGCGATTTCCTGACCTATGCCTGTTCCTGCCCCTGTGATTAATGCTTTCTTTCCTGCCAACCGGCCGACTTGCTTATCCATTGGATCCTCCTATTTAAATATATAACTTAGTGTAGCAAATTCATTCCACGTTCAGATACTATATAAAAGTTTTAAAGATTAAAATATAAATTCAGGCAGGCTTTTGAAAAAGTTCAAATCGGAAGTCGTCAAAATCCGAGAAGTAAATCGCGTAAGCCCCTTTATTTATTCCTGCTGTTACTTCGGCAGGCTGGCCTACAAAACTGACCCCAGCTTTTGCCAAAGATGCAAAATCATTGAAAATATCATCTACTTGGAAACATAAGTGTCCGCTTCCAAAATTATTGTGAGCTGTAAGAGCCGGCGGTCCAGCTGGCGTTTGAAATTGCCAGAGTTCCAAAAATACTTGAGTACCGGTGATTTTAAGCAGCGTGGTCTTGAGCTTTGTATTATTTATTTCACCGGGGAAATTTAAATATTCCCAATCCAATTGCTTGTCTTCAATTTTCTCCAGCCCAAGAATACCGCACAGAAGATCGAGGGCGGCTGAGATATCGCTGACTGTCATCCCAATATGATTAATTCGCCTGATCTCGCTTTTTTCGTGTTTGTTATGAGGTGGTTCCAGAAACTCAAAAATAGTGTCATCCGGCCCATAAAAAAATACACCTCTTGAATCCTGCCAAAAACCTTCAATTAAAGAACGCGGCTCGCTTAAAAACCTGATCCCCTCATGTTTTAAACGATCATATAGTTGGTCAAGGTTGCTAACTTCATAGCAGCGGTGCTGGGTTCCGACAATGCCAAAGCCGCTGCGGGTTGGCACACCTTTGGGATTAACGTACTCAATTATTTCCAGAGGAAAGATATCCTCTTTTTTTCGCACAAATCCGATCTTTAGGCTGGCGTTGCGAAAACCAGTTACTTTTGATAGATATTCCTGATCGCTCACCTGGCTGTGGATTTCCTCAATTTCTAATTGCTCTTTGAAGAAATCCAACGCAGTATCCAGGTTGCTGACCGCGATCCCCGAGTGCGTAAGCCCTTTGATCATCGCAGTTACATTGCGGTCATCCCGCCATCAACATTCAAAACAATTCCGGTCACCATTGAAGCAGCATCAGAAGCCAGAAAAACCGCCGGGCCTACCATTTCCTGCACTTCACCGAATCTGCCAAGCGGGATGGCGGTAAGGAAATATTCTACTGTTGCAGGATTCTGTAAAAGACCGGCAATAAGTGGAGTTTTAAATTGAACTGGTGCAATCGCGTTAACTCGAATATTGTATTTAGCCCATTCCACAGCCAGGAGTCTGGTCAGGGCAATCACTCCGCCCTTGCTGGCCGCATAATTTGCGTTGCCTGTCTTTATGCCAACCTGTCCGGCAATGGAAGCCATATTGATGATGCTTCCGCTTGCTTTCCGGGAAATTAAATGTTTACCGATTCCCTGGTCAAACAACCACAAACCGCGCAGGTTGATGTTGAGCACCCGATCCCACTGTTCCATGGTCATATCTTCCGCCATTGCCCGGTCCCCAATTCCGGCAACTGCGGCAAGGATATCGATCTTTCCCAATTCCTTGATTGCCCTGTCAATAGTTGCTTCGGCTTGGACTTCTTTGGAAACATCACAGGCTATACCAATCGATTTTCTCCCAATGGAACGTATTTCTTCTGATACTGATTCTGCAGTTTGGGCGTTGATATCCACCACTGCCACATCAGCGCCGAATTGGGCAAAGCCTTCAGCAATAGCGCCGCCAAGCCCTTGGCCTCCGCCTGTCACCAGGGCAGTTTTGCCCTCTAAACTGAAGATATTTTTTACTTCACTGATGCTCATGTCAATTCCTCTCTTAACCAGCGAAGTCAGGTTCAGGAAGCCCTTTGACATCGGTCTTTATCATAAAAAGATCTCCAGCCATGGGTTGTTGCATTTTATCTTCTGATGTAAGGCCTTCCGATATGGTTGTAACATAAAGCTCATCATAATTCTTCCCGCCGAATAAACAGGAAGACGGTTTTGACACAGGGAATGGGATTTCATCCACAACCTTACCTGCTGGATCATATCGCATCACTTTCCAGCCGCCATAGATCGCAACCCAGACACATCCCTCGCTATCCACAGTCAGCCCATCGGGAATGCCAAAACTCTCTGTTAGCTGCACAAACACTCGCCGGTTGCTTATTGTGCCTTTCTCAAAATCAAAATCATAGGCATAAATGACATACCGAAGGGAATCCACAAAGTACATGGTCTTGTTATCAGGACTCCAGCCTACGCCATTTGAAATGGTTATGCCTGATTCCATTTGGGAGACTTCCAGATCAGCGTTCAGGCGATAAAGCGAACTTGTCGCACCTTGGTTGGTCATCGTGCCAGCCCACAGCCTGCCCTTGCGGTCCACTTTGCCGTCATTAAAACGCGCTTCAGTTTTTCCTTTTTCAGGGTGTGAAATGAAATCAAGTTTTTTCGTCGATGGATCCCAAAAATAAAATCCGTCTTCAGCGCCTAAAATCATACCGCCCTTGCTGCGGAATGCCATCAGGCAGATCTTAATCGGCATTTCAAATGATTCAAACTTTTTTGTATTTATGTAATAACGTTGTATCTTTTTCCCTTCAATATCCACCCAATAGATGGCTTGCTCTCTGGCGCTCCACTGTGGACCTTCCCCAACAATATTCTGGCATGCGACAACATGTTCCGGTTTCATTTTTCCTCCTTAAGATCTCAGATATTTTTTGTCTGGTGACACCAAAATCTTGATCTGGTTGCGATCAAGAATTGCCTTTTCAAATCCATCACCCACGGCATCCTCAATATAAACACGGCTGGTGATCATTGGTTCAGGATTTACCCGCCCATCCGCCAGATACTGGACTGCCCATTTAAATTCGCGGTCTTGCTGGTGAGCGACTGTGCCGATGATTTCCTTTTCGTTATACATTATGTCTAATGCATTCAGAGGCACATCTTCATCAATGACAGTTGTGATAACTGTTCGGCCATGTCTGCTGGCCAGCTCAACCGCAAGGCGAATAGCTGGGATATTTCCTCCGCAATCCAGAACAACTTCAGAACCAAGTCCATCTGTGATTTCCATAAACTCATCTCGCCAGCCTTCGACTTTTGAGTTCAACACATGTGTTGCGCCCATCAATTTGGCTGACTTCTGCTCGATGGCCGCCATGAGTCACTGAAATGATCTTGCTGGCTCCAGCCACACGCGCCATAGCCACTCCAAACAATCCGATCGCTCCTGCGCCAACAACAGTGACAACCTCGCCTGGTGCAATGCGTCCTTTACGTACAGCACGCACCATCACTGCCAGCGGCTCTGCCATACTGGCTATATCCAGTGGCAGCGAATCCGGGAGCTTGATACAGTCATAAGCAGGAATATTGAAATATTCAGCCATTCCGCCGTCGTCGTGCTGCCCGATGGAGACCTGATTCAGGCATGAGGCATATTCACCGCGTTTGCACCAGATGCAGCGTCCGCAGTGGCGTATGCATTCCATTGCTACCCGGTCGCCAGGCTTGACGTTGGTAACATCCTGCGCAATCTCGACCACTACTCCTGAGTATTCGTGGCCGATCACCATTGGCGCCATGCGTCCAGATTCGGGGTGCGGTTTGCCAATCGGAATAATAGCGCCCTGACGTAAGTCTTCAATGTCGGTGCCGCAAATGCCGCACCAGGCTGTGGCAATGCGGGCTTCTCCCGGTTTTAGTGGGCGCGGTTCAGCCCATTCCGGTTCGTATCGTAAATCATTGACATTATGAAAAACGATCGCTTTCATTCATTATCTCCCTTGTTTATCTCTCCATTACTTTATGAACAGCCGCCAGAATATCTTTTTCTGCGGGGATTACTTCATTTTCCAGAATTGAATTGTAGGGAATTGGTACATCTTCGGCTGCCACACGGAATACTGGTGCATCCAGGTCATAAAAGCATTTATCCATGATTTTGGATGAGATCTCGTTGCTGAAACCGCCGGTATTATGGCCTTCATTAACCACGACCACTCGGTGAGTTTTTGCGATGGATGCCGAGATTGTTTCCATATCCAGCGGCTTTAAGGTGCGCGGGTCGATCAGTTCAACCTGAATTCCCTCATCTGCCAGTTTAGATGCTGCCCCTTCTGCAAATTTGCACATGCGGCTGGTGGCTATCATTGTCAGGTCATTTCCTTCTCGGCGTACTGCCGCTTTGCCGATTGGCACCAGATAATCATCCTCCGGGACCTCTCCGGATTCACCGTAAAGAAGTTTATTTTCAATTACAACCACTGGATTGTCGTTGCGTATAGCCGATTTCAACAACCCCTTGGCATCATAAGGCGTCGATGGCATGACCACAATCAATCCGGGGATTAATGTCAGCCAGGTTTCAAGGCTTTGTGAATGCTGGGCTGCGTTGCCGCGCCCGGCGCCAAAAGCAGTACGGATGGTAAGGGGAACGCGAGCGTGTCCGCCGAACATATATTTTACTTTTGCCGCCTGGTTTACTACAGAATCGAGCGCCATTCCGATGAAATCGATGTACATGATTTCAACGATCGGGCGCATTCCGGTAAGTGCCGCCCCGACACCCGCACCGACAATGATCGACTCGCTGATAGGGGTATCTTTTACTCTTCCTGGTCCAAATTCGTCAAATAATCCTTTCGAAGCGGCAAACGCGCCTCCATGTTTGCCAACATCTTCTCCCATTAAAAAAACGCGTTCGTCGCGGGCCATTTCTTCGGCCATTGCTTCAGCCACTGCCTGCCGGTACGTAAGAATTCGTGCGCTCATGCCTGCCACTCCGTGTAAACATCTTCAAAGATTGATTCAGGGGCTGGCTGCGGGCTTGCTTCAGCGAATGTGACAGCTTCATTTACTTCTTGCTGAATTTCGGCCCTTACTGCCTGATATTCCATTTCAGACATAATAGCCCGGTCTGTCAACAGTTTCTCAACACGCATGATGGGGTCTTTCTTGCGCCACTCATCCACTTCTTCTGTGCTGCGGTAAACCATTGCGTCCCCGTAATAATGCCCCTCAATGCGGTAAGTATCCCCTTGCATCACAAACGGACCTTTTCCGGAGCGAACGTAGGCGATCACTTCCTGTGCAGCAAAGTGCACTGCTTCAAGGTCATTTCCGTCAACCTTGACGAACGGCAGGTCATATCCGGCGGCTCTTTTTTCCATATTCCCAGCCATTGACCGGCCTGTCTCGGTAGATACCGCGTAGCGGTTATTTTCAAAAAGAAAGAGAACCGGCAGCTTCCAAAGTGATGCCAGGTTCATAGATTCATGCGTATTGCCTTCGTTTGCGGCGCCGTCGCCAAACGACACCACTGTGATCTGGTCAGTACCCCGCATTTGGGCAGAAATTCCTGAACCAACTGCAATGGGCAGTCCGCCGCTGACAATACCGTTGGCTCCCAGGTTGCCAAGGGTGATGCTGGCAATATGCATGGAACCGCCCTTACCTTTGCAATACCCATCAGCTCGGCCTAATATCTCGGCCAGCATAGGTTTCAATTCACCGCCTTTGGCAAGCATATGGCCATGCCCGCGGTGGGTGCTGGAGATGAAATCATCTTTTCGCAGCTGGGTGACTAAACCCGCGGCTATTGCTTCCTGGCCTATATAGAGATGCGTTGTGCCGCCGATCAGTCCTCGCGTAAACAGAGTCTTGATCGCTTCTTCATGAAACCGAATGCGCAGCATGAGCCTGTATCGCTCAACCAATGTTTTTGGATCTAGTTGTTTTTCCATAAATGTTTATTCCTTGGTACGCGCCTGGACCTTCGCGAGGTCTTCGATGATATTGATAACGGCCGAATGATCCAATTCCCCGCGGCCTGAGGCCATCATTGCGCTGAAAAGCTCATGGGCAACAGCTGTTGCTGGCAATGGCACATTAAGCGATTTGGCGGTCTCCATAATGATGTTGAGGTCTTTGTAATGAAAGCGGCTTTTAAAACCAGGTTCAAATTCCCCTTTTACAATCTTTGGACCGCGCACGTCCATAACCCGAGTCTGTGCATAACCGCCGCTGAGAACTTTCACGATAATGGCCGGATCAACGCCTGCTTTGGTGCCTAACACAAGTGCTTCAGCCATACCAATAAAATTCATGGCGACCTGAATCTGGTTGCAGGCTTTCACCGTCTGTCCGGCACCATTAGCGCCGCACAAGGTGATTGTCTTTCCCATCACTTCAAAAAGGGGCAGCATTTTTTCAAACAACTCTTTAGAACCGCCGACCATAATTGAAAGTGCTGCGTTTTTGGCGCCTGTTTCACCACCGCTGACCGGTGCGTCAAGGCACAATATACCCTTCTTACCCAATTCTTCAGCCACTTTTATGGCTGTTTGGGGTGCTATTGAGCTCATATCAATATAAACCAGGCCGCTCCTGGCAGCTTCAATAATGCCGCCTTCGCCCAATGCAACTTTTTCAACGTCGGGAGAATCGGGTACCATCGAAATTACCACATCACTTACTTGAGCAACTTCTTTGCAGGAGCCGCATGCTTTTGCGCCTTTGGTAGCCATTTCCTCAACCGCGGATTTGTTAATGTCATAAACGGTGACCTCATACCCGGCTTCCAAAAGATGTGCCGACATATGGCGGCCCATAATTCCCAAACCGATAAAACCAATTTTTTCTTTCATTTTGCTCATTTTCTCCTTATTGATTTTCTTAATTTGCTTCCAGTAAATGTTTAATCCGCTGCAGAAATTTTGCCGCTGAAGCGCCGTCAACTATGCGGTGGTCGAAAACAAGTGTTAACGTCATCATCTTTCGGACTGCGGCTTCTTCATTAATTGCAACTGCTTTAGGCATGATTGCACCCACTGCCAGGATAGCGCATTCCGGCAGGTTGATAACTGGCACGAATGATTCTATTTCCTGCGCGCCAAGGTTGGTAATGGTAAAAGTTCCTCCTTCAAGATCCGCGGGTGTAGATTTTCCAGCCAGTGCCCGTTCAGCTAAACCCGAAAATTCCTTATGCAGGGTTTCAATGGTTTTCTTATCCATATCTTTAACACCGGCACCAGCAGACCGCGTTCTGTATCCACTGCGATACCGATATTGATGTTTTTCATCTCCCAGATCTCATCGTCTGATAATCGTGAATTCATATAAGGGAATTCTTTCAGAGCCTTTCCGGCTGCTTCAGCGATTAGTACGTTATAACTGATTTTTCCTGACGCAGCTTCTAGGGCTTTCCGATTTGTGATTATTTTTTCCGCGTTTACATCAAGATTTAATGCAACACGGGCAGTGGTATGAACGGATTGCGCCATTCGTTCGCTGGTTAATTTACGGGTGCCGGTAAAAGGTTTCTTAATTATTTCTATGGGTTGCGCTGGGGTTGTTTTGCCTTTCATCTCCGCATAAACCCGCTCCACATCTTCGCGTCTCACCTGATTTCCGCTTGGGACAACTTTTGAAATATCTACCCCCAATTCCTCCGCCAGCTTTCTGGCAGAAGGGGATATGCTGATCCGTCCGCCCGCTGAAACCCGGGATTGGTCGGCAGGTGACTGCACCTGCTCGCCCCTTTTTTCCGATACTTCAGATGTTGGGGCAGCATTTTCTCCAATCATTGAAGGGATTGATGCGGGCAAATTTTCGCCTTGCGCAAGAATTACCGCCAAAACACCGTTGCAGGGGACATCCTCGCCTTCTTTATGAAGAATCTTTCCGATAGTCCCGGTTGCGGGCGCTTCAACTTCATTGGTAGCTTTATCAGTCTCGATTTCGATGATAGATTGGCCGGCTTTTACTAATGCGCCTTCCTTAACCAGCCAGCTGACAATATGCCCTTCAATCATATTAAGGCCGAGTTTTGGCATTGCGAAATAAGTTGGCATAATCTCTCCTAAACCCTATCCATCATCTGCAGGACAGCGTGTTTTAATTTTTCCTCATTAGGGATAACAATACCTTCCAGGGTTCTGTTATATGGCATTGGGACATTCAATCCGGCCACAATAACCGGTTTTTCATCCAGTTCTTCAAAGGCTCTTTCAACAACTTGCGAGACTATTTCTGCACCGATGCCCGAGCGTCGGTTGGATTCATGTGTCACGATCAGGCGGTGGGTTTTGCTCAGTGACTTGATCACCGTGCTGTAATCAAAAGGATAAATTGTGCGTGGGTCAATCACTTCGCAGTCTATCCCCAGCTGGCTGAGCGCTTCAGCGGCTGCCAGGGCCTTGTGCGCCATGATGGATACGGCCACAATGGTGACATCTTTCCCTTCACGCCTAACGACTGCTTCACCAAACGGGATAGTGTAATCAACCCCCACATCCGGCACTTCACCCTGAATTTCATATCCGCGTTTGTGCTCAAAAAACAGAACCGGGTCATTGCCTCGGATGGCTGTCTTAAAAAGCCCTTTTGCGTCATAAGGAGTTATTGGCATCACCACCTGCAAGCCGGGAACATGGCTGAACCAGGATTCAAAGGACTGGGAGTGCTGGGCGGCTTGCCCGCCGCCAGCTCCGACAGGGGCGCGTATAACCAGCGGCACATTGATCTTGCCGCCAAACATATAGCGGATCTTTGCAATCTGGTTGACTATCTGATCCATCGGAATCGTGATCCAGTCCGGAGAAAGAGAATCTCTGCGATCGGGCGCAAACCGGTGGCGGCTGCACCCAGACAGGCGCCGACGATTGCGGCTTCAGAGATGGGTGTGTCGCGCACGCGTTCACTGCCAAATTTTTCATATAACCCGTTGGTAAGGCCGAAGGGATTTCCGCGGATACCCACATCGCATCCGAGTATTACTACCCGCGGATCGCGTTCAAATTCTTCCATGTGCGCTTCATTAAGCGCTTGCTTAATGGTTATTGTCCTGGTCATAAATCACCGCCAAATTTCAGGATAAATTCAGGAGAATAAATATCGTTATATAAAGTATCGGGTGAGGGTTCTGGGGCAGCCTTGGCATGTTCAATGGCTTCCTGAACTTCTTTCATCGCGGAGGAATATACCGCATCAACCTTGCTTTCATCCGCGGTGCCTGATTTCACCAGGTACTCGCGCATGCGTTTAAGCGGGTCCATCTGTTCTGCCCAGGGATTGCTGGTAGTTGTATCGCGGTAGCGTTCATCATCCGCCACAAAGTGGCCGATATATCGATAATATCGTGCTTCAATCAGTGTTGGGCCTTCGCCTTTGCGCGCCCTGATTGCAGCATCGCGCACCGCAGAATAAACAGTAAACGGATTAAATCCATCAACAGTAATGCCGGGAATGCCGTAACCGATAGCCCGGTCTGCGATCACTGGATTTTTGGATGCTTTTTCATAGGGCAGGGAGATCGCCCATTGGTTGTTCTCGCACAGGAAAATAACGGGCAGGTTCCAGACAGAAGCCATATTCAGGGATTCATGCCAGATGCCCTGGTTGGTGCCGCCGTCGCCGTGAAAGCAAATGGTCACATTATCCTTCTTCAAGACCTGCGCGCTCAATCCTGAGCCCACAGCAATGGGCATACCGCTGCCGACAATACCAGTGGCGCCTAACATGCCGTCATCTACGGAGGCAATATGCATCGAGCCGCCTTTACCCTTGCAGTATCCATCCGCTTTCCCCATTAATCGGACATCATTTTCTTTACGTCACCGCCCATGGCGATGACATGTCCGTGACCGCGGTGAGTGCTGGTGATAAAGTCGCCTTTCTTTAGCGCGGTGCAGGCGCCGACCGCAACGGCTTCAGCCCCTAAATAGGCATGAGCTAACCCATAAATAAAATTCTGCTTCCATAAATCTTTGACGTTGGTATCAAATTCCCGGATGAGAGCCATTTTTCGAAAAATTTCAAGCTGGTCTTCAACTGTTAATTCTGGCGGTGCTTTAAGTTCTTGCATCACTTCCTGTTTGAACTTTTCAAGCTTGGCAAGGGATTCATCCATGCTGATTGCGCTGATTGGCATTTTCTTACCTCCAGTACTGAATTTTTATAATTCCAGAATTTCGCCGGGATTGACCACGGTTACTTTTGCTTTAAGTTCGCCTTTGGCCTTTGCTTTGTCTGCTTCCCTCAGGAATGTTTTTATTCCTTCAGAATCGGCCGAGACATAATGGCTGGCAATGATATGGTCAAGCCCCAGCCATTGACTGGCAAGCACAGCTTCATATTCAGTCAATTCTCCGCACTTATAGCACTCCATATGCGGGAGTGAATTTTCAGGCAGCATAACATGCATCAACCCCACGGTGGGTTTGTAGAGCTCGCCCCACAGTTTCATATCCTGGGTTATAGCGGTATCACCGGGATGATAGATGCGCAGCCCGGGTTCGGGTTCGACGATAAACCCCATTGCTGGGCCGGAAAGCAGCTGGTTGTCGGGCGTTATGCCAAAAGACCAGTGCACGCTGGCAATAGGGCGGACGGGGATGCCCGCTACCTCCATTGCCATGCCCCAGATGGTCACACGGATCAGATCGGGATCTATCTTAAATATTTCCGTCAACCGGTGCGATACGTCTTTTGCGCAAATTACCGGGCAGTTGTAGCGTTTAAGAATCTCGGGCGCGTCGCCGAAATGATCGTAGGCATTGTGGGTGATCAGCAGCAGGTCTACCTTCCCCAGTGATTCCGGTGTGAACGGCGCGACTGGATTTCCCGTCAGAAAAGGATCGATAACGATGTGTTTGTTTTCCGGTGTGATGATCTTATATCCGGCATACCCGAAGAAAATCAGTTTTGTGCTCATTCTTTTTCTATTCCTCCTTGCGTTGTTTAATTCCCTCTGCTGTTACGCGTTGGGATTGATCCAAATGCTTCCGCATGGCTTCCACAGCTTTTTCCGCGTCTTTGGCTTCCAGTGCGTTGAGTATCCTGCGGTGAAAATCACAGGCTTCTTCTGCAGCGCCGGGCGCAGATGTCCCGGTCCAGATGAGTTCGAAAAGAGCTTCTGTCAGTGGTTCAATTAATATTTCAAAAAGAGGATTTCCGCTGGCGCGGGCAATAACCATGTGAAATTCAAGATCCCATTTTGAAAAAGCGTCAACGTCTTTCTTGGTCTTGCACATATGGTCGAGGATGGATTCAAGTTTCTCAATATCCTGCGGCTTTGCCCGTCCTGCAGCCAGTTTAACCACCTGGATTTCAAGCACCCGCCGTACTTCCATCAGCGATTCCAGCGTAAAGAACTGGCCCTGAGTGGTGATATACATCCCAAGTGAGTTGGCCACATCTTCCCCTTGGATCGCGCGCACATAAGTCCCTGAACCGGTCTGCGTGGCAACCAGACCGCGTGCCTCCAGTGAACGAATGGCTTCCCGGATTACGGTCCGGCTGACCTGGAAAGTTTCGCCCAGTTCCCGTTCAGTTGGCAGGCGGTCGCCAGGGTTTATCTGGCGCGAAAGTATCAGCTGCTGGATCTGCTCTGCGACCTGCCCTGAGAGCTTTTCATGGCGTTTGACAGGGGAATAGTTATTTTCCATAATTGGTATGACAATATGATAGCATGCCAGTTTATGAATTGCAAGAAAATTTAAGATTAGCGGAACCCAAATGCCTCATGATGATAAAATAAGGGATAATTTGCGTTAAGAAAGTGGACGAAAAATGGGTTATATAGATCCGGGTTTATTTGGAATAATTTCACAGATTGGATTAGCAGTCGGGCTGGTTATTGTCTCGGCTTTCGCGTTCCTTTTTAAGCCATTCAGAAAAATATTCACAAAAAAAGAAAAAACCGACAAACCTTCCCAGGAAGAATAATATCTCTGCGTTAAGACCTTATTTCGATGCAAAGTAAATTTCCCTTATTAGGTGGAGGCATGGACCCTACCGGTTCAGCTTATGAAAAGGATGGGGCCATCTACCGGGATATTAATTCGCCTTTTTCCCCTTTCTACCGATTATTGCTCGATAATAAAAAAATTCAGGGCATGCTTGGCAGTGAATTGGTGCAGACTGCCATCGCTTCGGAGGATAAGTCCTCGCAATTACTTCTGCTGAGGCATCAAAAAATTTCCCCGCTTAATTATCCTTATGAATGGCCGGCTGCGATGCTGCAGGATGCCGCGCGGTTAACCCTCAACATTTGCTTGCAGCTGCTGGATGAAGGTTACATCCTTAAGGATGCCACACCCTGGAATGTGGTTTTTGATTCCGGAAAGCCGGTTTTTGTGGATTTCACATCCATCATGCCAATTGATTCTGACCTGATCTGGGTTGCTCTCGATCAGTTCAGCAGGCTCTTCCTTTTCCCGCTTCTCGCATCTGAGCATGGTTTTGGGCGGGTGTGCCGCTCCTTGATGCTCGCATCCCAGCAGGGTATCTCTCATCTCGAAGCGGGCAGTTACCTCCCGGGCTTTGCTTGGGTAAAGAAGCCCTGGCTCCTCAATCGTCTTTATATCCCCCGCATGGTTGTTTCCATGCTGCAAAAATCCGGCCAGGATAAGGAAATTGGAAAATATATCAAAAAGGGTAGCGTTCAGCCTGAAGCGCGGGAAAAATTTTTCATTAAACTGTTATCCGACCTCAATTCCATCCATTTTGAAATAGGCAGGAGCAGGTGGTCGCAGTATTACCAGGATATGGATTCTTTTTTTGATCCCCACAGATTCAACCAAAAACAAAAAGTGGTATCCAGATTGCTTCAGGAACTGAAACCGAAAAATGTTGTTGATATCGGCTGTAATATGGGGGGCTTTGCGGTTCTGGCTGCTGATCAGGGCGCATCGGTGACAGCCTTTGATACTGACGAGGACTCGGTCAATATGCTTTTCACACTGGTAAAAGAGAAAGATCTTAAGATCCTTCCTTTGGTAATGGATGTGACCAACCCATCCCCGGCATCCGGATGGCGTTCTGTGCAGTATCCCTCCGCTGTTGAAAGATTCAAAGCCGAAGGAGCGCTGGCATTGGCGCTGATTCATCATTTGGCCATCACTCAGGGCCAGCCTTTTGACCGCATTGTGGAAGAATTATCAGATTATTGTGAAAAGTGGCTGATAACTGAATTTGTCCCTCCTGAAGATCCTCGCGCTAAAGAGATTTTATTAACCTGCCGCAGAGATATGAGCTGGTATACAAAGGAAGGGTTTCTCGACTGAGTTAAAGACAAAATTCAGGGAAGTTGAAACTTATGATTCATATCCCTCTGGCAGAACGCTCATTTTCTGTAGGAAATAAGCGCTGGCTGAAGATCTGGCACTTGGAATTATGAAAACACAAGAAATGACAGATGCCTTTAAAAGGGAAGAGCTTCAGATATCTTCCATGATCAAAAAAATACCATTTCACCCCTTTCTGCTGGCTGTATATTTTCCTTTAACGCTTTTGGTATCAAACCTGGGTGAAGTAAAGCCGGCGACAGTAGTTCGGCTTATGCTGTTATTGATATTTATTGCCTCTGGCATTGCTTGCCCTGCTTAATTTATTGTTCCGCGATTGGCGAAAGTCAGGGCTTCTAACTTCTATTCTGATGCTCTTCTTTTCGGTTTACGGGTTGCTCTATTCGTTTCTTAAAAATCCATTAATACTTAATGGTACGTTGGGGCATCACAGGCTGCTTGCCGGTATTTTGGTTTTACTGCTCGGAGCATTAGGTTGGTTTATTTTTAAAAAGATTCGTCATCTTGCTGAAATCACGCTGATTGCCAACTTGTTTGCCTTCTATTTGGTGGTCATGCCTTTGGTTCAGCTAACTTTTTTTTCGTATCAGCAAAGCCGGGCAGTCATTTCTCCCGCCCGGCAGGAAATCAAATCAGCTGCAATTACTGAAGAAGGAAAAGTCCTGCCTGACATTTATTACATCATTCTCGACTCTTACGACCGCTCAGATTACCTGGCTTCAGAATATAAATTGGATAACAGCGAATTTCTGGATTTGCTCCGCGATGCCGGATTTTATATCGCCGATTGCAGCCGCAGCAATTACGCCCACACCTTTCTGTCTTTATCATCAACCCTCAATATGTCCTATGTTCAGGATTCCTATACAAGCGGGACCTTGACAGAAGATTCGTTAAAGGATGCGCTGGTTCACAGCCAGTTCAGAAATAATTTAGAGCAGAAAGGTTACACGATTGTCTCTTTTGACAATGTCCACTGGGATTTCTCCGATGCGGATAAGTTTTACGCTTTTAAGATTAAACCAATTTTGAATCCCTACCTTTTCCCGATCGAATCGGCCTTTATAGATAATTCCGCTTTGAGAATCTTCAAAGACCTCAGCCCCCGGTTTTTGCGGGGGGTCAGCTCGCTGGCGGCCAGCTCGGTGAAGGACCATTATTTCCAGCAGCAGTATCTTCTGGACAGCCTGGATGAGTCCATTTCCCTTGCGTCACCCAAGTTTGTTTTTGCGCACATCGAGAAACCGCACGGTCCTTACGTCTTTGAACCAAACGGTGATTTTATCCAGGAGGATGCGTTCTATCGCGATAAATATTTTGCGGCGGTCAACCAGGCTTATGACAGATTGGGTTACGTGAAGCAGGTTGAATATCTGAACCGCAGGATGGTCACATTTATTAACCGGCTCATTCAAGACAAACAGGGAAATGCCATCATTATCATCCAGGGCGATCATGGCATTCAGGAAAATGAAGATCTGAACGGCCGCATGGCTATACTTAACGCAGTGTATTTGCCCGGGCGGGATTATTCAAGTTTTTACCCGTCGGTCACGCCGATTAACACCTTCAGAATCATCTCCGATCAGTTCTTCTCGGGCAAGCTTGGGCTGCTTAAAGACCAGTCTTATTACTCCTACCGCGAAGATAAACTGGAGTATTTCCCGGTTGAAGAGACCATGCCAGGTTGTGTCGAAAAGTAATGTCAGCTTTTGCCTCAGATAATCCTTTAAATTAAAGTAACTTGAAATTACATGAAAGAGTTAATTATCCCGAAAGGCTGATTAATTAATGATGATAAAATTCAGGAATAAATTTTCTGCCCAAGGCTTCGAGAACTGCATGCCTGCTTTAGATTGGATACCGCTGCTTTCTTTCTTGGCGATAACCACGTTGTCGCCCGGGCCCAATAACCTGTCCTGCGCTTCGATGGGCGTTCAGCACGGCTACCGCAAGTCTGTCGATTACATCATAGGGATTACAGTGGGTTTATTTATCTTAATGCTTGTCATCGGAATCCTTTCTTCCGCTTTGTTGACTTTTTTTCCGAAATTTGAAAATATCCTGCGCTATGGCGGCGCAGCGTATATTCTCTGGCTGGCTTACACAACGCTTAGCGCGTCATATGCAAACAATGGGGAAGATTGCAAACCGCTCAAATTCAGGGATGGTTTTATTCTTCAGTATTTGAACCCCAAAGCCATGCTTTTTGGACTGACGCTCTATACTACTTACCTTTTGCCTTTGGCCGGCATGACTTTGTGGCTGGTATTTTCAGCGCTGCTGCTTGGTTTTCGCGCATATCTGATCAATTCATCCTGGGTCTTGTTTGGTTCGGCGGTCAAAACCCGGCTCGCGCAGCCTGCCATCGGAAAAGCTTTTAACATCCTGCTGGCGTTAATGCTGGTTTACAACGCGATTAATCTCATCAGGCTGCCTGAATTAATCGGTAAGCTGTTTTAACCGGCCAAATTTCTGTGTTTGGCAAATGCAATTACCCGCCTAAAGGTGAGGGTAGGAAATGTTTATTTATTCTTATTTTCAGTTTGTCGGCAGCGCCTGCTCTTTTTGGTCTGAAATGATCATTAAAGGCAGATAATGAACGCTTGTGCCGTTGACCAGTATCTCGATATGGTGCTCGCCGGGTTCTGTAAAATGCAGGTTAAAGAAACCGATCGGCAGAATGCTTTTTTCCGCTGTGCCTTCAATAACCCCGCTGCCTTTATGATTGATATCGATTTTCGCGATTATCTTGCCGGAGGGCGAGGTGATTACCGCGCCCAGTGAGAAGTTCTCCCCCTTGTCGGATAGTATTTCCAGAGCCAGGTAAAGCTGGGGGTAGCGTAAGGGGAGCTGCTTGGTGTGGATAAATGTAAAAGTGCGTATGATGGAAGCGCGACCTTTCTCATCCACAAATGCGTAATCACATAAAAAAGACCAGTTAATAGATACCATTTTTATTTTCCTGTTATTCGAAATCAATCATCACTTTGCACGTCTCCCCTGGTTTCTCATTGGCGGTTTTAAAGGCGGCGGTTGTGTCCCTGAATGCGAATGTCTGGGTGATCAGTTGTGCTGCGCGTTCAGGTCTTGTGCTGATAAACCGGATCGCTTCGCCGAATTTTCCCAGGTTGTTGCGCGAGCCGTAAATCGTCAATTCTTTTTTGGTTACGTCCACTCCCCGCATTGTGAATTTTTCTTTGGTCACGCCTGCAATGACGATCCTGCCGGCATCTGCGGCAAGACCGATGGTGCTCTCAATTGTCGCGGGCAAACCAACGGCCTCAATCACCACACTGGCGCCTCTGCCCTGTGTCCATTCCATCACCTGTTCGATTAAGGCTTCCTTTTGGCTGTTGACTGCTGCGTCCGCGCCCATCCTTTTTGCGATTCCCAGCCTCGAAATCCATCACATCGCTGATCATCACCTGCGCGCCCGCCTCTTTCGCGGCAGACATGATCGTCAGTCCGATGGTGCCGGAACCGATGATCACCGCCTGGTCTGTCTTTTCAACCTTTCCCCGCGATGCAGCCTGGAACCCGATTGAAAACGGTTCTGCCAGGGCAGCCAGAGGATATGAAAGATTCTCGGGAAGTTTGTGGATGCAGAAATCAGGCACCGCGAAATATTCTGCCAGGGCGCCGTTGGTGGTCACGCCCACTGTTTTCATATTGGAACAGCAGTTTCTCCGCCCGATGGAGCAGGGGTAGCACTTGCCGCAAGGGATCAAGGGCTCAAGCACCACCGCGTCGCCGGTTTTCAATCCTTCAACCTCTTGTCCGAGCGCTTCAATGGTCCCGCTGGCTTCATGCCCGAAGATCATCGGGTAAGTGGTATACGGGTGGTCGCCGCGGTAAAGATGAATATCCGAACCGCAGATCCCGACCGCTCTGGTTTTAACCAGCACTTCATGCGCACCGGGAACGGGTATTGGCAGTTCAACCAGTTCAAATGTTTCTGGGGCAGTGGCAAGGAAAGCTTTCATGTTTCACCTGTGATAGTGTGTTCTGTTAAGTATTATATTTCAGATAACGATGCCTTCCGCTAAAAACTAAATTTATGATCTGAAGGGTTGGAAGTCATCTTATTTGGATGTATTTCAGAAAAATATTTGTCTTACCAATATAAACCACTCCCTGAATTTGCTAAAGGGTATCTTGTTTATTTGTCAAAATAAATAGTAAATATACAAGGTTAATAAAAAAGCTTAAATGGCGTAAATTACGTGGACATAGAAATTATGCTGTGAATTACTCAAATACCTTTGAAAAATTCCATGCATCCCCTTAAACCACGGGGCATGAATATCCTGGTACAACATTCAAGTATTATAGTAAGTTATCCAATAACGAAATCAGAGATATCATATTTAAACGAATAAAAAGTCCTAAAAAAATATTTGCCAAAAATATATCTCGCTTATTAATATAATTTTGAAATAGTCGGGGAAGGGAGAAGTTATGAGCGAATATTATTGTCATAAATGTTCAGGCGAATTGGGTTGGATGAATGTACAAAATCCAGCTGACCTTACGGGAACAGAATACCAATTAGCAAAGTTTATCAAGCATACTATTCCAACCTATTATGGTGGTTCGTTATCAGTATTTGATGATCCAGCATATAGCACTTATGCAACTTATGTTGGGAATACTTCAGGATCAGGATGTCTAGAAATTGATGATAGTGGGCGTAAAAACCTGATTTGGGTTGCTGGTAAAAATACTGGATTTACCTATGTAAATGGAATTTTCAGACAGCCTGAGGATGCTATTAGAGTAGTGCTTTATGATAATCAATTGAAAATACATGCTTTCCCTACTAATTCCTACATTGTTGACACAAAGAGGTGTCATCGCTGTGGTGAATTAGTCGCGTATTAAAAATAATTCTGCCAATAAGCAATAAAATATCATAATAATATAGATCGTATATTTATATAAAAAAACCCAACTTGTGAATAAATTGTCACAAAATGGGTCTTTTTTTATGTCAAAGTGTCGGGGCGGAGGGATTTGAACCCTCGACCTCACGGTCCCGAACCGTGCGCGCTAGCCGGGCTGCGCTACGC